>JBEVXH010000002.1:0-636903 GCA_040506195.1 Candidatus Thiodiazotropha sp. | reverse complement strand
GGAGGAAAATCCGCCAGGTATCTTCAGTGTGCAGAATTTGCGTAAGCAGGGTCGTTGATTCCGCAACATTTCTGACCGCCTTGCTGACATGTACAGCCTGGCGGTTAGTATTGTTGGCACCAAATATCCTTAGCTTGCCATAGGGTATTTTATTTGTAATTTGATCCATCGTCGGATGCTATGTTGCAGTGCCTGAGGACATAGTGGTGAACAGAGCCCTGTAATAAGCGCGTATCCGTCATTGATCATGTTGCGAACATGCCGCATGCCGCAGTGGTCATATCGAGGGTTAACAAACGCTTGTTTCCTTCCGCAGTAAGACTATTCGGTACAGCATTTCAATTCATTAACCATGGATGAAACATGGTATCTGGTGCGGCGAAATCAAAGATTGATGTCGCTCAATAGGTTTATTCCTGAATTGGGATTATCTTTTACCCCTTATTAAAGGTGTGAATGCGAGGGGCCGATACAGTATATATTGAGTGTAATAACTTCATTCATAGCCACATCGGATATAGTGGCGGTGCAAAGGTGTAAAGACCGCTATGCCGAATGATAGTTCACCACAGAAAAATACCGGGATCCGTGTGTTGCTGGTGGATGATGATCCAGACAGCGCAGAGGAGACTTTGCGGCTGCTTCTGCGGATGGATTCTCAACTGAGCATAGAATACAAGACTGTTGAGTTGTTGGCAGATGCTCTCAACGAAATCGCTCAATCCCATTATGACCTGATCCTGTTGGATACCGGTCTGGCGGATATGCCGTCACCGTCAGCCATACGCTCCTTGCGCGACGCCTTCTCCTATGCGCCGATCATTGCCACCCAAAAATATGAAGATGCGGGGCTGGCTGCCATGTGGATGGGTGAAGGGGCGGACGAGTGCCTCTTCATGGGCGTGGTGGATGAGAGAGTGTTCAATCGGGTCGTTCAGTATGCGATCAAGCGCTACCATACCTACAGTAAACTGCATCAGCAAAGCCGTACCCACCATGTCCTCAACAAGCTGTTGAGTCTGTCACTGCAGGAGATGCCTTTCGAGAGGTTGCTGGAAGAGTGCCTGGAAGTCATTCTTTCCGCGCCTCTTACCGACATGATGCATCAAGGCGCTATCTTCGTGACCGAGAATGGGAGCGGGCAGCTTAGAATGCTGGCTCATTCGAATCTTGATCCTCAAATTGTTGAGCTTTGCGAAACAATTGAATTTGGCCAATGTCTCTGTGGCTGTGCCGCCAAAAGCGGGGAAGTGCAGTTTGCAGATAGCGTCGATGATCGCCATGAAAACAGAGTGGAAGGTATGCAGCCCCACGGCCACTATAATGTGCCTATCATCTCTAAGGATCATGTACTGGGTGTGCTGGCACTCTATCTCAAAGAGGGGCATATACGCAGTCAGGATGAAGAGTCATTTCTGCGTGGTGTGGCCGATACCTTGGCGGGTATTATCGAGCGGGCGCGCACCAGCAATCAGTTGGCGCTGGCTCACGAGCAGAACAGCCGTCTGTTAGCTTCATTGACTTCCATTCTTATCGGGGTGGACAACCAGGGCTGTATCAGCCATTGGAACGAACAGGCCACGCAGACTTTTGGCGTGGTGGCTGAACATGTGCTTGGTAAGCCGATTGCCGCCGCTCCCATTGGTTGGGATTGGTCGCAGGCTGTGAACAGTATCCTCACCAGTCTGGGTAGTGAAAAGCAAGCTGACCGTTTTGAAGTGCGTTGTAAACCGGTGAGTGGAACCAATCGGCTGCTTTCGGTCTGTGCCACGCCATTCAGAGACGAGAGCGACGACAGTAACGGCTATTTGTTGATCGCCGATGATGTCACCGAGCAGAAGCAGCTCGAATCAGAGATGCAGCAGATGCAAAAGCTGCAGTCGATCGGGCAGTTGGCGGCGGGTATTGCTCACGAGATCAACACACCGATTCAGTATGTCGGTGACAATATACGCTTTCTGCGTGAAGCCTTTGAGGATATTGCCGAGATCATCAACGATGAGCATGAGGTTGTCGACACTGCGCGTAGCGGTATAGTGCCAACGGAACTCTTATCCCAATTGGACGATAAGATTGAAGAGGTGGATTTGGAGTACCTGCAAGAAGAGGTGCCCAAGTCGATCCAGCAGACGCTTGATGGTGTGGAACGTGTCGCAACCATTGTACGGGCAATGAAAGAGTTTTCGCATCCGGGTTCGGGAGAGAAGACGCTGACTGATATCAACAAGGCAGTCGACAGTACTGTGACCGTGGCGCGCAATGTCTGGAAGTATCATTCGGAGATGCAGCTCGAGCTCGATCCCTCCCTGCCTCAGGTCCGCTGCATACCCGGGCCGATCAACGAGGTCATTCTTAATATTATCGTCAATGCAGCTCATGCCATTACCGGTAGGGTGGGAGATAACGGCGATATGGGATTAATTAGGATCACGACCGGTCGCGAGGACAATTGGGTGGTGATTCGTATCGCCGATAGTGGAACCGGTATCCCCGAGGATGCGCGAGAACATGTATTCGATCCATTCTTTACCACCAAGGATGTGGGCAAAGGGACTGGCCAGGGACTCTCGCTAAGCCACAAGATCATTGTCGATCAACACGATGGAGAACTGAGTTTCGAGACAGAGATGGGTGTCGGTACGACGTTTATCATCAGGCTGCCCTTAGAGAAAAAGACGGCATGATCGGTTCAACAGAAAAAAAGAAAATTCTGTTCGTCGATGATGAACCGAATATCCTCTCAGGACTCAGGCGCAGTCTGCGAAGTCAGCGAAAGGAATGGGATATAGAGTTTGCCGGCAGCGGACAAGAGGCGCTCGCAAAGGCCGAAGAGATCCGTTTCGATGCTGTAGTCACCGACATGCGTATGCCGGGCATGGATGGTGCGGAGCTTTTGGATTGCATCGCGAAGGGACACCCTCAGGTGGTTCGTATTGTACTATCCGGGCAATCTGACCAGGAATCGGTGATGAAGACGGTGGGGCCTGCTCATCAGTATCTGAACAAACCCTGTGAGATCGATATTCTGAAAGGCACCTTGGCGCGCGCTTTTTCGTTGCGTGATCTCCTCGGTGAGAGTCACCTCAAGTCTCTGGTTTCAGGTATGCGTTCGCTGCCAAGCCTGCCCGCACTGTATAGCGAATTGATGGATGCCATTCAGGATCCGAATACCTCGGTTGCCGATGTAGGGAGGTTGATTGCCAAAGATCCGGCGATGACCTTAAAAGTTTTACAACTTGTCAACTCGGCCTTTTTCGGCCTCGGCCGCCACGTCTCAAATCCGGTTGATGCAGTTTCTTTATTGGGGATTGAAATACTTAAACCGCTGGTACTGTCAATCGGTATATTCAAACAGTTCGATGCGGACAAGCTCAATGTGAAGGAGTTTTCGCTGGAAGCACTTTGGCTCCATAGTTCACGGGTTGGTTCACTTGCCAAGTTGATCGCCAGCGAGGAGGGAATGCAGTCTCCCGCCGTCGAGGATAGCCTGCTTGCCGGCATGCTGCACGACATCGGTAAACTGATCCTGGTAGTCAATCAGCCCACCGAGTACCTGCAGTTTATAGGAGTGAGGCAAGCTGTAACGGAAGAGCGAGTCGCTGCAGAGGAGGCGGTATTCGGTTCCACGCATGGAGCGGTGGGCGCATACCTCTTAGGTCTGTGGGGATTGCCACAGTCGGTCGTGGAAGCGGTAGCCTTGCATAATCAGCCGGCCTTGCAGGGGGAAAGGGTGTTCAGCGTGCTCAGCGTGGTTCATATTGCGAATGCATTCGTACATGCCGAAGAAGAGGGGGCCGTCTTAGACTCTCTGTTGGATCTCGACTACATCAATTCCATCAAGGTGACGGAAGAGCGTATCGAGATATGGAAAAGGCTGGCCGGCAGATCAGATGCCGATGGCGACTAAACCCCCTATGCGCTGTCCATTTTTCTGCAGTTACAGGGTCGATTGGATAGATGATAACCAGGCCATTCAAGCACGTTAATCAGCAGGTTTGAACAGAATGGATTCAAATTCATCTACTGCCAAGGGACGACTGAACAGCTAGCTCCGATAGTCGTCACATTTTCATAACTGCAGAAATTTCAATTTTTTTCCGTTTCAACTCCTTCGACGATCGCATAGGAGACGGTCAGATCCTGATGGTGGAATGCCGCTTCCGCCAGGTGGCCCACCGTATTCACCACCATCAGGGTTCCCTCCCAGCCGCTGGTTTTGTATTTTCGCCGGATCCAGCCTTTCTCCAGGTAGCAGTGGGGCAGCTACTCCCTCAGCCGTGCCACAGCCTCTTCATCGCTGTAGGTCTCATCGTCTTTGTGTTCCACGCTATGCCTCCTGTCATGTTTTAGCGGATCAGGCCCTAATTAAGACTGTAGATGATGACCAATTACGGTCGACACTGAGATTATTATGGGTTGTTCCAGGCCAGGTATCCGTCAATACATCGAAAAAAGAAAAGCCGACCACGGCGATGTGGTCGGCTTCATCTATTACTGCTACTTCTTTGCGGCCGTGGGCTCAGGAGCAGGATGGTTTACATCATACCTTTTTCTTTCCAGAATTTGATGGCGCCGGGATGCCATGGGGTGACAACTCCCTGGGTTCCGGTATCGAGGCTCATGTTCTTGAAGGTCTTTTTCTGTGCCTTCATGTGGGCCAGGCCTTCATCGGTGTAGATGATGGAAAGCATGTTGTAGACAGTGTCATCCGATACCTTGGAGTTGGCCACCCAGAGGGCCGAGTCCTGGAAGGAGGGGCTGTCCTTTTCTACGCCGCGATAGGTGCCGGCCGGTACCGACAGTTGTGAGAAGTAGGGGTATTTATCGAAGAAGCCGCTATCCTGCGCGTCCTTACCCACATCCACCAATTCAATGTCATTGGTTTGGGCCGCCATGATAACGGCGCCGCTGGGGAAGGCCGTGAATAACCAGAAGGCATCCAGCTGATTGTTGCCGAATGCCTGGGCGGCATCGTTGTAGCCCATGGCATTGCGTTCGATCTTGTCCCAGACACCCATGTGGGAGAAAAAGAGTTCACAGTTGGCGAACGCGCCCGAGCCGGCATTGCCTACACCAACCTTTTTCCCGGCAAGATCCTTGGTGCTCTTGATGCCGGAGTCCTTACGCGTCACCAGCTGGGCAGGCGCACCGTAGAGCCAGGCGACAGCCATGACGTCTTCATACTTCTTGGTGTCATTCTTCATCTGGCCGTTGCGGCCGAGGTAAACATGGCCGGAATAGACCACGCCCATCTGGGCCTTGCCGGAGTTTACCTTACGCAGGTTTTCAACCGAGCCGGCTGAAGATTGTGCCTTGACCCGAAAATCCTTCGAGCTCTTGATGGGCTTGTAGACCTGGACCGCATTGGCGACGACCTGGAAGGTACCACCAGCCGGGCCACCGCTAAAAACAACTCGCTCTTTGGCTGATGCGGTGACAGGTAGCATCATGCCGGCTGCAAGTAGGGCTGTACCTGCGGCCAGTACCGATCTGCGTGCAATATTCATTAATAATCCTCCAGTTTTATGATTTAGTGATATCTAGATTCCGCCTATTCAGCGCAATGAATCGTATTCAGCAAAAGTCAGACCAGAATACTCCGATTGGTCACTTCGATCTAAGTTAATGATTGAATGAATAAAATAACAAAACAAGTACGACAGCTATCTTTTTGGATGGGTGGAAACTCACCCATAAGCCGTGTACCCGCGTGTGGTATTCGGCCAAAAACCCCCGCCAATCAATCTATTTGTATAGGCGTTTGTCGAGGCCGTACTTTTGCATCTTGTCATAGAGGGTTTTTCTAGGCAAACCCAGCAGTTCCATGGTCTTTTTTATCACCCCGCCGGATTCGGAGAGGGCCTGCTCAATCATCGCCCGCTCAAAGACTTCAACATGTTCAGGCAGGGTCAAGGGGACGCAAGGTGATGTGACGGTTTTTTCATCCAGTTGCAGGCCGCATTCATCGCCAAGCAGCACGAAACGCTCTGCGGCATTGCGCAGTTCCCTCACATTGCCCGGCCAGTTGAATGACATAAGTTTCTGGCTGATATTGTCCGGCATCGCCGGTGCGACCTTTCCGTAGCGAGCCGCTGCAACCAGCAGAAAGTGCTGGAACAATAAAGGTATGTCTTCACGGCGTTCGCGCAAGGGTGGAAGTTCCAGGGTTACGACGTTCAATCGATAGTAGAGATCTTCCCTGAATTCGCCACGATCAGCGGCAGCCTTTAGATCAACCTTGGTGGCTGCAACAATGCGGATATCCAATTCGATACTTTCATTGGAACCGATGCGTTCAAGGTATCGTTCCTGCAATATGCGCAGCAGCCTGACTTGGGCGGGCAGGGGCATGGATTCCACTTCGTCCAGGAATACGCTTCCATGATTGGCGTATTCGAATTTTCCGATACGCAGTGTTTCTGCGCCGGTAAAGGCCCCTTTTTCATGTCCGAATAGTTCACTTTCGATCAGATTTTCCGGAATAGCGCCGCAGTTTACAGCGACAAAGTTCTTATCCCTTCGTTGGCTGTGTTCATGGAGTGAACGTGCCACAAGCTCTTTACCGGTACCGGTTTCACCCATGATCAGTATGTCAGCAGCGGTATCCGCCAGTTGATTGATGGTATTTTTCAGCGCCTTCATGGCTGAGGTTTTACCGATAATGCGCGGTCCCAAGGAGTTTTGCGCATTCAGCTCGGTTTTTAAGGTTCGGTTCTCGAGGACAAGCCTGCGCTTTTCGAGGGCTCTGCGTACCGTATCCACCAATCTCTCTGACGAAAAGGGTTTTTCGATAAAGTCATAGGCGCCTTTCTGCATGGCATCCACTGCCATGGATATGTCTCCATGACCGGTAATCAAGATAACGGGTAGTGTGGCATCCATCTGTTGCAATCGCTGTAAAAGCGCAAGCCCGCCAAGACCGGGAAGTCGAATATCACTGACCACGATGCCGCCGGTCTGGTTATCGATCAGCTTCAGGGCATCTTCCGCCCTTTCAAAAACCCTTACCTGGAACCCGGCCAGTTCAAGGGTCTGTTCGTTGGCTAGGCGGAGATCGATTTCATCATCGATAAAGAATACATCAGGGCTTTTACTCATTTATCTTTTTCCGGCTCAGGCAGTGTAATAGTGAAACGAGCACCACCCATGTTTAGGTTTTCAGCGGACAACTTGCCATTCATGCTGTCGATGATTCTGGCTGATATCGACAGCCCAAGTCCGAGTCCCGATTCCCGGGTTGTGTAAAATGGTTCAAAGATCATTTCAAGTTTCTGCTCATCGATCCCCGGTCCTGTATCGTCAACATGAATCATGATCCGTTTGTTATACCGCTCTGCAGTAATAGTGATAGTGCCTGGGGCATGACTGCCGATCGCATGAATGGCATTGTTGAAGAGATTAATCAATACCTGTTCCAGTTGGATAAAATCAACATGGGCGATGATGTTGCCGCCTACCCGGTCGGTATCGATAGTGATATCCGTATTTTTGAATTGCGGCCTTGATATTTCAATAGCGGTTTGAATGATTGGAGCGATATTGACCAGTTCAAGTTGGCCACTCGACTTACGTGAGAAAAATTTCAACTGGGAGCTGATTCTGGACATCCGGTCTGTCAGTTCGGCAATCCGTTGCAGGTTTTCGTCAGCCTTGCCATCTTTATCGATGGATAGAAATTTCCGTGCATTGTCGGCATAACTGCGAATTGCCGCCAAGGGATTGTTGAGTTCATGACTGATACTGGCCGACATCTGTCCCAGGACGGCGAGCTTGGCGGTCTGAATAAGCTCACCCTGTGTTTCACGCAGGGTTTTTTCGGTCTGTTTGTGTTCATCTATCTCGTTCTGAAGATCAGCCGTTCTCAAAGAGACCTTCTTTTCCAGTTGCTTTTGAGCCTCCTGGTGAAATCGCTCACGCTCCTGATGTCGTCTGTTCCACTGCCAGACAAGCAAGCCGATCAGCATCATGGAAAGCGCCAACAACAGCATGGTAAAGGCACTGACCAAGCTTTGCTGTCTCAAATCCTCCAGAGGGGTTAGGATTCGCATCGACCAGCCGGCTTCCAGCATGTCGTGATAGTTTGTAAGAAACTCATTCGCTGAGTCTTCCGTATTGATCTGGATAATGCGACTGCTGTCGGATACCGTTTCCTTGTTCGCCAGCTTCAGGGGCTTGATGTTTGAGTCCCCGTAACGTCGACTTGCCTTTATACGCTCTACTGACTTTGCGGATAACGGAACGATGCTGCTGTATAACCACTCAGGATTCGTGGTGATGAAAATAATTCCGTCCGGATCACTGACAATAAACTGTGATTGTCTCTCAGACCAATATTTTTCAATCTTGGAGAGGTCCATCTTAACGGCGATGACCCCGATTTTGTCAGCATTGTATATGATCGGGTAGGAGTAGTAGTAACCGCGCTTTTTGGATGTGGTTCCAAGCGCAAAGTAGCGACCGACTTTCCCCTGCATTGCTTCGGAGAAATAGGGGCGAAAACTGAAATTCTGTCCGACAAAGGGATTCTCGCCACCCCAGTTGCTGGCAGCCAGCGTTAATCCGGATTTGTCCATCAAATAGGTATCTGATGCATCAGTGATTCCATTGATCTCTTGCAGAAAGAGATTGACCACATCAATCAGCGAGTCATTGGTTGGGTCATTCAGCAACTCAACCAAAAGGAAGTTTTTTGCCACTAACTGGGGGATGAATTGGTAACGGGATAATTGCGATTCAAAATGACCGACGAACTGCTCCAGTTGCTGCTGGTTATTGTAGCTCAGTTTGCGTATTCCGTTGTGCCAACTGATCCTTTGTGATACCCAGAAGGTCAGCGTAAGTATGCATAGGATGCCGATACCAACCAAATAGCGATTTTTGAGAATTTCTGGCATGAATAGTAGTTGAATCTTTACTATCAGAACTTTTCATTCTCAATAAAATACGCAACCCGATCAACCGCTGCCTGATATTATTCCTCATCCGGTGTGCAAGGGCCTATCTATATATCAACGGGAAATATGGTTAGAATCACCACGAGCATCTGGATTCCGGCATGCGCCGGAATGGCGGGATCAGTGAAGTCTACCCATATCTCACGGGAGCAACACCAGCCCGGCTCCGCAATTGAGGATGCCGGGCTGTGCGATTCAATAGGCTGATGTGGTCGACAGGAACTCTGTAAACCCATTTTACAGAGACAAGATCAAGTCTCAGCTCAGGTAGGCTTTGGCTTCCTCGCCAGGATCGGGAAGTCCGGCGATACGCCATATGCTGAGGCAACTCCCGAATAGATTATGGACCTTCCAGCGGGGTATGCCTGTGGCTCGGCATACTTGGCGCATATTAGGCAAGGCGCCCAGACTCAGATAGCGCTCACGGATGTGTCGCAGCACCTGCCAGTGTTGTTCACTCAGTTCTCCCACCCCCTCCTGCTGGGCCAGATCGCGGGCAAGCTGTTCGTTCCATGACAGATGATCGATGAGATAACCGCTCCCATCGAAAAGCGGGGGCGGGGAAGTGGTGTTGGTTGTCGGTGCGGCAGTCTGGGGCATGGCCTGGACCTCCTTCTGGGTTTTTAATAAGTAAATACTGATTACCGGATAGTATGGTAGTCAGTTGGTTCTTAGTAAAAATGATAAATATTAATTTTGTATCATGATTTGTGATGTACTGGATTTTGCGCAGTGTCGCGCCAACCACTTCGAATCCCAGTATTTCACCATACTCGATAGCACAATCCCTTCTGAGCAGCTGACTCCGAGCGTCGTTGATTGACAAGCCAACATGCGGATAAACCACAATATTTGCAACGATGAAGGATCTCGAATTTGAGGTTATACATGCCCATGTAGGAGGAGAAAACGGCACACCCGGGCCGGTTATCCTAGGATATTATTCTGCTTGGAGATCTGATCTGTGGAAAAGTGGCTGGAAGGTACGATATTCGAGAAACGGCATTGGGCTGACAAGCTCTACTCTATTCGCCTCAAGGCGCCTGTGGATAAGTTCACTGCCGGGCAGTTCACTCGCCTCGCCCTGGAAATCGATGGTGAGCGGGTGGCGCGGCCCTACTCATTCGTTAATCCACCCCAGGATGAGATGCTGGAGATCCATTTCAATGAAGTGGAGAACGGCCCTCTAAGTTCCCGGCTTGCTGCCCTGGAACCGGGTGACCGGGTCTGGGTCTCAGCCCGAGCCAACGGTTTTTTCACCCTGGATCAGCTGCCGGGTAGCGAAAACCTCTGGATGATCGCCACTGGAACGGCGCTGGGTGTCTATCTCTCCATTCTGCGCACCGAGCATTCATGGCGGCGATACCGGCAGATGGTTCTGGTACACAACGTTCGCTACAAGGATCAGCTCAGTTACAGCGAGGAGATCGACAACCTGAAGCGGCATTATGGTGAGCGCTTCAGTTATCAACCGATCACAAGTCAGGAACGGGTGGATGGCGCCTTGCAGGGACGGATTCTGGCAGCACTGGAAGATGGTCGTATCGAGAGTCATACCGGAGTCGAACTTAGCCCGGAGAAATCACATGTGATGCTTTGCGGCAACATGGGTATGATCCGGGAGGTATCTGCCGCCCTGGAGGCCAGGGGCATGCGCAAGCACCGCAAGCGGGAGCCGGGGCACTTCACCACTGAAAAGTATCACTGAATATTCCCGGCGGAGCTGATTGGATGCATATCAACTGGTCCCGGTGAATAGAGAATCAGTGCCGACCGGCGGTGACCGCCAGTATTGCGGTGGTGCGATGACCTGGCCACCCAGGGTGGCAGCCGCATGCCAGGGCCAGCGGGGGTTGTAGAGAATACCGCGGGCCAGCGCCACCAGATCCGCCTGTCCGAATGCGATGATCGCTTCCGCCTGCTCCGGCTCGGTGATCAGCCCAACCGCAATGGTCGGCACCCCAGCCTCATGCCGGATGCGTTTCGCAAAGGTCACTTGAAAACCGGGTGCCGCGGGAATTTGCTGCAGCGGGGAGAGGCCTCCGCTGGAGACATGGATGAAGCTACAGTCAAGCTGTTTCAGTGCTTCAGCCAGGATAAGGCTCTGCTCGATATCCCAGCCTCCCTCGATCCAGTCCGTGGCCGAGATACGGATGCCAACCGGTACCCCGGATGGGATCGCCTCACGTACCGCTTCAAAGACCTCCAATGGATAGCGCAGGCGGTTTTCCAGGGATCCGCCATAGGCATCTTCACGCAGATTGGACAGGGGTGACAGAAATTGATGCAGCAGATAGCCATGGGCGGCATGGAGTTCGATCACCTCGATACCCAGTCGATGGGCGCGTACGGCGGCGTCAACGAAGGCCTGGCGTATCTCTGTCATACTTTGCCTGTCCAGCGCCACAGGTGGACGTTGTTCCTCACTCCAGGGTAGGGGGGAGGGGGCGCATGTCTGCCATCCACCCTCTTCCGGTGAGATCTGTCCACCGCCGGCCCAGGGGAGAGCGGTGGAGGCTTTGCGTCCGGCATGGGCCAACTGGATGGCGAGAGGCATATTCGAATAGGTGCGCAGACGCTCGACAACCCGCGCCAGTGCCTTTTCAGTGCCATCCGACCAGATACCGAGGTCATTCTGCGAGATGCGCCCTTGCGGGGTGACTGCTGTGGCTTCGATGAAAAGCAGGCCGGCGCCGGAGAGGGCCAGGTGGCCGAGGTGAATCAGGTGCCAGTCTGTGGCCCGGCCCTCCAGCGCCGAATATTGACACATGGGGGCGATGACAATGCGGTTTTCCAAGTTTAGCCGGCCGAGGGCGTAGGGGGTGAATAGCTGGCTCATTCTGATTACTCCGGTAGCGGTTAAGGCGAATAGAATACTCTATTCACGACCCAACCAACCCCTGGCTTATCGGCAACATTGAAACCACAGAATTGGGTGCCGGAGCCAACAGTGTTGCTGTTTCTAAAAAGGAGTCGTTGCCGTCGTTACTGAGGCGGGTGATTTCCCGGCGCCTGGGTTTGTCGCCTTTATACGGTGCGGTCGATTTTGGCCTGGTTAACACAGA
Organism: Candidatus Thiodiazotropha sp.; assembly: GCA_040506195.1. GTDB lineage: Bacteria > Pseudomonadota > Gammaproteobacteria > Chromatiales > Chromatiaceae > Thiodiazotropha. The sequence goes on along the minus strand of JBEVXH010000002.1, from coordinate 624,884 downwards.
AGAGGTAGGCGCGCACACGGACATGGCGACCTTATTGGCATGAGAGCGGTAATAAGAGGATACCGGCATATAAGGCGTGGATGCTTACTCATCCGATCAGGTTTTGATATAGGTCCCCATCAAGATTGCCTCTTCTATGATATGTCCTGCCATCGCCTCTTCCACTTCGCGCTTGCGAGGCTGCTGCAGACCCTCCAACACGGTATCCAGGGCATATAGCTTGTGGAAATAGCGATGGCGACCGATCGGTGGGCAAGGTCCGCCATAACCGGTTCGATTCCAGTCATTGATCCCTTCCCCCGTTCCGCGAGGCAGGTCGCTGGGGTTAACCGCCTCCGGCAGTTCACGGGTCTCCGGCGGCAGGTTAAAGAGCACCCAATGGACCCAGACCATTTTCGGCGCCATGGGATCGGGTGCATCGGGGTCGTCCACAATCAGAACTAGACTTCGGGTGTCGTCAGGTACGCCTTCCCACTGTAGCTGGGGCGATATATCCGCGCCTTGGCAGGTGAACTGGGCAGGAATTCCCCCTCCGTCTGAAAATGCGCTGGAGAGCAGGGTCAATGGCATGGTTATCTCCCGGTCTGGATCTTTGATGGGATTAAGTGTAGCCGATTCCTGGAGGCAGACGGGTAACTTGCGGACCACCCGGCAATTTAGCGAGATAAGGTTTGGGGACGCAGTTTCTCACACAGGGATGTCACCGGATATGGTGGTGCATCTCCTGACGTCTGGTTGAAATGAGCAATCGAAACGGCATATAGTTTACCCCACTGATCTCGCGGTTTTTTAATATAACAAAAAAATGGTTCAGCAGGATCTCAATGGACCATCTGCAAACGGAGGGGCAAGTCGATGGTATATACCCACAAGCATCCGGCGCTACTGATAATGGGCGTCATTTTCCTGGTAATCGGCGTAACCGCCCAATTCGGCCTTCAGGAGGGGCTGATTGGCTATCTGAAGATCTCTAAATACCTTGGTGAGATGACCGGCCTCGCCTACACCGCGGGTGTGATCGGCGTGGTAGTGGGTCTTTGGCATCTGTTCGGAACCCACGAGGAGGGGAATCTGGACTATTACCTCTCTACCGTGGCCGGGGTCATCTTCATTCTCCTGGTTGCGATGATCGTTCGCTGGTATCTCGCTCCTATCGTGGCGGTCCTGAGCAAGGGCCTGGGCCCGGTGATGGGCGCGAAGTATCTGCACCAGGTCCTGGGTCTCAACTATGTAGTGCTGGGTATTCTGGCCGGTATCCTGATCGTCAATGTGTTCAAGATTCCCGAATGGGCCGATAACGGTATCCGCATGTCGAGGCTGGGGCTGAAGACCGGCGTTATTCTACTGGGCACGCTCTACAGCCTTGCCGAACTGGCCCACCTTGGGCGTCTCTCGGTGGTGCTGATCGGCTTTTTCGTGCTCGGCTCCGTCGGTCTGGTGCTCTGGTTTGCCCGCCGCCGCAACCTACCCAACTCCATGGGGGGTGTGCTTTCCGCCGGCATGGGGGTCTGTGGGGTTTCGGCGACGGTCGCTGCGGCGCCTGTCGTCCAGGCCAAATCGGTGGAGATCGCCTATACCATAGGCACCATTCTGCTCTGGGGCGTCGGTTGTATGTTCATCTTTCCGGTCATCGGTCAGCTGTTGGGTCTGGGGCATATCCAGTTCGGCGCCTGGGCCGGCACCGGTATCCTCAACTCGGCCCAGGTAGCCGGTGCGGCATTGGCCTACCAGCCCGACGGCATCGAAACACTTAAGGTGGCGGAGATCTTCAATATAACCAGGGTGTTGTTCCTCCCCATCATCGTGCTCTGGCTGGCACTCTGGTATGTGCGTCGTGAAGAGGGCGCGGAAGCGGTCAATACCGGGCGTGTGATATTTGAGAAATTTCCGGTTTTCGTGATCGGCTTCATTCTGATGTTCGCCCTCTCTTCAACCGGCATTTTCGCACCCGCCAATCACTATAAAGGCAAATATTTCGACAATGATATTGCCGCAGAGAAGCTGCTGAAACCTGAGCAGGTGGCAAGCCTGCAGCAGGCGTTGCCCAAGGTCCAGCGCGTGGATCGCCAGCAGGCGCTGACACGATTGATCGAGAACCGCAAAGTGATGAGCATCGATGACGATGCCGCGCTGCGTGGTTTGGTCAATGCCAAGGTACTCTCGAAGGATGCCAACAAGATCCTCAAAGGCGCACACAAGGCGGTGCGGCATACGGCCAAGAAGATCAAGAAGTTCAGGCAGTGGATCACCCTGCTTTTCGCTTTCGGCCTGACTGGTCTAGGTATGCAGATCACCGTAGCCTCGATCAAGCAGGCGGGAGGCCAGCCGTTGGTGATCGGCGGCGTGGTGGGCACCGCCAAGGCGGTGTTGTCACTCCTTGTGATCATGCTGTTTGTGCATGAAACCATCTAACCCGGAGGAGGATTTCCATGATCGACCAGCATAGTCAAGATATCGACCTTCAGGAAGAGGCAGGGGCAAAATTCCATCGTGGTTCCGCGCTCTCGATCTTTGCCAGTGACCGGCGTGAAGACCTTATCGCCCTGATTCTGGCGCTACTGATTGCACTGGGCGTCTACTTCTTCAGTTGAGCAGGCCCTAGTGTACTGACTGATACCATTGGATGGGATCAGAGACACCCATGGGTATGAGACATTGCACTGGCTTGCCGGGCAGTGGTGAAAGGCATTGATGAATCCCAAGCGAATACTATGCGCCAGCCACGGCACCGATGGTGCCCGCGCAGCCGAAGAGCAGGCATTGAACCTGTGTCACAGCGACGTCGCCCTGCACCACCTGATTGTGGTTCCCGAATTCTGGAAAGGAATGATGGGTGATGATTGGCTCAACAACGCGGTGACACGGGACAGATTCGGAAACTATCTCGAGGACCAGCTCGACGGTGAAGTTGCAGAGGTGGTGGAGCGATTGGGGAGAGCCACTCAGGAGACCGGTGCTAAATTCAGCTATGAGTCCCGGTTCGGCAAACCGGCAGAATGCCTGGTTGATGCAAGCAGGGGTATGGTATTCGACCTTGTCGTCGTCGGTTCGCCACGACCCAAGGGCATAGAAGGCTTCCGCTCCCGAATGGACATCGGAACGCTGGTACGTGAGCTCAAAATCCCGCTGTTGATCGTTCCCCACCCAGGGTCATGAGTGCCGGTCCATCCGAAGATGCTGCCTGGGTAACTATCGAGACACCGCTCTCCATGGACCAGTTGCAGAACTTCATCGGCGACTTGGAGCGCCTGTTCCGCATCAATTCACTACTCGAGATAGAGTGCTGGGAGTCTGTGGGCAATGATCGGATCACCTTCGAGGCACTCAATCTCAGCAACGGCAAGCATATAAAATCCGAACTCAGCATGGAGCGTATCGATAAGGGCTTGCGGATTAAGTACGATCGGCTGCTGAAAAGATCCACAAGTCTCCAGGTCGAGCCATCTACAATGAGTGGCAGCACTCTCACTATTACCGACGACTACAGCGGCACCGAGGAGACGGAGCGGCGGCAGAGGTTGGACGAGGTGGATCGCAGCCTCGAACAGTGGGGAAGGGACCTGCACGGTTATCTACGGTTGTGGCGCCGCTGGTCCTGGCTGCCGCCCTGGCGTTGGTATATGCAACGGGTTTGGCAGCCGATGAAACCCTCGGCACGGCGTATCACCCGCTGGATAGTTTGGATCACACTCGCGGAGATGGCGGTTGTTCTGCTGCTGATCGTGATTCTGGTGATAGAACAGTAGCTGCCGGAGCAGTTTGCCGCCGATCCTCCCCGCCACCAGGTTGCGGTTAAAGCATCGGTAGGTCAACGGCCTTGCATTTTCAGCAGGAAAGCCCGATACAATTGTCGGGCTTTCCTTGTTGAGATTTAGTGATTGTTAACTCGAGTACATGGCCCTTTCGATCAGTTGTCGCCCTCCTCATCTTCACAGTGACAAGGGACACATACCTCCGGCGCAATATCCAGGGCGAATGCGGCATTGTCGTGTCGTCGGCTGAAGTCCAGATCATCACCATCGGTGCGCTTGTTATAGGTTGTCAGGAACACCGTGAAAGCGCACTTGGTTCGTGGCGGTGTCGACGGTGTGGGGTGATTCAGCATATGGCCGAATGTATGGGTCGGACTTGCACCTTCGGCGCCAGGTGGAACGCCTATATTATTTGGGCTGTTGAGCATCGTATCGCTACCACCGCTCAGACCACGTCTCCAGGAGATTACATGGTTTTTCTGGAACAACTCCCAGGGGTGAAAGGCACGATAACCGATGCCGAATGTGGAACTCTCTGTGCCATTCATGAACTGGCACTCCTCATCCGAAGCTACACCATCCATCCTCAGATCCTCGATGGTTGCCACCACGTCTCTGTTATCCCACCAGAACAGGTGGCTCAAGGCGCCGTACGGCACCATATTGGTGGGTCCTGTATCCTGGACCTTCCTGCGATAGGTAAATGCGGCTTCGATCTCCGCTCCCGGAAGACCCGAGGGAGGGGTACCGCTAGGCCGCAGACGCTCACCGGCGGCATTGAAGACTTCAATGGTCACGATGTGACGTTTTGCAGGCTGACCGGCATCAGCATCGGGATCGCTCCATTGTTTGGCTGCGTCCCCGGTATCGAGGAATACATGGTACTGATCGGCTTCCCAATCCGCATTGGATCCCAGATCGCCATCAAACGGGATCAGATAGAGATTGTCACGGGGTTCGTCAGGCGCCGATGTGCTGACAGGACCCAGGCTTACGGGTACCACATCGACACCACCGGGTACGGCGACCGCCTTATTCCATGAAAGTCCCCTTGTGACATATTCAGGTGATCCGACCGGATTGCCGGTGTTATCCGCCTCGGTCACGCTCACCCGATAATATTTGGCGCCCGTATTGCGCATGCTTTCGGAAAACATGATGGCAAGTTTGAGGGTGCCGCCCCAGTTTCGATCATGTGCGCCATTACCCGCCGGACCGCCGCTGGGAAAAGCAACGCCGCCGTTCGATCCAGGTGAAGCTACCGATGTGGCTGTTGTCTGATCGGGAGTATTGAGCAATGATGAATCAGTATCACCTATCTCATCCAGATAGACGAACGCATCGCCTTCACCGCCATTGTCACGGCAGGCAATGGCCAGGGGGTGATAGGACCTGAGGAGCGCATTGTCATCGGCATCGTACCAAAGGCCTGCGCTAACACCATTATAGATTGTGATGGTAAATGGACCGAATCGCTGTTTGATCTTGTAGGCGTACTCTTCATGGCAACCTCTCCGAAGCAAGACGGGGAACTCGTGCCAACAGATATTGAATCGGCCGTCGGCGCCGATTGCACCCTCGGCCACCTTAACGGGTGTGCTGCATTCATAATGCCGACACAACAGGTAGGGTCTGGCGTTGACATACGCGGCAATCCGCTCTGCGGGGAGCGTGCGCAAGGCATACAAGTCCTCTCCGGCATGCAGGGCGCGCTCGTCCAGGGCACCCTCCCGAAAAAAGGCTCGCTGAAAAGGTGCCGGATCGGGATCAGGTCCTGGGGGATCGATAAAATCGGGCACTTGGGGAACTCGTTCGAGCAACTCTTCCAATTCCCTGATTAAACGCTCCAATCGATGATCACTGAATATCCAGGGTTCACAGCAGCATATGCGCCTATAGACCTCGATCGTGCCCAAACAGATGGGGGTGCATCTGATCGGCCAGGCTATAATTTCACCCAATTCCAGGTTATTGGGGAAGCTGGCGACGCTTGGAAGTTGATTGGATGCCCTGGCCAGGCGGGACAGTTCAAATCGTTTGCTGGATAGGCTCAGCGGGCGCCTGACTGCGCCAGCCAATTGTCGGTACCACCAGGGAGAGGGGCGGCATCGATGGACACTTCCTGATACACAGCGGTAGCGGAACAACCATTCCCGCCACACTCTGCGACCGATATCCAATACACCTCGCTCCAGGGCCGCCTTGAAATCGGCAACGCGGTAGTTTAGAAATATCGAAGCCGGGGCCTCTCCGCTCACTGCTTCCACGGTGGGGCCTATGCGAATGCGATGGGCTTTCTCGATAGTGTTTGAGGGCAGGCCGAAATCGCCATCTTCTGCTATCTGTACAGCCTCAAACACCTTACCTTCCCGATCGATTAGTGTGATCTCGATCCGAGGTTTTTCCTCTCCCTTGTTGAGGCCTCTAAGCACTAGCTTGGAACTGATTTCCTTGCCGCGTCCTGAACCTTTCTGCTCACTTGCCATATCGGTCACTCCTTGATGATTGGTGGAAATCTATAAAGGCGGGGTACTACTCCATTAAATTGATGGACATGCCATCCTGGTAGCAGTGACGACATCCTCATTCATTCCTGTTTTCATAACAATAAAAACGCTATCCACCCATAAACTATTAGCAGTAATTTTATTCCTATCAAGAGCGGGATTGTGCAAACGGTAATATTACCAAAATGGTTGACAACCATGTCTGAGCGGGGTGACTGATTATATAATGTTATGCCATCAGAGTTCAGATTTGAGCATATTCGGCTTGTAATGATTTTGTTCATGCAATGTCCACGGACCAAGGACTGCAAGGCCCTGCTCAATCGCCTGTTCAAGTCTCTCCAACAAGCTATAACGATTCCGATACATGGATCTCTTCCTTGAGATGATGTGTGCCAGCGGTTTTCGTACGGGGATCAGGGGCAACTCAAAAAAAGTGTCATTGCAGCGGATGCCGCTACGATCAGACCAGACCTCATCATAGTTGAGACTCGGTTGGTTCTGTTTGTTTTTCAAGCGGTAAAAATGGTGTCTATGCTGCCTGTGTGACTCTGAGACAGCGTATATTTTTATTACGCCCAAAGACCTGCATAGGGTTTGAAAGGCCTCGATCATTAGATCCCTCGGTCTGATGCCGTAAGTTATTTTAGTCATATCACGATAGAGATCAGTGATGCCGTCCATTCTTCGGCCTTGAATCGCGCCGGCAATGGCGCAGATTTGATTGATCTTATCTTTATACAGCGAAAATGCCAGGGTGAAGATCCGTTCATGGCCGGTATATAGATTGAGTGTAATCATACCCTCTCTCAGAAACAGATCATTCTTGTCAATTACAATCCGAAGCCTGGGATAGATATTGTCCGCATCCACAAGGGTGCACTGGTGGTTTGCCAGGTAATCGATTTGATATCTCAGGTCGGGTAGAGTCGCAAAATGATTGTGGAGATAATTAACTCGGTCCGATGTATCCCAACTGATACATTGATAGGGCCAGAAGATGCTGGGAATGGCCTCGGGATATGCCTCAATCAGATGCTTGAAATGGGACAGCGTTTTTTGGTCCATGCGAAACATGTCTTTGCTATTGAGGAGTGCCATGGTGAAATAGAGGCTTCGTCCCAGCAGCGGACCATACTTTAGCGGACTTAGTTTTGTTCGCCGATGTTCTGGATCAACAGTAATCTTCGATGAAGACCGTAAGATAAGAGATAACTGTTTGAACATAGTCGGATCCCTTTAATACACCTGCTCACACATCCCATCTTTATCTTATAACACGCCATGTCGGATCAGTTATAGACTGCTGTAATAGTATTCTTTTTTTGTGAGTAACTACAAAGTACAGGCTTTCTTAACGTTTTAATGAGCTCTTGTTGTATTGCGGTAAATGATACGGGGTATGGCTGTGTCTGGTGACTCCCAATTATGGAAGTGGATTGCTTTACTGTGCTGATGATCGAATATACATTGAATGTGGCTGGATTTGTGTAAAGGTGGAATCTTATAACGTTAATAAATATAAACTTTATGATAATTAAAATAAACAGTGATCATATAATGGAGGTCATGCATGCCGGTTGCATCGATCAGAATGCGTGCATTGACCGGGGTTGGGGGCGGTGAATGTGGGGGAAGAAGGCGATCGACAAAACAGTTACTGGACAGAGAGGAGGTTGCGGAAAATCAAGCGGCAGTAACTCCATGGGTCCTGGCCCCAAAGAACCATTATCTAATTATTACAACCACATTATTGTCACTATTTAGGAAAAAGGATAACTTCAACCCGTCTTATTTTTCTTCTGGCATCGATGCTTTCAAGCCGTGTGCCGCCATTTTCGACTGGACCGACTGCTGCAACGTGCAACCGGTCATTGGCAATGCCGCGTATGGAGAAATACTCTTTTACCTCTTCTGCACGCTTCAGTGACAGGCGATAATTATAGTTGCCACTTCCTTGGGAATCGGCATAACCGGTAATTTTTAAAAAATTGTTCTCATCAAGCAGCATCTTGTTACGGATGGATTTCAACAGTGGTTTATAGTCAGAAGGTATGTCGGAGGTGTTGAAGTCGAAATAAACAATATAACGCTTGGCCAATTCGATATTGTGAAAAGAGCTGATATCTGATTTGCCCATCTCAAGAGGGATAACTTTAGAAGCTACTGTTTCACTGGCCTCGTGTTTGGCTTCCACGGCATCGATCTTTTTTGTTGATTGATGATGCGCTGCTGTCTCATCATTTGCAATCTGTTCCATATTCATTGAAAAACCATCAGACTGACCGGTCCCGTGAGCTTTTGTAGCATGTGGTTCTTGACTAACGGTCATACCCTGCTCGGGTGGGGTTACAGGCATCTCTATACCTTGTTTTACAGTCTTATCCAGGTCTGGAGTGTTGGGGGGCGTTTTGTCCTGTGTGTGCTCTTTATTCAATGGAGGTGCGACTTGCTTTGAGATGCCAGTCAAATCTGATTGTTGTGCTTCGCTTTTATTGTAAAAAAGGCTGATCCGGTCAGGAAGCATTTGCATTGCCAGCAATCCCATCACGCCGATGGTGACCAATGCAATCACATGGATGATGGATCTTCTCAGAATCGCAATCTTGTCGGAGACCTTTCGAGGGTGATTGAACTCTTCACTGCCATTGGCGGTGATGCCTGGAAAATCCTCAACCCAGACTGCAGGTACGCTGAGATTATCATCGGTCACGGTACTATGATCCATCCTCTCGACAGACTTGTCCGGCAGTGTGGTGTCGGATAGCGCGGTTGCATCCTGATGCGGGTTGTTGCCGGGTTGTATTGTGCTGTTGCCGCTGGACATGAACCAGACCCCTCCCCAGCGGTGCTCACTGTCCTTGAAGACTTCTCCACCAACAGGTTGTGTGGTTGATTGCAATTTGGCTGATTCAGCGGTAATGATCGATTCCTGTTGCCGGCTACCGGGAAAAAGTGTGCCCATATCCCGGGTGTTGATTGCTCCGTTCCAGATTTCATCGGCATTGGGGAGTCCTGGCTCAGGACCAGGTCCCTTGCCATGAAGCAAGGACTCCTCAGTTTGCGCATTACAATAGCGCGTTTGATCGGTTTTTAGTGTATTTGTACCAGTCGCTGGATCGACTACTTTTACTGGTTCGCTTGGCGTGTTATCACGCCGCAGGAAACATTCGGATTCAGGTTCCTCCAGTTCAATATCACTCTTAGGGGCAATGTTATCGTTTGCTGGCATGAGGCGGTTACTGGTGGATTGGCTGGCTGTGACAATGTTGTCTTGCTGCTGCTCAATGGGCCAGTGATCAAGCTCATTTGGCGGCAGGGAAGCCCCCGATTGGTTGGCGATGGCATGGTGTGTTATTTGCAGTTGTTTTTCAGCGCGATAGTTACTGACGAGATGCTCGAAACTCTTCTCGCCAGCCAAGCAAATCCGCTGCTGGTCAACCAGTTCTTCTATGACGGTTAAAGTATCTTCGCCGGTCAGGATGTGTTTCTCTTCGAGATAGGCTAATAGTAAGAGATGATTCATCAAGTGGTTGACGTTTCTGGGTATACCCTGAGAAGCCATGTGAATTAGATGAAAGACCTCATCCTTTATCTGTGGGTCACTCTGCCAGCCTACATGCTCAAGTCGATGAATAATGTATGCCTGGGTCTGTTCCAGGGGTAGAGAATCGATCCGGCAGGTTGCAATCAGTCTTTGTTGGATATGCTCCATATCAGGACCCAGCAAGAGTCGGCGCAGATCTTCATGACCGGCCAGGATTACTTGCAAAAGGGAGTGCTTTCCCTGTTGCAGATTGGATAGTAACCGCAGTTCCTCCAGTCCGTTCGAGGAGAGATTCTGTGCTTCATCGAGGAATAGAATCGACTGTTTTCCCTTTTCGTGCAATGTTGAAAGGTGTTTATGTATAACTGTCAGCAGGGTTGCCTTATTATAGCTCTCGGCTGGAAATCCATATTCCAGCGCCATCTTTCTCAGGAGTTCTTCTGCCTGCAGCTGACTGGTTACGAGGTTGAGGGTGTGGTAGCTGGTTTCATCAAGTTCCGAGATGACATCCCTGATCAAGGTAGTTTTACCAGAACCGGGTTGACCGGTTATCAGGACGAATCCTTCACCTTGTTCCAGCGCATAGGCAAGATGTGCGGAGGCGCGGAGATAGTTTTTGTGAGCATAGCGAAACCTCTCGTCAGCACTCAGTCTGAAAGGTGTATCCTTGAATCCAAAATATGACTCATACATTTCGCCAGATACCCACGAATGTTCCATCACTCTATCAATCTCTGAGTCTACGTCATAGCGGCAATGCTTGAAAAGACCATATCGGTGAAAAACCTTGTTGGAATGTTAATTCTTTATAACTTCATCGGTTTAAGTCGATCGTGGACGATACAGAGTGGATGTGTCCAAATGGGCCTTTGTATTGTGATCTGCATCACAATAACTGGACTGTCCGGATGAGCCGGCAATGCATGGACAGGTGAAGAGATGACGCTGGCTTTCACCGGTCTCGAGGGGGATGGCTTTCATCGTCTTGCATGCACCAGAAAAACCTAGCTCCAGAATCGCTAAAGTCTCGGAACCGTACTGCCCGCCTTATTATTTTGCCTGTATTTAAGCTGTTTCCACCTCGCTGAAACGGCAGCCGATTAATACGCTGCCTCATTATATGTGGATGGTTGATCTGCTCATTGCGCAGACTTAACAGGCTGAAATGTCAGAGCTATGAAAAGGTGTAAATCGAGCTACTGGCTTAATTGGTTGAATATACTGTGAGCGTCGAGTATTTCCTGGGCAAGTTCGATCACTCTTCGGCGCTCTGACCGCGCCTTGCTGCGCAGCAACTCGTATGCGCTGTCGCGATTAAGGTTGTAGCGTTCCATTAAGATACCGATAACGATATTAATTGCTTTTTCTGTCTTTAATGACTTGCTGCATCGTTGCTCTTCCTCGTGCAGATATCTGATTTGCCTGGCGCAGGTCAATGCTGATTCGATACCGGAAAGCAGGATGGTGTGGTCATCATTATTGACAACAAATCCTAGAGACCTCTGACGCGCATCAAGCTTTGACTGAATATCATTAAAATGTTGCAGAAGAAATACATATGCAGACCCCGAGGCCAGCAATACACTCGTCAATTCAATGAGTGAATGTTCGGGGATCCGTATATCCAGAATGACCAGGTCAGGCTTTTCGTTGATATTCAGTTGAGCGGCAATTTGAATGTCATTCGCTGTGACTATTCTGTAGCCTAATGACTTTAGTGTCACCGTCATAGCATCAGATGATGACTGATATTTGTCGACTATCAGCAATTTTGCCTTATTATCCATCCTATCACAGGCTGAATCGGGTGTATCGATGAAGCCTGGCTCCATTGTAGAAAATGAATTTAGTATCTGCAGTGAAAATTAACCATGACGTCTGTCAGTCGCCGGTACGATTTTAAGATTATTTACACATTATTCTCCATGAATGATATTTAGCTTAATATTCAAGGTTGCGTGTCATATCGATACCCGGCATTTCATGAAAATTTAGATGTTACAGGTTGAATCAGTTTCTTTGCTGCCTACTCGAATCAATGGCGTCTGTCCATGAGGTTGTTGCGCAAGCAGCTTCTCCAGCTCATAATCGTTCAACGGATGGCTGATGTAACTGCCTTGTGCAAGATCACATCCGAACTTTTTCAAGTACTCCAGCTGTTCTGCGTTTTCTATACCATCTGCAATGACACGAAGTGATAGGTTGTGGCCCATATTGATGATGGTTCTGACCAGCAGTCTGTCGCATTCGCTGGATTTGATTTCACAGATATAGGAACGGTCGATTTTTATTTTATCGATGGGATAACGCTTGATATCTTTTAGAGAGGCAAAGCCGGCGCCAAAATCATCGATAGTGAGTCGTACGCCAAGTTGACTGATCCTGGAAAGTGACTCAAGTACATCTTGCCTTTTTATAATGAGCATGCTGCCGGTGATTTCCAATTCAAGTGAGGATTTCGGTAAATTGTACAAACTTAGTGCACGTTGAATTTGTGTATCAAGTTTGCCTGTTGAAAGCAGGATGCTTGAAATTTTCAGTGCAATACGCAGATCGATATCAAACTTATTGCGCCAGGCAGCTAACTGATTACATGCTGTGTCGAGGGTGCAGCTGCCAAGTTCATGTATCAAGCCACTCTCTTCTGCAATGGGCATGAATTTGACTGGAAGTATGACGCCCATATCATGATGGTTCCAGTGAGGCATCACTTCGATGACATTGATATGGTTGTTGATCAGATCGATTTGCGGCTGGAATAGCAAACTCACCGTTTGTTCGCTAAGTGCCCTGCGAAGTTCATCCCGCAGATAAATACGATTATTATGCAATTCACCCATCTCTGAGGTATAGAACGCGTAACAGTTTTTCCCTTTATCTTTTGCCTGGTACATTGCAGTGTCGGCATGTTTGATCATATTCTCGCAACTATCCCCATGTTCCGGAAACAGACAGATCCCGGTGCTGGTGCTGATGTATATATCATGGTTGTCAATCCTGAAGGGCTTTTTGAAAGTTGCAATAACTTTTTTGGCTACGTTCTCAACCTGTTTTTTGTCTGAGATTCTGGAAAGAATGACAGTGAACTCGTCACCGCCAAAGCGGGCAATAGTATCCGATTCCCGAAGCGTATTCGTTAAACGGCGGGCTACCGCACTCAATAGTTGATCGCCAATGGTATGGCCAAGCGAATCGTTGATATCCTTGAAATGGTCCAGATCGAGAAAGAAGAGTGCGACCATCAGCCTTTCCCTTATTGCCTGGGAAATACTCAGTTCGAGCCGATCTGAGAAGAGCTCACGATTAGGTAGACCTGTCAGATTGTCATAGTAAGCCATATGATGGATCTGATTATTGACCGCTTCCTGGTGGCTTACGTCGGAAAATATCCCCAGGTAGTGGGTCGGTTCACCCTGCGTGTCGGCAATGATTTCAATCGAGAGATGCTCGGGGTAGATTTCGCCATTTTTCCTTCGATTCCAGATAATTCCCTGCCAATGGCCTTTTTCATTCAGGTCGTTCCACATCTGGCAGTAAAAGTCTCTGCCATGCCGTCCTGAAGAGAGTATACGAGGCGACTTACCCAAGGCTTCATCTCTGGTATATCCCGTTACCCTGGTGAAGGCTTGATTGATCTCCACGATATTCAATTCAAGGTCGGTAACAAGGATACCGTCCTTGAATAAGGTGACGATACGCTCAGCCAACCCAGTATCCGACTGGGTTGCTTTAGGTTCTACCCTGATCTGGGGCCGACTGAGAACCTGTCTCCGTTTTCTCATCCATTATCTCCGTGCATCCTGTCCATCATCCACTCGAATACCGCCGCCAATGGCACGCGTGTGTATCCAACTGCCTGTATGCCTCGTTGAGGTAAGCATTTTATCTATCGGCGGGGTAAAGGCCGTGAAGTGGGGAGCGCCCGTCTGGGCCGTCCCAAAAGAATCTGGCGGGGATAAGGCCAAATATATCTATAGGATCTATAGTTTTTGGTAGATGTGATTATCTATAAAATTGTAGGGCTATTTCAAGTCTCAGTTTAGTTGGGAGACCTCTGAACGACCCAGGTCGAGCCAGATTGTGAAAAAACATCCTCTCCAAGGCTTTGATTGCCGGTCTATTGTCGATATAAACAGCATAGAGGCGCTACTTCTGACCATTAAACAGCCCGCCATGAATTGTTAATTATATGACAATATTCGTGGATCATTTGGTTGAGGTGCTGCAGGGGTAAGCGGAGCGTCGAGCCATATCCAGGGTGAGTTCAATACAAATGTGCTACACATTAGCAGTTTGCTTGCCATAGAATGGATGAACACAAATCTGTATTTCCATACCAACCAACCCTGGGCCGTTAAAATGAACACACAATCCTATAAATTCCTTGATCTTGAGCTGATCGATCAGGGAACCTATCTTCTGACCTTAAACAGGCCCGCCAGCCTGAATGCCCTCAACACTGAAGTATTCAGGGAGTTTGCGCTGGCGCTGGATGAGGTTGCGGATGATGCTGAGGCGCAGGTACTGTTGATTACAGGGGCGGGTGAGAAGGCATTTGTCGCGGGGGCCGATATCAGTGAAATGCAAGATAAATCGGCAGTGGAGGGGATGGCCTTTTCTCAAACCGCTATGACTCTGTTCCGCCGGCTCGAGATGCTGTCAATACCGGTGATCGCCGTGGTCAACGGCTACTGCCTCGGCGGCGGCTGCGAACTGGCCATGGCTTGTGATTGGATCATCGCCTCGGAAAATGCCGTTTTTGGTCAACCGGAAGTCAATTTGGGGATCACTCCAGGTTTTGGCGCAACCCAGAGATTATCCAGACTCATCGGTCCCGCCAGGGCCATGGAAATGATCATCAGCGGTCGCTATGTCGATGCGAATGAGGCCCTGGCCTGGGGCCTCATCAACCATGTCTACCCGCAGGATAAGCTGATGGATGAGGCCCTTTCCATGGCCGGCACGATCTGTCAAAAAGGCCCGCTGGCGGTTCGTTTGAGCAAACAGGCCATCGTCAGGGGGCAGAGTCTCGACCTGGATAGCGGTTGCCAGATCGAGAGCCAGGCCTTCGGTCTCTGTTTCTCATCCGCAGACCAGAAAGAGGGCATGGCGGCGTTTCTGGAAAAGCGCAAACCTGAGTTCAAGGGGGCGTCATAAGCCGCCTGGCGGAACTACAAGCCGTCGGGTGGCTCCAGGGTATTTCAATAATAAGTCTCAACTCCACTAAAGATTAGATTTGTAATGTCGATTATAAAGATGTCATGTGTATCTCTGAGCCGTCAGGCGCAAGTTATGGATTCCAGGTAGGGAGATTCTGATCACAGCGAAGTGAAAGTATGAGTCAAGAGTGAACTGGCGACTTTTAAAATTCACAAATGGTGATTGCAATGTCATTTCTTCATAATCTTCCTATTAAACTACGTCTCTATATCATGGTCGGTTTGGTGCTGTGTGTGGCGCTTTTCGTGGGACTGATCGGTCTCAATGGCATGCGCAACGCCGCTCATGCCATCGATGAGCTGTACAACCAAGACATGGCGCATATGCGGGACCTGGGGATTATTCTGGAAGCGGCTGAGGATAGCCGGTCACAGGTCCTGCTTTCGTTGCAGCACGACCCGGACTCCTCCTTCTCCTCGATGCATGACCATCCCGTGTCGGTGCATCTTGAACAAATCGATCATAATATCAAGGAGATCGATAAACATTGGGCGGAATTCATGAACTCCCACCTGGATGCCGAGGAGAAGCGGTTGGCGGATGTCTTTCAGGCTGAATTGGTGAAATTCGAAAAGGAGGCGATAGAAAAGATCGAGGAAGGCATCAGGACGGGGCACTATCACGAGGCTGAAAGCCTGGTATTGGGCGTGGTTAATCCTGTCATGAAGGAGATGAAGGGGACCATTGAATCCCTGGTCAAACTCCAGGAAGAGGAGGCCGCAGCGTTTTTCGCCGAGTCCGGCGAGAACTACCACTCCATGATTACCTGGGTTGCCGTCAGTTTAGCTGTCGGTGCGATCATCAGTCTAGTGCTTGCCTATCACACGATTACCACGATTACACAGGGCGTCAACCAGATTGAGCTGAAGGCCAAACAACTGTCAGATGGCGATCTGGGAGCGCGGGTGGAATATAGCAACAAGGATGAACTCGGTCGCATTGCCTCTGCCTTCAACAAAATGGCGGATAAATTCCATGACACCATCAATGAGGTCAAGGATTCGGTAACTCAGCTTGCCGCGGCAGCTGAGGAGACCTCTACGGTGACCACCCAGACCACACAAGGTATCAGCCAGCAATTAACAGAGACCAGTCAAGTGGCCACGGCGATGAACGAGATGAGCGCCACGGTGCAGGAGGTGGCGCGCAACGCCGTCGATGCAGCTGAAGCGGCCCGTGAAGCGGACAATACCTTCCACCAGGGCAAGCAAGTGATCGATAAAGTGATTGACGCCATCGGTGAGTTGGCCAAAGAGGTGGAACAGGCCGCAGGTGTGATCCAGCAGCTCGAATCCGAGAGTATGAACATCGGCTCGGTGCTCGATGTGATCAAGAGCATCGCCGAGCAGACCAACCTGCTGGCCCTCAATGCGGCGATAGAGGCGGCTCGGGCCGGTGAGCAGGGCCGTGGTTTCGCCGTGGTGGCGGATGAGGTTCGCACACTTGCCGGACGTACCCAGGAGTCTACCCAAGAGATCGAGGAGATGATCAGCAAGCTGCAGGCCGGCGCCAATAATGCGGTGAAAGTGATGGCTGAGGGCAAGGAGATGACCCAGGTCGGCGTGGAGCAGGCCGCTGCCGCCGGTGAAGCGTTGGAGACCATAAACACCGCCGTTGAGAAGATCTCGAACTTGAACACACAGATCGCCAGCGCGGCCGAGGAGCAGAACTCGGTCACCGAAGAGATCAACCGCAGTATCGTCAGCATCAATGAGGTGGCGGAGCAGTCGGCAGCAGGTGCCCAGCAGACATCTCAGGCAAGTGATGATCTGGCTAAATTGGCCGAACAGCTCAAGGGACTGGTAGAACTATTTAAAGTATGATCTGTTAATCATCAAGCCGCATTCGTACTTTTCGGATGCGGTTCATCTGCATGTTCTTCTGACAGTTCCACGCGGATCCCGTCATTATATTCTTAGTATGCAATTCAACAATTTGTACTTTACTGAGCATGATTATTAGCGGAAATTTGCGGTGATCGAAGTTCATTGGCGGCTAATCGATGACTGGTTTCATGGCTGAGTTCAGAAAATCCGGTTTAGACCGTTGAGGGCTGCGACGCGGTAGGCCTCGGCCATGGTTGGGTAGTTGAAGGTGTTTTCCGCGAAATAGAGCAGGCTGTTGGCATCTCCAGGTTGGGCCATGATGGCTTGACCGATGTGGACGATCTCGGAGGCTCCTTCGCCGAAGCAGTGGATACCGAGGATCTCCAGGGTTTCCCGGTGGAACAGCAGCTTCAGCATGCCAACTTCGTGACCGGTGATCTGTGCCCGGGCAATGGTGCGGAAGGTGGCGTGACCGACCTCATAGGGTATCTTCTGTGCAGTCAGTTCCCGTTCGGTGCGGCCGACCGAGCTGATCTCTGGCAGGGTGTAGATCCCGGCGGGAAACTCATCGATCAGTTGCCAATCGGGATCTCCGGTGGCGATCTGGGCGCCGACGAAGCGGCCCTGATCGTAACTGGCGCTTGCCAGGGCAGGGGGGCCGACCACATCGCCCACGGCATAGATATGGGGCTGGGAAGTGGCGTAGGTCTTATCGACCTCGATTTGACCGCGATGGTTGATCGATACCCCGATATCCTCCAGGCCCATGGCCTCGGTGTTACCGCTGCGGCCATTGGCCCAAAGCAATACATCGGTCTTGAATTTCTTTCCCGATTTGCAGTGCAGCACAACACCGTCATCCCGGGCCTCCACCTGTTTGTACTCCTCATCGTGGCGGATCACCGTGCCCTGATTGCGCATGTGGTAGCTCAGGGCATCGGTTATCTCGTCATCGAGAAACGAAAGCAGGCGGTCCCGGGTATTGACCAGATTCACCTTTACATCGAGATTGCTGAAGATGGAGGCGTATTCGCATCCGATCACACCGGCACCGTAGATGGTGATGGAGTCGGGTGTGCGATCCAGGCGCAGCACGGCGTCGCTGTCGAGAATACGCGGATGGCTGAAGTCCACATCCTCGGGGTGATAGGGCCGCGATCCGGTGGCGATGACAAATTGTTGCGCTTCGATCTTTTCGATGCCGCCACCCGCCTGCACGACTTCAACCTGATTGGGGCCGCTGAAACGGGCTCGGCCATGGATTACCTCCACCCGGTTGCGGGCATAGTGGCGCAGGCGGCTGCGAACCTGCTCATTGATCACCTTGCCGGCAGCCTGCAGCAGGTCCGAGTATTCCACCTGAATCTGATCATGGGTGTGCTGGAACAGGGGGTTGCGCCGGAAGTCCCGCAACATCTGAATGTTGTGCCTCAGCGCCTTGGAGGGTATGGTTCCCCAATGGGTACAGCCGCCGCCGACCTTGTCGAAGGCCTCAACGATCGCCACCTGCTTGCCCGATTTGACCAGCTTCATGGCGGCGCCCTCGCCACCCGGACCACTGCCGATTACCACCACATCATATTGCTTGGCGCTCATTGCTACTCCGCATGCCGTTCATATTTGCCCAAAAGAAGCCAGTTTAGCAGAATTTATTTCAAGGAGAGACAGATGCTTATGGAAATACACGCATATCTCGGCCTTTGATTGCTCGCTTCACATTCGCTCGGCAAGAATCATGCTCGCCCTGTTGTCTGAACGCATGGCAAAAGCAAAGAAAAGAACTGACAAGGAGGAAATACAGGGAGGGTAACCCCGAATCATTCAAGCAACAAAACCGAGAGCATTCATAGGTTCTTCCTCTGGGCATCTGAACATTACGGAAGCTTTGCGGCAGGGTGATGCAATCAGCTGTTGTTGAGGTATGGAATCAAGGCATTTTAAGCAAGCGAAATCGTTTTCATAAAACTCGCTGAAGTGGTGAGTGAAAGAGTTTGATGCCGCAGTTTTTTTATTGTCTCCCGATGACCTGATGGTTAAGAAAGAGCGGGAATTAAATCAGCCAAGAGATAATGTTCTTTTCGAGATCGGGTTGTTATGGGAAGCCTTGGCGCAAAGAATGTTTGGTTGGCGGTGTCACGTAAAGACAAGCTGGCCTTGTTGTCTTACTGCACCTCTATCAAAGAACCGATACATATAAAGCATGATTCTATCTACTGTGGATGGCCATCCACATTGCAGTGCAATTTCCAATTCGAACGAGAATTATACTCCTGATATTTTCCCCGCCAATAATAAAAAGCTAGTGATCGTAATATATAAAAACAGTAAGTTATATAAAGATCAGTGCGCAACTTAACATAGGTCAAGGAAAATAATGGCGGATCGGGATTAGTGTCTGCCAGTGCTGTCCGATCAAGATAGATGGCCTTTGTTTCCAAGGAAGTGCATATGTGTCGTCAAAAAATATGTTTCCTCATCCTCTTGAGTCTCACGCTTTGTATCCCACTTGATGGTAGCGCAGAACCCATCGATGATTATGGAGAAGCGATTAATCAGGCCGGACGCCAACGCATGTTAAGCCAAAGGATGGTAAAGGCGTTTGCCCAGATTGGCCAGAGGATTTTATTTGCCAATCCAAGAGAACAGTTGAATTCAGCAATTCGGCTCTATCAAAGGCAGTTGAACAACTTAAAGTCTTTTGCGAGATCCGAAAAAACAACACGAGCTTTATTACGCGCGGAGACTGTATGGAAACGTTACAAGGATGTCGCCGGTGGGGAGGTCGATATCGACAGTGCAATCAAACTCAACGGGTTGAGTGAAGAATTGCTCCAGGCCAGTCAGAAAGTGGTAGAGGCCCTGGTGCAGGAAGCAGGAACGGAAAAGGCGCATATTGTCGATATTTCGGGACGGCAGCGAATGCTTTCACAACGGATGGCGAAATACTATCTGTTGCTATCGTGGGGCGTGGAAGATCCGCAATTTCATGGCGAATTCAAGAAAGCGGAGATGGAGTTTTCACAAGCATTAGCAGAATTAAACAGCTCTTCCCTGAACACGGCGGATATCAGTGAAGTCCTCGAAAAAGTGAATAAACAGTGGCGTTTCTTTCAGTTAACAAAATTAATGGACAAGGGTAAGTACCTGCCATCAGTGGTTGCGCGTACAACGGAGTCGCTCTTACGAGATATGAATCGGGTTACCGGAATGTATGCGAAAGTAACGGTTATGTAAAAAATATAGGCTGAGAAGTACGCTGGCCGAACTTACGGAGATATCATGATGGTGGTCAGCTGTTGTCATGACTGGCGGATTATCGTCGATCGGGTGTGGAAGGAAGAGGATTATTATTGAAATTTAACAATTTAGGCCATAATTTATGAATTAACCTATTAAATCTTTAACATGCAATGCCGCTACATGCCCCATAAATAATAGGTACTGTCAGATAAGTTCAATATACGATCATGGCATGTGGGAGTGAGAGGCGAGCTGACCTGACCTGTATCCGTATATATGGATAGAGCGTTTAAATGTAGGAGTAAGTGTACCTCATCAATTACTTTGCGCGTGGCTGAACATGTAATACTTGATATGCATGATGCTTATGATGACAGATAATTGATATGCGTGGTCACTTTTTCCATGATGTATCGGGGAAATATTATGAAGACCACAAGGTACCTGTTAACCTTCTTACTGACTGCAATTCTGTGCTTCGCTTTTTCTGCCCATGCAGCCGATATCGGTCTCGCTGAAGCTGTAAACAAGGCGGGAAAACAACGCATGCTTTCTCAAAGAATAGCAAAGGCGTACTTTTTTCTAGGTGGTAACGTAAGGCGCGACAAGGCAAAACAACAGCTACAAAGCAGCATTATCGAATTGAAAAAGAATCATGCTGAGTTAAAAGCTGAAGTAAAAAACAGGGACGTGCAACAATTAATGGTATTCCTGGATATCGTAATTGATGATTACGCCAAATTAGTCAATCTACCCTACACTCAGACTGATGCCATCATGGTGCTCGACATGAGTGAGACTATTTTGGAATTGAGTCAAGATGTCGTTGTAAAGATCGAGGCCCTCTCCAACCGGAAAACGCCTAAGATCGTCAATCTTTCCGGCAGGCAGCGCATGCTCTCTCAGCGCATAGCGAAATACTACATCGCTCATCAATTGGGCTTCAAGGATCAGGATTATGTCAATCAGCTGAAAACTGCGGTCCAAGAGTTTGAGTCAGCCATGGCCGTTCTGAAGAGCGAAAAAATCAATACACCTGAGATCACCGAAAAACTTATCAGAACCACCCGTCTCTGGCGCGTTATCCGTCCATTTTTCATGGATGTTGAGAAAGGGGGCCTGCCGGTCACCATTTTCGCTACTACAGACCGTATAATGGAGTTCATGAACACCATTACCGGCATGTACGTAAACGTCTCCAGCTAGGGTTTTAACGAGTTAGCTGACTCTTCCCTCCACCCGCTCCAGAGTGAGCGGGTCACCGCTATCAAACCCTATGCCGGTAACAGGCCCTAAATACGTTTTACTCGTTTGCAGGGGATTAATTTATCCCAAATATCCCTATTGTTGTCGGTCTATTTCCTCTCTTCTTTCCTTGTTGGTTTGTATGAGGGTCTGCTCAACATTTTCGGCCTTATCCATAACATCTCTATACCCTTGAAAAACTCCCGCATCTCCTTTTGTTTTTTTACTGTTATTTTCCTCAGAGGAGCAACCGGTAAATAACCATACGACTGAAAATATCAATATATACCGTAATATATTCATAACAATCCTTCTATCTTGCGCATGATGATAAATCAAAAATATCTTCATCTCTGGTATTGCAGTGTATACCAAAACTTACTGGTTCGGATTGGTATTAACAGGCCCTAATTTTCGCCGATATGTTCGAGACAGGCATCGATACACTGCTTGTACATGAGGATCTTCTTGTGTCCCAGCTTTTCAGTGGTCAGCAACTCAGCTTTGGGAGCGATCTGCATCAACTTTTCGGCATGACTGTACGGGACCTCAAAGTCCTGCCTGTCATGTACCAGCAACAGGTCGCCGGTTACTTTTTCGATAGTATTTACCGGTGACAGCTGTGACCAATCCCAGGGGGTGTCGAAATGGTGGGCGAAACGCCGCGTTGCCTCTTTGCGCATTGCCTCGACGACCGGCTCGCTGATCGAAAAGGCATCGGCGAACCGCTCTGTGATCCAGTGGGTATCGGTGAAACAGCTGAACAGTATGACTTTGTCGGAAGGGAGATTGTATCGGTCGATGGCTAGGAGTGCCGTGCCGCAGCCGAATGAGTGGCCGATCACGGCTGATATCGGTTTTTCCTTCTCCGCAATGGCGGCGATGGCGCGGGCCACTTTCAGCATATTGGTGCGTTTTCCCGAGGAGTCCCCATGGGCCGGCGCATCAAAGGCGACGGCACGATAGCCGGCGGCCGCCAGTGCTTCGATCAGGGCGAAGAATTGAGTGCCCCGACCACCCCAGCCATGGCACAGCAACACGCACGGGCCTTCTCCCCACGATCGTACTGCGATCTTCTCGTCATGAATATCATGCATCGTCAGACTGGCGCTTTCGCGGATGTTTATCTCCCGACGTGGTATCGGAAACTTGGGTGGCGTCATGAAGAGCCGCAGCGCCAACACGCCAGCCAGTCGGGGCGACACCCAGCCGGTGACCCGGAACACTATCCTGGCGGCATTCAGGAACAGGCGTACGCTCAACGGCAGTTGCTGGTGGCTAAAGGGATTGTTTTCACCGGACTGGATGTTACTGCTTTCGTTCATGATAGTTCCCAGATCATCTGTCGCGTACCGCTGAAGTGGAGTATGCCGATCACCATGCAGATCAGCGAACTCAGGATGAGAAAACTATCGACTGCTTGCGGCATGAATAGTGCCAACGGCAACAGCGCCATGCCACGTATAAGATAGACCGCCGTGATAAGCATCAGGATTGATCTGAGCCAGGGCAGACGGCGAACCAGGCCTGCCCCCGCGAAGGCGTACAGGCTCCAGAGCAGCAGTATCAGGGCGATGATGGCTGTCATGGTGTCGGGTAAGGGCGAACCCTGCTCGGCCAAACGGGCAAATCGCTCTCCCGCACCAAAAAACCGGTACCAGGCCGGACCGCCGATGATGATCGCTATGTGAAGAAAAGCGGCCAGCAGGCTCAGCGTGCCGCCCCATAGCAGAGGCCTGTTCAGACTAACCATCGATGCTCCATATCTATGCATGCGCCCATCCGCTCAAATATTTGGTAGAGACCGAAAAAGGTACGGTCAAAATAGATGAACTCATTGGCAAGGTCATTGATTTTGTGGACATTGGTAAGTTGTTTAAACGACTGCCATCCCTCTGTGGTGTAGGCGGTCTCGCGCTTGGAAAAATCGAATCGGCCCGCCTTGAACGGCTTGGTCAGCCAGTCGCCAAAAGGTTGTAGGACCTGATCGTAGAAGGCTTGCAGCTCATCTCCTGTCATCTCTGCAACCATGCCGAGTCGCTGGTAGGTTGAGATGACTTTCTCTGCATCCCGCGTCATATAGGCATGCAAAAGGAGCGGTATCAAACTGACGAAATCGGACGAATAGTAGCGGACGCATCCGAAGTCCAGCAGACCCAGGGTGCCATCACCGGAAAACAGATAATTGCCTGGGTTGGGGTCGGCGTGGAGCGCATGCAGCCCGTAAAAGGAGTGGACAAAAATATCGTACAGCAGTTGTCCGAAGTGATTCCGCTCCTGTTGAGCGGGATTGCTGTGGAGCCAGGCTTCCAGGTGCTGCCCCGACAGCCGCTCAGTGGCCAGAATGCGTTTTGACGAGTAGTCCCGGTAGACCGCGGGAATGTTGACACCGGGTATCCGAAGCCGGGTCTTGAACCATTCGTTGTTGTCCGCCTCGTTATGGTAGTCGACCTCTTCATGCAGGCGCTGTTCAATCTCGTCGATGGATGAGGACAGGAGCCTTGCATATCGGGTAGTCTTGATCAGACTGCGCAGCAGTTGAAGATCGCTGTCGATGGTGACATCGATGCCGGGGTATTGCAGCTTCACTGCCAGGTTTTCACCCTGTACGCCGGTCGCCCCGTGGACCTGTCCCAGGCTGGCTGCCGCAAAGGCTTTCGAGTCGAAATGGGCAAACAGCTCTTCGGCTGGCTTGTTGAACTCCTGCATGATCAGCTTACGGATCAGCGGCCGCCCCAGGGGAGGGACCTGGTGGTAGGATTTGGCCATCTCCCTGCGAAACCACTCGGGCATGAGATTGCTCTCCATGCTCAGCATCTGTGCTATTTTCAGGGCGCTACCGCGCAAGCGGGTGAAGGTTTGAAACAGGATGCGCGCCGTTTCGTCATCGAGCTGCTGTTGCTGTTGGTGACGTGCGGCCTCATTCAGAAAGGGACGCTTGGCGGCATGGCTGAGATGTCGACTTCCCGCCTTGAGCATGGCGCCGCCGGCGATACCGGTGCGTGCAAGTTTGCCGGTAGGGATGTAATCAGCCATCATCGCCATCCATAAAGCGCCGCTTGGCCTGTTTCCAGGGTGCGGTATAGTCACCCAGTTTCTCCAGATGGCGGCTGATCTGGCTGCGAAACATGAAAGAGAAGAGGTCGAGGGCCTTGCCGATCAGCGCCGTCTGCAACACCATGGCGATCATCTCCACGCTGCGGTCGACCAGCTGAGTGGTATTGGCGAAGCCCTCGGAATCATCCTTCAGCCAGAAGGCGAGCACGCCGGTGAAGTAGTCCCAATAGAGCGGGGCAAGCAGCTCCCGGTAGGGCTGGTCCGGTATCTCACCCACTTCGATGGCGGCATCGATCATCTCCTCCACCATGCGATTGAACAGACGCCGTGTCTCTGCCAGATTGACGGCGCCCGCAACCGGTGCGGAAAAGGTCAATGTGAAGACCTCGGAGAGGAACTCCCGGTCCGGCAACCAGAGGGCGAGTTCGGTCTCGGTCAACTGCTGCAGCTGTTCGCGCAGGGTATATTCGTTGAAGTCATCGATCTTTTTCAGCGCTTCGGCCACCTCCCGCTGTTTCTCCTCGCAGTAGCCGTAGAGAAGGCTCTCCTTGGTCGGGAAGTAGTTGTAGATGGTAGCGTCACCCACCTCGGCGCGGCGGGCGATTTCTCGCATGGAGGCTGATTTGAAGCCCTTTTCGCTGATCACATCAACGGCTGCGCGCAAAATCCGCGTACGGGTCAATGCCTTCTCTTGTTTACTGACTTTCATGGGTCAATCCGCTTTTAAAGTGAAAACGCTATACATAAAATACAAAATATAACTAAATAATATGAAAATCAAGTTGAAAATTTGGGTGGTTATGAAGTTTTTATTTACTTTGTGGAGCATCGCTTCAGTAAATAACTGTCTGCCCCGGCTTTCTTGATGGCTATTTCCGCTCATCAAGCGCCCTTTCATAAAGGGTGTGCAGACGATTGGTGAAGTCATTGACCCGGTATTTCAACCAGCTGGCGTTGTGCCGCATGCCGCGAACGGCGTAGCTGCTGATCGATTCGTGATGGGTGGCTATTTCAGCAAGGGCCTCGCAGAGCCTTTCGCAGCGTTGGTTGAACTCCGAGAGATCATCGCAGTAGCGGCGCAGTTCATCGCTGAGTGAATCCGTTTTCTTCTCTCTTCCCTTGAGCATGAGGTTCTTCCAATGATTCGACTTTTCCGCTTTGTATCAACCGGTTTCGGATGCTGTGCGACTGTTTCGCTTAGGCCTCCGGGTAGAGATCCGGCCGCAGTTCGTGTCGGGTCAGTTTGCCCTTGGAGTGGTGTTCCAGGAGTAGCGTAAGACGCCCGCTGGGTTTGCGAAAGCCGGAGGCGATCTGGGTGAGGTAGATATAGCTGGTGCCGGAGAGAAAGGCCAACCGTCTGGCTGCGTCGCGGCCTTCCTTGGCAATGTAGGTCTTCATATCCATGCTGGGTTGGATGGTAGCACCATGCTAAAAATTTAGCAAGTTGCTCATGGCTATGGCTATAGCAAATTGCTATGATCAAAAGATGGTCAACATCAGGACAATACGGAAGTCGAATCTGCTGGCACAGATAGACCGTTTCGGCTCCCAGAGGGAGTTTGCGGATCGGGTGGGTCTGGCCCCTGCCCATGTCAGTCAACTGGTCACAGACCGGCGCAATATGGGTGACGAAGTGGCGAGGCGGATCGAGAGGAATCTTGATCTGGCGGACGGCTACATGGATCTGCAACATTCCTCCCGGGATTATCCAGATCATCACTACACCGGTCATCGTGATCGGGTGGCCGAGACAGACAGTGAAACGCTTCAGGCGCTGCTGTTGAAAGCCGGTCGGGTGCAACAGAGTCTTCCGGCGAAAACCAAAAAGGTTATTCTCAGGATCGAACGCGCCGCTATGGAGGGCAGACTCTCCGATGAGGATTGGGAGATGCTGGAGCGCCTGGTAGACCGGTTTGAAAAAGGCTAGGACCTATCGTTTGTGCGTTATCAGGCCCTGGTATCGAATTACATCAGGGCGCTGAAGGGTTGAACAACCACTTTATCGCCGTCCTTCACGCCTTCGCAATCCTCGGATAGCAGGATAAAGCAGTTGCCCCGACTCATCGAGGTCAGGATACCGGATCCCTGTTGACCTACGGGATCGACGCTGAAACTGCCATCCTCCCGCTGTTGCAGGAGCCCACGTACAAATTCGAATCTGCCGGCCCGCTTGCGTATGTCGCGGTCGCTTTCGGCCAGCAGGGTGGTGGGTTGGTAGGGTGTGCCGGTGGCGAGATAGTGCAGGGCGGGCAGGACAAACTGGTAGAAGGTGACCATCACCGCCACGGGATTGCCGGGCAGGCCGAAGAAGTGGCTGTTGCCCAGTCTGCCGAATGCCAGGGGTCTTCCGGGCTTCATGGCGATCTTCCAGAAACGCATATCCCCGAGCTGTTGCAGGATCTCCTTGGTATAGTCCGCTTCGCCCACCGAGACACCCCCGGAAGTGACGACGATGTCCGCGGCTTTGTCAGCGCTGTCAAATGCCTCTCTCAATGCATCGGGATCGTCCTTGACGACCCCCAGGTCGAGCAATTCCACATCCGCTCTTTGCAGCATGCCGTAGAGGGAGTAGCGGTTGCTGTCATAGACTTCGCCGGTCCCCAGGGGCTCTCCGATGGAACGCAGTTCATCACCGGTGGAGAAGAAAGCCACCCTCGGGCGTCTGCGAACGCTGATCTCAGCGAAACCGAGGGAGGCGAGGATACCCAGATCGGCGGGGGTCAGGCGTCTGCCGGGATTGAGCACCACGCTGCCCTGAGCGATATCTTCACCCGCCTGGCGGACATTCTGCCCCGGGCGCTGACCATGGGCGATACGCACTTGCGACTCGTTGATGAGCAGGGATTGTTCCTGCATCACAACAGTGTCGGTGCCTTCCGGCATGGGTGCGCCGGTCATAATGCGGACACACTCGCCCTTGCCGCAGGATTGATTGAACGGCGCACCTGCGACTGCGGTACCGATCAGTTTGAAGTCCCGATACTCCTGTTGCGGCAGATCGCTGCCCGACATGGCAAAACCGTCCATGGCCGAGTTGGTGTGGCTGGGTACATCGAATGGCGAGACGACCTCTTGAGCAAGCACAGCATTCAGGGCGTCGCGCAGGGGCAGGCGTAAGCTGGTTTCGATCGGTGTGATATTTGCGAGGATCGCCTCACGGGCTGCCGCCACGGTGAGTGTTGAGGGTGCCTCCGGGTCAGCACAGCTGACGCTGGAGCCGATGGCTTGGCTGGTCATTTAATCCGTTCTCTCCGTATCGATACATATATTGGCGAATGAACCCGACTATCTCCTGCGGATCATTGAGGTTCAGTATCGGCAGGCAGTGCGGAACGCCGGGAATTGCTTCATCGGTTGCGACCGCGATGATATAGGGATCAGTATGACATAAAAGGGGTTTGCCCAGGGCGGGACGGTGCAGCTCTATTTTGTAGATCGCCTCGTTCTTGAATCCCTCCACCAGCACCAGGTCCAGATGGGTGGTATCGAGATAGTCGAGCATCTGCCTCAATCCGGGTTCCGGCAGCTTGGTGTCGGATTCCGAAATCAGGGCCATGCGTCCACGAGCACTCACCAGCATCTGGCTGGCCCCCGCCTTGCGCAGTTCATAACTGTCCTTTCTGGGATGATCTATCTCGAACAGGTGGCTGGCGTGTTTGGCCACTGCGATACGCAGGCCCTGTCGTTTCAGGATCGGCAGCAGCCGGGTCAGCAGGGTGGTCTTGCCGGTGCCGCTGAAGGCGCTGAATCCCAATAATGGGATGGGGAAGTCGATCATGCCGCGCTCCCCTGGAGGTTGTCCCGCTCCTGGAGGGTGTTGACGTTGATGAAGGTACGGGGAATATCTGAAAAGTCGGCATGGGTGACCCGGTGCTCTTTGTACCAGAGGTCGATCTTACGATCACCCCGGTCCAGATAGCGCTGCAGGCTGTCGGCCAATCGCTTGGGAATCAAGGCGTAGACCGGTTGCAGCCGGTCGCCGTCATGGGCCACGGCGATATCCGCGCCGGCTGACCGGCGTGCCTCGTAAAGACGCTCCACCAGGTCGGGCGGCACCAGTGGCCCATCGCAGGGGAGGGTGAGCATATCCTCAGTCGCTACGGCTTGCATGGCGGCGATAAAGCCGGCCAGAGGACCCTGGTAGTCGAGCAATGAGTCGGCGATCACCGGATACCCGAGTGCTGCATAATGTTCCTGATTGCGGTTGGCATTGATCAGGATAGCCGCCACCTGGGGTTGTATCGCGGAGATTACATGCTGCACCAGGGGCCTGCCGTTCAGTTCGATCAAACCCTTGTCCTCGCCGCCCATACGCCGGCCGCGCCCGCCGGCGAGGATAACGGCGGTGACCGCCGGAGGCGTGTTCATGCTGTACTCCTGAGGCCGTTGTCCGTTTGCGAAGATGGTATTGACATCAACTTGCTATCCTCAATCATCACCAAACGTCCTTCGTAGAGGTGGAGTTGCCGATCTATCAATGAAGAGAAGTGTAGTGGATCGTGGCTCGCGAGTAACAGGGCAATACCCTGCTCTTTGAAGGATTTAAGCAGAACCAGGGTACGTTCTCTGGCCTCCTGATCCAGATTGGCTGTCGGTTCGTCCAAAAGCAGAATTCTGGGATTTCTCAGCCAGGCTCTTGCCAGTGAGACCCGTTGCCGTTCGCCCCCCGAAAGCGACTTGGCAGGTGTGTCGGTCAGGTGGTTAAGTCCGGCCCAGTCGATGGCACTGTCAATCATCTCCCTGCGTGAATGTTTGTCCAAGTCCGTGGGCAGGGCATAGCCAAGATTGTAACTGACCGAGCCGTCGAACATATAGGGTTGCTGGTGCAGATAGAGAACCTGTTTATGCAACTCCCGACGGCAATGACGCCAGGTTCCGGATGTATTCGAAGCGATGGTTATCTGGCTGCTGTCCGGTTTTTCCAGGCCTGAAAGGATGCGCAGCAAAGTGGTTTTGCCGGCGCCGTTACCGCCGCTCAACAGCGTGCACTCTCCCGCATGCAGTGTCAGTTCGATCCCGTTCAGCACCGCTCTTCTGCCGAAGCGCTTGTCCAATGTGGACACATTGAGTATGACCGGCTCGCTCATGTTACGGGATGCCCCTTGCCCTGAATGTGTTGCAGCAGGGCGTTGAGTGAGAATGCGAGAGTCAGCAGTACCAGGCCCAGGGCGATTCCCTGGGCAAACTCACCCTTGCTCGATTCCAGGGCGATGGCGGTGGGTATATTACGCGTATAGTGCAGAATGTTGCCACCGAGCATCATCGACGCGCCGACTTCGGCGATGATGCGGCCGAAGGCGGCCAGCAGCGCCGCCATGAGTCCGAAGCGCGCTTCGCGCATGATCGTGATCAATGCGCGGATCGGTGTGGCGCCCAGTGTGCGGGCCGTCTCCCAGGCGCGAATGTCGGAGGCCTGTAGAGCTGAATGCCCCATCGCCACCAGAATCGGGAAGGCGAGCGCGATCTGCCCCAGCACCATCGCCGTTTGGGTGAACAGCAGTTTCCATTCCCCCAACGGACCCTGCCTGGAGAGCAGGATAAAAAAGGTCAGGCCGACCACCACGGCCGGGACGGAGAGGAATGTGGAGTTAAACGATATCAGGAGACGACGCCCGGGAAAGCGCTTATAGGTCAACAGAAAAGCCGCCAGCAACGCCGGTGGTGTCGCAACCAGGATGGCGATCCCGGAGACGCGAAATGAAATGGCGATAATCTCCCACAACTCCCGGTTACCGCTGACCAGGAGGTTTAGCGCCGCTATAGTGGTGTCACCCAGTGATTCCATCAACGTGGTTGATCGAAAGAAGCGAACTCGCCGGCATCCGCGGATGGGGTAAAGAGCTGATTCTTACCGATCCGGAAATTGCCGATACGCCCTTGGCCGTCAGGTGATATCAACCATTTAATCAAGGCATTGGCGCCGTCATGGTTGATATCCGGGTAACGCTTGGGATTGACCGCAATGATGCCGTAGGGGTTGAACAACAGGGGATCGTTCTCAAAGACGATCTTCAGCGGTGACTTGGCCTGATAGGCCAGCCACGTACCCCTGTCGGTCAGGGTATAGGCATCCATTTCAGAAGCGATTTGCAGTACTTTGCCCATTCCCTGGCCCACTTCGAGATACCACTCTCCGGCAGGTTTTATATGGCTCTTTTTCCACAATCCAAGCTCCTTCTTATGGGTGCCTGAATCATCGCCGCGGGAGATGAAGCTTGCCTCATGCCCGGCAATACTCCTTAGTGCGGTAATGACATCCTTTGCCTGGCTGATGCCGGCATGATCATCAGCGGGACCTGCCAGAATGAAATCGTTATACATGACGCCATAGCGTTTGACGCCATGACCCTCATTGACAAATTTATCTTCTGCCGCACGGGCGTGCACCAAGACCAGATCGACGTCGCCGTCCCTCCCCATGCGTAATGCCTTACCCGTTCCGACGGCAATCACGTGCACAGGGTAACCAGTCGCTTCGGTGAATGTTGGCAGGATATCTGCAAGCAGACCGGAATTGTCTGTACTGGTTGTGGTTGCCAATCGAACGGTCTGTTTTTGAACACTTTCCGCAACACTGTTACCACCAGTTAGCAAAATGGAAACAATGAGTAAGCGCATGCTGATGCGAATTAGGCGATTAAACATAGGTAATATGCCTCTGGTTGTTATTCTATCCTATCTATCGTCTGCAAAAGAAGTGCCACAATTAGGCATTGCCGGGCAGCGTGGACAGATACAGTAGCCAGTGGATTTCTTTTGTCTACTATGTGAGTGTAAGCGGAAATGAAATGAATAAACGGGCGCTCATAGGCCATCGATCAGACTTCCATCAAGCGATCGTGTGCCGATTGTGAGACAAATGGTCGCAAACCGGCGATACAGGGTTTAGTCATTTTGACCCATAATCAACCTGATCGTGTGGTATGGGATTCAGGTAATGAGTAGCTTGAAGACTGGAACAACACAATGAATATCAATGCAGAAGAACTTGCGGAGAGGATTGAGGGCAAACCGGACAGGATCAAGGACGGCGCCCCCGTACGCATGGCATCCGTACTCATCGTGGATGACGAGCCGGGAATACGCAGCTTTCTCCAGAAGGGACTGCGCAAGTATTTCGGGCTGGTTGAAACGGCCGAGGATGTGGCGACCGCCGAGGAGTTGAGGCGACACTGCCATTTCGATCTGATCATTACCGATATCCGGCTTCCGGGTCGGATCGGTGGGGTCGAATGGGTGAAAGAGTTGCGTGCGCAGGACGGTGTCACCGGCGTGATCTTCATGACCGCCCATGCGGATATGGAGACGGCGATAGCGGCACTGCGTGCCGGCGCAGAGGACTTTATCCTCAAACCCTTTCGTATGGAGCAGATGGTCGCCGCGGTGGAGCGCTATCTTGAACGGCAAAAGATGCAGCGTGAAAACTTCGTGCTGCGCCGCCAGGTTGAGCAGATCTACGATAGTGCCGGCATGGTGGGAAAGAGCCATCAGATGCAGTCCCTGTGCGAAGTGATAAAGCGGGTCGCGCCGATGCCTTCCACGGTGCTTATCGAAGGTGAATCGGGTACCGGTAAAGAGCTCGCAGCCCGGGCGATACATGAAATGAGCAGAAGATCGGGCAGCTTTGTGCCGGTCAATTGCGGCGCCATGACCGCGGAGTTGCTGGAAAGCGAACTCTTTGGTCATGTCAAAGGCGCTTTTACGGGCGCCCATCTCTCCCGTGACGGGCTCTTCACCTACGCCAACGGCGGTACCCTGTTTCTCGATGAGATTGGAGAGATGCCGCTCAGCATGCAGGCCCATCTGCTGCGTGCGTTGGAGGAGCGGACCATCCGTCCTGTCGGTTCCAATCGTGAAGTGCCGGTGGACGTGCGCATTATTGCCGCCAGCAATCGTGATCTTGAACAGGAAGTGCGCAATGGTGAGTTCCGGGAAGATCTCTACTATCGCTTGAACGTACTCTCACTACGCATCCCGGCACTGCGTGAACGTAAAGAGGACATCCCTCTACTGGTGCAGCACTTTGTCGAGATTCTGTCGGCGGAACTGGGGATAGCGCCACCGCAACTGGGGGAGGGCGAGCTGGTCAGATTGCTGGATTATGACTGGCCAGGCAATGTGCGTGAACTGAAGAATGTGATCGAGCGGTGCCTGTTGCTCAACAAATCCCCCAGTCTATGCCTGATGGGTTCAGATACTGCGGGGAGTCAGGCAACACCATTCGATCCGAGTAAGACAATGCTGCTCGAGGCGATTGAGAAGCAACACATTCTCAAGGTCCTCGATCTGGAAGGCGGAAACAAATCCGCGGCGGCCCGTGTGCTGGGTGTCTCGCGCAAGACGCTGGAGCGGAAGACCCAGGCCTGGGGTGTCAATTAGGGCCCTTCGGATGAGTGTCGACAGGCCCTAAGCGCTTGAACCAGCCACTCAGGATCATCGAGGCAATACGCGGCAGCTTGCGTTACAAGCTGTTGGTGCTGGTGCTGTTTCCCATTCTGCTGATCATGCCCATTGCACTGGGGCTGGCCATCTATTGGGGATCCCAGTTCAGTTATGAACAGCTGTTCATCAAAGTCAGCACCGACCTCTCAGTGGCGGAGGACAATTTCCATCGCCTGCAGGAGGACTATCTGAATACCCTGGGTCGGCTGGCGGAATCCTATGCCTTTTACACCGCGCTGGAATCGAAGAGCGGGCTGGTCGTCAACACGCAGCTGGCTGAACTGCAACAGTCGGCCGGTTTCAGCTACCTGCATCTGCTTGGCGTGGACGGCAAACGTCTCTTCCTGTCATATGGCGAAGCCGAGAAACGGGGTCACTCGTCACCTTTGCTGCTGGCGGCGCTGCAGGGCCATCCACGTGTTGAGATAGAGATCTTCAGTGCGGAGGCGCTGGATGAACAGTCTCCCGGTTTGGCCAAGCAGGTTGAGCTGCCATTAATCGATACGCCCCGGGCAAGGCCCACAGTGCAGCGTATCGAGGGCCGCGGCATGATGATTCGCGCCCTCTATCCGGTTAAAAACTCCCGTGGGCAGGTGGTCGCCGTGCTTGATGGCGGGGTGTTGTTGAATGCCAATTTCAAGTTTGTCGATACCATACGCGATTTGGTATATGGACCGGGCAGCCTGCCCAAGGGGAGCATCGGGACTGTCACGGTGTTTCTCAATGATGTCAGGATAACAACCAACGTACCGCGAACCCCCAACCAGCGGGCCCTGGGCACCCGGGTGTCCGATGAGGTGCGTACGCAAGTGCTGGATGATGGTGAAAAATGGATTGACCGCGCCTTTGTCGTCAACGATTGGTATATCTCCGCCTACCAGCCGATTATCGATGTCAATGGTGAGCGGGTCGGCATGCTCTACGCCGGTTTTCTGGAGTCCCCTTCGCGTAATGCTCTGTGGCAGGCATTGGGTGTTTTGATTCTGCTGTTTCTGGCGCTGATGCTGTTTTCATCGATCCTTTCGATCAGCGGCGCCAAATCGATCTTCAAACCCCTCGAGATGATGATGGCGGTGGTTCACGCCACCCGAGAGGGTTATACCAAGCGTATCGGGAAGATCTCATCCATGGATGAGATCGGGGTATTGGCAAACGAGTTCGACCTCCTGCTCGATCTGCTTCAGGAGCGTAATCTTCAGGTGCAGCAGTGGGCCGATCAGCTGGAAGAGAAGGTGGATGAAAGGACTGCGGAATTGAAACTGAAGAATCAGAAACTGGTGACCACGATCCAGATCCTGCGTGAGACAAGGGCTCAACTGATTGCCGCTGAAAAGCTCGCGGCATTGGGCGAACTGACCGCGGGTGTGGCACATGAAATCAACAACCCCACAGCAGTCATGCTGGGGAATCTCGACCTGCTGGTCGAGGAGTTGGGCGATAACGCGACACCGGTGAAGGGCGAGATAGATCTGATAATCGAGCAGATTTTTCGTATCAAGGATATCATCAACAATCTGTTGCAATACGCCCGTCCCGATCAGATTACGGAGACGCCTTCGGTCATCGATGTCAACGAAGTGGTACAACACACACTGGCGTTGGTTCGCTACCTGCGTAAACAGAAACAGTTCGAGATACGTCTCGATCTGAATGCCTCACGACCGGTCGAGATCAATCCTTACGAGTTGCAGCAGGTCCTGGTCAACCTGTTCGTCAATGCCGTCCATGCTTTGGACAGCAGTGCCGGAATCATCTCCCTGAGTACCGATGACTGGGATGAGAAGGGGGTCGTGATCAGAATTGAAGACAACGGCATGGGGATCGAAGAGGAACAGATTGAAATGATATTCAATCCCTTCCATACCAGCAAGCGGGTGGGAGAGGGTACCGGCCTGGGACTGTCGGTCAGTTATGGATTGATCAAGAAGTATGGCGGCGACATCACTGTCCGCTCGGATCAGGGGCAGGGCTCATTGTTCAGTGTCTGGATTCTGCAGGAGCCGGATTTGATGGAGGAAGAGACGGCTTTGATGGAGCAGTTCCAGCCGGCGGAGCAAATGCCGGATGCGGTCTCGTCGTCAGTCGTTCAAAGCAAACAGCGCGCCTGAGCGGACAGGTGAAGGGTGGTATAGTCTGCTTTATTGAATCAGTCATCACTAAGACAAATGAATAGCCTGGAACTAAGACAACTGATAAAAACCCTGGCATTTGCCACCCAGAAACATCGCCACCAGCGACGCAAGGATATCGAGGCGTCGCCCTATATCAACCATCCCATCACCCTGGTGGACATTCTGGTCAATGAGGGTGACATTACCGATCCCGATACCCTGATTGCCGCCTTACTGCACGACACCATCGAGGATACCGATGCCACGGTTGAGGAGATCGAGGCGGAATTCGGCCAGGCCATCGCAGATATAGTGATGGAGGTGACCGATGACGGTAATCTTCCCAAGCTGGAGCGTAAAGCACTCCAGATCAAGCATGCGCCCGATCTTTCATACAAGGCAAAACTGGTCAAGCTGGCGGACAAGATCGCCAATCTGCGCGATATCGACAGAAGCCCGCCTGCCGGCTGGACACTGCAGCGGAGTCAGGCCTATTACGACTGGGCCAAGGAAGTGATCGACGGTTTGAGAGGAACCCACGAAACCCTCGAGGCGATCTTCGACCGGGCCTATGAAAAAAGGCCAACGGGATAAGTCCGCAAATAAACGCCAATGAACGCAAATTTCTCTTGTAGATACAAGGGTGTGGCTTGCCGCACCATAAGTGGCCATGATTCCTCTCCCGTCTGCTTCTGGTTTTTCCTCGTTCCCACGCTCCAGCGCGGGAATGCATGCAGTACGTAAGTCGTAGCAAGTTGCATCCCCCATTGCATGATGCCTACTATAGGTTTTCTCGCAGGGCAAAAGGAAACTGACAAATGGGAACAATCTTCATCTCCTACGCCAGGGAAGACAAAGACAAAGCATCGCAACTAGCCCAGGAGTGTGAATTCCGTGGTGCGGATCCCTGGTGGGACAGGGAGTTGAGCAGTGGCGAACGCTACATCGAGTCGATCTTGCGCCAGGTTGCGCAGGCTGATCACTTTGTCCTGCTGCTTTCACACGCCTCTGCGGAATCCAATTGGGTGGCCTTTGAGGTGGGTGCGGCCCGTGCCAGGGAGTTTGCCATGGGGCGGGACTTTCTCAAGATCGCCAGGCTGGATGACTGCGAAATCCCCGGGTTTCTTGGGGAAAGAAATGCAACAGAGTGGAACAACAACTACGATGGATTGATCACCCTGTTGCGTTCCCTGGATTTGCCGGAGGATATCGATTACAAGCCTCCAGCC
The DNA here is from genome assembly GCA_040506195.1 of Candidatus Thiodiazotropha sp. Lineage (GTDB taxonomy): Bacteria > Pseudomonadota > Gammaproteobacteria > Chromatiales > Chromatiaceae > Thiodiazotropha. Next base: position 588,708 of record JBEVXH010000002.1, on the reverse strand, counting down.
GGAGATCCCGACAAGTCGTTGACCGTGTTTCGCGCGGGTGGTCAATGGATGGAGTTGATCATCAGTCACCGGGGGATGGAGTGTGTGCTGGTGGATGTCGGTGAGCAGCGCTCCAGACTCCAATGGCAGATGTCCCGTGAAGATGTGATCAGATGTGTCGAGCACAATGGCATTCATGCAGACCCTCCACGCAACGATCGCAGCTGGTCGCTTTTCAATTTGGGATTCGGCGGTTGGCGTTGGTCACCGACACTCTTTACCCACGGGGCAGACTCAAACCCCAAAGAGATTTTCAAAGCAGAGGTCATGCAACACCTGTCATCGATCCATGATTTCTAAACAAGTCTTTTTCTGGTTCCCATGCGCCTGTGTGGGAACCCATACCCCCCTTTACTACGCTAGCTGCCATATAGATTCCCACGCAGGAGCGCGTGAAAGATACAACACGCTTAAAACTGCAGAGTAATTGTCTCTATATCTATTGGTTTTTCATCCGCCACAATGCGGCTAAAGTGTTGAACCTACACATACCTCAAACGGAGAAAATCAATGAGTGAAGAAAGACAATTCATACCTTTGAAAATCGCTGTGCTGACTGTGTCGGACACGAGAACGGAAGAGACGGATAAGTCGGGCCTGAAGCTGAAGACACTTCTCGAGGAGGCGGGGCACAGGCTGGCTGACAAGGTGATCGTAGCCGACGACATCTACCGCATCCGCGAGGTGGTTTCAAAATGGATTGCGGATACCGATGTGCAGGTGCTGATCACCACCGGCGGCACCGGCCTCACCGGCAGGGACGGCACACCGGAAGCGGTATCCCCATTGCTGGATAAGGTGATCGACGGATTCGGTGAGATGTTCCGGATGCTTTCCTACGAAACCATCGGAACCTCCACCCTGCAATCGCGAGCAGTGGCCGGCGTGGCCAACGGCACTTTCATATTCTGTCTGCCCGGATCGACCGGCGCCTGCATGGACGGCTGGAACAAGTTGATTTCCAGTCAACTCGACTATAGGACGCGCCCCTGCAATCTGGTGGAGCTGATGCCCAGGTTGCACGACAAATAAAGATGTAGGGTTCGGCTTGTTGCGCTGATTTCTTCCCCGCCGCTTCCGGGTGAAAATAGCAATAGCCTTCAAATAATCTTTGGCATTGGCTTTAAGCTTGAAGACGGGCATTAATGAGATTCGTTATCAAGTTCATAAATCAGTCCGTCGAGGGAATACTCTACGAAATCGCTGGATTCACCTTCATCCAGCATTTTTCGAAGTGCAACCAGTTTGGCTTCCTCATCCTCAAGCAAGCGCAAACCTGCACGAATAACCTCGCTTGCAGAAGAAAAACGTCGGGATTTCAATTGGTTGCCAATAAAATAATTAAAATGCTCATCAGGTGGAAGACGGCTATATCAGTAAAACAATGAAAGAGTACTGTCGAGAAGCATGTAGCAAGAGTTTTGTTGCACTAAATCAAGTCACTCGACAGGCTCGTTATGTTGTTATAAAGCATGTCTAAAGAACATCCTGGATTTCGTATATTTTTTCTTGGAGCAGGGCTCTCAAAACGTATGTGAAGTTTGTTTACGCCCCACCCCTCCTAGACTTTTGGCACGGCCTTGGCCTCGCAGGAGGATATAATTCAGGTATCTCGATTATTGGTTATTCCCTTCCGGAGCATGATGAGTATATCCGCCAGATACTCTACAACGTTATTTCCAATTATCAGGAATCATGGTGGGATGAAGAACTATCAGAAACACTCAAGGATAACCTTAAATTCGTTGATTATAGAAATAATGATGAAAGCCGGGAGGAGTACATGCGGCGGTATGGTTTTTATGACAAAGAAAAGTCAGCATTTTGGCTGGATGGTTTTTCTGCTGAAGCTGTAGATTTTATATTCACGCAGAGCAGAGAAACCTGACAATAATTTCATCTTCGCGCCTGCGGCACCGGACGCTCCTTCGTCGTGTCGGTGACGCCGGCATCAGAGCCACTTGAAATAATGGCGACAATGTACATACAATGTACGTATAATAAAGTTTGAATGGAATTCAGCTAAAGCTACAGCGAATATAAACCAGCACGGTATATCCTTTGAAGAAGCTAAGTCTGTGTTTTATGACGAGTTTGCTGTTCAATTCCATGATTCTGAAAAATCCGAGCCGAAAGGCGACCGTTTTCTCATGCTTGGTCTTAGCAGCGAGTCAAGAATCTTGATTGTTTGTGATTGCGAAAGAGATTCCAGTAATACAATTCGGATAACTTTCGCTAGAAAGGCAACGAGTAGAGAGCGAAAATATTGCGCAGGTGACTCATCATGAAAAAGGAATACGATCTTTCCAAAATGAAATCTCGTAAAAATCCATATGCTTTGAAACTAAAAAAGCCAATTACCATGAGGCTTAGTGAAGATGTAATACAGTACTTTAAGGATATGGCTGAAGAGTCCGGAGTACCATATCAAAGTTTAATAAATCTATATCTTCGCGACTGTGTGGTACATAACAGGAAGGTGGATATATCATGGAATAAACAGCCCTAATCAGTCCTTATAGCCGGCATGAAAAACCTGTGCGGCTTAAGGAGACGTAGGCATTTTGTGATTATGAGAAAGATTATTATAAAATTCGGACGATTACCTACAGTAATATTAATCACGTTACTATCGGTTTTCGCTTCTACCCTGATTACATATTCCATTAACTATTTAAGGCAAGACTATGCATGCCTATCATTGACTATCTATTTATCAATCATTGTACCGTTAATCGTTGCTCCAATTGCCTCATGGCCCCTAGTAACTCTTCTTGTGAAGATAGATGCGCTTGAACGCAAGATGAGAGAACTGGCGACTAATGATTCATTAACTGGATTACTCAATCGTCGAGCGTTTTTTCATAATTCAAATAATTTTATTTATTTTGCTGAGCGTGAGCAAATGCCATTGTCCATTATGGTAGTGGATTTAGATAAATTTAAGATTATAAACGATGGTCACGGGCACCCTGCAGGAGACAAAGTATTAAAGCACTTTGGTAAATCTGTTAAATCAATTAGTCGTGACGGTGATTTGGCTGGTCGTATAGGTGGTGAGGAGTTTTCATTGTTGTTGCCAAACACATCAGAAGATGGAGCATTGGCATTTGCTGAAAGACTTCATTCTTTCGTCAGAAAATCAACAATTCTCCATGGTCAATCATCAATAAAATATACTATAAGTATAGGTTTGGTATCTCTAGTGCCAAATGAAGATGACAACATTGAAAGCATTATTAAAAATGCAGATAAGTCATTATATATGGCTAAAGAAAAGGGAAGAAACCGCACAGAGATATTCAATGCTAACAAAGTCAGATAACTCGAATGTTTTGCTTGGCGTTGCTGCGCGAAATAGCAGTTATTGACAGCGATAGGACTTCTTGAAAAATGACCGCAATGTGCTTATGATGAAGGTTGAATGGAATACATAAGATAAAGCTGCAGTAATTCCAAAAAAGCACGGCGTCCGGGTAGAGGTGTGGCTTCCAGATTGTGCAAGCATTCTCAGTAAGTGGCAGTGGAGTCGGGTTTTCGTGCAATGCAATATAATCTCGTTGTCTACATAAATGAAGGTGCAATTAGTTAATGGATTAAACTCGGTTTTGAGGTTGTCGGTATATTGCCGAACGCATATAAAAAAGCAAAAGCGTCGGCTGCGTCGATGCGCTAGATCTCTACCAGGGATCTTCACGACAGAAACAATTTGGGTGTTTTCCCCTCTTGCATGGACTATGGAAAGAGACGTGATGACTCTATGAAGCACGAAGCCATCCCTTTGGATCTGATTCAATTACCCAGCTGGGAATGTTGAGCTGAATAAGGTACGTACTGCCAGTCACCTCGTGAATGGACCCGCATAACCAGATAATGCGGAGCTATCTGAATCCCAATTTAGGCTGGGATAGCGAATTCCGTTCGAGTCCCATATACTTGACACTTCGGTTTTTATTCGGTCTATTCAGATTTATGCCATTGTCTGAGTAGAATGTGGGCTATAAACTAAAAGTCTGGACAGCCGAAGGATTGAAGTCTCTTGAATACCCACCAGAGGCCATCTGGGAAATTATCGTAAATGCCATAATCCATAGGGATTATTCTATTTCCGACGATATTCAGATTTTTTGTTTTCGACAACCGGATAGAAATCCTAAGTCCTGGTCGCCTACCAGGATACGTAACCGTTGAAAATATCCTGGATGCCCGATATTCACGAAACCCTAAAATAGTACGCACGCTCAATAGGTATCGAGATGCTCCAAACAAGGACTTGGGTGAAGGGCTTAATACTGCATTTCAGAAAATGAGAGAATGGGGCTTAAAGAAGCCCGAAATCTTCGAAGATAAGAACTATGTCAAAGTCACATTGCCCCATATTCCATTAGCTGCACCTACAGAAGCAATCATGGAGTTCCTTAAGTCGCATGACAACATCACTAACAGGCAGGCACGGGAACTAACCGGTATCAAGTCAGAAAATCTGGTAAAGGTCGAGTTCTATAAACTCCGCGATACAGGTTTTCTCGAACGAGTACCAGGGCTTCACGGGGCAAAGTCTGCTTGGCAGTTGACCGATGAAGGACGCAAAGAAAACGCCAAATAGCGCTAACAAGAAAATCAACACGGAGGCAAATTTAGCTAGCGTTAAATTTGCCCCGGTTATTTAGGCCTTATGTGCAAAATGAGCCCGTATTTGTCTGCCAAAAGCGAAATGGAAACCGCCCAGGATAAGGTTGTATTTCTGAACGATCAGAATAAGGTAATTCTTCAGGAGAAGGCAGTGTTTCAGGGGCAATTTAAATAGGAGCAGAAATCTTTCTGAATTAACTTACATAACAACTGGTTAGAATGCTTTTTGGCAGAATTTGTAGGAATCCCGGCCAACCCTCAATAGGAAAGGCCACCGACTACTTGAATGCCGTCCGGTTATTGTCTAAAACTAAAACACCTCGATTGCGGCAAAAGGATTGGCAGGAATAACAGGAAATGCAGAGTGTTTGGTCATACGCTGGGAGCTTACCGTTTGCGTCGGAGGATTGGATGGCGCCAGTGGGACAGACGCCGACACAACGTTTCGAGCGTGTGCAATCCGACGTGAAGGATATATTCCCGAATAGCTGATCTCTGATCGTCCGGTACTTTGCCACCGGCGATGCCTCTATGGCCTTGAGTAACAAAGCCCGCGTTGCCGGAACTCGCTTGTTCCCGTACGGCTGCTGTTCTGCGCCGTTCTGCAAGCGCCTCACCATGACTGCGGCGGCAGAGGCCGAGCGCTCCCGGAAAAATGTAAAAAACTGGCGACGAGATAGCGATGGCGCCTGATATTCGAGTTCTTCCCTGTTCTGTATCAATCTGACGGCATGGCCGGGGATAATATCCTTCAGCCGGTCGTGAGCGGCGACAACGCTGTCAAGGATATGGCTGTTCGCGCATTCGCTACAAGCAGTCAAGTTGATGTGTAACCCGTCAGGGATAACCAGCGCAAATAGCACCATCACCTCAGGATGGGCTAAGTAGCCGAGGCATGAAAGCCGCGCATGGGCATCAGTATCCGGCTGTCCCTTGCATCCGAGTACGGGAAGCGGATGGTTGGCGAGGTCAGACAGGAGGCGAGGTAGGGAAAGGCCCGGGGAAGAGAGTGCTGCCGTCGGGCAAACCGAGAGACACGCAAGGCATTGAGTGCAAGTGCCGGTGTTGATGTGCAGACCTCCTTGGCCCCATGAAATGGTATCCATCGGACAAATGTCCATGCACTTGGTACAGCGATTGGCAGTGCAGCGATGACGGACACACCGTGATCGGTCGACGGTGACTGCCGTCTCGGGGGCTAGCGTCTTCAAGGCGTAGCCGCTCAGGGGCACAATCATGGGAGCAATACCATGCCCGGCTGCCGCAGGGCATCAAGGACGAAGCGCCGGGTCAGGTCGGCGAGCTTCCTGTAAAATGCTGTGCACGAGCCCTCTTTCATAGCCTCTGTAAACGGAACTATCCACTGACCCAGGTGTTCATCGAGCAAGCTGCGTTCCAACTCGGCTAAGCGGTTCCGTTCATTGGATTCAGTATGACTGTTGCCTAGGCGGGCATTTAACAGATAGAGGAATTCCAACTCCACAGCAACATGGTCGGGCATCTCAGTGAACGCCTCGGCGACATGGAATCCGCCTTCGCGGTAAAGGGCCAGCACCGCCATGGTCGTATTGCCCATAACGACGTTTCCGCGGTCCAGGTAAACCGATCCGTAGGGTTTGGATCGGATATTGAAAGGACCGAGGAACAGGCGGGTGTAATCGATCCGTAGGTCCTCGTAGCTGATCTCACTGAAGCACGCACCCATGACTTGCGCTTCCGCGGCATAATCAGAATCCAGGGCCGACAAGGCCTGTTCCAGCTGGCCAAAGATGTCCTCTTCCAGAAAGGCTTCCTCCGGCTCGTAATAGCAGGCGCTGAGCATACGGCAGGCGTCCGCTTTGGCTTGATGTCGGCGCTGTACGTCGTTTTGAAGGTTTTCCATGGAAATCCCTTTAAAGCAAAGGGCTGGGGCCAACGACCCCAGCACCAATTCATCGTGCGTGCGATCCTCAAACGGTAGGATCGTTGTAACTTCGGATATAGAAGACGTTGGGTTCGGTTCCTTCCTCTTCCTTTAGCCGAGTCGTTTTCTGAGCGGCGAGGATCTTGGCGATCGCGCTATTGGGATCATTTTGATCACCGAAGATCCGGGCGTCTGCCGGGCACGCCTCAACACATGCCGGTATTTCACCGACGATTGTTCTGTGATAGCAGAACGTACACTTCTCGATGATACCCATGTTGCGCACCGGCGGATAATCGCCTGAATTGAACCTGTTCTCGCTGGGCGGCGTCGCGCCGGCCGCCTTGGCTACTTCGGAGCCGGATGCCGTGCATCCGGCGATGGCCGGGTTCTCATCGCGCCATTCCGGATGGACCGGAAAATCGAACTGATTGAAACTGATGACGCTGTAGGTTCCGCCGTCGAGACTGGATTCGTCCAGCTCCTGAGAACTATAGGGGCAAGCGTCCAGGCAGGCCCCGCAGCCAATGCACCTTTCCTGGTTGAAGAGCGTCGTATTGTCGGGCGCCTTGAACATGGCTTTGGGCTCGGTGGGGCATTCTTCGATACAGGGAGGATTGCTGCAATGATTGCACAGCACTGGCATTTGCACATAGGTAGTGTTCGGAAACTCGCCCTCTGTCTTCATGGTGAAGTCGGCCCAGTTGAAACTCTGCTTGTGGGCCCGAGCCTGGGTGTTGTTTTCTGCCTTGCAGGCCAACGCACAACTGCCGCAACCTGTGCATTGGTGCAGATCGATTACCATTCCATATTTGACTGACATGATCTTATCCCCGTTAATTAATTCGGTCGATGGCTAGAGCTTCTGGATCTTGACGCGCGACACGGCATGACGGGCCGTCGAGCCGCTGAGACGGTCGTAATCGGCCGGCAGCAGTTCGTTGTTGTTGAAACCACGCGGGACATGCTTGCCGTAATCCGCGCTGGCCAATCGGCCGTAGGCCCAGTGGCCCATGCCGAAGGTCTTGTTGACCGTGCCCGGGCGAACGCCTTCCCATAGTTTGACTTGAATTTTCACACTCTTTTCTGGCGATGTTACCGTTACCCAGTCTCCGTCTGTCAGCTTCAGTTTCTGGGCATCCTTGGGATTGATCTTGAGGACATCTGTGTGACTGATGTCGCCCGGATCGACCTTCTTGAATTCATAGAATTCGTTTAAGTTCTGTGACCGACCCTCGCGGCTCAACCGGCTACGGCTGTCCATGAAGACGAAAGGAAATTCGTTCTCGTCGCCATGGTATTTAGCCGGTTCCCAATGCGGTACAAAGACCTGCTCGCCGCGACCCGCGTATTGGGTGACTTCCATGACCTTGTCGATGCTGACCTCGTATTTCTCGGCGTGCATGCCGAGCACCTTCTTCAAAGTCTCGCTGTAGAACTCGAACTTATGGGTCTCTGTTTTGAAGCCCTTCTCCCACTTTTTCTTGAAAGGATACTGGTCGGACTGCCACAGACCGAGCTTCACGAATTCCTGCCATCCGTTGATCTTCTCGCCACTATGGTATTTGGTGGGATTCCATTGCTTCTCGGTCATGACCTTGACGACGATTTCGGCGAACTGCGCCTCGTTTTCAGCAGCCTTGCCGGTTTCAGGATCCTTCAATTCGGTTTGGAAATAGTCGAACAGGTTCGGGAAGCCTTTTTCCTTCAGCTTCTTGGCCAGCATCCAGACCACTTCGGTCTCGTCGATGCGGGTGTCCCACAGTGGCTTGACCAAAGGTTGCTGCAGGCCTATGTAACTGTAGCGGTTGTACTTGCTAGGCACCAGGCCCCAGCGTTCGAACATATGGAACGATGCAGGCAGCACGATATCGGCAAACTGGCTCATCTCCGAGGGATTGGTCACGATGTGCGCGAAGAAGGGAACTTTCTCCAATGCCTTTTCCCAACGGGTCGCACCGGTGCACGAGAAGGCGAAATTGTTCCAATAACCGATGGCCACTTTGATTTCGTAAGGATCTTCGTCGAGGATCCCGTCGGCCGCCCGGTTTGTGACCACGCCGCCGCCCGGTTTTTTCTTGAGTGAGGGGAATTCAAGGGTGCCACGCTGGTCGATCTTCTTGTGTTTCACCCCTTTTTGGGCGATTTCGTCCAGGTATGGCTTGAATTTCTCCTTGTAAAGCGGAATGTGGGTATACGGCGCCTTCATCTTCTGCAGTGTGCCACCCTTGTTGTCGGCGCCGCCGACCAGGCCGTTGAGGGCATGGGCCGCAAGGGCGCCATAGGCTCCGCGTGGCTGCATGGCGGCACCCGGCGCCATCCATACCATTACGTTGGGCGCTGCTTTTCCGAAACCGATCGCCACGCGCCGGATCTGTTCCGCCGGCACCAGACAAATCTTTTCCGCCCATTCGGGAGTCCGGTCCTTAAGCTCGAGGTTCCACCACTTGACAACGCCATGGGTGAGTTTTTCGCCGAACGCCGCCTCGTCCACCATTGCGCCGGTCTTGAAGGCGTTGACACCGTCCTTGAAGTCACCGACGAACTCCCGGCTCCATAGCCCTTCAGTCAGAATGACATGTGCAAGTGCGAGGGCAAGCGCACTGTCTTCCCCCGGTTTGACCGGCATCCATTCGTGGGCCTTGGATGCGGTTGCCGAAAGGCGCGGGTCCACCGCAACAACGGTCGCCTGATCGAGAACCTTGCCCCATTGGCGGATGGCGTTGGGTACCTGGCGGTTGGAAGCGATGGGATCGCCGCCGAAGCAGATCACATATTTGCTGTTCTCCAGGTCGTAATCGCGATAGTCCCAATAACCTTCGGTGTAGTAGGAGCCGAATTTTTCCGCCTCGGCGCAGATGGCGCTGTGGGAGATATTGTTGGGAGAGCCGAAAATCCTGGGCAGCGCACCATAGATGACGTCACGGCAATAGGTATAACGGCCGCGCATCAGCATAAATTTTTCCGTTTCGTTGTTTTTTCGCAATTCCATCATCTTGTCGGCGATAGTATCCAATGCCTCGTCCCATGAAACCGGCACGAACTTGGGATCGACGCCGCGCCCCTTCTTCGGATTGGTGCGCTTCATCGGCACCTTGATGCGGTCGGGATCGTACATCTGCCCGATAGCCAGATGCCCGCGTGGACAGACGTAGCCATTACTGCTCTTGGAAAGATGATGGCCGCGGACCTTGACCACCCGGCCTTCTTGAATGAAGGCCTCGGCAGCGCACCAGGAGGTACAGCCCTGGCAAACGGTCGGCACCCATTTGCCTTTGCCGGGAGAGGCGGGCTTGGGTGCGGGGCCATCGGCCAGCGGATCTTCAGCCATTGCCTCGCTCACCATAGCGGAGGTCGCGATAAGGCCACCAGTAGCGACAGAACTCTTGATAAAATCTCTACGATTAAGTTTCATGCTCCTCCTCCTACTTGGTCTTTTCAGGAAAATCCTGAGTAGTGTTCAATGTTCAAGAATCGATGACATGGTGGAAAACCAAGTGTCGGTTCTCCACGAGCCGGATAATCAAGTTCTTAATTGTTCTTCGTTTTCGTCTTCGTCTTCGACTTCTTCCCAACCGGTAATCATCGCTTTGATATGGGCGGTCGGGGTATGTCCGGCGGTAGCCAGGTAGACATGGACGATCAGGAAGATCAACATCAGGTAGGCAGCACTGGCATGCGCCACGGCTACCCACTCCAGTGGCAGATTGGCCAGTCCGTACTCAGGCCAGACATCGTAGAACAGGTAGAGCCAGCCGCTGAACCATATGGTCGGTCCAATCACCAGCAACACGAACAGGTAGGCGAGGCGCTGCAGCGGATTATGCTTGTGCCGCGTGGTCTGACGGAACGGGTGCGTGGCATTGGTGAAGATGCCGACTGCGTAGTACTTGATCATGGCATCGGCCTTCTCCAGGGTAGGCATGTACTGCTTCCACTCCCCTGTGGTGAAGTGCCAGAAGATAGCGAAGATCCAGAGGCCGACCAGGGTCCAGGCAGCGATAGTGTGGTAGCCGACCACCTGCTCGAAGCCGAACAGGGAGTAGATACCGTGCACCTCGAAGCCGGTGACCAACAGGGCAATGATCAGCGCCGCCTGGGACCAGTGCCAGAAGCGCTCAAAACGTTTGAACACGTAGATTTTCTTTGGCATGACTTTATCCCTTCTTTTGGCTTGAGATAACGCGAATCGCGCCGTGCAAGAGCACGCCAATCAGCGCCAGCAATGCCATGGTCAAGAACAGTTTATCGAGTATGGGCAGGCTGCCAATGCCCGGCATATAAAGACCTTCAACATCTTTCATGCGGCCATCCCTGCTGTGACAGGACACGCAGGCGAGAGCATCCTCGGCTGGCGCGACCATGTGATTGACGGGGATGCGCATTTCGGTTTCGACAAAACCGACCTGACCGCTGAACTCCCTGCCTGCCACCTTCATTGCGGCATCGATGGATGCCAGCCAGTCAAAGGTCTTCCAGTAGCCATCGTTCTTCTTTCCGAACAAGCTCGCCGGCACGAGGGTCGCCTTTTCCACATCGAAGGGTTGTTTCCCACGCAAGGTCTTGACCGGCCATATGCGGGCTTTGGGATCATCAGGACCACCCGCGAGAGTGTTGAGCTGCACGACCCCGGTGGAATCGATGCTGTCATCCATGGTTGTGAATTCGATCTGGCCATTGAACCAGACGTATTCCGGAACCAAGTTCTCGGCCCACTGAGCGCTTCCCCGTTGTGATGAGTACGTGATGCGCCCCTCGCCATCCTTTTCGACGATCGCCTTGCCCTTTTCATTGAGACGACCGGCCGTCGACCAATCCCAATAGGTTTTCGTCGGCAGGCCGCCACGCGCCAAAGCGGGGATATGGCATGTCTGGCAGGCGATCCGATCTATGTGATTGTTTAGCTTGGGGTTGGCGCTTTCCGGGTGGGGCGTCAGGCCGTGGCAGGATTCGCAGGTTGCGCGGCTGCCACCAACGACGTCTATGCCGTGTTCATCCTTGCTCGCAGGCTCATACTGGCTCCCCATCATCTGGTGCCATTCGGTTTTGTGGCATGTGGTGCAGCTATAATCGAGTCCGTCTTGCGCCATGTGCACGTCGAGGTGGCGGGGGGCTGTCGCCAGCGATGAATCGAGGTCGCCCTGTTTGATGCCATCACCCCCGTCACTGTAGAAATGGCACCCACCACAGGATTGCACGGTTGGCTTGCCGACCTGTTTCGCCAGTTCGGATAAGTTCGGTTTGCGGACCACCTCGCGCGCCTTGGACTTGTCCCATTCCACATGGCAGGCCGAGCACTTGACACGTAGCTGATGCATTTTGTTGGACGCATAGGTCCCGGTGGTGTCATGACAGGCGAGGCAATCGACCTGCTCTTCGGACGTGAAGTCGAACCCTTCCTCCTTCCATTCGTTGCTGATATGACAGCGGGCGCAATAGGGTCCGTTCGACGTGGTCGCAAACATCGTGCTGTTCAGGACGTTCCTTTTACCGACCATCTGTCCGGTCTTGCCGTTCGGAATTTCCCAATTCCAGTGACTGGACTTATGTACCTGCTTGGCAGCCAGGTTATGGCAACTGAGGCACGCCTTCGTCAGCTCCATGCCGGACTTAAATCTCTGTTGCAAGACCTCGAAGCTGGAATGGTCGGCGGTCGACAGCTGCAAGGGCTTTGGAGTGACCGTTTCCGGCTTTTTTTCAAAAGCCCCGTGGGAGCTGTTGATAGTCAAGCCTATTAAAAAAAACGTTATCAAGCGCCCTAGCTTCCCGATCATCTTAAGTAACCTATTTTTTAGTAATCAGACCTCTTCCAAAAATACCTCCACTCTCTTGGGATCCTGGCCCAGGCCTTTCTCCCGATAGGAGCGTATCAGTGGTACTCCTAACCACTCGGGGTTGTAGGCCGTGGAGCGGCTCGATGCGGCAGCGGGCATCGCCAATTATCCCGTCTCCTTGAGAAAGTTCCGGCGTGAAACGTGCGCGCCCCTCTCATCCCCAGGTGATAAACAACCGTACAGCGACTACTGGAAAAACCGAAAAGTGACTACAAGAAACTGCAGAAAGACAACTATATAAATCAGATTAGATTCTTATTGTTAGAGTAAAAGCTACCATCAACGATATATATCTTGAATGACACAGATCAACGAAAACAATTGATCAGCCCTCACGGTACAAACCAGGTCAACTTTGCGCAGCTACACTTGTTATCATCTTTCAATTCCAAAGGCGATTTGCCTATGGTCGAAAAATGGCTAAGGTATCCCCATGTGGCGCGCTGGTGGGGCAATCCCAAAGAGGCGATTACTGCGATCCGAAACCACGACACTACGGCTTCAGCTATTATCTTGGCCGATAGCACTCCAATCGGCTATCTTTGTTGGCAGACACCTACCCCCCAAGAACTTGCGGATGCAGGACTCGCTGACCTCCCAGCAGATTTGGTCGATATCGATATCATGATCGGAGAGCCGTCTGCCTTGGGACATGGATATGATCCCGAGGCTTTGACCCAACTACTTGCCAAGTTACGCGATGATGGTGTCCAAATTGTAGGCATGGCCACCGCTGAATCCAATCAACGCGCCAGGAAAGCTTTTAAGAAGGCAGGGTTTAGATTATTCCGAACCTTTACCGAATCAGGTGAGCAAATGCGCTACTTAACCAGAGAACCCGATGCTGCCGCCTAACAAACGCATGCAGATGGACCGCTTCAGGCACCGCGCACTTTCAGCGGCCGCTGAGTTGGGTACAAGCCGACAAGAGAGGAGTCACACATGATCGAACCAAAAAGCTCATTTCCTGTATTTACGGTTAAGAACCTCGATGCAGCGAAATCTTTCTATACAGAGAACCTTGGCTTTGATGTTGTCTTTTCGGGTGATTGGTACATTCATTTGGTTTCAAAGTCGGGCGTTCAGGTGGGTTTTCTGCTGCCAGATCAACCTACCCAACCCCCAATATTTCAAAAGCCATACATTGGTGAAGGCGTTATATTCAGCTTGGAAGTGGAAGACGCAGATACCGCTTTCACAGCAGCAAAATCTAATTCACTCAACATCGTGCTTGAGTTGCGGTCCGAGGATTGGGGGCAACGTCACTTCTGCATCCAAGACCCGAACGGGATTTATTTAGACATTGTTCAGTCTTTTGAACCGACCGAAGAATATCAGGATGATTATGTCTCAGAATAATAGCCTCGCAGACCTAAAAAATATAGGCAAGAAAATTGCCGGTAGGTTGAATGAGGTTGGGATATTTTCCGAAGACGATTTAAGGCGAGTCGGTGCTGTTGGCGCACATCGCTTGATCAAGGAGAGGTATCCAGACGAAACGCTGCCGGTCTGTTACTACCTGTATTCATTTGAAGGGGCTTTGACTGACGAGCACTGGGGTGAAATCGGTGAACAGAGGAAACAACAGCTAAAGGCACAAATCGGCTAATAAGGCGCTGCGCTTGATTGCCCAGCAGGTGGCGGTGGAGTTGGGTTTTCGTGCAATGCAATACAATCTGGTTGTTTCCACAAATGAAGGTGCAATTCGTTTATGGATTAAACTCGGTTTTGAGGTTGTCGGTATATTGCGGAACGCATATAAAAAAGCAAAAGCGTCGGCTGCGTCGATGCGCTAGATCTCTACCAGGGATCTTCACGACAGGAACAATTTGGGTGTTTTCCCCTCTTGCATGGACTATGGCAAGGGACGTGATGACTCTATGAAGCGCGAAGCCATCCCTTTGGATCTGATTCAATTACTCAGCTGGGAATGTTGAGCTGAATAAGGTACGTACTGCCAGTCACCTCGTGAATGGACCCGCATAACCAGTTAATGCGGAGCTATCTGAATCCCAATTTAGGCTGGGATAGCGAATTCCGTTCGAGTCCCATATACTTGACACTTCGGTTTTTATTCGGTCTATTCAGATTTATGCCATTGTCTGAGTAGAGTGTGGGCTATAAACAATAAAACCTAAGAGGTGGATTTTCATCATGACCACGAAACATGACGGCGCCGTTCGCACAAGCAATCATAAGCTTTTGGCTTGGGTTGATGAGATCGCTCGGTTATGTGAACCGGACCGTATTTACTGGTGCGATGGTTCCCAGGAAGAGTACGACCGCTTGTGTGATGAGATGGTGGAAAGCGGTACCTTGATTCGCCTGAATCAGGAGAAGAGGCCCAACAGTTATCTGGCTCGATCCCATCCGAGCGATGTGGCTCGCGTTGAGGAACGAACCTATATCTGTTCTAAAAGGGAAGAGGATGCCGGGCCGACCAATAATTGGATGGATCCCAAGAAGATGAAAACGATCCTGAATGGATTGTTCAAAGGCTGCATGCGGGGCAGGACCATGTATGTGATCCCATTCAGTATGGGACCGCTCGGCTCCCACATCGCACATATCGGTATTGAAATCTCCGACTCTGCTTATGTCGCGGTGAACCAGCGCATCATGACCCGCATGGGACAGAAAGTGCTTGATGTGCTGGGTGACGATGGTGAATTCGTGCCATGCGTGCACTCGGTTGGCGCACCCTTGACACCGGGGGAAGAGGATGTTCCCTGGCCCTGCGCCGGCAACATCGAGGACAAGTACATCACCCATTTTCCCGAGACCCGGGAGATCTGGTCGTTCGGAAGCGGTTACGGCGGCAATGCCCTGTTGGGCAAGAAGTGCTTTGCGCTGCGTATCGCCTCGGTGATGGGGCGGGATGAGGGCTGGTTGGCCGAGCATATGTTGATCATGGGTGTGGAAACACCCGAGAAGAAGAAGTTCTTCGTGGCGGCTGCCTTCCCCAGCGCCTGTGGAAAAACCAATTTTGCAATGCTCAAGTCGCCGGAAGGATTTGAGGGCTGGAAGGTCACCACGATAGGCGATGATATTGCCTGGATAAAACCCAATCCTGAGGACGGTAAGTTTTACGCCATCAATCCGGAGTACGGACTGTTCGGCGTTGCTCCGGGCACCAATGAAACATCCAACCCCAATGCACTTGCTGCATTGCGTGAAAACTGTATCTTCACCAACTGTGCCCTGACGGATGATGGTGATATATGGTGGGAGGGGCTGACGGAAGATCCGCCGGAGCACATGATCGACTGGCGCGGAGATGATTGGAACATAGGTTGTGGTCGCCCGGCGGCTCATCCCAATGCACGTTTCACCGCGCCCGCCGCCGCTTGTCCTTCGATTGATCCGGAATGGGAGAATCCAGCCGGTGTTCCAATCACCGCCTTTCTGTTTGGCGGGCGTGTCAGTCACAACTTTCCATTGGTCTTTCAGAGCTACAACTGGGAGCATGGTGTCTACATGGCCGCCACCATGGGCTCGGAAGCGACCGCCGCCTCCATCGGTCAGGCTGCCATGCGGCGCGATCCCATGGCCATGTTGCCGTTCTGTGGCTACAACATGGCGGACTACCTGAAACACTGGCTGCGTATCGGACGTAAAAACGTTGCGACACCACCCGCCATATTCCGGGTGAACTGGTTCCGCAAGGATGAACATGGCCGTTTCATCTGGCCGGGCTTCAGCGAGAACATGCGGGTGCTCAAGTGGATAGTCGATCGTTGCATCGGCTATGGTCATGCCGTCGAGAGTCCCCTGGGCTGGGTTCCATCCCATGGTTCCCTCAACTGGGACGGGTTGGAATTCGACAAGGCCGATTTTTTTGAAATCATGAACATCGATCGGGAAGTGGCGCGCCACGAAACCATTGATCAGGAGGAGTTGTTCACCCGTTTTGGTGATCACCTTCCCCGCGAAATGGAACTTGAACGGGAGCTTCAGCTGGCGCGGCTATATCACTCCCCAAAGTATTGGGATTTGTCTGCTACTTCTGATTGAGCAATGTGGAGTACAGGTCACATAAACACCATATTCCTCATCAATATCAGGTATCTTTTTTGAGAGTAGTTCTGGCTACCGGACGCTGCCTAAGTAACGGACTGTCTAATATCCTACGATCCCGTCGTTCCGGCCTGCGCCGGAATGACGGGATCAGTGAAGTCTATCCACAAATTCTTCGGCGAATTCTTATTTCAGAATCGTGTCTGCTTTTTCTCTGAGGTGTGGTTTGTCATACCTTACTTTAGATTGAAGTGGGAACCATTTAGATCTGGCCGAACATGGTCATGATAAAAAAATAGATGACGAAGGCGGCCCCGACGATGAGCCAAAACCTGTTCCATTTTTTATGGCGCAGTTTGAATTTGGCTGTCTGCGTATCGATAGCGGATCTGTCATTCTTGCCCAGTGACGGGTCGATCCATACCCGGGCATGGTTCAGGTCATCGGCTTCGACGGCGGCGATCGCCCGGTTCAGATCGATGCGATAGATGTGGTTGTCCAGATCGACCAGGTTATTGTGCAGCATGTTGTGCAGATGCATCTGGCCCGCATCGATATCGTTGAAACGAGCGATGTAACGGATCTGTGAGCCATAACTGGCTTCCTGGGTATTCGGCAGTTCATCCTTGACGATTACACGCACCAAATCCAGATGCTCAGGGTGAGTTTCCAATGTGAGATAGCCGGTCTTCATGGCTTTAGTTTAACAGGCTATCTATTCATCCCCCCACACCAGTTCTCCCGCTTCGCGCAGGTCATAGCCGGTCAACTGCTTTGCCATGGCCTTGCATTCGGTTGAACGCAGACGTGCTATGAGGTCCTGAAACAGACGCCGAAACCAGATGCTGCGGGGTAGTGTCAGATCGAAGGATTCCCAGCCGAATGGGATGAATGCCAATCCATATTCATTGGCTGCCGCACGTGCCCCCGGGGCTACGTCCGCCTGGTTCATGGCGATAGTGGCGGCGGCCTCACGTTCCGAAAGGGCGGTGGCGACACAATTCAGCTTTTCCGTGCTGGTGCCGTAACCGCTGAGTACTTCCATCAGAAAACGCTGAGCGCCGGCGCCGCTCTGACGCATGGTCCAACGGAACTCGCGGTCGAAGAGATTCTCCGGCTGCAGTTTCCGTTGTTCGATCCGGCGGCTGACCATCAGTCCCTGTTCGCGGTGAAACAGGCGTATCAGCACCCACTGGCGGAATTGCGGGTATTGGCGCAGCAGTGCCGGATGGCGCGTATGGCTCTCCTGATTCGGCCCCCAATGGATACCACAGGCGTCTATACGATTGGCCTGCAGCAGTTCCAGGCCCAGCCGGGTACCGGTGGGGGAGTAACTGATCAGGGCATGGGAGCCGGTCTCATCGGCAAAGGTCATGATCAACCGATAGAGCAGGGGGTCGTCGCTGCCGGCGATCACCAGCCTGTTGGTCATCAATCCACCATGGGCGGAGTCGAGCATCCAACGATCGACCAGCTCTCTCGGAAACAACCACTTGCCGGTTATCTTGGTGGCGGGAATACGCTCTTCATTGACCAGGGCGTAGATCTTCTTCTCATTCAGGTGAAGATACTCCGCGACCTGTTTGACGTTCATGAAGACATGTTGATCCTGTGACATCACCGCTACCATAACTTCCCTCCGTTATCGGCTCTTGATCTGACCGGCATGTCGTGCCCCGGACTTTTGCGGTCTAACCTCCGGCACTGCATCGAAACTGAGTTGCTCCGCCCCATTGTAGACCAGGAAGTGCCTGCCCTTGGCGCGGGCGATCAGGGTAACACCGACCTTTCTGGCCAATTCCAATCCCATTTGCGTAATGCCAGAGCGGGAGAGCAGGATTGGAATCCCCATCTGCGCGACCTTGATCACCATCTCCGAGGTGAGCCTGCCGGTTGTATAGAAGATCTTATCACCGCCGTCGGTTTCCTCGAGCCACATATGGCCGGCGATGGCGTCGACAGCATTGTGTCGGCCCACATCTTCGATAAAGAGATGAATCCGCTCTTCGCTGCATAGGGCGCAGCCGTGTACCGCTCCCGCCCGTTGATAGACTTGGTTGTAGTCGTTGAGGGTCTGCAAAAGCCTGTATATTTCGGATTGACGGATACTTCTGCGGGGCAATTCGATCTTCTCCAGGTCATCCATCAGATCGCCAAACACTGTCCCCTGGCCGCAACCGGTCGTCACGGTTTTACGCGCCATCTTTTCTTTCAAGCCCGGCACGCCCTGGTAGGTGGTGATGGCTGCGGAGTCGGTCTCCCAATCGACCTGGATCGCTTTGATCTGTTCGATATCCCGGATCAATCTTTGATTGCGCAGCCATCCCAGCACCAGCATCTCGGGACGGGTGCCCAGGGTCATCAAGGTGACCAGCTCCTGCTTGTCCAGATAGAGTGTCAGGGCGCGCTCGGCGGCAACATGGCCGTTTCTGATATCGCCATATTCATCGACCGCAACGGCCTCCACCGCGGCACTGAGTCCCGCATCGGTCATTACGGGGCGTTCTACTTGAGTGAGACTATCCATGGGCTCTACCTAACCACCGGTTACATTCATATGGCGGAACAGCACCGGCTTTGTCGTAAGATCGAAATCATGGCCCTTGGGCTTGATTTCCATGGCATCGATGATTGTCTGGCGCAACGGTTCATCGTCCAGTGGATTGGCGCGCACCACCCGGCGCAGGTCCATGGAGTGTTCCTGACCGAGACAGAGCAGCAGGCGCCCTTCGGCGGTGAGGCGCACCCGGTTGCAGTGATCACAGAAGTTGTGGCTGTGGGGCGAGATGAAGCCGACCCGGGTGTTGCTGTCGTTGATACGATAGTAACGCGCCGGTCCGCCGGTGGTATCCGTGGTGGCTATCAGATCGTAGTGCGGTTGCAGATCCTGCAGTACCTGTTGGCTGGAGTAGTAGAGTTCCGCCCGGTCGTGATCACCGGTCTCTCCCAGAGGCATCTCCTCGATAAAGCTGATATCCATGCCGCGTTTTTCGACGAATTCCACCAATGCGGGGATTTCGTCATGGTTGCGGTTTTTCAGGATA
This sequence comes from Candidatus Thiodiazotropha sp., assembly GCA_040506195.1. Classification (GTDB taxonomy): domain Bacteria; phylum Pseudomonadota; class Gammaproteobacteria; order Chromatiales; family Chromatiaceae; genus Thiodiazotropha. The sequence continues at coordinate 569,239 of JBEVXH010000002.1, read as the reverse complement.
ACCGAGTTGATCTTCACCCGCTTAAAACCTGCTTCGAGGGCGGCATCGATTCCGGCGAGGGTACGGCGAATGTCACCGGTCCTGGTTATTTTCCTGAAACGCGCTTCCTGCAGTGAATCGAGGCTGATATTGACCCGCGTCACGCCTGCACGCTGCAGCGTCTTTGCGTAGCGATGAAGCAGGGTGCCGTTGGTGGTCAGTGTGAGATCGTCCAGTCCATCCAACTGGCCGAGGGACTCAAACAGCTGTATGACACCGCGCCTGGTAAGGGGCTCACCGCCGGTGATGCGGATTTTTCTCACCCCCATCTCCACGAAGGATTTGCCGACCCGAAACAGTTCTTCCAGGGTCAGCAGCTGAGAACGGGGTACGAAATCCATATCTTCTGACATGCAATAGATGCAGCGCAGGTCGCAACGGTCGGTGACAGAGATCCGCAGATAGTTGATGCGGCGATTAAAGCGGTCGACCAGGGATGATCGGGTCTGATGTTCGGGGCTCTCTCTGTTCACGCTCGGTCTCTCTGGTTGGGCCTCTTGTCTGATGAGCAAATACCGTACCCAATGAAACCGACATGATCGTGTAGAGGCTGGAAGTAGTCCTGGTTGAAACCCGGAGTACTCCTCTTTTGAGCGGAACTCCGATGGCAAATCCCTTGTTTGGCGGGGTCTGGGCGCCCGTGGGGCTGTGGATAGGGCTGAACGAGAGTCGTATCGTGCAGGGCATGTTTTAACCGGTGTGATGCCACAAGGGTGTATCAGAATGGTATGAAATGTCCCATTTCGGTGAAACCAAACGGGACATTTTGCCCTGTTTTGCCCCTCATCCGTTTTATGGATTTTTTTCCCATCGCGATTCCTTTTGATTTTTCTGCGCTATTGCCGGTTTGGTATGCAACTTGCGACAGCAGAATCGGATAAAAACAGGGTCTTTAACCATGACGGCAACAGTGAACGACCATCCAAGGGATGATAACCCTTCGCAATTTAATGTTTCTGTGATCATGCAGCAATCACCCAGTGATTCTCGATGGCTTGAGAGTAGCTGGGAGGCGGTTGGCGTTATTGCCGCCCGTGAGGAGGAGTCCAATATGGCGAATCCGAGCTTGATTCACCAGGAGGGCCCGGTCAGTCGTTACCTCTATCCTGGATTCACCCTGCGCCTGCATGAAGATGAGTGTGAAAGCTACTATTACAATCTGATCTCACCCCAGCCGCGCTGCTATGTGGTGGCGAATCTGGATGACCAGGGCAAGCCGGAGCCTTTCCTGGTCAGCCTCAGTTATGACGAGGCCCATGCTTACCTTGAGGGGGACGACACTGTCTATACAGTGCCGGTGCCAGCCGAGTTGTATCGCTGGACAGAGGCCTTTGTACTGGACCACTACGTTCCGCTAAAACGCACCAAGCGCAAGCGTGCCGACTGGAAATCGGCGGCTCGGAGGAGCGGCGATCATGAAGCCTGAGGATTCGCCGGATACAACAGTTCAGCCGGATGCCGGTTTCTACAGTCGCTGGTCTGAGAAAAAACAGGCTGCCCGTCAGCCTCTGGTTGAACAGCATGAGGCAGTCGATGAGGAGCAACCGCCCGGCGATGAGGATATGCCCCCATTGGAGAGCCTGGATGAAAACTCCGACTACAGCGGTTTTCTCTCCCCCAGGGTATCCGACCAGCTGCGCCAAGTCGCATTGCGAAAGCTCTTTCACAGTGCGGCATTCAATGTCTGCGACGGCTTGGATGATTACGCAGAGGATTTCACGAGTTTTGAAAAGCTTGGGGATGTGATGACAGCGGATCTGCGGCACAGGCTTGAGCAGGAGGCGCTGAAACAACAGGCTGAAGAGGATGAATTGACCGAAAGTCATGCATTGGATAGGTCTGATGCAGGCGAAGAGGTCAGCGACGAGCGGGCGTCTCCCAAGACTGCGCAGAATGAAGATCCAACCGATGAGGCAGAGACATGAGTGAATCGAAGATGACGCCTGAGACAATGGCCAATCGCCAGGCGCGGGATCGGGCGTTGCAGGCCATGCATGGGATCGGCGTTGAGCCGACCAGTCTGGTCAACTATCAGTCCCGCGGCCGGGTGGCGGTTATCGGAGATCAATCGGCGCTGGAGATAGCGCCGCGGTTGAACGACAGGCTCAGCCCGGTCGTGGTCTTGATTCAAGGCGCAGAGGAACCGGGCGCTCCTGTGGTGCCCGTGGGTGGCCGCAGCATTCATATAGCGGGCTACCTCGGTGCCTTCAGTATCCGCCTTGGCGAAGCGGGTCGCGCCAATGCCGAGACCCTGGCGGTGGATCTGATCCTGGATCTGACGCAGAAACCGTTGATGGATCGGGAGATGAATCCTCCCGGTTACTACCACTCAAGTATCGAGGAGGATCAGCTCTCACCGGTGCTCGATGAAATGGCACAGATGAGTGGTAAATTCGAGAAGCCGCACTATTTCGACTACGACCCGGCGATCTGTGCCCATGGCCGTTCGGGTAAGACGGCCTGCACCCGCTGTATCGATGCCTGTCCCGCTGATGCGATTACCGGCCTGGCCGAGACCGTCGATGTAAACAGTTATCTCTGTCAGGGAGGAGGGGCATGCGCAAGTGTCTGCCCCAGTGGGGCGATCCGCTATGTCTATCCCTCGGTCAAGGACAGCCTGCATCGGCTGCGTCAGTTGCTGCATACCTATCGGGAGCATGGGGGGAGATCGCCGGTGGTGGTGTTTCATGCCGCTTCGGATCAGCCGTTGCCGGATGATATGCCCACTCACTACCTGCCGCTGACGGTGGAAGAGCTGGCCAGCATCGGTATGGATGTCTGGCTGACTGCATTGGTTTATGGCGCCAGGCAGGTGTTGTTGGCGGATGGGGGCGGAATGCCATCGACCGTGAAGGCTGCGATGCAAGAGCAATTGAACATCACAGGGGAGATCCTGAGCGCAATGGGATACCCCCAGGCATCGATTCGGCTCATCGATCATGCAGAACTGCTGCTGGTAGCAGGTGAGGGCATGCCCGAGATAGAGGCAGCCGGCTATTCCGGGATCGGTAGCAAGCGAGAAACGATCTATCTTGCCATCGATCATCTCTATACCCAGGCTGCGCAGTCCAAGCCGATGGCAACCCTCACCGTAGGCGCTCCCTTCGGCACTGTCTATGTGGAGGAAAAGGCCTGCACTCTCTGTTTCTCCTGTGTCGGCGCCTGCCCAGGCAAGGCGCTGCAGAGTGGCGGCGAGGGTATGCCCCAGCTTCGATTCGTCGAGGCCAACTGTCTGCAATGCGGACTCTGTACCCGCACCTGCCCCGAGGATGCAATCTGGATCACCCCACAGCTAGTGTTCGATGCGGAGAGTCGTGGCCAGACCCGTACCCTGCGGGAAGAGGAACCCTTTCGCTGTACATCATGCGGCAAACCCTTCGCAACCCGTTCAGTGATCGAAAAGATGCGTAGCCGACTCAAGGATCACTACATGTTCCAGAGTGAAAGGGCTCTCAAGCGACTGACACTGTGTGATGCCTGCCGGGTGGTGGACATCGTGCAGGATTCTGAGGCCATTGGGGGTGAGCTGGATGGTCGATTGCAGCAATAAAGCCCATTTTGACCAGTCTTTTGGTACAGGCAAATGCGGGATTGGGAGTGGGGAGAGTGGTGACTTGGTCGATTTCAGTCAAATTTGTCATTTCTTTCCCGTGATAGCTGGTCCAGTGCTTGCAAATAGAACTTATCTGAGGAGAGTGTGATGACCGAAATGAGCCAAGCCGCCCAACCTGACGATGAGTGTGCGGAAAACCCGTTGCCCGGTTCAGTGACTGATGCTGCGTCTGCCGTCGATCTGGATCGGGAACAGCACTATCGAATCGGCGCCTACGGCATGTTGGCTCAACTGTTGCGGCAGTCCCCGGATCAGCTGATGCTTGAGAGGGTAGCCGGCTTTGCAGGTGTAGAGCCGAGCAGGGACGAGTTGGCCTTGGCGATGTCCATGCTGGGTCTATCCGCATCGGATTCGCGGCCGCAAGCGGTGGAGATGGAGTTTCACGAACTGTTCATCGGCATGGGTCGTGGCGAGCTGGTGCCCTATGGCTCCTGGTATCTCACGGGCTTTCTGATGGAGAAACCCCTGGGGAAGCTGCGCGACGACCTGGCCATGTTGGGTTTTCAACGTCAGGACGGTGTCACTGAGCCGGAAGATCATGTTGCCGCTTTGTGTGAAGTGATGGCGATGTTGATCGGCGAGGGTGTCGGTTTCCAACGGCAATCACACTTCTTCGAATCACATATGGCTGGTTGGCTGGAGCATTTTTTCGCCGACTTGAGCGAGGCGAAAACTGCTGTTTTCTATCGTGCGGTGGGGCGCTTCGGTGCCGCATTCGCAGCTATAGAGAAACGTTACCTGAGTATGCCTGTGTGACGCTTAACGTGTATAGACTGACCGATTATTCCATGACTGAACTGTGAATCCGAGCGGAGGATGATTTCATGAAAAAACAGCTTAAGCAGAAACCGGATCCGAAACGCAGGTCGTTTCTGCGCGGCACTGCGAGTGCCGGTCTCGGCGTCGCCGTCGCGGCCAGCCTGCCCGGTCTGACGACAGCCTCCACGGATGAATCTTCTAGCGAGTCGGCCAAGACGAAGAAGGGCTACCGTCTGACACCCCATATCGCGGCCTATTACAAGTCCACCGTGAGTTGAGTATTTCGAGGATACCTGAATGAAACTGCATAAAACCTCCGATCTGGTGAACGACAGCAGTAATGAGTCGGTTGTACCCAAGAGATCATCCGCCGGTCAGACCATGAGCCGTCGCGACTTTCTACGTAACTCCAGCCTGATGGCAGGCGGCGCTGCATTGGCTACCGGGTTTGCTCCGGGCATGATGAAAAAGGCCGAGGCGGCGACAGCCGAAAAGGGCCAGGTAGAGCAGATAAAGACCATCTGTACCCACTGTTCGGTCGGCTGCGGCATCATCGCCGAGGTACAGAACGGTGTCTGGACCGGCCAGGAGCCCGCCTTCGATCATCCCTTCAATCTGGGAGCCCATTGCGCCAAGGGCGCATCGGTGCGTGAACACGGGCATGGTGAAAGACGGCTGAAATATCCCACCAAGCTGGTGGATGGCAAATGGAAACGCATCTCCTGGGAGCAGGCGATCAACGAGATCGGCGACAAGATGCTCGAGGTGCGTGAGCAGTCGAGCCCCGATTCGGTCTACTGGCTGGGATCGGCCAAGCACAATAACGAACAGGCCTATTTGTTCCGCAAGTTCGCGGCCTTCTGGGGTACCAACAATGTGGATCACCAGGCCCGTATCTGTCACTCCACCACAGTAGCCGGTGTCGCCAACACCTGGGGCTACGGCGCCATGACCAACTCCTACAACGATATCCATAACTCCAAGTCGATTCTGATCATCGGGGGCAATCCGGCGGAGGCCCACCCGGTCTCGCTGCAGCATGTGTTCAAGGCCAAGGAGCAGAACAATGCCCAGTTGATCGTTATCGATCCGCGTTTTACCCGTACGGCAGCCCATGCCAACCAATTTCTGCGGCTTCGTCCCGGTACGGACGTGCCTGTCATCTGGGGCATGCTCTGGCATATCTTCAAAAACGGCTGGGAGGACAAAGAGTTCATCCGCCAACGGGTCTATGGTCTTGAGGAGGTGAAAAAGGAGATCGCCAAATGGACGCCTGAAGAGGTGGAGCGTGTCTCCGGTGTACCCGAGAATCAGGTCTACGCAGCCGCCAAGACTATGGCGGACAATCGCCCCGGCACTTTCATATGGTGCATGGGGGGCACCCAGCATACCATCGGCAACAACAACACCCGCGCCTACTGCGTCTTCCAGCTGGCCCTGGGCAACATGGGCACCGCGGGAGGCGGGACCAATATCTTTCGTGGTCATGACAATGTGCAGGGCGCGACCGACTTCGGTGTTCTCTCCCACACCCTGCCGGGCTATTACGGTCTGTCGAAGGGAGCCTGGGGGCATTGGTCCAAGGTCTGGGATGTGGATTACGATTGGCTCGCCGGCCGCTTCGAACAGGCCAGCTACGAGAAATCCAAGGGCAAGGATGCGATGGTGATGAATACCAAGGGTATCCCCGTCTCCCGCTGGATAGACGGTGTATTGGAAGAGAAGGCGAACATTGCGCAGAAGGACAATGTGCGGGTGATGGTGTTATGGGGGCACTCGCCCAACAGTCAGACCCGTGGTACGGAGATGAAGAAGGCCATGGAGAAGCTGGATATGATGGTGATCATCGATCCCTATCCGACTGTCTCGGCTGTCATGCATGACCGGACCGACGGTGTCTATCTGCTGCCCGCCGCCACCCAGTTCGAAACCTATGGTTCGGTAACCGCTTCAAATCGCTCACTGCAATGGCGGGACAAGGTCATTGAGCCGATGTTCGAATGCCTGCCGGACCACACCATCATGTATCGCCTGGCGAGCAAGCTCGGTTTCGCCGATGAATTCTTCAAGAACATCAAGGTCGAGAATGACGAGCCCTTGATCGAGGATATCACACGCGAATTCAACAAGGGCATGTGGACCATCGGTTATACCGGCCAGAGTCCCGAGCGGATGAAAAAGCAACAGCAGAATTGGGGCACCTTCGACTATACCTCGTTACTGGCGGAGGGTGGCCCCTGCGACGGTGAATATTTCGGTCTGCCCTGGCCCTGCTGGGGCACCGCGGATATGGGGCATCCCGGTACACCGAATCTCTACGACACCAGCAAGCCGGTGGCCAAGGGGGGGCTCAACTTCCGCGCCCGTTTCGGTGTCGAACGCAATGGTGAAAATCTGCTGGCGGAGGGCTCCTATCCGGTCGGCAACGAGATCAAGAACGGTCATCCGGAGTTCACGGCCGACCTGTTGAAGAAACTGGGTTGGTGGGATGACTTGACCCCGGAGGAGAAAGCTCTGGCCGAGGGCAAGAACTGGAAGACGGACCGTTCCGGCGGTATTCAGCGTGTCGCCATCAAGCATGGCTGCGCACCCTTCGGCAATGCCAAGGCCCGGGCCCTGGTCTGGACCTTCCCCGATCCGGTACCGGTGCATCGCGAGCCCCTCTACACCAGCCGGCGCGATCTGGTGGAGAAGTATCCCACCTACGAAGACCGCAAGTCCTTCTATCGCCTGCCGACCCGCTACGGTTCGATTCAGGCCAAGGACTATTCCAAGGATTTCCCCATCATTCTCACCTCAGGTCGTCTGGTCGAGTATGAGGGCGGTGGCGATGAGTCCCGCTCCAATCCCTGGTTGGCGGAGCTGCAGCAGGATATGTTCGTCGAGATGCATCCGCGCGACGCGAACAATGCCGGCGTCAAGGATGGCGAAGACGTATGGGTGGAGGGCGCCGAGGGCGCACGCATCAAAGTCAAGGCTCTTGTGACGCGGCGGGTGGCGGCCGGTGTGGCCTTCATGCCGTTCCACTTCGGCGGCCACTTTTTGGGTAAGGATCTGCGCAGTAAATATCCCGAGGGCGCGGATCCATACGTTTTGGGCGAAGCCTGTAACACGGCCATGACCTATGGCTATGATTCGGTCACACAGATGCAGGAGACAAAATGCAGTCTCTGTCGCATCAGCAAGGCGTAACCGGGTTTTAAACAGAGGATATCAACATGGCACGAATGAAATTTTATTGTGATCCGGAGCGCTGCATCGAGTGCAACGCATGCGTAACCGCCTGTAAGAACGAAAACGAGGTTCCATGGGGCGTGAACCGCCGCAGGGTGGTGACCATCAATGACGGCGACGAGGGTGAGCGCTCCCTCTCGGTGGCCTGCATGCACTGTTCGGATGCACCCTGCGCCACGGTCTGCCCGGTGGATTGCTTCTATACCACCCAGGATGGCGTTGTACTGCATGACAAGGATATCTGCATCGGTTGCGGCTACTGTTTCTATGCCTGCCCCTTCGGCGCGCCGCAGTTTCCCGAGGACGGTGCGTTCGCCACCCGCGGCAAGATGGATAAATGTACCTTCTGCGCCGGTGGGCCGGAGGCTGACAACAGCTCCGAAGAGCATCGTAAGTACGGTTCCAACCGCCTGGCCGAAGGCAAGCTGCCCCTGTGCGCGGAGATGTGCTCCACCAAGGCGTTGCTGGCTGGCGATGCGGATACCATCTCCGAGATCTATCGCAAACGCATCATCAACCGCAGCGCAAGTGTGATGGCGCGGGGTGTCTCCTATCGCGATGCCTCTTTCCGCGCACCCTATAGTGCGGCCGGCAAGAGCAGTGCTAAAGAGTGAATCCGGGCAATAGTGAGAGACGGTGTTCTATGAACTGGGTAAGCAATCTTTCTCAGGCTGGGCTTGGATTCAATGTCGCGTTGTTTCGGTTGTTGCTGCTGTGTCTGTTTTTTATACCACTGGAATCTCTCGCGGATGCCAAGGAGTCGAGAGGCCTGCCTTCCGCAATGGTGCTCAATCCCGCTGCGGAGTTGTGGCGGGATGTGCGCCAGCGGGATATGCCGACATCCGGCACCTCCCAGGTAAGGGGTGTGGATTCAGGTGTGTTGATCAACGCCAACGGTGATAAGTGGCGTAAATTCCGCATGCAGCAGTTGATACCGGTTGGCGGTTATCTGTTGCTGGCTATCGTTGTCGGTTTGACGCTTTTCTACATGTTACGCGGCAAGGTGAAAATCGTTGGCGGCACATCGGACAAGAAGCTGCCCCGTTACACCAGCTATGAGCGACTGATCCACTGGTTCATGGCATCGATTTTTCTGTTTCTCGCCCTCACCGGCCTGATCATTCTGTTCGGTCGCCCCCTGCTGATACCCGTCTTCGGCAAGGAGATCTTCTCGATCATTGCGTCGGCCAGTAAGGAGAGCCACAACCTGATGGGGCCGCTGTTTATGGTCGCACTGATCCTGGTGTTTATAAAGTTCGTCCGGCGCAATATTTACCAGAGGGGGGATATGAGTTGGTTGTTACGGGGTGGAGGCATCATCGGGAAGAAGCATGTTCCGTCCAATTTCTTCAACATGGGCGAGAAGAGCATGTTCTGGATGCTGGTGCTCGTGGGCTCGGTGATCGTCGTCTCCGGACTGGTATTGATATTTCCCGTTTTCGGTCAGAGCCGGGAGTGGATGGAGCTGGCCCATGTGGGCCATGCCATCGGAACGATTCTGATGATCGGCGTGATCCTCGGCCACATCTATATCGGCAGCATCGGCATGGAGGGCGCCATCGACGGTATGACGACCGGTTACTGCGATCTCAACTGGGCTAAGGAGCATCACGACCTATGGGCGACACAGATGGAAAAGCGGGGTGAAGCGATAGCGAATGAAGATGTGAACAGGTTCAGCGACCCAGATGCAAATGAATCCCTTGGCAGAGAGTTACGGGAGGTCGGCAAGTGATCGCTCAATTCATCGACGGTCCCCTGTGGGTCTTCTCCCTGAGTGTCTTCTTGATAGGCGTCACCTGGCGTATCGTGACCATACTGATGGCGGGCAACAGGAAAGATCTGGCCGCTCCCAGAGGAAATTCCGCCACAGGAGCCATTCGCACTGTTTTCAGCCGCTCTATATATGAACGCAGCGCCGCCACCCGTGGACGGCTCCTGCTGGTGGCCGGTTATCTGTTCCATATCGGACTCTTCGTGCTGCTCTTCTTCGCACAGCCCCATATCGATTTCATCGCCGAGCGGATTACCGGTCTCAGCTGGACTGCGATACCCCATTGGGCCTTCATCATCTCAGCCGAACTGGCTTTTCTGGGTCTGCTGTTGTTGTGGATACATCGTCTGCTCAGTCCGGTGACCCGCCTGCTCTCCGACCTGGATGACCACTTGGGCACTCTATTGGTTTTTTTGGTCATGCTGACCGGCTGTTTGGCATTGGCGCAATCATTCGAAAGTCTGCGCCTGATCCATCTGCTGCTGGCTGAATTGCTGCTGATCTACTTTCCCTTCAGCAAGCTGATGCATACTTTCACCTTTATCTTGAGTCGCGGTTATACCGGCGCAACCATGGGGCGCAAAGGTGTCAACGCGTAGCCCGTATTTCTCACATCCTTGGACCCACCCACTATAATCGGGTGTGATAAATGCGGATTAGGGGGGGGCTATGAATGTACAGTTCGATCTGGGTGTCGAGGCACTGCGCCAGCAGATAGACGCGAGGATCTCATCCTATTTCTCCAGCTGTGTCCACTGCGGGCTTTGTGCCGAGGCCTGTCTCTTCTATACGGAGACGCAAGATCCCCGTTACACACCGATCTACAAGGTCGAGCCGATGAAGAAGCTGTGGCGGCGGGAGCATACCTTCTGGGGCAAGTTGGGATCTGTCTTCGGATTGGTTGGAGCCCTGACCGAGCAAGACTTTGCCGATTGGGAGACGCTGGTCTATGACAGCTGCACCTTGTGCGGACGTTGCTCCATGGTCTGTCCGGTGGGCAACGACATCACCTACATGATCAGAAAACAGCGGGAGGGCTTTTCGGTTGCCGGTTATGCGCCCGACGGCATGAAAGAGGCGACCCGGCGGGCGTTGGATGTCGGCAGCCCCATGGGCGTCACGCTCAAGACACTCAAGGCTGCTCTGGCGCATGTGGAGAAGGATACCGGGCTGGAAATTCCGATAGACAAAAAGGGAGCGGACTATATGACCCTCTTCTCCTCGATGGAGATAGTCAATTTCCCGGAATTTATCGAGAGCATTGCACGTATCTTCGATGCAGCGGGGGTCTCCTGGACCATCAGCAGCAAGGCATTCGAGGCCACCAACAGCGGAATCCAGATCGGCAACAAAGAGGCGGCCGCAGAACTGGTCAATCGGGTAGTGATCGCCGCGGAAGAACTGGCTGTCAAATATGTGATCAGTCCGGAGTGCGGGCATGCCTATACCGCAATACGTTGGGAGGGGCCGAACCTGGTCGGTCGCCACTATCCCTTCGAGGTGATCCATATTCTGGAATTGCTGGAACAGCTGAAAGCCGAAGGGCGTCTGCAACTGGAATACAAGGACAGCACACCGATGACGCTACACGATCCTTGCCAGATCGTTCGGCGCGGTGGCGTGGTGCAGCAGCCCCGTGAATTGCTCAACAGCGTGGCGGAAAATTTCGTCGAAATGAAAGACCATGGGGCAATGAACTGGTGCTGCGGCGGAGGCGGCGGCGTGAGCGCGAACGAACGCGCCGAGCCGTTACGGCTGCATGTGTTCGACCGCAAGAAAAAACAGCTGCGGGAGACTGGAGTAAATACCATTGTCACGGCATGCGCCAATTGCCGCATCATCCTGGAGGAGGGCATAGAACACAACGAAATGGACACCGAAGTGATCAGCCTGACCGAATTGGTTGCGGATCATTTGACGGCTTCCTCCGAGAAAAAATAGAAGTCCGCAAATGAACGCGAATAAACGCTGATACAAGATAATCTAGCCCAATATTCACGATAATGTGGGAAGAGGTCGAAAGAATCGGGATTAGCTGGGATAGAAAATGAAGTAGAAATTTCAAAAATAAGCCTTAAGTTGTGAAAATCTAGACGGGCTGACAGTATGTGTCAGGTGAATACCATCACACTACAGATTTCAGGCTAGTGCACGCCAACCGGCCACCAACGCAAACACCAGAAAAAGCCCCCCGCTTAATCGGTGCAACCAATGGATCGGTAGGCGCTGCAATATGGTGCGTCCCGCCCATACACCGAGTGCAGAAACCATCACTAATGCGGTGGTCGCGCCTATCCATACCGGCAACGGGGCCATGCTGCCTGCCAAGCCTGCTACCGCAATCTGTGTCTTGTCACCGAATTCAGCCACTAGAATCAACAATAGGGTAGTGAAGAATATTCCGTGGCCTGGTTGCTCTACTATTTCCGCAGACTCGTCGTCACCCTGTGTGAGCAATGCGTGAATACCAAAAGCCCCGAATAATAAGGCCACAATGGCGGTAGTAATCCGCTCTGGCACCCAAGCTGCAATACTTGCTCCAAACACAACAGCCAAGGCGTTAAGTACCAAGAATGCCACAGCAGCACCAATTAGCACTGGCCAATGGCGGTGACGGGCCGCCAAAGCCATGCAGACGAGTTGGCTTTTGTCGCCGATCTCCGCCAGACCTATGAGTGTGAAGGAGGTTAAAAAAGAGGAGAATAATTCAGGTTGGGTCATGAGCTTATAAATGGCCCTGATTACTAATGAAGAAGAAGTCCACTATTGGAGAAAGCAGAAGCAAGGCTTGAAAACATCTGGCAGCAGCTGTCGATTTAGATTTAGTTTTTCACACTTTAGTTTTCAGCTGAGGAATAAAGCAGCTCAGTTCTATTTAGCTTCACCTGTATTGAAGTCCCAGCTTATTACATTTATTTTGCTACGACCTTCACCGTCAGCAATATATTTCTTTACACTGCTGTCCCATTAACTTGAATTAAAGCGGCTTGGATTATCCACATTTAGATACAATGAGAGTGCAAACAACTTATTGAACCAAAAGGGATAACCAAGCCAAGGCACATAATAATACGGTATTTTCACAACTGCTCAAACTGATTTCGAGACATGAATTCGAAACCCTGGGAAAACAACATCATAGCGGTCGGCCCTTTCTCGAATCAATAACGATAAGCCCTACACGCTTTATGAAGCGCTGTTTGTCAAGTTGCTGGCCCGCTGCCGGGGGCTGGCGCTGGGACACGGTTTTCGGTATAAAAAATCCACTCTATTCACTGGACCCGACAACTATCGATTTATGTCTATCCATGTTTCCGTGGTAGGAGTTCCGCACATCCAAAGCGGCGGTGAAATTGCATGTGTGACTCAATCACGCAAGCCATTTGCCGGAGTTTGTGACAGTGTCAGAAGGTAACAAACATGAAGTGAATATAGGCAGGGTGTTGAATTTTTTTCAAATGAATCAAACAGAATCTGAAAATCAAAACCGTTATCGGCGCCAGCAAAAAATGCAGTATTGACTCAGATCTGGATTGCTCTGTGTGTTTATCTGCTGCTGGCTTTTATCAGGTTTCAATCACGGCTGGGAAAAGGTCTCCAGCAAATATTGCGGCTATTACAGATTGATCTGTTTGAAAAGCGCAATCTGATGGCTTCTTGATTTCGTATTATCTTGCACGCGCACAATCTCTTAAAGCAGGGCCTTTTCCCTGTTACGTCTTCGTAGATATTCAATCGCAATCCCTACCAACAACCCCAGGGCAACATTCAGCAGCAGGCAGACCAGTCCGGTGATGACGATAACCTGAAGGTTTTCCCGAGAACTCTGTGTCAGCTCTTTGCTCATTGCAAGATCAAATCCGGCGAAAACCAGCAGTGCGCCAACCGCGGCAAGGGGAATCAACAACAGCAGTTGCAGGGCGTTCGGCCCCAACAGCAGGCCGATGGAGAGACAGGTGATACCGAATATTGCCGGCGCCAGGCCGGTGCGGGCGCCGAACCTGTGCTGCACCACCAGGCCCCCCGCGCCATGGCACATGGGAAAGCCGCCCAGTGGGGCCAGAAGCAGATTAAGCACACCGGTACTCATGCCAAGCTGCTGGGGGGTGATCGGTCGCGCTTGATCCTCAAAAAGGCGTCTTGCGATAGCCGCGGTTACGATCATTGCATTGGTCAGGGTCAGGGCGAGTTGAGGCAGCAGAATTCTTTCAGCCGATGTCCAGGCATCGGACCAGTCGATACTGACCCACCGGGGCGGATAAAAACCGATGGCAAGCTCCGGCATCTGGCCGGATCGGTCAATGCCGCTCCAGATGGCGCTGCCTAGAATGACCAGGATGGCGGCAACCGGTTTGAACCGTGTCGGCAGCAGCAGGAGTAAAAGAATCAGTGACATCAGGCCGATCATGGGCTCCTGCAGTATCAACTTTATCCCGGCCCAGGCAAGGATCAAACCGACACCCAATTGAATCCCGGTGAGTACCGATTGAGGTATCTTTTTACCGATATGCGAGACGAGTCCCGTGAGCGTCAACAGGAGAACCGTTGCACCCAGAAGCAGGCCGGTGACGGCGATGGTGCCGGCTGTGAGGTTGTCTGCGATGACAACGGCCGCTACCGCTTTCATCGGTTGTACAGGGATAGGACGACGGTAGATCGCGGCGACCGCCAGGGCAAACAGACCGAAGCCTATGAACAATCCTGACGGATCCATCAAGTGCAGCGTGAGCACGGCGATTACAATGGGCAGGAAAGTGCCAAGATCGGCGAATGCGCCGGATAGTTCACCGGCTACCTGTTTTGTTGTAAGGGTCTTCAATGTGTTGTTGCTATTATAAAACCGGTATATTTTGCTCAGTAAAATATAATCGTAGCAGTTGTGTCGTGAAACGCAGCCTTATCGGATTCAGGTGGATTCAAAATGAGCAAGGTGCTGTTGTATAGACCAACGACTTGTTCCAGGTATCCTCAATATCAGGTTAGGATTATCCTATATGTATCGATTTGAAATATTGGCCGTTGCACTCGCCACCCTGGCGTTTTCAGGGTCGGCCGAGCCGGATGGGATTGACGGCTTCAATTTCATCCCCCTCGACACGTCCGCCAATGCCGCCGATTGGATACCGGCTTCTCCCTGGAAAGTGCCAAAGGGCTTTAAACAGTGGGTGGTCTCCGACGAGACCGATCTGAATATATACGATGGCGGCCGCAATGACTGGCATGACATGAATACGGTGAATGAGACCGGACCCGAGAAAGGCCGATATCTCTACCGGACCCATGAACTGCGCAGCCCGAACAACCAACCGGAAGGCGGTTCCGTCAGTGTGGTCGATCTCAAGAGCGGCGAGACCCGCATCCTGGCGCAGGCCCCAGACTATGACGCCCTCGACGGTATCCGCTGGACTCCCTGGGGCACCATCCTGTTTGCCGAAGAGGTTACCGGCGGCCGCCTGTTCGAACTCTTTCTGGAGGATGACCTGACGACGGCCGGAAAGGTTGTAGACAGGCCCCTTCTAGGTCGTCTTGCCCATGAAGGCATAGACCTGGACCGCGACGGCAATGTCTATCTGGTGGATGAGTATCGTGGCCGTACCTCAGGTTGCAGCGGCGTCGCGCCTTGCGGTGGAGGTGTCTACAAGTTCGTGCCCGATGTTGCCGGTGATCTCAAAGCCGGTTCACTCTATGCCTTGAAAGTGAGCGGCATGGATGGTGTTGGTCTGGGCGAGTGGGTTGGTCCCATCGATCCCCTCAAAGCCAGGGAATCGGGTAGCGTCGCGGGTGGTCAGAGCTACCAGCGCCCCGAGGACCTGGAGATCATCGGAGATATCCTCTATGTCGCCATCACCGAGGGGCCCAGAGATACGAAAGTCGATAGGCGAGGTCGGCTCGTCTTTACCTCGGAACTTTACGAAGGTCGCGTTATCGCCATCGATCTTCGTACCATGCAGGTGAGCAATTTCGTCAAGCCGGGGGTGAATGTGCCGGTGGAGGTCGGCAGGCCGGGCGAGAGGGGCCACCGGTCGGGTTTCGACAGCGTGGACAACCTTGCTGAAGCGCCGAATGGCGACCTTGTGATGATCGAGGACAACAATCCATCGGATATCTGGTTCGCCAGCCAAGTGACCAATGAGTTCGGGGCATCCCGATCCGTCGCCCTGTTTGCTTCCCTGACCGATCCCGATGCGGAGGGCACGGGTATCTACTTCAGCCCCGAAGATCCCGACACCTTGTATGTCAATGTGCAACATTCGGCCGCGGACGATGGCGACGGCACCTGGGCTATCAGTCGTGAATAACGTCCATTCTCGGCTTTCTTCATCCCGGTTTATAGCCGCTTGATCAGGGAAGAACCGTTGGGGTTACGACTGGAATAGGGTCCATCCACCCATTCGAAACAAAGTTTCACACTGCTGTCATAAAGGTGTGGTAGATAGCCAAGGCGGATGCGCTCCTGCTGACGTTGTGATGGGATTCTGATTGCATAGCCCGCATGATGAGGCTTATATTAACTGTCGATATCTACCCGACTACCCATCATGCTCAGCCATTAGATAGGGGACAAGAATAGTGGGATTAGAGAAACTAAACGGACGCGTGCAAAGCGAACCCATTAACTCATTACAAAAAACTCAACAATTAAAACTATTGAGAAGCCGCTATTACGATGTCTGAGAACGGTGGGTAACCAGGAAAACTCTGACTAATCTTACCAAGGGGGCTTCTTTTGAAAGCGAAGATTGGCATAAACGGCTTTGGCCGTATGGGGCGTCTCGCGCTACGAGTCGGCTGGGATGAGGATTCGCTGGCGTTCGTACGCGTCAACGAGATCGCCGGCGATGCGGCCTGCTCGGCCCATCTGCTGCAGTTCGATTCGGTGCATGGCACCTGGGATGTGGCGTGTGCCGCCCAGGGGAGTGAGCTTGTGGTGGGGGAAGATCGCCTCGCTTACAGCTCGAACCCGGATATCGCCGCCACCGACTGGTCGGATTGCGATATCGTCATCGAGGCCACCGGCAAACACCACAAGCGCCCCGAGACTTTGCAGGCCTATTTCGATCAGGGCGTGAATAAGGTCATCGTCGCCGCGCCCACCGAAGGGGCGCTGAACATCGTCTACGGCATCAACGACGATCGTTACGAGCCGGACAAGCACCATCTGATCACAGCCGCGTCCTGCACCACCAACTGTCTGGCGCCGGTGGTCAAGGTGATGCATGAAAAGGTCGGGATCGAGCAGGGCTGCATGACCACCATCCACGACATCACCAATACCCAGATCATTGTCGACAAAGGGCACAAGGACCTGCGCCGCGCCCGTGCCTGCGGCCAGTCCCTGATCCCCACCACCACCGGCTCGGCGAAGGCGATCACCAAGATCTTTCCCGAACTCGAGGGCAAACTGAACGGCCATGCGGTGCGGGTGCCGCTGCTCAACGGCTCCCTCACCGACTTCGTCTTTCAGGCGGCCCGCGAAGTCACTGCGGAGGAGATCAACGGCTACTTCAAGGCAGCTGCGGAGGGGGAGCTGAAAGGCATCCTCGGGTACGAGGAGCGGCCACTCGTCTCCGTCGACTATGTCAACGAGGCACGTTCATCCGTGGTCGACGCGCCTTCCACCATGGTGGTCGACGGCTCCCTGGTGAAGATCTACGCCTGGTATGACAACGAGTGGGGCTATGTCAATCGGCTGGTCGACCTGACACGCAAGGTGGCGGGCCTCCTCTGATGGAGCTGGGGCTGCGCAACTACCTGGTCGTCACCGGCGGCTACTGGGCCTTCACCGTCACCGACGGCGCCATCCGCATGCTGGTGGTGCTCTACTTCCACCTGCTGGGCTACTCCCCCTTCGAAGTGGCGATGCTGTTTCTCTTCTACGAGTTCTTCGGCATCGTCACCAACCTGGTGGGCGGCTGGCTGGGCGCGCGTATCGGCCTCAACCTGACCATGCACATCGGCATGGGGTTGCAGGTGGCGGCGCTATTACTGCTCACCGTGCCCGATCCCTGGCTCTCGGTGCCCTACGTGATGTTCGCCCAGGCCCTCTCGGGTATCGCCAAGGACCTGAACAAGATGTCGGCTAAGGCGTCGGTGAAGACCATGGTGAAGGACGGCAGCGAGACCAAGCTGTTCAGGTGGGTGGCGCTGCTCACCGGCTCCAAGAACGCCCTCAAGGGCGGCGGTTACTTCATCGGCGCGGCCCTGCTGGAACTGGTCGGTTTCCGCGGCGCATTGGCGATACTGGCGGCGATGCTGCTGCTGGTCCTGATCGTCACCGCCTTTCTCCTGCCCAGCGGTCTCGGCAAGATGAAGTCGAAGCCGAAATTCACCCAGGTCTTCTCCAACATCGCCGCCATCAACCGGCTTTCGGCGGCGCGCTTCTTCCTCTTCGGCTCCCGCGATGTCTGGTTCGTGGTGGGCCTGCCGGTCTTTCTCTACCAGGTGCTCGGCTGGACGTTCACCCAGGTGGGCGGTTACATGGCGCTCTGGATCATCGGCTACGGTATCGTCCAGGCCAGCGTGCCCAGGCTGGTCAAACGCAGCCACCACGGCCAGGGTCCCGGCGGCGGCACGGCAAGGCTCTGGGCCTTCCTGCTGGCCCTGTTCCCCATCGCCATCGCCGCCGGATTGAGCATGGGCTGGCCCGCCGACTATGTGCTGGTGATCGGCCTGATCCTCTTCGGCGCGGTCTTCGCCGTCAACTCCGCCGTCCACTCCTACCTGATCCTGGCCTACTCCGATCATGAAAAAGTGGCGATGAACGTGGGCTTCTACTACATGGCAAATGCCGGCGGACGGCTTCTGGGGACAGTACTCTCGGGGCTGATCTATCAACTTCACGGACTCACCGGCTGCCTCTGGTGGTCGGCGGGGTTTGTGCTTGCGGCGGCCTTGCTTTCGTTTGGGTTGCCGGAGATTAAAAGGGAAGTGGCGAGGCAGGAGTCGTAGTATTCGGTCGGTGCCACAGTTGTTGTTCTGCAAGTGACAGCGATTCATTCGCGATGAAGCGTTGAGAGAACATGGCGCCACTGAAGAGCCTATGCCAGCACTCAACCACTTCCAAAAGTACCCACTCATGTAACGCTTGCCGGTCTATAAATATACCAGTTGGGCATGGTTGGAGATGGCATAGACACAGAGAAATGCCCGTCTTGCAAATCGAGAGGCGCAGTGGTAACAGGGAGTGGTTTCAAGAGAGATCAGTGCTTTTCTTGGCTTGGGAATGATATCGGCCCTTGATATCTGAGGGTAATTCCCAGGAGTGCCCTTGGGGTACGCCTTGATTGGCGCTATTTCAGACACAACAGGGCTAATCGGGTTAGAGTTGGCAGACCCTACCAAATGCCACTATTTCCCGAAGGAATTTCCTCTTTGGATTTTTTTTATAATACGCAAGATTCATGATTCTTTACTGCTAGCCGCCTATAATACAAATAAGCTACCCTTGGCTATATTGGAATTAAGTTAAAAAGGACATGCCATGCTTTGTATGGATTAACAGATTTACCAAGGCGCAACCAGGCAAAGTCTGAGTCGGCAAAACACAATACATGTCCAGCTCCAATGCATGACAAGCAACAGCACACAATATTAATCGTAGATGACAATCAGTCAAATCTGGAACTGTTATACGACCTGTTAAGCCGTGAAGGCTACTTGGTCAAAGCGGCGAATTCGGCCCACCTGGGTCTCAACTCCGCGCTCAGTTCACCACCCGACCTGATTCTGCTTGACATTAAAATGCCGGAAATGAACGGTTACGAAATGTGTGCGGAATTGAAGAAAAAAGAGATCACGCAATCGATCCCCGTCATTTTTATCAGCGCATCATCAGTGGCCTTGAATAAAGTGGAGGCATTTGCCGTCGGCGGTGTAGACTACATTGTAAAACCTTTTGAAACCTCAGAGGTGCTGGCCCGGGTAAAAAACCACCTGCAGTTGAGTTTGCTGCAAAAGCAGACGGAGCAATCGCTCAATACAAGCCAGAGCATGTTGCAGGCCATCATAAGTCATTCGCCTGCCATCATTTTCATCAAGGACATCGAAGGGCATTACATTATGCTCAACGAAGAGTTTGAGCGTGTGACCAATATCAAGATAGCAGATGCAATCGGTCAGACGGACGATGAGCTATTCGATAAAGAGTCTGCTCAGATATTTAGAATGCATGATAACGATGCAATTGAGAAAGCACAGCACAAGCAGTTCGAGGAAACATTGAATTTTGGGGATGAAGAGAGAACATTTCTGTCTTTGAAATTTCCGTTGATCAATTCACAAGGTGAAATATTTGCGCTCTGTTGTATCTCGACGGATATAACCCAGCGTAAGCAGGCTGAGGTCAAACTGCATCATCTCGCAACTCATGACACATTAACCCAACTGCCCAACCGAGCCGCATTCATGGAAATACTGGCCCATACCGTCGCTTCCGGAAAGCGGAAGGGCCAGCGTCATGCCATTCTGCTCATTGACCTTGACAACTTCAAGAATATCAATGATTCGCTCGGTCATGAAATCGGTGATCAACTTCTCAAAAAGACGGCTGAACGACTTAAGAAAAATATCCGTATCGGAGACTTCGTGTCGCGCATGGGTGGCGACGAGTTTATGCTGCTATTGCAGGACATCAACCATCCACAAGAGGCTGCAAGAGTATCAGAAAAGATTATCAACGCCATGTCCGCGGTATTTGAAATCGGTGATCAACGGATATTTATCACGCCGAGTATCGGTATTGCCACCACCTCCGATGACGGCGCCGAAACCCAAAAATTGATCCGCAATGCGGATATCGCCATGTATTGTGCCAAAAGCAAAGGACGCAATAATTACCAGTTTTTCACTGAGGAAATGAATTCCACCATATTGCAGCGCATGGAAATTGAACGCGAGTTTAGAATTGCCTTGGATAAGGGCCAGATTCTGCCGATGTATCAACCCCAGATAGACATCATCACGGGAGAGATTGTCGGGGTTGAGGCATTGGCCAGATGGCACCACCCGAAACTAGGCACTATCAGCCCGAGCGTTTTCATTCCTATCGCGGATGAAATCAATTTGCTTTACAAACTGGACTACCAAATCATCACCCAAGCCATTAAGGACTTTGCCCCTCTGATCAAAATAGGTCATTTCAAAGGCACCGTATCAGGAAATGTATGCCCCAAGAATTTTAAGCAAAAACAGTTAGTAGAATTCATCGACGAAGAAACCGGAAAATATGGCTTTCCCAAGCAAAACCTGGGCATTGAGATCACCGAAAACGCCATGATGAAAAACACTGAGCAGGTAATACAACTGATGACCCAGATCAAGGAACAGCACATCAACATATCGATCGATGACTTTGGCACAGGGTATTCGTCACTGAGCTATCTAAAGCAGTTTCCCATTCAGACATTAAAAATTGACATCAGCTTCATACGTGACATCAATAAGTCTCTTAGAGATAAAAATCTGGTCAAAACCATCATTGAACTGGCGCATGGGCTCGACCTTGACTGTATTGCGGAAGGTGTCGAAACAACCGAACAGGCACAAACACTACGCGAGCTGGGATGCGACCGGCTACAGGGATACCTGTTCAGTCGGGCAATACCCTTCGATGAAATCTCCTTGCTGTTGAATGCCGATAAAGAGCACACCTTTTCAACCGTTGACAAACAAGCACCGGCTTAAATGCGAACCATCGCCAGGTTATGCAAAACCCTGACTGGAACAAACCTATCTGTGCAGCATACTTGCGTATAATCCTCTTCATATTGCTTGCGCTGTTCACGCTGACCGGCAACGCAATGAGATCCGATGTAAAACGGGTACTGCTGATCAGTTCCTATCATCCCGGGTTTCCCACCTTCTTCCAGCAAATCGAGGGCGTCAAGGCCGGCCTGGCCGAGGCGGGATTCGAAGCGCCAAAGTTAGTGTTGGATGTGGAGTTCATGGACAGCAAACGCTTTTACTCGGTACAACTGATTGCCGACTTCTACCAGCGGCTGGCCGACAAGTTGAACAATCTTCCGCCATACGACCTGATCATGACGGCGGATGACAACGCCACCAGGGCCGCGGTCGAGCGGCGCACCGAGCTGTTCGGCGATACGCCGCTGGTGTTTTTCGGCGTTAATGACCGCAGCTTTGCGCTGTCCCAGGATCTGTCCCCGCAGGTAACAGGCATAGTGGAGGCCACCTCGATGCTGGAAACGGTGCAGTTGGCGAGCCGCCTGTCACCGCAACACCCGCTGGTGGTCGTCGCGGACGCCACCCCCAGCGGTCAGAGCGATCTGGCCGGCTTTCGCCGGCAGATCGAGGACAAGCTCACGCTGCCGCCCAGGGTTTTGTCGCTGGCGGATTTGAGCTTCTCCGACTTCGAGGCGGCCCTGCGCCTCCTGGCCCCGGACAGCAGCCTGCTGCTGCTTTCCGCCTATCGGGACAAGAACGGGGTTACCCGGACCTTCAACGATTCTCTGGAAAAGGTCCTCGCCGCATACCCGGGGCGGGTCTTTCACATGTGGGAGCACGGTATCGGCCAGGGTATGCTGGGCGGGGTCGTGATCAGCCATTTCGAGCAGGGCCGGGCCGCCGCCGCGCTGGGAGCGAGGATTTTCAAGGGCGAGCCACTGTCAGCTTTGGCGGTGGTCCGTGACAGCCCCAATCTGCCGCTGTTTGATCACGAAGCCTTGCAGCGGCATGGGATTGCCCGCTCCTCGCTGCCGATTGACAGCCGAATCATCAACCAACCCCGGGTGGGGATCGAACTCAGCACCGAGGAACTCGCCTGGCTTCGCGATCACAAAAAGATACGGGTGGGCGGCGAGACCGACTGGGCGCCGTACGCCTTTGTCGATGACTCCGACCGTTTCGCGGGCATCGCCCAAGACTATCTTAAGACTATCGCAGAAAAACTCGGCATCGAACTGGAAATTGTCACCGGTCCCACCTGGGGCGAGCTGCTGCAGATGGCGCGCGAAAACCAAATCGATGCTCTCCCCGCCATCTACCACAGCGAGGATAAGAAGGCCTACCTGCATTTCACCAGGCCCTATGTCCGGGTTACCGAGTTTATCTTCACGCGGAATCAGACCACGGATATTTCCGAAATGGCGGACCTGAAGGGGCGTAGCGTGGCGGTTGTGGCGGGCTATGCCACCCAAAATCTACTGCATACCCGTTATCCGGAGGTCGAGGTGGTTACCGCCCCATCGATCCGCGAGGCATTGAAGAAGGTCGTTACCGGGGAAGCCGACGCCTTCATCGGTGATATCGCCTCCACCCAATACAACATCCAGCGCTATGCCCTGAGTGGCATCAGGGCCATCAGTGCGGCCCCCAGCCGCGAAGAGACGATCCGCATGGCAGTGCGACAGGACTGGCCTGAGTTGCGGAACCTGATCGACAAGGTTCTGGAGGTTATGACGCCGGTCGAGCACAATGCCATCCGCGCCCGCTGGTTGACCAACCCGCGTTTCCCTCAAGCAAAGCTGTCACTTACTCCGGAGGAACAGTCCTGGATTGCCGAGCACCCGGTAATCCGGGTAGCGGTCGATCCCGACTTCCTACCCTACGAGGCATTGGACGAAAGAGGCCGCTACTCAGGTATCGGCGCCGATTACAATCAGATGATCGCCGAACGCCTGGGGATTCGCTTCGAGGTCGTTCCTAGCATGACCTGGAGCAAGTCGCTCGAGATGGTGCGAAAACGCGAGGTGGATCTGCTGCCGATCCTCACCGACACCCCGGAACGGCGGAAATTCCTCAACTTCGCCAAGCCCCATGCCAGCACGCCGTCAGTGCTGATCACACGCATCGGGGAAAACCGGTTCCGGAAGCTGGAAGAGATGTCGGGAAAAAGCATCGCCCTGGTTAGAGAGTACGCCGATTTCAGCAGGATTCCGGCACTCTTTCCGGATATCCGGATCGTCACGGTAGAATCGGGAGAAGAGGCTCTGAAAGCAGTAGCCACCAACCGGGCCGATGCGACGGTCGCCTATCTGCCCGTGGCCGAATACGTCATACAAAATCAAAGTCTCGCCAACCTCCAGGTGGCGGGTCCGGTTGAAGAGTTGGGTATGGGAAAGTTGGGTTACGGGGTACGCAGAGACTGGCCCAAACTTATCCCTATCCTGAATAAGGCATTGGCCAGCATTGGCCCCGACGAGCACTTGGCCATCATGAGCAAATGGGGCCGGCAGATCATGGCCAGGCAGTCTTCCCCCGCCTATGATCTGCGCCTGAATAAAGAGGAACGGGACTGGTTGGCTCAACATCAGGTAATCACAATGGGTGTAGATCCGGATTTTGCACCCTACGAATGGATCGATGAAAATGGCAATTATGTTGGGATCGCCGCTGATTATTTAAACCACATTTCCAAACGGCTCGGTATCCGTTTTGAGATAAAGCAGAACCTGAGCTGGGAACAGGCATCAGCCATGGGGCGGGCCAAACAATTGGATATTCATCCCATGTTAACCCCAACGGATGAACGTAAAAAGTCATACTTGTTCACCCGAACCTATGTACGGGACCCTTACGTCATCATCCAGAACAAGAATCAGCAGCCCGTCACCAATCAGGCACAACTGGCGGGCAAGCGCGTAGCCCTGGTGCGGGGTTATTCAGCGACAGAGTTAACCCTCAAAAACCAACCCGACGTGGTTCCTGTTTATGTGGATAGCGAAACAGAGAGCCTGTTAGCGGTTGCCGGCGGCATGGCGGATGCAACAGTCGGCCACCTTGGTTCCCTGGTGGACAAGATCAGGCAGAATCATCTGGCTAATCTTAATATAGCTGCCTATACAACTTTCAAGACCGAGGGCATGGGTATTGCGGTGCGCAATGACTGGCCCATATTAAGAGATCTTTTGGATCGTGCGCTGGCAGGTATTTCTCCGGGGGAACGCCGCGAGATCAATCAATACTGGATAAAACTGGATGAAGCAGAGCCGACTGAACAACTGGACTTGTCCTCCGAAGAAAGTGATTGGTTGTCCAACCACCCTGTTGTTCGCGTATTGATGGACCCGAGCTGGGCGCCGGTCGAGTTCACCGACGCCGAGGGCCGCAACCAGGGCATCTCTGTGGATTATCTCAAACGTATTGAGGATTTGCTTGGCATCGAGTTGGAGATTGCAACGGGCCTGAGCTGGAAAGACGGCGTGCAGGCAATGCGCGACAAACGCCTGGACATGGCTTCAGCCGTGGCCAGGACCCGTGAGCGGGAAGGCTTCGCCGTATTTACCGAACCCTATATCTCGATGCCGGTCAACATCTTTGCGCGCAATGATGTCTTATACATCGGCAGACTGGAAAGCCTGGCGGGTAAACGGGTTGCGGTGGTGGAAGACTACGCCGTCACCGAGTGGTTGACTCAGGACCATCCTGAGATTGTGCAGGTGCCCGTCACCGCGCCAGGTGAGGCATTGCAAATGGTAGCCGACGGTAGTGTGATAGCCTTTGTCGGTAACGTCGTCACCGCCAGTTACTATATCGGTAAACTAAGCCTGCACAGCGTGCGTGTTGCCGGTGAAACACCTTATAGTTATGATCAGGCGATGGCGGTACGCGACGACTGGCCGATCTTCGCCGGTATCCTGCAAAAGGCACTGGACGCCATTGACCAGCCGCAGCGTGACGCCATCTACAATCGCTGGATGTCGATTCGCTACGAGGTGGAGGCCGACTATAGCCTGCTATGGCAGGTGCTGGCCGTGGTCGCTGTGGTGCTTGCTCTGTTCCTTTACTGGAACCGGCGTCTGGCCCGGGAAATCACTGCACGTCAGCAAACCGAATTGGCGCTCAGTCATGCAAAGGAGGCAGCCGAAGCCGCAAGAGAGAGTGCTGAATCAGCCAATCGCGCAAAGAGCTTTTTCCTGGCGAACATGTCCCATGAACTGCGCACGCCGCTCAATGCCATACTGGGGTTTAGTGAAATTTTGGAAAAACACATCGAGGCCAGTCAGGATCAAAAGGAGAAACTGGGTATTATCAGCAGGTCCGGCAAGCACTTGTTGAACATGATCAATGACGTGCTGGACCTGTCCAAGATTGAAGCGGGGCGGGTTGAAATCGATAACGAGATATTCAACCTGAAAAAACAGATAGAGGAAACCGCTCAAATCTTCTCTGAAAAAGCCAGGAGCACCGGCCTTGAATTCACGCTCTTCTTCGATTCCGAACTACCGGATTTCATCGAGGCGGATCGCAACAAGCTGAATCAGATCCTCATCAATCTATTCGGCAACGCCGACAAGTTCACCATGCATGGCGGATATTCGCTGCATGTTGAATCAAACCCTATCGCGGACGACCCGCCGAGAGAGCAGCTGTTGCTGACTGTCAGCGATACCGGACCGGGAATAGACCCCGAGCTACAACAGCGTATCTTTGAACCGTTCACCCAGGAGGGGAGAACTGCCTCAACAACAAAAGGCACCGGATTGGGGCTTTCCATCTGTAAATCCTATGCTGAGCTAATGGGAGGTCATATAAGTATCGAAAGCAAACCCGGAAAAGGCAGCCAATTCCGGGTTGAATTGCCTATCATGCCGGTGCAACGCCCTCAAGACAGCGACAAAGAAATGGTCTTTGATTCAGTACAGGGATTGGCGCCCGGTCAAGACGATATTCGGGTCATGGTGGTGGAGGACAATGATGAGAATCGTTTGCTGTTGACCCTCTTGTTAAAGAATGCTGGTTTCAGAGTACAGGATGCGGTTGGCGGCGAACAGGCTGTAAGCATATTTAAACAATGGCGGCCTGATTTCATCTGGATGGATATGCGTATGCCGGTAAAGGATGGCTACCAAGCCACCGCCGAGATCCGGCAGCTGCCGGGTGGCGATGACGTCGCCATCGTGGCCCTGACAGCGAGTGTGCTCAATATGGAAAGTGAAAAAATCATCGATTCGGGTTGCGATGATGTCATACATAAACCCTACACACCAAGCGAGATTTGGGAGCAGATGCATAAATACTTGGGAGTCCGTTACACATACAACGACAAGGTTAATCAGAACGCCGGCAACACTTTCAGTGTCAGTAGGGATCGACTCATGAAGTTACCCGAATCGTTGATCAAAACGCTGCATGAAGTTGCGCTGGGCCTGAACCGTGATGATTTTTTAAGTGCAGTTGATCCTGTGCGGGATATAGACCAGGGTATGGCTGATGGATTGGCCAAGCTCGCGAAGGAATTCAAGTTTGATAAGATTTTAGATATTTTTCCTGACTCTATGAATAAAGACCGCTTTTAAGATAGATGACCGACTCTGCGCGTGACCCTGGCCAAATAAATAACTCCACCGTCAACCTAAAATCCCAGCTTGATAAAGCACCACGACACGTCAGCCATTCCCCAGGCCTGATTTACGGATTCAATACTCTGATTCATGAGCAAAATACCACCGTTGGCGTAGTAAAAAACCTCGTAAACGACACATAAAACCTCGATTACGGAGCGAATTCAGTCGTTTTCGAGGCGAAAAGCCTTCGGCAAAGCAGCAAAATGGCTCGTGGTCGAGGCAAAAAGCTTCAAAATCGAGGTCAATCGCTTCAGCAACACGGCAAAAGGCATCGAAGTATTGGAAAAAAGTTTCGTGAGCCGGGCTAAAGGCATCGCCGGCGAGGGTCGTATGGTCGTGATCGATGGCCGGACGGATACGCCGGCCAGTCAGCAGGCTCAGGCCTCGGCCACGACCTGGCGGCATTGACCGCCACGGAACCGGTGCGGATTGAGAAAGCGCTGCCTGAGCAACGAGACTCGGCACATACCAGGATAGATCAGTGTGACGCTGGATATCACACAGGACAGAAAGCGGGAATCCTCGAATGGATGAAGCGTACTAGACAGTCCAAGAGGTAAAAGAAAAGTTGACGGTCAATGGAAATTAATGATGCCGTTACACAATACCTTAAAGATCCGCCAATACGGTTAGAAATGGGGTTAGGGACAGCTGGATACTCGTCCTACCATGGATGCTGGCATGGTATCCGGCTTGGTCAGTGGCCGATGTCTGAATCACTAGGGCAGATGACCATGTGCATAAACTTGCCAGCGAATGGATAGACAAAAACGGTAGAGGCACAACGATTCATTGCTATGTCGTGGCCGATGGTAAATGTAACGTTGAACAGCAATTTTACAATTCATTGGAAGAAGTTATGCGAAGAACGCGATCACGTTATCAGAAAGCTTATGGGCGATCATGAAACCTAAATAAGTATATCGGGACAGGGCTATGTTCCCATTTTGTTAGACGGTCAGGTCAGCCCCCCTTTTCTGACATATTCAGCCGATTCCAGGGATCATTCATCTCACCTTTACGGCGTCCATGTCCTCTGCGGCGAGGTTCATTGTCGGGTTCGAACCTTATTAACTCACGGCGATCAAAAATCCTTCTGCGCTGTTCAATGCGCCGTTCGGGTCCAGAATAAGGTGTTTGATTCGTCATCCCTAAACCCCCATAAAGTATTGTTCAGTAAATATAGTCTATCAGTAGGCGTGCTGATGAATGTTAATCAATGTAAATAAAGGGGTCCGGTCCCTTTCAGTAAGTCAAAATGGGGAGGTTGAGACCCCGGTCAAGCAGGGCAAATAATAAGCAGTAATATTTTCAGTAGCCACAGACGCGCTTTACCGCTTTTTGCAGTTAATGAATAAATCGAAAGCAACTTTCTCAAGGCGCTCGCATAAACCAAAACTTCGTTACCGGAATCATTCATGTATCTAAGCGGATCGGTCAGGTCATAGAGAATCCTTCTCGCGACATTAAGAAACAATATTGATTTATGCCCTAACTCAGATACCAAAAAATCGTTTTCCGATTCATCCGCAAAGCTATCAGTCTTCGGAGACCTGTTCGAACTGCCATACCCGGTTGTACGAGCAATTTGAAAAATCAATGCATGTCAGGGCTTTCGAGAATCCTGTTTTTCAATATCAATTTTACGAAGCATTTCTTCCACAAATGGCGAATGATAGTGATAGCGTTTCCGCTACAGCAGCCTGTCTGGCATGCCGTTCACCCACGACCCTTCTCTCCCGGGATCTGTGTCTGCCTGCCCCTGACGCTGTAGATAAATAACTGCCAGGCGTGACCTGTGACTTTTGCCACACACTGACGGGGTATACTGGAACGAGTCCGGGCAATGCCAACTACCGTCCTTCCCCAGGCCCGATCAAGTATGGCCCATTGGAAATTTCTTCCGACTGGCACCGCGCCTATTCGCAATTTCAGCGCCAGAGCGAGATCTGTGCCGTATGCCACGAGGCGACGAATAGTTTTGGGGTGCCGATACACACGACCTACAGTGAGTGGAGGGCCAGTGCCTGGCCAAATAGGGGAATTGTTTGTCAGGATTGTCACATGAGTGCGAGCGGACGCCTGGTATCGGGAAGAGCGGTTTTTGATTCGGGCGTCCTGGCCGTAAACACGCTTATCAAGCCAAAAGCGTGCGATAGGATCTATAGTCACCGTTTTCCAGGGGCGAGAATCGATAACCAGCTTCAGGGCGCGGTTAAGCTACAGGTGTACAGTTTCCCTCAACGGCTGAGACCGGGTCAGACGATGTTTATCGGTATTGAACTGGATAACAGCGAGGCGGGGCATAGTATACCGACGGGCGCGATTGAATTACGTTTGGTCTGGTTGGATGTCAAGCTTAGGATGCAGGATAAGGAACGGCAACTCAAGGCTATACCAACTTCGAAGATGAATTGGGATGTGGCATGAGCCAATCCTGCGGATAAGGCGCTGAACGGTACGGATATATCGCCGGGCAGCCGACTTTACCGGGCAATTTTAGTGGACAGAGAAGGTCAGCCGACACTCAACAAGTGGGAGGCGGTCGATAAAGTGTTCGATATCTCCGCTATCCTCCTGGCGTCGCAAACCATCTTGGTGACGACACAGTCGATAGTGTTCTGGTAGCTAAGGCTAATAAGATCATTCAGATCGGTGACAACTAACAACCCTATTGTCTTCATCATTTGCGAATCTAGGAATACCCCCTTTACCACCACATCCAAAGATATGGTTTCTACTTGCCTGCCAGTAGATATCGAATCGCTTCCAGGATAACGAAAGAGGGTGTTTGGTGAGGAAACATGAAACGTAGATCACCCTCTGGTGTGATCAGATAGGTTACCGATGAGTGGTTGACAGCATAGCCGAAATCGGATCCTTCAAGTGCAACTTCCTCGAATTGTGCGCCATAGCGTCTGGCGACCTCTGCAACTTCACCTTCACTGCCGGTTACACCCACCAGGTTGGGGTGGAAGTGTCTGACATACTCATCCAGTACTTGGACATTATCCCGTTTGGGATCGACGCTGACAAACACGCCCTGAACCGATTTCAACTCATCCTCGCTGAGTTCATTCAAGGCCTGGGCGATAACGGCAAGGGAGGTGGGGCAGACATCGGGGCATTTTGTATAACCGAAGTAGAGCAGTACCACTTTCCCTTTGAATTGTTTCAATGAGACCTTGCCTTGGCTGGAATGGAGAACGAAATCTCCGCCGGGTGACTCACTGCGGGAGCTGAGTATCTCGTCTTTTTGGACCATCTCATCCGATGCGGCGGATGAGAACAGGATGAGCAGCGCAAAGAAGATAAAGATCATCCGAAACATAGTGCCTCATGGCTCCTTGCCTGACCAATAAACATTTTATCCGACATTAATCCTCCTACAATGTGCCGTTGCTGTCAGATTATTGACCATACCTGCGGCAACTTCTCTGTTATCGACAAAACAGTCGAAAACCGCAGATTGATCGAGGCCTTTTTAGGATGAACTTATCGGGGGATTGAGCGGCCGGTCAAAATTAAGGCATTTTTTTGCTAAGAATAAGAATGAAATTCCTAATATAGAGTGAATAATCGAATGAATTGACTATAGTATAGTCGCTCAAGACCAACTAAAAAGGAAGGTTGTTTTGCGCTATCAATTCATATCCAAACTGCTGTTTATGGCACTATTACCCATCACAGCACAAGCACTGGAGCTCTCCTGGGTAGGCTGCGGCATAACCCGCAACGCCTTTATGGCCGATCTTGCGGCTGCCTATAAGGTGGAAACCGGTATCGATATCAGCATCGCCGGCGGTGGCGCTACCAAAGGGATCCGCGACATTACCGGCAATCAGGCGGATATCGGCGGCGCCTGCCGATTCAAGCTGGATTCAAGTCGGGTTGAAGCCAGCGCCAATATGATTCCCGTGGCCTGGGATGCGCTGGTGGTCGTGGTGCACAACTCCAATCCCATCGATTCGATCAGCCTGGTGCAGCTGCGTGAGCTGTACCGGGGTAAGATCACGAACTGGTCACAGCTGGGCGGCGCGGATCAGCCGGTGGAACTGCTCATCCGCAAGGGAAAGATCTCCGGCGTCGGTTACACACTGCGTCAGCATCTGTTCGAAGATCCGAAGGCCAGTTTCATAAGTAAGCATGAATTCCCGTCTTCCGGTCCTTTGGAGAAAACGGTGGAAAAGAATCCCAATGCCGTCGCGGTCACCGGCATCGCGAGTGCGCACAAACGGGATTTCAAGATTCTCAAACTGGAAGGCAAGGAGCCGAGCTTCGAGAAAATCCGCACGGGTAACTATCTGCTCTATAGGCCGCTCTATCTGGTGCACAACAGGCACTCACCCAACAGTCGGGAGTCCGACCGCTTCATCCAGTTCGCCTTAGGGCCCAAGGGCAGGGAGATTATCCGCCAGAATGATGTAGTGCCTTACTTCGACGGCATGTTGTTGTTGCAGAAACGAATGGAGCATTGGAAGCAGTTTGTCAGAGAGGCCCTCGCCAAGCAGTAAAACAAAAGGGGGCGCCCAATCACCGCTTCCGGTCAATAGAGCGAACGCCTCCCCGAGGCCATCGCTCCAATCAACCGGCAGATCGAGCATTGTGCGCCTGTCTATCTGTCGCGTCACTCCGTGGTTATCTATTGGTTGAATAGGTAACTTATTGTTTTTCGGGTCGCTCCAGGTGCGAATTCTCCTCAATTTGACTTATGTCTTTGCCATCTCTTTCTCTGTAAAACAAAATATCTGCTAGAAATGATAGATGTCGATGATCCGAGTATCTATCCTGCATCTTTCCGGTTTGCATCCACGGAGTCATACATGAAACGTTACGCTTTTCTTCTGGTTATTAGTATCATTGCACTTTTTATTTCCGCTTCGGCCACGGCCGGCAGTTCGAATCAGTGTCCCGATATCTCTCAGGCGCGGCAGCTTGGGGATTGCCCCAGGGAAGATGACTTGAAGCGCATGTTCAAGATCCATTGCGGCTTTGAGCGTGATCCAAACGCCAAGAAAAAGACTGAGCTGTGCGACAGCTACGGAGAGTATAAGCGTCGCAAGAATAATGCGCTGTGGGAATCCTCAGACAAAGAATTCATGGGCTACGTAAGCTGCGCCGTACCCCCGGCGGAGATCAAAAAGGGTCAACCCACAAGTATCGCGATATCACAGAAAAACGGCCTGTATAAAATCACTTGCAGTTATCAGAGCGGTGCAAAACTTTCTATGCGTACCCGCAGTGTATGCCGTGTGCCCGGTGTGAAGAATTCACTGATGGTCATGCGTGCCGAATGTGGCGCCAACGGTAAACCTTGCAAGTTTGAGTGTGATTGAGGCTTGGGATGCCCGATATCTGTACAGGCAATGATTATCGGTATGGTTCGTTAAGGGAATTCAAACGTAACAACATATCTCGATATTGGCCGTAGCAGACCTGGCCGCTCGATACCGGTAAAAGCACCTGGTTCCTGTTTTTGTGGAATCAGATGTCGCAGAGAGGAATGGCGCTTTTTCAGGCACAACAGGGCGCATTGGATTAATGTTAACATGCCCTAAGTAAGCGCCATTCCTCTCTGGCTCTGATTATTGCTTGCCCTCGGCGTCGACGAGGGTGTAAAAGAATTAAAAAAATATAGACACAAAATAATTTAATAGCTAACCGATTTCAAGCTCAAATCTGTCGTCGATCAGCTCAGTCACGCCGGTTGCAAACTGCGCACACTCTCGCGCCATGGTTTGACGTAACCATATCCGGTCCTTTTGAGATGGGTAGTTCAGGCGGAATTTTCTGATCTGGAATGGCGTCATCACCAGGCGCGTCACCCGGCCGGCGTGCGGGTCAAAGGTGAGAAAATAGGCCAGCGTCAGATCGTCGCGAAACAGGTCGTATTTGCCGATCCCCTCATAATCGTTGAGAAAGTCACCACAGCCATAGATGATGGGAGAACCATGATAGAGCTCTATCCCTCTCGGATGGTGGGATGAGTGGCCATGGACGATATCCACGCCCGCTCTGTCCACCAGCCAATGGGCGAAGCGGCGATGTTCGGGTGGAATTCCATAGCCCCAATTGCCGCCCCAGTGTATAGAGAACACAACCAGGTCATCTATCTGTTTCCTGGCAGCGATATCAGCCGCCAATCGGGTGATCTCTGAACTGCTGAACGATTTCAAAAGCGCGATACCCGGCCGGTTCACCTCGGCCCGCCATGCCGTGGGCACGCCGCTGGAACCATGGGCAAAGGCATACAGAAGAATCCTGCCTTTTCCCGGGAGATCGAAGATCAAGGGTGCTTCAGCGCTGGCGCGGTCCTGCCCGGCACCGGCATATTCAATACTATGGTTCTTTAGACTGGAGAGGGTTTCAGCCAAGCCGGCATAACCCCAATCCAATACATGGTTATTGGCGAGCACGCAGGCATCAATTTGTGCCGCGTTGAGGCAGGGAGTGTTTCGGGGGTGCATGCGGTAATTGATACCCTTGCGCGGCCAATACTCCTCGCTGATGGTGATGGCTGTTTCGAGATTGATGATCCGCAGGTCAGGTTTGATTTGCTCAAACTCGGTCAAGGCATCGCCCCATATGTAATCGAAGGGAACCTGTCGGGGAATGTGGCCACTCCTGTTTTCGGCGATTGTCACATAGTCCCTGGCGCTTTTGAGATGGGATTCGTAGATAGCCGGCTTGCCGGGGTAAGGCAGTATCTGGTCGATGCCGCGTCCGGTCATCACATCGCCACACAGGAACAGGGTGATGGTGTCGTCCGTTGTGTCGGTTCTGCACTGGGCCGATGTATCGATACCGAAGCTCACAGCACCCAGCCCCAGCATATGGAGAAATGTTCGTCTGTGCATCAGATACTCCTGCCTACCGCAAGAGATTGTCACTTCATGGTACTAGTTTAGTTCGAAAACAATGCAGTATTACAGATGAGGCGAATAGCCTGAATCTTGGCTTACTCACAGTTGTTTCACGGATGTATCCGGCTATCGGTTCAACCCGGTAACCAGGCTGTACTCGATCCTCATGTGACAGATAATGCTCATTGCTATGGATCGAGGGTATTAGATAAACAGGAAAAGCAGTAGCTGGAACCCCTTTTTATTTGGTTTGCGCGTTATTCAGTAATCTGTCGTATGGGTTGAAGTTTAGAATGAATGTCTCCAGTTGATCTTTGTTCATCGGTTTGGCAAAGAAATATCCTTGAATGAGATCGCATCCGCATGCAGTAATTGAAAGTGCCTGCTCCTCGTTCTCGATACCTTCCGCCAGGGTTGGAATACTTAGGCTATGACCGATATGAACAATGCTTTCGATAAATGAATTGCAGTAATTGGCTGAGTCTATATGTTGAATGAAACTTCTGTCGATTTTAATTTCATCTATCGGTAATTTATTCAAAACGCTCAATGATGAAAAACCTGTGCCGAAGTCATCAAGGGATACCTTAAAACCTTCGCGTTTGATTTGCATCAGGACATGTTGGATCTGATCAAAGTCATCAATAAATACGTTTTCAGTTATCTCTAATGTTACATTCGACGGTTTAATATCGTACTCACTTGCTTTGCCAACCAGGTATCGACATAAATTCACATCACGTAACTGACGAATTGATACGTTAATGGAGATCTGGAAGGGTTTGGATATTGATTGAATATGGCTTATCTCTCTGAATACGGTGTCAATGACGAAATTACCGATATTGTTAATGAGCTTTGATCCTTCGGCCAAAGGGATGAAGTCCGCCGGCGAAACAGTTCCCAGAGATGGGTTTGTCCATCGTATCAAGGCTTCCGCGCCATGAAATTGTCCGTCGATTGCATGCACTTGGGGTTGATAAACC
Organism: Candidatus Thiodiazotropha sp.; assembly: GCA_040506195.1. Lineage (GTDB taxonomy): Bacteria > Pseudomonadota > Gammaproteobacteria > Chromatiales > Chromatiaceae > Thiodiazotropha. The sequence continues at coordinate 534,668 of JBEVXH010000002.1, read as the reverse complement.
ATGTGCATTTCGCCTTTGTCGAGCGCCTGCTGCATGGCTTCTTGCATCAGGGTTCTTTTGTCGTTGATTTGCTGAAGTTCTTCAGTAAAGAAGGCATAATCAGCATGTTCATTTTTTGCGCTGTGCATGGCAATGTCAGCCTTTTTCATTAGATCTTCCAGCGGCTGGTCCGGCTGATTCGAAGCGGCTATTCCTATGCTGCCGCTAAGTGAGAATAGGATGCCGTCAACAACAATCCTGTCCCTGAGCTTGTTGGAAAGATATTCAGAAAACGTCTTAAGTTTTTCTGCACTATTAAATGGCGTCAGAATGATGAATTCATCGCCGCCTTGCCGGATTGCCAGTGTATTGTCGGATGTGCAGTTTTCCAGTCGTTTGGCAAGTATCTGAAGAACCCTGTCGCCAATTGAGTGACCATAGTAGTCATTGATGTACTTGAAGTTATTCATGTCGAGAAAAATGACGGAATAACTACTATTATTGGCGTTCTTTCTCCAAATGTTGAATTGGTCGGCCAGATAGTAGCGGTTCGGCAGATTAGTCAAATTGTCGTGTGAGGCCTGGTGTTTGAGTGTGCGTCGGGAGTTATTCTGAATTTGATCGATATAGCGAATGATAAAAAACAAGACTGTATTGAAAAGCAGGAATAGTACTGAATATTTGGCATATGCATAATAAATGGAATGACTGATATAACTATTATTCTTTCCTACGGCAGTATATATTTCATGCTTGTTGCTATAGGAGATAACTTCGAGCCAATCCTCGTTTCCGCTGTATATGTAATGCACAGGTGTTTCAGTCGCCATGAACGCGTCAAAACTCATGCCGGCTGACTCTACAATACGCTGCTTCGATTGAATAATCACATCTTCAGGATATGGTGCTGAATAAAACGATTGAGTTTTGTTACTACGAGGAAGCTGTGATTCCGGGTATGTATACTGGCTGTAATATCCATCATTATTGGTGTTTTGTTTTGTGATGCTCACTTCGTAGCCCTCAGCTTCATATCCGATAGCCCAGGGGTTGTTTTCGTTTTCGACATCAATGGCAAGGGAAATGACCGCCAGTGGCGCGCCTTGGCGGTCTCGAAGAGCATACCGAAACGGGATGATCCACTGCTTCAAGGGGCCGTAAAAATAGGTTCGGCCAAGCACCATGCTGTCGCTTTCAAGTGTTTTAAGGTATGTTTCCCGGGTTTCCGGCGTATGAAGCAGATTAGGCAGTCGTTCATTGTCGAGATTCATCGAATTGAGAATCATCTTTCCATCAGGTGTTGAGATACCGTAGGCGGTAATGGATTGATTGCCGGCGTGAAACTCGCCCATGGCGTTTTTTAGGGCCTCTTCGTTATCTAATCCAATATCGTAAAGACGATGACTGAGTGTTTTCAACAGGGATTCCAGTTGATTTAACTGACTGATGGAAGAGATTTCAACAAGCTTGTGAATATATTTAACGTCTTTAATGGCGTTTTGTTCGATATTGCCGGATGTGATATTCCCTGCGGCAAAATAAAGCAATAGGGAACATAAAGCGAGAAAATAATAGAGACGCCACAATGAGCCAGTCAGCATAGGAACTTCGCAAATAGTTAGGTATTAAAGTACTAAACCGAAAAATACAGCATTTAGTTTTTATACTTGACGTAATTCAGGAAATAAAACTGTGCGGGTCCCTGCCAACAATTATCTATATATAATCGTAAAATGAAATATATTCAATAAAAAATACATTGAGAACACTAGGTGAAATCCTTGTCTAAGCAACACAACGGTTATTGCAAGAAAAACTGCATGCCGTCAACTATTACTCAAGTAGTCTATAAGACCATAATCGCTTGAACAGTGATGCGATATCCCCCCATATCTTCAGCCTGAATCATACACTCACATCAAGGCGGCCCATTGAATGATCCTATCCATTCAAGCCGATATTGAGGCTAAACATGGTCCTGGTGACGCAGACTCTGTTCATTGCAATGACGGGCGATCAGCTCCCTAGCGGCGGTCTGAAGGCGAACGGCCTCCGCCCAATCATCTCCCTCCGGTTCCAGCGGTGGCGAGATGATGATCCGCACGGCGCCATGGTGTGGGAAGTTGGAGTCGGATTGCAGGATGGCGCGGGTGCCTCTCAGGGTGACCGGTAAAACCGTCGCGCCGCTTTTGGCTGCCGTGACAAAGGCCCCCATGTGAAAGGGCAGCAAGCCCGGTTCAGCCCGGAATGTACCTTCGGGATAGATCGCCAGGGAGTGGCCGGTAGTGAGCTGTTTGGCGAACTCCTCGGTTGCGGTGGCGCTGCGCAAGGTATCGAAACGCTCCACGAACACCGTATCGAGGCGTTGCAGAAACAGCCTGGAGTAGAACTTCACCGCCAGTTCCTGTTTGGCGACATAGATGAAGTCCCGGGGTATACCGTCGATCAGCGCCAGGGTGTCGAGATAACTGGCATGATTGGCGACCAGGATGACGGGGCGATCGGTTGCGGGAAGGTGCTCCAGGCCCTCGACCCGAAGCGGTGTGGCGGTAAGGCCGCGCAGGATTCGAATCGCCTTACGGATCACTCTCCAGCGCCAGGGGAGGCGCGGCAGCAGCACGACCGAAAGCCATACCGGCGGGACCAGGGTATAGAAGATGATCCAGGCATAGAGTGCAAACAGGTAGCTTGCCGAACCTTTAAAGATCGTGCGCAGCCGCTGCCCTATCCCCGACAGCAGCAGATTCATCACCTGTAACGGCAGCGGGCGCTGTCCCCGTCCCAGCCGTCCCTGTTCATACAGTGTCCGCATGGCGCCACGCCGCAGTTTACCGCTGGAGGTTTTGAGTACGGTATGCGGGGGCGCCAGCAACAGATCGTCCGGCGGCATCCCGAGCAGGTCGATGGTCTTGTCACGGATTGCCTGTCGCAGGGTTTCCAGACGTTGCGGTTCTTTCTCCCGGCTCTCCGCCACGACGACCAGTTGTTCGCTGCCGTTGGCGGAATCGATGCTGGGGAATGCCGCCACGCAACCCTTGCGGATGCCGGGAAGCTCACCGACCAGCTGCTCCAGTTCGTATGGGTAGATGTTGCGTCCGGCACGAATGATCATCTCCTTGATACGGCCGGTAATGTAGATGTCGCCGTCCGCGAGATAGGCGCGATCCCCGGTATCCAGCCAGCCGTCCCGATAGAGGCCCTTGGTGGCGTCGGGATTGTTGAAATAGCCGCGGGTGGCGGAGGGTCCCTGAAATTCGAGCCGTCCCTCGTTGCGCTCGGGGAGTGGCCGATCGGCCTCATCCACCACCTGCACCCGGTAACCGGGCAGCGGTCTGCCGCACGCCACGATGGAGAGGGGGTCGGGGTCGTCCTCCGCGGCGGGAAGGGCCTCGCCGTTGAGCATGAAACGGTCTCTGTTGATCCGGTCGATGACAGGCCCTCGCAGTGGTGGCGGGAAGGCCAGCCCCACCGCCACCTCAGCCAGGCCGTAGACCGGCGCCAGGGCGTCGGCGTTGAGGCCATATGGCGCATAACGGCGGGTAAATCCCCGCAGCGTTGTGGCGCTGACGGATTCAGCGCCATTGAAAGCGAATCGCCAGGAGCTGAGATCCAGTCCGGCGATCTCATCTTCATCTACCTTGCCGAGACAGAGCTCGTAGCCGAAATTGGGCGAGCCTGAGAGGGTTCCCCGGTGGTGGTGAATGGCCCACAGCCAGCGGGAGGGCTGTGCCAGGAAGTGCAGGGGTGACATGATCACAAGCGGTATCGCGAAATAGAGGCTGCCGAGCCAGGCGCCGATCAGGCCCATGTCGTGATAGAGGGGCAGCCAGCTGACGAAGACATCCTCGGGCGTGACCGCCACCGCCTTACCCATGGCGCGGATGTTGGCCAACAGGTCGGCATGGCTGAGCATCACCCCCTTGGGGTCGCCCGTGCTGCCCGATGAGTATTGCAGAAAAGCGATATCCTGGCTGTTCCTGATGGTTGCGGGAGGCGTGCCTGCCGTTTTGTCTAGCTCCGACCAGTCGACGATATGCCGTAGGGAAGGCACCTGGGTTCTGAACAGGCGGGCTACCCTGTGCGCCTCCTGAAACGTGATCAGTATGTGTACGCCCGCGTTTTGCAATATACGTCCATGGCGGCGCATATGCTCTTCCAGCTGTGAAGGGCGTGTGGGTGGATAGATGGGTACCGGCACGGCGCCCGCCAGGAGCACGCCGAAAAAACTATGGAAATAGCTCACGCCGGTGGGCAGCATCAATGCCACCCTGTCACCCGGCTGCACCGATCGTTCCCATAAGCCTGCTGCCACCCGGGTTGCACCCTGCCATAGATCCCGATAGCTCATCTCATCGGGTTCGCCGTCATTGCCGTAATGTAGGATATGTGTCCTCTCCGGTTGCTGGTCGAGATGCCAGGCCAGGACCTCCGTCAGGGTCGAGGCCGCCGATGGGAGCGTTGACCTGTCAGTCGGCAATACCTTCGGCGCCGCTGTTGTCTCAACTTCCGGCATCCCGGCCGCTTGTGTGAGCTGGGTCATCAGTGCGCGCGGTGTTTCGGCAAGCAATGCTTCGTCCGGCAGCAGGATTGCGAACGTTTTGTTGATGCGCGCCACCAGTTCGGTGCGGGCCAGGCTGTCCAGCCCCAGGTCGTGTTCCAGACGGCAATCCAGGGTCAGATCATGTTTTAAATGATCGCTGTCCGGCGACTCATCGATCAATCCTTGAATCACGCTTAGCAGGGCATCAGCGGTGATCTCGGTCTTGCGCTTATCCTTCTGTTGGTCGAGTCGATTACCCATAAGCTTGACCCTTGGGATATGAGAGGCGGTCTGCCTGCCTGTAATCATGACTGCGGCCGGATTTGCCAACACGAATGGTCATGTGATCGCCCGATGTTGCGGGCCATGGTGATATGATCGTCGGCGCTCTCCTTAGACTTGGCCCGTTAGGCTAAGTCTAGAAGATAAAATATGAACGCACACCCATGAGTGTATGAAGTCAATAAACCTCAGCAGTGCGGCGCATGACAGCCATCAACATCATGTGATTAATCTGCAGGGGTGTACTGCATCTTGTGCAGAATCTTACCGTAAAACCGTCCGAACCGTTGTTTGAGGTCTTCAGGTCTTGACAGTATATTGCCGGATGCCATGCCGTCATATTTATAGTCGGGATCGTCAATAACCGCATAGCTGACGACATCGTCTATCAGGGTGTAGATAAAGGTCAGGATCTGTGGATTGAAAATATCGTTGTGGCCTGCCATTACCGTTTTATCGGTCTTAATAAACTGCAACGGATAATCTGCAGGGAGAGGGCCTATTGTCGGGTGGCCATCAAGTGTCGTCAGTCCTTTGGGCGCGCAATCATCCGGTACCTCATCACAGGGCAGTAAGGAGGGATAAGGTGTATCGCCTGACCTGTTGATGGTCAGTCTGTGAGTCAGGTAGGGTGCAAAGTTGCCGGTTGTTGCCGCATCGAGATGTTCTTCCCGTAACACCAGCTTCTCATCGGTGAGTCGGTCGTAATAGTAGGATCTTTCCAGATCTTTCTGACGCCAGGTAAATAGCAGGCCGATGGTTTGGCCGATAGGAAAGAGGTAGTGGGTTGCACTATCCGCATCGCTGCTGATTGAGTAAAAAAGTGGATTTCTCAGGCTGGTATTTTGATTGTTTACCGCCGCCTCAACCATACTCAATGTCTGATTGGCTTCTATGGCCGGATTAAGCACGATGACCGCATCACCGATCCTTCCGCCATGCTCCTGCCTGTCGTTGACTATGATTTCCGTCAGCACTTCCGACGTTGCGCTAACGGTAATCGCACCGCCGAAACTGTGTCCCACGATCGCCAATACGTTTCTTTTGCTTTCACGGTCGATCTTATCCAGTTCCAACAGTAGCCGGGTTACGCCGCCCTTACCGACCTCTTGAGCGACGGCTTTGCGATCCCAGAAGGTCAGTTCCTTGAGCAGGGGCACCTCGATGCTGCTGCCGCGCCACCCTATGTAGACCCCGACCAGGCGCCTGTCTATAAGCTGCGAGGATTCAGCAAGCACTTCCAGGGTTTTTTTGAAGTTGATGAGATTATCGTCGCTTTCGTCGGCATTGTGCTTCCAGCCATGAATAAAAACGATGGTTACCACACCCTGTGTCCGCTGGCGCTCGCCTATTTTGGCGAGTACCTGCTTTATCCAATCGTCATTGAAGGCATTGCCGCGTTCGGTGAATTCGGCGAATGCCAGATCATACTTTGAATACTCCTGGTAATAACTCTGCTTGCAGTCGCTGCTGTCGGGGTCGACGCAATTACCGTCGGTCCATGCCATGAAATGATAGGGCTCGGTACTGGCGCACCCCGAGACCAGTAACACGAAAATGATCAAGCCGATCGGTATTGATCCAGTTATTTTGCGATACTCCATCTCGATACCTCCCTGTTATGTTTTTGAATCTACATGGTTCCTGGAAGCAGTCGTTGGATTGCATGTTGATGCACTCCACAGTAATAACTTTAGGTCACTATTTCTGACCTTACAAAACCCTTATTACTGTCAATCCTGTTGTTTGGGCGAACGCAATATCACGATCAATTCGGTCGGCCCATGCACACCGTATGCCAGGGTCTGCTGAATATCGGCGGATTTGGATGGACCAGATATCAGCAGGGCATTGGTCGGCATCTGTCGCGCCCACTGTTCAGCCTCGACCACTTCGGCAAAGGTGTTATAGAGCTTCTCGCTATCCACTACAACGAAATGGACTGGCGGCACCAGGGACCAGGTGCGGGGTTCGTGTTCATCAGGCCATAGGATGAGGCTGCCGGTCTCGGCAATGGCGGCCCTGGCTGAGGTGATTGCCGCATCGGTGTGATAGAAGATTCGCTCCTTCCATTCATCGATGGGGCGCTCATTATGAACAAGCTTGGGTAACAGCGTATCGCCCCAGGCAATCTCGATGGCTTGCGCCAAGGGTCCCTGTTTCGCGTACAGCAGGTTGTCGATCTGTTTTTCAGTGGCTACCGTTTTCAGGGTGCCTGTCCAGCTGTCGGGAGCGACGATATGGACTTCGGCGCGCACCGATTCGAGCATCGATTTGAAGCGTGCGATACGCGCCTCCATAGGCCATGTCGGGTTCTCTATGGCAACGGTCTGGCTCGGGGCATCAAAGCTTGGTTGCTTGTTGCGCAGTCGCTGCAGGATGGCCTCTCTGGCTTTAGCGGTCATTGAAGCGCTCCTCGCGTGCCTGTTCATGCAGGGTTTTGGCGGCGATGCGGGGTCTGCTGCGGACCCGGGTCCAGGGCTCGAAACCGAGGGGCAGGATTTTCCCCAGGCGTGTGACAAGGGTCATTGCCAGGCGATAGAGCGCCGGATTTCGGTGTAGCCAGCTCCAGCCCTTCCATGTCGTGGCCTCCATCAATGTACGTCCGCTCCCCTGTCCATGGGTGGTGCCGTCATGGTCGGTTCGCACACGCTCATAGCGCAGCCGATTGAGGAGTGTGGGTATCGGGATACGCACCGGGCAGACTTCGGCGCAGGCGCCGCAGAGGGTGGAGGCGACAGGCAGTTCGCCCAGGTTGTCCAGTCCCGCCCTCTGCGGTTCCAGAATGGACCCGATGGGGCCGGGGATGGTTGTGCCGTAGGCATGGCCGCCGATGCGGGTATAGATCGGGCAATGGTTCATGCAGGCCCCGCAACGGATACAGCGCAGGGTATTCACCAGCTCGTTGTCTTCATAGATGCGCGATCGGCCATTATCGAGCAGGATCAGATGCACCTCTTCCGGTCCATCCTTCTCCCCCGGCTTGCGCGGGGAGCTGATCATATTGAAATAGGTGGTGATCGGTTGTCCAGTGGCGCTGCGGGTGAGCAGTTTGAGCAGGGGGGGGACATGCTCCAGCTTCTCCACCACCTTTTCGATCCCCGTCACCGCGATATGCACCGGCGGCACTGTTGTGCACATGCGGCCATTGCCCTCGTTCTCCACCAGGCAGAGGGTGCCGCTTTCGGCAACGGCAAAGTTGACGCCGGAGAGGCCCACACCCGCGCAATAGAATTTTTTACGCAGGATGCCGCGGGCGCTGCGCGTCAGGGTGTCCACGTCTTCGCTGTAGGGGATGTCAGGGAATTTTTCGTTGAACAGCTGGGCGATCTCCTGGCGTGTTTTATGAATGGCTGGCGCGACGATGTGTGAGGGAGGTTCGCCGGCGAGCTGCAGGATGTACTCGCCCAGGTCCGATTCCAGGCACTCGATTCCGTGGGATTCCAGAAAGCGGTTCAGATCCATCTCCTCGGAGACCATCGACTTTCCCTTGATCAGCAATCCTGCCTGATGGCTCCGCATGATTTCAAGCACAATCCGGTTCGCCGCATCGACACTTTCCGCCCAATGCACCTGGATGCCGTTGTCGATGCAACGCTGCTCCAGCTGTTGCAACAGCTGTGGCAGTTTTGACAGTGAATTGGCACGGATCTGGGCCCCTCTCAGGCGCAATGTCTCCAATTCATCGGCATCGGGAAAACACGCCTTGCGGCTGGCCATCAATCCATCCATGGCGGAGCGCAGGCTCGCCTTGAGCCGGGCATTGTCCAGGGCCTGCTCGATACGGGTATGGAAATCAGCGCTCTGATGCATCGGTGCGCTCCCAGATAAAGCTGGCGATGTGGCGGCACTCGATCGATTCGTCCCGGTAGTCGAGATGTCCGCCGATATTCATCAGGCAACCACAGTCGCCGCTGACCAGAATATCCGCACCGGTGGCGGTGATGGTGTTGGCCTTGTCGTTGACCATCTCTGCCGAGATGGCCGGTTGCTTGACCGCGAAGGTGCCGCCGAATCCACAGCACTCCTGTTTGCGCGCCTGTTCCAGGAGCTCCACATTCGATAACTGCTCGAGCAGCGCCTCATGTTCCCCGGCAACCCCCATCTCCCGGCGTGCTGAACAGGAGGCGTGGAGAGCGACCTTGATCGGCGGCCCCAGATCCTTCAAGTCGATCCTGAGTATATGAACCAGAAACTCGGTGAGTTCATAGACACGCGTGGAGAATTCAATGACCCGTTCACGATCGCCGCTCTCCTGAAACATCCTCGGGTAGTGGTGACGCATCATGCCGGCGCAGGAGCCCGAGGGCACTACGATGGGGTAGTCTTCAGGAAAGCAGGCAAGCTGCCGCTGCGCCACCTGTAGTGCTTCGTTGCGATAACCACTGTTCCAGGCCGGTTGTCCGCAACAGGTCTGATCCTGGGGAAAGATCACCTCGACGCCCTCTCTGCGGATCAGCTGCATGCCAGCAAGTCCTGCTTCGGGATAGAGCAGGTCCACCAGGCAGGTGCCGAAGAAATAGACCTTCTCGGGCTTTGACGGGTATCGCTTCTGTTCGGACATTGTGTCTCCCCGCAGTGGCTCACCTCCATAGTATGGCGTATGGAGCTTCGACAAGGCCGTTGATGGGTATGCTCAGAACCTCTTTATAGTTAAACCAGGGTTACAAATAAAGCCGCAATTTGTCCGTCTAACCGGGCGCGACATTAAATTACCCCTGCTTTGCGTCACTCATCTGCAGCTGTGATTTTATGTTCACAGGCCCTAGCTTAAGAATATCGTCGAGATACCGGTAGGCAACAACCGGATTATTGAATCTTCAGGCAGAAGAGTTTGAGTGAAGGTAAGCAAGCTCACCCCATTGTTCAGCAATCTCCAGCTGTTTTTGTTAACATGGGGTTAAAGCAAAACAAGACAGGAGCCTGGCGATAACCTGATCACTAACGGATCTGCGCCAGGCCAACAGACAACCAATAACCTGAAAGGATGGATCTTAAGGGTTGCATCATATCTGTAATACGCTATGTATATCTGCTTGATAAGCGTGCACGGCCTGATACGCGGACATGATCTTGAACTCGGGCGCGATGCCGACACCGGGGGGCAAACCAAATATGTGGTCGATCTCGCCAGGGCGCTGGCGGAGTTGGACGCGGTTACCCAGGTAGATCTTGTGACACGGCGGGTGGTGGATGCCGATGTCAGCGATGACTATGCCGAGACCATCGAACCCCTCTCTCCCAAGGCGAGGATCGTACGCGTCGATGCGGGCCCCGAAGGCTATCTGATGAAAGAGACCCTTTGGGACAATCTCGACAGCTTCATGGACAACCTGCTCAGCTGGCTGAATGAACAACCACACATGCCGGATATCGTCCACAGCCACTATGCCGATGCCGGCTATGTCGGTGTCAGGCTCTCCCACCTGCTTGGCGTCCCTTTGGTGCATACCGGTCACTCCCTGGGGCGTGACAAGCGACATCAGTTGCTGGCTAAAGGTTTGTCTGGAAAGGAGATCGACCAGCGCTACAACATGGACCGGCGCATCGAGGCCGAAGAGGAGCTGCTGGCGAATGCCGATCTGGTCATAACCAGCACCCATAACGAGATAGAAGAGCAGTACAGTCTCTACAACTACTATCAGCCGGAGAATATGGCGGTGATTCCGCCGGGTACCGATCTGACCCAGTTTCATCCACCCGACATCACCGCCGATGAGATCCCCTTTGCCAAAAGCCTGGCACGTTTTCTGCGGCAGTCTGAAAAGCCGATCATCCTCGCCTTGTCGCGTCCCGATGAGCGTAAGAACATCCTCACTCTGCTGGAGGTGTACGGTGAGTCGAGCCAGTTGCAGAAGGCGGCCAACCTGGTGATCGTGGCCGGTAATCGCGACGATATCCGTGATATGGAGAGCGGTCCGCAATCGGTGATGACCGAATTGTTGATGATGATCGATCTCTACGACCTGTATGGTAATGTAGCGATCCCGAAACGCCACTTGGCCAAAGAGGTGCCCGATATCTACCGCCTGGCGGCGTTAACGAAAGGTGTCTTCATCAACCCGGCCCTGACCGAACCCTTCGGGCTGACCCTGCTTGAGGCGGCCGCCAGCGGTTTGCCGCTGATCGCCACGGAGAATGGTGGACCGGTCGATATCATCGGCAACTGTCACAATGGATTGCTGGTGGATCCCCTGGACAAGAAATCGATCCGTAGCAGCCTTTTGAAGATATTGCACGACAACGACTTGTGGCAGAAATTTTCACGTAACGGCTTGACCGGTGTGCGCAAGCACTACTCATGGAAGGCCCACGCCAAGAAATACTTTGCCAGCATCGAGCCGTTACCGTCCGGATACGACCGGTTGCCCACCAAGCCGCCGAAACATGTCAAGCATCGCTACCGGGACCGCTCCATCTTTACCGATCTCGATCAGAATCTTCTCGGCAATCCCTCCGGGCTCAAACAGTTTATCGAGGTTGTGCGGGAAAACAGAAAGTGCGCGACCTTCGGCATCGCTACCGGGAGGCGCCTGGATGACGCCCTCTCGGTGATGAAGAAGTTCTCGATACCCATCCCCGATGTATTGATCACCAGTCTCGGCACCAAGATCCACTATACACAGGGGCTCTCCATCGATGATTTCTGGATCGAGCACATCGATCATCTGTGGCAGCCGAAGAGCGTACGCCGGGTGATGGCGAACCTGCCGGGAATCAAGCCGCAATCCAAACAGGAGCAGAGTTATTTCAAGATCGCCTATCACTACGACCCCAACAAGGCGCCATCGGTGGATGAGATCAATACCCTGCTGCACAAGGAGGAGCTGACCTGCAATGTGATCCACGCCTTCGGGCAGTTCCTCGATATTCTGCCGTCCCGCGCCTCCAAGGGACAGGCCTTGCGCTATGTGGCCCAGCGTCTGGATATACCGCTGGAGCATATCCTGGTGGCGGGTGGCTCCGGCGCCGATGAGGATATGATGCGGGGCAACACCCTGGCGGTGGTGGTGGCCAACCGTCACCATGAAGAGCTGTCGCATATGATCGATCACGAACGGATCTATTTTGCCAGCCGCTCACACGCGTTGGGTATCCTCGAAGCGATAGATCACTACGAATTCTTTAAACGCTGCAACGTACCAGAAGAACAATGAATCAAAGATTATTAATCTGCACCGATCTGGATCGAACACTGATCCCCAATGGGCCGCAACCGGAGTCGGAAGGGGCCCGTGAGAGATTCAAACAGCTGTGTGCCGGTGAGACTGTTCTGTTGGCCTATGTCAGTGGCAGGGATCAGTCATTGGTGCGAGATGCCATCACCGACTATTCGTTGCCGCAACCGGACTATGTGATCGGCGATGTGGGTACCTCCCTCTACCACGTCGATACACCGGGTGACTGGCGCCATCAAGCGAACTGGGATGAGCATATCAGTCAAGACTGGCGGGGCAGGTCGCATCAGGATCTGAAGCAGCTGTTTGCCGATATTCCCGGTCTCCGTCTGCAGGAGGAGGCAAAGCAGAACCGCTTCAAGCTCAGTTACTACATCTCCCCGGACCAGGCGCATCAGCCGATACTCGATGAGATGGGTTTACGCCTGCAGCGGGAAAAGGTGGCTGCCAGTCTGATTTGGAGTGTTGATGAGACAGTCAATATGGGGTTGCTCGATGTATTGCCTGAACGGGCAACCAAGTACCATGCCATCGATTTTCTCAGACAGTCGTTGGGTTATACCATCAATGAGACGGTCTTTTCCGGAGACAGCGGGAATGACATGGAGGTGCTGATCAGTCCGATTCCAGCGGTGCTGGTGGCGAATGCGCAACCGGAAGTCAGGCAAAAAGCGCAACAGTTGGTGGACGAAAAAGGCAACGGCGACAGCCTCTACATGGCCAAGGGTAGCTTCATGACCATGAACGGCAACTACAGCGCCGGCATTCTCGAAGGCACAGCTCATTACCATCCGCAGTTGATCTCCCGGCTGCTTGATGCGCGAGACCATGACCAATAGCGCAATAGCGATATTTGGTGAAGTGTTGTTTGACTGCTTCCCCGGGGGGGAACGGGTGTTGGGTGGCGCACCATTCAATGTCGCATGGCACCTACAGGCATTCGGCCGATCCCCTCTGTTTATCAGTCGTATCGGCAGTGATGAGGAGGGCGACGCCATCCTGCAGTCGATGGGGCAGTGGGGAATGGCGACCGGGCGCCTGCAGCGTGACGAACGGCATCCCACAGGGCGAGTGACGATTACACTCGAGGCGGGGGAGCCGAGTTATGAGATTGTGGCCGATGTGGCCTATGACTTCATCGATGCCGCCGGGGTGGCGGATGTTCGGGCGACCACCCTCTACCATGGCAGTCTGGGATTGCGAAACCCGATTGCAGGGGAAGCGCTGAGCAGGCTGAAGGCCAACAATCCCCAACGCATCTTCATGGATGTCAATCTGCGTGATCCCTGGTGGCGGCGGGAGTCTGTCTTGAATTGGGTGACCGAAGCTGACTGGGTCAAACTGAATGATGGTGAACTGCTGCAACTGCATGGCGAGAGTGACGACCTGCTGACAAGAGCCACTGACTTCAGAGCACGATACAACCTCGATGGTTTAGTGGTCACCCTTGGGGAGCGGGGGGTGCTGGCCGTGGCGGCCGATGAGCATGCCTTGCGTATAGAACCGGATGTGAATCTCAATCTGGTGGATACGGTGGGCGCGGGGGATGCCTTGACCTCCGTACTCATCCTTGGTCTGGAACTCGGCTGGCCGCTGCGGCAGACACTGGAGCGCGCTCAGAAATTCGCCTCGGCCATCGTGGGGCAGCGCGGCGCGGTTGTCCACGATTCCACCTTCTATCATCACTATATCGATACCTGGCAGCTTGCCTGAGCGGCTCATGGGTGACATCACTCTACAATGATGCAATCTCCGGTAGGGTGCGGCTCGCCGCACCATAAACCAACAATTACAGATCCACACTGCTGAGGGTTTGACCAAGGCATCGTGTGCTATGCAGCCTGTTTAAACAAGTCTGTGGTGGGGCTCGCCGCACCCTATGGGATAGAGGGCGATTTGTGACGCTGTTCGGCATCCATGCCGGCTATCCCATACCATGCTCATTGCGGTACTATGCCCGCTTGTTCAACCGGGTAAACTCCCAGGGCGCACAGCCGATAAGATTTTTTGTTGATAGTTCAGGTTCACGACTATGTATGAACAAGTATCCCATTCTCTGTTGAATCAGATACTCGACGAGATCAAGCCCGAGATACGGGAGCGTGACCTGCGCCACTTCTATACTCGTCTGGGCGCCAATTTCTATGTCATACATCAGTTGTTTCACTATCTCTACGGCAAGCGGGAAGACTTCAAGGAGCAGATGATAAACCTGGTGGAGGTAATGGCGACACGTTATATCCAGCGCCACATCTCACTCAAGCGGCTCGACAGTGAAAGGGAGAGAGACCATAACTGGTTCCTCAGCCAGGAGTGGGTCGGCATGGCGCTCTACGCAGACGGTTTTGCCGATAACCTGCAGGGTGTCGAGAAAAAGCTGCCCTATCTGCAGGAGCTGGGTATCAACATGCTGCATGTCATGCCGGTCATGGTATGTCCGGAGGGAGCCAGTGACGGCGGCTACGCGGTGAGCGATTTCCGTAATGTGGATCCCCGTGTCGGCAACCTGGACGCCATCAACATCCTCTCCTCATCAGCACGCAAACGCGGCATGCTGTTGATCCTGGATATGGTGCTGAACCATACCTCGGATGAGCATGAGTGGGTGCAGCGCGCGCGGGCCGGAGAAAAGAAGTACCAGGACTATTTCTACATCTTCGATAACCGCGATGTGCCGGATATGTTCGAAGAGACCATGCCGGAGATCTTTCCCGAAACCTCGCCGGGAAATTTCACCTGGGATGAAACAATGCAGAAGTGGGTGATGACCGTCTTCAACCACTACCAGTGGGATCTCAACTACAGTAATCCTGCGGTGTTTATCGAAATGCTCGATAACAATCTGTTCTGGGCAAACCAGGGGGCGGATGTCCTGCGCCTGGATGCGGTGGCCTTCTTATGGAAGAAGATAGGCACCACCTGTCAGAATGAGCGTGAGGCGCATTTGATCCTTCAGTTGATGAAGGATTGTTGCCAGGTTACCGCGCCGGGTGTGCTGTTCATCGCCGAGGCGATTGTCGCGCCGGTGGAGATCACAAAGTATTTCGGCGAGGACGCGGTTATCGCAAAAGAGTGCGAGATCGCCTATAACGCCACCTATATGGCCCTGTTGTGGGATGCCGTCGCCACCAAGAATACACAACTGCTCAGGCAGGGTATTCAAAGCCTGCCGACCAAGCTGGACCGCGCCACCTGGCTCAACTACCTGCGCTGTCATGATGACATCGGGCTTGGCTTCGACGATGCCGATATCGTTCGCGCCGGTTATCAGCCGGCCGCCCATCGCCAGTTCCTGGTTGACTACTACACCGGACGATATAACGATTCACCTGCCCGGGGCCAGCCGTTCGGAGTCAATCACAAGACCGGGGATGCGAGAATATCCGGCTCGCTGGCCTCGCTGGTGGGATTGGAAAGCGCAATTGAGAGTAATGACGATATCGCTATCGAGCGCTCGGTGAAGGTTATCCTGCTCATGCATAGCATGATCTGCTCCTTTGGCGGCATACCCCTGCTCTATTACGGTGACGAGATCGGTACGCTCAATGATCGCAGTTTCCTCAACGATGAGAACAAGGCCGGTGACAATCGCTGGCTACAACGGCCGAAGATCGATTGGGAGAGGGCGGAGCGCCGTCAACAACACGGTACTCCGGAACAGCAAATTTTCAGTGGTCTGAAGAAGATGATTGCCGCACGCAAAGGAATCCCCGCCTTTGCAGACTTCAACAATCGTGAGTTGATCGATGTGGAAAATCCCCACCTGTTCGTGTTCTGGCGCACCGATCCCTTTGTCCCGCTGGGGTCGGTATTGGTGGTGTGCAACTTCGACGATTCGCCTCAATATATGGAACTCTCCGCATTGGGTAACAGGGGCATGTTCGAGTATGGCAACCTGAAAGACATCTATTCAGGTGAATCGCCCAGGCTGTTCAAGGACCAATTGGTCGTGCCGCCATTCCAATTCTATTGGCTGACGGATGAACGTCCCGATGTGGGCTTTTGATTCCCGTTATCCGGGCCTGGAATAACGGTCCTCATCGATCGTGATCCATTTGTGAGATTTCCGTGAACAATACGCCAACAGTGTATGATGGAATCTGGAGTAACTGCTGAGGGGAAGGCTGATCTCATGCGCCGTAAAGTACTTATCGTTGAAGACGAGCCCGATATCGCTCATCTGGTACAGACACACCTGAACGATATCGGCTGTGATGCCGACATCGCCGGCAATGGCGCCGCGGCGATGAATCTGTTCAACAAGGGCGGCTATCATCTGGTTGTTCTCGACCTGATGTTGCCCGACACGGATGGCCTCACCCTGTGCCGCAATATGCGAGCAGCGGGTGACTATGTGGCGATTCTGATGCTCACCGCAAAATCCACCGAGCTCGACCGTGTGGTGGGGCTCGAGATGGGGGCGGACGATTATCTCACCAAACCCTTCAGCGTTCCGGAATTGCTGGCGCGGATCAAGGCACTGTTTCGCCGCATGGAGGCACTGCCGAGTGGCGGGACGACAAGCGGTAGCCAGGAGATAATAGAGCGGGGCGGCCTGTCGCTGGATGTGGACAAGCGCAGCGTGAAGATCGACGGCAAGCCGGTGGATCTGACGGCAAAAGAGTTTGATCTGCTGCTCTATTTCGCGCGCAATCCGGGACGCGTATTCAGCCGTATTCAGCTGCTGGATAAGGTATGGGGGTACAATCACGACGGATATGAACACACCGTCAACTCCCATATCAACAGATTGCGCTCAAAGATCGAGGCGGATCCGGCCGCGCCGCATTATGTACTCACTGTCTGGGGAGTAGGATACAAATTCAGCGAGGAACAGGAATGAGCATTGCACAGCAAACCCGCTCACTGAACACTTGACACAAAAGATATCGCTTAAATGTTTCGAACCCTATACTCCCGGCTATCCCTTGCGTTGATCGGTCTCTTCCTGGTGACCGGGCTGCTCTATGCGTTGATAACCGCCGCGACCACCGAGCGCTACCTGCAGGAGATCACCCAGCACTTCAACCGCGATCTTGCCGCGAGAATCGTGGCAGACCGGGGATTGGTGATCGATGGTGAAATGGATGACCAGGCGCTGAAAAAGACCTTCAGCGTCTTCATGGACATCAATCCCAGCATCGAGATCTACCTGCTCGACAAGGAGGGCAAGATCCTTGCGTTTTCAGCCGATCCCGGCAAGGTGAAACGCAAGCGGGTGGATCTGCAACCGGTCCAGGCCTTCATGCGCGGGGAGGGCTTCCCGCTCCTCGGCGATGATCCGCGCTCCCATGATCGCCGCAAGGCATTTTCAGTGACCCCGGTGCCTGCCGGCGACATGCCTGAAGGCTACCTCTATGTGGTGTTGCGGGGAGAGGAGTACGACAACGCGGAGCAGGCGGTGCAGGAGAGCTATGCCCTGCGCTACAGCGCAGGCGCCGTGGCGGTCAGCCTGGGATTCGGACTTCTCTCCGGTCTGCTGCTGTTTTTCTGGCTCACTCGGCGTGTGCAGCGCCTGTCGCAGGTGATGTCCTCGTTTCAGCAAAGCAACTTCACCCGGCATGAGCATTTTACAAAAAACGATGCAGGCCCCGGCGGCGACGAAGTGGATCGACTGGGCGCCGCCTTTGACGAAATGGCGAGCCGCATTATCGATCAATGGGGCCAGCTCAAAGAGCAGGACCGGCTGCGCCGGGAACTGGTGGCGCAGGTCTCCCACGATCTGCGCACCCCCCTCGCCGCACTGCATGGCTACCTGGAGACGGTCAACATGAAAGGCGAGGATCTCAACGAAGCGCGCAGGGACGAATACCTGGGCATCGCCCTCAACCAGAGCGAACGGCTGAAGCGCATGGTTGAGGAACTGTTCGAATTGGCCCAGCTCGAAGCCCGGGACACCAAGCCGGTCTGCGAACCGATGCCGCTGGCGGAACTGGTGCAGGATGTGATTCAGAAATTCCAGCTCCGCGCCCGGCAGGCGGGGGTCACCCTGGACTGGCAGATCCCCGAAACCTCACCCTTCGTGAATGCCGATTTCGCCCTCACCGAACGGGTTCTCGATAACCTCATCGCCAATGCCCTGGATCATGTGGAGGAGGGCGGCAGGGTCACCCTGCAGATCACCGAACAGGACCAGCAGGCAGTAGTGAATGTCACCGACAGCGGCAATGGCATCAGCGAGGATGATCTACCCCATATTTTCGATCCCTTCTACAAAAAACGCCGGACAGGCAAAGAGGGTGGACATGCCGGATTAGGGCTGGCCATCGCACAGCGCATGGTTGAATTGCAGGGTGGTCACATAACCGCTTCCAACAGTGAAGGCGGCGGGGCTTGTTTTAGTTTTACCCTGCCACTTGTTTTGAGTAGTTAACCCGTTCTCCACGCAATATCCAGGTTGCAAACATCACAGCACCTGGCTTAAAAGCGAAACCGCAAAAAGTATCAAAATAAGATACTAATAGAGCATCATAGCAGAGCTTTTCACGATATGGTTTAAATATATAAACCTTGTCGCTACTGTTGTCTTATCTCCATCACGGAGAGAACAGACTTAGGTAAAGGAGCTTTGTTATGTATACCTTGATGAAACAGCTTAAATACTTGGTTGTGGGTATCTCACTGCTGGCTGCCCAAAGCGCATTTGCGGCAGGCCTGATGACCCCTAAATCCGGAAATCTCCCTCAACTGGAAATCAGGCAGCACCATGTTGAGGTCACCATCGAGGATGGTTACGCGGTGACCACTGTCGAACAGGTTTTCTACAACCCCAACGATACTGAACTCGAAGCCATTTACTCTTTTCCCGTACCGGAGAAGGCTTCCGTTGGAGAATTCACCTATTGGATTGAGGGCAAACCGGTTACAGGAGAGGTGCTGGAGAAACAACGGGCGAAGGAAGTCTATCAACAGGAGCGCGATCAAGGCAGGGAAGCTGCCCTGACAGAGCAAGACAGTTACCGTACGTTCGACAGTTACGTCTATCCGGTCAAGCCTCAGCAGGATGTCAGAATTCGACTTGTCTACATCCAGCCCGCATACGTGGACAGTGGCATTGGACGCTATGTCTACCCCCTGGAAGAGGGCGGTGTGGATGAGCAGCGTCTCGCCTTCTGGAGTTATAACGATGTTGTCACTGAAGCGTTCAGTTTCGATCTGAAGTTGCGTTCATCCTACCCCATCGATGACATGCGACTGCCTCAACATCCACAGGCAACGGCGAATTCCCTATCCCCTCAAGAGTGGTCTGTTTCTCTGCACAATGGTCAAGCTGGCTCGGAGCAGGAATCGACACAAGCCCCATCCACCGTTATCCATAAACTGGATAGGGATATCGTGGTCTACTGGCGGCACCAACAGGGTCTGCCCGGCAGTGTCGACATGCTAACCCATAAAGAGCCTTGTAAAGAGCGCGGCACTTTTATGCTCACGGTAACCCCGGGTGATGACTTAACCTCCATCACCGAAGGTCGCGACTGGGTTTTCGTCCTTGACCTCTCCGGCTCCATGAAAGGTAAATATCAAAGCCTGGTGGAAGGGGTCCGCAAGGGACTGGCAAATCTCTCCGACCGGGATCGATTCAAAATAGTGCTGTTCAATAATCACGCCCGGGAACTCACCTCCGGTTATGTACAGGCAACTGCGGACAACGCCCGACGTTTTTTAAACAAGCTTGAGAACACCGGCCCATCGGGCAGCACCAATCTCTATGCCGGTTTGGAACGTGGTATCAAGGGGCTCGACTCCGATCGTTCAAGCGCCATCATTTTGGTCACTGATGGGGTCGCCAACGTGGGTATCACGGAGAAAAAGGATTTTCTTAAACTTCTGGAACGTTATGACGTGAGACTCTTCACTTTCGTCATGGGTAACAGCGCCAACCGACCGCTGCTGGAAGGGATGACTAAAATCTCCAACGGTTTTTCCATCAACGTCTCGAATAGCGACGACATCGTCGGCCAGTTGTTGCTGGCAACAGACAAACTCATCCATGAAGCGTTGCACGATATCGATGTGAAGATACGTGGCGTGAAGGTCAAGGATCTAACCCCATCACGAATCGGTTCCCTTTATCGAGGCAGGCAATTGATCCTGTTCGGTCACTATTGGGGTGACGGTGTCGCCGATGTCACCGTCAGCGGCAAGGTCTCAGGCCAACCTGCGGAGTATTCATCCAGGTTTGAATTTCCCGGCCAAAGCACACGCAATCCGGAAATTGAGCGTCTCTGGGCATTTGCCACGATAGAAGATCTGCAAAACCAGATCGACTACCTTGGGGAAGATGCCGACAGTCGTCAGGCAATCATCGATGTGGCCAAAGAGTTCAGCTTGGTCACTGACTATACCTCGATGGTGGTCTTACGTGAAGAGCAGTTCCAACACTATGGTGTCGAGCGACGCAATCAGGTGAGGGTTGCGAAAGAACAAGCAGCCCGGCAACAACGAAGCACAGCACCCGTTGTCGACAACAGAGTGGATAAACAGCAGCCCATGTACAGCGCGCCTCGTGCCTATCCCTCCTCTGGAAGCAGTGGCGGAGGAGCCTTCGGGCCGTGGTTGTTGTTACTCCTGTTTCCGTTGTGGAAAACCAGCCAACGTCGTCGTAACACTAAGTAACAACCGTCACAATCTCCGGCCAGGCTGATGCCTGGCCGGGTATGGGAGTGTCAGATGAAATTTCCCAAGCTTACGGTTGGTGCCGTACTGATTACCGCAGTTCTGATGGCCATGCCTCAACACCATGGGCTCTTCTATTTTGATTTGTCACCTGTCATGTCAGGAGAGTGGTGGCGGTTGCGCTCTTTCACTATTGGCGGGAAACCCGATCAGCTTGGGTCATCGTCGTAGCGCCGGTCTGCATGAGCAAATTGATGATTGAACTCTTGTCCGGAACCTCACTGCTTACCCAACTATCCTGGCCACCCTTCCCCCCCGCCCATCTTGCGGGAACACTGGCCGGAGTGATTCTGATCATAAGCACAAAGCACTTTCCAACCTACTGTCGAGTTCTGCGCTTTTTGCCCTTCCAAGGTCTCTTCGCAAAGAGTTGCTGACCACAATGCCGATATTGCAGGTCTTCCATTAAGTATTCTGATCACTATCGTCAACGAGCGTGAAGTACCAAATATAGGGTGGGGGATCTGTTCGAAATGGCCGGTCAGGATGCCTGGGGCGTCCTGCCACAGATCGCAGATCAGCATAGTCACCCGTTCACCAAGGAGAGCGACCTTTTCAGAGTACTGGCCGCCAGCGGCCGGTTTTCTAGCGCTTGCCCACTTTATACTTTTCCTTGATGACTCTGCTGGCTACCTTGTCGGACACATCGATGGAGAGATCGGTGGCGATGCCGAGAGCGGCCACGATGATATCTTTAGGGTCCGACGCTGACAGCAGAAGTTCCCAACCGTAACCGAAACCTTTTTCCAGCCACCCCGTATTGGGTTTGTGCGCCTTCAATTCGGCGAGTGCCGTGGTATAGGTCTTGTGGGCCTTCCTGCCGTCTTTGACCTTCGAGGCGAGTTCTATCGTCTTCTCGATGATCTTGTGGACTGTCTTTTCGAGCTTCTCGATCTCACCTTTGCGTTTCGGTTTCAGCTTCTTGAGCTTTTCTGTTTCGACCAAGACCTTTTCCAGCTTCTTGGACAGCTCGTGAGACTTGATATCGATGCCGTTGAGCTTGTCGTGAAACTGTCCGGTCATCCGGTCGCACTCTGAAATGGTCGTCTGGCTTGTGCCTAAAACCGTCCTTACGGCTTCGTAGTTCAATTCAGTCGCCATGACCGTCGCCTTCGACCTGCCGGGACCAACCTTTTTGCCCTTAATGATATCCAGATAGCGTGCCTGGAGTTTCTCCAGTGACTTGATTATTTTCTTTTGCACCGTGTCGGCCGAAATAGCCAGGTTGTAAATATCCTTGCCCAGGCCGACCGACGATTTCAGGATGCCGATGATGCCTAGAGTCAGGCTGGCCCAAGTCCCTACAGCAGCCGCGCCTCCCGAGGCGACGGTTGCCACCGTCGAGCCGACGGTCATGCCGACGCCGGTCGCTAACCCGGCCGTGCCGGCGGTGAGTTTTGCGCCTGCAACGATCTTATATTTTCGGTACTCAGCTTTGGTCCGGGTCAATTCCATCCACACTTTTTCCGCCTGTCGGGCCGCCATGGTCGAGGCGGCATGGGTGTATCCTTTGGCGGTCTCCTGAAACTTGTCCAGGATCTTGAGCATCTCCTCCATGTCGTCGATCTTGGCCGCGGCCACGGCCTGAGGGTCGAATTTATTCACCACGTTGCCAAGGTTCCTGACAACGTTTCCGGTCATGTAGGCGCGGATTTTGTCCTGCAGCTTCTGGTACAAAAGCGGATCCTGTTTGAAGGCCGCCTGAAGCTTGGGATTGTTGGGGAAGGTTACTTCGACCAAAATCTTGTCGATAGTCAACATCTTGGGCCTGAACTGCTCCTTGATCCGTGGCCAAAGGTCCATCTGAAAAATCACGATCCCGGGCATAGACACCTCCTTTCGCTATTAAGGATGAGGATAGGAGGATCATAACCCGGACTCACTCCTTAGGAACAGCCCTCTGCTTCAAACAGGCTGGTTTGTGGAGGTTTTCCGGCTCCGGGCAGAGTATCGGGAATGCTGCAGTATTGCACTACAAGCATCTAATATGCTGACGATTCTCCTTCACTCAACGGACCCCCGACAACCACATCGCCAACACCCTGGATCATCTATATATCGGTGTTAAACATATGATGTATGCCACACTGAGAAAAAGCTAGGCTCGAACTCATTAATGTGAGTGCCCTTTAAATTTCAGCATCGCTATTCATATAAACTTGCCGTGACAATGTTTGAATCTTTGGCCACTGTCACATGGACACAATTCTAAATGCGACTGTGGCGTGTAAGGTAAGAGTGATGGGTTTTTCGGAAAATAGTATCAATATTTATTGAAAGACCATTCCTTTCGCCCGTAAACATACAATTTCTCATGGGAATATTGCAAACTTTTCCCCGTGGAGTAAGTTTGATGTCTGTATCAGCTACTGTTAGATTAATATCTGCTGAAGTAATGGGATATTTTGGAATATATTTAAAGCTGGAAAATTATAACGTATCCATTATATCTTTAATCTCATTATATTTTTGGTTCATATTTTCAACAGGGTCATGAGATATCTTTTAAAGCTGCAGCACTACCATTTAATTCAGTAAACTTGATTTCTATATAATATCCATTGCTATAAGCAACTCTTAACTCTTTCCTGTTGGGAGGTGAATGTGCATCGCACGGACTTCCAATGTTTGTCCATATATTATCCTCCATTATTAACCTTTCTTCAGGTAGTGTGCTAGGTAGTTCTATGTTTAGTTTTAAATACCGGCAGATATGGATGTATTCGATTCAGTGCGATTACCAGCTTTCATGCGAATAGACCAATAATGCCCTGCATTAAAATTACTGCATGAACAGCCATCTAAAAAAGCTCTGCTCAGTGTTTGAACGAGGCTTTTGCTCTTGAATGACCGGGGACAAATATCCATCTATTTGAGGTGCATTGTAAGCACCGCACACTGATGAGATTCAAGATATTCAAAATATAAATTAATTAGAACTTCTGATAGAGGGGTACCGAGTCTTTTCGTGATGCATTTGTGATAACTCCGTGATCCCATCTGGATCTTGCCGCCCTATATTCTGAATCATAAGCGACCGGGTTCATTGATGAAATAGTGGATTTCCCCGTTTTTTACCCCGATTATCGTGGTGAATCTCAACTTAGAATTCCTGTCAGATGTCCTATGCGATTCCTGTCTATCAGGGAGTCGCGCGCGTGAGGAGAAGAGTGATGAAGCGAAGAAGTTTGATTAAGCTGTTGGGCGCGGCAGCGTTGTTGCCGGTTGTTGGTCAGTCGGTATTAGCCAGACAGGATGATAGAGCCATGCAAAACGAAAAAATAGATTTGACCGATGCACAGTGGCGCGAACGGTTGACGCCTGAGCAGTACCATATCCTGCGGGAAGAGGGTACGGAGCGGCCGGGTACGAGCCCCCTGTTGAAGGAGAAGCGCGAGGGTGTCTACGCCTGCGCGGGTTGCGATAATCACCTGTTTGCCTCGTCGACCAAGTATGAGAGCGGGACCGGATGGCCGAGTTTCTACGACCATCTGCCCGGCGCGCTGGGTACCAAGAAGGATTACAAGCTGATCTGGCCGCGAACCGAGTATCATTGCGCCCGCTGCGGCGGTCATCATGGGCATGTCTTCAATGATGGGCCGAAGCCGACCGGGTTGCGCTACTGTAACAACGGTATCGCATTGAAGTTCATTCCGGCGGAAGCATGAACGGCTGGCGCGGCTTGTTGCTGAGCGGCGGACTGATGGCGGCCGTTGTCGCTCAGCCCACCCAGGCCCTGACCTTGCAGAGCCCGGTGGAGCGGGTCAATCTGCTGGAGCTCTATACATCCCACGGCTGTAGCAGCTGTCCCCCCGCGGATGCCTGGCTGCGGAAACTGGAGCGGCATCCGGGATTGTGGCGAACGCTTGTTCCGCTTTCGTTTCATGTGGATTACTGGGATGACTTGGGCTGGCCGGACCGCTTCGCATCAGCGGCCTTCAGCAACAGGCAGCGCGATCACCGTCGACAGGGTGCGATCCGCTCAGTCTATACACCGGGATTCGTCCTCAACGGGCAGGAGTGGCGTCAATGGTTCTACCGGCCCGAACTCGACCTGCCTGCCAATGAACAGGTAGGACGTTTGACTTTGCAGGTCGATCCAGGGACGGGGGCTACAGTTAAATTCTCGCCTCAGCCCCATCTGGAGGGGGGCAAATTTGAGGCTCATTTCGCGATTCTCGGCTTTGGCCTCTCCAGTAGTATCGGCGGCGGTGAAAACCGGGGCAGAACCCTGGAGGAGAGCTTTGTGGTATTGAGTCACCAACAAGCGGCGTCAGAGGAAGGAGTGTGGCGTTTTACCTGGCCCGAACTCTCCGCCAACGAAGCGGATAGACTAGCCGTGGTTGCCTGGCTCACTCGACCGGACAGCAGCCGGCAGGTACAGGCGGCTGGCGGCTGGTTGCCTTAGGGATGATTGGATCAGTGTCGACAGGTGATAGGATCTTTTAACGTTCCTAATTGATAAGGCTTACGGCCTGTGCTATTCTTCGCGTCGAATTTGCGGACGTGCATCGGCCCTGAAACGCCTTGATCTGCCGCAGCGAACTATAATAAAACCCCGACAGCGGGGTTTTTTTGTTTTCGAGTGTATGACCTGGACCCAGGCGGATGGTAGATCAGGCCGGGTGTCGGATATCGAGGACGACGGGATGGGCCATGAGCCCATTTTTTATTGCGGTGAAGAAATGCGATCGGCTCCGGAAAAGTTGAAATCCCTGGTCCGTGCTGAGGTGGAGCTGTTGGGCTATGAGCTGGTCGGCCTGGAGTTGACGGGACAGGGCAAGGGAGGCGCCTTGCTGAGGGTCTATATCGACCATGCCGACGGTATCGGTCTCGATGACTGTGTACAGGTCAGTCATCAGATCAGCGGCGTGCTGGATGTGGAGGATCCGATCAAGGAGCAGTACCAGCTCGAGGTCTCTTCACCTGGATTGGACCGGCCCCTGTTTGAACGGGAGCATTTTGAGCGCTTCCAGGGAAACAAAGTGCGGGTGAAAACCCACACCAAGATTGAAGGCCGTCACCGTTTTACGGGTGTACTTCGGGGCGTGGCTGAGAATCAGGTATTGATCGAGGAAGATGGAAAACTCCATGGGATAGCGATTGAACTGATCGATTCGGCGCGTTTGATACCGGATATTTAAATTGGGAAACAATTGATGAGTAAAGAGATATTGCTGGTCGTGGATGCGGTTTCCAATGAGAAAGATGTCGAAAAGAGGATCATCTTTGAAGCCATTGAGGCTGCCTTGGCATCCGCTACACGCAAGCGCAATGGCGATGACATTCTGGTGCGAGTGGCGATCGACCGGACCACGGGCGATTACGATACTTTTCGTCGATGGGAAGTGGTGGAGGCCTATTCGGAGGAAGAACCGGATGCGCCGCTGCGCCAAATTATCCTGGATGTCGCCAGAGCGGAGTATCCCGAAATAGAAGTCGGTGAGTTCGTCGAGGAACCGATCGAGTCCATCGAGTTCGGTCGTATTGCCGCACAAGCCGCCAAGCAGGTGATCGTGCAGAAGGTGCGGGAAGCCGAAAGGGCGAAAGTGGTGGAGGCGTATCAGGGACGGGAGGGTGAGTTGGTCACCGGCGTCGTCAAGCGAATCGACCGTGGTAATGTCTTCCTCGATCTGGGTGGTAACGCAGAAGCCTTTATCGGGCGTGAACATATGATTCCCAAGGAATCGATCCGGGTTGGTGACCGCATCCGTGGATACCTGTATGAGATTCGCTCCGAACCCCGCGGCCCGCAGCTCTTTATCAGTCGCACCATGCCGGAGCTGTTGATCGAGCTGTTCAAACTCGAGGTGCCCGAGGTGGGCGAGGGGCTGATCGAAATCAAGAGCGCCGCCCGGGATCCCGGCCTGCGCGCCAAGATTGCAGTCAAGGCCCACGATCAGCGCATCGACCCAGTGGGGGCCTGCGTCGGTATGCGCGGCTCAAGGGTGCAGGCGGTATCCAATGAGCTGAATGGCGAGCGTGTCGATATCATCCTGTGGAACGACAACCCGGCGCAGTATGTGATCAACGCCATGTCGCCGGCGGACGTGGTTTCGATTGTGGTGGATGAAGATACACACACCATGGATGTGGCGGTGAGCGAAGAGAATCTTTCCCAGGCCATCGGTCGCGGTGGACAGAATGTGCGTTTGGCCAGTCAATTGACCGGCTGGGAATTGAATGTCATGGATGAGGCCCAGGCGTCGGAGAAGAGTGAATCGGAAACCAAGGGCTTCATGGATGCCTTCATGGAGCAGCTGGATGTGGACGAGGATGTGGCGGCAATACTGGTGCAGGAAGGATTTACCAGTGTCGATGAGGTTGCCTATGTCCCGATCGAGGAGATGCTTACCATCGAAGAGTTCGATGAGGATCTGATCAACGAGCTGCGTAACCGGGCGAAAGATTTTCTGTTGACCCGGGCCATCGCCAATGAAGAGGCGTTCCGTGAACCAGCCGAGGATCTGTTGACCATGCAGGGCATGGACAAACAGCTCGCGTTTACGCTTGCCGGACGGGGTGTGGTGACGATGGAGGATCTTGCGGAGCAATCCATCGATGATCTGATGGAGATTGACGGAATGGATGAAGATCGTGCCGGGAAGCTGATTATGACAGCCCGGGCACCATGGTTCGAAGAGGCAAAATAGTAGTTGTGTAGCTTTACGCCGCATGTGAGTCCGGTATGAAGGTATAGCATAGGAAAAGATGGATAAGGCAAATTCAAGAGGCCTGATGTATGAGTGAAGTAACGGTAGCACAACTTGCAAATGTCGTTGGTATTCCTGCCGATCGCTTGATGGAACAGCTGGAGGATGCAGGCATCCAGGCCAAAACGCCTGACGATAGGATCTCCGATGAGGAGAAAGCCAAACTGCTGCACTATCTGCGCGAGAGTCATGGTAAGAAAAAGAGTGCCGGTGTGACAGCGCCGAGCAAGGTCACCTTGCGTCGCAAAACCGTCAGCGAACTACGCCAGCCGACAGCTTCACGCAGTACCTTGAGCCGCGCATCGACGGCGCCTGCCAAGACGGTCAGTGTGGAGGTGCGTAAGAAACGTACCTATGTCAAACGTGCGGCTGTTGAATCAGACGAACGTAAATCGAAAGAGGCGGAAGAGGCGCTTAAGGCGCTCGACGAACAGGCAAAGGCCAGAGCTGCCATCGAGGCTGAGATCGAGGCGCGAAAAGCGGCCGAGGCGGCGAAAAGGGCTGAAGAGGAAGCGGCAAAGAAGGCTGAAGAAGAGGCAGAGGCTGCGCGCAAGGAAGCTGAAGAGGAGGCTGCGCGCAAGGTGGTCGAAGCGGAAATGATCAAGGCCGAGGAGCCTGAAGTGGTGCAGGAGAAGCCTGCCCCCAAACCGGAATCCGGACGTGGCAAGAAGAGTCGCAAAGAGAGCAAGCGCGAGGGTCTGGAGCTTGAGGGCGAGCAACGGTTGGAGCGCAAAGAGCTGCATGTGGCCGATGGCGCAAAGGGGCGTCGTAAGAAAAAACCCGCCAAGCAGCGCAGGTCGACTGCCGCAGCGAGCAGCGAGAGCCAACACGGTTTTCAACGCCCCACTACTCCGGTCGTGCACGAAGTCAAGATACCCGAGAGCATCACAGTGGCTGAATTGGCCCAGCGGATGTCGATCAAGGCCGCTGAAGTCATCAAGGTTTTGATGAAAATGGGCATGATGGTAACCATCAACCAGCCGTTGGACCGCGATACGGCGATTCTTGTTGTCGAGGAGATGGGGCACGTGCCGGTCCATCAGCGCGATGAGGATATTGAAGCCGATCTGCTGAGTATGGAAGAGTCTCAGACTACCGGAGAGTCCGTGCAACGGCCGCCTGTGGTCACCATCATGGGACACGTCGACCACGGCAAGACCTCACTGCTCGATTATATTCGCACCAGCCGGGTGGCGGCGGGTGAAGCGGGCGGCATCACCCAGCACATCGGCGCCTATCACGTGGACACCGATAAAGGCACCGTCTCCTTTCTGGATACACCGGGACACGCCGCCTTCACAGCCATGCGCGCCCGTGGCGCCAAGGTGACCGATATCGTCATTCTTGTGGTCTCCGCCGACGACGGGGTCATGCCGCAGACCAAGGAGGCGATCCAGCATGCCAAGGCGGCCGAGGTGCCGCTGATTGTGGCAATCAATAAGATCGACAAAGAGGAGGCGAATCCCGACCGCGTCATCCAGGAACTCTCCCAGGAGGAGGTGATTCCCGAGGAGTGGGGGGGTGACACCATGTTTGTTAAGGTCTCCGCCAAAACCGGCCAGGGCATAGATGAACTGCTTGATGCGATTCTGCTGCAAGCCGAGGTGTTGGAGCTGAAGGCTGTGCATGAAGGCAATGCCACGGGATCGATCGTTGAGTCCTCCCTGGACAAGGGCCGGGGACCGGTGGCAACTGTGCTGGTGCAGTCCGGAACTTTAACGCGCGGCGATGTGATCGTATCCGGTAAGGAGTATGGCCGCGTGCGCGCCATGTTTGATGAGAACGGGCGTCCCATCAAGACCGCCGGCCCTTCCATACCCGTGGTGGTGCTCGGCCTCTCAGGCACACCGGAAGCGGGTGATGATGTTCGGGTGGTCAGCGATGAGCGGCGTGCCCGCGAGATTGCCGAACTGCGCCATGACAAGCAACGGGATACCCGTTTGGCGGCACAGAAAGCGGCGAAGCTTGACGAGATGTTCACCCAAATGGAAGAGGGTGAAACCCAGTCGTTGAATGTGATCGTCAAGGCTGATGTTCAGGGCAGTGTGGAGGCATTGAAGGAGGCGCTGGCAAATACCTCCACCGCGGAGGTGAAGGTGTCCGTGGTTGCATCGGGCGTGGGCGGTATCAATGAGTCTGACGCCAACCTGGCAGTAACATCAAATGCCATCATCATCGGTTTTAATGTGCGTGCCGATGCAGGTGCGCGCAGGGTGGTTGAAGAGCAAGGCATCGACATGCGCTACTACGGCATCATCTATGAAATCATCGATGATGTGAAAAAGGCCATATCGGGTATGCTCTCTCCGGAAATCCGCGAGGAGATTATCGGGCTGGCCGAGGTGCGTGATGTGTTCCGCAACTCCAAGCTTGGCGCGATTGCCGGTTGTATGGTTATCGAAGGCATGGTGAAACGCAATAACCCGATCCGTGTACTGCGTGACAATGTGGTGATATACGAGGGGGCTCTGGAGTCCTTGCGCCGCTTCAAGGATGACGTCGCGGAAGTGAAGAACGGTATGGAGTGCGGCATCGGCGTAAAGAACTACAACGATGTGCAGGTCGGCGACCAGATCGAGGTCTTCGAGCGGACTGAAGTGATGCGGGACATATAAGTGCCATGCCGCGTGATTTCAAACGAACAGATCGTATCGGTGCGGAACTGCAACGGGAGTTGGCCGGACTGATCCGGGAAGAGGTCAAGGACCCGGCCATCGGAATGGTGACCATCCAGGAAGCCCGGGTGGTGCGGGATCTCTCCCAGGCCAAGGTCTTCTTTACCACTATGTCATCATCGCTTTCGCAGAAAGAGAGTGTCCAACAGTTGAACCATATCGCCGGTCATCTGCGTTGGCTGCTGGGTCATCGTATGAAGCTGCGTTCAATACCCAAATTGAATTTCGTCTATGACACCTCGGTGGAGCAGGGGGAGCATCTTTCCACCTTAATTGATCAAGCGGTGAAGGAAAACCACACCGACCTGGATTGATCCTTTCTCAAGATTAAGCAAGATAGAGTAAAAGCATGGGACGTCGTCGCAACAGGGGGCGCAATATCAGTGGTGTATTGCTGCTCGACAAACCGGAAGGTATGACATCGAACAAAGCCTTACAGGAGGTGAAATTCCTCTATAAAGCGGCAAAGGCGGGACATACCGGCAGTCTCGATCCGCTCGCCACCGGTCTGTTGCCGATCTGTTTCGGCGAGGCGACGAAGCTCTCGGCGTTTCTGTTGGATGCGGATAAACACTACCGGGTCAGGGTCAGGCTGGGTGAGACCAGAACCACGGCCGATGCCGAAGGCGAGGTGATCGAGCGGGCCGATCCCAGCGGAGTCACTGAAGCGATGCTGCGGGACGTGCTGGCCGATTTCCTGGGTGAACAGCAACAGCTGCCGCCCATGTACTCCGCCATCAAGCACCAGGGCGAGCGACTCTATAAACTGGCCCGTAAAGGGGTGGAGGTCGAGCGCGAACCCCGTACTATCCGGATCCATTCAATGCAGTTGATCGCTTTCGCACTGCCCGAATTTGAAATGGATGTTCACTGCTCGAAGGGCACCTATGTACGTACCCTCGCCGAGGATATCGGTAAACAGCTGGGTTGCGGCGCTTATGTCAGTGGCTTGCGCCGGACCGGAGTCGGTCCCTACGACGACCAGTCGATGGTCACCTTGGATGAGGTTCGGCACGCCTTCTCCGAAAAGCTGTTTAAAGAGATGGATGATTGGTTGCTACCGTTGGAGAGTGCATTGGCCGAGTGGCCCCAAGTCGATCTGACAGCGGATGCCGCCTTCTATATGAGACAGGGTCAACCGATCCTGGTGCCGAATGCCCCCACTAGCGGTTGGGTGCGTCTCTATACCAATGAGACCGATTTTCTCGGCGTCGGCCAGATTCTCGATGACGGACGTGTGGCGCCAAAAAGGCTCATGCAGGTAACAAATTGAATTGCAGAAAGAAATTCATTACATGTAGTGGAATTTGGGTTGCTGTGAAGGCCCAGAACGCGCATACTACGCGCTCTTTCCGGGGATGGCCCGGTTAACAGCGTATTTTTCACCGGTCCGGCCTGCCTGAACTCATTGTCGGGTAGGTCTTCAATGGGACCAGATTCAACGACGTAACCAAGAGGAGAAACGTCATGTCAATGAGTACAGCAGACAAGAAATCAGTCATCGAGGAGTATCAGCGAACACCCGGGGATACCGGTTCGCCTGAGGTACAGGTCGCCCTGATGACCAGCCGCATTACTCAGCTCACGGAGCATTTCAAAGAACACAAACAGGATCACCACTCCCGTCAGGGTCTAGTGCGTCTCGTCAATTCCCGCCGCAAGCTGTTGGACTATCTGAAGAGCAATGACCCGGATCGCTATAAAGAGCTGATCAGCCGTCTGGGTCTGCGTCGCTAATTCGTCCTGAAACATTAATTACTCAAGGATTCAAAAGTGACATTAATCAAAAAAGAATTTCAATGGGGAGACAATAAGGTCTCCATCGAAACAGGTGAGATAGCAAGGCAGGCTGACGGAGCAGTCATGGTCAATGTGGACGACACCGTGGTCCAGGTAACCGTGGTTGAAGCGAAGAGCGAGGTAGCCCGGGACTTTTTTCCATTGACCGTGGACTATCAGGAGAAGACATATGCCGCCGGAATGATCCCCGGCGGCTTTTTTCGTCGTGAAGGCCGTCCGAGTGAAAAGGAGATCCTCACTGCAAGGCTTATCGATCGGCCGATCCGTCCACTATTCCCTAAGGGCTTCACCAGCGAGGTCCAGGTCATCATTACCGTGATGTCCCTGAACCCGGCAGTGGATCCAGAAATACCTTCATTGATCGGTACTTCGGCAGCGCTCGCGATCTCCGGGCTGCCGTTTCAGGGCCCTGTAGGCGCCGCCCGTGTCGGCTATAAAGACGGCGAGTACATCTTGAATCCCGCCACTACCGGCATCAATCCCGATTCGGATCTGGACCTGATTGTAGCCGGTACCGAAGAGGCTGTATTGATGGTCGAATCGGAAGCGAACCAGCTCTCCGAAGAGGTCATGCTGGGAGCCGTCCTGTTCGGTCATGAACAGTTCCAGGCCGTCATCCAGACGATCAAGGAGCTGGCGGCCGAGGTCAACAAGACGACAACCGATTTTGCAGTGCCGGAAGAGGATACGGAACTGAGCGCTGTGGTGGAGGCCGAGGCTGCTCAGGGTATCGGTGACGCCTATCGTATCGCTGACAAGCTTGATCGTTATGCGGCCGTCGATGAGGTTGTGGCGGCGACTGTGCAGAAGCTCTGCGCGGCAGACGATGAGGGAGAAGTCCGTTGGGGCGTCGACCAGGTCAAGGCGGCCATCGAGAAGTTGAAAAAGCGTGTTGTCAGGGGCCGCATCCTGGATGGTGAACCCCGCATTGACGGTCGTGATACCCGCACAGTGCGCCCGATCTCGGTGCGCACGGGTGTTTTGCCTAGAACCCACGGTTCTGCGCTCTTCACGCGTGGCGAGACCCAGGCCCTGGTGGTAACCACCCTGGGCACCGAGCGCGATTCGCAGATTATCGACGCCTTGGAGGGATCCCGTCGCGAGCACTTCATGCTGCACTACAACTTCCCTCCCTTCTGCGTGGGTGAGACAGGGCGTGTCGGTAGTCCGAAACGGCGTGAAATCGGGCATGGCCGCCTGGCCAAGCGCGGTGTGCTTGCCTGTATGCCGACAATCAGCGAGTTCCCCTATGCGATCCGCGTGGTCTCCGAGATCACTGAATCCAACGGCTCCTCCTCGATGGCATCCGTCTGCGGTACCAGTCTGGCATTGATGGATGCCGGTGTGCCGATCAAGGCACCTGTCGCCGGTGTGGCCATGGGACTGATCAAAGAGGGCGACAAGTTCGCCGTACTGACCGATATCATGGGTGATGAGGATCACCTGGGCGACATGGACTTCAAAGTGGCCGGTACCGGTCAGGGTATCAATGCCTTGCAGATGGATATCAAGATCAACGGCATCACCAAGGAGATCATGGAGATCGCTCTGGATCAGGCAAAAGAGGGTCGTCTTCACATACTTGGCGAGATGAACAGTGTCATCAACTCCCATCGTGACGAGATGTCGGAGCATGCTCCGCGGATCATCGAGTTCAAGATCAATCCCGACAAGATTCGTGATGTCATCGGCAAGGGTGGTGTGACGATTCGATCCATTACCGAAGAGACCGGTGCTACAGTCGACATCACCGATGACGGTGTGGTCAAGATCTTCTCCGTGGATAAATCCGCCGGTGAGGAGGCGCGCAAGCGCGTCGAACTGATCACCGCCGATGTTGAGGTCGGTACGATTTATGAAGGCAAGGTGGCAAAGCTGATGGATTTCGGTGCTTTCGTCACTATCCTGCCCGGCAAGGACGGATTGGTGCATATCTCCCAGATCTCCAATGAACGCGTGGAGAAGGTCAGCGACAAGCTTGCCGAGGGTGATGTGGTGAAAGTCAAGGTGCTCGAGGTCGATAAACAGGGCCGTATACGTCTGAGCATGAAGGCGGTTGAAGAGGCCTGATTTGCATCAGGCAATAGAAAAAGGGGCCGATTCGGCCCCTTTTTTTTGCACGATCATCCTGTCTTAAGGTATCTATCGCCTAGTTAAACCAGAGATCCCAGATGACGAGCATAAGTATGGAGGCAAGAACGGTTGAAAACAGGACGCTGCCTATACCGACCAGCATCTCCGACACTGAGATAAACCAGGGTTGATCTGACCAGCGGTTGTGGACATGCAGCCTGTAGTGTCGGTTGAAGAGGTATCTCCAGCCAACCAGGTAGTCGATATAGCTGGGATTTCTAAAGGGTCTCAAGGAGTGTGTATCGCTGCGCATAGCCTTCTCTCCGCGTAGGATGTATCTGCCCTCAATCTGTCTGTGGTTTATAGGGTGCCACAGTTATATTGCAGTTTTATGACTGTTGCATGAACGGTATGCGATACCGAAATTCGCCACGTGTTGAATTTGTTTGAATCCGATCCTCGATATACCCCGTATAGATGTTTGAACGCAGCATGATTCTGCTTCATTAAACTAACTAAACGAGGAATATTAAAATGAAAATTCTATTAGCAACCGCAACCATGATTTTGTCCGCCAACCTGTACGCCACTTCATATGATGATCTGTATGAGGTAGTCGGTAATAATCATGATCAGTACATTGGCTCGTCCTACTCGAACAATCTACCTACGGCCATGCAGCCGGGTATTGGTGATCAGTATGGTAGCTCCTTCCTCTATGCTGAAGGTTTCTCGAGTAATGTGCACAAGTCGCAGCGTGGATTCAATGACGGATACGGAAGCAGCCTGATTGATGTCGGCGCAGCGGTAAACTGGTAATGTTGGTTTTGCTTTAGCGGGGCATCCTGCCCCGTCTAAAGCGATACATCGATCAATTCGATACGCTTGTGCTGATGGGCGCTATCACTGACTCTAGCACTAACCCGATGATTGATTCGGTCTGGATTGGAGTGTCAGGCATAACTTGCTGAAAAGCAATGATAAAATAAAAAAATCTATTTTGAGTCTAAATAACAGTGTTGGCCGTAATCGGCTGTTTGAAAAGCGCGATTACAGATTCAGCTACGAAAATGTTGAATTTCCCTCTATGTATTGAATCCAAATCATGATAGCCGGCGTAACAGTTGTATAGTTGCGACTAAATGTGCCTCGCGGGATAAGGCTCAGTCGATTGGGTTTCATGGTCCATACTTCAGCAGATTGAGGTGTTTCGTGCCGCCAATACAGCTGTCATTTTCAGTGCTGGTAATAGTGCTGTTACTTACATCTTGCAGGTCCCTGGAGCATCAAGCCAGTCAGTCCCGAGTCGTTCCTCAGGGTGATATGGCTAGTGTGCGCAGTGAGTCGATGAAATTGATTACCCGGTTGCTGGAGGAGGAGCTGGTACCGGGATTGAGTATTGCCCTGGTCGACAGAGAGGGCGCCGTCTGGCTTGAAGGATTCGGCGTCGCTAACACCCGTACCGGAGAAAGGGTCGATACGGGAACCCTGTTCAGGGTCGGATCACTAACCAAGCCGGTTACTGCGCTTGCCGTCATGCAGCTCGTCGCAGCAGGCAGGATTGACCTGGATCTGGCGTTAAAAGATCAGCTGTCAGGCTTCTCCATTCGGCATCACCAGCAGGATTCAGCTCCACTGACACCCCGGCAACTGCTGAGTCATCGCAGTGGACTTCCCAGCGACCTGCGCAAGGGAATGTACACGGATACCCCCTTTACCAAGGTGACGGCACTGCTGCACGAGGAATATGCCGCCTATGATCCTGACCGGGTCTATAGCTATTCAAATATCGGTTATGACTTGCTGGGACACCTGGTTCAGCAACGCTCGGGTCTGGCCTATGTGGATTTTATCGAGCGGTCTTTGTTTACTCCCTTGGAGATGCACAGCAGTGGTTTTGATCTTTCGGCGGAGTTACAGAGTCGATTATCCGCCGGACATCTGGACGGTCAGGTCCGGCCTCAGCCACCATTAAGAGATACGCCGGCATTAGGCCTCTATTCCACGGGAGAGGATCTGGGCCGTCTGATGACCGCACTGCTTGGCGCCAAAATCCCCGCGCTGCCTTCATCACTGCTGAGCCAGATGTTTCAGCCACAAACTGTCGATGGTCAGGTATCACTGGGTATTTTACCCGGATTTGGCTGGTTTATTGAGCACCACCCTGTCATTGGGAAGCGTGTTCGCCATGGTGGCAGCACGCTGCTGTTCGGCGCTGAAATGGTGCTGCTGCCGGAACAGGATCTGGGCATAGCCGTATTGGCCAATGGCGCGGACAGCAATCGGATTGCAAAGGAGTTGGCGACAACCATACTCATGATTGCCGCCTCGATACGCGGAGGACTTCCCGTACCGTCGCAACGCCAGGTTGCGAGCGACTTTCCGGTTGGCTATGACACACCCTCTGGCGCCTATGCCACGGACCTTGGACTGCTGATGGTCGATGCCGAGCAACCCAGACTCTGTGCCTGCATCATTGAGCAGATTCTGGATCTGGTGCGTTTTGAAGACGGCAGCTTGGGGCTTAGTGAAAACAGTACCCGACGATTACCCGAAGGATACCGGATATTGGGTGATCTGCGTCTACGTGAGCGCGAGATCAACGGCATGGATGTTTTGGTGGCGGACCGGAACGGTAACGAGATCATGCTCGGCAACAGGATCGAATCCGATCAATGGGAGTCGGTATGGAAGAAGCGGTTGGGCAGTTACCGGACTATCAATCCGGATGGCGAGTTCTCGATACAGGATCTCAAATTAAGTGACCAGGATGGGGTGCTTTGCCTGCACTATCGCGCGCCGCATTTGAGTGAGAATCTGATCAGAGTCCCGCTGCAACCGGTATCCGCCACAGAGGCTGTGGTACAGGGGTTTGGTCGCGGCGGTGGGGAGACAGTGCAGATAGTCGAGCTGGACGGCAAGCAGTGTCTGAAATTTTCCGGCTATATGGGAGTGCCACGGGAACAGGATTAACTAGGCCCATGTATAGCTTATCCCTCAATCGCTATGATGTTTCACATTGCCTTTCCCCGGTTGCTGTGTGGAACTCAGTAACATACAAGGCAGTAACTGAATGCCTGTACCTCTTGCCGCCATGGCACAAGGCCAGTAATCTTGTGGCAGGTTCACATCCCTTGGGGGGATCCATGGCAAATGGAGACACTGATCCACAGGAAGCAGCGCGGCTACGCAATCAGGAACTCGAAGGATTGCTGGCGGCCTGCGCCCTGAACGATCGTATAGCTTTTTCCCGTCTGTACAGTATCACTTCTGCGAAACTATATGGTGTTGTGCTGCGTATATTAAATAGAGAGGATTTGGCGCAAGACTGTTTGCAGGATGCCTACATCAAGGTTTGGAACAATGCTGACAACTATCGTTCTCATTTGGCGGCCCCGTTGACCTGGATGTCAGCGATCGCGAGAAATCAGGCATTGGATCTGCTTCGCAAACAGAAGCGCGAGGTGACGGAGAGTGATGACAAGGGTTTTCCGGAGCAGGCCGATAACAATCCCCTGCCGCTGGAAGGTCTGAGCCGTACCGATGAGGGAAGGCGTCTGGACAATTGTCTGCAACAGCTGAAAGAGCAGCAACGACAGATTATGGCATTGGCCTATTTCAAGGGTATGACCCATGATGAGCTGGCCGCCTATACTGAAACGCCGTTGGGTACGATCAAGACATGGATACGTCGAGGTCTGGAACAATTGAGGAGGTGTCTTGATCATGATGCCTGAAAATGAAATTAATGATATCAATATCCTTGCCGGAGAGTATGTGCTGGGCACCTTACAAGGTCAGGAGCGTATCGAATTCGAACAGCGTATGCAGACAGACATGCAGCTGCAGGGCGAGGTTGATGCATGGCAGCGGCGCTTGGAACCCATGCTGGACAGCATTGAATCCGTAACGCCTCCAAAGGCTGTCTGGGATCAAATCGTGAGTCGGATAGATCCGATTGACACCCGTGTGGAAGCTACCGCCGGTTTTTGGAACAGTCTGAATTTCTGGCGCAGTCTCGGCATGGTGACAGCCACTTTGGTGTTGGTAATGGGCATGACCCTGATGACGACCCGTCAGCAGGATATGACTATGGACAGCATAATGGTGGTTCTGAACGATCAGTTAAAACCCGGCTGGCTGGTAGGCGCGGTGGACAACGATCCCTTTCTGAAGGTAAAGGCTGTAGAGCCAACTCCGTTACCGCAAGGTAAGGTCTGTCAGTTGTGGTTGGAGGATGAGCTGGGACACCTTCACCCCCTCGGTATTTTGCCTCATGACGGCAGTATGCAGATGAATCTACCGGCAGCCCTTAGTGATCGGCAACGTTTCAAGGTCTCTGTTGAAAGCACGGATCAGTTACCGAAGGACAGACCGAGTGAAGAAATAGTGTTCGAAGGCAGTCTGACTGAGATCTGATCGTATACTTGCCGCTTCGCGGAAAAATAGCCCCAGCCCTTCGGGTTACGCCCCGAAGGAAGTGCCCTTGGGGTGCGCCCCGAAGGAAGTGCCCTTGGGGTGCGCCCCGAAGGAAGTGCCCTTGGGGTACGCCTTGATTGGCGCTTTTTCAGGGTTAACAGGACCGATTGGATTAGTGTTAACAGGCCCTAGACCGCGGAACATGAACAGCCTCCACTGAGCGATCGATAACCCGCAGGGCGGCAAATAGGCCCGGTCCTGCAGGTTACATATGAAATGAGTCACTTTCTGCGACTCATGACCGATCGACGCGGATAAACCTCCTTCCTTGAACAGCATTTGCCGGGTGTGCAACTCCTCTGAGTTGATCGATGTCAACATAGTATGGGCCTCGTAGCTGCATTTGTTACAAAATTCCCATATTATCCGGCATGTAATTCCCTGCATATATGACATACGCTAGGTTGTATGCACTACCGTTATTGTCTGTTTCATAGCGTAGTGAACAACTCGGAAAGTTCATACGGAAGAATCAATAAGAAAAGATGTAACGCATTGTAATGAAACGACTTAAACGAAACCAAGGAATATGTCTAGTGTTAAAGGTCTAATACCTGATCTTGATTCCTATCGCGGCCGCTATACCCTGCTTTCCATTTTGATCGGTGTGGCATTGGTCACCTTTGCCTACCTTGGTTGGAATCTGGTAAACAGCACCAGTCAAAGACAGATTGACAATATTACCGCCAGGACAGTAGCCGCCGGCATCCTGGCCGATGCTCAAACCCAACTGAATCACTTGGAAAATAATCTCCAACGTATTCTCAATGAGTCGGCTAAAGGGAATCTGGTTCATACTGAGAACACATTACTCAGCCTGGAACGGGTGCTTCTCGATCTAAAGGATTCCCTGATGCAGCTGCCTTTGGGTGAGGCTGACTTGGCGGAGGGTCTGCTCGAGGAAAAACTTGCGCTGGAACGGGAGGTTAGAAATCTGATCGATGTCCGACGGGATGTGGAGGGCTGGTTTCCCGCCATGAATCTGATGTTGGAGGAGATGTATCCGCACAACAAGGGAATTCTCAGTGAGCTTCAGCTGTTACGTCAGGAGGTGGATGTTGGATTTCCCCTTGATCAACAGGTCGCTGTGATTAGTCATATTTCCGCTTTACAGCGACTCTGGATGGGCTTGACCGGAGAATTGCGTCTGATGGTGGCAAGCCGATTCGGCCTGTTTGCATCCGATCAGGATAGTGAGTTCCAAGGGCGTAATGACGCTATAGCAGATTTTGCGCAACGCTTTATCCTGACATTAAAAATCTTGGAAAACCACTTCGAATACAATAATGAGGAATTCATACTATCCAATAGTTTGGTGGCTATAGAGGCCCACTACAAATCCTGGATGAAAGGATACCAACAGGTCTTGGTGTTCATGGATAAGCCAACCTGGCGCATGGACCTGCATATCATGCGTGAAAAGGTCACTCCGCTGTTGGATAGCATGCGTCAGCGCTTCTCGCTTATCGACCTCGCTCTCGATTCCCAGTCCGCGGATGGCATCACGCAACTCACTCAAACCGCAAAGCGGCTGTCGGTTTCGATTCTGGCGATGGCCATGCTCGGATTGCTGATTCTGTTTGCAGCCTTTCAGTTCATCAAGCGCAATCTGTTGCTCCCTATCGGGCAGACCGCCACGGCATTGAAGCAGGAAGCCAGTGGTGGCTTGGAATCGAAGGCACCGTCCAACAGCAATTTGAAGGAGATACAGGATTTAGTGGATGCCTTCAGTGAAATGCGTAAGCAGGTGCATAACCGCCAGCGTCACCTCGACCATGTGGCGCACCATGATGCGCTGACCCAGTTACCGAATCGAATTCTGTTTCATGACCGTCTTGAGCATGCCCTGGCGATTGCCCTCAGAGGGGATGGATCGATCGGTCTCATGTTTCTCGATCTGGACCGTTTTAAACAGGTCAACGACAGCCTGGGGCATTTAGTCGGCGACGAGCTGTTGAAAAGTATCGCCGAACGTTTGACTTCTATCGTGCGAAGCTCTGATACCGTGGCCAGGTTGAGTGGTGATGAATTTGCTATTTTGATTGAAGGCGTCAACAGCCGCGAAGATATGGCGCCTCTCGCCGAGAAGATACTGCGTGCGGTGGAGCGGCCGGTTCAGGTGGCCGGTCAGGAGTTGTGCATCTCCGCATCCATAGGCATAGCGATGGCGCCCTTTGATGATGTTTCAGCCGACTATCTTATCCGTGATGCCGATACCGCCATGTATGAGGCAAAACGACACGGACGTGCAGCATATTGTTTCTTTAGGGGCGAAATGACGGAACGCGTTGCAGAGGGGCTTAAGTACGAACACGAAGTTCGCCAGGGTGTGGAGGCAGGACAATTCCGCTACCACTTTCAACCCATCTTTGAGTCGATCAGTGGCAAGTTGCTCTGTTACGAGGCACTGCTGCGCTGGCAACATCCGCAACGCGGAACCCTCACTCCGGATCATTTTTTAACGGCACTGAATGACACAGGTCTCATTACCTCTCTTTTCGGTCCGCTTTTAGAGCAGGCGCTGCATTTCCAGAATGAACACGGCGCTAAGGGAGACAAGGTGGCCATCTCCATCAATCTTTCCGCCAGACTGCTTAATGATCCGGTCTTCTGCCGTAATCTCCTCGAAAATCTGGTGGCAGGAAAGATTACGCCCCGCAGCCTCATTCTGGAAATAACCGAGGACACGCTCACACAGGAATTGGCAGAAGCCGACCAGTTCCTGCAACAGGCCAAGTCATTAGGAGTGAGAGTCGCACTGGATGATTTCGGGACCGGCCAGGCCTCACTCAGCCACTTGCGACGATTTCCGTTTGATCTATTGAAGATCGACAGGGAATTTATCCACGGTGTCGTTGCGGACAGCAACGATGCCAGCCTTGTGCGCGCGATGATACATTTGGCGCATGCCTTCAATATCGATGTCATTGCCGAAGGTGTCGAGTACGAGACCCAGCTGGCTTTTCTTCAGCAACAGGGTTGCGATTACGTGCAAGGCTATCTGGTCGGCATACCCAGACATCAGCAGCAATCCTCAATGATGTTAAAGACCGGGCTGTTGTTTGAAACCTAGGTCGTTTCCTGTGCTGGCCAATACAGCATGATATTCGCTGAATTGTTAATCGTCAGAAGTGGAAAATAGGCTGTGCAAGGCCTTGACACAGTAGAGAAAGTACCGTAGATTTCGCGCTCCACTTTGCATGCGGTATCCGAGCCGGATACACGGCAGAGACCTGTCCCCATCGTCTAGAGGCCTAGGACACTGGCCTTTCACGCCGGTAACAGGGGTTCGACTCCCCTTGGGGACGCCATATCCGATGTATGCCGGGCGTTACGGTTTCCTCTGCCACCCGATTCCCCGTATTCGCTGGTTATCGCCTCACGGACACTTTCACAACAGGCAATTCTTCTTGGGCGTGCCCCACATGCAATATACAAGTTATTGACACTCGAGCGTTCTATGCCCCAGCGTTCGGTTGGAAATTCCTGCCCACTGCCCAGTTTTAAAACGGACCTATGAGTGCAACTGGGCGAGTGGGTGGGGTATAGGGATCATCATGGACTGTGACTGTTCCGCCTCAATGATTTTGTAAGAGGCATTAAATCCCGATCAGGTAGTAATGGTAGACCAAGTAGCATCTATTTTCCGAGCATGCCGTCGATGATACTCTCGCACTCGAGCCAATCCTCAACATCGTGTCCCGGTTCGAAGTTGCGTTGTTCGGCGCGATAATAAGCCATGGTCGCTATCATCTCGTATCGCTCCCTCGGACTGATAGAAGCTCTTGCGCTACGTTTTGTCATGGTTTTTTTTGCAACCCGTTTCTTAGTGATCGCCTTTTTCTTTGTGACCTTTTTCTTACTCGCCTTGGCCTTGGTTTTTTTTGTTGTGGTGCTCTTTTTCGCATTGCTGTCCTGTTTGCCGGCCACGTTGTTGCTCCTTGTAGAAAATAAGTTTGAAAACGAATTTCAGTATCTATGTGTAACAGTTCCACTACAACTGTTTATAGGCGATTCGCTGATGGATTGTCCAGTCATTATTAGGTGATGACGCTGGGTTTTGTGCGCCCGGTTCGATGCTCGATTTCAGCCAGGGTCAAAGCGATATCCACCAGACGTGTCATGACGGACTCGGTCGATTGAGTCTGCTTGGACGGATCGGTCTCGTAGGCCTCCAGATAGACACGTAAAGTCGCTCCTTCGGTACCGGTTCCCGAAAGCCTGAAAACGATTCTCGAGCCGTCGCTGAAACCCACTCTTATTCCCTGGCGTTCCGATTTGCTTCCATCTACGGGGTCCGTGTAGGCGAAGTCGTCGGCATACTCAACACGGTAACCGCTCAAGGCTTGACCAGGAAGGGCGGGGAGCTTTTCCCGCAATGCGTCCATCAGGTTTTCAGCATCGGCTTTGTCGATGGCTTCGTAGTCGTAACGGGTATAGTAGTTCCTGCCAAACGCCTTCCAGTGATCGGTGATGATTTTCTCCACGGACTGCTGTTTGACGGCGAGTAGATTTAGCCAGAACAGTACCGACCAGAGCCCGTCTTTTTCGCGGATATGATCGGATCCGGTGCCAAAGCTCTCTTCGCCGCAGAGTGTGATTTTTCGATCGTCCAGCAGATTGCCGAAAAACTTCCACCCTGTTGGGGTTTCGAAGCAGGGCAGTCCAAGCTTATCCGCCACCCGGTCCGCCGCCTGGCTGGTGGGCATTGAGCGCGCCACGCCGCTGATGCCGCCGGAATAGCCTTTGATGAGATGGGCGTTGGCAGCCATAACGGCCAGACTGTCGCTGGGTGTGACGAAAAAGTTGCGGCCTAAAATCATATTCCGGTCGCCATCACCATCTGAAGCCGCTGCAAAGTTGACTGCACCGGTGCCGCGGGTGAGTTCGACAAGCTGGTGCGCATGAACCAGGTTGGGATCAGGGTGGCCGCCGCCGAAGTCGACTTTGGGTGTGCCGTTGATCACTGTTCCGGGTTCAGCACCCAGCCTTCCCTCAAGAATCTCCGTGGCATAAGGACCTGTAACCGCATGCATGGCGTCGAAGCGCATGGAAAACATACCGGAATCGAAAAGTTTTCGAATCCGGTCAAAGTCAAACAGTTCCATCATCAGGTCGGCATAGTCTGCGACCGGATCGATGATGTCGATCCGGGTATCACCTAGGCTGACTTTTCCCGGATTGTCCAGATCGATGGGGGGGGTCTGCAAAATCCGATATTCATCGATTTCAGTCGTCCGGTGAAAGATTGCCTCAGTGACCGTTTCCGGTGCCGGTCCTCCGTTGGGAGTGTTGAATTTGATGCCGAAATCTTCGTTGGGGCCACCAGGGTTATGACTGGCTGACAGAATGATGCCTCCATCGGTGTCATATTTGCGGATAATGCAGGAGGCAGCGGGCGTCGACAGCAGTCCGCCTCTCCCGAGCAAGACCTGTTTCACACCATTGGCGCTGGCCATGCGCAAGATGACCTGGATCGCTTCGCGGTTGTAGTAGCGACCGTCCCCGCCGAGTACGAGGATGCCCCCTCTCAGATCCGTCTGTGTGTCGAAAATGGCTTGTACAAAATTTTCCAGATAATGAGGTGTTTGAAAAACTTTGACTTTTTTTCTGAGACCCGATGTGCCGGGGCGTTGATCGTCGTAGGGCTGAGTATTGATCGTAACAATGTTCATATGCTTCTCGCTGCGGCCGTTGTCGAATTTTTCTATATGGTGCGTTATTCATACCCATATGGGAACCCTGGCTTTTGTGACAATTCATTGT
Organism: Candidatus Thiodiazotropha sp.; assembly: GCA_040506195.1. Lineage (GTDB taxonomy): Bacteria > Pseudomonadota > Gammaproteobacteria > Chromatiales > Chromatiaceae > Thiodiazotropha. The sequence goes on along the minus strand of JBEVXH010000002.1, from coordinate 490,507 downwards.
CGGGACGGTGCTGGGTGTGTGATGGATGCTGGTGTCAGAATACACAATTAATCAATGGGTTATGGGGGTTATACCTGATCTGTTTTAGATACGGGAAACTGTCTGCAGCAATTGGCTGTGCAGAGACCGGGTTTTGATCCGTTGCTTATGACCTCAATCTCTCGACTTCTTGATTTATCCTGCGTATCTTATTTCGAACTTATTTGGCCCCGGATCCTGCTGACTTTTTAATGCCAATGGGTTAATCCAAATTTCGAATGATGAAGGACGTGAGAAATGATCATCAATAAGCTGAATCATTTAAATATGGAACAGATCTTTGGGGGCAAACCCCTTGTCTATGCCTGTCTTGCTTGTGGCATGGGATTGGCCGCAAATACAGACACTCTCTATGCCGCTGACTGGGTGATATCTCCAAGTATCGGAATTCAGCAGATTTACACCGATAATGCGAATCTGACCCATGAAGACGAGGTGAGCGACAATATTACGGTGGTCAGGCCCACCCTGTCGATTTACAAGGAGGGGGCCAGGGCAAATCTGGATTTCAACTATGCACCGGAATACCGTCACTATTGGGACGAGACGGAAGACAATGAAGTTGTCCATTTTATGCGCACCGAGGGGAATGTGGAGATTGCCGAAAACCATCTCTACCTCGATGGCTGGCTGAGGGCGGACAGGACAAACATCACCAGTACCGGCAGATCGGGTATCGGCGGCTTGACCGGTACCGAGGATGACACGGATTTCTATTCAGTAGGGCTGAGTCCCTATTTCACTGCCAGGCTGGGTGATTTCAGTGTCGTTGAGGTTCGATTTACCGGGGACAGAATCGACTATTCTGAAGATCTCGATAACGATAGTACAGGCAAGCGGAGTGAGATTGCGTTTGGGAACGGCAGCATGTTCACGAACCAGATATGGGAAGTCTTATATCAACAGAGCGATGTGGATTATGAAAATCTGGACGATGACAATGAGACGAAGATATTCCGTGCGGAACTGATACAAAAGATCACCAATCAGTGGTCAGCCGCCTTTTCGGCCGGTTATGAGGAGTATGATTTAGCGGTTGCTGATGATAGAGACGACTCTACATGGAGTATCGGAGCTATTTACACACCCAACCCCCGGACGCGTTTCGCGCTCGGTGTCGGTGAGCGGTCATTTGGCGATGACTATTATTTCGATTTTAGTCATCGAACGGGCAGGACTATATGGACCGCCAGCTATGAACAGAATTTTGTCAGTGCCCGCGATGAACTGAGTACACAGCCGCTGTTCGAGCGCCAGGATGCATTTGGCAATCTGGTAAGGGATCCCATTCTGGAGTCATCCCCTGTTACTGTGCGCGCTGCGTACAGTCCCTCCATTACAGAGGATTTTTATGAGAGCAAGCGTTTTTCCACAGAGTTCACTTACCAGACAACCAGGACTTCGGTTAACCTGAGGGGGCGTTATCTGGAACGTCTCTATGACCGCTCCGGTAGAGATACGGAAGATATCGAGTTAAGCGTATTGCTGACAAGAAGACTTGCCCGGTTAACTAGCGGGTACTTTCAAATCACTGGCATTGATCACGAAGAAGAGGTTTTGGTCTACGATCAATTGACAGCCACACTGGGCGTGAGTTACCAGTTCGGCACTAACAGCAGAGTCGGTTTCGACATAACCCATCTCGAGCGAGACGCTGATACGGAGGTTGATAGCTACGAGGAGAATCACGCGAGTCTCAGTGTCACCTCAGCGTTTTAATTGAATTGGGTTCTTGAAATTAGTGTTGGAATCCCCATATTAAGCGACGAAAAATCCAAACCACCGATCAAAATCGTCAACCTAAACCAATTGGAGTTCTAACCTAAAGATGACTGTCGAAGCTCATAAGGAAACCCTTGATTTTCAAGCAGAAGTTAGTCAGGTACTCAACCTGGTAATTCGTTCGCTATACAGTAATAAAGAGATTTTTCTACGTGAATTAGTCTCCAATGCGTCCGATGCGGCGGAAAAACTGAGGTTTGAAGCCCTGACGGACGAGGCCCTGTTCGAGGACGATCCCGAGCTCAGGGTGCGGGTAACCCTCGACAAAGAGGCGGGAACCGTCACCATCTCCGACAACGGCATCGGAATGAGCCGGCAGGAGGTCGCTGAGACTATCGGCACCATTGCCAGTTCAGGCACACGTAAATTTTTTGAAGCCATGTCCGGAGACCAGACCAAGGACAGCGAATTGATCGGCCAGTTCGGTGTCGGTTTCTATTCCGCCTTCATCGTTGCCGATAAGGTGACGCTGCTGACGCGCAGGGCCGGCCTGGGCCAGGAACATGGCGTTCGCTGGGAATCGGACGGGGAGGGTTCGTTCACCATCGAAAACGTGGATAAGGCAACCCGCGGTACCGATGTCGTCCTCCATCTGCGTGAGGATGAGAAGGAGTTTCTGGAGAGCTATCGACTACGATCCATCATCTCCAAGTTCTCCGACCACATCACCATTCCGGTGGAGATGGAGAAGGAGCATTACGGCGAGGATGAGGAGAAACCCGAGACAGCGGAATTCGAGCGGGTCAATAAAGGGACAGCGTTGTGGATGCGCAATCGGAGCGATATCTCGGAAGAGGAGTATCATGAGTTTTACAAGCACGTCTCTCACGACTTCGAGAATCCACTGACCCACGTCCACAACAAGGTCGAGGGAAACAATGAATATACAGCCCTGCTCTACATACCTCAGCGGGCGCCGTTCGATCTCTGGGACAGGGATCAAAAACATGGCGTGAAACTGTTTGTACGGCGTGTGTTCATCATGGACGAGGCGGATAAGCTCATGCCCCGCTATCTACGCTTTGTCAAAGGCGTGGTGGATTCGGATGATCTGCCGCTGAACGTATCGCGTGAAATCCTGCAACATAACCGCAAGATAGACACCATCCGGCAGGCCAATGTAAAACGCATCATGTCTGCATTGGAGAAACTGGCGGAATCAGACAAGGAAAAGTATCAGACCTTCTGGGATGAGTTTGGTAAGGTGATGAAGGAAGGGCCGGCGGAAGACTATGCCAATCGTGATCGTATCGCCGGTTTGTTGCGTTTTGCCACAACCCACAATGAGACGGACGAACAGAACGTATCCCTGGCGGACTATGTTTCCCGCATGCAGGAGGGTCAGGATAAAATCTACTATATCACCGCCGATTCACCCGCGGCCGCACGTTTCAGCCCACATCTCGAAGTGCTGAAAAAGAAAGGCGTCGAGGTATTGTTGCTGTCTGACCGGGTCGATGAATGGCTGGTGACAAGTCTTACCGAGTTTGAGGGTAAGCAGCTACAGTCGGTGGCCAAGGGCGCCCTCGATCTGGGAGAGCTGGAAGACAAGGAAGAAAAGGAGAGCAGCGAGAAACAGTCAGAGGAGCATAAGGAACTGTTGCAACGTATGCAGGATGTATTGGGCGAGGCGATTAAGGAGATCCGTATAAGCCAGCGCCTGACCGACTCCCCAGCCTGTCTTGTGGTTGAGGAGCATGATATGAGCGCCAATCTCGCCAGGGTTCTCAAATCGGTTGGACAGGACGCGCCTCAAACCAAACCGATCATGGAGATCAATGCAGAACATCCACTGGTTGAGCGCCTGGAGGGCGAACAGGATGGTGATAAATTTGGCGATTTGACAAAGGTGTTGTTCGATCAGGCTCAACTTGCCGAAGGCGGACAGTTGGATGACCCCGCCGCATTCGTGAGGCGACTTAATAGCTTAATGCTAAAGCTGACTGCAGGCTGATAGTGAGCCTATCGCCTGATCCTGAATGATAAGGTTTCACCAGCCGTATCGGATCGAAGGGGGAGGGACCCCCCTTCATAAACACCCTGTATCCACCTATTGATAGCCTCAACTGGTTCAGGCAGCCAGGGCGTGGCAAACTTCCCCGATATTCATAACAAACCAAAGGAGTATCACTATGCGCGTCATACTGCTCGGCGGACCGGGAGCCGGTAAAGGCACACAGGCCAATTACATCAAAGAGAAGTACCAAATTCCGCAAATTTCCACTGGAGATATGCTGCGGGCTCATGTCAAGGCCGGCACTGAACTGGGTGTTGCAGCGAAGAAGATCATGGATGAAGGTGGCTTGGTTTCGGATGACATCATCATGGGCATGGTGAAGGAGCGCATTGCCGAGGATGACTGCAACAATGGATATCTGTTCGATGGTTTTCCCCGTACCATTCCTCAGGCTGAATCACTTAGAGAGGCAGGCGTACCGATCGATGCGGTGGTAGAGATCGATGTGCCCGATGAGGAAATCATCAAGCGTATGTCCGGTCGTCGCGTTCACCTTGCCTCGGGTCGAACCTACCATCTCATCTATAACCCCCCGAAATCTGAGGGTAAAGATGATGTCACCGGCGAAGATCTCATACAGCGCGATGATGATCAGGAAGAGACGGTAAAAGCCCGACTGACAGTCTACCATGACCAGACCGAGCCACTAGTCAGTTTCTACTCCAAAGCGGCGGATTCAGGTGACTGCAAGTATCTGAAAATCAATGGGGTAGGGGGGGTTGACGAGATTCGGGAGCAGATCTTCCAAGGTTTGGGATAGAGCTGTGTGGGTCAGTTTCCTGAAATAGTCATTGGAGAGGTCGTGCTTGTGGGCGGCCTCTCTGATATTCCTGCCCGTTTGAATGTAGCTTTATCTGTATTCAAACGGGTTGAAAATCACGCTTATGCGCCTGTTTCGAGAGCTATTAATGTCCAACAAGCATTAAGTTGTCTATTCTGATACCATCACTCAAATTTTTTTAGAATTATATAGGGGCCGTGCTGTGGCAGTAGTAGAACTGACAAAAGACAACTTCGAATCGACGATTACAGAGAACGATTTTGTCATCATTGATTTCTGGGCTCCCTGGTGTGGACCGTGCCGCTCTTTTGCACCTACCTATGAGTCGGTTTCCGAGGATCATGACAATATCGTCTTCGGCAAGGTCAATACCGAGGAAGAGCAGGAGTTGGCGATGCATTTTCAGGTGCGCTCGATTCCTACACTGATGATATTCCGTGACAATATCATCATCTTCTCTCAGCCGGGGGCACTGCCTGAATCCGCATTTCGCGAACTGTTGAGTAAAGCGGGTGAGCTGGATATGGACGAGGTTCGCGCGCAAATCGAAGCGGAACAGCAGAAGGGACAAAACGCCTGATTTCTTGTTCAGCCTCTTCGTGCGTTGTCTGGCATAGGCGTTATATCACGGCCAAGCCATAGGGCCGGGTAGTTAAAGGCGATCATCGCATCAGGGTATAATGATGCCTGTATACCGGATGCTGTGAGATCCGCGGGATTGAGTAGTATTGCCTGATCCATGTTTTGGTTCATAACCCTGGATGATGCTATCAAACCAGGGTTTCTTATTTCTTAACCCCACGTTTGGATGTCTGTCGAATACTCCAGCTTCTACCGTCTCGCTATACTATTGCATACTGAGAGAAGTCGGAGTTGAATCTATATATCATGTACCGAAGCGGTTACCCATGGAGCATAAACAAAATGTTGGCCAAAAGGCCAAACGTAGGCATGGTGCTGGATCTCAGTGAGGAAAACTATGCTTTATTGATGCGTTTGGCGCCCTGCCTTGCAGAGATGTCAGGCCAATACCAATCCAACCTTGAGCATGGGATGGATCTCTATCTCGAAGTCATGGAGCAGACCCCTTATACATCACTTGTTCACTTGACCTACTATTTCAGTCATTCCGTCGGTGACTACCCTGACCCTGACGCAACGCTCAGGGTCTATCATGACTCCAGGCAGATCGATGTCCTGGATCTTCGGCAATCGAGCCTGCCCCTGCACCGATGGGGCGATAATCCCACCTTGGAGCAGCGCTGGCGGATTAACCTATTTCTCACCAAATGGTTACAATATTGTGTTGCGCAAGGGCATGGGTTTATGACTAAAAATCATATGGTTACTGATGGGTATCTGCAGCCTGAATATACTTGAGAAAAGCACAGGGAATAAGCGATTTAATTACTTAGGGTACTCGCCGTGACCGGCAGTTTGGGGTACATTAGGCGGATATGTATTACAACCGGGATAACTCTTGAAGGGACAAAGGAATGCAATTCCCGCCAGTTAAATAGATAAAAGAAGGATCTGATGAGATATAGAGATGATAAAAGTTCTACTGGTTGATGATCACGAGCTGATCAGAACCGGTGTAAAGGGGATTTTGGATAAGGCGGACGATATCGATGTCGCTGGAGAAGCGTCAAGCGGTGAAGAGGCGATCGAGTTGGTACAAAAGACCTCTCCCGACTTAGTACTGATGGATGTCAATATGCCGGGCATGGGTGGTATTGAAGCAACCCGCAGGCTATTGCGTATCAAACCTGATCTGAAGGTGATAGCCCTTACCATTCTTGATGAAGATCCCTTTCCTTCCCGTCTGCATGAGGTGGGCGCAATGGGTTTTCTCACCAAGGGGTGCCCGGCCGATGAGATGCTGCGCGCCATCAAGGATGTCTACGAAGGTCATCACTACATCGCGTCTGATGTGGCCAGGAAACATGCATTGATGGAGTGGCATGGGAATTCAGAGAATCCTTTCAAGATGCTGTCATCGAGGGAAGTGCAGGTATTGCTGCAGATACTGGAGGGACATAAGAACCTGGAAATATCCGATATTCTCTCCCTGAGCCCAAAAACCGTCAGCACCTATCGACAACGTATATACGATAAGCTCGATATCAAAAATGATGTTGAATTGACGCGCCTTGCCTATCGGCATGGCATTTTGAAGGATTCCGAAAACCATTCATGACCTTCGACGCCAATTGCCGTCTTTGCCCCCGTTTGGTTGATTTTCTTGGCCGGGTGAAGGCGGATTACCCAGACTACCATGCTGCCCCGGTCGCGCCTTTCGGCGATAATGATGCTCAACTGCTGATTGTCGGCCTGGCGCCAGGGTTGCATGGCGCCAATGCCACTGGTCGCCCCTTTACCGGTGATCACGCCGGTATCCTGCTCTATCAGACGCTCCACCAGTTCGGTTTTACCAATCAACCCGAAGCCAGCTCGCGTAACGACGGCCTTCAGCTGTATAATTGCAGAATCACCAATGCCGTGAAGTGTCTCCCGCCTCAAAACAAGCCGATCGGCAGTGAAATCAACACCTGCAATGGGTTTCTGCAGCATGAGCTGGAGAATATGCCGGCGAGCAGCATCGTCATAAGCCTGGGTTCGATCGCCCATCAGGCAGTGATCAAAGCCCTTGGGCTCAGGCAGAAGGCCTATCCGTTTTCTCATGGTAAGGAACATCAGCTCGACGAACGGCACTTGATGATCGACTCCTATCACTGCAGTCGTTACAACACCCAAACCCGCAGGCTCACCCCGGCGATGTTTCAAAAGGTTTTTCGGCGTGCCAGGAAACTGCTCGACGGTCGATAACGCGATCACTGGTGTGTCCCACGTTCACCGGTTCCATCGAATAAATCCAATGCGGTCCTTTTTTATGAGGATTCGTTATCCAGGTGGTGTCGCTTTCACCGTGAGTCTGTCGTCCCAAGGATAAAGATTGCTAATATCCCAAATTACCGGTACCACTTATTATTAGTGCCTGCAGAGCCGATTGGATCAGTGTTAACAGACTCTTAACCATGCAGCAGAATAAATTTGATCACACCGCCTTTCTCAAGACCCTGACCACCAGGCCAGGTGTCTATCGCATGGTCAACGCCGAGGACAATGTACTCTATGTCGGCAAGGCCAGGAATCTGAAAAAGCGGGTTTCCAGTTACTTTACCCGCAGTCTCAATCGGCGCATTCAGATCATGGTGGGGCAGATTGCCCAGATTGAGGTCATCGTCACCCACACGGAAGCCGAAGCGCTGCTGCTCGAAAATCATCTCATCAAATCACTCAAGCCCAAATACAATGTTCTGTTGCGGGATGACAAGAGTTACCCCTATATCTATCTCTCTACTGACCATACCTATCCCGCACTCTCCTTCAGACGAGGCGCACGACGGGGAAAGGGGCGCTACTTCGGTCCCTATCCCAGCGCCGGATCGACGCGTGAAACCCTCCAGGTGCTGCAAAAGCTATTCCCTGTCCGTCAATGTGAAGAGAGTTTTTTTCGCAACCGTTCAAGGGTGTGTCTGCAATATCAAATAAAGCGTTGCAGCGGACCCTGTGTCGGCTTGATCTCACCGCAGGCCTACGGGGAGGATGTACAGCATGCGGCGCTTTTCCTGGAGGGCAAAACAAGCCAGGTGGTCGATGAGCTGGTGGCGTGGATGGAGCAGGCCTCCGGCAACCTGGATTATGAACAGGCGGCCATCTATCGGGATCAGATCAAGCATCTAAGGAGGATTCAGGAGCGGCAATATGTGAGTGGCGAGGGGGGCGATCTGGATATCGTTGCCCTGGCCAAGCGGGGGAAGAGTGCCTGTATCCAGGTGTTTTACATTCGCTCAGGGCGGAATCTCGGCAACAAGTCGTTCTATCCTTCAGTACCCCGGGATGCCACCGATGAGACGATTCTGCAGGCGTTTGTCTCTCAATACTATCTGGAAAAACCGGTTCCCAACGAGATCATCCTCAATCACCGGTTGCCTGAGGAGGGGCTGCTGGAGGAGGTGCTTAGCCAACAGGCTGAGCGGCGGGTCCGTATCAGCAGCAGGGTGCGTGGCGAGCGCGCCCGCTGGTTGAAGATGGCGCAGAAGAATGCGGAACTTGCCCTGCAGGCCCGGCTCAGCGCCCAGGCCGGTATGGAGGAGCGGTTGCAGGCCTTGCAGCAGGCCCTGCAACTGCCGGCTATCCCCGAGCGGATGGAGTGCTTCGATATCAGCCATACGCGAGGTGAGTCGACTGTCGCATCCTGTGTCGTCTTCAATGAACAGGGGCCGCTGAAGTCCGATTACCGGCGCTTCAATATCGAAGACATCACCCCGGGGGACGATTACGCCGCCATGGGTCAGGCGCTGGAGCGCCGTTACCGCAGGGTCAAAAAAGGTGAAGTGGCGTTGCCTGATATACTTTTCATCGACGGTGGCAAGGGTCAGATCGGTGCTGTGCATGAGCGCCTGCAGGATCTCGGTATCTCGGGTTTGACCCTGGTTGGGGTGGCAAAGGGTGCAGACCGAAAGGCCGGTATGGAACAGCTGTTCTTGTTGGGGCGCAGAGCACCCTTTATACTGCCTGCTGATTCACCGGCATTGCACTTAATCCAACAGATTCGGGATGAAGCCCATCGCTTTGCCATAACTGCACACCGGCAGCGACGCTCGAAGAGCCGAAACCGGTCGGTTCTGGAACAGATTCAGGGCATAGGTCCCAAACGCAGACAGCGGCTGATGAAACAGTTTGGCGGCCTGCAAGCGCTATCGAGGGCGGGGATAGAGGATATTTCCAGAGTCGAGGGGATCAGTACAGCCTTGGCGGAGCAGATCTATCACGCATTTCATGATAAGGGCTAGCGATTGAAAAATGTGGAATATTCCTAACATTCTCACACTATTGCGAATAGTCTTGATACCGGTATTCGTACTGCTTTTCTATCTCCCCGTGGAGTGGGCGCGCCTCAGCTGTGCCGTGGTATTTTCAATCGCCGCCGTGACGGACTGGTTCGATGGCTACCTGGCCAGGCGCTGGGGCCAGGTATCGCCGTTCGGCGCCTTTCTCGACCCGGTGGCGGACAAACTGATGGTGGCGGTCTCTCTGTTACTGCTCGTACAGTCGGAGCCGACACCGGCATTCGCCATCCCGGCGGCGGTCATCATCGGTCGCGAGATCACAATATCGGCCCTGCGTGAGTGGATGGCGGAACTGGGCGCCAGGACAATGGTGGCGGTCTCGCTGATCGGTAAATTCAAGACCGCGGTGCAGATGATTGCCATTCTGCTGCTGATCTACGAAAAGCCGTTGTGGAATATTCCTGTTTATACCGTCGGCTTTGTGCTGCTCTATATAGCTGCCATACTCACCCTCTGGTCGATGGTGATCTATATCCGGGCCGCCTTGCCCAGCCTGTTGGGAGAGCGTCAGTTGGGTGGTTCATTGGAACGCAAGTAGTCGACCCCCGCCACACCAGGGCGGGTTGATCGATTCAGCAGGTTACATAATCAACCGGCATCTGATCCGGGCATGTTTAGAGCTATTGAACTGCTAAGCTTAACAATAGGAAATGTAGGATTATCAGAGGAGGTTTACGATGAAAAGCGTGCTTTATCTTGTCAGCGTCTTGATTATGGTTGCGGCCGCTGCCCAACTGCATGCGCAACCTCCTGGCTATTACAATCCTGGTGGGTCTTACAACAGGGGCATGGATGCGCCATCATCCTTCCAAGTACAGCGACGGGTCCGATTCAGACAGGATCAGGATGATTCGGGGTACAATTTGCGGATCTTCCTGCAGGGCTACTCGCCCGAGGCGATACAGGTGAGTGTGGATGGACGCTCCCTGCTGGTAGAGAACATAGAGGCCCACCGCGTGGAAAACCGCAGCGAAAGGAGTTATAGCTTTGTCTCATCCTCCTCTTCGATGCGCCGCCGGTTCAGACTGCCATGGGATGCGGATGTGAATGGGATGCAAAGGACTGAAAACGAGGGTGAGATCGTCATTACGCTGCCCTACCGGGCCTATCCTTGATACCCGCCTGCATGGCCCCGACCTCCATGCCGCGCCGGCAGGAAAAGGTTGACAGGCGACGAACTGTAGCTACAATACGCCCTTCCTGAATCAAGCGGGAATAGCTCAGTTGGTAGAGCACAACCTTGCCAAGGTTGGGGTCGCGAGTTCGAATCTCGTTTCCCGCTCCAAGTTGAAAAAGGCCTCGGCACCCCCCGGGGCTTTTTTTTGTTTCGAGTATGCCGTGCTTTTACCGGGGCGTACTTAATAATTCGATTCATCAACGATAGATGATAGAATCGCTTTTTTGGGCTGAGTGGCAGAGTGGTTATGCAGCGGCCTGCAAAGCCGTGGACCTCGGTTCGATTCCGGGCTCAGCCTCCATCTCCTTGCCGTGACGGCTATCAAAAAAAACCACTCTGCCCGGGTGGCGAAATTGGTAGACGCAAGAGACTTAAAATCTCTCGACCTTCGGGTCGTGCCGGTTCGATTCCGGCCCCGGGCACCAGATCCCACTAACTCCAATCCCTGCTAATTTCATATAGGTTACTATCGGCTTGGCTATCAGATAGGTTTTATATCTTCAGGCGAGCTATTTTTTAGGGCTGTTCACACTTCATTAGAAAAGATAGGCAGATTGTTTGGCGTGGATAACTATTGCTCGGTATCGTAGACGATAGCTTGGTTAAAGCGTCTCACTATATGAAAATAAACCTGTGGGAGAGCAAATAAATATAAGTACAGACTGACCCCTTTATTTTTTGTGGCGGTCGGCTGATTTTTATTGTGTACAGCCAGCATGGGCATGAACTGATGGGGTGTAAGTCCCCTGTAGCAGAACCACGGTCGATGATCGATGAACTGCATAGTGTCCCTCTCTGAGGCCGATTCCCTGTCAATTCATATATATTTGACCTCAGCTACCAGCCGAGGGAAAGGGCAAGCCTGTGAGAGGATGTCTGAGGAAGCCTGAGCGCAAACAGCGATCCGACGGACAGAAACGTCATACAAGGCCGACTTCCCTGTGGCGAGAGATGAGTTATTCAATGAACAGCAGATATAGAGAAACCATCACAATCCTAACAGCCTAATATTGCATGGTTTCATGCCATTTAAACTGCCTTTACATTGGAATCCGTCTCTTTTTCCGTCGCTGCTTCCACTTCCTGTACCTCCGGTCGGTCCTTTATGTCCTTGAGGCTTTTCTCTGATGACCTCTTCAAAAAAGATTGGTTAGCTTTTTTTTCTTCGACCTGAGGCTCCGTTTCTTCCGGCTCCTCCTCCGTTATCTGGTGTTGGAACGACACCTTGGTGATCCGGTGGTTGTCCATCTCCAGGACTTCTAATAAGGCCCCCTCAAGCTGGACAAGGTCGCCGACTTCCGCGATCCGGCCAAGACTGTGGTGAATGAGTCCTCCCATGGTCACGTAATCGCCGGTGGGGAAGGGGAAGTTCAATTTCGGCTCCAGCTCCGTTACCCGGACTCCGCCATTGATGATAAAGTGTTGCTTGTCCTCCATCTTTATGTGACGGTGCCTTGGCGTAAATTCGTCCTCGTAGTCACCCACGATCTCTTCGAGGATATCCTCCAGGGTGATCAGCCCTTCGGTACCGCCATATTCGTCCAGCACGATGGCAATTTGCCGACGGTTGCTGGTGAAGTCCTTGAGCAGCAAGCTAAGGCGCATGGTATCAGGGACGAAATAGGCTGGCATCATCACTTCGCCTACCGGAAGTTTGATGATGCTGGAGGATGACTCCGGGCTCTCCGCTGTGGCCAGTCTATTCAGCAGCTCCTTCATGGACACGATGCCGATGATATTGTCGAGAGACGTTTCGTAGACAGGATAGCGCTCGCGTAGCTCTTCCTTGAAAAGGTCAAGTACATCAGCCACGGTGGCGGTATTCGGGACACCCTCTACTTCCGTGCGAGGAATCATGGCGTCCCGCGCAGTGTGCTCATCCAGGTCGAACACCCCTCTCAGCATCATAGTCAGCTGGGGGTCGAGAGCCCCCTCCTGCTCACTGGCACTGAGAATGGTTCGGATCTCTTCACCGGTCATGGAAAAGTGCCCTTCACCATGGGCGGCAAGGTCGTGTTGACCGAACAACCAGAGCAGGCCATTGGAAGAATGGTTCATGACCCAGATAAGGGGGCGCATTATGGTGTGGAGAGCGTTGATGATCCACGCCACAGACAGGCTCATGGCCTCTGCTTTGTGGAAGGCCAGCACCTTGGGTGCCAGTTCGCCCGCAACCACGTGCAAGAAAGAGATGATGATAAAGGCAATGATATAAGAGAATGTGTGTGCCCAGCTCAATATCTCTTCACTTTGGCCAAACCATCTGAAAGCCGCCTCGATGCTCGGATCCATGACCTGGGTTAGGGTGATCATACCGATGGCGCCCAGGGCCAGCGACACAAGGGTGATACCGATCTGGGTAACCGAATAGAACCTCTCAGGTTCGTTGTGGAGCACTTGGACGATCTTGGCGGACTTGTTGCCTGTACTGGCCAGCTGCTTGATACGACTACGTCGGGCGGAGGTCAGGGCGATCTCAGATCCCACGAAAAAAGCGTTACCGATGATCAGTAGCATGATCAGGAATAGCTTGCTTATCAGTATCCAGTCCATCTGTCTCTTCTCCCCGGATGGAAGGTGAATTTATAATTGATACAGTAGACAAAAATTCAGGTTTAACCTGATACGATACAAGATTTTACAGCTCCTAGCTATGACAACATGAGCCATGGTTGCTTTATTGCAACAGTTTCCATATTGAACTTGGGGTCGTTCTTGCGCTGCCCCTACTCTAGCAACCCTTAGAAATCTTGCCTCTATCACAACCTGGCCTATCGATCCGCCCATGAGGAAGATGCCTTTGCTTTAGCGGGTAGAGCATAGAAAAGGAGGTATATAGAAATCACTATCTACATAATAATTGTTAAAAACAAGTAAATAGACAATCAATGCGATACCGGCCCCGGCACCAGTTCCCACTAACTCCGTCCATATAAATTCCATATAGCTAACTAGTGGTTTGGTTATCCGATGGGTTTGATATTGTCGGGCGAGTTGTTTCCAGGACTGTTCACACTGCGGCTGACAGGAAAGAGGTGAATGTTATCCGATTCATGGGGTAGCAACAGGGGTTTCAGGATGACCGGATCTTTGCTCTCCTTGTCGAGCCAGGCGTCATAGTTGTCGGGGGATAAAATCACCGGCATTCTGTCGTGGATGGTTGCGATACCACCCTTGGCTTGCGTAACGACAATGGTGCATGAATCGATCTTCTCACCCTGGCTGCTTTCCCAATGCTCATACAGGCCTGCAAAGGCGAAGGGTTTTCCGTTGTCTGATGTGATGCAGTAGGGTTGCTTCCCCCTGCTGGTCGCTTTCCACTCGAAGTATCCGCTGGCGGGAATCAGGCATCTGCGATGTTTGAAAGCCGTACGGAATGACGGTTTGCTATCGATGGTCTCCGCGCGGGCATTGATGGTGCGGTAAGCGAACTTTTTCTCTTTTGCCCAGGAAGGTATCAATCCCCAATGCAAGCGGACCAATTCCCTGACATTGCCTTTCGATTTGATGGCAGCTATCTGCTGCGAGGGTGCGATATTGTAATGCGGATCGATATGCGGTGCGGAAGATAGGCCAAAATATTCGATCATTTCTTCAGCGGCCACATCGAGATAAAACCTGCCACACATAGATCCACCATCGCCTCATTGTTTGGTTGAAGTGGACGCCCAGTATCCCTATTAAAACAATGGAACCAACGGCGTGAATTGTAGTTAGGATGCTGTTGAAGCTGACCTGAGGCCAGTTGACAGCCCTATACAGGGACAATTACTGACAATATATCGTTGTCGATTCGAACTCTGATTTTATACCCATGTTAGCTGATGTGAGCGTCAAGTGAGAGTCATCGGTTGGCGGGGTGTCTATCGGGCCATGATTTTGAACGCTGGCTACAATGAGTGTTCAGGTAGCGATTTTACGATCAGAGCGGTTAGAGGCCAGTCCATGCAGGTTGAATTTCACCACAGCATCGATGAGTTGAAGCAAACCGAGTGGGATGCGTTGGTACGCAACGATAATCCCTTCCTGAAGTACGCCTTTCATGCCGCGCTGGAACATCATGATTGTGTAGGCAGGAAGTTCGGCTGGATGCCCTGTCATCTGGTGATTCGTGATGATGAGCGTATGATCGGGCTCTCCCCGCTCTATATCAAGACGAACTCCTATGGCGAATTCGTCTTTGACCATGCCTGGGCCGACGCCTATCAGCGAAGCGGCATGCGTTACTACCCTAAAATGGTGAGTGCGATTCCCTATACCCCCGCTTACGGTGAGCGTCTTCTGGTTGCTCCGGACTCGAACGCCGACCAATTGCGAAGAGAGATGATCACTGCAACCAGACAGCTGGCGATCGAATCCGATTTCTCTTCGATGCACTGGTTGTTCACTACCCGGGAAGAGGGGATGTTGCTAAGGTCGATGGGCATGCTGGAGCGGCTGGGTGTGCAGTTTCACTGGCGCAATCAGGCGTATGAGGACTTTGATCACTTTCTTGCCCGATTGAGGGCGAAGCGCAGAAAAAACATCCGGCAGGAGAGGCGAAAGGTGATCGATGCCGGGATAAGGTTTCGGGTGTTGCATGGTGATGAGGTTTCAGATAGTGAGTGGCGTTTGTTTGCGGGCTTCTATGCAAAGACCTTCGAGGAGCGCTATAGCCTCGCTACCTTGAATAGCGGTTTTTTTCAGGAGGTGGGCCGCAGCCTGGGGGAGCAAGTAGTCCTGATCCTGGCCTATGATGGTGCGGCCTGTATTGCCGGTGCGTTGCTCTATCGCAGTTCGTCGGTGCTCTATGGCCGTCATTGGGGCGCTTTGCATCACTATGACAGTCTCCACTTCGAGACCTGTTACTATCAGGGTATCGAGTATGCCATCAAGCACGGATTGCAGCGTTTCGAGCCGGGCGCACAAGGGGAGCATAAGATCTGGCGAGGTTTTCTGCCTGTTCAGACCCGTTCCTACCATTGGATCAGCGATCCGCAATTCAGTCTGGCTATAGGGGAGTTTCTCTCCAGAGAGGCGCCGGCGATCATGGATTATGAAAAAAGCCTCCTCTCAAGCTCGCCATACAGGGATATATCGTTTCCTGAATGACTATAACTATATGATTAATAGATAAAAAATAATAAATACCCCAATTTTGATAATTTTTTATACGATAAAAGTTGACTATTTTACTTAGTTACTCTAGTCTAATTACCAAGTGAATTACTGGGTAATGCAATGAGTACCACTGGAGAAAACCAATGAGATTGTCAACGAAAGGTCGTTATGCGGTTACCGCTATGCTGGATCTTGCACTAAACGGCAAAAACGGTCCGGTTACGCTGGCTGAGATATCCGAAAACCAAGGTATCTCTCTGTCATATCTGGAACAGCTGTTCGCTGCCTTGAGAAACAAGGATCTGGTACGCGGCGTCAGAGGGCCTGGCGGAGGATACTATCTGGGTAAAAGCCCTGATGAGATATCGATTGCCAACATAATCTGTGCAGTCGATGAGTGGGTGGAGTTCACCCGCTGTGGCGGTAGGCAGAACTGCAGTGGCGGCGCACGCTGCCTGACCCATACCTTATGGGATGACCTGAGCAGCGAGATTTTCAATTTCCTGGCAAACATTTCACTGGGTGATCTGGTCCGCAGAAACCTGAACAAGAGTGAAGAGTCGGAGGAAGCACCGCTTAGTGTTGTGGGGGGGGACTCCAGCTCTCAGGCAGCCTGATTTAGCATCGGATTGATTCGCTCCGGGGTGGAGGCCATTTGGCCTGCCACCCCACTGCGTGTCGGGATAACACCATATAACTTACTGGCCGAATCGGTTATGATTCACGGTTTTTCAGCCAGTTACTTCCGTGCAGACACTGATATCCATTGCAGATTACATACGTTGGGGCGCCAGTCGCTTTTCTGAGGCAAATCTGTTTTTTGGACATGGCACCGACAATGCATTGGACGAATCCGCTGCCCTGGTCCTGGGTGCACTGCATCTACCTCCCGATCTCCCGGCAAACTGGTTCAGCTGCCGATTGACGGCCGATGAATGTGAACGTGTGGTCTGTTTGATACAGCGCCGGATTGATGAGCGCGTGCCACTTCCCTACCTGTTAGGGGAGGCCTGGTTTGCCGGTATGAGATTTCATGTCAACGATCAGGTGCTGATCCCCCGTTCACCCATCGCAGAGTTGATTGAAAAGGGGTTTACACCCTGGCTGGGGCCTTCAGCGGAACCGCAGATTCTTGATCTCTGCTGCGGCAGTGGCTGTATCGGTATCGCCGCGGCGGCCTATCTTCCCGAAAGCCATGTCGATCTGGCCGATATCTCCACCGGTGCCTTAGCGGTGGCGAAGCAGAATATTGCTGAATATGGTCTGCAGGAGCGCGTGACGCTCCATCAATCGGATCTTTTCGAGAAGCTGCCGGTTAAAAAGTATGACCTGATCGTGTCCAATCCTCCCTATGTAGGGGCGACCGAAATGGAGGGTCTTCCGGATGAGTACCGGCATGAACCGGTATTGGCCCTGCACGCGGATGAAAACGGGCTTGAAATTGTCCAACGGATTCTGAAGCAGGCGAAGAGGTATCTCTCCCCCAGGGGTATAATGATCGTCGAGATCGGAAACAGTGCCCAACTACTGATGGACAGCTACCCGGAAGTCCCCTTTGTCTGGCTCGATTTCGAGCGTGGTGGGGAGGGGGTATTTCTGTTATCGGCGGCTGATCTGGCAGAATAGGCGGAGGGTATGTTCATAATGATCGGACGAAATATTCGGATTAAAGAGAGACTGGACAGCAGATGAGCTTACAGCGTGCGCGTAGTGCGGAAGAGTATGTGGAGTGGGTCAAGCAGGCCGTCTTCGAAGTTGACGATCTTAGAGACTGCTATGACTATCAGATGGATGAGATGGGCCGGTATCCGTCATTCCTCGAGCCATTGGAGGAGGGCATCAAAGCCCTCTACCGTCAGATGGAGGAGGGTGAATATCACTTCGGCCGCGAAGACCTGTCGTTTATATCACTGGTAAATCGCCATGGCGACGATATTCCCTTTGCCATTTTGTTGCGTCAGATCAATGAAACACATCGCAAGGGCATAGAAGCGGATGGGGAGTAGGCGAATGTTCGCTGCCTGCCTGGCGTAATATCAAAAACTATTAGAGATAATTCATTCATGGATCATTCGACACAATTCGATCTTGAGCTGATCGCCAAATATGATCAGAGCGGTCCGCGCTACACCTCCTACCCCACAGCGGTTCAGTTCCATGATGGGTTTAACGAGGAGGAATACAAGCGGGTCGCAAGGGAGAGCAACGAATTCTCCAATCCCCTATCGCTCTATTTCCACATACCCTTCTGTGACACGGTCTGCTTCTACTGTGCCTGCAACAAGGTGGCGACCAAGGACCGCAGCCTGGCGGCGGGCTATCTCGCCCGCCTCCATGAAGAACTGCGCATGCAGTCGGAGTTGTTCGATGCTTCGAGAGTTGTGACCCAGCTCCATTGGGGAGGAGGGACACCCACATTCATCAGCCATGACGAGATGCGCGAACTGGTGGCCCAGACACGCAAGGCCTTCACCCTGCTGGACGATGATACGGGTGAGTATTCCATCGAGATAGACCCCAGGGAGGCGCAAGGGGATACCATCAAGCTGCTGCGTGAGTTGGGCTTCAATCGCATGAGCCTGGGTGTGCAGGATTTTGATCAGCGGGTGCAGAAAGCGGTAAACCGGATCCAGAGCAAGGATGAAACCCTGACTGTATTACAGTCCGCCCGGGATGAAGGTTTTCGTTCCATCAGCATCGATCTCATCTATGGGCTGCCATTCCAGAGCGTTGAGAGCTTCTCCAGCACCCTGGATCAGATCCTCGAGGTCGATCCTGACCGGCTCTCGGTATTCAACTATGCCCACCTCCCCGAGCGTTTCAAACCGCAGCGGCGCATCAACGAGGAGGAGCTGCCGCCCCCACAGGAAAAGCTCGATATCCTGCAGATGAGCATCGAAAAATTATCGGCGGCCGGCTATGTCTACGTTGGTATGGATCACTTCGCAAAGCCGAATGATGAACTGGTGCTGGCACAGGAGGACGGTACCCTGTATCGCAATTTTCAGGGTTATTCGACCCATGCCGATTGCGATCTGATCGGCCTGGGGGCCACCTCGATCGGTATGGTGGGTCCGAGCTATGCGCAGAACATGCGCAGTCTCGATGAGTATTACCAGCGTATCGACAGCGGCAGGCTGGCGGTCTTCCGCGGGGTGGAACTGAAGCGGGATGACCGGTTGCGGCGTGATGTGATTACCCGGCTTATCTGCCATTTTTCCCTTTCAATGGCGGATGTGGAGAAGCACTGGAATATTGTGTTCGAAGAGTATTTCGCCAACGAGATCGAATCGTTGCAGGGGATGGTTGCGGATGGCCTGCTGAGCATCGATGATGACGAGATCAAGGTGCTGCCCAGGGGGCGCTTGCTGATCAGAAATATCTGTATGCAGTTCGATGCCTATCTAAGCAGCAAGCAGTCGCAGGGGAGTTTCTCGAAGGTTATCTGACGAAAAGCCTGGTTTCTGGTTCCCACGGACCACCGTGGGAATCCATACCTTGTTCTACTATCGCACTGAATGTTGTATTTCCCCCTGTGAGTGAGTAAAGCGGGGTAATCGAAACGTAGGTGCGGCTTGCCGCACCACAATCGGCCTTTTAGTTATTCGGTATCAACGCCCTCTGCGCTTTCTTGTTCCCCTGTGCTGCCGCCTGCTGAATCCAATGCATGGCCTGGCGGTCACTCTTCTCGACGCCCAAACCGTGGTAGAACAGGTAGCCCAGGGCATATTGCGCCTTGTCGTTGCCGGCGGCGGCAAGCGGGAAGATCAATTGGAAGACTTTCTTATATGCCTTGATGTTATAGGCTCTGTGCGCCTCTTTGAGAATGGCTGCGGTTTCGTCCATCTGCGCACTGTCGGGTGTGGTGCTGCAACCGTTCAAGGCTATGAGACCTGGCAGCATGCCGAGTAACAGAAGGGTGCATTTCAGTCGTGGGTGGATTTTCATGGCATCAGCCTACCAGTTGATTGAGGTCGAAGATAGGAAGCAGTATGGCCAGCACGATAACCAGTACAATACCACCCATCACAAGGATAAGTATCGGTTCGAATAACCCTTGAATGGTCGAGACCAGGGCCTCGATCTCCCGTTCCTGGATATCCGCCGACCGCTCCAGCATGCCTTCCAGGTTGCCGCTCGATTCACCACTCGCCAGCAGGCTCAGGGTCATGGGTGGAAAGTAGCCAGTCTTTTCCAGGGCCCGGTAGAGGCTGGTGCCCTCCCGCACCCGGGAGGTGGCTTCCTCCACGGCATTGCGCATGGGCAGATTAGTCAACACCTGGGATGCGATACGCATCGCGTCCAGGATCGGTACGCTGCTGGCTGCCATGATGCTTAAGGTACGGGAAAAGCGGGCGGCATTGGAGGTGCGAACCAGACGACCGACCAAAGGGATGCGTAACAACATTCGGTGCCACCAGCGTTTGGGGCCGGGTTTTTTCAGCAGATAACTGAACAAAAGTCCGAGAAGCAGCAGCAGTAAAAAGATAGGGACACCGTAGCTACGGAAGACGTCGCTGGTGGTCATCAGTGCCCGGGTGATCCAGGGAAGCTCTGCCTGCATGGTTTCGAACACTCGCGTTACCTGAGGCACGATATAGGTCAACAGGCCAACCACGATGAGAAAGGAGACGATGGTCAACAGCGCCGGATAGAAAAGGGCGAAAATGGTCTTCTGACGCATCTGCTGGCGTTGTTCCGTATAGTCGGCCAGGCGTTCCAGTACCACTTCGAGGTGCCCCGATTGTTCACCTGACGAAACAGTCTTGATATAAAGTTCGGGAAAGGTCTTGGGGAATTCACTCAGGCCATCCGCCAGGGTACGGCCCTCCAGTACCTTTGCTCTTACGGCCAGCAGGGTGCGTTCCACGTGACGCTTATCGGACTGGGACGCAGTTGTCTTCAGCACATGTTCCAACGGTAGGCCGGACCTTAGCAGGGTTGCCATCTGGCGGGTTATCAATGCCAGCTCCATGGCATTGATGTGGCGTTGAAAGAGGCTGCTTTTTCTTTCTTGAGTGGCGCCACTTGCAACATCGATGGTCAGTGGTGTGAGGCCTGATTCGCGCAATTGCTGGCGTACCTGTCTCGGGCTGTCACCCTCCAGTACGCCGCGTCGCTCCTTCCCTGTCGGGTCGAGTGCTACGTATTCAAAGGCGTCCAAGGTTGATCAACCCTCCTGGGTAACGCGAATGATTTCGTCGATCGTGGTATCGCCGCTGAGTACGCGCTTCATTCCATCCTGACGGATACTGTCGCTCATGGTTCGGGCATGCTCCAGCATTTCGATTTCGCCGCTGCCTTTGTGGATCAGGTTGCGCAATGTCTCATCGATGGTGATGAGTTCATAGATGCCCGTCCTGCCGAGATAGCCATGATTATGGCACTTCTCGCACCCCGTAGAGGTATAGAGCGTAATCTCCTCGGTTGTGGGACGCTCCAACATCTGCAGCTCCTCTTCACTGGCCGTGTATGGTGACTTGCAGTGCGGGCAAAGAGTGCGCACCAGGCGCTGAGCGAGTACCCCGATCAAGCTGGATGAGAGCAGAAAGGGCTCTACGCCCATGTCACGAAGACGGGTAATACTGCCGATGGCGGTATTGGTATGCAGGCTCGACATCACCAGATGGCCGGTCAGACTGGCCTGCACGGCAATCTGGGCGGTTTCCAGGTCCCGGATCTCACCCACCATCACCACATCCGGGTCCTGGCGCAAGATGGCGCGTAAACCGCGCGCGAAGGTGAGATCGACCTTGTTGTTAACCTGAGTCTGGCCGATGCCGTCGAGGTAATATTCGATGGGATCTTCAACGGTAACGATATTACGACTCTGGGTGTTGAGTCGGCTCAGGGCCGCATACAGGGTCGTGGTTTTACCCGAGCCCGTGGGGCCTGTGACCAGAAATATGCCATGCGGTCGTTTGATGATGCCCGGATCGACCTGCAGCAGAAGTTCCTTCGACATGCCGAGCTGCTCCAGATCGAGTCGTCCAGCCTGCTTGTCCAGCAGACGCAGAACCACCCGTTCGCCATAACTGGAGGGGAGAGTGGAGACGCGAACGTCCACGGGACGGTTGCCTACCTTGAGGGAGATTCGTCCATCCTGCGGGATGCGCTTTTCGGCAATATCGAGCTGGGCCATGACCTTGATGCGTGAGACCAGAAAAGACGACACGGTACGCGGTGGGGTGAGGACTTCACGCAATACGCCGTCGACACGGAAACGCACAACCAGACGATTTTCGTAGGGTTCGATATGGATGTCGGAAGCCTGCTCCTTGATCGCTTCGGTAAACAGGGCGTTGATCAGTCTGATGATCGGGGCGTCGTCGTCGCTTTCGAGCAGGTCTTCAGGTTGGTTCAGCGCCCGTGCCGCATTGTCGAGATCGATGTCGTCGCCCATCGTCTCCATGATCTGACTGGACTGTTTCGAACCCGCTTCATAGATCTGCGAAAGCTGTTTCTCCAGCGTCTCCTCATCGACCTGGGTATAGATCAAGGGTTGCGAAAAGAGCCGGCGTACCTCATTGAGCACACCGAGGGAGACTCCCGGTTTATGTACCAGCTGAAGCTGATTTTGCTGATCATCCCTGACGATGACGACGCCATGACGACGGGCGAAGGCATAGGGCAGTTGGACCGGT
Organism: Candidatus Thiodiazotropha sp.; assembly: GCA_040506195.1. Taxonomy (GTDB): domain Bacteria; phylum Pseudomonadota; class Gammaproteobacteria; order Chromatiales; family Chromatiaceae; genus Thiodiazotropha. The sequence goes on along the minus strand of JBEVXH010000002.1, from coordinate 468,051 downwards.
GTCTGCGTGGTTTCATCAAGCAGCACCGAATCTGCAGTGAGTTCGTCGACCATCTGCGAAGTGGGTGAGGAGTTCTCAGACATGCCTCGTTCCTCTCCGGTCAATGTTCGGGTTCCAGCTCTTCATCATCAAATGGCGGGGCGAGGGTGCCGAAGCGTGGCGGCAGGACCGGCATCTCCTCATCCGACATCAGATTAACCCCCTCCTGCTTCATTCTGAGTTGCTGGGCGCGGAAGAAGTTGTATTTGTCGCTGGCGATCTGGGTGTTGATGGCGTCATCCCGGATCACCACCGGACGCAGAAAGACCATCAGGTTGCGTTTTATCTTGGTTGTCTTGTTGGCGCGAAACAGGGCGCCCAGCAAGGGTATGTCACCCAAAACCGGTACCTTCTCTTCGGTCTGCTGCAGGTCCTCCTCGATCAATCCGCCCAGCACGATGGTATTGCCATCGTCCACCATGACCACGGTCTTGATGGTCCGCTTGTTGGTGACGATATCGCTGGTGCCGGAACTGGCGGAGGCGTTGATGCTTGAGATCTCCTGTTCGATCTCCAGTTGAATCGAGTTGCCCTCGTTGATCTGCGGTTTCACTTTGAGGGTCAGGCCCACATCCTCCCGCTGCACGGTCTGGAAGGGGTTTACCGAGTTGCTGACCCCACCGGTCGAACTGTAAGAGCCGGTGATGAAGGGTACGTTCTGGCCGATTACGATCTCAGCCTCCTGATTGTCCAGGGTGGTGATCGTCGGCGTGGAGAGGATGTTGGAGGTGGAATCACTCTCCAGGGCCTGGATCAGGGCGGCGAAATTGATCCGGTTACTGTTGAATCTTCCAAAACCCAGAGAGGTGCCGGGGCCGAGCGAAACACCGGCTCCGGTGGCCGCTGAGGTTGCAATATCCGATATTCTGGGCGAACCCAGGTTAATGACGCCGATGGGGCCTTTGTCATCCGGGCTGCCATCGACGATCCATTGCACACCGAGCTGTTTCGCCTTGTCGTAGGAGACCTCGGCTATGATCGCCTCCACCAGGACTTGGGCCCGGCGGATATCGAGTTTGCGGATAATCGCCTGCAGGGCTCGGAATTGATCGGGCGGCGCGGTGATGATCAGTGCGTTCGCGGCCTCATCGGCCTGGATGTTGATCGGCAGTGTGGGTTTTCCCTTGGCCGCTTTGCCGCCCCCCTGCTTGGTCTCGTCCAGATTTTCACTGACACCCGTCAATACCTGCACCAGGTCTGTGGCGTTGGCGTATTTCAGGTAGATGACCTGGGCGTTGCCCTCGTTGTCAAAAGGGGTGTCGAGGTGTTCGATGATTACCCGCGAGCGTAATCTGGCCGTCGGGTCGCCGCTGATCAATACGCTGTTGGTGCGTTCGTCCGCGACCAGTTTGGTGGCATTCTTCTGACCCTTTGCCGCAGGGGCCTGTAGTCCGTTGAGGATGCGTACCACCTCGGAAGCGGAGGCATGCTGCAGCGTGATCACCTCGATCGAGCTGTCGCTTACCCGGTCGATCTGATCGATGATCTTCATCAGCCGGTCAACATTCTGACGGCGATCGGAGATGATCAGGACATTGGTGTCCGGGTAGGCGGCGAGGTGGCCCTCCTGGGGTATCAGGGGCCGCAGGATCGGTACCAGTTGCGCGGAGGTGACATTCTTGACCTGGATGATGCGGGTGACGATCTGATCCCCAGGCAATTGTCCGAGAGCGTTGACCGTGGGGATCCCGCCCTGTTTGGCCTTCACGTCGGGGACCACCTTGATCACATCGCCGCTGGGGATGGTTGAGAAACCATGCACTTCGAGGATCGATAGGAACACCTGATAGAACTCATCGCGATCCATCGGGTGGGCTGAGATGACCGTCACTTTCCCCTTCACTCTGGGATCGATGACGAAGTTCTTTCCGGTGTGTTCGGAGACGGTCTTGATCAGGGCCTCTATGTCGGCATTGTTCAGATTGAGGGTAATTTGTTCCGCATGGCCAAGTGGGATCCACGAAAGGTTGAGCAGGGCGATGGTGCACAGCATGAGGGCAAGGCGTGAGAACAGGCCGGTGCGCGGGTGCTGTCTATCCATGAAAAGGGTTGGCAAAATACTCATTGTTGAATCGGTTCCATCGAAGTCTTGCACCCGAATCGCGGCACCTGCGGGTGGGTGATTTGGGGCAGGATCAGATGTGGATGGTGAAAATCTTTATTCATCATGGGTTTATGGTAAATATATAATGCATTATATATTAGCAGATGATGGGGCGTTGGCATACAGGCCTGAATCGGCCTCGTTAGTTGCACCCGATCACAGAAAATACCTACAGACTACCGCTGAAACTGAATCGATAACTACCGTCGGGTTGGCTTTTAGCAACGGCCTTCAATGCGCTGCTCAAACCGGGGTCCGATCCCGCGCCAGGTTTGATCGCGCCGTTCAGAATATAGTTTCCTTCGTTACTGAGACTCAGTTCACCATCCACCGATGTGCCCCCGCCCAGGTCATTGATATTGATATTGATATTGCCGTTATCGTCAGTTGTCACATCAGCTTTGAGATTGCCCTCCTTGAGGCTGAAGGGGCGAAGCAGAGCCGGATTAAGCCATATGATCTCTCCTTCAGCCGAGGTGACGCGTTCAGTCTCGATGTCGACATGACTCAGATTGAGTTCAACATCCCCCTCAACACTGATCTGGTTTAGGTCCGTCATGTCGGTAATCATCGATGCCGGGAGTTGACCCTCTACATTCTTCAGTTGGATACCACCCAGGGAGCGGGCTACATTCGCATCGACTTTGTTATTCATGTGCCGCAGTTCAAGATCGAAACTTATCCTGCCGAGAAGCAGACCGCTCGGTGCGAAGCGCCACTTAATCTTGTCAAGGGGCACTCCCTTATAATTGATGGCTTCTATTTTACCTCGCCACAAGCTCCCTTTAATGGTTGTGTAAGAGAAGGGCAGTTTACCGTTCTCGGCCAGTGCCCAGCCTATTATGTGTTGTGCCGGGGTTCCCGCAAGCAGAAAAATCAGGTAACCACCCAAGCCGATCAATAGAAAACTCCACCAGCGCATCAAGATCCCCCTTCCCGCTGCAGGACCAGTCGTGCATTGACCAGTCCAGGTTTGTCTTGTCTATCGATCGTCAGGGAGTCGATCTCGATGGCGTGGGTTTGCGTCAGCTGACCCAGCCATTTGATGATGGTGTCGAATGGAGCCTCTTCGATCCATAATTGAACGGCATTGTCGCCCTGGGGTTTAATGCGCTGGATCTGTTGTCTCAGTCGGATTTTCTTTGCCGTTCTATCAACCAGGGTGAGCAGTGCCTCATTACTGCCGGTGCCTTTTCCCCGCTGTTGGCTACGCAGGTTTTTGACCAGATCGAGGTTGTCCTGCATCCAGTTCAGCGTGAGCTGTTGACTCTCAACCAGCAGTGCCTTCTTGTCCAGGGCCTGATTGAACGGGCGCCACAACAGCAGATAGACAAGCAGCAGTAAGATGACTGCAGCACCGATAATCAGGGCCATGTGCTCCTGGGGTGTTTTTGACTGCCACCACTCCTTCATGGATTCACTCCACTGATACGTAGATGTGAAGTGACCTGGTTGCCGGTGGCATTTGCCGAGCGGATCTCAACCGCGAGTTTTTTTGCCTCGATAGTCTGTTTCAAATTCTCCAATGCCTGCAGCTCCTTGATGATCAATTGCAGATCGAGTTTGCCATCCCGGAAACTTATGCTTTCCAGGGTGGTGTTTGGACTGCTTTTTATTACCGAAGCGGCCGGTACGAAGAGGCTGGTGAATTGCAGGAAACTGCCGGAATCTCCTTGGCGCAAGCTCTTCAGTTTCTGCTCCATCTGCACCTTCGGGTCGACGATGCGTTTTACTTCCGGGAAGGCCTGTTGAAAGGTCTCTCTGATCTGTTTGTCGAGTGCGGCGCTCTGTTGTTCGTAGTGGCGGTATTGCTGGATGCTCATCAGCAGGGTGAGACCAATGAATACCGCTGCCAGCACGGCGGCGGGAAGCCAGCGTTTCCATTGCAGCGTCAGCTTGTCGACGCGCAGATAATCACCCTGAAGCAGGTTGATCTGTTGTTTATCGATCAGATTATCGGCCAGCAGAGTGGTCAACTCGGCATGGGCATCGAGTCGTTTCGTACTGATTTCATAGTCGCCGTCGAACTGGTTAAGATCGACCAGGTCCTGGGAATCAGGGGATTGAAAGAGATCGATCTTGCCGGGCGGATGCTCGCTGTTTTGCTGCAGGGCAAGCCTGAGTAATGCCTCGCCGTTGACGGCGTCGGCGCTGAAGCCCCTTGTTCTATCGGTGCGGACGTTCAGAATCCGGCTATCCTGATAGAGGGTCCAGGCACCGCTCTCATAGGGTAGAGAGAGCAGATCGGCATAGATGGCGATAGGTTCGATTCCCGCTGTTTCGAGGGTCTCCAGCCAGTGGTCCAGTCTCTGCCTGGCGATGACTAGGACAGGGGTGATGTCATCGCTGTCGATATTGCCTGCGGCAAAATGGAGCTGATCGACATCCTCGGTCAATTCATTCTCAAGGGAGAATGGTATCGCCTGAATCAGACGCTGCCGGTTTCTGGTCGGGATCCGGACCTCGGTGATGAGCAGTTCGGTGGCGGGAATAAAAACCAGGGTTCGTCGGCCCTTCGCCAATTTCGCCGCATCCGCCAGGGTCCCTTCGGCCGGTTGCGGATTGGCGCCGCCCTTGACCAGCCAACTGACCTTGCTGCAGTCGCTGTCATGGCACTGAACTACCAGGCGTTCAGCCATTAGAAAGCTCCGAGGGTCCGGGAAACGACAACAACGTCCTTCTCACCCTTATACAATTGACTGACTAATCTTTGGCTACTGCTTTCCATCCGGACAACCGTCTCCATTTGAAAATATTGGCTCTCAACAGAGATTAACGAGGTTACTTTTTGAGAGTTTACTTTATTTTCATCCAAAAGTGCTTTTAGTCTCGTTATAAATACACTTGGCTGTTTGAACGGGTCATCTTCCCGGTCACTGATCAACTGCTCTGCATCTGCTTCGTTCAGGTTTTCAACCAATGCCTGAATGATCAATGCATCGGCAGTGTTTACATTGATTTTGGTCTGTTCCGGCAGGGTTATGATATAGGGGGCCAGCTTCTCATACACCTCCCGGTCCACGCCCTTGATGAGCCTCAGTTCGGTTGGGCTGGCCATAGCTCCGTTGGCGGTACGGTAGGGTGGATCCAAATTGAGGTATTCCATATCTTCCGCACCATCGGGGTAGAGCGATTTGACATCCTCATCCAACCAGTCAGCAGTGGCTTGTGCAATCGACTCGGGTAACTCCAAAATCACCAGAAGACGCTGGAAAAGGGCTAAATTTTCAGCAATTAACTGCTTATCCTCATCGCTCGCGTCCATCTTCAGATAGAGATTGTTGAGGTTGAATCTGGCTTGCAAATCGGTTGTGACCGCCTGTACCTGACCACCCTCGACAGGGGTTGGCGGAAGTTCCTGAGCCCAGTCTTCGTCAAGACCGTCGTAGTTTCCATCCTGCTTGTTATTGTTTAGGTCCCTGATCAGCATTCCCCGCGACCAGGCTTCACTGCCCAGGGTAAAGAGATAGCCCTGGTCGGCGGCGAAAATATTACTGCTGCGGCGAATGTTCAACTGCAGTTCATGGGTCATGGCCACGGCAGCGATGGAGGCGATCGAAACGACGATGATGGCGGTGATCAGGGCAACACCTTTTTCATGCATCGATCTGTGAGCGGTTATACCTGGCATGTGACCTTAACCATTCTCAACCGGTACTGGCTGTTTCGCACGGAACAGTCGCCGAATCGTACCCCAGTCTTCGAGTTCCAGCTTCAGCTCGATAGAGACCGGCAGTAGGCTTGGATCCTCGTCCGCCTTCCCGGTTGTCCGGGGTGGCCATTCCCGCTTCTCCTGCAATGCCTTATCATAATAGATCAGTTCCAGCGACGAGATCTCTTCGATCAGTTTTTGCCGGTGAGGTTCACTCTCCCGGGGTCTGTCCAGGGTAGGCCAGGTGAGACGGAAGAGGGTGTTATCTTCCAGGACGTAGCCGACACGCTGAAGATTGCTGCGTGACAACTGCATCGGATTGGAAAAGCCCCCGCGGGTAAGCTCCAACAGGATGCCGGATATACCGCCACTCTTCAGGGCAGGCTGTTGATCACCGTATTGATCGCGCACCGGTCGACCCACTAACTGTTCAATATCCCGCTGCATCAGATTGAGTCCGAGTTGGAGCTTGGCGATGCGTTGACCGTACCGGCTGGTCTGGTGTTCCGTGTCGAGGATAACCTTAAGGCCCGAATAGACGAATGTCGCGAGAATAGCGAAGATCGTTATGGCGATCAGTAGTTCCAGCAGAGTAAAACCGTGACTTGGAGGGTGGTTGTTCATATTGCATACTTAAATCGGTTGGGGCAGAAAACTCACAAGCCGCGTTACAGCTTCATCATCCCCCCTGTTGCGAAACACGGCTATTTCCACCTTGCGAACCCGGTCATCCGGGGTTTTGCTGACGGTTCGTTGCCAATGCCATTTAGTCAGGCCCATCTCTTCGTCGCCCTGCTGTTTCCCGGTTGCCGGCCACTTGTTGCCAACCTGTAACTCGGTGATCTGGTTCAGCGCCACCCAGTGCGCCAGGGTTTTGTCCCTTAAATAACCGACGTTGACGGACTGGCTGGCTGCAACCGTGATGATCGAAGCGAATGCGATTGCCAGTATCGCTAAGGCGATAAGGATCTCAAGCAGGGTAAAGCCCCGGATTCTTGGGTTATGAGCCTGGATTGCGCCGGTGCGGGAAAGATTAAAAGGGCGAGACATGATCGAGTGTGCGCTCCCCCATCTCACTGCCAGTCAGCCTGTAGTAGCTCTCTAGCCGGTCGGAACTCAGCTTTAGTTCGAAGGGGGTCATCTCACCGCTGTTGAGTAAAATGATCTCAGGAATGTTCTCCTCATCATACTCTCCGGATTGCTGCGAGGAGGCAATACTGAATTCCATGCCTTCCGGTAACTGACGTGAACGAAACAGGTTATCCTCCATTGGTTGCCATGATCCCTCTTCCAGGCGCAGAAAGCCATACTCTACCTCACTGATATCAACCCCGATCAAGACTGATCTCAATAGGGCCTCTTCACTTGCCAGCCCGATCAGATTGGATAGCCGCTGGGCCTCCGTCTTTAACTGGTCTTGCGGCGAACTGCGGCCCAAAGAGAGTGTGACGAAGTTGATCAGGATGCCGATGATCACGACTACCACCATCACCTCTATGAGTGTAAATCCTCGCTGGTTGTCTGCGGTGGTGTTTGAGTGGCTTACCTTCACTCCAGATTCCAGTTCCCTAGGTCGTCATCGGCCGATTGGGAATCAAGCCCCGCAGAGTAGATATCGATCACGCCATGGGTGCCCGGATTGAGAAAGAGATAGGGATTACCCCAGGGATCGACGGGTAATCGATCCAGATATCCACCCTCTTTCCAATTCCTCGCTTCCGGTGAATCAGTTGGCTTGCTAACCAAAGCCTCAAGGCCCTGATCGGTTGTGGGATATATCATATTGTCGAGTCGATAGAGATTGAGAGCGGCCTCCAATGCACGGATATCACTCTTTGCCTTGGTGATTCGGGCCTGTTCTGGCCTGTCCATGATCTTAGGTACGACAATTGCCGCGAGGATGCTGAGTATGACTACGACAACCATCACTTCTATTAGGGTGAAGCCCTTGAGTTTCAAATAATTTCTTGTTTTATATCCAGTTTTTTTGGCTTGGGCCGGCAAGGAGGGAGTTACACTATGTGCTGCATCTAATATCATGGTTTCAAATCCGCAAAAAATATATCTGTAATGATGGTGGGTTATTATCGAGGGAATCCGTTATGGAATCTAGATTCATCTGTAAATCCGGTTCGAAGAGGTGAATCAGTTCACCATCCCATATACTATTGATGGGCCATTGCCTATCCTGATAATCACTATTATTGTTAACTTATTGAATAATAATGCATTCACCTGTTTGTACAGGGTGACTGTAAATGAATGTACAAATTAAGTATTCAGGATAATACGTACACCAATGCAGGTAAAAAGTTCATTTGCATGTCTGTGTGGAAATCGCTATAGAGGATTAGCTGCTTGAGTATCGGAATCATCGGTTATGCCATATCGGCCACACTGTTCCTGCTCTTCAGTGTGATGCTTGTGACCAGCTGGCGCGGGCGAATAGAGGGGATCTATTTGCTGACGGCTTCCGTGACCACAGCATGCTGGGCGCTGTCGGCTGTTGCTTTGCAGGTGGACGAATCCGTCCTTACCAGAACCGCCTATCAAACCTTAGAGATAGCAAGAAACATTGCATGGTTCGTTTTCCTTTTCCGCCTACTGTTTAATTTGCAAAAGGCCTGCGGCAACAACCTACGGAATCTGGCTTACATTCCAATCGCCATACTCATCGGATCAACTGTAATGATTGTGGTCGAGCCGATATCCCAGCTCTTCCCTGTGCCGATTCGTCCAGAGGGCTTTGCAAGTTACCCGTTGGTAGGCTATCTGGGATTCTCTATAACCGGACTGACCCTGATCGAACAACTCTATCGCAGCACAAGACCTGAGATGCGTTGGGCTGTCAAATATCTCTATCTCGGGATGGGTGTCCTGTTTGTGTACGATTTTTTCCTTTACGCTGAAGCATTGTTGTTCAATCGGGTGGATACCACACTGTGGCAGGCGAGGGGACTCACCAGTGCGCTCGCTGTACCTTTTGTGGCGATTGCGGCAACAAGAAATCCCAGCTGGTCCGTGCGTGTCTTTGTCTCGAAACAGGTGGTATTTCATGCCACCACAATCATCGCCGCAGGGGGCTACCTGGTGACGATGGCGGCGGTTGGCTACTACATCCGCTTTTACGGGGGAAGTTGGGGTAAGGCGACTCAGGTTGCCTTTGTATTCGCAAGTGTCATCTTTCTCATCACGGTATTGTTTTCGGGTAGCCTGCGCTCAAAGTTAAAGGTCTTTGTCAACAAGCACTTCTTCAGCTACAAGTATGACTGGCGTGATGAGTGGTTGCGGGTTGTGCAGACACTCTCCAACGGTAGAGGGGGTAAGGAGATCCGTATTCGGGTGATACAGGCGATCTCTGAATCGATCGATGCAGGTGGGGGATACCTCTGGATGTCGGATAATGCTGGCAGTTACCAGTGTGTCAGTCACTGGCAAGTGTCAGCAAACAATATTCTATTCGATTCAAGTGATTCATTGGTGACATATTTTTCCAACAGTGACTGGATTGTCGACGTCAATGAATACAAACAGTTCCCGGAGCGTTATGAAAGCCTGAAGCTTGATGACCAGTTTATCGCTATTGACAATGCCTGGTTGATCATACCCGTCAAACACCACGAACAGCTTCTTGGCTTTGTCTTACTGACACAGCCAAAGCTAAACAAATCGGTCAATTGGGAGGACAGGGATCTCCTCAAGGCTGCGGCGAAGCAGGCGGGCAGTTATCTTGCATTGTTACAAACCTCGGAGGCATTGAATCAGGCCAATCAATTCGAGGCCTTCAACAGGCTCTCGGCGTTTGTGGTACATGACCTGAAAAACCTGATTGCCCAATTGGAATTGGTGGTAAAGAATGCCGAACGGCATAAAAACAATCCTGAATTTATGGATGATGCGGTTAAAACGATTGGCAATGCAGTCAGTAAAATGGGACGATTGCTTACCCAGTTGAGGCAGGGAAGGTTCGAATCAACAAAATCAAAAGAATTTTATGTGGAAGAATCGGTTGCGCAGGCTGTTAATCAACTTTATGCCTATATGCCTAAGCCTCGACTTACGATCAACGCCAGTTTCTTGAAAATCATCGCCGATAAGGATCGTTTCACCGCCATCATGGTGCATATGATAAAAAATGCACAGGAAGCGTCGCAGGAAGATGGTAAGGTCGGTGTGACCGTGGACCGGGACAACAACTATGCAGTGATTACGATTGAGGATAATGGGGTTGGGATGGATGCATTGTTCATTAAGGAAAGGTTGTTTCGGCCGTTTCAAACGACAAAAGGAAATGCCGGGATGGGAATTGGCGTCTATGAAACCAGGGAGTACGTGAATTCCCTGAATGGCAAGATGAAGGTGGAGAGTGTTAAGGGTGTTGGAACCAAATTCGAGATCAGTATACCGCTTGGGGTTGCGGGACAAGCAATCAATAATCACATATCGACCACGGCAGAGGCGTAGTTGTGAGTAAAGCTAGTAACCAGATGAAATCGCTGATAATAGTTGAGGATGATCCGGGACTCCAGCGTCAGCTCAAATGGAGTTTTGACGGATATGAGGTGCATATCGTCGGTGACAGGAAGAGTGCCATCAACTGTCTGAGGAAGACATCAGCGCCTGTGGTTACCCTTGATCTCGGTTTGCCGCCCGACCCGACCAATGTGAGCGAGGGATTCGCCACATTGCAGGAAATGTTGAATTTAATTCCTCAAACAAAAGTCATAGTGGTGACGGGTAATGACGATCGTGAGAATGCCCTGAAGTCTATCGAATTGGGCGCCTATGATTTTTACCAGAAACCGATAGACCCTGATGTATTGCGGGTTATCATCGAACGCGCATTCAATGTATATGGCCTGGAAGATGAGAATCGCAGGCTCCATAACATGCAACGCAATTCACCACTGGATGGCGTTATCGCAAACAGTCCGGAAATGCTGGAAATATGCAGGATAATAGAGAAGATAAGCCCGACGGATATAACAGCACTTCTACTGGGCGAAAGTGGCACCGGTAAAGAGGTGCTTGCCAGGGCCATCCATGCCCTGAGCGACAGAGGAGGAGAGAAATTTGCCGCTATAAACTGTGCTTCGATACCGGAAAATCTTTTGGAGAGCGAGCTTTACGGCTATGAAAAAGGTGCTTTTACGGGTGCCTCGAAAAGGACGGTAGGAAAGATTGAGACAGCAAATGGGGGAACCCTGTTTCTTGATGAGATAGGCGATATGCCCATGGGTTTGCAGGCGAAGATGCTGCGCTTTCTACAGGAAAGGGTAATCGAGAGGATTGGCGGTAGGGAGGAAATACCTGTGGATGTCCGGGTGGTCTGTGCAACCAATCAGGATTTGGAAGAGAAAATAGCGCAGGGTGAGTTTCGCGAGGATCTCTATTACCGAATCAGTGAAATCTCTATCAATATTCCACCACTAAGAGAGCGAGCGGGTGATGCAGTGCTGCTGGCTTGGTCATTTTTAAAAAAATATGCGAAGCAGAATACTTCGAAAGTCAGCGGATTCACTAAGGAAGCATTGAAAGCCATCGAGGGCTATAGCTGGCCAGGGAATGTCAGAGAGCTTGAAAACAGAATAAAACGTTCTGTGGTTATGGCTGATGACCAAATGATTACTCCCAGTGAACTGCAATTGACCGAAGGGAGCGAGGATGTGATGCCGGTCAATTTGAGAGAGGTCAGGGAGCAGGCAGAGGCAAAAGCGATAATACGGGCTATGAGCTTCGTTGGTGGAAATGTATCAAAGGCGGCCGATCTACTGGGAATCAGCAGACCAACCTTATATGACCTAGTGAATAAATACGGTCTAAAATAGATCGATTCCGGAGTTGCAGAGTATTTTCAATACGACTGCATTAGATGGTGGTTCTGAAATGGTAAGGGCAGTGAATAACGTAAGACAATCGAACCTTTGGGTATTACTATCTGTAATCGTGCTGCAGCTTATGCTGTCCGCATGCACAGTCGGTAAAGATGACAGTGAAGCCTTGGCTTCTGCTAAAGCCAGTTATGAAAGAGGAAACTATTCGAAAGCGATTATTGAGCTCAAGCAAATACTTCAGAATAACTCTGAAAATACCGATGCCAGACAATTACTGGCCAGAAATTACTTGAAAAAAGGCGATGGGATTTCTGCTGAAAAAGAGATAAAAACAGTTTTAGGCAACAAGTCGCCTACGGCCGATGTGCAGCTGATCTTAATGTCTTCCTGGGAGTTGCAGGGGAAACATAAAGAGATTGTAGAGGCGTACGAAAAAGGGGGATTTGACAGCATAGAACCTATGAGGGTGTGGGGTGTTGTCTCTCACTCTTATCTCAGTGAGGAAGAGCTGGAGAAGGGAACGGTACTTGCCGAAAAAATGCTTGAGAAGGATACGGAAAGTGTCACTGCATTGCGATCGTTGGCGAAAGCGGCAGGTATGAGGAGCGATGATACTGAGGCGTTGGAATATTTACAGCGTGCACTGGCGATAGATGAAAAGGACTATAAGGTATGGCGTGACCTGGGATCTTTGCATGTAAAACTGGAGGGTCACAGTAAGGCGGTTGAACTGTTGAAGGGTGCGATGTCACTGATAGACGAAGATGATCCCAAACAAGATGCGTATATAATCAAAGTCAATCTGATCCATTTGCTTTTTCACCTGAAGAGATTAGATGAGAGCGGTATATATATTCGAGAGTTGGAGGCTCAATACAAAAAAAATCCATATGTTGCCTATCTCTCAGGTTTGTATGATTATTTGAAGCAGGATTATGAGAGTGCAGTTACCAAGTTGTCTCAAGCGCATTCAGTTATGCCCAATCACCTGCCGACAACCCTTTTGCTTGGCGCTTTGCACTTTTCAGAAAACAATTTGGAACAGGCAAATATACTGCTGACGAGATATGTCAATCAGGTGCCAACCCATCTACAGGCCAGAAAGCTTCTTGGTGAAATCAAGTTACGATTGGATAAACCGAAAGAGGCCCTGGCTTTACTTGAATCTGGCGGAACCGACAGCAATGATGATCAGATATTGACCATGATTGGTCTCGCAGCCAGTCAATCGGGGGAGTATTCCAAGGGGATCGAGTTTCTAAAAAAGGCTGCGCATGTAAATCCCAGTGACACCCGCATTCGTGAGGAACTGGCTCGACTCTATATCAATCATGGGTCAGTCGATGAGGCTATATCCGAGTTGGAGGACAAGTGGGAAGGAGAGTCATCGAACAGAGATACGCTATTGATCCTTTCATATATCAAGAAACAGGATTTCGACTCTGCGCGGAAACTGTCTGATCAGCTTCTGACACGTGAGGGTGAACGTCCTGGATATCTCTATCTGCGGGCCATGATAGAACTCAATTCGGGGAACAGAAACTATGCAAGGCGGTACTTAGCTGATGCAGTCGATAAAAGTGCCGAATTTATCCCTGGCCAGTTGGCGCTGGCGAGGATGGATCTTGAGGATGGTCGTTTGATGGCTGGAAGCGACAGGCTCAATCTGGTCCTTGCCAGAGAACCGGGCAATGTCAATGCGATGATGCTGCTAGCACAGATCAGCGAACGTTCGGGCAGTCAAAAAGAGGCGCTGGCATGGTTGGAAAAAGCTGTTGAAACGGGTAAGGATTCATGGCTGCCTCGGGTCATTCTGGCCAGATACTACTTAAGAAGGAAACAGCCGGATAAGGCCGCAGTTTATCTTGATGACAAGCAGCTTCGGCAGAGTGACAACCCAGCCATCATATCACTGCTTGCCATGATCGATCAGCAGACAGGCCGCTATAATCAGGCAGAGTCAACCATTAAAAAGTTGCTGGATGATAATCCGGACAGTGAGATGGCCTATTTGCAACTGGCCGATCTGCAGACTAAGAGAGGTGACCTAGAGGCTGCAAGAACCACCCTGCAAAAGCTGGATAGTAAGATACCATTTTCGGTTAAAGGCAAACTGTTGCGTTACAAATTGGAGTTGCGGGATAGGAATTATCAACAGGTTGAAACGATAATAGAGCAACTGCTCGATAACGATAACACCAGGCTTGTGGGTGTGACGCTTCAAGCCAACTACCATGAAGCAAGGGGAGATATAGATAAAGCGATCAACAGCCTGGAAGCGCATGCCACACCCAAATCCCCCTTTATCCTGATACAGCAGCTGTCAGATCTGTATATCAAGAACAAAGATTCGATGAGTGCGATCAACCTGCTGACCAGCTGGAAGAGATCTCATAAGAACAATCAGCAGGTACAGTTGGCGCTGGCGATCGTCTATCAGACGATGGGGAAAATGAATGCAGCACTTAAATTATATAGTGATCTGCTGGAGGTGAACCCGCGTAATATTGTGGCCCTCAACAATTCTGCGCTGCTAAATTTTGATCTGGACCCTCAAAAAGCGCTTGAACAAGCGAAACTAGCCTATGAAATTTCGGGAAACGCCACTCAGTCGGTAGTGGATACATATGCCTGGTTGACTCATAAATCGGGAGACACGGCTACGGCTTTGAAAATATTGTCACCGATTATGGATACGGCCTCAGACCCGTCTATTCTTTATCATTATGCTGTTATGCTTGCAGAGTCTGACAATGTGAAAGCGGCGAAAGAGGTGTTGGTGACGCTCAGCAAAGACCATGCGGACTTCCCCGAATCAGAGGAGGCAAAGAAGCTTTTGAGTGAGATATCTCAAATTAAGGGTTAAAATAGTTCGAGTTAACATCATTGGATATCAGGAAAGCAATATGTTATCAATAGGTTACAAGAAAATACTAGGTTTTCTCTGGGTTCTTTCAACAATCATGCTGGCGGCATGTGCAAGCCCACCCGAGATGACATCTCCAGAAAATCAGGTCCCCACCACAGTGGCTGGGCCGGATTCACCGCTTTACGTGATCGGACCCGGAGACACGCTCAATGTCTTCGTATGGGGAGACAGCGAGCTCTCAACTCAGGTGGTGGTCCGTCCGGATGGCATGATTACCACCCCCCTGGTGGAGGATCTGCCTGCGAGTGGAAAAACGCCGACTGAATTGGCCAGAACCCTTGAAGCCAAACTTTCCAAATTCGTTAAATCACCGAAAGTGACGGTCAGCGTGACAGAGTTTGTGGGTCGGTATACTGAACAGGTTCGTGTCGTCGGCCAGGCTTCTCAACCGCAGTCGATCAACTACAGGGATGGAATGACCTTGCTCGATGTCATTATCGCTGTGGGCGGTTTGACTGATTTCGCAGCGGGTAACAAAGCAAAGGTGGTCAGGAAGGTAAACGGAAAAACCACAGAGTATCGAGTCCGCCTTGACGATTTGATCAGAGATGGGGATATATCTGCTAATGTTAAAATGATGCCTGGAGACGTACTGATTATCCCGGAAACATGGTTTTAATACCCATCAATCACAGGAAAGCGGTTTAGATGAGCAGCATTGAGAAAGCCATTGAGCGTTTAGCAAAAACCAAATCGAATAAAGGGAATGCGGACGAATCAGCCAAGACAACGGTTGTTACAAATCGTGATAAAACGATAGAAAAAGCCAAACCGGTACTGGAGCAAACAGCGTCTGTCAAACCTGCTGCGGGTGGACAGCAATCTGCCGAACCCACTATTCCCGTCAGCAGGGAGCCTGTCGCGAGAAGTAGTGCCAAGAAGATTCATCTGGACTACGAATCACTGTCTCGAGTGGGATATATCGTACCCCATTCCGGCAACAAGCAACTCTCTGAAGAGTATCGAATTATAAAGCGCCCGGTTATTATGAACGCCCTGGGTAAGGGTGCGGCGCCGATAGAGCACGGCAATCTGATATCCATTTCCAGTTCACTGCCGTCGGAAGGTAAAACATTTACCGCAATGAATCTTGCATTGAGTATATCTACGGAACTCGATTCGACCGTGCTCCTGATTGATGGTGATGTATTGCGCTGCTCCTTGAGTACGCTGCTTGGTATCGAAAAGGAAAAGGGACTTATCGATCTGCTTGAAGATAAAAGCTGTACCGTTGGTGATGTCATACTCGAAACACAAATCCCAAGGCTAAAAGTAATCTCTGCCGGAAAACGCTCGGAAAAGTCGACGGAGCTACTCGCCAGCAAAGAGATGGAGGAGTTCCTGAATGAAGTGGCTGTAAGGTATCAGGACCGGATCATCATATTCGATTCTCCTCCCATGCTGTCAACCAGTGAATCGATCGTACTAAACCAGCACATGGGGCAGGTCCTGGTGGTGGTTGAAGCTGGAGGGACACCTGTTGAAGCGATCAAGGATACGCTGAGCCGCCTGGACAGCGACAAGGCAGTCGGTTTGGTGCTTAACAAGAGTCGGGAAGTCAAAGGTGACAATTACTACGGTACTTATTATTAATAACCAATCCGAATAGATAACATCCGTTTGTTATATGCCTACTTCTGACGGTTTTCTGCAATTACCGGGGGCGACTGTTTACCGCCAGTATCTCTCTTGCCACCATTCTCGATAGCAGCTGAATGGGAGCAAACGAGAGTGAGTTGCATGATTCTTACCGGAAAATTACCGTTCAGCCCCTGTTTCGGCATCCAAAGCTGTTATCTGATTGACAAAAATGTGAAAATATTCCCAAAACATATATTCTCTTCCCGCCAGCTTTTAGCCGGTTTTGTTAGATGAGGGAAATGTAGAATAGCTGAAATCAGTCATTTAAAGTATATCTAACATTCTGTTATTAAAGGAAATATACTATTTATTCTGGGGCGACTATCTGTTTCAGGGGAATCCGGGGCAGGCAGGAATTGTGACATTTGTCTAATCTTGTGAATCAAGGCATTAGTCTGGATAATGATGCGCGCTCGACAAAGTGCTAATACGACCTAAATTTGGCTGAGTAGAAAAACGATGAAAATAGGCCTATTGAAAGAAACAGCGGTTGGGGAAAGGCGTGTCGCCCTTTCTCCGGAAATCGTCAAGAAACTGATTAATAAAGGTTTTACTATCAAGGTTTCCGCGGGCGCCGGCGAAAGCGCCGATTATACTGATGAACATTATCGGGACGCAGGTGCTGAGATAGTCGCTCCCGAAGATGCATTGAATGCCGACATCCTGGTACGTGTGCGTAAGCCTTCGGCGAGCGAGGCCGCTGAACTCCCCAAGGGGTCGATACTGATCGCTCATATCGAATCCTGCGAGCTCGATGAAACGCTGAATACGATTCTGGAGAAAGAGATCGTCTATCTTGCGATGGAGAGAGTTCCCAGAATATCCAGAGCACAAGCTATGGATGCCCTCTCTTCGCAAAGCAATATCGCGGGTTATCGCGCAGTGATTGAAGCCGCACTCCACTACGGACGTTTCTTGCCATTGATGATGACCTCGGCAGGTTCGGCAAAGCCGGCCAGATTGGTGGTATTGGGTGCTGGTGTCGCAGGCCTGCAGGCGATTGCAACCGCAAGACGACTGGGGGCTGATGTGCTTGCCTATGACGTACGTCCGGAAACCAAGGAGCAGATCGAATCCCTGGGAGCCAAGGCCATTGAACTCGATATCGGCGAGAGCGGCTCCGGTGAGGGCGGCTACGCCAAGGAGTTATCGGAAGAGGCCAAGGCGAAGCAGCAGCAAGCCCTTGCTGATGAGTTGAGCAAGGCGCATATCATTATCACCACCGCTTTAATTCCCTGCCGTCCAGCACCCGTATTGGTTACCGAGGAAGTGATCAAGAATATGCGTGACGGTTCGGTGGTGATCGACCTGGCAGCGGCGACAGGTGGCAATTGTCCCTTGACCGAGGCCGACAAGGTGGTTGTAAAGCATGGTGTGACGATTGTCGGTCATATCAATTACCCCTCCATGGTGGCTTCTGATGCGAGTGCCTTCTATGGTGGAAATATCATGAATCTGCTCAATATCATGGTGGAGAAGGGTGAAGGCGGCCTGGAGCTGAAGGATCTTGAGGAAGATGAGGTCACCAAGGCTATGCGTCTGAGATCCGAGTCTTAAGTCAGCTCCATGTCACAAAAACAACCTATACGAGAGTGATCCCATGCCTGACACACTGGTTGCATTATATGTTTTCGTTCTTGCCTGCTTTATCGGTTACTGGGTGATATGGGGGGTAACCCCCTCGCTGCATACACCTTTGGTTGCGCTGACCAACGCTATTTCGGGGATCATCATCGTGGGTGCCCTGTTGGTGACCGGCCTGGAGACAGCAGGTACCGCTGCTGAGATTTTTGGCTTTGTCGCGGTATTGTTGGCTTCGATCAACGTCTTTGGTGGGTTCCTGGTAACCAACCGGATGTTGGCCATGTTCAAGAAAAAAGATAAGTGAGTGCCTGACCGATGGAGATATCAGCAAATACCCAAGCGATTGCCTATCTGATTTCAGCAATCCTGTTCATTCTGGCGCTTAAAGGCCTTACCCATCCGGCATCGGCACGGCGCGGAAACTATCTCGGCATGGCGGGTATGGCCATAGCCATCCTGGCCACCCTGTTCAGTCATGAAGTGCAGTCATACGGCTTCATCCTGGTCGGTGTAATCGCCGGCGCGGTGATTGGTACGGTACTGGCTGCCCGCGTGCAGATGACCGCCATGCCGCAGTTGGTGGCGGCGCTGCATAGCTTCGTGGGTATGGCCGCGGTGCTGGTGGCTATCGGCACCTATCTCAACCACGATGCCGCGGGCACCCTCAACCCGGTCATGATGGGGGAGTTATCGGCGGGTATCATTATCGGTGCGATCACCTTCTCCGGTTCAGTGGTGGCGTTTGCAAAACTGCAGGGATTGGTAAGCGGGGCGCCGGTAAAATTCAAGGGACAGCATGCCTTGAATGCGGCTATCGCAATCGCTACGGTCTTACTCGGTGTCCACTTTGGCATGACAGGAAGTGTGACCTCGCTGGTATTGATCACCCTGCTGTCATTCATACTTGGTTTTACGCTGATCATTCCCATCGGTGGTGCGGATATGCCGGTTATCATATCCATGCTTAACAGTTATTCAGGATGGGCTGCTGCGGCGACGGGTTTTACCCTGGGAAATCTGTTACTGATCATTGTCGGTGCCTTGGTCGGTTTTTCGGGCGCCATTCTCTCCTTCATCATGTGCCGGGCCATGAACCGTTCTATCATCAATGTCGTGTTCGGTGGTTTTGGCAGTGAGTCGGATGGCGTGCCCAGTGCGGTGGGTATGGCTGCCGAGAAAGGTGTCAAGTCAGCTTCGGTAGAGGACGCCATCTACTGGATGGAAGATGCCAACAAGGTCATCATCGTACCGGGTTACGGTATGGCGGTGGCTCAGGCGCAGCATGCCTTGAAAGAGGTGTTGGAACTACTTGAAGAGCGGGATGTGACGGTAAAGTTTGCTATTCATCCTGTAGCCGGGCGTATGCCTGGACATATGAATGTGTTGCTCGCCGAAGCGGATATTCCTTATGACCATGTCCTCGAGATGGATGAGATCAACCCGGAATTCCCCACTGCGGATGTGACGCTGGTGGTGGGCGCCAATGACGTGGTCAATCCAGCAGCCAGATCAGACTCTTCCAGCCCGATTTACGGCATGCCGATACTGGATGCGGCGAAATCGAAGCAGGTTTATTTCCTCAAACGATCCATGAATCCCGGCTACTCAGGTGTCGACAACCTGCTGTTCTATCAGGACAACACATCACTGATCTTCGGTGATGCCAAGGATACGATCGAAGGTATGGTGACAGTGCTGAAGGGTGGTGGTCATTGATCCAAACCTGTTAACAGTCTGCTGAATTCACTTCGAATCGGCTGCTATTCGGTGGGGCCTATCCCACCGTGCGGTGCTGCAAATCCATCATAATCCGGATGGACCCAATCCAGAGGTGTAGGGTGCGGCCTGCCGCACAGGAACTCAACGTTTGTCGGTGTGGTATATTGATACCCAACACATTACCAACTACACGTTCCAGCGTGGGAATGCAAAAACCAAGTACGATTCACATGATGTCTGGATAAAGCCCATGGTGCCTGGCCGGTGCTTTTGACCATCATGTCATCAACATATTAGCAGCATTTAACTCCTCCATAGTGTTATCGTGAGCGCGACTCTCAATGATTTTCCCGATCCGTTAGAGATCAGGCATTGCATGCTGCGGGATCGGCATCGCCTCTATCGACAACTTCGCGGTCTGAGGAAACGTGAAGCCGGTGGGGGGGATTATTCACAAGGGCTGATGAAGCTCTGGCACTCCATTCGGTCATCACAGCAGTGCCTGATGCAACGCCGCGAGAATCAGCCACAAGTCACTTATCCCGAGGTTTTGCCTATCAGCAGGCGGGTCGATGAGATCAAGGCGCTGATTCAGGATCATCAGGTGGTCGTGCTGTGTGGTGAGACCGGCTCAGGTAAATCGACACAGCTGCCCAAAATCTGTCTCGACCTCGACCTTGGCCTGTCGGGATATATCGGTCACACACAGCCGCGCCGGGTCGCCGCCAGGACACTGGCAACACGAGTGGCGAGTGAACTGGGCTCCACCACTGGGCAGGCGGTGGGCTACAAGGTGCGTTTCAACGATCGTGTTGGTCCCCATAGCTATATCAAACTGATGACGGATGGGATACTGCTCGCTGAAATCCAGCAGGATCCCTATCTCAATCAATACGATACTTTGATAATCGATGAAGCCCATGAACGCAGTCTGAATATCGACTTCCTGCTGGGCTATCTGAAACAGCTGTGCATCAGGCGTTCCGATCTTAAACTGATTATCACCTCGGCGACCATAGATCCTCAGAGATTCTCCGAATATTTCCATAATGCACCCATCGTAGAGGTTTCGGGTCGCACATATCCGGTGGAGGTGCGATACCGACCGCCGGTTGAGGGGGGGGAGAACGAACGCGACGACCCGCTACAGCAGGCCATCGTGGATGCAGTTGACGAGCTGTCGCTGATCGACCGGGGCGATATATTGATCTTTTTGAGTGGCGAGCGGGAGATACGCGAGACAGCAGAGACCTTGCGCAAACACAGACTTCCCGCCACCGAAGTTCTGCCGCTCTATGCGCGACTCAGCATTGAGGATCAGAACCGGGTGTTCAAGCCCCATACGAGCCGGCGTATCGTATTGGCCACCAATGTGGCTGAAACCTCACTGACGGTACCGGGGATACGTTATGTTATCGATACCGGCTATGCGCGCATCAGTCGCTATAGTCATCGCAGCAAGGTGCAACGCCTACCTGTGGAGCGCATAGCCCAAGCTTCGGCGGATCAGCGCAAAGGCCGTTGCGGCCGTCTCGCTGCCGGGGTCTGCATCCGCCTCTTCACGGAAGAGGATTTCCAGGCCCGTCGTCCCTTTACCGAAGCGGAAATACAGCGTACCAATCTGGCTTCTGTCATCCTGCAGATGAAACTGCTTGGATTGGGGGAGATCAGTGACTTCCCCTTTATCGATCCCCCCGATCATCGTCTCATCAAGGATGGCTACCGGATCCTGGAAGAGATCGGCGCGGTCGCCGGCGATCGCAGGATAACCCGTCTCGGCCAGCAGCTCGCCAGGCTGCCTGTGGATCCGCGTATCGGCAGGATGCTCCTCTCTGCGGCCCATAGCCATTGTATGAAAGAGGTAATGGTGATTGCAGCCGCACTGAGTGTGCAGGATCCGCGGGAACGTCCGGTGGATAAGCAGCAGCTGGCGGATGAGGCCCATGCGAAATTTCGTCATGAGCAGTCTGATTTCCTGAGTTACCTTTCACTCTGGGAGGAGGTCGAGACGCAGAGAAAACATCTATCGAAAAACAAATTTCACCGTTGGTGCAAGCGGCATTTCCTCTCCTGGAACAGGGCTCAGGAGTGGCATGACATACACCAGCAATTGCGTGGACAACTGCACGAGATGGGGCTGCGTGAAAACAGTGCCGAGGCGGGCTATGAGGAGATCCATCGGGCCCTATTGAGTGGTCTTTTGAGTCATATCGGTTTAAAGAGCAACAGCCATGATTATCTGGGGGCGCGGAATACACGCTTTTTCATCCATCCCGGCTCGGCTCTCTACAAAAAGCAGCCGAAGTGGGTCATGGCGGCCGAGTTGGTGGAGACCAGCAAACTCTATGCGCGAACCTTGGCGGTGATTCAACCTGAGTGGGTCGAGAAAGCGGCGGGACATCTGGTGAAACGCAGCTACTCTGAACCCCATTGGGAGAAAAAGCGCGGCCAGGTTGCCGGATATGTGAAAGTCGCCCTGTTCGGCATCACCCTGATTCCGCGCCGCAAGATCAATTTCTCACCCATCGATCCGGTGGTCGCCAGGGATATTTTCATCCGCTCGGCGTTGGTGGACGGGGACTTTCACACTCGGGCGCCCTTCTGGCGTCACAATCAGGCGTTGATCGAGGCCATTCATGACCAGGAAGCCAAATCGAGACGGCGGGATATTCTGGTGGATGAAGAACGTATCTACAGTTTCTACGATCAGCGGATACCCGAGGGCATTTCAACCGCACCCGGATTCGAAAAATGGTTGCGACAGCAGTCCAAGCAGCAGTCGAAACGCTTATACATGGATGAGTCCGACCTGATGAGGGACGGTTCGCAACGGATCTCCAGTGAGCAGTTTCCCGATCATCTCGATATCAATGGTATGCGACTGCCCCTGGAGTACCAGTTCGATCCCGGGAGTGCACAGGATGGCCTTACGCTGATTGTTCCACAGGATGTACTGAATCAGATCACCGAGGCGCGTCTGCAGTGGCTGGTGCCCGGACTGCTGAGAGAACGCGTGATTTCTCTGATCCGCGGATTACCTAAATCTCTAAGGCGTTCATTCGTGCCTGTTCCCGAATTTGCCGACGCCTGTCTTGCCGATTCGCCGGGCAGTGACAGGCCCCTGATACAGGTACTGGGAGAACGATTGAAACAGCTCAGCGGAGTCCATATTCCCGAAGATGCATGGACTGAGGAGGATATTCCCGTTCACTTGCGCATGCGGGTGCGGGTTGTCGATCAGGGTGGGTCCACCTTGGAGCAGGGCCGGGATCTGGCAGGTATGAAGCGGCGGCATGCGGGTCAGACGCAGGCGCAGCACCGGCATCTCAACTCCCCCGGTTTTGAACGCAACGGTCTGAAGGATTGGGATTTCGACAGGCTGCCGAAACAGTTGGGAATAGAACAGGGAGGAATCACGCTCCAGGGCTATCCTGCCCTGGTGGATGAAGGAGAAAGCGTGGCGATTCGTCTGCTCGATGCCGAGAGCAGCGCCTTGCGTTCCCACAAGGAGGGGGTGAGGCGGCTGATCATGTTGAAAATGCCCAAGGAGATGCGGTATCTGCGTAAAAACCTCGACCAACTCGACCGGATGCGCCTGCTTTACGCCAAGGTGCCTGCGGTGGAGAAAGATCGGAAAGACGGAGACCATCGGGATCTTGAAGATGAATTGGTATCGTTCATCGTCGATCGTACATTTCTCAACCAACTCCCGGAGATTCGCGATGGTAAGCGCTTTGAAGAGCGGCTGAGCAGCAGGCGGGGGGGGCTGATGCAGCAGGCGAACAGCAGCTGTCAACAATTGCTGGAGATACTGGAATTGAGCCATCAAACCAGAAAAGCGATAAGCGCAATCACCCAGGTCAACTGGATGAGCTCTGCAATGGATATGCAGCATCAGCTGGAGCGTCTGGTCTATCGTGGTTTTCTGCAACAGGTGCCGGATGAACGGCTCAGCGCTTACCCCAGATATCTTCAGGGTATTTCGAAGCGGCTCGATAAACTGACCCATGCCGCGGCACGAGACCGGCAGCGCATGCATGAAATGGCGGATCTGCAACAGCGATGGGAGCAGTGGGATCAGCAATGCAGGCAGAGTGGACGGGTTGACGATCGCATCGAGGAGATCCGCTGGGGATTGGAGGAGTTGCGCATTTCCCTGTTCGCCCAGGATCTGGGAACCGCATATCCCATCTCGGTCAAACGTCTACTGAAGCGTATCAAAGAGATGGGACTCTAATCCCAGCCCCATCATTTCGATTCCAGGTCAAATATTCCTATCGACTCCCCACTGTCATCAGATTGTCATGGAATGCTGTTAGAGTCAGCTGCGTTGGAATGGTTTTAGAGAATGCCTATACCGGTTAACTGAATAGAGGCGGACTCAGTGTGGAATCGTTCCGTTTTTCCAGTCTACAGCCTCAA
Organism: Candidatus Thiodiazotropha sp.; assembly: GCA_040506195.1. Lineage (GTDB taxonomy): Bacteria > Pseudomonadota > Gammaproteobacteria > Chromatiales > Chromatiaceae > Thiodiazotropha. The sequence goes on along the minus strand of JBEVXH010000002.1, from coordinate 444,127 downwards.
TGATGGAGGCCTTCAAGGTGGGTGTTCACCCACCTTTTTTTAGTTCTGAAGAGAGGATACAAGGCCCTGATCACTCGCTTGCCGTAACGCAACGCCGTTGCCCAGAGCAGGAGCCGTTTATCGACAAGACCGTCGTGGCGGGATATCTTGGCTCAAATCACAGGCGAAGCTATCGGCCCCTTGGTGTTAAAGAGACGCTATGTTATTGTTCCCGCTTAATAAATATTCATGCGGAGGAGACCATGGCTGGATGTTACTGTGGATCTGGTGTCGCCTATGAGAGCTGTTGCGGACCAATCCATGAGGGTGCTGCAAAGGCGGATACAGCCGAAAAACTGATGCGTGCACGTTACAGCGCGTTCGGCGCCAGAAAGTCGGAGTTCCTACACCAATCCCTGCACCCGGATCATCGTCATGATCACGATATTGAAGCCACACGGCGATGGGCGGAAAATGCCGTATGGCTGGGCCTGCAGATTGTGGATGTTCAAGGTGGAGGAGAGGCCGACGAAGAGGCGAGTGTGGAGTTTATCGCCACCTATAAAGAAGGGGGGATGGTCAGGCCGCATCATGAAATCAGCCGTTTTCTCAAACAGGACGGCGTTTGGTATTTTGTTGACGGCCGGCTTGTGGCGCCGAAAACCGAGAAACGCCACCAGCCGAAGGTCGGCCGGAATGAACCATGCCCCTGCGGCAGCGGCAAGAAATATAAAAAATGTTGCGGCGCATGAACCGGAGAATCATTTGATTTCAAGTTTAACCGTTTTTTGCCGACAATTGCCCTAGATCGACATAGGAAAGGATCGAGGATTGCGTGAAACCAAGATCAATCAGCGCTAGGCATGTATTGAGGCAGCTGCTCCTGATGGCAGTCTGTTTCTGCGTGCCTATATCGGTAAGTGCAGAGATTTATAAGTATCGGGGCAGTGATGGCAGCATCCATTTCACCGATAAGCCCATGAAGGGCAACTATCGCCTGTTGTGGCGTAGCGGGAAGAAGAAACGTAATAGTCGAAGCAACTACAGTTTGGCGCGTCTGCGCAAAAACAAGGTTGAGCTGACACCGATAATCGATGGTGTTGCACGACAGCTCCATCTTCATCCGGGATTGCTGCACGCGGTGGTGATGGTCGAGTCGGCCTACAATCCGAAAGCAATATCCAGCAAGGGCGCACGCGGATTGATGCAGTTGATGCCGGCTACCGCAAATCGTTACGGCGTCAATGACTCCTATGACCCTAAACAGAATCTTAAAGGCGGTGCTCAGTATTTGAAGGATCTGCTGAAGATGTTTGAATTCGATATCAAACTGGCTCTTGCGGCGTACAATGCAGGTGAAAATGCGGTGTTCAAGTACGGAAATACGATCCCGCCCTACCCGGAGACGCAAAACTACGTGAAAAAGGTTCTTCATGAGTTTGAACGCAACCGCCTGGCTATGCTCAATTAGGGCCGATTGGACCAGTGTCAACGGGTCCCGAATTGCCTGAGGCGATTCCTCCGATCTAACTACTGTTTGTGTTTCTGGCTCAAGGGCTGAGCAACACAATTCATAACGAATGGGTAAAAACCTCTCGAATCTGCTGAACTGGACATGGTGTCTGCCGCAGACGCTGATGGGGTGTTGTTGGTTGGTTACGGTGAGAGGCTTGCTGGACAGGGAGGCAGTAGATATAGGCGCATGGCAGGGGATACGCGCCATACGTTATAACAAGCTGCAGGGTGGTGTCAGTTTGGGGCCCTTTCTGTTTTATCAGGCAACACCCAGCGGCGACACGCTGCTCTATCATGAGTATGGTCACTACCGACAGTCTCTGTTGCTCGGCCCGCTCTATATCCCGTTGATCGGCCTGCCCTCATTCAGCTGGGCGATTATGAAAAAGGCGGGATTCTTTCAAGGGATTCCGTATTGTGCCTTCCCCACCGAACGGTGGGCGGATCGGCTGGCGCAGTCATGTATTGAGTTGGAGAATTGAAAATCCATGCTAGGGTTTGTAGGGTTAGTGGTAAAAAAACAGAACATTGAATCACAGACTTAAGGCTGAGGTGGATGATGAAAAAGCTGCTGCAACTGCTCTTGATGCTCTCTGTTGCACTTATATTAAGTGGATGCCCGGGTGATGATGACAATGACAATGGTGATAGCGGAACCACTACTGACAGCGGTGACTCAGGAGGTGATAGTGGGGACGCTGGTGGCGATAGTGGGGGTGATTCCGCCGGTGATGGTAACGCTAGCATTTCAGGCAATCTGGTACTGCAGACCGCGGACTTTTCCAGTGTCACACCATGTCCGATGCAGGATATCCTGACTGACGCCAGCGCCATCTCTGCCTTGCGAACTGCGTTGGAGTCAGGCACCTTGCTCTATCTTGATGTTCCCTTCAACGGCAGTGACAGCAATATCTATCGCAAGAAGTGCGGTCTCGACGGCTTTTGGAATCCATCCGACAACACCGATGAGATAAGCCTTTCGGCCATCGGCCTCGATCCGGCAGATGCGCCGAATGTCACTGATCTGGTGCTGTTCGGCAACGCCGGTATTTGCGCCGATGGTTTCAATAACGGCAGTTTCGGTGTTGGTGAGGGTTTTCCTGTGGCGGGCACCTACCGCAAGGAGATCAAGGCGGCCCATCAGGGTACCACCTATCATCTGCGATTCAGGGCGGTGGTCAGCGGCAGTTCAGCCGGAAACACTTTCACATCGGAGGGAATTACACCTTCGACGGGGCTGAGAACGCTGATCTACAGCGTGGACGGTGCCGAAACACCGCATGACGGGGTGTTTTCAGCCCTCGTCAACGCCATGAGCGCCAGTACGAGCGCAGCGCCCGGTGCAACCATAGAGGTAAGGAGAAGTGCAGGAGGAGCGGTAGTCTTTACTGCGGTTATCGAGGTGATTTGCGTCTCAACAAGTTGATGGCTGCGGGCAGGAGTGTCAGATCCATCAGCAGGGCAAGGGCCATACCGAAAGCCAGCAGAAGAGCTATCTCCTGGTTGGCTTGAAGTGAGGAGAGGCTCAAAGTGGCTATACTGAGACACAACATCACCGTTGTCGTCGTCAGCGCCGCACCGCTCCTGAGGGCATTGCGACGCAGGATGAGATTCAGCGATGCCGGTGATTTGCGGTGCCACAGCAGATGAATGGAATCGTCGATCGCGAGGCCGAACAGCATGGCTGGAACCCCCAGCAAGGCGAGTGACCAGTCGATGCCGGCTACTCCCATACAGCCGACAACGAGCCAAAGCGGCAGCAGGGTTACAAGCAGAGCAGGGGCCACAAGGCTGATTCGGCGAAACACCAGCCAGAGAAGCAGCAACACACCGGTGAGCGAGAAGAGTAAGCCGTTGACCGCCCCCGACACACCGAGCGATTCCACCGCCGGATAGAGATAACCGGGACCATCGAAGACCAGCTTGTGATGACCCAGCATGGTACGATCGAAATTTTCCAGCCAGGCGACGATTTCCCTTTGCCGTGCCTGATCGAGTGATGAGAAGAAGACATCCATTCGGACCACACCGCTGTCGTCAATCAGCTCTTTCCATTGATTTGAACTCGTGGTGTCGACGAGACACGGCTGATCACAAACCGTTTGTACAATCGCGGCGGGCAAGACAAGGCGTGATTCAGGTATTTTAGTTAGGTAATCGGTGGTGGCGTTTAAGGCGTGCAACAAACGCTTCCTGTCTTTACCGCTGGGTTTTTCCGCGGCCAAATAGATGGTAAAGGGACGTAAGTCACTGCTTAGAGACTGCTGTAGTTTCTCGGTGGTTACGCTCAGTGGATGACCACGGGAAAAGATATTCGGGAATGGGGTTTCGGTCGTAACCCGAGTGGCAAAGGGGGTTAGCGATGCAGCAAACAATATCCACAATACCAGTGTTGATAAGGGGCGCCGGAGAGCGGCTTTGACAAGCGTATGGCACATGGTGGCTATAGGGCTGATGGTGTATCTAGGTGAGTGCGCTGTATTCTCATGATTCAGCAGCAGCCAACCGAGCAGGAAGGTAAACACAAAAGCGAGCAGTGCACCGGCGGCTGCGGTCAAACCGAAACTGCGCAACAGCGGGGAGTCGCCTTGCAGCGCAAGTGCCCCAAATCCGATAAACGTCGTCGCCGTGGTGACTGCGCAGGGAGCGGCCAACTCGCGAACAGCCCGCTGGAAGCAACGGGACAAGCCACGTCTGCGATGGGATTCGATACGTTCGATCAAATGTGCCGCATCCATCGAGGCTACTGCCCAGACTATTGGTATCACCGCAAGCAGTAAGGCGTTGAAACCACCATGCAGGCTTAGATTGAACAGCAGCAGAGTAGTTGTGGTCGTCACACTGGCCGTTAAAAAAATGAATGCCGGCGCCGCCAACGATCTGAATGCAAGCAAAGGGACTGCAATGATAATAATGCCCAGCAGGGGGGCAATAAGAACCAGATCATCGGCGGCGGCTTGCCAGGATGCGCTGCGAACCAATTCGGGTGTAAACAGCTGACTCTGTTTGACAGCGACGGGTGCCAGATTTTCAGCAAGCTTAGTCTCTAACGCGTGGTAGAGCGATACATGAGCCTCCGCTTGATATTTGGAAGTGCTACGCCAGAAAAGGATTGTATCGGAACGATCCTGTTCACCGTTGCTGCAACCTGTCAGGGTGAGTCGGACGGCGACGGATGGATCGCTAGCAGGCGGTAAGGGTATACAGAGCATCTGCAGATCTGGGATCGATTCGTGGATTTGTTTCAGGAGCCGTTTTCTCGATGCCAGTTGCAGCGCCGCCGGGAGATTCAACAGTGCGAATTGCGCATGACTGTTCAGCGAATCACGAATCTGTTTCGATTTAGCAAAGGTTTGGGGCGGCAGCAGTTGTTCGACAGTCGGGGTCGACGATGGTTGGAACCATGTCGACATGACGGCCCATACCGTGATCATCAGAGCGGTTGCAATGGTGAGGCGGAGATTCATCCGAATGGCCGCTCTCGGATGGTGTCAGGGCGTATTGGATTAGTGTCAACAGGCCCTAATTAGAATGCCAGTCAAGGATAAGCTCATCGATGATCAATACATCATCGGGATTGATGTCATCGATATGGAAGCCGCTCCAGAAACTATCGGGTTGGGAAGCCTCGGTGCACCATACAGCTTCCGCGGTAAATGAGATCTTTTCTTGATCATTTTTCGGGATTGGAAGAATCAGATCGAGTTGATAAACCGATCCGGTAACCATGGCTTCATCGCTTAACAGCATCAGTCCTTCAGCACTGATATTGACCACACGTCCTATGTGACTGCCCGTTATTTGATCTGTAATGATCAGTACTTCGTTGGCTACTTTACGTGGGGAGTGACGTTGTTCTTGCATGGAATCATTTCCTGTGTCCTCAGCGGACCTCTTTACCTTCGTTATCCTCATCATCTTGGATGAGTTCACTTGCTATATCATCTGTGGTTTTCAAGGAGCGCTGGAGCATACGCCTGATCGCATGCAATGTTCTCTCGACAAATGGATCACTGCTGTCTTCAAGGATTATCGACTCACCTTTGAGTATCTCTTGAGCCAAAGTTCTTAATGGCTTGATGGCAGTTTGAACACCGGCTCTGTCGACAAACATACATGAAGCGGTCAATGGGCTTAGCCACGACAGTTTAACCTTTTGCAATTCACCGCTCTGCGAATCCTTAATTTCGAACCAAGTGCCGAACTTGATCTTACGCAATTTTTCCATCATTGCCTCTTCGTCTTCGGGAATCTCTTCTTCATCGGCCTTATTGGTTGTTGATTCGGCAGGGACGGGTACAGGTTTGCTGGACTCCGCTTTCAATGCGGCCTTGTCTGAAATCGGTACCACGGTATCGGAGGTCTTAGCCGATTTCATCGCTTGTTCCGAAGCCATGGATGCTGTTTCGGCATTGCTGAGCAGCCCGAAAAGAACCTGGCTCTTCTCCTGGTGGAATCCACCCAGGGAAGCCAGGCCTTCCTCGATGGATTTTCTCAAATCCGGTAGCGTCTTCTCCAACTCTTCGCGTTCACCCTGATCTTTGGGTTCAAACGTCCAGGCGATTTCATCAGCGATGCGAAGCGCCTCTTTCCAGTCTTCGCTCATTTCACCGTCAGGATGGCGCAGCAGGACAAAGACAAGTTTGTCTACCCAGGTTTTTTCCAGGAACTCCTTGACAGGATGAGGGAGGTTTTCACTGAAAGAGCGTGCTCTCATCTCCTGGGACGCACGTTGCCTGGCAACGTTCAGCTTTTCCCTTCCTTTGATGGAATCCTGTGCGCGTTTTTCAAGAATGTCAGACTTGCGCCTGAACTCATCCATACGCTTCTTGAATGTCTCCAGCAGTGTGCCGAACAGACTGATATTATCGGAAAACTCTTTCAGCACTCGGTCAATGACATTCTGCATATCGGGGTAGATACCCCTTTTCAGATTGCGTTCGTCGATCCAGTGGCTGCCGGCTTCAACCAAAGAATCGAGCAGTTGTCGTGCTTCGTGATTGCTGTCGGTCAGCAGTTTGCGATCAATGATCGCAACTTTCAGGTAGGGGGTGTGCAGATGACTGATCAAGGCCTTGGCTACGGCAGGGAGAACAGGATCATTCAGCATATATTCGAACAGCATGCCCACCAGGTCTATAGTATCCTCATCCGCAGCCTCGAGGCGGTCCGCACCAACCTCGTTATAGAGCTTGTGACGCTCTTCGGCCAGTGTGTGTTTCACCCGAATCAGGAACTGTTCATCGATCTCGATGTTCGAGATCCCCGCACCGGGTGCGTTGACATCCGGTATCATATCGGAACGCTGAGCCGGTTGGATGTTGCTCAGCGCGGTGACCAGATTCTCCTGTGTGGCGGGTGGTGCGCTTCCAGGCCGCCGGCCGCCGGCCTTTGCAGATGCTTCCTTGGCGGCAAGTTTCTCCGGGGAAGTGCGGCGCCGGCTGGCCATCATATCCAGAATCGATCCGAACAGCTCCTCGCCCAACTCTTCCTGGGTTTGTTCCTGTTGCTGTTCAGGGTGTTCCCCATCCTCTGCCGATGGCTCTCCCTTTGCATCCGGCGATTTCTGGATCGCCGGTCTTAAGTGAGGCAGAACTCCAGCCTCTTTCAGGCTGTTGTTGAAGTCATCGTAGATCGATCCCAGCTGTTTGAGTACATATTTATCGAACAGGGCGAGGATGATGACCTTGATCCGAGCTTCCAAACCCAATGCATCGATAGCTTCGCTGAACGCATGGGCCAGATGATGGGGGCCGGAAGGGATCTGCTTGTGTTTAACGCTTCGCCCGCCACTTACTACACTCAGTCTCTGACCGAGCGCATACAGCTGGGAACGATGGTGCCCCACCGTGCGGCTGATCATGTTTTCCAGTGCGGTGGAGACATCCATGGATTCATGATCGACGAGTTCCAGTTCCGTGTCTTCGTTTAGATCGGAAAAGCCGTCGATCTCAGGTTGGTCATGCCAAAACTTATCGAATCCTTCACTCAGCAGTTCCCGAAACTCGTGTTCGACCAGGCCATGTCTGTTACGGATCATTGCCATGGCCTCGAAAAAGCGATTTTGAATCTCGTTGGTCTCGGCCTTTTGGGCAAAACTGGTAAGTGCTTTATCGGAGTTGTTGAAGAGTTCTGTCAGGAGTGCGTTTATGTAGACAATTACCGTGTCCTTACAGCGATTCAGCACTGGCTGAAACTGACTCTGGTATTTGTTTCTTCTATCCTGTATTGACACGTCTAAAGAATCCTTAAGTGAATCAGTGGCGATACCCAAAAAGAGGGGGTATTGCTGAAACTTGATTTTTCTAGAGTTTGCTGCATTTACAATAGCTAAAGAGTAGCACGAAGAGTGTCTAAGATGAACAATCCGATGCCTCTCATATCCCTGTCCCCCAAGGTATTATTACAAATCCTCACATTCCCGATACAGACACCTTCGGGTCGCTTCGTAAAACCACATCTCAATCGTCTCCAATGATTCGCTCACTCGATTCCGTCGGTGCGAGCAACAGTTCCCCCTGGCCGACGCTGTTGGCGAACACCATGCGATAGCGGGTATCGTCGCTCCGGACATGCGCAGCACGTAGTTCATTCACCTTTTCCTTGGCGGATTTGTACTTTTTCTCTTCGTCGAGGTATAGCAGACTGTTGTCAGCTGAAACCTTGAAAATGTAGAAAGGCATGTTTACAGCTCCGTCCACGTCCGGTGGAGGTCAAGAATCCGATATAAATGTCGATATCAATGGGTATATACCATAGCCGACACTGTATACAAGCCAGCATCATAGCTGAGTTCGAAGTGGAACAATACAACAATATCCCTTGTATATCAGTGAATTATTACCTGACAGATTGTGATATTGAATGTGGCGCCCTGAGGTGAAAAATATGACCCCTCAACAACTTGTGATCGAGATCGAAAGCTTGGTTTCGCTGCCTGACGTTTGTGTCAAGGTAAATCGCCTGCTCGATGCTCCGAACTACTCGGCTGCAACCCTGGGTGATATTATTTCCCAAGATACGGATATGTCCGCCCGTCTGTTGCGGCTAGTGAACAGTGCATTTTTCAATCTAAAGGTTCCGGTGGAGACTATCTCCAGGGCGATCACGATCATTGGTACGAGCGAGCTGCGAAATCTTGTGATGGCCACTACGGCGGCCCGGATTTTTACCGGTATTCCGGGCGATCTCGTGGACATGACCGAATATTGGCGTTACTCGATAACAGCCGGGGTAATTGCGGCTGAACTGGCCAAGCGCTGTAACGTACTGCACAGCGAACGCCTATTCGTGATGGGGGTATTGCACGATATCGGCCGACTGGCAATCTACCTGAAGATGCCGCAAGAGGCGAGAGACATTCTCTTGATAACCGGCGGCGACGATACCCTGTTGCCGGATGCGGAGAATGATGTCCTCGGTTTTACTCATATGGATGTCGGTGAAGCCCTGTTGAGGAAGTGGAAATTGCCCGAGAGCATCGTTTCCGTTGTTGCACACCACCATCAACCGGCATCCACGCAGGTTTTTAAGCTGGAGACCTCCTTGCTTTCCCTCGCCGCATTATTGGCTTATGCCGAAATCAGTGGTGTCGAGTGGTACGAAACCGTTGAACTGGTGGAGCCAGTGGTTTGGAGACAAACCGGTCTGGAGCCCGAGCAACTGGAGGCCGTAATGGAACAAATGCCACACAAGGTTGGTGAGATCATGGATGTGGTGTTGGGACCGAAAGTCAGGCCCTTGAAAAGCCAACCCCATTGACGACTCCCCAGTTAGCAGGTCCCGGGCAACAGGGCGGTTTGCCTGTCGTGATGGTTTATTCATGACATGGACTCAGTGATTGAGTCTCAAACAGGTTAGAATACGGCCTCATGTTGAGGCTCTACCAATCAAACCATCTTGAATCGCTTGCCGCGCGCCTGTCCGGGCTGCTTGCCGAACCGGTGGGTGAGGCTCTGCAGCAGGAGCAGGTGATCGTTCAACACCCGGGCATGGCCCGCTGGCTCTCATTGCAAATCGCCGGTCACCTGGGGATTTGCGCCAATCTTTCTTTTCCGCTGCCCGCGGCATTTATATGGCAGCTTTTCCACACCCTGTTGCCGGATCTGCCTGACTATGATCGTTATCAGCCAAAACGTCTGACGTGGCGCATCTACAGCCTGCTCCGGGATGTCGATGAGAAATTGACAGACCCTTCGATCGCCGGCTATCTGGCCGGAGCGGACGAGATTAAGCGCTTTCAGTTGGCGCAACAGCTGGCCATACTGTTCGATCGATATCTGATCTATCGGCCAGACTGGATTCTCAAATGGCAACAGGGAGAGGCGGCTGCCGAAGGTGATGAATGGCAGGCCGGTCTTTGGCGCCGTCTCACGGAGGAAGATGCGGTTCATTGGGTGAGCCTGCAACTTCAGTTGAGCAGGATCTCGACAACCTCTATTCAGCAGATCCTGCCCCCGAGGGTGTTTGTATTTGGTGTTCCCACCCTTTCCCCAGGCTACCTGGAGATTATTCGATACGTCGCATCGCTGATTGATGTTCATCTTTTTCTGCTAAATCCCTGTGAGGCACACTGGGCTGACATCGTCTCACCCAGTGAACAGGCGCGGTTGGCCCTGCAGTCGCGGGAACAGGCGCTCTACCTGGAAGTTGGCAATCCGTTGCTTGCCACAATGGGTCGGCAGGGGAGAGACTTTTTCGCTGCCATCAACGAGATGGATCCGGGTGGTGAGGAGCTCTACCAAAGGCAACGTGACGATCTGCTGTTGCATAAGATGCAGAATCAAATATTGACCTTGAGCGAGCCGCAATCCGGATGCTCAACGGACGGTTCCATTACGCTCCATCGCTGCCACAGCCCGATGCGCGAGGTTGAGGTGCTCTACGATCAACTCCTGGCGCTGTTGCAGGATCTGCCGGATCTGACAGCGTCGAATATTCTGGTGATGACACCGGATATTGACCGTTATGGGCCTCTGGTCAAGGCTCACTTCTCAACGCCGGGCAGCCGTCCGAAGATACCCTTCAGAATCAGCGGCGGTGGTCTGCTGCAGAACAATCCACTGGCCACGGCTCTGCTGGAAATAGTTCAACTCCCTGGATCCCGCTACCCGGTCGGCAGTGTGCTCAATCTGCTGGAATATGCGGCCATTCGTCGTCGCTTCGGATTGGATGACGAGGGTGTCGCACGGGTGACTCAATGGCTGAATCAGGCTGCTGTCCATTGGGGACGCGATGGCGAGAGCAAGCATTCCCTTGGCTTGCCGACGGAACAGAGTAATACCTGGCGGACAGGGTTGTGGCAGCTCCTGCTGGGTTATGCAATGCAGGGAGATGCGGGAGAGCTTTGGCATCACCACTATCCATTGGATGCGGTGGAGGGGTCGGAGGGGCAATGGCTCGGTGGACTGCTGGCGTTTTGTGATGCCCTTTTCACGCTGGAAGATCAGCTCTCGATCGATCGGTCATCGCAGGCGTGGGTGAACTTCCTGATCGGGCTCACGGAGCAGTTCTTTTCTTCCGATGAAGAGAGTGATGCGCAACTCGAGTCGGTCAGAGAGGCTATTCATGCATTGGCACAGGAGATGCAGCAAGCGGGAATTAAGGAGCAGATCCCGATCGCACCGATCCGATATCGCCTACAGGAACTGTTGAATATTCCAGTGGATCGGGGCTTTATGGGCGGTGGCGTTAATGTCTGTGCCCTCGCACCCATGAGAAGCCTGCCTTTTCGTGTGATCGCGTTGATCGGTATGAACGATGAAGCCTTTCCCCGCCAGCAACCGGAGTTGGGATTCGATCTGATGTCGAGTGCCTTTCGTCGCGGAGATCGGTCACGAAGAGTGGATGATCGCTACCTCTTCCTGGAGACGCTGATCTCTGCACGGGATCGTCTTTTAATCAGTTACGTCGGTCGTAGTCAGCATGACAATACCCTGCTTCCACCCTCCGTAGTGGTGGATGAGTTGTGCGATTCTCTGCAACTGATGGTGGCTGAGTCAGGTATGAAGGAGATCATTTTCGACCACCCTTTACAGCCCTTCTCGCGGGATTATTTTCTTGCTGACAGCACCCTCTTCAGCTATTCGGCGGAGATGTACGAGGCGGCAATGCGGGTTGGCAGTGGGGATCGCAATGAGCTTCCTCTGGTAGCGACGCCCCTGGTCGAAACAGAGGTGGATGGGCTGATTGATTTGCAGCGGTTTCTCCACTTCTTCACCAATCCGCTGAAAGGATTTGCCGATATCCGCTTGAATCTCGACCTCGAGCAGGCGGAGCAGCTTCCCGAGGAGCGGGAACCATTCACCCTGGCGCGTTTCGATAGGCTGGCACTGGAACATGAACTGGTGGAGTCTATGCTGGCGGACCAGAGTCCGGAAGCATTGTATGAACTATTACGCGCTCGGGGATGTTTGCCGCACGGAATGGCCGGTGAACAGACATTTGGGAAGATGCAGAGCCGAGCAGCGGCAATGGTTCAACGCATTCGGGCGCTCGATGGCGGTGACCTACTGCTACCCTTGGAGGTTGATCTTAAGTTCGATGAGCACCATCTGGTCGGCCACCTTCACGGTGTCACCACAGGGGGGTTGCTTGCCTATAGCACGGATCGCCTCTACCCCTACCAGATGGTCAGGCACTGGATCAGACATCTGTTGTTGGATGCACTCAGTCCGCCTGGGGTGACGCCAATCACATGTCTGCTCGAGGGGGACAGAACGGGCCACTACAGGTCCGTGGAGAAGGCGAAGGTTCATCTTGAGACGCTGATCCGGCGCTATCGCCAGGGTCTGCGGTTGCCGTTGTCGTTTTTCCCCGCAACCGCCTGGATCTATCAGGAAAAACTTGTGCGAGGTGGTGAGGAGGTGGCCCGTAAGGCGGCGCGGCAGCGTTGGTTTGGCAACCGGTTTCAGCCAGGTGACGTGGATAAACCCTACCATCGCTTGTTGCGGCCGGACCGGCCCGCCCTCGATCAGACATTCTTCGACACCAGCAGGGAGCTCCTGCAACCATTGATGGACCATCTGGAGTGGCAGGGATGAGTATGCGGATCGAATCGGTGGCCTTGCAGGGTTTCAATCTGGTGGAGGCAAGCGCCGGCACTGGAAAGACTCACACCTTGACCGGCCTCTATCTGCGGTTGCTGCTGGAACAGGACCATAGTCCGGAGAAGATCCTGGTGGTGACCTATACCAAAGCGGCAACGGCAGAACTGAAGACACGGATTCGCCAGCGCCTGATCGATGCGCGCTCGCTGACGGATGGCGGTACAAGTGTCGATCCCCTGTTGCATGCCATCCTTCACAACATAGAGGACAAAGCGTGTGCCCGCAGGCGTCTCGATCTGGCGATTGCCGGCTTCGATAGGGCTGCGATCTATACCATCCACGGCTTTTGCCAGCGCGTACTGACTGAGCAGGCATTCGAGACCGGGCAGGCATTCAATACCAATCTTGTAACGGATCAGGCTGATCGACTGCTGCAGATTGCTGACGATTACTGGCGACGTGAAATCAATCAGCTCCCCGGTCAGCTGCTTCAGGCCCTGCGTGACCGGATAGATACCCCCGAGGCATTGCTCCAGCGCATGCGTCCCGCTCTGGGCAAGCCTTACCTGCAGGTCAGGGCTTGCGATTGGCCGGAAGGCATTGGGTCGCTGGAGCTGCAGGCCAATCAGCTCCAGTCTGAAGTCAGGTCGTTGTGGCAGGAGCAACGCGATACCATCCTCGCGCTACTCAGCGACGCACAGGTGATGAAAGGAAATCTCTACCGCCGGGCATGGCTTGAGGGTTGGGGCGCGAAAATGGACCAATGGCTGCAGGCTTCGGTCTATCAAAGACCCTTCGACAAGGCCGAACGGTTTACGCCGGAGAGTATCGAGGCTGCGATAAAGCCTGGGCAAGCAGCTCCTCGGCATCCCTTCTTCAACCGGTTTTCCCGTTATCTGACCTGTGTCGAAGCGTGCGCCGATGCCTTCGACAAGGCATTCGTGGCCTTGCAAAAGTCTTTCTATGACTATCTTCTGGAGGAGTTGCCGAGACGCCAGGCCGAGGCCAGGGAATGGTCCTATGACGACCTGTTGCTGCAGTTGCACGCCGCCTTACTGGCGGACAACGGCGGCCGTTTGAGTGGACTGTTGCGCCGGCGCTATCCTGCTGCATTAGTGGATGAGTTTCAGGATACCGATCCGGTGCAGTACCGGATTCTCGGTCAGATCTATCTCAATAGCCGGCAACCGGTATTTCTGGTAGGGGATCCAAAACAGGCGATCTACAGTTTTCGCGGTGCCGATCTGTTCGCCTATCTGCGTGCCAGAGACGAGACAGGCGCCAAACACCATACTCTGGACATCAACTGGCGTTCGACACCTGGGCTGTTGCAGGCTGTCAACACCCTTTTCGGCGGTTCCCCTCGGCCATTCTTCGAGCCGCGTATCGGTTTTGAAGCGGTCGCGGCTGGCGACAGGGAGATGGCTTCCCTCACGATTGCGGATGGCAGTGAGGCGCCATTTCAGATCTGGCATCTTACCTTCGGTGAGCAGACAGGGATCGAAGAGATTCGCCAGGCTGTGGCCGATGCCACCGCCGGGGAGATTACCCGTCTGTTGACACTCGCTTCGCAAGGCAAGGCGCGCATTGGGGACAGGTCCCTATGCGGCGGTGATATTGCGGTACTGGTGCGGACCCATGAACAGGCCTCCCGTATTGCACAGGCCTTGAGGGCGTATGGTATATCCAGTGTTCACAGTAATCAGCAGAGTGTCTACTGGAGTCAGGAGGCCGAACAGTTGCAACGTCTGCTGCTCGCCCTGTTGGAGCCCCACAGGGGGCGTCTGGTCCGTGCCGCGCTGACTACGCCGATGCTGGGCTGGGATGGCGCCGCCATCGATGAGATGAATCGTAATGATGATTTACAAAACGGATTGTTCAACCGCTTCTTTCATCATCATCGTGCTTGGCGGGACAATGGTTTCATCGTCATGATCAAGGCATTCGCCAATGAAATGGGGATAGAGAATCGATTGCTTGAGTTCCGCGACGGAGAACGAAGGCTGACCAACTTTTACCATCTTCTGGAACTGCTGCAGCAATATGACGGCACCGCACGTCCCGGTATGGAGGGATTGGTTAAATGGTTTGCCCGCCAGCGCCAGACCCTGTCCCAGGATGATGAGCATCTGTTGCGCTTGGAGAGTGACGGCAAGTTGGTGCAGATCGATACCCTGCACCATAGCAAGGGGTTGGAATACAATATTGTTTTCTGTCCCTTTTTGTGGGACCAAAGTGAAGCCGGGAGCGACGACAAACCCTTTCTGTTTCACGATCCGAATGAAGACTATGCGGCGGTGCTCGAACTTGGCTCAGAAGATTTTTATGACAACCGGGCCTATTTCCATGAGGAGGTTTTTGCGGAAAACCTTCGCCTGCTGTATGTAGCTTTGACGCGTCCCCGTTATCGCTGTTACCTCCCATGGGGTTGGTTGAAGCAGAGCAGGCATTCAGCGCTTGGCTGGTTATTGCATACGACGAATAGAGCAGATTGTCCGCAGACCCTGGCGCAGTGGCGACAACAGCTCAAGGCCTTGAATCCCGAAAGAGATGAGCAGGTGTTGCGGGTTTTGTCCGCAGCCGCCCGGGGTAGTATCGATATCACACCTCTACCCCATGCTGCGGAGATGGCGCAACTCACCCTGCCACTGCCGCCGGAACTGCAACCGCCGAGACGCTTTTCAGCATCTATTTCAGCGGTTGGCGGTGTGGCCAGTTTCTCTTCGCTGGTTGCGGGGCAGCATGAGGATAGACCGGATTACGACATCCAGACGACAATTCTGAACCAGCCTCAGGATCCCCATCGGGGTTTCAGCGTGCATGGCTTTCCGCGTGGCTCAAGACCCGGCAGTTGTCTGCATGCGATTCTGGAGGAACTCGATTTCATGCGGCCCCATGGGCAGGCGGTCGAGCTGATGGTGGAGGAGAAACTCATGTTTCATGCCATCGATACCCGCTGGAAGGGTGTTGTAGTCCAGTGGATGAGAGAGGTTGTAGAGACGCCGCTCAATATCGATGGATTGACCTTGAGTAGAATCGGGTCGGGACAGCGGCTGAATGAGATGGAATTTTATTTCCCCGCGAGATCACTGCAGCCTAAGGCGGTCATGGCGCTCGCACGGCATCATCGTTTCTCGGACGTTGAAGGGCTGATTGACAGTCTGGCGAATCTCCATGCCAGTGTGGTGGATGGCTATGTGAAGGGCTATATCGATCTGGTCTTCGAAGTGGACGGATGTTTCTATCTGGCCGACTACAAGTCCAATTGGCTTGGCAACAGCTACAGTGACTACCACCCCCGGGCTTTGACGAATGCGATGATCGAGCACCACTATACCCTACAGTATCTGCTCTACTCGCTGGCCTTGCATCGTTATCTCAAGCTACGCCTGCCCGGCTATGGGTATGAGCGTCATTTCGGTGGTGTCTACTATCTGTTTCTGCGCGGTATGCAGCCCCGGAGCGGTGCTCGCCTGGGGGTGTTCGCAGAAAGACCCTCGCAAGGCTTTATCGAGGCCCTGGACCGACTGATCGAGGCGCGCAGCGATGAGTCGCCCTGATAGCCTGTTACGCTCGCTCCACCGGCAGAATCTGCTCGATGATCTCGATCTGCATCTTGCCGAGTATCTGATGGCAGAGGCCGATGCCCCTTCGTCACACCTCGCCCTGGCGATCGCACTCACCAGTCGTGCAACCGGCGATGGGCATGTCTGCCTCGATCTTGGCGAGCTTGCGGGAAGAGCGCTATTCGATGAAGCGGAGATGGCGGTTCAGGCCCCCGGGCTGGAAGAGTGGAGAGTCGAGTTACGACTTAGCGGGATTATCGGTGCTCCCGGTGATTGGCAACCCTTGATTCTGGATAGCCGGAATCGGCTCTACCTGCATCGCTATTGGGTCTATGAGCGACGCTTGGGAGATGCGTTGTTACAGCGTGCCAGGAGTGTCGATCAGATGTTTGACCGGGAACGGGCCAAGAAGGCTTTGGCAACACTGTTCCCGCTGCATGGCGCCGATGCTACCGATTGGCAGAAGGTTGCCGTTGCCACTGCGATTCTGCGGCCCCTCACCATCATCTCCGGCGGACCCGGCACCGGCAAGACAACAACCGTCCTTCGGTTGCTGGCGCTGCTGCGACTGCAGCCGGGGGGGGATGCATTGCGGATTGCCCTGGCAGCGCCCACAGGCATGGCTGCCGCACGCCTGCAACAGGCGATCCGGCAGGCCAAGGCATCGACGGCCCTCTCGAAAGAACAGCTGGCGACGATACCGGAGCAGGCATCGACCCTGCATCGTCTGCTGGGTATGAACCGTTCGGGTACCGGCTTTCGCCACCATCGAGACAATCCCCTGCTGTTTGATGTGGTGATAGTGGATGAGGCATCGATGGTCGATGTGGCATTGATGGCCAAGCTCCTGGATGCCTTGCCTCTTGCTGTGCGACTGGTGTTGTTGGGTGATCGCGATCAACTGGCCTCGGTGGAGGCAGGTTCGGTGATGGGTGATCTGTGTATCGGATGCGATGGGCCGGATGATGATTTCGCACGACAATTGAGCGAGATCACGATGCAACCGGTGGCCGCAGGGGAGGAGTCCGCCAGTGAGTTGAAAAACTGTGTTGTCGAACTGAGACAGAGCTACCGTTTCGATCCCGAGAGTCCGCTTGGACAGCTGGCCAAGGCTGTCAACAGGGGTGATGCACAACAGGCCCGACAGCTGCTCCACAGTGGAGGGAAAGTGCTGGGCCGTTTGGAGTCGGGCGGTGATGTGGCAAGGTTGGTTGCAAGTCGTTTTGGAAAGCTGTTCAAGGCGGTCGGATCAGGGGCGCCGGTGGCGTCGCTGTTCGCCCTGTTGTACGAGTTTCGCTTGCTATGCGTAGTTCGCGAGGGGCCTTTTGGCGTCAATGCATTGAACGGTGCGATAACCCGGGAGCTGATTCGGGCGGGACAGATTGAGAATCACGACGATTGGTATCCGGGACGCCCGGTGATGCTGTCGCGCAATGACTATCAACTCGATCTCTACAACGGTGAAACCGGCATCGTCCTGCCACATCCTGAGCGGAAGTATGAACTGGCGGTAGCCTTCCAGGGGAGTGACGGTCAAGTACGTTGGATTTCACCATCGAGACTGCCTTATTGCGAAACGGTATATGCGGTGACGGTACATAAGAGCCAGGGTTCCGAGTTTCAGGAGGTGGTATTGCAACTGCCGGATCAAAGGAGTGCCGTCTTGTGCCGTGAACTGGTCTATACGGCGATTACCAGATCGAGGCAGAGATTCACCCTGATCGGGGATGATGCGATCTTCGATGCAGCTGTCACACACCCCATGCGACGCAGCAGCGGACTTCCCGATCTCCTCACCGTTAATCCGGGTTAGGGCGCTGAGATAACGATACATCCGGGGAAGCAGATATTTTGCTGAGCACATAAAAAATTACTGGGGTTGGATAACTCCTCGTTGTGGTAGTGTATTGCCTGCTTTAAA
The DNA here is from genome assembly GCA_040506195.1 of Candidatus Thiodiazotropha sp. GTDB lineage: Bacteria > Pseudomonadota > Gammaproteobacteria > Chromatiales > Chromatiaceae > Thiodiazotropha. Next base: position 426,098 of record JBEVXH010000002.1, on the reverse strand, counting down.
TATACAATACATGAAATATCTCAAACATTATCAATAAAAACGGTTGGTTATTAATTTCTTTTGGAACCTGCTTGAGGTTTTTCCGACAAGGCGGATGATATAACCGACTCAAAATGAAGGCTTAGGGCAGGCTTGGTGGTTGCCGACTGGGCCGGTCAATTTATTAAGCGATCAACGAAGGAGACGAAAAGTCATGATCAACCCAGTCGGTTCCTCAGAACTACAACCTTTGTTTGTCTACGATCCCGATACCCATCACAAGCTCTCACACGAGGCTGAATCCCTGCCGTCGGTAGTGATCAGTTCTCAGGCCGCCGGTAACGCGGTGATGATGGGGGCAGGGTATTTCAATCCATTGAAAGGCTACATGACGGTGGCCGACGCCATGGGCGCAGCCGAAAAGATGACCTTGACCGACGGCAGTTTCTTTCCGGTGCCTGTGCTCTGCCTGCTGGAGAACACAGATTCCATCGGTGATGCCAGACGGATCGCGCTGAGAGATCCGAACATGGAGGGTAATCCGGTACTGGCCATCATGGATATCGAAAGTATCGAGGAAGTCAGTGACGAACAGATGGCGATAATGACCGACAAGGTCTATCGCACCAACGACAGTGATCATCCTGGCGTGGCGGCATTCAACGGCCAGGGCAGAGTGGCGATCTCCGGTCCTATCCAGGTCCTCAGCTTCTCCTATTTCCAGGCCGATTTCCCGGATACATTCCGTACTGCCGTCGAGATCCGCAACGAGATTCAGGAACGTGGCTGGAGCAAGATCGTTGCCTTCCAGACCCGCAATCCGATGCATCTGGCCCATGAGGAACTCTGTCACATGGCCATGGATCGCCTCGGCTGCGACGGCCTGGTGATTCACATGCTGCTGGGTAAGCTGAAGCCCGGCGATATTCCGGCACCGGTGCGCGATGCCGCGATCCGCAAGATGGTTGAGCTCTATTTCCCGCCCAACAGCGCCATGGTGACCGGTTACGGTTTCGATATGCTCTACGCCGGGCCTCGTGAGGCGGTGCTGCACGCCTACTTCCGGCAAAACATGGGCGCCACCCATTTCATCATCGGCCGCGATCATGCCGGTGTGGGTGACTACTACGGTGCATTCGATGCCCAGACCATCTTCGAGGATGAAGTACCTGCAGGCGCATTGGAAATCGAGATCTTCAAGGCCGACCACACCGCCTGGTCGAAGAAATTGAACAAGGTGGTGATGATGTGTGAAGCCCCGGATCACGAGAAAGAGGATTTCGTACTCCTCTCCGGCACCAAGGTGCGCGAGATGCTGGGTCAGGGTATCGCTCCGCCGAAGGAGTTCTCCCGCCCCGAGGTGGCGCAGATCCTGATCGACTATTACCAATCGATCAATTGATCGGTTGGTCTGTGTAAAGGGCCCGTTATCACGGGCTCAGGCTGATGGTGAACCCCGGGATTACTACCGGGGTTTATCATTTTTCGCGCAGTGTTCCTTATATCCTCTGCCGGTTCTGAGGATTGTCAAGGGCAATACAACTTGCTCAATCCAATTGGGCGGGTTGGTAACGGTTGAATGTCAGATTCAAAACATAGTTGCCGGGCGATCCATTCACCCGTAGGAAATCACGTGCATGCGGTGTGCTGTAGCTGAGGTTGCCGGACAACATTTCCGATGCCTCCCAATTAACGACCGCGATTTCATCCGCAACCGCCAAACCGATACCCTCGTCCATGGGTGAATGGCGTATGAAGAGTCGCAAGGCACGGGGATTGTATCGTTTATCACTGTCGAACTCGGGCCGGTCTTCCGGCATGTTCAAGTCAGCATAAAACGGTTGCCAGTCAAATGTTCCACCGTTGTGCGTATAGGCTATTTCCTCACCAAATTCACCCGAACCTATACTTGCCTGGTAACGTGTGACTAATTGGATCCGGCCGGCATTTTCACCTTTTAGATATCCGATGAGTGAAAGGTCTTTGTTGGCCTCGTCGATTGCATCACCCATCACCCGCACCCGGTTCCGAAAAGCGACGACACTATCATTCTCATTGGTCGAGCCACGGGTTATGCACATCGCCTGGACACCCTGATAGGTCCAGGCCTGACAGGCGAAGCGTGTCTCACTGTTACTATCCCAACGGACTGTTTCGAATTGGTCACTATCGATGTCGTAATCCTCGAAATCACCGTACAGTAAAATATCCCGACCGCTCTGAACAGCCAATCCGTTCGCGTTTGTAGTGATCTCGGCCAGCGAACTTTCCGCAGGCGCCAGGTGACGAAGATCGATGACTGCCGAACCTGAATCATCAACGGTCATCTCGAGAGAGATGCTGTGCTGTTTCAGGATTGGCGGTTGTGACGCCGGTAGAATCCAGTTTTCATTCAGATAGGGGAAAACATTGACTCCCTCGCCAAATGAAAATTCGGCAAGACGGCGCAGAAAACGGTCAGCCAAGGCTCCGCTGATCGGGCGTGGGCGGTAGTCTTCGAGGTAGATGGGAATGCCTCTGGCTCTGGCGAGCTCGGATGAGACCACATCGACCTGGGCCAGGATGCCGAGCATGGTTTCATGACGATCCTGGTCGAACAGAAAATTGCCCAGCCCATGGTATATCATCTTACCGTTATAGAAACCGAATCCTTGTGCGACATGGGGATGGTGGGCGATCACCAGATCGGCGCCTGCATCGACTGCCAACTGCATTCTCCCATAGGAGTAGTCGCTGGGTGAAAAGGTGTACTCCTTGCCGGTATGCAGTTGGGCAATCACAAACATCCCCGAGTCAGACTCTGTGCTTATCGCATCGCTGGTGCGAACGCTGTCTCGCAAATCCGCAGCACCCCCCTGGGATTCGTTGGCAACGTAGAGTATGTCGTGTTGTGACCCGGATACGGAGGTTGCTGAAACCAGCGAGACTGGTGTACCGGAGAGATCCACCCGATGCGGTGCAAAGGCTGCTTGCGGGGTGGCCCCCGCACCGGAATATTCGATGCCTGCCGCATCGAATGCGGCCAGGGTGTCTCTGAGGCCTGACTGCAGGTAGTCGAAAACATGGTTGTTGCCCAGAGAAACGTACTGAATGCCGATCTCAGCCAATGCATGCAGCGATTCCGGTAGAGAGAAATAGGCGAAGTCCTTGGTTGGGTGCGGGGTTGTCGGCTCGGAGAGTGCGGGACTCTCAAAATTGATCACCGGGTAGTCGGATAATTCAAATAGTGTCCGCACAAACTGCAATGCGTCCCGACTCCCAGGCAAGGGATCATCGCTTTGAATCAGGGCCGCATCATTGCTTGCGGGTACCTGTGTCAACGGGGTTGTCTCTTCCGGATCGAGGAATCGACGTGCGAACGATACGTCGCCACCGAACAGCAGGCGCGTTTCATCGGCGTTGACCGACTCCGCCACAACAGTCGGTAGTTCAACTGCGTTTTTGTCCAGGGGGTGGTGTAGATAGGCCGCTATGATTGCCGGTCTGATCCCATCACCCTCCAGCTTTAAATAGTCATTACTGCGAGGTGCCTGTTCGAAGCTGAATCTGCCGTCGGCATCCGACATTGTAGTGTGTGAACCGAGATGAACAGCAATATTATTCAATGGAACACCGAGTTCATCGACAATCGTGCCGTCAACCTGAATTGGACTCATCTGGTATGCCTGGCGCTGTGCCTCATCCACGCTCAGGTAGTGATCTTCCGCCGATGTACCTCCACTGCTTCCTGAGCCGGAGCCTCCACAGGAGATCAGCAGAGTGGTTATACAAACCGGGTAGATGAGTTTCTTGAGAATAAAAAGGAAATTGTTCTTTTTAACGGATGGCTTTATTGACATGTAAATGGTCACAAATCCAGTGCGGGATGATGATAGAGTATATCGGTTTACCGCAACATTTCTTTAGACTGTGGGAACCATAGAAATTGCCGGTCAGTTGTTTATGCCTCGCAACATGGCTTCGTAGCGGCCGATAATTGTGGCGACAGGTTCGACTTTATGGATGCCGGAGACGCTCTTGCCAGCCTGCCAGAATTCCATTTCACCCTTCTCGTCGAGGGATGACTGACGCAGCTGGAAGGCGGAACGCAGGGTATAGAACATGCGCATCCAGTGTTTGGTTCTGTTGCCGTTCAACATCCAGCGGGCAAAACCCCCCGCCTTTGTGCCGATTTTTTCGATGAAGGGTGTTTTGATGATCGATACGGGAACCCCGGTGATTCGATTGCTGAGCACAATATCGCGTTCGTCGGCATCGAGGATGGCCTGCTTATAGGGCATTGCCGCGTTGCACTCCTCAGTGGCGATAAAGCGCGTGCCCAATTGGCAACCTGCATAGCCTTGACTGATCGCTTCGGCGAACTGTTGTTCGCTACCGATACCTCCTGCGCAGATGAGCGGCACACCCAGGTCACCCAGTTCATCCAACAGCTGCAAGTGGGAGAGGGCGCCGGCATGCCCGCCGGCCCGGTTGTTGACGGCTATCAGGCCGTCAACTCCGCCATCGAGCCCCTTCAAGGCCCACTTACGCTCAGTGACATCATGGTAGACGATGCCGTCATATGCCTTCACCCTTTCGACCACCCAGCGCGGATTGCCCAGGGATGTGATGAAGAAGCGCACGCCTTCGTCCAATGCAATCGAGACCCACTCCACCATCTTGTCGTGGTATTTTCTGGAGGACTTCTCGATCAGGGCGTTCATGCCGATGGGTCTGTCGGTGAGGCTTTTTATCAGTCTGATTCCTTCGCGGAAATCGTGACCATGGACAAAGGTCATGGCGACCGGCTGGATGATACCGATACCACCGGCCTCGGATGCGGCGGCAACGAGTTCGGGATTGGAACAGGGGTACATGGGTCCACAGATGATCGGCACCCGGATATCGGTATGTCGTGTAAATGGTGTTTCCTGAGGCGGATTGTCGCTCATGGCATGTCCCTGGGACGTAACTGCCAATGGGCGGTGAGGTTCGCAACGCTGTCTCCTTCCTGATCCCAGATGGTTGCATGGGTCTGAAGAGTGGAGGATTCGCCTATTGTCTCCGGCAGTTGTGCTTCACCGATAGCGGTGAGGTCGCCGCGGGCCTTCTTCAGATAATCGATCTCGAGCCGGGTAACGATACCTTTGGTTGATCTGGGCATGGCGGCAATCAGAGCAAGACCGCTTGCCAGCTCGCCGACATTCGCCAGTGCTATGGCATGAATCGAATTGAGATGGTTGCGCAAAACTCGCCTGTCCCGCAGGGTAACCCTTGCTCGACCGGGTGATATCTCTTCGATAAGGGGACGGATGGTGCCGGTATAGGGCACCATCCGTCCGAATAGTAGACTGTAGATACGCCGGCCCAAGGCACTGTTTCCTAAACGTCTCCAGAGTGACGCGACACGCTCTTCCGGAGTTATACCAGGCCTGCTTTGTGTCTCACCACTCATACAGCGTTCTCCTGAAATGGGGATACCTGATCACTGTTTATGGCAGATGTTGTCGCATGATGCCAGTCCCATCGGTACAAGCCGGGCATCTGCTGTTTATCAACAGCGTTCGAATAGGCCGGCCGCTCCCATCCCCGTGCCGATACACATGGTTACCATGCCGTAGCGCTTATTGGTACGCTGCATCCCGTGCAGCAGGGTCGCCGTGCGTATGGCGCCGGTGGCACCGAGTGGGTGTCCAAGGGCAATGGCGCCTCCGAGTGGGTTGACCTTATCCGGATCCATATCCATCTCCCGCATCACGGCCAGGGTCTGCGCGGCAAAGGCCTCGTTGAGCTCGACCCAGTCGATCTGGTTGAGGCTGACGCCGGTCAGCTTTTCGAGTTTGGGTATCGCCTCCTTGGGGCCTATGCCCATGATCTCCGCGGGCACCCCGGCAACGCTGTAGCCCACAAAGCGCGCCAGCGGTTCGAGATTCAAGGCGCGCATTTTCCGTTCGCTCATCACCACCACGGCGCCGGCGCCGTCGCTCATCTGCGAGCTGTTACCGGCGGTGACGCTGCCTTTGGCGGCGAACACCGGGCGCAGTTTGGCCAGGCCTTCAAGGCTGGAGTCGGGACGGGGGCCCTCATCGCTCTTTACCGGGCGCTCAAGGATTCGGATTGTATTTCCCTCGTCCGGCAGGTGTTGTTTGGCCAGATAGGGGAGAATCTCCCGCGCGAAATGGCCGGCATTGATCGCCGCCAGCGCACGCTGGTGACTCTGCAGGGCAAAGCTATCCTGATCTGCACGGCTGACCTTCCAGCGTTCGGCGACCTTTTCCGCGGTGACGCCCATGCCGTAGGCGATAGACACATTGTCATCCTCGAACACCGCCGGATTTATGGCGACCTTGTTGCCCATCATCGGTACCATGCTCATGCTCTCGACACCGCCGGCGACGATGATGTCTGCCTCGCCGAGGCGAATTCTGTCCGCTGCCATGGCGATACTCTGCAGGCCGGATGAGCAGAAACGGTTGATGGTGACGCCCGGTACGCTGTCCGGTAACCCGGCCAGCAGGCTGGACACACGGGCGACGTTCAGGCCCTGCTCAGCCTCCGGCATGGCGCAACCGATGATCACATCCTCGATCTGTTCAGTCGGTAGACCGGGGCAATCGCCGAGCACACCCTGAATCGCATGGGTGAGCAGATCGTCAGGACGGGTTTGGCGGAATACGCCTCGTGGGGCCTTGCCGACGGGTGTACGCCTGGCTGCCACTATGTAGGCCTGTTCACTCATGGCTCTCTCCTCGCTCAGTTCCGCAGGGGCTTGCCGGTATCCAGCATATGCTTGACCCGTGCATGTGTTTTGGGGCTTTTCAGCAGAGAGCGAAAACCCTCGCGCTCATAGCGCAGATACCAGCTTTCCGGCAGTTCGGCACCTGCATCCACCGGGCCGCCGCAGAGTGCATGGGCGACGAGCGTCCCGATCTTCATGTCGTAGTCAGAGATGAAACCGCCGGCGTGCATATTGGTCATCGCCGCCTTGAAGTTTGCGATGGCGGCCCGACCCCCGGCCCGAATCGGTGATTCTATGGCCGGACGGTAGTTGGCGGCACTCAGGGCACGAACCTGGGCAATGGCTGCATGCAGCACTTCATGACGATTCATGACCACAATATCGCTTTCACGCAGAAAGCCGAATGCCTTGGCCTGTTCGGCACTGGTGGCCACCTTGCCCATGGCGACGGTTTCAAAAATATCCTTGAGTGCCTCGAATGTGTCATCCCCGGCCGCCTTGATGGAAGCACGTCTGGCCAGCTCCATGCAGCCGCTGCCGGCTGGTATGAGGCCGACGCCTACCTCCACCAAGCCGATGTAACTCTCCAGCGCTGCGACCACCCGGTCACACTGCATCATCAATTCGCAACCGCCGCCAAGTGCCAGTCCCTGGACCCCGGCAACCACCGGGATATTGGATTTACGCATGCGAATACAGCTGTGCTGGAACTTCAGCAGCAGGTTGTCCAGGGCATTGCTGCCCGGCAGTATGCTCTTCATGGCAACCGGCATGAATGACTTCAGGTCTGCGCCTGCGCTGAACGGCTCGTCCGGTTGCCAAATCACCATGCCGGTGAGCTGTTGTTGCGCCAGTTCTGCGGCCTGATTCAGGCTGTCCAGTACGCCGTCGTCGATGGTATGCATTTTGGTCTTGAAGCTGAGTACACCGATATCACCATCGATTAGCCAGAAACGCGCCGAGTCGTTTTCGAACAATACCTCATGCTGGGCGGCCTGTTCGCCAACCAGTGGCTCAGGCTGGCGCTGACGCTGGTAGACCGGGAGCCTGGAGCGGGGATGATAACTATTGTCGGTAGGTGACCATGAGCCCTTTGACGTATGGATCGCTTCGATGTTATTGACCCATGCCGGCAGGGGTTCGCCGGTAAGGCTCTTGCCCGCATCGATATCCTGCTGGATCAAATCGGCGATACGCTGCCAACCGGCGTGCTGCCAGATCTCGAACGGACCCTGCTTCCAGCCGAAGCCCCAGCGAATCGCCATATCAACCTCCCTGGCATTGTCGGCAATCGAATCCAGTAGATAGGCGGCATAGTGAAATACATCGCGCTGAATCGACCAGAGGAATTCGGCATGGGGATCGTTGATGGCGCTTAGCTTTGCCAGGCGTTCGGGGTTCTTGTAATCCTTCAGTACCTTCTCCACCTTTCCGGGGATCTTTACCTTACGCTTCCTGTAACTGTCGTCTGCAGGTTCGTATACCAGGATTTCACCATCCTGTTTTTTATACACGCCTGCCTTGGTCTTGGCGCCGAGGGCGCCTTTTTCGACCAGGGTGTCGAGCCAGTCCGGAATCCTGTAGATCGATACCCATGGATCATCACCGAGGTGTTCGGCAGCGTTGCGTAAAACGTGCCGCATGGTATCGAGTCCCACCAGGTCGGCGGTGCGCAGGGTTGCGCTTTTAGGCCGTCCGATCGATTTTCCGGTCAGTGCGTCGACGGTTTCAAAATTCAATGAAAGTCTATGTGCATGGTGAAAGGTCGACATCATGGAGAAAAGCCCGAGTCGGTTGGCAATGAAGTTTACCGTGTCCCTGGCCCTGACCACCCCTTTCCCAAGAGTGGCTACGCAAAAACTCTCAATGGTATCGACAACTTCGGGTGATGTCTGTGGTTGCGCTATCAACTCAACCAGTGGCATATAGCGCGGTGGATTGAAGAAATGGATGCCGAGAAAACGGTTGCGTAGATTGTCCGGCAGGCATTCTGCCAATTCTGTGATGGAGAGGCCCGATGTGTTGCTGGCCAGTATCGCATCATCACCGAGATAGGTTGAGATCTTGCGGTAAAGGTCGGACTTCCATTCCATTTTTTCCGCTATCGCTTCGATTACCAGATCGCAATCGGTGAGTTTTTCAAGGTCGTCGTCGTAGTTGCACGGGGTTATCCAGGTGGCGTTTGTCGTCACAGCTAACGGTTCCGGCTTCTGTTTCATCAGGCTCTTGATTGCCTGTTTGGCAATCGCGCTTTTGTCCATGCCCTCTTTGGGGAGATCGAACAACAGTGATGGAATACCGGCGTTGGTGAAATGAGCCGCTATCTGAGCCCCCATTACACCGGCTCCAAGTATGGCCACCCGTTTGAAAACCGGTATGCCGATGATTGATTTACTCACTTTATAAGATGTTAGCTGAGCGGTTGATTTCATTAGCCTCTCTCCTCCGGCTGATCTCCACTATACAAGCGGAGGTCATCCAGTGATCTGCTGTTGATCATCTTGTCCGTGTTTGTGGTATGGGGTGCGGATCAATTCCGATTCGTCAAAATCGTCAACATGGATAATAGCCATCAAATGACGGTCAAAACGCCGCAGTTGTTCTGCTTCATGTTCGGTTATCATTGCCGCCTGAAGGGCTGCATCGACAAGTTCCATATCTTCAGTTTTCTCCAATTCGCCTGTTCGCAATGCATGATTCAGCCGTTTGAGAATCGGTTGCAGATTTAGACTCTCGAGAAAAACCTGGTTGACCTCCGCCAGCGGATTGTTCGCGGTAACCTCCAGGAACAGTCCGCTGGTCATCTTGATTCTGGTTGCACTGTCAACGGTGATCAGCTCAACAACCGATTTTTCCAGGCTGTCTTTCGGCGCTGAATAGCGACGGCCAATCGGGAACGCGAGACGTTTCAGTACGCCGGGTACCCAGCGATTTGGCCAGTTTTCCATCAGCTGATCAAATGCGACCTGATATTGGTGGAGGAGATAGTCTAGGGCCCACTGCACCACCGGCCACTCCTCTTCCGGATGCTGGCTCTCTTCATGCTGCTTGATCACCATACTGCCGAGAAACAGCATACTCAACAGATCGCCCAGGCGTGCCGAAAGCATCTCCTTGAATTTCAGCTTAGCATTCAGATTGAGCAAGGCCACATCGGTGATCATTGCAAACAGACTGCTGAGCCGGTTGAAATGGCGATAATAGGGAAGCAGGTGCAGGTTTCCGTTCGGCACCACCTCCCGCGACAGACCGAGACCCATGATCAGCGAACGCGCGAAATTGCCGATCGAATGGCCGATATGGGCCGTCAACGTGGTATCGAACCTGGCGATTGTCTCTTGGTTATCCTCGGCATGGGCCAATGTCATCTCCTGCATGACATAGGGGTGCGACCTGATTGCCCCCTGTCCAAAGATCATCAGGTTGCGGGTGAGGATGTTCGCGCCCTCTACGGTGATGGCCACAGGCATTGACTCATACATGTCGGCAATATAGTTCTTCGGACCCTTGACTACCGCCTTACCTGCATGGATATCCATGGCGTCGATTACGCACTGCCTGGCCATCTCCGTGGTGTGGTACTTCAAAATTGCGGATGCAACACTCGGTTTGTTGCCCTCGACGATGGCCTGAATGGTCTGCAGTCTGGCGGCATCGATGATGTAACTTAGACCGGCAATACGCGCCAGTGGTTTCTGAATACCCTCGAATTGCGCAATGGGAATGCCAAATTGTCTGCGCAGGCTGGTGTAGGCGCTGGTGCCGAGCAGGGAACGTTTGCTGACCGCCACGGCAGTGGTGGGCAGGGTGACTGCGCGTCCCACCGATAGGCAATTCACCAGCATGCGCCAGCCTTTACCGGCCATCTCCGGGCCGCCGATGATAAAACTCAGTGGAACGAAAACGTCTTCTCCCTGAATGGGGCCATTCAGGAAAGCATCGCCGACAGGCAGATGGCGCCGTCCGATCTGCATCCCTTGTGTATCGTGCGGGATCAGCGCACAGGTGATTCCATAGTCTTTCATGTCGCCAATCAGGCTATCCGGATCCTTCAGTCTGAAGGCGAGTCCGACAAGTGTCGCGATGGGAGACAGCGTGATATAGCGTTTGGAAAAATTGAGCCGCATTCCGATCACTTCCTCTCCCTGCCATTCACCCTTACATACCGTGCCGGTATCGGGTATCGATGTGGCATCTGAGCCGGCGGTAGGACCGGTCAGGGCAAAACAGGGTATCTCCTCGCCGCTGGCGAGACGGGGGAGGTAGTAATCCTTTTGGGCTTCAGTGCCGTATTTGATCAACAGCTCACCCGGTCCGAGTGAGTTGGGTACTCCGACCAGATAACTGACACCACTGCCGGTATTACTCAGGCGCAACAGGATTTCGGATTGTGCAACCGGCGAGAATTCAAGGCCGCCGTAACGTTTCGGTATGATCATGCCGAGAAAGCCGTGCTCGCGAACGTAGTTGATGATCGAGTCGGGCAGTCGGTTCAATTCATGATTGATCTGCCACTTGTCCACCATGCGACAAAGTTCGTTGACGGGGCCATCGAGGAAGGCCTGTTCACGGTCGCTCAATACTGCTTTGGAACCGGAGAGCAGTCGACGCCAATCCGGCTTGCCACTGAATAGTTCTCCGTCCCACCAGACGTTTCCCGCGTCTATCGCTTCCTTCTCCGTATTTGAAAGTGGGGGCATCATGCGTCTCATGGCGACAAGTGTGGGCTTGGAAATGAACCGCAGGCGCAGCGAGGGAACTGTAAACAACAGGCATACAAGGAATATGCCGGTGAACAGCCAGGTCAACAGGCCGAAACCTGTCACTGCGGCGGATATCACAGAGAGCGTGGCCATTGAGTAGGTTGCTGCGGTGATGCTGTATCCACGATAGGCCAGGAACAACATCGTGGCTATTGCGATCGCGACTAAAATAAAGTTCGTCATCATTGCTGCATCTCCAGCCGAAAGTGTATGTAAAGCTAGGGTCCCGTATAGGTATCATGACCTAAAAAAAAGAGCGAGCGTTCGTTATTAATAATAAATTAGTTGTGCTACAATTCCATGTCAAGAACGATTTTCACGTAATTGACCAATCAGCTGTTCTATGACAATTGAGTTCGTTCCTGCGAGGACGTTGACATTTTCAGACTTCAAAAAGTGCTTCGACTATGAAGAAGACCGGTTATATGCATTACTTTTTGAACGAAATCAGAATCTTATAGGGATCAGGCGAGAGAAGTTCGCGGTCAGGAATCTGAAAAAGATCTTCCGTGCCACGTTTAAACTGGTGCCCAAAATCGGATTTCAGGCGATGTCCCTCCGAGACCTCCTGGCCGAGACAGGTCTGAGCATGGGGGGTGTCTATCTGACGATCACCAACAAGGACAATATCGCAATCATCGTCAAAGATGCGGTTACCCTTGTGTGTGAGGATATCGTTGATAAGGCCAGGGCTGAGACCGATCCCGTTGTTGCCCTGGAAGTGATGGTCAAAGGTTATCTATACGCATCTCTGCTGCTGCAACCCTGGTTCTATTTTCTCTATTTCGAAACCCGTAGTCTGCCAATCAAGCACCAGGAAGATTCCAAAAACCTCGAACAATCCCAGGTGGCGGAGCTGGAGAGGCTGATTCTGCGTCTACAGCAGAAGCCAGAGCGGGGCTACCCGGCGGACTTTCTTGCTACCATGGTATTGACCATGGTTCAGGAACGCTATTTGAAGCCATGGAAATATAAACAACCGGCATCAACGATTGATGAGTATGCCGAAAATTGCCTGCGCTTAATCCATCGCTCAATTCACCATTAAACAGCATGGATTGGATCAGCACCGGAACCGCATCGGATACCCGGGGCATACTCAGTTTTGCCAGCGGTATTTCGGTCGCTACATCCCACATCCGGATTCAGCTTGCTACAAACCCGGGTTATGTTTCATTAATGCAAGACTGTATTTGACACTTTCGTGATCAACACGAGATACACCCGTGAATTTAACACTCCATCATAAACCCTGCACAGACAATTGTTTTTCATGGTTACTGGAGGATAAGAGAATGCGGAACAAGTTAACTATGTTGGCGCTCGCTGGTGCATTTGCCACTACACCGACGCTCGCACAGGATCTGACAATTTCGATTACCAATCTGACGCATGGCAGTTATTTCACACCGTTTTTGGTGGCGGCGCATGCAGGCGGTAATCACATCTTTCAGCTGGGGACGACGGCCAGCGCGAACCTGCAGGCAATGGCTGAAGGTGGTGATATTTCCGGAATATCAGCCGATATGGCTGCGGTCAATGCGGACTCGGTTGAAAATCCAGCCGGCGGGTTATTGGCGCCGGGGGCAACCACTACCTTCGATCTCACTCATGCCGAGTCAAATGACCACCTTTCACTTACCGCGATGATTCTACCGACCAACGATGGCTTTGTCGGTGTGGACTCACTATCTATTCCGAGCGCTGCAGGCACATACCGGTATCAATTGAATGCCTATGATGCCGGTACGGAAGCCAATGATGAGATCATCAATGGTGGCGGTGCGCCGGGTGTTGCGGGTGTGCCTGCTGATCCAGGCGGTCAGAACGGCACCGGTGCAACCGGCGTTACGACGGCGGAGACGAATGCCCATGTTCATATCCATCGCGGCGTGTTGGGTGACAGCGATGAAACAGCAGGCGTCAGTGATCTCAACAGCAGCGTGCATCGTTGGTTGAATCCTGTCGCGCATTTAGTCATCACGGTGAATTAGGGGGTTTGCTATGGATATGCTGAAATCGGCAGCCCTGGCCTTACTTGTAACCGGCCCACTTGTCCTCACAGGCTGTAACCATAATGATGATGACAGTGACGACGATGAAACTGGCCGTGTCAGTTATGAGTTAAGGGTGACAAATATGACGGCAGCACAACCACTCTCTCCGTTGGCCGTTGTATTGCATGACAGTGCCTATTCCATGTGGGGCGTGGGTTCGAGTGCCGGCGACGGACTTGAACATCTGGCCGAAGGGGGAGATAACACGGAGTTGCTGTCGGAGGCGGCAAGCAGTTCGACAGCGACCATGAGTGGAGACGGTGTTATCGTGCCTGGACAAAACGAAAGTCTCATTATCGAGGCCGATCAGATGAATGGTCTGGCGCTCTCCTTCGCATCCATGCTGGTCAACACCAATGATGCATTTACCGGAGTAAATGCGGTCGATGTGTCGGACATGATGGCGGGTTCTAGCAAACAACTGTTCATTCCCGCCTATGATGCGGGCACCGAGGGGAACTCTGAACTGGCATCCACAGTACCGGGTCCGGCGGCGGGTGGTGAGGGCTATAACCCGGCTCGCGATGACCGAGACAGCGTCGGCGGTCATCCGGGAGTGGTTACGAGTGACGATGGTTTGAGCGGTTCTGCATTGAACGAATCGCACCGTTTCGATAATCCGGTAGCGCATGTGACGATTACACGAATGCAATGACGACTCGAGGGCGGCTTTATCGTAAGCCGCCCGTTTCGATGCCTTGCAGGACTATTCGAACTTTATCCGTACAGTGGATGACTAAATACTGTCCGGTTAAGCTCGGAGTCTTAAGTATCATTGATGCCGGCCCCGGGATTTAAATACATGCAGCCTGAGTTGCCGGCAATGAGCCGGTGCAACAGGTGATTACACTTTAATCCTCTGATCAGAAGAGAGGCTGAATGAGGCAATGCGCAAGATAGTATCAGTCGTGATTTTCAGCTTGATGGTTATAGCGGCAACGGATACGTTTGCCTTCGATCATGGTATTTGGAACACATTGCTGCAACAGCATGTTGTACCGCAAAGAGATGGTGTGGCCACCGTGGTGGACTATCAGGGTTTGAGTTCCGAGCGTATGCGGCTGAAACGGTATTTAAGATTACTGGCAGAGGTTGATAAAGAGACATTCGAGACATGGTCTGCATCCGAACAACTGGCCTTTTTGATCAATGCTTACAATGCCTGGACAGTGGAATTGATCTTAACCGCTTATCCGAAGATTTCATCCATCAAGGATTTGGGAGGGTTGTTCAGTTCACCATGGAAGAAAGCGTTTATCCAGCTGTTCGGCGAAAACAGGTCACTCGATGACATCGAACATGGAATGATCCGTAAAAAGGATCAATATAACGATCCCAGAATTCATTTCGCAGTCAACTGCGCCAGCATAGGCTGCCCGGCATTGCGTGGAGAGGCCTATACCGGTGAACGGCTTGAGATGCAGTTGCGTGAGCAGACTTCGCTGTTCCTTGCAGATAAAACACGCAATCGTTTTAGCGATGATCGCCTCGAAGTGTCATCCATATTCAAGTGGTATCATGACGATTTCGAACGGGGTTGGAAGGATTATCATTCGTTAAGCGGTTTTTTTGCGGAATATAGCCAACAACTTGGTTTGTCGGCCGAAGATGTACAACGCCTCCGCGCAGGCAAAATCGATATTTCATTTCTTGATTATGATTGGCGGCTGAATTCCGTCCTCCATTAGTGTTAACAGGCCCTAAATATCCCGTTCACACGAGAGGACATTACGGGTAATAAAGCCAATGCGAGTCAATCATGGGTTGTGTCAAACCGCCGTTGCGTGACGATCCGTGTATTCTGCCGCAAGGAGAGCTAAATCCAGATTGGCAGGATTGGCATTCATATTCCAGTCGATGTATGGTAGACGCGGCCTACTGATCCAACTATTCCGTAATCAACCCATCATGAACAGGCGAAAGAGATACAGGAAGAAAGCAGGTGCTGCCGTATCCGCTGTCAGGCTCGATCTTGACACCGATGGGTTTACCTACCGGAAATGGGGTGGAATGCAAAAGTGCAAGCCTGGGGATTGGCTGGTCGATAACGGGGGTGATATTTATACGGTGGACGTCGATACCTTTACCAACACCTATACCGAGACCAGTCCTGGCCGCTTTGTAAAGACCGCTGAAGTCTGGGCGGAAATTGCCGAACAGGGCGGCGTCATAAAAACCCTGGAAGGTGAAACCCGATACTCAGCCGGTGACTATGTGGTGTATAACGATGAGCAGGGAATGGATGGCTATGCCGTTGACCGTCAAGCATTCGAGTCGATGTATGAGCCGTGTTGAACGGGTGATCTGAATCCGAGTCCATGTCTGTACCTGAGAGCAGACCCACCAATACAGGCAGGCGATTGGCGTCACGAATTATAAGTGCTGCAGCTCTGCTCCTTGGCCTATCTCTGATTCACCTTTGGCAGACGAGAGATCTTGCCGAAGGTCCTGCGCCTGCCCTTTCAGGGCATACCTTGCAAGGCGAGTGGTTGGATATTGGTAAATTCAGGGAACGGCCTTTGTTGGTTCATTTCTGGGCCAGTTGGTGTCCGGTATGCAAAGTCGAATCGGGGGGGATCGAATCCCTGTCGAAGGACTATCCGGTGGTCACTGTCGCTATGCAGTCCGGCAGTGAGAATGATGTCACAGAATTCCTTAGGCAAAATCAACTTCGATTCCCAGTCATTAACGATCCCGATGGTAAACTGTCGAGTGCCTGGCGGGTCACAGGTGTGCCGACCAGCTATATTATCGGCCGTGATGGCGGAGTCAGGTTCTCTAGCGTTGGTTTTACCTTGCCGCTGACGCTTCGCATGCGTCTCTGGCTGGCCGAAATCTGGTAGACTATCAACTGCATGGCGGGCGGCTGGAGTGGCTGAATAGGCCCTAGGGTGCCTGGTTAATAGATGCGCCTATTCTGAGGAGAAGTAGGTTATGGCGATAAGGCTGAGGTTGTTGTCTCTCATTTTGGTGAGTTTGTTCTATTCAGGTTGCGCTTCGACCCCGACCCTTTCCAGATCCCAGGTATTCGAAGAATATGAACGGATTTCACATCTCCAGGGCCGTATGAACGAGGATAGGGTGAACGATTTGTTCGATCTTGCGCCTGTGGGATTTGCCGCTGCGCAATCGAAGCTGGCGGAAGCGATTGTGCTGGGCCAGAAAAGGAACGATGCCGGAGTGGCGGAGAAGGTGGCCGAGGTGGATCAACTTCTCGATAAGGCGGAGTCGGATGCAACCCGCTCCAAGCGACTAATGCGCGAAGTGCTCGAAGCACGCCAGTTGGCAATCGCTGCGGGTGCCGATACCATGCTAAAGGAGCGCTTCGAACTGCTTGATGAAAAATTGCGCAAGGCCTCGACCCTGGTTGAAAAGGGCGATATCGAGGATGCAAAGAAATGGCGGCCCGAAATGTTGCAGGGTTACTCGGATGTGGAACTGGATGCCCTGAAACAGGATGCCACAGAAAATGCCCGTCAGGATATTGCCCAGGCTACCGAAAGTGAAGCGGATGAGTATTCACCAAAGACCCTGAAACGCGCCCTCGAGGAGTTGGCGCTCTCGGTTGCGGTCCTGGAGACCAATAGGACACAGAGAGAAAAGGCTAAGAATCACGCCTTGCAGGCCAGTCGACTGGCCAGACGCAGTGTCGAGATCACGGAAATGATCAAAGACTTCAAACGCCGCGAATACACCATGGAGGAGATCATTCTCTGGTACCAGAAACAGATCAGCCTGATTAGTGAACCGACTGGAGATGAATTGCACTTTGACCAGCCCAACCATGAGGTGGTCACAGCATTGCGGAACAAACTGGTCAATTATACAGAGATACAGCAGGCTGAACTGGCGACAAGGATGGATTTACAGAGTCGGCTCGAGGCAGTGGAGCGGGAAAATCGTGAAGCACAAGCGCGTTTCGACAAGATCCAGGATCTTTTTTCAGCTTACGAGGCCAATGTCTACAGGCAGGGACACAATGTACTGCTTGAATTGCGCGCCTTTAACTTTCCCAGTGGAGGAAGTGATATCCAATCGGAAAATTTTGCCTTGCTTGACAAGATTGTAACCGCTGTAAAGTCCTTTCCGAATCCGGACGTTGTTGTCTCGGGGCATACCGATTCTGTGGGTGGAGCGGATGTCAATCAACAACTTTCACAGCGACGTGCTGAAACAGTGGCGTCATTCCTGGAAAAAGTAGGCGGTGTCGCCAGGAATCATATTACGGCAATCGGCTATGGCGAATCCCGCCCAGTGGCCAATAATGAGACTGAACGAGGACGGAAGAGTAATCGGCGAATCGAAGTGTTGATCATTAATGAATAACAATAACGAGGTATCTGAATCGAACAACAGTTATTCGGTTGCGATCACGGGTTCAGGCGGAAGTGGCGCGGTAACGGCTGGACGAATCGTCTTGGAGGCGGCCGCGCGTGCCGGTTATCTTGGTTTGATGACACGATCGGCCGGACCGCAGATTCGCGGCGGTGAGTCTGCGGCAATGGTTCGCTTCAGTCCCGATCCCGTGGAATGCATGGGGAATCACTTCGATCTCCTGGTTGCACTTGACTGGCTGAATATAGATCGTTTTGCCGATGAAATTCCGCTTACGGATAAAAGCCTGATTCTCTGTGATCCTGCCGCCGGGGATGTGCCTGCACAATTACGCAGTAACGGCGCTGAAATCAGGGAGGTTCCATTCAAGGTGTTTGCCTCCGGTTTGCCTGAGGGTCGTATCAATATGGTTGCGTTGGGAGCAATGGCGATGGTCTGCGGTTTGCAGCTCGAAGCCTTGGAGGCCAGCGTCAAACAGATACTGCAGAGCAAGGGTGGGGAGGTGGTGGAATCCGCATTAAGGGCCTTGAGTCTTGGCTACAATCATGACCGGCGTCCTGTTAAGGCACCATTGCTGCCGGGGGATCGGTACGATGTTTGGAGTATAACCGGCAACCAGGCCTGTGGCGTCGGTGCCCTGCGCGGCGGGGTGAGGTTCGTTGCGGCCTATCCAATCACACCGGCCAGCGAGATGCTTGAGTGGTTGGCGCCGCGATTGGAAAAACTGGGTGGCTCGCTGTTACAGGCGGAGGATGAACTGGCCTCCATCAATATGATTATCGGCGCCTCGTTTGGTGGCGTGCCTTCTCTCACCGCTACTTCGGGTCCCGGTTTAAGCCTGATGGTCGAGGGCTTGGGCCTGGCGCTGGTCAGTGAGACCCCGGTGACGGTCGTCAATGTGATGAGAGGTGGACCATCGACCGGCATACCCACCAAGTCGGAACAGGCCGATCTCGATATCGCCCTCTATGGTCTGCATGGCGATGCGCCACATCTGGTATTTGCCCCTCTCTCCATACGCGATTGTGTCTTCACCACCCAATGGGCTGTGCAACTGGCGGAACATCTGCAGACAATTTCCGTGGTGCTCTCAGATCAATCCCTGGGACAGTCACAGGCGATTATCGAGACGCCTCCAGTGTCGGATATGCCCTGGCGGCGTGCGATAGAGGAAGCACCCGATGACGACTATATGCGCTATCGGGTTACAGCGGACAGTATCTCCCCGATGACGCTTCCCGGTACTCCAGGGGGCATGTATACAGCCGATGGGCTGGAGCACAATGAGCGCGGTACACCTTCTAGCATGGCCGTCGACCATCGAGAGCAACTCAACAAGCGTCTGAACAAGCTTGAGGAATTCGATTATGGGGATGATTGGGCGGAGATCGAGGGGCAAGGGGATGCGTGTATTATCACTTGGGGGTCGAGCGCAGGTGTGGTCAAGGAAGCGAGGAATAAACTACGGCGGCAGAGCAGAGACATCAGGATCATTGCAATCCGTCTGCTTGCCCCGTTGCAGAAGCAGAAACTGAGTCGGGCCATTGGCGGGGCAGACAGAGTCCTTGTGGTTGAACAGAATCACAGTGGCCAGCTTTTCCGCTATCTGCGTGCCCAGGGTGTGTTGCCCATGCAGGCAGAGTCCCTGGCGCAACCGGGACCCTTGCCTCTCCGTTCCGGGCGGATTATCAGGTCGCTTACCGCTAAGGATGAGTGAGTATGCAATGGGCTTGGGTGAATCTCGATTGGGAAGCTGAGGAATATGCAGAGCTTCCTTTAATCTGTTGCTACGAGGAGTGTGAAAATGCCGGTACCAGCAATGAAGGCGAAGGACTACAAATCGGGCATCAAACCGGTATGGTGTCCTGGTTGCGGGCATTTTGCCGTCTTGGCGGCCCTGACAAAGGCAATGGCCCATCTTGGGCTGGAAAAAGAGCATGTGGCGGTTGTCTCGGGTATCGGCTGTTCCTCGCGCCTGCCCGCCTATATAGACAGTTATGGCTTTCATGGTATCCATGGTCGTGCGCTGGCGGCGGCCTCAGGACTCAAGGCGGCAAGACCCGACTTGACCGTTGTGGTTGCCGGGGGTGACGGTGATGGCTTCTCAATCGGCGGCAATCACTTTCTGCACGCCTGCCGGCGCAATATGGATATGACCTACATCGTGATGGATAACGAGGTCTATGGCATGACCAAAGGCCAGGCATCCCCGACAACAAGGCCGACATGGACCCAGAGTAAAATGACACCCCACGGTACGGGTATACCCCGTTTCAACCCGGCGGCCATCGCATTGGCGGCCGGAGCCGGATTCATCGCCCGGGGATACTCGGGCGAACCGGCGGAAATGACCCGACTGTTGGTCGAAGCGATCGAGTATCCCGGGTTCGCATTCGTCCAGGTATTGAGCGGTTGCGTGACCTTTCGTCCGGATCAACGGGGATGGAAAGAGGTCGTTCACCCCTTTATCAACGATGTGCCCACTGAAGACAGGATCAAGGCTGCGCAGATCATACAGGCGGACGAGGGCAAGGCGACAGGTATCATATACGCCTCTCCCTTTCCAGTCTGGCAGCCTGAAAATAAGCAGGTTACAGAACTGGGTCTCTTGGAGGAGGAGTTTTGTATATGAATGATAATCCAGAGATAGTGATTGATACAGTGGGAGAGTTTCTGGTGCATGCGCTTGAGCTGGAGGAGGCCTCCAGCGATCATTATGATGAGCTGGCGGACAGCATGGAGATACACAACAATCTCAAGGTTGCCGAGCTGTTCAGGAAGCTGGGAGACTATAGCCGGCAGCACGCAAAAGAGGTGCATGAGCGTACTGCAGGTATCGAACTGCCGCAGATAACGCCGTGGGATTTCAAGTGGAAGTGCCCCTCTTCACCGGAATCGTTCTGTATGGAAGAGGCGAGCTACATGATGACCATTACCCAGGCGATGGAGATTGCGCTGTTCAACGAGACCCGTGGCAGGGATTTCTACCAGCAGGTTGCCGACAACACACCGAGCGATGAGGTGCGAAGGATCGCATTGGAGATGGTCGAGGAGGAGGGCTGGCATGTGGAGATGCTGCGGGAGTGGCAAACCAGTCTGCAAGAGGAGCCACCGCTGGACGATCTTGATCCGCCCAATATGCCTGAATGAGGTTTCACGCTCTGCCTAAACAGATGTCACCTGCGATGATGGCGCTGGTCCAGAGATATCCTATCAGGCACTTGCATTTCAACATACTGAGCATTCATATTCCTCCAATTGGTCGTTGTATCTTCCCCGTGTTGCCAGGTCTTTTTTACAATGCTTTAAGCATGCCTTAAGCATCTTTCGCTAGTATTTTAACGATTATGCATGGTAGGGGTGGTGGTCTGCAGTCGATCACTCGCTTCAATCTGTGGATGGTATTGCAATGGAAGGTTTTTCCAGAATCATGCGATGACAAGGAGGATGTTGTATAAATGTTTAATTTTTTTGAAAAAAATCTGGAGAAAAGACTCCTTTGCAACCATCTGTTTTCGGTCGGATTGGAGTTGAGTGAGATTCCACCTGGTCTTGTCAGGCAACTCCTGCAGATAGTGCATCAACAGGTGACATCGGTATCGAGAAAATATAGACAGCCTTTCCATATCGTCTCTGAGAGCATTATCTGCTCCGCCGCCTGGGGTATCGCATATTGTCTGTTGGGGCCAAGCAAACTGCTTAACGTCTATCCTGAATTCAAGGATAGGACAGAAGAGACTGAGATGGAGTTGTTGCTGTTTCAGGGGGGCAACAGTTCAGAAAACAATATCTATCAACAGATATTTAGGCTTCTGCTTGATACACCGCACTGCCATCCTGAAGTGAAGGCTCTGTGCGAACAGACACGATTGGCAACAGTAAAGAGTATTCCGGGTGTGTTTGATAACGGCTTCTTGTCGTTGCATTGATTGCTGAAACCAGTCTGCAATAAATGAGGTTGTCTTGACTGGATCGATCATCGCCTCAAGTATTTTGGCGCGCTGCATCTCTTTCGATGGAGCGCATTGGCGCCGTACTCTTTAAGAGGGATACCAAGAGTATTCGGCGACTGCGTAAAGCCTCCAATTCATGCTTTTCTCATAGTCGCCAGAGGTGGGGTATTGAGCAGCGACCGGCTGGCCAGGGTACCCGCAATGCCGACACATACCGCGCCTCCCAGCAGGGCGGTGACCCACATCGAAAAATTGAGTTCCCAAGGTAGATTGAACACCGCATTTGCCAGTGAATAACTGATCGCACTGGCCAATGCAGCTGATATCAGGCCTGCCAACCCACCGAGCAGAGCAAATTCCAGCAGGGTGGAGAGCAGCAGGACGCTACGTTTGACCCCGAGTGTGCGTAATACGGCGGTTTCCTGTACCTTCAGCTCATGGCTTGCCTGAATGCTTGTGTAGAGTACGATCAGTCCGGCGGCAAGGGTAAACAGGAAAACCGACTCTACCGCCAGGGCTCCGCGATCCATAATGGTACGCACCTGCGTCATCAGTGCAGTGACGTCCAGAGCCGTGATACTGGGGAAACGTTGGATCAGACTGTGCAGGACCTGCCTCTTTGCGGCAGGCAGATAGAAGCTGGTGATGTAGGTGGCCGGTTGTTGGACCAGTAATCCCGGTGTGCCGATAACAAAGAAATTAACATTGAACGAGTCCCATTCCACCGAACGCAGGTTTTCTACGCGGCCCATAACGCGGCTGCCCGCAACCTCGAACTCCAGCTCCGCGCCGAGGGGTATCCCCAGAGTCTCCGCCAATCCCAGCTCCACCGAGAACCATGATTCATTCTGCTGCGATTCCAACCACCAACGGCCAGAGACGATTATATTGTCATGCTGAGGCTGAGTTGCATGGCTTATGTTGAAATCCCTGGTTGCAAGCCGCTGAGCCCTGGGGTTGTCGTAATCGCCGCGACTGACCGGATCCCCATTAATACTGACCAGACGGCCGCGGATCATGGGAAACAGCCCATTCGTCATGATGCCGCCCTGGGCCAGGAGATCACGCACGTCTTCGACCTCATCGGGCTGGATATTGATCAGAAACTGGTTGGGGCGGTCGTCGGGAAGCGCGCCCTGCCAACTGGATAACAGATCGACCCTGACAATCGCCAGCAGCAATAGCACTGTGAAGCCCAAACCGAAACCGGTCAACTGCATGGTGGTTGTAGCCGGATTGCGTGACAGGCCTGCCAGTCCATAGCGCCATGATCCGGCCGTAAGATGCCGTAACGGCGCCAGTACAAAGACCAGCAGTCGTGAAATCAAGAGCAGAATCGTCAGTCCGGCCAGGAGACCGGAAATCAGGCGCAAGGCCATCTCGTCATTGCCGATTTGCCATACCAGCAATATGCTCAATGAGAGCAGGGCAGCCATGAGAAACAGCCTGTAGCTGATGGGTGGGGCGTCCAGGTGACGTCTGAACACGCGCAAAGGAGGCACTTCGCCGAGGCGAATGATGGAGGGTAGAGAGAAACCGATCAGCACCAGAATGCCGGTGATAAGGCCCGATACCAGGGGCCAGGCCGTTGGCGCCGGGATCTGGCTGGTGAACCAGTGACCGATCAGTCGTATAAGCAGGGTCTGCACGCCCAATCCGGTGAATACGCCGATGAGGCTGGCGATCAGCCCGAGACTCAACAGTCGCAGAATGAATATCCGGGTGACCTGCCGGCGACTGGCGCCAAGGCACCTCAACAGGGCGCTGCTGTCAGACTGCCGTTCCACAAAACGGCGGCTGGAGAGTGCTACGGCCACCATGCACAGTAGGATGGCGGTGGCGGCGGCAAGGCGCAGAAAGCGCCCCCCCTGGTCCAGAGCACTACGCAGTTCCGGCCGGGCCGAGCGGATATCCTCAACCTGCAGACCGCCGATATTCTGATCTTCCACCCAATACCGGTAGTCGCTCATCTCAGAAGGGGGACCCGCTATCAGCAAGTAGTGCCTGACCCGGCTTGCGGGACCCAGCAAGCCGGTCTCCTCTATATCGCCGATGGGGATCAGCAACCTGGGGGCCAGTTGAAACAGATTGGCTGAACGGTCCGGTTCATAGACGATGATGCGACTGACCCGGAAACTGCGTTTCCCCACTTTGATCTCATCACCGATAGCGACCCCCAGCAGAGGCAGCAGGCGTTCCTCCAGCCAGGCCTCACCCGAAGCCGGTACGGTATCGGCAGCACGGTCCGCTCCAGTCACGCTGTCACGCACCCGCATCTGCCCACGTAGCGGGTAGGTGTCGGAGACCCCTTTGACCTGGACCAGCTGGGTCGAGTCGCGATGCAGGATGACACTGGGGAAGCTGAGGGTCGTAGCATGGGCGAGCTCTCTTCGTTCAGCTTCCTGAAGAAGAAACCCGGGCAGTGGCTGGTTGCTCTCGACCCTCAGATCGGCCGCCAGCACCTCGCTCGCCTGGCGTGCCATGGCGCGCTCAATGCGGTCGGTAAAGAAACCCACCGAAGTCACCGAGGCCACGGCGATCACCAGCGCAATGGCCAATAACCTAAGCTCCCCGGCACGCCAATCCCGGCGCAGCAATCTCAATGCAAAACGGAGTGAGTTCAAGCTTCGCTCTCCAACATGCCGTCGCGGAGATAGAGGCGACGATCACAGCGACCGGCCAGCATCTCGTCGTGGGTCACCAGAATCAGTACGGTTTGGCTTCGCTCCTGCAGTTTGAACAGCAGATCGGCCACCCGTTCTCCGGTATGGGCATCCAGGTTGGCGGTCGGTTCGTCCGCAAACAGAATCCTGGGATCCGGGGCAAATGCGCGCGCCAACGCCACTCGCTGTTGTTCACCTCCCGAAAGTTGGGAAGGGTAGTGGTGCAGGCGCTGTGCCAGCCCGGCTTGTGACAGGGCGGCCTTGGCCGCCTGTTCGGGATCCTGATGCCCCGCCAATTCGAGGGGTAACATGACATTCTCCAGGGCGGTCATGCCGGAGAGCAGTTGGAATGACTGGAAAACAAAGCCCACCTTGCCGGCACGCAGCGCGGCACGACCATCCTCATCCAATCCGCTCAAGGGAGTGTCGAACAGTCTGACCTCACCGGAGGAGGCCTGGTCCAAACCGGCAAGCAGTCCCAGCAGTGTGGATTTACCCGAACCCGAAGCGCCGAGGATCGCCACTGCCTCGCCGGGTGATACCTCCAGGTCGATCCGCTGCAGGATATCTATCCGGCCTGCAGCTGTCTCGACGAACTTCACCAGACCACTTGCGGTCACAGGGTGTTGATTGGATGATGGTTGCAACATGAAAAAGATCCCACTGCTGTTATTTGTTTTATCTCTGGCATGGCCTGTGGTGCTGAGTGCGGCGATACCTAAAATATTGGTTGTCGGTGACAGCTTGAGTGCCGGGTATGGTGTCACCACCGAGCGGCGATGGGTGACACTCCTGACAATGCGTCTCGAGAAGCATTGTGACTCCTTCAGCGTAGTCAATGCCAGTATCAGCGGTGACACGAGCAAGGGTGGGCTGAGCCGACTGCCGGCACTTCTGACCAATCACCGGCCCGATATCGTCGTTATCGAACTTGGCGGGAATGACGGTTTGCGTGGTATCGCCATCAAAACCATGCGGCGCAATCTGCAACAGATGGTGCGTCTCGCCAAACAGAGCAATGCCACAGTGCTGCTATTGGGCGTCCGCTTGCCGGCGAACTACGGCGAGGATTTCGTCAATGCCTTCCACCAAGTCTATTATGATGTCGCCGAAGCTGAATCAGTTCCCCTGGTGCCCTTCTTTTTGCAGGATGTGGCCCTGGATAAACAGCTCATGCAAGCCGATGGCATCCATCCCAATGACCAGGCCCAGCCCGTTCTGTTGGACAATGTTTGGCCAGAGCTACGCTCGATAATTATCGATAGAGGTCTGGTGATTGGTTGTAATTGACAAATAATGGGATTCAAGCTTTTATGGCCCGAAATTATGGGTATAATCCCCAGCTCTTATGGCGGTAGGTATCGGTCCCCCCGCAACGAGAAGCTGTGAACCCCGTCAGGCCCGGAAGGGAGCAGCGGCAGCAGTGGCATCGTGTGCCGGGGTGTGGCTGGTACTTCCCGCCACCATCAACAGGACCGAATAGAGGGCGTCCCTGTCTAGCTTTCAATCTGCTGTGTAGGCCCGTTTGTAGTCATTATACTCTGCAATCACATGCTGCATGATGTCATCCTGATAGGGTTGCAGTCCCCTTAAAGCCATATATTTGGCGCCGCGCCCAACCTCGATTCCCGCTTCCATGAACCGAAAGTCGAGGCGGACCGTACCCTTTTTCCCCTGTGTATCCAAATATGAGCCGGTGGATTCCAGCTTCGGATCACTTAGGTCGAGGCGGTCAAGACAGATCTCCATGCTCTGATACATAACCAGTGGCCGTGCGGGGTTTATCATAACCCCCTCTGCAGCCATCAGCGGCACAAGCATGTGGGGAAACGCCTTGCCCGAGAAAGCGACATAACGGCTTGAGAGGCATCCGATCAGTTGTGGATCATGGGTGGTATCCCCTTCACGCTCGATTGAGAGGTACTGCTTGCCTTTTTCATCCACTACATCAATCTGTGATAGATCGCCGTCGGGGAAGATCACCGCGTTATCTCTCACCATGCCGGAGAAGGTGAAATGCATATGTTGGCTCAGTCCGAGATAGTTGAGGGCAACTGAAAAGAGCAGGTCACCGGGCACACAAAACATCTTTGCGTCAGGATTGTGTAACGGATTGAAATCGTTAGCAATTTCTTTCGCAAATCGACTGGCTTGGTCACGTGTGAACTTGACCTGGTTACCCTTGGCAGTGAAATAGTTGGCCAACACCATGACAGCAATCCCATTATTGTCAGACGTGCGCGATCATATCAGGAGCTGTTTGATCAGCCTAGATGGAATCCGCATAACTGTGTGACGCATACAGGTTTTCTCAATCGATCGACCAAACCGGAGCCATTCAAACCATCTTCGATCGGGTCGATGAATGGATATGATAAAGTAACCCTGTCTATCCGCCGTGGAGTTGCCCCTGATGACTTTGGATTTAGAGACGACTAAAGCCAAGTTCGGTGTCGGCGAACTTGTCTGCCACCGTTTATTCGACTATCGCGGAGTCATAGTGGACGTGGACGCAGAATTCATGCTGAGTGATGAGTGGTATGATCAGGTAGCCCGCACCCGGCCACCAAAGGATCAGCCCTGGTATCGGGTGCTGGTGCATAGCGCCAATAATGAAACCTATGTGGCAGAACGCAATCTGACGAGTGATATGAGTATAGAGCCGGTCGATCACCCCTTGATAAAGGAGTTTTTTGACGACTTCATTGACGGTAGATATGTCACCGGCAGGCGAGCCGACTGAAAACGGGTAGAGACATTTTGTCGCTGTTGAAAAAAATTGCCGCTGTTTTCGTTATCCTTCTCGCAGGCTATTTCGGACTGCTGCAGCAAGCGGGAAATTCCCCGGTCGGACTTCCCGATGGATCGGAGCATTCAGTAGGCGATGATCAGATTACACGCGCCTTTCGGCAGCGGGCAAAGGATCGACGGGTAAGGGGTGAAGGAGAGGTGATAAGACTGCTTGCGGATGATCTTGACGGCAGTAGACATCAACGGTTCATCATTCGTCTGGATTCCGGCCATACCGTATTGATCGCGCACAATATCGATCTCGCGCCGAGAGTGGATGCGCTCGATAAAGGCGACAGTATTGAGTTTTCCGGTGTCTATGAGTGGAATGATAGGGGGGGTGTGGTGCACTGGACCCATCATGATCCTCAGGGCAGGCAGCAGGGAGGTTGGATTGAGCACCGGGGTAAACGTTACCGGTGATCACCGCAGCTATACCCCTGTTTGTTGCCCATTGCCATGTTGCCGATTGCTATTTGGTTTCGAACCTGCGCAAGCGCATGGATATGGAGTGTCAATGGTGCCCCCAGTAGAGCCCGCCAGATTAGTCTTAACAGGCCCTAAGGTTTCCGATCTTGATGCGAGTCATGAATAATGCAGGAGCAGGATGAGACAATGCCTGCGGTGATTCCGCATCACTCTGCCAGATGGCTGCGCTGGTTACTGTTTCTTTCCACATGTCTGCTGCTTGCGGGCCTCTATTTACCCATGCTGACGTTGACCAAGTTTCTGTTTATCGCCAACTCGTTTTCAGTCATATCGGGTATTCTCGAGTTGCTGCACAGGGGGCACTGGTTTCTGTTTATTCTGGTGGGGGTGTTCAGCGTGGTACTGCCCATCTTGAAGATTCTGCTGTTGTTTCTGTTGCTGCAACTGCGTGAAGTCAACTCGACCCGATATATCCGAATCCTGAGGATGATGCACGATTACGGACGTTGGGGAATGTTGGATGTCATGGTAGTTGCAGTTATGATCGTTACGGTAAAATTGGACGTAATTGCTGAGATTGAACTGCATGCCGGACTCTATCTGTTTGCTGCAGCGGTTTTACTGATTATGTATGTCACGCATCGGGTTGCCGGCTTTATACAATCAAAATGACACCAGCAGTCAACACCGCGAAAAAGGCAGGGATTAGGTTTCAGACCCATGCTTATGAACACGATTCGGCGCATCCATCCTATGGTATGGAAGCGGCTGAAAAGCTTGGTATTCCTCCTGAACGGGTATTCAAGACACTGGTGGTTAGGCTGGATGGCAGGGAATTGGCTGTGGCAGTGGTCCCAGTCTCGTCGCAGCTTGATCTGAAGGCGTTCGCAAAAACGGTGAATGTGAAGAAAGTTGCCATGGCCGATGCCAAGCAAGTGGAGCGAAGCACCGGCTACGTCTTGGGTGGTGTCAGTCCATTGGGCCAGAAAAGGCGCCTGTTAACCCTGATAGATCGTTCCGCTATCGATTTCCCCACGCTCTTCGTAAGCGCCGGACGACGAGGCCTGGAGATCGAATTGGCCGCTGATGATCTGTTGAAATTGTTGAATGCGCGCCTGGCGGAGATTGCCAAATGAAAGCCCAGGCCAAGACAGCCCGCAGGCAATCCCCCCGCGAACATATCCGGGTTATGAATGCCCCCTTCCCGGATTGCATTTTCCCTATGCAATCAACTAATCTGTCAATGTATGCCATTAATGATTGAAACTTGACGCAAGTCCATTGCAAGAGTTTTGCAAGCAGCGCCCAAAGGTATTTGTGATGACGGTTGAACGGCTGATAATTGATAGCCGGGTATCCAATATTCGGGTATCCAGCACCCACAGATTGATTCGTCCTCTCGATCTGTTACAGGAGATGCCGATTGGCGACACCCTCAATGAGCATGTGCTCGAGGTGCGCAACACCATTCATAACATCATAGCCGGCGATGACCAGCGCCCATTGGTTATCGTCGGGCCCTGTTCGATACATGATCCATCTGCGGCCATGGACTATGCTCAAAGACTCAAGCCATTGGCAGATGCGCTGAGTGACCGGTTGTTCATTGTGATGCGAGTCTATTTTGAAAAACCCCGCACAACAATCGGTTGGAAAGGCTTGATCAATGATCCGGAGATGAACGGATCATTCGATATGGGTAAGGGTTTACACCAGGCGAGGAAACTGCTGCTTGATATCAATGGTCTCGGATTGGCTACGGCTACCGAGATACTCGAGCCGTTCACACCGCAATATATCGGTGATCTGCTCGGTTGGGTGGCGATTGGGGCACGCACCACAGAGAGTCAGACCCATCGCCAGATGGCATCCGGCCTGTCGGCGCCGGTGGGCTTCAAAAATTCCACCGACGGTAACACCAAGGTTGCGGTTGATGCCATGTTGTCCGCCGCCAGCTCGCATACCTTTCTGGGTATAAATGAGCACGGTGAAACCTCAATCGTTGAAACCACGGGCAATAGTGATACCCACCTGATCCTGCGGGGTGGCAGTCAAGGCGCGAACTATGATCAACAAGATGTGTTCAAGGCTGCGGAAATGCTGCGATCAAAGGCGCTCAATCCGAGATTGATGGTCGACTGTTCGCATGCCAACAGCGGAAAAAACTACACACGTCAGGTTATGGTTTGGGACAATCTCATAGCGCAGATATGCCGGGCGAGAAGTGATGGTGAACCGTCTTATATTCTTGGGGCGATGCTGGAGAGCCATATCAACGCCGGTCGACAGGATATCAAGGGCGATCTGGACTATGGTGTATCGGTTACGGATGCCTGTATCGACTGGAAAACCACAGAACAGTTATTGCGGCGCGGCTATCAGGAGTTGGGTTGAGTGGCGATTGGCCTTGTGACTGATGGGAACGGACACCGGATGAATATTGAAAATGAAGACAAGCGTGGCCCAGCAGTCGCTATAATGCTGCTCATTTTTTTAACGGTTGTTATTCCAGTCATCAATAGGAGGCATCAATAGTGCCGCAGACATTGGAGAGGGATTTGCAAACCCTGGCAGACGCAAGGATTTTTTTTGGGCATCAGTCCGTCGGCAAAAACATTATCGCCGGTATACAGGAACTATCAGGGGATTATCAAGAGATCAATCTGAATATAACGGGGAATAGCGCTGAGGTCGGTGGTGACTCCGGTTATCTGCTGCATACTGCGGTGGGTAGGAATACCGATCCGCTTAGTAAATGTGTCGATTTTGGCAGGATCCTCGATCGGGAACTGACTGGAAAGATCGATTACGCGCTGTTGAAATTTTGCTATATCGATATCAACCGTGATTCTGATGTGACGAAGTTGTTCGAAGATTTCAAACGAACCATGGATGATCTTGTAGACAGGCATCCCGAGATTACATTTATATATGCCACGGTGCCGCTCAGACACTCTCCCGGCGGACTGGGGGTCATGATAAGAGAGCTTATGGGAAGACCCAACAACAGTAAACTGGACAATATCAAGCGCAACCAATTCAATCACTTACTGCGCACCCACTATACTCAATCGCCCATCGTGGATATTGCGGCAAGCGAATCCACCTATTCCAATGGTAAAAGGGAGGCGTTCAAAATGGATGGCCAGACCTATTATTCGCTGATCGGGGAGTTCACCGATGACGGCGGACATTTGAATGAAAATGGGCGTCGCCGGGTAGCCTCTGCATTCGTCCATGAGCTTGCGCAGATTATTCGCAACCATCCCTAGATTTTCTCGCCAGGAGCTAGACTTCCATCCCAACGCTGTCAATCTTGGCGTTCGGCCGACTTCATGCAATTGATGGTTTGCAGCGAAAATATTTCACTCATAGCCCGGGTTGCACGGGCTTGTTCAGTGCTTTCAGAGCCCAAGGAAGAGGATCTGGCGGATATGAGCTTTTCCGCTGCAGCCAGCCGTTGGCTCAATTGCCCTTGGGATGCCACCTGGGGCGATGTCACCAATGACAAAAAAGATGTGATTTGCACCATTCAAACTGGACAATCCATCTCACTACTGGTTTAATGCCGATATATTAATAGTACTGCCGTATAGTATTTATCCAGTAAATACTTACTATAGTTCAATTATTGTTTAACCCTCGGCTACACTCTACTGAATCACTGACCACCTGAATCGAGGACAATCACTTTATGCCTCAAGAGTTGAGACAGGCAGCGCTCGACTATCATCGCTTTCCCAAACCAGGCAAGCTTGAGATCAAGGCCACCAAACCGATGGCCAACCAGAGAGATTTGGCGCTCGCCTATTCACCTGGTGTAGCTGTCGCCTGTGAAGAGATTGAAGCGGATCCCAATAAAGCGGCGGACTATACCGCCAGGGGTAATCTGGTGGCTGTCGTCAGTAATGGTACGGCGGTTCTCGGTCTCGGCTCTATCGGCAGTCTAGCCTCCAAACCGGTGATGGAAGGCAAGGCGGTGCTGTTCAAGCAGTTTGCCGATATCGATGTCTTCGATATCGAAATCGATGAACAGGATCCCCAACGCTTCATAGAAACGGTGGCACGGCTGGAGCCCAGCTTCGGTGGCATCAATCTGGAAGATATCAAGGCACCCGATTGCTTCATTATTGAGAAGGCGCTCAAGGAGCGCATGAATATCCCGGTGTTCCATGACGATCAGCATGGCACTGCAATTGTGGTTTGTGCCGCAATCCTAAACGGTCTCAAGCTGGTGGGTAAGGCAATCGAGGAGGTTAGGCTGGTGACCGCAGGTGCGGGTGCGGCTGCTCTGGCATGCCTCGGATTGCTGATCGACATGGGGATGAAAAGGGAGCATGTCATCGTCACCGATGTCGCCGGTGTAGTCTATAAAGGCAGGACCGGTGATATGGATCCCTACAAGAATGCCTATGTCGCCGATACCCCTCATCGTACCCTGGAGCAGGCCCTGGAAGGGGCCGATATATTTTTGGGGCTATCCGCAGCCGGTGTGCTGAAAGCTGAATGGCTGCCGAAGATGGCGCCTGATCCTCTTATCCTGGCGCTGGCAAATCCGACCCCGGAGGTAATGCCTGAAGAGGCGAAGGCAGTCCGGCCGGATGCGATCCTGGCGACTGGCCGTACTGACTATCCCAATCAGGTCAATAATGTTCTCTGTTTTCCATTCCTGTTTCGCGGGGCTCTCGACGTGGGGGCGAGCGAGATCAATCGTGATATGAAATTGGCCTGTGTTCGCGCGATTGCCGAGATGGCTCACGTGGAGTCCTCTGATGTGGTGCGTTCCGCCTATGGTGGTCAAAAATTGCAGTTTGGACCAGAGTATCTGATTCCGAAACCGTTTGATCCGCGTTTGATGGAAAACGTCCCCTATGCTGTTGCGGTTGCGGCAATGGAGTCAGGGGTTGCGCAACGACCGATAGTCGACCTGGAGACCTATCGTAACCGCTTGCAGCAGCGGGTCTTTCGTACCAGTATTACCATGCGTCCGGTGTTTGAGCGGGCGCGTGATGAGTTGCGGCGGGTGGTATATGCCGAGGGTGAGGAGGAGCGTATCCTCGAGGTGGCTCAACAGGCGATTGATCAGGGAGTTGCCATACCTGTCCTGATTGGCCGGCGTGAGATCATCAATAAGCGTATCGCCTCCCTTGGTTTGAGGATGCAGGAAGGGGCCGGTTTCGAACTTCTCGACCCATTTGATAATCCCCACTTCGAAAGTTATGCCGAGACCTTGTTTGAGCAGGTTCAGCGACGGGGCTATTCACCCAAGGAGGCGCGTAATATACTGCGGCAAAACTATACTGTACTGGCGTCCGTGGTGGTGGCATCAGGCGATGCCGATGCCATGATCTGCGGCACGGTAGGCCGGTATTGGACCCATATCGACTATGTGCGTGAGATTATTGGCACCGAGAACGGCATCAATAAACTCACCTCCATGAATGCCCTTGTATTACAGTCCGGTACACTGTTCATGGCGGATGCCTATGTACAGGAGGACCCCTCGGCAGAGGATATTGCCGAAATCGTCTCGCTCTGTGTTGAAGA
Source organism: Candidatus Thiodiazotropha sp. (assembly GCA_040506195.1). Classification (GTDB taxonomy): domain Bacteria; phylum Pseudomonadota; class Gammaproteobacteria; order Chromatiales; family Chromatiaceae; genus Thiodiazotropha. Next base: position 392,864 of record JBEVXH010000002.1, on the reverse strand, counting down.
GGTATTGTGGTTTGGTATCGAGCCCAAAGTTGCGCTGGTTTCCCACTCAAACTTCGGTAGTCACGATTCTGCTTCAGCGGTTAAGATGCGTGAAGCATTGGCAATGGTTCGCAAAAGCATGCCCGAGCTGGAAATCGAGGGTGAGATGCATGCCGATCTGGCGTTGTCTGAACAGTTACGTTCTGTTCGCTTCCCCAAATCACGGCTCAGGGACCGGGCGAATCTGCTGATCATGCCTAATCAGGATGCAGCCAATGTGGCATTCAATATGTTGAAAGTGCTCGGTGATGGGATCGCTATCGGGCCGATTCTGATAGGCTGTGCGAAATCGGCCCATGTGGTCACACCCAGTATCAGTGTACGTGGTTTATTGAACATGACTGCACTCGCTTCCGTACGCGCCAGTTGTATGATGCGCAAGGACTGAATCATGATGCGATATTATATTGGAGTGAATCGGTACAATCACATTGCAGTGCAGATTATCCTCAGAGCCCTATGCAGTTCGACTCTGATCTCATTTAACATGAACAGTATTGGAAAAGAGAAACATGCAAGAGACGAATCCGAGACCGGTCTTTCTCAATCTTTTTAAGATACGATTACCCATGGCCGGTATCATGTCGATCATTCATCGCGTTTCCGGCGTGGTGATGGTGCTGGCGATCCCCCTACTGATATATCTCCTTGATCTTTCGCTCAGCGGACCGGAAGGGTTTGCCGATGCCAAAGGGCTATTCGCCAGTGGTTTTGTGAAATTGATTCTGTTTCTCTTCCTATGGGGGCTGATGCATCATTTTCTTGCCGGTATCCGCTATCTACTGATCGATGTCGATATCGGCGTTGAAAAACCGCTGTTTCGTCATACCGCATGGGCGGTGACACTGGTTGCACCCATGTTGGCGCTGATTCTAATGGGAGGTCTGTCATGAGCCGTCGTGCGACTGGCCTGAGGGCCTGGTTTCTTCAGCGTGCAACAGCAATCTATCTGTTGCTGTTTATCATCTATGTATTGCAGCACATGATCACCAATCCGCCGCAGGATTATCACGCATGGCAGGGATGGATTGCGCAACCCTTGGTCGGGCTGGGGATCCTGCTTTTTTTCGCCTCCCTGTTGCTGCATGCCTGGGTCGGTTTCCGTGATGTATTGATCGACTATATCCACCCCACAGCAATCAGAGTGACAGTACTGACGCTGGTTGGTTTTGTCCTGGTCGGCTGTGCGATATGGGTTCTGCAAATTATCTTTACGGCGACTGCCGCCTGAGACAAAGGTTAACTATAAGATGGCACTGGAAAAGCAACGATTCGATACACTAATCATGGGAGCCGGCGGTGCGGGTTTGAATGCGGCCCTGCAACTTGCCAATGCAAACCTCAAGGTTGCGGTAGTCTCCAAGGTATTTCCCACACGCTCCCACACCGTCGCAGCACAAGGCGGGGTGAATGCCGCCTTGGCCAACGTCCTGCCGGATAACTGGCACTGGCACATGTTCGATACCGTGAAAGGCTCGGACTATCTCGGTGATCAGGATGCCATTGAGTATATGTGCCGTGAAGCGATTCCCACGGTTTATGAACTGGAGCACAATGGCGTGCCGTTCTCCCGTCTGACCAACGGCAAGATCTATCAGCGTGCATTTGGCGGTCAGAGTCAGAATTTCGGTGGTGAACAGGCTGCACGAACCTGCGCTGCTGCCGACCGCACCGGCCACGCGATCTTACACACCCTGTATCAGCAGAATATCCGCGCCAAGACCCATTTCTATGACGAGTATTTTGCAGTTGACCTGGTCAGGGATGATGAGGGATATGTGTTGGGCGCCTTGGTGTTGAACATCGCAACCGGAGAGCCGTTGTTGATCGAGTCAAAGACCACGCTGCTGGCGACAGGGGGCTGCGGACAGGTCTTCAGGACCACCAGTAACGCGCATATCAACACAGGTGATGGCATGGCGATGGCGTTACGTGCAGGCCTGCCGTTGATGGACATGGAATTTTTCCAGTTTCACCCCACCGGCATCGCCGGTAAGGGCATGTTGATCACCGAGGGCGTCAGAGGTGAGGGCGGTTATCTCATCAATAAAGATGGTGATCGTTTCATGGAAAAGTATGCCCCCAACGCAAAAGATCTCGCCAGTCGCGATGTGGTGGCGCGATCCATCGTAACCGAAGTGCGTGAAGGCAATGGTGTCGGTCCTGAAGCCGATCATGTTTTGCTTAAGGTCAACCACCTGGGTGAGGAAGTCATCGCCAAGCGTTTGCCGGGTATCCGTGAGAGTTCCAAGATCTTTGCCGGTGTCGACCCGGTCAAAGATCCGATACCGGTATTTCCAACTGCCCACTACGTGATGGGCGGTATCCCCACCGACCGCTTCGGTCGGGTGATGCCCACCGCTGATGATGACGGCGATCATCTGCCGGGATTGTATGCGGCCGGTGAGTGTGCCTGTGCGTCGGTACACGGCGCCAATCGACTTGGTGGCAACTCCCTGCTCGATATCCTGGTATTTGGACGACTGGCGGGGCACAACATCATCGAGTATGTGAAAGATAATACTGCTCATCGGCCGCTTGACGAAGCGAGTGTGGAGAAGGCCGTGTCGCGGTTGCAGCGTTGGGATGCCAAGGGTGACGGCATCACGGTAAGCCAATTGCGCAACGAGTTTCGCAAGACCATGGAGGATCATGCCGGCGTATTCCGCGTCGAGGATATGATGGCGGACGGTGTCGAAAAGGTGGAACAGTTGCGGGAAAAATTGAGTGAAGTCCGGTTGACGGACCACTCCTCCACTTTCAACACCAATCGTACCGAGGCCTTGGAGCTGGAGAACCTGATCGATGTGGGACTGTCAATCGCAGTATCCGCTTTGCACCGCAAGGAGAGTCGTGGCGCCCATTCGCGTCCCGATTATCCGAAACGTGATGATGTGGATTGGATGAAACACACTCTCTACTGGAAGGAGAATGACAGGCTCGATTACAAAGGTGTTCGGGCTCAGCCTTTGACCGTTGAGAGTTTTCCGCCGAAAGAAAGAGTTTACTGAAGAGTTTGAGTTTTTAGCTTTGAGTTGATGTGGAGCTCGATTACGGACAGTAACGATAAAGTCATCAGCTTAGCGAATATCACAACTCAAAACTTATCACTCAAAACTCGAAGCAACGAGGATTTGTAATGAAATTCAGTGTCTACCGATATAATCCTGAAACCGACAAAGAACCTTATATGCAGGATTTCGAGGTTGAGCAACGTCAGGGAATGATGTTGCGTGATGCCTTGTTGGCCATCCAGTCACAGGATGAGTCCTTTACCTTCAGGCACTCTTGTGGCGAGGGTGTTTGCGGTTCTGATGGCGTGAATGTCAACGGCAGCAACAAACTTGCCTGCATTACACCATTGACGGAACTGAAGGAACCGGTGGTTGTCAGGCCCTTTCCCGGTCGTCCCGTGATTCGTGATCTGGTGGTGGACATGAGTCAGTTCTATGCCCAATACAAGCAGGTCGATCCCTGGCTGATTCGCAAGGATCCCTTGCCTGAACAGGAGATCCTCCAGTCTCCGGAAGAGAGAAATCAACTCGATGGCCTCTACGAGTGCATCATGTGCGGTTGTTGTTCCACATCCTGTCCTTCTTTCTGGTGGAACCCTGACAAATTCCTTGGGCCGCAAGCATTATTGAGCGCATGCCGTTTTTTGGCCGATAGTCGCGACCAGGCTAAAGAGGAGCGACTCGACAAGCTTGAGGGCCCCTATAAGCTGTTTCGCTGCCATACCATCATGAACTGTGTGGAGGCATGTCCGAAAGAACTGAATCCCACTAAGGCTATTGGTCATATCAAGGCCATCATGTTGAAGGATGCTATCTGAATTCGCATTCATTTGGTGAATGGCATGATTATTCAGGATAGTGACCTGTCGAACATAGAACGACTACGCTGGCAGTGCCGTCGGGGTATGCTTGAGTTGGATCTACTGTTGGGAGCTTTTCTGGAACAGCATTACTCAGAGCTATCGCCCCGATTGCAGCGGCTTTTCATCCAGCTATTGGGCTTCCCTGATCCTGTCATCCACGCCTGGTGTATAGGTGGCGAGCCGCCGGAGGATGAAGAGTTCAGTGAACTTGTGGCTACCATTAGAGAGACCCGTCTCGCTTGATTGAGAAAGCATCCAACTTGTTCCTCGACCAGTCGTTACATTCAAGAGCGCTCAGTGTGAGCTAGGCTCTTCAAGCGGCAGTGATTCCTCCGGGAATTCGGGTTAAACTGCCCATCTTCAGTCTGCGGATGACGAATCGTTTAAATGTCTTATCAGGTACTTGCACGTAAATGGCGGCCCCAGTTGTTCAGTCAATTGGTAGGTCAGCAACATGTGGTGAAAGCGCTTACCAATGCGTTGGAACGAGAGCAGCTGCATCACGCCTATCTGTTCACCGGAACACGCGGTGTGGGTAAGACAACCCTGGCAAGAATCTTTGCCAAATCATTGAATTGTGAAAAGGGGATCGGTGCAGCTCCATGTGGTGTGTGCGATGCCTGTCGTGAGATCGATGAAGGGCGGTTTGTCGACCTGCTTGAGGTTGATGCCGCATCGAGGACGAAGGTGGACCAAACCCGGGAGCTATTGGAAAATGTTCCATACGCACCGGTACGGGGACGTTACAAAGTCTATCTGATTGATGAAGTCCACATGTTTTCGGCAAGTAGTTTCAATGCCTTACTGAAGACTCTTGAAGAGCCGCCTCCACATGTGAAGTTCATTCTGGCCACCACCGATCCGCAAAAGGTGCCGGTGACCGTACTCTCACGCTGTCTGCAGTTTAACCTCAAGCGCCTCAGCAGGGAGCAGATCGAGTCACAGCTGCGCCACATACTGCAACAGGAAAAGATTCTCCACGATGAACTCTCCCTCTCCCTGCTCGCCAGAGGGGCCGATGGCAGTATGCGTGACGGATTGAGCCTGCTCGACCAGGCCATTGCCTTCGGTGGGGGAGAGGTCAAAGGATCCGATGTCTCTGTTATGATCGGCACCATCGGTGCGGATCAGATCTATCTTCTGCTTGAGGCGCTGGCGAAATCGGATGGACAGGGTGTGATGTCCCTGGCAGCAGAGATGGCCGAACGAGCGGCCGACTTCAGCAATGCCCTGCATGAGCTGCTGGCCATGCTGCATCAGATCGGGATGTTGCAGATCGTGACGGAGTATGAACCTGACGAAGCCTATGATCCACAGCGCCTGCGGGGGATTGCACAGGCGATTTCGCCGGAGGATGTGCAACTCTATTATCAGATTGTGCTGTTGGGGCAGAAAGAGCTGGATCTGGCGCCCGATCCGCGCAGCGGTTTTGAGATGGTTCTACTCCGACTGTTGGCGTTCAGGCCGGATCAGCCTGAAGCGGTATCCAGTGAATCAGGTGGTTCGCAAGCCGAGAGCCGTGGCGTACCGGGCGGCAATCCGGCTGACCGGAAGAGAGCGGACGTCAAAACCGGTGTGCAGCCCGCAAACAATCCATCTGCGACGGCCCCCTCCGATTGGGGTGGCTTCGTCAATGCAATGGATTTGGGTGGTATCACCAGCCAACTCGCCCACAACTGTACCTTTGACAGCTGGGATGGGGAGACACTGCGCCTGACCCTCGATGCCTCAATGAAGCAGCTACGGGTCGGTCAATCGGAAAAGCGCCTTTTGGAGAGCATTAAGCGGATCCTGGGAAAAGAGATGAAACTCCTGATCACGGAGGCGGTCCCCGAAAATGAGACGCCGGCGATGCGTCAGAAACGGGAACGGCAGGAGCGTCAAAAAGAGGCTGAATCCGCGATGATGAATGATCCCTTGGTACGGGAGATGGAGGAGCGTTTTTCGGCGCGTCTCCTGACCGATTCCATCAGGCCGGTGGATGAGACGGGGGGTTGAGGACAAACAACACCGGCCAGGTATTGGCGGTCTCTGAGAACATCAAATTAACACTCTGATATTTATAGGTAATTATCTGTGTCTTAAAGTGGTTTCCAGGATCGTATTTGGTTGTTACACATCGAACCCCGGTAGTGATGATGGGGGGCGATAAATGATTGAGATGAGGTTAAATCCATGAAGGGCGGTTTAGGCAACTTAATGAAACAGGCGCAGAAGATGCAGGCTGAAATGCAGCAGGCGCAGGAGCGTTTGGCGCAGGAAGAGGTTACCGGTGAGTCGGGTGGTGGACTGGTCAAGGTCACCATGAACGGCAAACATGAGGTGCGTCGGGTCGAAATAGACGACAGTCTGATGTCGGATGACAAGGAGATGCTGGAAGACCTGGTCGCTGCGGCACTGAACGACGCCTCGCAAAGGGTCAGCCAGAAGATGCAGGAAAGCATGTCCGGATTGACGGCCGGCTTGGGATTGCCCCCGGGGATGAAACTTCCGTTCTGAAGCGATATGTTTTTTTTAAACGGGATTTGCCATGCCTAGTCCCTCACTGCTGCAGCAGTTGATCTCCGCTCTGAGATGTCTCCCCGGTGTGGGGGCGAAGAGTGCGCAGCGGATGGCCTATCATCTCTTGGAGAGGGATCGCGATGGAGGCAGGGAGCTGTCAAGGGTTTTAGCGCAAGCCATGGACAGTATCGGACACTGTTCTCGCTGCCGTACCCTCAGTGAGTCCGGGCTGTGTCGGCTGTGTGCCAACCCGGAACGGGACCCGACACAGCTCTGCATCGTTGAAACACCTGCCGACCAGGCCATGATCGAACAGGCCATCGACTACCGGGGCTGCTATTTTGTATTAGGCGGCCATCTCTCGCCCCTGGACGGCATAGGTCCGAAGGAGATCGGACTTGATCATCTGGATGAGCGTTTTGCCGAGGGCGAGGTCAAAGAGATTATTCTTGCCACCAACCCGACAATTGAAGGCGAAGCCACTGCGCAATATATTCATGACATGGCAGAGACCCGTAAGATAAAAACAACCCGAATCGCCCAGGGCGTTCCCATGGGCGGGGAGTTGGAATATGTGGATGGTGCAACATTGGCGCACGCCTTTCGTGGTCGATCAGAGTTTTAGTGTTAACAGGCCCTAGGAGAGAGTATGAGCGACTGCCTTTTCTGTAAGTTTGTCAATGGCGAGATTAAACCCGACAAGGTTTATGAAGATGAAGAACTGCTGGCCTTCCGGGACATCAGTCCACAAGCCCCGATCCATATATTGGTCATCCCCAAACGGCATATCTCCACCCTCAACGATCTCGAATCCGATGACGAGGCGTTGATGGGGAAGCTTATCCTGGCAGCGCAGAGGGTGGCTAAAGAGGAAGGGATTGATGAGGTGGGTTATCGTACTGTCATCAACTGTAACGAGGACGCTGGGCAGTCGGTTTTCCATATCCATCTGCACCTGCTGGGTGGCCGCCATATGAAGTGGCCTCCCGGATAGAGTAAGGAGCAGGGGAAACAGCGGTGTACCAGACCCCCGATTTAATCGGTGCGCCATGTGATCCTCACTACCAACCATGCGTTCAGATCAGCCAGCTGACATGGAAACGACGCTGTTAGCGGTTCCCTATCAACTGTCGATTACAGGCATGTCCTGTCAGCACTGCGTGGCTGCGGTGGAGAAGGCGGTTGCCAGCGTACCGGATGTGGCGCAGGTGAAAGTCAGCCTGGCATCCAACAGCGCCAGGATACTCGGTGGAAGCCCCGATCTGGCCATAGCTGCGATCAAGCAGGCCGGGTACGATGCGCAGCCACTTGCCGACACCACAACACATTGTCCGCTGCCGGCCACAGATCTTCAGAATCACAGCGACCCGGCGGCGCCGACGCTGACTGATGGCTATACCCTGTCCATCGATGATATGACCTGTGCCAGCTGTGTCGCCGCGGTGGAGCGGGCCATCCGTTCGGTGGATGGTGTTTCGGAGGCGCAGGTCAACCTGGTGGAAAAGCGTGCCCAGGTGATCGGTGGTGATCCCGAAAGGGTGGTCAACACGGTGATCGATCAGGGATACAAGGCCCGCCTTGACGTTTCTCATCAGAAACCAGATGAGTTGCTGTTAGCGATCACAGGTCTAGCCGAAGATGAGCAGCAAACCCGCTTATCGCAACTATTTGAGGCACTTGACCCGAATGCCGGCCTGCATCGGGAGAAGGGTGTCTGGCGCATTCAGACCGCACTACATCCCGCACAACTGATTATCCGGTTGGGTGAGGCAGGCATATCAGCAAGCCTGGTGGAACCGTTCATCGATCTCTATGAGGAGGAGGCCGCTGCGGCGGCGGCTGAAGTCAGGCGCGCCTGGCAGCGGGCGCTGCTTGCCGGTGTTGTGGGGATTAGCCTGATGGCGGCTGAAATGACTGGTCATACTCCGCGGCTGAGTGAGTCAGGAGGTGAGAGTTTCTGGCTGGGTATCTCGATCCTGTGTCTGATCGTCATGCGATTCAGCGGTGGCCACTACTATCTGGGTGCCTGGAAACAGGCCAGGCATCTCTCTGCCAATATGGATACGCTGGTGGCATTGGGGACCGGAACGGCCTGGTTCGCCTCACTGCTCATTGTGATTCAGCCGGAAGGGCTGCTGCTGCGTACGGATAAGCTCTATTTCGACGCATCCGTATTGATTCTCGCCTTCCTCCAGTTTGGCCATGTGCTGGAGACCCGGGCCAAACGCACCACCAGTGAAGCGGTTGGCACCCTTGTGGGACTGGCGCCGAAGATTGCGCAGGTCATCCACGAAGGGAAGGAGGTGACCGTCCCGGTTTCGCTGCTGCGGGTAGGCGACCTGATTCAAGTGCGGCCTGGAGAACGCATCCCCATCGATGGTGAGGTCGTCGAGGGGACGTCGACGGTGGATGAGTCGATGCTGACCGGTGAATCACTGCCGGTAAGCAAACACCCGGGGGAGGCTGTTACCGGAGGCACGATAAACCGCAACGGCAATCTGCGTTATCGGGTGAACCGGCTGGGAGAGGAGACAACGCTTGCCCACATCATCACGATGGTGCGCAAGGCCCAGATGAGCAAACCCCCCATTGCCCGTCTTGTGGACAAGGTCTCCGCGATCTTTGTGCCAGTGGTTGTTGTGATCGCCGTGATCACATTCTTCGTTTGGATGGCTCTGGCGCCGGCGCCGGCTCTGCCATATGCCCTTACCGCCAGTATCGCAGTATTGGTTATCGCCTGTCCCTGTGCCCTGGGATTGGCGACACCCATTGCCATCATGGTGGGGACCAGTCGAGCCGCCCAGTTGAATATCCTGATCCGTAACAGCGAAGGGCTGCAGCGGGCAAGTGCGCTGACCCACCTGGTCGTCGATAAGACCGGCACGCTTACCCGGGGTGCTCCGACGGTAACTTCGCTCTTTCCTGTCCCGGGTGTGGAGAGGAGCGAACTCGTCACACTCGCGGCCAGTGTTGAATCATATGCATCACACCCACTGGCGGAGGCGATTGTCGATTATGCACACCAGATCGGGATTGAACTGTTCCCCGTAGAGTCCTTTGACTCCCATCCGGGGCAGGGTGTGGAAGGGCGTATAGCCGGGTTGTCGGTGGAGTTGGGCGGGAATCAGCTCCTGAGCGCAAACCATCTTACACCTCCTTCGGATCTGCTGGGCCATGCCGAGAGAGAGGCCGATCAAGCGGGTACACCTGTATGGGTGATGCGCGATGGGATGTTCATGGGCCTGCTGATACTCAAGGATCCGTTGCGTCATGACAGTCTGGCGGCAGTGGAATCCCTCAGGAAGCAAGGAGTTGAGGTGGTTATCTGCAGCGGAGACAATCGCGCGACCGCGGAAGCGGTGGCCAGGGCATTAAGGATAGACGAGGTCCACAGTGAACTCCTGCCATCAGAGAAGCTCGAAGTAGTGAAGGAATTACAGCAACGGGGCTGTCGAGTAGGAATGGTGGGCGATGGTGTCAATGACGCCCCTGCGTTGGCGCAGGCGGACACCGGATTTGCCATAGGCAGTGGTACCGATGTGGCCATAGAAAACGCGGATATCACCCTGGTCGGCGACTCATTGCTCAATGTTTCGACTGCAATTGCATTATCCAGATCAACATTAAGGAATATTAAACAGAACCTTTTTGGCGCATTTATCTATAATGTGATAGGCATTCCGATGGCAGCGGGCGTGCTCTATCCACTCACGGGTTGGTTGTTACCGCCCATGTTCGCCAGTGCGGCGATGGCACTTTCGTCGGTAACCGTTGTCACCAATGCCAACAGATTACGTTTTTTTCAATCCTCGGAGGAGGCACTCTTGAGTATCACGCTGAAAGTTAACGGCATGACCTGTCCCCACTGTGTAATGAACGTTACCAAAGCGCTACAGGCCCAGCCTGGTGTGGTGAATGCGGAAGTCAGTCTGGAAGAGGGTCAGGCCCTGGTTATCGGCACCGCGGATCAGGCGGCTCTGGTTGATGCGGTCGTTGAAGCCGGTTACAGTGTGGAATCAGTCTCGAATTGAGGATGAGCCGGCAAATTAGCCTTTTGAGCAAACAATGCAGATATCCCATTCTCTGACATTGCCGTCCATGACCGCCTCGCTGGAACAGCAGCGGGAGAGTGCGGCTCGGATGACTCATATCCTGCCGCTCGTTTCCCAGGTCACCGAAATCGCGCCCACACTACACAGCGTGGAGCAAGTGAAACGGGCGGAACAGTTGTTACAACGTCAGCGATCGGGATCAACCTTCACTCAAGTCAGCGACGACCCTCGAAAACAGCGCGCACTCTCTTCATACCAGTCGGTGCAAACAGACCGGGAGAGAGACTATGTCAGTGAAGTCCTCGGTATCGATGTCTATGCATGATCGAAAGGGCTGATTGACATCCCTGTCAACGGATTAAGCGGCTGAAGTAATCTTTTCTGTTCAGGAGGAAGCAGGCTGCATCGCCTCGCGAATCTTGGCATGTGCGACGATGCTGTCATCTTGTCTCAGCGTGTATTCGATGATGTGTTCGCCACTCATTGCACGCGGATTGATTCCTGTCGCTTTCACCGCGTCATAGCTCTCAAAAAAGCGCTTCCAGGTGATTTTTCGAACCGTGTATTTCGCCCGCACTTCCGGATTATTGGTTTCGAGAAACAGTCGGTCGATCTGTTTCCATTCCCGGTACTGATCCGGGCGCTCCATACCCAGCATGTCGAGCCTGCCCTGGGCCTCGACATGGGTCATGCCGCTGATTAACTTACCTTCCATAAACAGCAGGCCCTGGCGAACGGTGGTGGTGGGTGGACGGTTGTTCCACTCGGTAACCTTTGCCGGATCCTTGAAAAGCTCCCGGATCAGATAGTAGGCCATGGTCTGATTCATCTTGAATGAGTAGGGGATGTTGAAGTGTTTCAGGATATCAACCTGCCTGCCGTCGGGCGGTGTGAACAGACCGAGGATATTCATGGCCTGGCCCTTGGTCAGTTTTTGATCCAACCAGATGCCCCGATCCGCCATCTCCTGGAGCATCGATTCGGTGACAGGTTCATTTTGCCAATCCTCTTCCGAATCACGGGGTAGATTCAGGGCCGTTTCGATCTGTTCCTGGAAATTTTCGATATTGATCTTGTTGCTTTTGGCTGGGGTGAACAGAGTGAGCCTATATAACAGAAACAAGCCAATCAGTACGAAGGTGGTAATGACAGCAACTAACTCCATGGGTTTTCTCCCGGTTTGATTATTATTGACGACTCGATGCCATGTATGAGGACAGCGGTACTGGGTATTGAACCTTGAGTATAGAAATGGCTTATTGCACCAATTTGAGAACCACCACACAAATTATGGTTAATTGCAACATACGAGAATTAAAGGACTTTTTAGAAATGTCGATGATATGGCACGATTAGGGATTGTTATTCGCTATTGCCGATCGCTGTTTGGTGTCGTTCCCACCTCCTGTGTGGGAACGCAGCTGTCAGCGAGGCAGCAGAGCAAGGTATCGGTTTCCACGAATTAGTGTGGGAACCGTAGTAATCAAGATGGGTGACATGCCTGGGATTGCGGTTGCTTAACCGGGTATAAACCGGTCAGGCTCAAAGTTCAGCGTAGTGAAGATATCATCGATGGTCTCTTCCCGACGAATCAGATCCACACTGCCGTCACTACGCAACAGTAGTTCTTTGGGGCGCGTCTTACCGTTGTAATTGAAGCCCATCGCATGGCCATGGGCGCCGGCGTCGTGAATGATGAGGATATCGCCATCCTGGATAGCCGGCAATGGACGTTGAACGGCGAACTTATCATTGTTCTCACACAAAGACCCCACTACATCCACAGTCTCCTGTTCACCCTTCTTGCCGAGCACCGAGATATGGTGATAGGCGCCATACATGCCCGGCCTCATCAATGACGACATGCAGGAGTCCACCCCTACATAGGTGCGATAGATCTCCTTGCGGTTGATGGCGCGGGTAACCAGTACGCCGTAGGGACCGGTGATGTAGCGCCCGCTTTCGAGAAAGAGCTTGGGTGCATAACCGTGATGCGCCTTGAAGGAGCGGAACAGATCTGCAATCTCACGTCCCATACTGACAATATCGAGAGGTTTTTCCTGGGGACGATAGGGAATCCCCAGACCGCCACCGATATTGATGAACTCAAAATGAATACCGAGTTTCTCAGAGAGCGAGACGACCCTGTCCAGCAGCATGCGCGCGGTTTCAACCATATAGGCGTGGTTGAGTTCGTTGGATGCCAGCATGGTGTGAAGTCCGAAGCGGCGGGCTCCCCGCTGCCCGGCTTTTTGGTAGGCCTCAAACAGCTGATCGTGAGCGACACCATATTTTGCTTCGATCGGGTTGCCGATAATGCTGTTGCCACTGCGTCGCTCTCCCGGGTTGTAGCGAAAACAGATCAGTTCCGGCATCTGCGGTACCTTGTCGATCAGGGAGATATCGTCAAGATTAAGCACGCACCCCCCATCCGCCTCTGCCACTGCGAACTCAGTCGCGCTGGTGTTGTTGGATGTAAACATGATTTGTTCACCGCTGGCACCGATCTGTCGGCTCAGTAATAGCTCAGCGATAGAGCTGCAATCGAAACCGAAACCGAGATCCTGCATGATCTTCATAATCGTAGGATTCGGCAGTGCCTTGACGGCAAAATACTCTCGAAAGGCGTCAACCTCCGCAAAGGCCCGGATAAGTGCTTCGCCGTTCTCTCTGATACCCTTTTCATCGTAGAGATGAAACGGAGTGCCAAAGTGTTCAACAATCTCCTCGAGCGATCCCGCGAGACGATTGGACAGTTCTGCTGAGATGGGCACTATAGGGCTCCGCTGATTCTTTTCATGGCGTCCTGTACATTCTCAAAGCTGTTGAATGCACTGATGCGGATATAACCCTCCCCACATTTACCGAAACCGGCGCCCGGGGTACAGACCACACCGGCCTTATTGAGCAGCATATCGAAGAGGTCCCATGAGTCGCCCTGGGCGTCGATCCAGATATAGGGTGAGTTCTCTCCGCCAATGCAGTTATAACCCAGGCCCTCCATCTGTTCACGAATAAATTTGGCATTATTGAGATAGTAACCCACCAGCTCGCTTATCTGCGTGCGTCCCTCTTCGCTGTAGACAGCCTCGGCGGCACGTTGGACAGGGTAGGAGACACTATTGAACTTGGTGGTATGGCGACGGTTCCAGAGTTCCTGGATCGAGATCGCTTCCCCGGATGCCGTATATGCCATGCAAGCCTTGGGTACAACGGTGTAGGCGCAACGTGTTCCGGTGAACCCTGCGTTTTTGGAAAAACTGCGAAACTCCACAGCTACTTCCTCGGCACCCTCAATCTCGTAGATTGAGCGAGGAAGACGTTCATCCTGCACAAAGGCCTCGTAAGCGGCATCGAACAGAATCAGGGCCTTGTTGTTCTTGGCGTATTCGACCCATTGCTTCAACTGTTCCCTGGTAGCGGTTGCACCTGTCGGATTGTTGGGGAAACAGAGATAGATCAGATCAACCGGCGCACTGGGGAGATCGGGGATGAAACCGTTCTCCCGACTGCCTTCCAGGTAGGTGAGACCCGTATAGCGTCCCGCTTCGGCTTCCCCCGTCCGTCCCGCCATCACGTTGGTGTCCACATAGACCGGATAGACAGGGTCAGGAATAGCGACCCGAATGTCGTTGGCGAATATCTCCTGAAAATTGCCGGAGTCACATTTGGCGCCATCGCTGACAAAGATATCGTCAGCTTCGATATTGCAGCCCCGGGATTGGAAATCGCCCTCGGCAATCGCCTTCCGCAAAAAGTCGTAGCCCTGTTCAGGGCCATATCCATGGAATGTGGCGTCATTGGCCATTTCGTCGATGGCCGCATGAAAGGCCTTGATGCATGCATCCGGCAGAGCGCGGGTGACATCACCTATACCCAGGCGGATTATATGCTTGTCGGGGTTGGCCTGCTGAAAAGCGGCAACACGTTTTGCAATGTCTGAGAACAGGTATGAAGCCTGGAGTTTCTTATAGTTCTCATTGATTTTGATCATGCTATACCTCAGGAAACCGAAAAACGGGCCATTATACAGAGATTGTGGGTGAGTAGGAGAGTAGGTTACTGATACGGACAGGATTTCATCCCCTAACTGAATAGCTTGGAATAGGCCTCCTCCGTGAATCCCACATTCAGCGTTTTATCTGTCTCGAGTACCGGTCGTTTGATGATTGATGGCGTCTCCAGCATGACGCGAATGGCATTCTCTTCATTGATTTCAGCTTTCACGCTATCGCCCAGTTTACGCCACATCATACCGCGACGGTTGAGCAGGGCCTCCCAGCCAACCCTGTCGACCCAATGGCGAAGCAGTTTTTCATCGACCCCGACTTTTTTATAGTCTTGAAACTGATAGGCGATGCCGTGCTCATCCAACCATCGACGGGCCTTTTTCATCGTATCGCAATTAGGTATGCCGTAAAGTTTTACCATCATGATTTTCTCTTTGTATCACTCGGGTGTCAGGATATTGAATCAATCATTTCCAATGAAAACAGTGTATAGAATTGGGATGCCTGGGAACTAAAGGCGTAAGTCAGTATAAAATAGGAATATGCTATCAACCAGTGGTATCTGGTAGGGTCTATCATCCAGCCAGTTCATCTACTTTTTCCTACCGTTAAGCCGACAAACCGACGACTCCCTAGCCACCCCCCACGTTTTTGGTGATAGTATTCAATAAAACTACATTTTATGGTGTTTTTCGAAAAAGGACGATTTCGATGCTTCAGATTGATCAAAATGATGGTTGGAATATCGATGCCGATCTTAGCCTGATAAGCCACAGTTGCGGCTTCGAAGCTGAATTCAAGGGTAATGAGGTCTATGGTATCAAGCAGTTTCCCATTGAGGCGACTATCCTCGATATCAGGAACATGGTCTCCAGGGCGGAAGAGATTCTCTCAGGCTCATACCACCACCAACTGAGGCGGGTAAGTTCCAACCACCCTAATTAAGTTCTCTGAATGAGTGTATGTCCCTAGGGTATCCTCGGCGCCACCTTTGGGAAGAACCCCTGATACTCCATATGCCACCAGTGACCGCTTTGCTCCCGCTCTTCCACGCTAGTGAAGCGGTATTCGAAGCTGTCCACCCGAAGGTACCGTGGAGGGCCGTCGGGGAAGGGGTTATGCTCCAGTAGTGCCGTGACTGTCTCCGATCCCTGGTGCAATCGTTCTACAAAGCGGCCGAACCAATTCATTTGCAACGGTTGTTGAGTGGGTACGAACCAGATCATCCAGTCGAGTCGTGGCTGATGGGGGATGATTATCCCGGGTGCCCGGGTTGGATCACCGGGTTTATATTTAAAGTCATAGGTCTGCCACAATTGACCGTCATTGGATCCCTGAATGACAAGCTCATGCCTCTCGGTCTGCATGGTGGGAAAGATGTGGAAGATATGTCCGATACCGAACCGTTGCACGGTTTTACTAAAGTCCTGAATCACTGTTGGCACTGCCTGGGTACGAACAAGATTAGCACCAAAACTGATCAGGCTGGCCGGCACGATAAGTAGCGAAGCGGTGACGATAAGTGCTGTCCTTAATCGTCCTGGTGATTGAGCAGGCGTTTCAATCCGCTCTTGGAGTGAGGCGGGAAGCATCCGTTTCAACAATGGATCGTGCAGTAGAAACAGGCACAAAATGATAGTCAGCAGGTTGATGAAATTGTGATTGCTGGTAGCGATGATCAGCAGTTGTATCAGGATAGTGGTGCCGGCTGCAAAGTAACGGAAACGACGCGGAAAAAAGATCAGGAAGGGTACCAGCAGCTCACTGAACAGGGTCAGAATCACGCCGGCTTTGAGGAACAGTTCCGGCAGCTGATGGGCGTACCAGGCGCCGATATGTGGTAGTGGTTGTGTTTCAAAGTAGTGGTTAAGGGCCGTCAAACCTGACCAGGATGGATCGCCGCTGACCAATTTGAAGACACCGGACATGAAACGCAATCGAAACAACAGCCAATCGAACAAGAAAATAAGTAACAGATTTCCCCCACCCACTAAGAAAATCGCCAGAAACCCCGTTTCCAACAATAGCGTGTCCCATTGAAAGTTGGTGAAAATCTGCCCGGCGTGATAAAGCGAGAGATAGAGCAGAAACAGTAGTATAAGCGTCAATCTTTGCCAACGGCCAAACAGCAGGATCAATGAAAACAGAATACCCAGCAGGCTCACGCTCTTTAGAGCCAGGTCACTGGTTCCCGTTATCCAGAAGATGGATGGAAACCATAACCGGGCTCTCTCCCCATAATGTTCCCCAGCCAGGGTAAAATATTCACTTAGCGGCAGGATGCCCGATTCACCAACCAGGCCGGTGATCTGTGCCGACAGGGAGGCAAAGGCCGCCAGATAGACAAGGGCCAGCAGACGCAGAAACAACCAGCACACCAATCGCTGATCTGCGGCAGGTTGCAACAGCCGGGACATGGTGGGCTTGAACTGATTCATGGGTTTGTGAATAGGCGATCCTTCATTGACGGAATTGTAACAATATGGTGCAACACGTTCGATGATACGAAGCAATGTGCGGTTAGATTCAGCTTGTAAATGAAATTCATACTTGTCAGTACGGTAAAGACTTTTGCAGAATTGAAATTCATGACATGATTCGTTCAATCCAACGGTCGCCCTGAATTCAATTAAAAAAGCATAAATTCGATCACATATCCGAAAAACGGTAAAATGAAAGTAGAGATCACACCTTTAGAGGCACGGGTAGTGGGTTGCCTGCTTGAAAAAGAGGTCACCACGCCTGACCAGTATCCACTCTCTCTTGCGGCTCTCACCAATGCCTGCAACCAGAAAAGCAGTCGTGATCCCGTGCTGCAGTTGCAAGAGGTAGAGGTTCAGAATCTGCTCGATGAGTTGAAGAAAAAGCACCTTGTCAGCGATCGAACCGGGTTTGGCAGTCGCGTGGCTAAATATCAACATCGATTTTGCAACACCGGTTTTGGCGCGCTTGAATTCTCAACCCGGGAGCTGGGGCTAATCTGCGTGTTGTTGCTGAGGGGGCCGCAGACACCTGGCGAGTTACGCAGCCGTACCAATCGATTATGCCAGTTCTCCGACGTACAAGAGGTCGAGTCGGTACTGATCGGATTGATGCAACGGGCGGATGGGCCTTTTGTGGTGCGTCTTGCGCGTGAACCGGGTAGACGTGAATCGCGCTATGCACATCTGTTTTGCGGCGATGTGGAGGAAGATAATGAATTGAGCGTGCCGGATAGCATGGAAGGGGATCAGGAGGCAGGTCAAACTTCTCGAATCGAGCAGCTGGAAGCGGTACTGAATGAGATGCGTAGAGAGATCGAAAATCTCAAGACACGGGTCGATGAATTGGAGTTGCACCGCAACTGAGGCATGGTCGCCGCCGCACCAGATAACA
Organism: Candidatus Thiodiazotropha sp.; assembly: GCA_040506195.1. Classification (GTDB taxonomy): domain Bacteria; phylum Pseudomonadota; class Gammaproteobacteria; order Chromatiales; family Chromatiaceae; genus Thiodiazotropha. Next base: position 375,009 of record JBEVXH010000002.1, on the reverse strand, counting down.
GTCGGTCTACCATTCAATGGGTTTACCAAACCGGAAAAAACCTCCACTCGGCCCGTCATCCGCTAAAGTGGCCGCCCAGATAATACCTCCCACACCTTCAGGAATTGACAGGGTTGCCTCTTTTCCTCCCATATCAGTCCGCACCCAACCGGGGCATATGGAATTGATTTTTATCTGCGTCTGCTTCAGCTCCTCGGAGAAAATCCGGGTCAACGCATTGAGTGCTGTCTTCGATAATCGATAGGATGGGCAGCACCTCCCCATTTCACTGAGTTGTCCCATGCCGGATGAGACATTGACCACGCATCCTTCTCCACCCATAAGTGGGATGAGTGCCTGGCAAAGCCTTAACGGACCAAGCGTATTCGTATCGAAGCCATTGAGAACGTTCTCGATTTCGGCATTGAAGATACTGCTTGCTGAATCCTCTGGGGAAGGGTCGGGAAATATACCTGCGTTATTGACCAAGATCTGCAGTCGTTTGTGATGTTTCCGGAAATGTTGCACCACAGCCAGTACGGAGGCTTCACTGCGAACATCCAGCGGGTGGTAGGAGACATCCAGACCTTCGTTTAACAGCATCTGCTGAGCGGCCTGTCCATCGACCTCATTCCGGCTGGTCATAAGAACATGGTGACCAAGCCTGGCCAATTGACGGCTGGTCTCCAATCCAAGCCCGCGGTTGGCGCCGGTCACGATAGCAACGGATTCATCTGTCATGGTCTTTCTCATAAATGTTAATGGGATATACCGGTCACAATCGGAATGATGATCAGTCTCTGATACAGCTCAACCGATAGATCGATAAAAATTGGGTTTAAACCTTTCAATATGAAGCATATAGGCGCAAAATTTATCATATATGACAGACCATCTTCAGGAGTTTGGCATGATTCCGATTAACTACCAAGTCACAGGTGAAGAAGAGTACTCGTTTCGTATAGAAATCAATGGAGATGGAAATTATACAGTCCATACAGGTACTTATGCGACACAGAAACCCCGATCAGGAAAACTCACCACACATCAGGAGTCTGAGCTTCAGCATGCGGTTTCATCCCTTAGGTCATTCAGCGATCACCCAAAGCCGAGTGATGGACAGGCGTTTCAGGCAAAGCTGGTCGTCGGTGAAGGTGAGCAGCAGGTTGTCTATACATTCTGGGAAGGCGCCCTGGAGGAAGACGAGCAGTTGGCTTTACTGGTCAGGCAGCTGGAAGTGATCTGATCCTGAACTCCAGCGGGAGATAAATATCTGAACTTATGCATTTTTTATATCTGGCGAGTGGTTTTTTGATTCATCCCGACCAACGGGAAACAATTGGACTTTTCAGAAAAAACTGCTAGGACAATATTTAGCCCCCACAGCCATATTCTATGTGACAAATATATGTATATAGGGTCAATATTTCTCAGAGATGATGTTTGGGTCTTTAACATTAATCCAAGCGGCTCTGTTGCAACTGAATTAACGCCGACCAAGGCGTGAGGAGAGTAGTTGGGTGATTCCGGATGAACGGCTAGCAATGCTGATCGATAACATTTCAGGCATAACCCATAGGGTCGGGGCTGCTTTTCCGTCCAGCGGCATTGCCATTCATTCATGTATCGACACCGCACATCGCACATACTGCTTTACAGGACGCAAAAATATTGCCGGCAGCGCCGGCTGGGTTAGTTTTGACGGGCTCTAGGACGTACCAATGCACAATCGAGACAACACACCCAACGGCACAATCCGGAATATCGACGGCAAGACCTGTATCTTCTATGACGGATACTGGATAAAGCACTATGTGCCGATGGAAGATAACCTGGAGACGAAAAAGCACTTAATCGAGGCGCTTACCCGTCGACTATTCAACCATGTCGAACATGGCATCAACATCCCCGGCGACAGGCTGGAAGAGGCCAGAAAGGCGTATGAGGAGGAGGACGACCCAGATCTGAAACGTGTGAAGGGTGCAATGTTGGCCGGAGCTCTGTTCAATCGCGGCACGGATATATTCAGAGACTTGGTAAAACTGAAGGATGAGAATATAAAGAGTGGTAGAGGCAGGGAAATGCTGCATGAGTGTGGTCAGTATCTGTTGGAGGCACTGGAACTTGGCAATCTGGTGAAGCATCGCAGCGGCGATGAGGGCATTGACGAGCTTTGGGGGGAACCCTTCCGTGCATTCACAATTCCTATAGAATCGTTCTATGAAAGTCGGTATATAAAGATTGCGCAATCCATGCACGATATCGACAATATCTCAGAGGCGATGATCGAGGCATTCCAGGATAGTCATTTCTTCAAGGGCGTCGAAGAGTCGACCCGACAGTTTGCAGGGGCGGCAAAACTCAAGTGCGAAACCCTGCGCACCGATCCAATCATATTCGATATCTGGCCCAGATTCGCGGTTGCCGGTGAAAAACTCATGCAAATCGGGCCGTTAGAGAGAAATAATGATTCTTGTCTGGCCTGTTGGGAAGCAGATGAGGGCCATCGGCTGATCAAGGATGGAGTGGGTCTGATTACCCACATCGCCAGGGCCAGAGTTTCTATGCCGAAAAGCACCAGCGCATTTATTGACCGTTGCCACTCCTACCTGGCTTGTAGGGGGAGTGCACCCGGACTCTCACGAGTCGAATTGAAATCCCTTTGAACGCCTTTTTTGTCAGGATTGAGGCGTCTGGAATTACCTTCTAACGATTCAGCCGTATACTGAAGAGAGCAGTGGTATTGCCATATGCTTCCATGTCGATACTTGTCCATGATGGTATATTGGGCCTTCTCTCAAGGCTATGGTTTGTAGTGATATACTGCGGCGGTTTTACGCCAATCAGGGTAAGCGGACAGGTCGGTTGTAAACTAAAACATAAATGTATGCTGAATATCAGCAGCTTTCTTCTTTGCGATTATGTTGTCAATTGTGCGTAGCTACTAAATGTTTGAATCGTATTATAAATTAGATGCAAATCCATTCCGGTTGAGTGCCGATGAGCGGTTCAGGTTCGCACATAAGAACTACCTGAAGGCGTGGTCATACCTGGTATATGCCTTGGAGCAGGGTGAAGGTTTCATCATGATCACCGGCAGGCCGGGTTCAGGCAAGACAACACTGATTCGCGACATTTTGTCGGAAGTCGACAAATCGAAAATTCTGGCAATCAACCTGGTTACCAATCAATTACAAGCTGAAGAACTGCTGCGAAAGGTGGCCTTGGAGTATGGATTACCTGCTGAAAGCTTTAATAAGGCCACGCTGCTGACGAGTATCGAGGACTTTGTCACCAAAGAGTACCAGGCGGGCAGGCGGGCCGTCATCGTCATTGACGAGGCTCAGAATCTTACCCTGAATGGCCTTGAAGAGCTCCGTCTGCTCTCCAATCTTCAAACCGGGAGTCACCCGCTCTTTCAGATATTTCTCATCGGTCAGGATCAGCTTCGGTCGCTTATTCTGAGCCCGGAAATGGAACAGATTCGCCAGCGGATGATTGCTAGCTGTCAAATCGAAACCATGGACCGGCAACAGACAGAGGGCTATATCGAACATAGACTCGGTATTGTCGGTTGGAGTCAGGATCCAGTGTTCGATGAGGCTATTTTTCCACTCATACACTATTTGTCTGATGGCATACCGAGAAAGATCAATCACATTGTCAGTCGATTACTCCTCTACGGTGCTTTGGAGGAGAAGCATGAGTTGACAGAAGATGATGTATGGATTGTCGCCAGAGAGTTGTTTGACGAGGAGCGTCTGTCCATTCAGAGTGGCGATTCCTTTACCACATTCAAGGATAAATATGGCCAGCCGGAAAGCCCCCGGTCAGAGCCATCCGAACCTGGCTCAGAGATAGAGAGTATTGAGCGTCCGCAAACTGTTGACAGTAAGAGAGCCGTCATTACGGAACCCGATACTGGCTTACTGGAGGAGAGTGAGGCCAGGTTGGCGACTGAGCCTGTTGCAGCGCCAGAGCCAGTGGCAGAAGCGGTAGGTGAATCTGAATCCGAGCTGGAAGCAGGTGTTGAGTCGAGTATCGAACCGGAGACAGAGGAGGCCAAAGATTACGTGGCAGAAACAGAGGATGTAGATCATATATCGGAATTCTATCCCTATGGAGAGGAACTGGTCGACTCTGACTTCTCATCCGAAAAGGAGAAACCATCTTCAGATGATTCTGATGTAGCGCTCTCAAATGATGAAACAGAAAGTCTTGTCCAACCGATAACCACAGAGCAAGCATCCGAAACATCTGCAAAGGCTTACGCCAATGAGTCTGATATGGATGCGTTGGCATCGAAGTTACTTAAAGAGGGCGATATCAAAGTTGAAGATGCGTCTGTAGAGAACACTGAAACCAACCCGGATGATATCCTCAACCTGCCATCGATGCAGGCAGAAAGACGTAAACACGAAATTGATGAAAAAGGGGGATTGATCAACACGGCTGAGACGCTTGAGGTTGATGATCTGTTTACCGGTACCTTTGGTAAATCGTTACGCAATATTTTCTTTCTTGTGTTGGCAGGGTTCTTCCTTTTAGCACTGTTTGTCATCAAACCCGAACGCATTGATCAGGCCTGGAATGGGACAGTCGATAAACTGCAGTCGATGATCAATCCGACGGAAGATGGGCGTGAGACAGGCCTGCCCACCGCTGGGAATGGGCAGCAAATAGAAAAAGATGATAGCCTGCCTCTTCAGATCGATGCAGAGTCCAGTATCGAGACCTCGGCAGAGCCCGGTATAATTGAAACAGCGCCGGAGAAAGTTGAAACCAGTGCAGAGATAAATCCTGTGATAGTTGATACGGAAGCGGATACGACAAAACCAGTATTGGATGTTGAGAGTGATGTTGAAACGAACCCATCCCTGGAAAATGTAGATTCAACAATCGTGTCGGCAGATCCCGTTGAAAAGGCCAGCAAAGACTATATTGCAACCCAGTCGAGATACCAGAAAATCGAAATTGGTGAAGGTACAAAGGAAACAATAGACACTACACCCACTACCCGGAAGTTTCAGATCTACTTCGAATTTGATAATCCGTACATACCCGATCAGTTCAAGGATATGTTGAATGACCTCTATATTGTCCTCTCCCTCAACAAGGCGTCCACAATGACCATTACCGGCTATACAGATGCAAGCGGCGATCCCATCTACAACATGCACCTGTCGGTAGAGCGAGCAAGTGCAGTATCCAACTACTTCACGGAAAGGGGCATCAACTCTGAGCGTATTCAGGTCGAAGGTCGGGGTCCAGTACCGAAATCGACGACAGATAAATATGAAGAGCTGGATAAACGGTTCGGCAACAGGCGGGTAGAAATCGTATTACACGAAGGCGGTGAATAGGGCAGGTGGTGGCACCTCGCTCCCACACGCCGGTTCGATTCGTTCCCACGCTCCAGCGTGGTAATGCATAGGCCACTTAAATCATACCACCATAGTTGGAATCACATCGAGAGACTCCAGTGATTCCAACAATGAATTGACGCACTCATCTATTTCCCTGTTCTCCGTATCAATGACGATCTCCGGCTTGTCCGGTATCTCATAAGGCGATGAGATACCTGTGAAGTTGGGGATCACACCCGCCCTCGCTTTTTTGTAGAGTCCTTTCACATCACGTGATTCACAGGTCTCGAGCGATGCCTTGACATAGACTTCGATGAAATCATCCGTCTGAAATAACCGGCGTACATTATCCCTGTCTTTACGTATGGGTGAGATAAAGGCTGTCAGTGCGATAACACCGGCATCCACGAACAGCTTTGACATCTCGCCAATACGCCGGATGTTTTCCGTACGGTCCTCGATGCCGAATCCAAGGTCTCTGCAGAGGCCGTGCCTCACATTGTCGCCGTCAAAGACATAAGTCCGGCAACCGCGTTGATGAAGTCGCTCTTCAAGGGCGTGCGCCAGAGTGGATTTGCCGGAACCGGAGAGGCCGGTAAACCAGAGCAGTTTAGCCCTGTGGAGGTTCATCTTTTCCCGCTGTTCTCGGTTGATGACGGCATGATGCCAAAAGATATTGTCATCCATGATGTTAGACCTTAGTTCGCTATGTTGCTGTTGATTATATTCAAGTGTGTAAAAACCAGGGTTAGTAGGCATTGTCGCTTTTCAAGGTGAAAGGCGTCCTAAGCAAAATGGACAGATCAAGCCACAGAGACCAGTTATTGATGTACTCTAGGTCATATTTGACCCGTTTTTCCATCTGCTCGAGTTCCTGAATCTCTCCACGTAATCCCCGAATCTGTGCCAACCCGGTAATACCGGGTTTGATACGGTGTCTCGCCAGATAGGCCTCGATCCGTTTTGAATACTCCAGATTGTGCTGCAGCGCATGGGGCCTGGGGCCGACAAGCGACATCTGACCTGCCAATACGTTAAACAGTTGAGGCAGTTCATCGATGCTGGTGCGGCGTATGAATCGGCCAATTCGTGTGATGCGCGGGTCATCACGGGTCGCTTGTTTGACCACGCCATCCTTATCAGTGTGCATACGCATGCTGCGAAATTTCAAAATCTTAAAATTCCTGCCGTCCCAGCCGGTACGCACCTGCCTGAAAAAAACCGGTCCGGTCGACTCGGTCTTTATCAGGATAGCGGTGATCAACATGACCGGGCTGACTAGGATGAGAATCAACAACGCTAGTACACGATCCTCGACTGCCTTAATCAACAGGTGTGAGCCGATCAGCGGAGTTTCCGACAGAGTTAAAATAGGTATGCCCGCCAACTCCTTTACGCTATGGTTGATCAGGTTCAGCGCAAAGATGTTTGGAGCCCAGTGAATATTGACATTTTCATTTAATAGATCGAAATAGATCCGTTGGATCATGGGTGAACTGTCTAGCGAAACGGCAATATAGATCGTCTGAATATCATAGACTTTGATTAATCGTTTTATATCGTCCAACTTGCCGAGGATAGGTAAGTTTGGCCTGTGTGCAGGATCCGCTGTGTTGTGATCATCAGTGGATGACACAGCGCCGACAACCTCTTCAGGCATCCACGGATTATTGTTGATACGGTCATACAAGTGATCGGCCAAGGTGCCACAGCCGATGATCAAGGCTTTGGTATTGGTTTCTTGAGAGATCATATGCCGTTGTATCAGCCTGAAGCAAAAATGTAGGCTGACCTGTGTTATATAACCGAATGCAAACAGTAGCAGTATCACAGTCCTGGAGTATGTTTCAGTATATTTTGTGACAAATGCCAACAGGAGCAGAAAGGCAAAGGCACTGCTCCAAGCTTTTAACAGCTTAAAGGCCTTTTTCGTCATAGTGCCGTGATGACGATAGATGTTCATCCGGTCATAGATCACAGACATACTGCCCAGCAGCGCCAGGGCCAGGATAATGTAGTGCGCGGTCAACTTGCCATGTAGGATAAAGGGCAAGGCAAGGATTAATATGACGACAGTCAGACCGTCGAGGAATGCCTGAAGGGATGTAGTCAGGCTATTGCGTCGTTGTAACAAAGACCGATCAGTTTGCTTGACGTCGAGCAAGTCCATTTCCTCCTGCGCTGCAGTGATCTTTGAGAAATCCTAGTGAGTGATTATGATCTAAAGAACGTTGTAAGGAAAGTGAAAGCAATACAGATTTGAGAACAAATAATTAAAAAATGGTGACGGCGATCATTCATTCTATTTAAGTGATATAAATGCACAAAATAAAATAATGGATTGTACCTCATGCAACATATTCGGCTAATCTAAATGAATAGAGTTTAATTATTTCACATTGATAACACTTTGATTACAGATATTATATATTTTATGGTTTTTCGTTACTTTAATGTATGTTGAAAATAACCTGTTATCTTAGAAAAAGGTCATAGCAGTGTGCCTGCAATTAAACAATGATTTAATTGTGATGCTGTATCGAAAAAAATGAGCGCCGTGAGTAGATAAAATATTAAATTATGGTTGATGATATTAGAAGGAAGATCGTATTGCACTTTATATAGCAGTTTGATGACCATATTGATGGAGTATTAAGCGCTGTTTTCATGGGATATTCGGCCTATAATCTTATCAGCAAAGAGTTCACTCCATGGGCAGGGTTTCAGGTCTTTGACTGTAACAATCTACCGATACAATTTGCATTGAAATGCAAGTCTCATGATGATCTCTACACTATTCTCTTAAGATTCTCCATCTTAAATACATATAAGACGACGTTAAGTGTGAATCAATGTTGAAGAAGAGGAATACGTGATGTAGTTCAAGAATTAATAAAACATCACAACGCAATGTCAGCCGATATAGCAGAATTGAAGCTCCTGAATATTAGTTTTTTCTTCTGAAGGCTTCTTGATATGATACAATTGCACGCTGGATAAATTAGTTTGTGACACGGAAAATGGATGAGGAAGAGTTACTAGGAATCGGCGAGTACCTGGCCATTCTAAAACGTCGGAAAATGCAGCTGATTGTTCCAGCTGTGATCATATTGCTATTGAGTATCGGGCTGGCAATCGGACTGGCATCCATTTATCGCGCTGAAGCCACCATCCTAATCGAACAACAAGAAATCCCAAGCGAGCTTGTCCGCTCCACAGTTACTTCCTACGCTGGTGAGCGTATTCAGGTGATCAGCCAGCGTGTAATGACGACTGAAAATCTGGGTAAGATAATTGACAGTTACGATTTATATAAAAATGAACGACAGGATACCAGCATTACACTACTGGCTGAGGAGTTGCGTGAAGATATAGAGTTAGAAATGATCAGTGCTGATGTGGTAGACCCGCGTAGCGGCCGTCCAACCACAGCGACGATAGCTTTCACGCTGGCATATAGCAGTAAGGATCCACGTATTGCTCAAAAAGTTACAAATGAACTGGTTTCGCTTTATCTCGATGAGAATCTCAGGCAACGTACACAATCAGCTCTGGAAACATCAAGTTTTTTAAGTGTAGAAGCTGATCGACTCAACCAGGAAATAACTGATCTAGAGTCATCGCTGGCAGATTTCAAAGAGAAACATGTACACAATCTACCGGAACTTCAACAGCTCAATATCCAGCTTATGGAGCGCAACGAGCGAGAATTATCTGAAACTATCCAACAGATCAGGAATCTGGATGAAAGAAAAATATATCTGCAATCTGAATTGGCGCAAATCAGTCCCACCACTGATATTTACAACGCTAGTGGCAATAGAGTCATGGGTACTGAAGACCGCTTAAGGGCATTGCAGACGGAATACTTGGCTCTAGCAACACGATATACGGACAACCATCCCACGCTAATAAAGATGAAGGGAGAAATCGAGGTATTAGAAAAAAAGTATTATGCTGGTCTAAGTGATAAGAATAATATTACCCGGTCAGATAACCCGGCCTACGTACAGTTGGAAGCACAACTACAAGCAGCTGACAGTGAGTTGGTCTCCCTCAAAACTATGAGAGATAAGATTAAGGGAAAGATTCAAAATTTTGAAGAACGATTAATGCAAAGCCCCCAGGTTGAGCGGGAATATAGAAAATTGACACGTGATTACGAAAATGCGTTGATCAAGTACCAGGAGGTCAAGGCTAAACAACTTGAAGCTCAACTTGCAGAGTCATTGGAACGTGAACGCAAGGGTGAAAGATTTTCTCTCATAGAACCACCTCAGTTACCAGAGAAACCGGATAAACCAAGCAGAGTTGCAATACTGTTTCTTGGCATTATTTTTGGGATAGCGGGTGGCTTAGGTAATGTAATAATTAAAGAAAATATGGATGATGCTATATATGCTATAAATGATGTTATGAATATTACTAAGTCACCCCCACTAGCTGTAATACCATATATTGAAACTAGTAATGGCCTCAAAAGGGGTATAAATGAAAGCATGGCAATATTTGTGAGTTTAATTATTATAATAGTAGTAAGTGTGACCGCAGTACATTATATGTATAAGCCCTTAGATGTTATTTGGTATATCGTGTTAAGAACGGTTGGTATAGAGGCAGGGTGATAATACAAGTCATTTTTAAAATACAATTAACTATATTATTTCGAATAGGAATCCTTTAAGTCTTTGTAAGAATGAAATTGTATGGAAAAAATAAAGAAAGCACTCGAACGAGCTAGAGATCTAAGTAATGGTGTCCTGACAGAGGTTCGTCAAACGAAGCCTATTTGTCAGTCATCAGGATTTGTGGATTTAACAGACATCAAATATACAAGTACAAAAACTATTGAAATATCAAATGAAGTATTAAGAGAAAAACGAATTTTGTCAGGTATTACAAGTGACCCAATAATTGACCATTACAATGTTCTGCGCACTCAAGTATTACAGCGGTTAAAGCCTAATCAATGGAATTTGCTAGCTGTAACTAGTCCTAATGAGGGCTGCGGTAAAACTATAACTGCAATAAATCTTGCAATTAGTATTGCCCGAGAAGTCAATCATTCAGTATTACTTATAGATATGGATCTAAGAAATCCTAGCATTCGGCAATACTTCGTAGATGAAAGACTGCCTGGTATTAGTGATTACGTAAACGAAGATAAAGAGTTGAGTGAAATACTGTTTAATCCTGGCCTAGACAAAATTGTCATACTACCAGGTAACAGGCCAATTAATAACTCATCTGAAATGTTATCTTCACCAAAGGTAGTTAAGTTAGTACAGGAGCTAAAAAATCGTTATCAAAATCGTATTGTTATTTTCGATATGCCACCACTTTTATCATGTGATGATGTGATCGCATTTTCGCCTTATATCGATGCAGTTATGTTGGTGGTAAGTGAGGGTAGCACACTAAAAAAAGAGCTTGTACGTTCTTGTGAATTAGTATCAAAACTAAATGTTATTGGCACGGTAATCAACAAATCAAAAGCAGTAGTATTATGATCTGGTTGCTAAGAATCAATAGTAGATACTTAAAAATATTAGTCTGTTCTCTAACTAATAGGGTGCTATACCTAACTAAATTTATATCTTTGTGGTAGACATGTGGCGGTGTAAGAGAGGTAGAATCAGTTAAAAATAGGAAATAGCAAAACAACTGTGCTAGGAACAGTATTGTGAACAATTATCTTATTGGGATCTTATACGGCTACTTCTATTTACTATCAAAGTTAGCTATTTCAGTAACATGAATATCAGACTCAAAGTAAATGGGTATCTATTCGACTATCAGTTACTTTTCACAAATAGGATAAGACTAGCAGGAAAGACCTCAAAGATAATATAGCGAAAGGCTGACAGCAAATACTTTGATTGTGACGCCTTCCGCAGGGCTTGCGGAGGTCGACAGCTATCACTCAGCTAAAGTTTATTACCTATCCTTTACTGCTGTTCGCCAACATAGGGAATTCTCTGAACAATTCATGATAGAAATGGAGATCAAACATAAAGTCGATGTAAAAAGACAGATTGTATGGGGTATTGTTGGACAACTTACCTATATCATTGGTCAGTTTGTGGTTCTATCAACACTTGCGAGGTTTGCATCACCAGAAGATGTCGGGAGATTTGCTCTTTCTGGCGCAATTATAATGCCTGTATTTGCGTTTTTTAATCTTGGTTTAAGGTTTAATCAAGCGACAGATATGGTACAGAAAAGCACACTTCATGAGTTTATCGGACTCAGGGTTCTTACCACTACTTTGGGATTCCTTGTTATTCTGTGTGTTGGCTTACTCTTGATAGATGATGATTCAACTCGTTTGATTCTAATAATATTCGGTATGGCCAAAGCAGTAGAAACATTTTCTGACTTGTTTTACGGAGTTTTCCAATTAGAAAAAAAAATGGTGTTGGTCGCCAGATCGCAGTTGTCACGGAGTCTGCTTAGTTCACTTTTATTTTACGGACTAATAATAGGTACTGGATCGGTAGAAATTGCATTTACTGGTCATCTTGTGAGTTGGTTGCTGGTCGCTATTATATTCGATTATAGAAATGCGAAGCGGATTTCAACGAGTACAGAGCGAACAGTGTCTCTCAAATCCATGCTTGTCATAGCTCGACAGTCTCTGCCTCTAGGAGTAGCTGGATTTTTGACGATGTTGAATGCCAGTGTGCCGAGACTTGTTATAGAATCTGCAATGGGATTGGCGGCGCTTGGTTACTTTACTGTGATCGCATATGCCCTGCAGGCAGGTATTACGATCGTTATGGCTATTAGTCATTCGATCACGTCAACACTTGCAGGTTATTCAGAAGAAGGTAATAAACGAGCCTTTATGCATCTTTTGACAAAGATTATTGCTCTGTCCACCGCACTTGGTCTCATTATACTGCCTATCGCATATTATTTTGGTGATTATTTGATAGTTCTTTTGTTTGGAGAAAAATATCAAGATCTTAACCTCATATTCACGCTCATCATGGTAGTTTTAATAGTGAGCACCTGGAGCAATATATTACAGATTGGTGTGATTGCAAGAAGAGAGTTTGTCAATCACGCAAAAAACAGACTGTTGCTGTTGATACTTATGCTCTCGTTTACAATACCTGGTGTGTTTTATGGCGAATTGGAGGGCGTTGCTCTAGGCATGACGTTGGCACATGCGGGGCAATCAATTTATTTATATTGGTTATTGGTCGGCAAACATGGCCATATCGGGAGTATTGAAAAGGGAATCAGTAGTGCCTGAGCAGATGTCATTACTTCAGAATTACGTATTATTAACTAGATAATTGTTCAATGATGACAATCTACAAAACGTAGCCATACTTAGTTTTAGAAACAAAAAATATTACTTATGATAGAGAAATTATTAATAACAACAGGTGTATTATTTTTTGCATTTATAATGAATGTAGTTCATGCAGATTATTTACCAGAAAGTACCTATTATGAGAAAGGTAACAACAAGCGTGTCTTGAATATACGAAGAGAGCCATTTTTTGCAAAGGGTGATGGGATAACAGATGATACAAAAGCGTTAATCCTTGCATATGACTTTATATTGAATGAGATTGATAAATACGGATGGAATAGGGGAAAGCCTTCATCGACTTTTTCATCATATATAATCTATATACCTAATGGTACATATTTAATATCAGATACAATTATATACTCTGGTAACATTCGTTTGTATGACCTGAAAGAGCATAGGCGGAATGATCACCTAGATAATAAATTACCAGGAATTGCTGAAGCAGTAGTGTGGATAAGAATACAAGGCGAGGACAAAAATAACACTATTATAAAATTAAAGGATTACGCTGATGGATTTGCAGAGGATAAAGTTAAACCAGTCATATCATTTGGTAAAAGCGTTTTTAACAATTTAAAAGCACGTAATAAGATATCTGATTTAAGTATCCATATAGGAAAGGGTAATCCTGGTGCTATAGGGCTTCTCTTTGCTGGTGCAAATAACGCATTTATGAGCCAGTTAAATATTATAAGTGATGACTTAAAGGGTAACAGTGGAATAGTGCTTCCTATACCGCCGTCAATGGGATGGCATAATGATATTTCGATAGAAGGTTTTGACTATGGGATACGCTTATCAGCATATCACGCTAGTCACAATAGCTTCGAGGATATTAGGTTAACCAATCAAAATATTGCAGCTGTATATCTCGAGAGTGGGTCTGCTTCATTTAAAGATCTTTTAATTAGGAGTAAAACCTCTGCAGCAATTGTACAAAATAAATCTAGAAGTCTTATGACTATAAGTGATTCAAATCTAATATGTAATGGTATCTGTCGCGTAGGTATAAACAGCAGTTACGGTCAAATGTTGATAAAGGATACAAATATACATGGTTATGATCTATCAATTAAGACTAAATTTGCAAAGTCTGTTAATACACATATTTCAACTATGTTGATAAATGAGGATAATGAAATACAAACAAAGGATGATGTCTTACCTTTTGTGAGTGGAAAATTACCACCAATAGTATTTAAGTCAAAAAATAATAGTGATTGGATAAGTCCTGATGAGTTCGATCAAGACAAGGGAAAAACATTATCTAATGTAAATAAACTACAACTAACAATGAATTCTGGAAAGCCCATAGTCTACTTACCATATTCAGAGTATGTTTTAGATTCAAAAGTTTATATCCCTTGCAGTGTTAAAAGGATTAACGGACTATATTCAACAATAAAAACAGATAAAAAATTCATTGGAAATAGTGCACTAATCGTTTCTGAAGAATGCAAAGATCCATTAACGATTGAGCAGATTCAATACGCTGGCAAAGGTACTTTTATAGGACATAGTTCTAAAAGAGTATTATACCTGCGTGCTCTAACAACGCAACAACGTCTTTACGAGAATCTAAATTCAGAAACTAGAAAAGACCTATATCTTAGCAATGTTAATGGTTGGGGAAAATCAGAGCTTTCATGTATCAATGAAAATGTATGGGCTAGGTTTATTAATACAGAGTCGCCTGGGGTATATAATTTTTATTTAGATGGATGTAATTTATGGGTTATGGGGTTTAAAACAGAAAAATTAAATACAAATTACATCTTAAAAAATGGATCTGCACTAAAGATACTAGGTGGAGTTGTCAATCAGTTTGATAATATAAGGAATAAAGGTGTAATTTCAGAGATGCCATTAATTGATAGCACAGATTCGGTATTCTCTGTTTCGTTGGTAAGTACCGGGCCCAAAAAGAAATCACACGGATTTAGTATATTTGCGTCAGTATATGATGATAATAATAATTATAAGGTTTCATGGGAAGAATTACCTAAAAGGGAGAAGGCCTGGCGACAAATAATAGTACCACTATATCAACATAACAAAACGGAGAATTAAGAGTTTAAGGACAAAGATTGGAACTGGTCTTAATTGTATCAGTATATAGAGTATATTGAAGACTCTTGTGAAGTAAGATGTGTTGGCAGTACATTCCAGCAACCTTTAAAAAGCAGATATTATGTTGAGTACTTTTGTTCTATCAATAGCACTGTTAACAGGAGGCATTAGTTGGTTACCTATTATTGTGCTTTGGGGTGTAAATCTTGATGTTGATAATATTGGGCGGTTACTTACGATTGCAATGTTACCAATACTAATTATTAAAAATGGCTTTAAAATACGAATAGATTATATATTGATAGTGTTATTATTGTGGATCGTCTGGACAGCTGCTCTACTGAACGTGCATACGGGTTCAGATGGAATAGAGATAATAAGGATGTGGCTTGTGGAAACTATTTTTGCATTCACAATCCTAAATTGTAAAATTAAATCTATAATTTCGTTGAAAGTAATAACCATTATTAGTGTTTTTGTTCTTTCATTTGTCTTTGTGACTTCTGCATATTTTGCGGGAATAGATCTAGTAGGAGATACACTTAACTATTTATACACGCAAGATAGATCGCATTTCTTATACTATACCCTCAAGAGCACATTCAATGCATTTACCCCATTCGTGAAAGATATTAATGAATACAATAGCGCTGTCATGAATAAACTGGCTGCCTCGTACTCATTACTTTATACTTTTCTATTATTCATGCCGAAATCTAATTCTTCGATAGTGAATAAAATGAATATTGCAGCATTAGGCATGTCAGCTGTATTTATACTTCTATTATTTTCTACCTCAAGTGTGCTTATGTTTCTTTTTTCTACGCTTATATATACAAAGCTTAGGATGAAACAAAATCGTTTGGGTTTGGTTATAATAATTACGATCATTGGAATCGTATTGACAAGTATTGTTATTGTATTTGCGGGTAGTGACATCTTGACGTACTTACAGTATCAGTTTGATTCTGATCTAGGTAGCCGTGAAGGAAGAATTTTGCAATTTACTGGTGCATTAAAATATATACAACAGTTTCCAATAATAGGAGTCGGATATGTAACATTTGATGGCAATGCTGTTCACAACTGGGCACTATTTTCATGGATGGCAGGTGGTATAGTTTCACTACTGTTAACAATTACTGTATACATATTATTGGCAGCGAAGATAGTTTCGATCAAAAATAAAATGTCAAAAAATAACAAGTACAATAGTATTCTTATCTATTTGTTATCAGCTTTATCTTTCATATTTATAGTTAGAACTATGGTAGGTGGAGCGGGTGGGGTGGCTAGTGGCGCAGGTATGATTGCACTCGCCATATTTTTGCTTCTTTCAAAAACAGGATATGTTTGCAATACATACGAAACAAATAAAACACTCTCATAGTAGAGTAGCATTCTATAGGGTTAGACAAGAAAAACATTTAATAGAAGCTGAAATAGATAAAGATTGATGTATGATGAAGTATTAAAATTAAATATAAGTGAGTCCAGAGTGTTGTACAACGTTTAAATAAAAAATACATACAGCATAGTAAAAATGTAGTTTCGATTGCATATTTGTTAACCAGAGCTGTAAATATTTAAATGTTGTTACGTTACATCTAGCTGAATACGGACTGTAATCTTTCACTAATCTAGTAAAAAAAATTATATGAAGCTTGGTTTGTAAAATATGAAAAGCAATATTCTATCAGTGCTGTATTTGTTTCAATTTGGTGAATGGTTTGGGGGTGTTAATGCTTCGCTAGAAGCATTTATGAGTCAGAAAAATAGTGAAATTAATATTTATAATATCTTTCTTGAGCCAGGTGATGTTATTTCGCGTTTTAAACCATATGCAAAACACCAAGAAATAATTAAACCAACTGATGATTTTACTTCTGCCAAGCGAACGTCAACTTCTTCTTTATCTTCTGTGCGAATTTTACTGAACAATATTAAATTACTTAAAAAAATCATAAAATATATTGAAAGGTACAATATTGATGTAGTGCATTCAAATAATCTCAAGACTGTTTTGATAGCTTGTGCCATTAGGCCATTTGTGAATGTAAAGATAGTTTCACATATACGTAGTTCCAGTCCTCTTGGATTAAGAGGTAAATTCATTGAGTTGATGAGTGACAGAATAGTGAGTGTATCAAGCGCCGCTCAGAAAAAAAGTTTTGGATGGATTATGAGTCCGAAAAAACATAGTATTCTTCATAATGGTCGGCAACCAGAATCGTTTGTAAATTTAAAAAAAATTAAAGATTTATCAGACAGAAAATACAATGTTATATTTGTTGGCGCACTAGTTAAATGGAAGCGACCCCACTTATTCCTTCAGATTGCGCAGTTGCTAAGCAAGAAAAGATCTGACATATGCTTCCATATATTTGGCGATTATGGATTTGGAGAAGAATCATATAAGGAGGAACTGAATAAAATAGCGGATTCATTGTCGCCAGAAGTTGTAATTATGCATGGATACGTAAAAAATATATATGACTACATGTCGTCATCTGATTTGCTGGTTGTAACTTCAGAATCAGAACCTCTAGGAGGGACATTAATTGAAGCAATGTTCTGTGGTCTACCGGTTATAGCTCATGATAGTGGAGGTAATTGCGAAATAATAACAAATAAGCAAACAGGTATTCTAGTGGGATCAACCGAACCGGAGGATTTTGCAAATGCTGTAGAGAAAATCATTGATGATAAGGAATTTAGAGTTAAATTGAAAAAACAATCCTTGAAAATATCTCCTATGCGTTTTGACATAAAGACCAAGGCAGAAGAACTGCTAGAGGTTTACAAGAATGTGATCTAAAAGTTGTAATAAATAAAAAACACTTTATTGGTTACATGTAATACAGGGATGCTTAATTGTCTATTTTGATTACATCAGAGGCATTTGGTGGAGGTATAGAGTCACACATTAATACTCTTTCTGAGTGCTCTTTTTGGGACAACTGTTCATTTCTTTTTTTAAAGAGAGCAGATCAGTCGTTGATATTTGAATCAAATAATGAGAAGTCAGAAAATTATATTAAAAAGCTCACAAAAATAGGTCTCATAAATAAAGTTCTATATATTTATTGGTTAAATAAAGAAGTAAAAAAAAGCAAGAATAATATTAAAACTATACATGTTCATGGAACTATCGCATTTTATGCAATTGCGATTATTAATAAGATTACTAGACGTAACAATAAGTATTGTACAATAGTTACATTGCATGGTGGTGTTTTACATAAAGTAGGTATTGAGCGTTATATTCATATTTTTATTATCAAATATTTAAAAAAGGACATCGCAAAATTTGTATGTGTCTCAGACTATGACAAAAGATTACATCGTCAGTTTGGTATAGATTTAAATAAATGCGTTGTTATAGAAAATGGAATAAATCCTGAATATTTTTCAGAATCTGTTTACGCCAGTGAGCGTGTTGTACGCAATGATGAAAGAATAATCATAAAAATATTATCTACGTTGTATCCCACAAAGGGAGTCAATGAATTATTTATGCATCTAAAGCGAACAAGATGTCTTGATCCATCAATACATACGTTAGAAATAGGAGGAGACGGTCCATGCTACAGTAGTTTGCAACAGATAGTTATAAAATCAGACTACTTATCAAACTTAGTGTCGTTTAAAGGACATGTATTAAATGCCAAAGAATACATGCAGACAGCCGATGTTATGATATTTCCCTCAACAGCAGAGACGTTTTGCTTAGCTATCCGCGAGGCGTTGTGCCTTGGAAAAGTTTGCGTATGCAATAATGGAGGATGGATTGGTGAAAGTGAAAGAAAAAGAGTATTTCTATATGAAAACAGCAACAGTGAAACTTTTCAAACAGCAATGAAATCAGCGATTAAAGTGGTTAAAACAGTTGGTTGCAATAACGTAGCAAATTATAGGGCGCTTCAAAGAAAAAAATATGAAAAATTTCTAGCTAAGATGGATAAAATATACGATGCTATCTGAAATAAAATCAGACCTAAGGCGTTATATAGGTAATGATCGTGGGATTTTGTCAGTCATCGGTGTGCTTTTTTTTGAAACAGGATTTCAATGTACATTGTTTTATAGAGTATCTCATGAACTTGCAAGTTTGCTTCGTGTAAAGACATTGTTAAGAAAGCCGTATAGTTATTTTATGAGGTTTTTTTTTAATTGTGAGATAAGTATAGATAGTGTTATAGGGGGTGGACTGTATTTACCGCATCCTTTAGGAATTGTTATAGGTGGAAATTCTATAATCGGATTAAACTGCACTATCTATCAGATGGTCACACTGGGACGTTCAGATTTATCTGTGAAAAAATACCCGGTGATAGGTAACAATGTAACTTTATGTAAAGGCGCTAGTGTACTTGGAGATGTAGTTATTGGAGAAGGGTCAATAATCAATATAGATAGAAAAGTATTTACTAATAATTGAGAGATCTGTATTTCAATACTGATTGGTTCTACCGTATTATTAAATAGGCATGTAAATACAAATTAGATCGAAAACTTTAATATATGAGGTGTAGATATTAATAAAACTATTTGTTTTATTAATGGCGATTTAGAAAATAAATATTAAAAGATAATGAATAACCTGGCTTTGCCTTTGGACTTACTAAAATGCGTTGACATTATAATATCTTATTCTATTTGTTAGATTGTCGTATTGGTATGCTTTATGGTAAGCAGCCTTCATATTTTCACCACATATTTGGAATGAATAATCAATAAAACAGAGATAAAATAGTTAATCATTATTCAAGCATCATATATATTGTAACGTTAGTACTGAGTGTTACTAGTGTGGAAGTATTGAATAAAAAGAATGATATGACGACAGGTATTGCTTGGTCTTAAAACTTCAATGTCTTCACTTGGATTAAGTGGCTAATACTGCGCTAAGCGAATTGTTTTCATAAAGATTAGATATAGATTATATTCTAGGTGTATTAGGCAACGAACAGGTATCACATCTAATGAAATGTGTGTATGCATGGTTTACTTGTTAATCACAATCACGCTGGCAAATGGATGAAGATTGAATGGAGGATATCAATGAAGTCTAATCTCTTTATAGTAGGATGTGTCAAGGGAGGTACAACATGGCTTTTTAGGGAATTGACAAGAATGAGCGCATTCGTTGGGCTAGAGTGTAAGGAACCACATCACTTTTGTGGGACACAACCTTCAAGATTGCATTACAAAGTTATTAGAGAATTAAATCAATATCAACGTTTAGTTAATGAGGCAGATAATAAAAGTAAAAATGTCAGCTTTATAGTAGACGGGAGTGCGACATATTTAACGGCGCAAAGTGCACCTGAGAGAATATATAATTATAATAAGGATGCAAAAATAATTATTTTACTTCGCAATCCAATATATAGAGCATTCTCCCAATATCTGATGGACGTCAGAGAAGGGGTTGTGGATAGTAATAAAACATTTATAGATACTTACATTTCTGATAAAAACATTCATAGACGAAGCATACCCTATAGTAGAATGTATTATGAATTGGGTCTGTACTCAACAGGTATAAAGGCATACCGTAAATTATTTGGATCTGATGTAGGCGTGTTCGCTTTTTCAGACTTAGTAAAAAACCCAGACGGATTTATAAATGATATATGGGAATTTTTGGGAGTTAAGGGTGATTTGAATGAGGTCAATTTTAAAGGAGAAAATTCTTTTGCGGTCCCGAGGAATAAAATCGTAATGCGAATACTGGGTAACGATTACATTAGAAAGTTATCTATATACTTGGCTCCAATGGGTATTAGAAGAATAGTAAAAGAGCGTTTTTTGATAAAAAGAGATCTTGAAAAGCCAGTACTTTCCGAATCGGATTATAATACTGTAGAAAAAGATTATGAAGAAGAGCTTGATGAGTTGAAAGATGTATTAGGAATTTCTTTTTATAAAAAGGTGATGTGTAAGATATAATATTAATATCGACCTACGGTGAAGCGGGTCACACCGATTTTCTCATGTATTTCAGGAAAACCACCTCATACAAAAACTTGCAACAAATACACTCGACAAAAACTTTGCAGGACCATGTGCAATTACACTCCAAAAATAACACAAATTACATACATTCTATTCTTCGAAAACCTTTGTAGTACGTTAATAAGCAATTATCTACACTATTTTCTAGCATACGCTTCTCTGGTGACTGCTCTACAAAATTTGTCTAATTAACGTCGCCATCAATAAAAACTACGAAACAGACTAGATCTCATGCCTTATGGAGGCAATCAATAGGTGCAGGCCATCCACACCAAGAGATAATCAGAATGATTATTGGTTACATGCTCACCGCGTAGACAAAATGATTATTTTTGTTTATACATAGGCTGGAGTATACAGACATCCTTAATAAAGAGGGTATCCAACAGACGCAGAAGTGGTTTTTAGATAAATAGGAGGGTTTGAGAGCCTGATCTACTTGGATCCCCATTGGACTTTGGTCGCGCTGATGTATCACAATACGACACCAACAATATCAACAATAACTGGATGTGTAGGAAGTAATCATCAATACATAGGTTGATAAAAGAACTCATGCGACAGTTATTTTGTATGCCGGAGCTTACAGTTATCTCGCATAACAATGTTTACATCTTATAAAATGGAATTCTAATAATCAGGGACAATGGCAACAATAAGTATCTCTACAGGATGGCGTAACTCACCACTGATATGGGGAATGATCAGTGTTTCAGCCATTCTCTTAGTCTATAGCTTCTGGGACGGCATAACAGTTATGCTCAACCTTTGGGGTAACATGGAAGAGTATGGATATGCCTATTTTCTACCTTTCATTGCAGCGTACCTGATCTGGCAGCGGCGGTACCGGTTGGTAAAGACTGAGTTTCAACCATCCTGGCTAGGTGTGATTGTTGTACTGGTGGCAGGTTTCCTGTTCTTAATGGGAATGATTGCCACCACATTTACTCTTGTACAATATGCCTTGATCATTACAGTTATTGGCTTGACCTTTGCACTCTTGGGGTGGCAGGCGTTTAAGATAGTCTCTGGACCGCTTTTTTTACTTTTTTTTATCGTTCCCCTTCCTCCCTTCATCTACAATACACTCTCAGGGAAACTCCAGCTTATCTCTTCCCAGCTCGGTGTCGAGGTGATTCACTGGTTCGGCATCAGTGTCTTTCTTGAAGGAAATGTCATCGACTTAGGCAACTACAAACTCCAGGTTGTCGAAGCCTGCAATGGATTACGTTATCTCTTTCCACTGGTAAGTCTGGCCTTTCTGGCTGCATATCTCTATCGGGTTGAGTTTTGGAAGAGGATGGTTGTGTTTCTCTCCAGCATTCCCATCACCGTGCTAATGAACAGTTTCCGCATCGGTGTGATCGGTGTTCTGGTGGATTACTGGGGTCGGGAGCAAGCCGACGGCTTTCTACATTACTTTGAGGGCTGGGTCGTCTTCATGGCTTGTCTCTTGATCCTATTGCTGGAGATGGCGATGCTGGTCAAGATAGGACAACCTAAGCGGCAGCTCAGAGATGTTTTCGGTTTGGAGATGCCCAAAGCATTGCCGAAAGATATTGAATATAGAACCAGGCCAATAACACAAGTTCATTATGCTATCTTCGCTACGGTTGCACTGATCGCAGTGAGTTCCCTATATGTACATACACAGCAGGTGAATCTACCTGAGCGCCAGGCTTTCAGTGATTTTCCAATGCAGATCGAAGACTGGCAAGGAAATGAAGATAGACTCGAGGAGATGTATCTTAAATCTCTGAGACTGGACGATCACCTGATCAGTGACTATGCCGATTCATTCGGTTCGGTGATCAACTTCTACATTGCCTATTATGCCTCTCAACAGGCCGGTTCTGCAGCGCATAGTCCCCGCTCATGTATACCTGGCGGGGGTTGGGAGATTGAGCAGGTGGCACAGGTTGGGGTTCCTGATTTGCAGATCAACGGAGTGCCACTGAATGTAAACCGCCTGGTCATCAAGCGGGGAGAAACCAGGCAACTGGTCTACTACTGGTTTCAGCAGCGTGGCCGCGTGATTACCAATGAATGGTTGGTTAAATGGTATCTGTTTCTCGACGGTTTGACCAAACATCGAACTGATGGCGCCCTGGTCAGGTTGACCACATCTATTGGTGTGGATGAGGAGTGGGTCGATGGAGATAATCGCCTGCTGGATTTTACTAAGAAGGTCGTACCACTTTTGGATGACTACATTCCAAATTGATAACTTGAAAAACATATTGTTGTAATGAGGCTCGATATATAAAGTGCGTAAAAGGAAGTTAGGATAATGCACTTATTAATAAACTCAGACTGCAAAATGTAAACCTTATGTTAATGGATTCACAAATACCCTAATAAATAATAGATTCCATTGTGATATTTCGGATAGCCTGTCAAATATAAGTATAAAGTGGATTATCGTCACACAACTAGGATATGTGCATGAAGACAAACCTGGACCGTCAGTTTTTGATTAGCAGATTTATTTCTTTATTTCACCTTTTATTGACGTTGTTCCTTTTTTCCGCTTGTACGGATATGGAGGAACGAAAACTAAAATACTTTGACCGTGGTATGGAGCTGTTCAATCAGGGAAACTTCACAAAGGCGCGTTTGGAATTTAAGAATGTACTGCAAATCGATCCCAAGGATGCCGATGCCTACTTCATGTTCGGGCAGATCGAAGAGAAGGAAGAGAACTGGCCCAAGGCATATGCGCTCTTTTTGAGGGCAACTGAACTCGATCCCGTGCATTTTGGCGCACAGGTGCATCTTGGAACGATCTTTGCCCTGGCTGGCGAAACTGAAAAGGCCCTCGCTGCCGCCAATAAAGCGTTGGAGCTAGAACCGGCCGACACTGCGGCGATGGTATTGAAGGGCTTCATCAAGGCTAAGATGGGTCAAAAGGATGCTGCCATCAATGATGTACTCTTGGTCATTGAGTCGGACCCAGGCAATGTCGAGGCGGCTTCATTGCTCGCTGCGCTGTATGCGGATCAGGGTGAGATGGATCTGGCAATTCGCATCGCAAAGGAATCTCTGGCTCAACATACTGATCGTACGGCCTCTTACCTGTTGCTCGCCCGACTCTATGCGCAGTCTGACAAGAATGACGAAGTCGTCAAGGTACTCTCTGAATTGATCAAATCCAAGCCTGATGATCTACAAAACCGGCTGCACCTGGTCAGTTTTTATCAAAAACGAGGGGAGAACGAGCTGGCTGTAAAAGTGCTGCAACAGGCGATTGCGGATCTGCCTGATAACATGGACGCAAAACTTGGATTGATCGCTCTCTACAAGAGTCAGGGAACTAGGGGCCGGGCAGAGGCGTTGCTTGAGAAGTATGTCAGCGAGACACCCAAACATACCGGATTGAAACTCGAGTTGGCGAGAAACTATCTGGCCGGGGGGCGTAAGGATGAGGCGTTCAAGGCCCTTTCAGAGGTCATTCTGCTGGCAGATTCATCAAAGGATGGCCTGGATGCCAGGACCCTTAAAGCAAGCACCTTGATCAAGCAGCAGGCCTTTGAGGAAGCCGGAACCTTGTTGCATGAGGTCCTGGAAGCCGACCCAAAATACAAGGATGCGCTGCTGGTAAGGGCTGGTATGTCACTCATGAGCGACGATCCCGATAAGGGGATTGCTGATCTGCGTACCTTGCTGAGGGAGGACCCCGGCTATGTCAAGGCCCATCGCCTGAAGGCCCGGGCCCATTTAAAAAAAGGTGAGATCGAATTGGCAAGGCAGAGCCTAGAGGATGCGATCAGGATCCGGCCTGAAGAGGCAGCTGCCAATTTCGAGCTGGTGCAGCTGTTGATCAACACCCGGGAGTTCGATAATGCCGTTACGGCTCTGCAGAAGATGCGTCACTTTGCCCCCGACGATATCAAGGTGTTGCAAGCCCTGGCACTGGTCCATGATAAGCTCAAGCGGTGGGATGAAGTAGCCGATGTTGCCGAGGTCCTGGTTTCGAAGCATCCTGAGAGTCCGCATGGTTATTATTACAGGGGGCTATCACAACTGAATCGCAATATGGCTTCCTCGAGCATCGCGGATTTTGAAAAAGTGCTTGAATTGCAGCCCAACTCCATCGAGGCCCTGATTGGATTGGCGAAAGGTTTGTTTGTTTTGAAGAAGCCGGAGGGTGCCTTGCGGCGGATCGAGAAGGTGGTGGAGGCCAATCCCGAACATTTCGCAGCCCTGAATCTCAAGGGCGAGGTGCTCCTTTCACAGAAACAGTGGGATCTTGCTGAGGAGGCCTTCAGAAAGGCCCTGATACTGAGTCCGGAGTGGTCAATTCCCTATCGGAACCTGGTAAATCTCAATAGCCTCAAGGGCGACCGGGAAGACGTTCTGGGTCTGTTGGAGGAGGGCTTCGAAAAGACGGGTGATCCGGTAATAGGTGTCGACCTGGCCAATAATTATTCCCGTATAGGCCGCAGACAGAGTGCTATAAAAATCTATCAAGGGATCCTGGATAAACACCCCGGCCACCTGTTGGCATCCAACAATCTTGCAATGCTACTGCTCAAGGATGAATCAGATCGGGAGGGGCTAGATAAGGCATTGCGGTTGGTTGAAGGCTTCGAGCTGTCGGAGAATCCTATTATTCTGGATACCCTTGGTTGGGTGCACCTCAAACGGGGTGAGATCGACAAGGCTCTGCCGATCCTGCAACGGGCGGCCAGAAAAGGTTCCGGGTTTCCGGATATCGATTATCATCTCGGGGTCGCCTATTATCGGCAGGGCCGTATAGATAGCGCCAAGCGTCATATCAACACGGCGCTGGCTACAGAGAAACCTTTTGAGGGTATCGAAGAGGCGAAGAGGTTGTTGAATAAGCTCCAATAACTATCCTGATAGTGCCTGTAAAAGGTAGTATTCCGGTATTAAATAATAATTATCAAAAAAAACATTATGTTAGGAATGCCCGCACTCTGTATAATGCCGCTTTGATACTCCCCCGGATATTTATTCATCCTATTGTATTTATTGGCAAATTTAGAATGCAGACGATAATTGTGACCGGTGGGGCCGGTTTCATTGGCGGTAATTTCGTTCATCATCTGTTGACCAGGCAGGGTGTACAGGTGGTGAATCTCGATGCACTGACCTACGCGGGAAACCTGGATACGCTCCAGACAATCATGGAAGATCCACGGCACCACTTCATCCAGGGACAGATTCAGGATAGGGAATTGGTCGCAGGTCTGTTCGAGCGTTTCAAACCCAATGCAATTGTAAACTTCGCTGCCGAAAGTCATGTGGACCGCTCCATAGACGGGCCATCCGAATTCATCGACACCAATATTGGCGGTACCTTTAATCTGCTGGAATGCGCACGTGCCTATTGGGCGGATTTGTCGCCGGACGGGGCAGAAGCGTTTCGTTTCCTGCATGTCTCCACTGATGAAGTGTACGGCTCCCTGGGTGACGAGGGGCAATTTACAGAAACCACTCCCTATGCGCCCAATTCCCCCTACTCGGCCTCCAAGGCCGCTTCGGATCATCTGGTTCGGGCGTGGTACCACACCTACGGCTTACCGGTGCTCACCACCAACTGTTCCAACAACTACGGTCCCTATCAATTCCCTGAAAAGTTGATCCCGCTTTTTATCCAAAAGGCGCTGGCTGGGGAGGATCTGCCCATCTATGGAGATGGTAGCAATGTGCGGGATTGGCTCTATGTGGAGGATCACTGCAGGGCGATCTGGCGGGTGCTCGAGGCGGGCAGGCCGGGTGAGGTCTACAATGTGGGGGGTAACAACGAGCTGAGCAATCTCGAAGTTATCGATATGCTTTGTGTTCTGCTTGACGAACTGGTGCCCGATTCACCCTACAGGCCCCACACTCAATTGAAAATATTTGTCAAAGACCGGCCGGGACACGATCAGCGCTATGCCATCGATGCTACAAAGCTGCATCATGAGCTGGGATGGGCACCGGATGAGACCTTTGCAACAGGTCTGAAAAAGACAGTATCCTGGTATCTTAACAATGAGACTTGGTGTCAAAGGGTAATGGACGGCAGTTATCGCGGTGAGCGCTTGGGGCAGGGATAATGTCGGATAAACAGATTAAAAAGGGTATTATTCTGGCCGGTGGTTCGGGAACCCGTCTCCATCCACTCACCCTGACGATCTCGAAACAGCTGTTGCCCATCTATGACAAGCCGATGATCTACTACCCGCTAACCACATTGATGTTGGCGGGAATCAGAGAGATTCTTATCATAACCACACCGCAGGATGCCACCTTGTTCAAGGGGTTGTTGGGTGATGGAAGTCAGTGGGGTATAACCATCCAGTATGCGGTACAACCGGAGCCCGGAGGATTGGCCCAGGCCTTTATCATTGGAAGGGATTTCATCGCCGGCGAGCCTTGTTGTTTGATTCTTGGCGATAACATTTACTATGGACATGGCTTGGTGGAATCACTGAAACGTGCTTCTTCAATGACTGCTGGGGCGACGGTTTTTGGTTATTGGGTCAAGGATCCGGAACGTTATGGCGTGGTTGAGTTTGATCAGGATGGCCAGGTAATAGGCATTGAAGAGAAGCCGGCTGATCCTAAATCCAATTATGCGGTTACCGGACTCTACTTCTACGACGAGCAGGTCAGTGAACTGGCGGCTTCGCTGAAGCCATCTGCGCGAGGTGAACTGGAGATTACGGACCTAAACAAGCTCTATCTCGACCAGGGTTCGCTGCAGTTGGAGAAGATGGGGCGGGGTATCGCCTGGCTCGATACCGGGACCCATGAGAGTCTCATTCAAGCCAGTAATTTTATCGAGACCATTGAGCTAAGGCAGGGATTGAAGATAGCCTGTCCGGAAGAGATTGCTTTCAGTCAGGATTGGATCGACATCACGGCACTAAAGCGTATGGGTGATGCACTGAGTAAAAATGGTTATGGGCAATATCTGCTCAGTTTGTGTGAGAGAAAGATGTAGCTATGGATGTGACACCGACAAAGATCCCGGAAGTGGTGCTGCTGAACCCCCGGCGTTTTGGTGATCAACGGGGATGGTTTATGGAGAGCTGGCAGGCTGAACGTTATCAACAACTGGGAGTTCCCGGGGGGTTTGTGCAGGATAATCAGGCCTATTCCCAAAAGGGCGTATTACGCGGCCTGCATATCCAGAATCCCTATGGCCAGGGCAAGCTGGTGCAGGTTATCCGTGGCGAGGTGTTCGATGTCGCTGTGGATGTGCGTCAGGGATCACCCTGGTTTGGTCAATGGGTCGGCGTACACCTGTCGGAAACAAATCACCATCAGCTCTACGTACCTGTTGGATTCGCACATGGATATCTGGTGTTGAGCGAGGATGCGATCTTCACTTATAAATGCACTGATTACTATCATCCGGAAACACAGTTTTCCATACGTTGGGATGACCCGCAGATCGGCATCGAGTGGCCAGGGACGTTAAGCCCGGTGCTGGCCGAAAAGGACCGTAACGCCCCTTTATTGAGTGAGATATCCGAGGAGCAGCTGCCGCCCTATCAACTTCACAGGCAATCAACAGCATGATTGACAATAAACCGAAGGTACTTCTTCTGGGTAGCGATGGTCAGGTAGGCTGGGAGCTGCAGCGCACACTGGGTTTGACAAGCGAGGTTGTCAATACAACCCTTTCCGGACAGGGTGGTTTGCCGTTGGATCTGCTGGATGCAAAGGCCGTTAGGGAAACTGTAAGGCAGATTGCGCCCGATTACATTATCAACGCAGCGGCCCATACGGCGGTGGACAAGGCTGAAACCGAGGTCGATCTCTCCCGCCGATTGAATGCAGATGCGCCTGAATTGCTTGGCCAACTGGCCGTGGAACTGGGTGCCAAAGTAATCCACTACTCTACTGATTTTGTCTTTTCCGGTACCAGCGGCAGACCATACAGGGAAGAGGATGCGGCATCGCCACTCAGTGTCTATGGCCAGACCAAGTTTGAGGGTGAGCAACGACTTCTGGCGACAGGCGCCGAGACCTTGGTGTTGCGTACCAGCTGGGTATATGGCAATTATGGTCATAATTTCATGCTGACCATGATGCGCCTGTTCAGGGAAAAGGGGCAGCTTTCAGTGGTGGATGATCAGATCGGCGCGCCAACCTGGAGCCGGATGATAGCGGAAGCCACCGCACAGATCGTCCATCAACTGCGGATGTCTGCTGAAGGGTCAGCCCCGCAACTGGGTCTCTATCACATGACTGCGGCGGGTGAAACCAGCTGGTTTGGCTTTGCACAGAGCATATTGGAATTGATGGATGTCTCGTGCAACGTGCAGCCGACCTCGACGGAGAACTATCCGACACCCGCGAAACGTCCTGCCTATTCTGTGCTCGACAACAGCAAACTTAATCAGGCGTTTGGTCTGCAGCTGCCCGATTGGCAGGATTCGTTACAGCAGTGCATGGCTGATCGATTAGCCTGACTGGTCAAAGAGTTTAAGGCCGGGCGGGGTAGTCAGGCTTGATTTTGGGGTTGGTGGTAGGCTCATGCATTATTTCCCCAGGTTGTTCGTTGAATGGTTGAATGCTCTTAAAAATCAAAGCTTTACTCTGTTTTTTTGGTGCCGGACAAGGCATTGCTCGATCTTGTGATGGCATGAGACAATAGACAGACTACCCATTGATGGAAAAATGTAAGCCCAGGGATTGTAGAACGGATGTATGAAAAGTTTTATGGATTAACCGAGAAGCCATTCAGCCTGCTCCCGGATCCCGAATTTTTGGTATTAGGGAAAAAGCACAGCGCCGCTTATACCGCATTGGAGTATGGCCTGGTCAGCCAGGCAGGCTTTACCGTGGTTACAGGCGAGGTCGGTAGTGGCAAGACTACCCTGATTCGACACTTGCTCGATCAGCTTGATGAAGACATTACCGTTGGACTCGTCAGCAGCAGTCATCACGACATGGGGGAGTTGCTGCAATGGCTGCTTTTTGCCTTTAATCTCGATTATAGGGAAACACAAAAAGTCGGCCTGTACGACCTCTTCACCCAGTTTCTTATCGACCAGTACGCCAACAATAAAAGAACTGTACTGATCATAGACGAGGCACAGAATCTTCAACCTGATGTACTGGAGGAGCTGCGACTGCTATCCAATATCAATGCGGACAAGCACCAGGTGCTACAGATAATCCTGGTGGGGCAACCGCAGCTTCGGTCACTGCTCAAGCACAGGGATCTGCTCCAGTTTCAGCAGCGTATTTCGGTGGATTGCCATCTTCAAGCGCTGAATGAAGATGAGACGCGATACTATATCTTTCAGCGTCTCAAGTTTGCCGGGCGTAACAAGCCGCTGTTCACCCGCAATGCGATAAAGCTGATCTATCAGACCAGTCATGGCATCCCGCGTATCATCAATACCCTTTGCGATACCTCGCTTGTGTATGGGTTTGCCGATCAGAAACTGCTGTTGGATAGTGCCCTGGTCGCCAAAGTACTGAAGGATAAGCATGCTGCCGTAGAACAGCCTGACGAAACGTCTGCGGTTCAAGGTGCGCATCCATTCAATCAACAACCATCTGTTGCATCGGAACATCAACAGTCAGCTGCCGATATCAACGATCACAGGATCACCAGCTTCAATCGTGAGTCTGCAAAACTGCTTTTTAAAAAATACTACAACAAGAAATAGCATCCACTGCAGGCTATGATATGCTGCAGATTGTCTATATTGATCTATGGCCTGCCACATATCCCTGAAAATCGCCTAATATTGCTTACTCATGATCTCAATTTTTCAATCAGACTGAGTAACTATCGATAGATATGAATAATAAGAACCTCTCTATCGCCACGCTGATGGAACAATCGGGTGTGAAGTTTGGTACCAGCGGCGCCCGCGGTCTAGTGGATGCAATGACGGATCGGATCTGTTTTGCTTACACCTGCGCCTTTCTCAACTACCTGAATGCCGAGGGCATGATCTCAACGGGTGATTCCGTGGCTTTTGCAGGTGATCTTCGTTCAAGCACACCAGGAATCATGGCGGCGGTGTGCAAGGCGGCCATTGAGTGCGGATACAAACCGGTCAATTGCGGTTTCATCCCTTCACCTGCTGTTGCGTTGTACGGTCTGCATCAGGGCATAGCGGCCATCATGGTGACCGGCAGCCATATCCCTGATGAGCGTAACGCTATCAAATTCAACAGGCCGGATGGCGATATTCTGGATAACGTAAATTATCACATGCACATATTTTGAGGCGGTGGCTCCGGTCTGTTAAAACTGTAATCGCCAAACCACAGTACAGACCATAAGGAACCACCATGGAAAAAGATAGCACGAAACCGATGAGCAAAGTGATCCGGATTGATGAGAGCAAGATCCGAACCCATTTAGATGAAATGGTTAGGGGCACGGTTGAAGAGACCTTGAATCAGATGCTGGATGCAGAAGCTGATGAGATATGCCGGGCGCGGCGTTATGAGCACTCGCCGGATCGCATCGATACGCGAGCTGGCCACTATAAGCGCAAGTTACACACGAAAGCCGGCGAGGTCGAGGTCAAGATGCCGCTAACTTTCATTGCTGATTCCTGACGGAGTTTGTTCAATCACTACCGTATGCTCAAAGATTTTTACTAATCAATGATGTGTCGCTTTAGTTTTCCTGCATGAAATAGAGCATTTTGAATCCAATATAACCTTTTACTTCTGTGAATGTGTAGATTGGTATTATGCCGTACTTTGTTAGCGAAGCGTCTTTTGAATGGTTCGTTACCGATAGTGAAATCAAACTCTCTTCGTTCATTCTCCATAGCAGTTTGTATAAGGTAGCGGATCAATAGTGTGCCAGGGGAATGAGTGGAGTAATCGACATTGAATGATGGTTTGTACCAATAGTATTTATCATCGTAATCAAATCCATAATGATATGATATGGGTGTTTCATTAAGTTCCAAAACAGAGAAATGCAGCCAACCCGTATCTGAAAGCTGTTCTGTTAAATAATCATAAAAACGCTTATTTAATGGGTTATAGAATAAGCTCGGTGATGATGTTGTGGCCCAGCGCCTAATATGTTGTGAAATGAATGTGGTAAGGTGTTTTTGGGTTTCCGCTTTCGTGAGTACCTGGTATTTCAAGTCCCCTTGTTTTCGAAAATAGTTGAATGGCCGCTTGTTGCTATATTTATTCAGCAGTTTGTTGACTTCATCGTGGCGTCCCTGAATATGTAGGTATGGGCAATTTATGGGGTTTTTTTTCAGATATTTTAAGTTGAGTCGCTTGCAGGCCTCATAAATAAGCATGCTGGTGGAGGATTCGCATGGTATATTGTTGAGTATGATTTGATCCCAGTCATTGATGTTGTAGGTAAGATATTCGATGATCAGGTTTATCACATCTTGTTTTTTTGTTGGCGTTACAAAATCAAGGTAGTCTGCGTTGCTGTATCCGGCAAGCTGTATAGTCTTGTTGTTGTTATTCTTTGAAAATACGAGTGGAGCAAATCCTATTGGTGCTTCGTTCTCATAAACGACCAACAGGCAAAGATCATTATTAATTGCAAAGGTTTTATACCAAGAGAGGAACCACTCAAATGTCTGGAAGATAGTGTTGGTTTCGTTATGCAAGACGAGCTTGTTCCATTCCTCACGTGAAAGAGGTATGTCTGAAACATCAACTATATGTTTGATGCGCATATAACACCGATAGCATGGACTGTAGGGAATTCCACACTGAACAATATGTCATTTTGAATATAACTATATCTTTATTAAGTGGAATATGTAATATTATTATGAAAATATGATGAAGTGATGATGTGTGGGATTGATAATGTAGGTGGTCTATTGTAAGTATCATATTTAGTGTGGTGGTCAACAGATTCTTGGTACATTGTTAAGTCCATTTTCTTATTTCATAGGGGTTTTCAACCCAGTGTTGAATGCAAACGTTGGGCATTGTAATATACCGCGCGTATTAACTGACATCGATGATTACCTCAAGGTATGTAAGGTATAATCGATTTCCCGTCCATTCACGTTTCAAGCTGGTGAAGAATCGCTCTACAGGGCATTGTCCCAATATATTCCCTTACGCTCATGCTGCAGATAATCCTACTTCTGCTTCAGCAATGCTGGGTAGTTAGAGTTTGTCTCTGTGTTGCCATATATCACCTCGTTAAGGAATTATACCGTCTTAGCAAGGTGTCCGGAATCAGTAGACCACATCACAGCTTGGCAAGAGACACTCTAACGCACAATATATTCCATCAAGGTTTTGTAGACAGTTCTTTCCGTGGACTAAACTCTATGACTTTACGTCTAAAAAATCAAATTAGGGAATCTGAAAAATTCAAAATATATAGCTTATGGTTTCTGGCAGTATTTAGCATACTCAGAAGACGGCTGTATCCGGGGTTCGGCTTCTGAGCTCAGTAGGCGTATTTAAGGAATTATTATAGATATATTTCAAGAAATACCTGTCTCTTGAATCAATTTATGAGTGTAAGAATAGTTTGGGTGAATATTCGTTTGTTAAGGCCGGGTGCAGAATCGAAGCTAATCATAGTTTATTTATAGGAATATATAAAACGTATTATTAATATGACGGCCATTAACCAGAGTAATCCCCGCAAAAGAGTAATGTAACGTTCTGCTGTGAAGCGTCTACGTAGTTGCATGCCGATAAAAAGTGATGTCAATGCGAAAGGTGCGAGCAACAATGTGCTCAACAGAAAGGCGCCGATACCGGGAATGTCTTGCTGCATAAAGATCAGGCTCTGAGTCAGTTTGCCGGTGAAGAAGTTCAGGTTGAATAGAACCACCATGGTCGCTGTGGCGATACGCAGTTCCATGAACAGGATGATCAATACCGGTAGCATCACATTCACCATGCCGGCCATCAGTCCAGCTGTCGTGCCAAACACGATATAGGCGGGCAGGGTGTGATTTCTTACCCAGGAAAATTCGACGCCTTGCAGGCGACCCTGATTCAGATAGAGCAATACGGCCACGGCGAGCAGCAGCAGAAAGGGACGAGGATCAAGCCAAAGCAATAGAAAAGTGCCGGTCGCCGTGCCCAGTAGCGCAAAAGGTATAATCAGCAGGTAAGGACGGATGTTCCTCAATTGCGCTCTGCCGCCATGCCATATGGTCGTAAGGTTGACCGACATGGTGGGAACTACACAAATCAGCACGGCGGTAAACACGTCGGTGAACAGGGCTATCAATGGCGTAGCGACCATTGGAAAACCGATACCGAAAGTGCCATGCACCAGTCCGGCCAGGAAGATAACGGGTGCGGCCAGCCAAATGAGTTCCCAGGATAGCGGTATCAGTTCAATCAAGGGGTAGTCCAACTGTTACTGGCATGATGGGCAAGCGGGTAACTATTTATCGATGTGGCGCCGGCCCCGCGCATACTTCAGCCGAGTGGTCGCGCCGATATCTTGCCGTTCTATCCAGATGACGTGGAGGTCTCCCCCGGTATCCAGCGCGATACTCGGATTACTCTGATGGCCTGCTCCGGATGCAACAGGAGGCATCCAGTCATCACTCCACACTCCATCATCTTGCCAGCTCAACACCACGTCGGTATTGCCTTCCCGCTCATCATCCCAGGCAGCGACCAAGGTACCATCCCGATGTCCGGAAAGCGCAACATGACGCTGCTTAGCCAGTCCACCAAAATCGTCCTGGAGCTTTACGTTGCCGCCGAAACGGGATTCTGCGGATAGAAAAGCGGCCCCCCAGATATCGTAGCCGTCACGAAAGTCACGCTTGTCTTCCCATGCAGCGAATGCACCACGATGGCCGTAATGCCCCAAGGCGACTCTCGATACCCCATGGCCCGACCCGTATGGCAGGCCGCGAATCTCTGGTTTTTCACTGATACGATTTGCGGCGCTGAATCGGCATGGGTTATCAGGATGATCGACCGCAGCCATGATTATCGTATGCTTTGGACGACGGTCCTCCCAGGCCACCAGCAGGCGACCATCGCTGATCACTGCTGCTGGGTATAGTTGCTCATCCGTTGGAGGGGTGGCATCAACGGGACAGGCCATACCGAATTCCAATACGCCTTTTTCATTCGGCCTCAAATCTGTAGCATGAATCCGCCCGAAGCGTCCGCGGCGTTGTGACCAGACAGCATAGGCTCCGTCACCATGGGTGGTCAGATTGACCTGCGATGAGGGATTGCTGTCGATTTTGACGATAGGCCCTAGAACGGGAGTGCCGTCGAGCGAGGCCATGCGAGCATGAATATACCCATCCTCCTCCCAGGCGATGACGAAGCGGCCGCCACTGATGGCGACCAGTGAAGGTTCGTATGCCTCACCACCACCACTGAGTCGGGTCTCATGCTTGAAAATGCTGTCGGCGGCCTTTTTGTATGCCAGGTAGATACGTGGGGTGCCGTCCCGATCATCTTCCCATGCGATAGCAATGATCTGCTCTGAGACGGCGATATTGCGCCGACCGGAAGAATCGATATGGTGAAAGTAGCCGGTGTTGCTGTTGTTGGGGTCCGAGACGTCGATTGCCCGTTCGAATTTCCAGGGAGAGGCAGTAAGCGCCTTCGGTAATATGAAACAGAGTGTGAAAACAATGAAATTAGTGATTTTCATTGCGCTTCCCTTACCAGGGTCGCTTGAATCCTTCTATCCGCCTCGATCAGGTCCTCAATACGCTGAACGCCGATCATGCGGTAGATGGGCTTTCCATCCGGAGTAAGAAAAGAGAATACAGGGGTGACCAGGGCATTGTAGCGGGTTCCCAGTTCACGCTCGGTGATCCTTTCTCCGCTGTGAAGTCGAAGTCGGCGACCACTCTCTGCATCCACGTAGGCAAGGGCATAGTTGGCTATGTACCGCGCTCTGACGGTTGGATCGACAAATGCTTCCTTATTGGTTTTTTCGCAATAACCGCAACCGTAGCGCCCAAAATAGACGAACACTGGCTTGGTGTCGCTTTTCGCTTGCGCCATGGCCTGATCGAATGGCAGGAATGGGTAGCCATCAGGAGCGTCGGCAGCGCAGATTGCGGGCAACAGTAAAACTGCTGCGACAAATAAAAAAGTCGGTCTGATAACGCGTGCAAGTGGTAGATGCCGCCTGATAAGGTATTGTAAGCAGGTTGTGTTCATGACCTACATAATAGCAACAAGCTTACTAATCAGCTCTGTTTTATTTGACGCTTGTCCAGACAGGCTGATCGGGGATCACAGGAGAACGCCTGGCCACTTCATTCGGGTCAAGAAACGCGCGATACAGTCAGATTGCTTTATATTTTATGTCGTCTAAAGAGTAGCGTTTAATCATGCGATAAATGCTCCGCTCGCTGATCCCCATAACTTCTGCAACTTTTCCACGGCGACCGGAATGTTTCTTTAATTGATACGACAGGTAGTGAGCTTCCAGTTCTTCCAAGGAGGGATCGTGATCAAAATTGAGAGTCACAACTCCCTCACCCTTGCCCAGCACCCGGGTGAAGGCAAAATGTTCCGGTTTGATCGCCTGCCTGTCTCCCGAGAGTATAATCGCTCGTTCTATTACATTCTTCAACTCTCTGATATTGCCGGGCCAATCGTAAGAGACGAGTGAGCGAATGGCCGATGATGATAGTGATTTGTTAACCCGGGTGGAAAAATTATGATTTGTCAGGAAGTGCTTGGCCAGCTCAGGGATATCGTCACGCCTGTCGCGCAATGGCGGTACAACAATATTAAATGCATTGAGCCTGAAGAAGAGGTCGGAGCGAAAATCTCCCTCAGACGACATGGTTTCCAGGTCGCGGTTTGTGGCGGCCACTATCCTGACGTTGGCGTTCAAGTCCTTTGTGCTGCCGAGTCTCCGGAATTGCCCGGTTTCCAGAACGCGTAGAAG
Organism: Candidatus Thiodiazotropha sp.; assembly: GCA_040506195.1. GTDB lineage: Bacteria > Pseudomonadota > Gammaproteobacteria > Chromatiales > Chromatiaceae > Thiodiazotropha. Next base: position 338,402 of record JBEVXH010000002.1, on the reverse strand, counting down.
CTTTGCCTGGCCACTGCTGTTTATTTCACCGATTTCATCTAAAAACAGTGTTCCTCCCTCCGCTCCCTCGATCAATCCCTTTTTCTGTTTGTCCGCCCCGGTAAATGCCCCTTTCTCATGGCCAAACAATTCTGATTCAAAGAGATTTTCTTGCAGGGTACAACAGTCTACCGCAACGAAATTATGCTTTTTGCGATGGCTGTGTGCGTGAATGGCGCGCGCTACCAATTCTTTACCCGAGCCACTCTCACCCTGAATCAGTACAGTGATGTCATTGGGAGCGACAGCTCCGATTAATTGCTCGACCTTTGTCAGTGCCTCGCTGTTTCCGACAAGTGATGAATTGCGTTGGATGCTCTGCTCCAATTGTCGTTTGCAAAACAGGTGATCTTTTCGCAGTGCGGCATTATCGAGAGCTCTCTCAACAGTCAGTGAAAGTGTATCGAGGCTGACCGGTTTCAGAATGTAATCGATCGCTCCGGCTTTTATGGCGCCTACCGCATCTCGAACGGAACCGAACGCGGTGAGAATGATTACAGGATAATTTATGGATAGATTTTCGATATACTCGAGACTGTTGGCGTCGGGTAGGCGGGCATCTGTGATGATTAGCGATGGCTCATACTTTTCCAGATAACCCAGTACGTTGTCCCAGCGACTGAGACCGTCCGCCTCATATCCTAATTTTATGAGGTGTTGTATAATGAGGTTTCGGAGTATGTCGTCATCCTCTACAACGACAATTTTTGATGTCATGTCTTCACCTCTAGCTCATGTTCGGCATCCGGCAGTTCGATAGTAAAAACGCTGCCAACGGAAAATTCACTCTCAACTCTTATCGTTCCACCGTATTTTTCTATGATGGCAAGACTGATTGAAAGGCCAAGGCCGGTCCCTTTAACATCATCAGCACGACGGCTGAAAAAGGGATCGAATATATATGGCAGGTCTTTGGCGCGGATACCGGCACCGGTATCGGAAAACTGCAGCAAAATCTTTTTACCGTCGGAAAAACTGGAAACGGTCAATATCCCGCCTTCAGGCATTGCATGAAACGCATTTTGCGCCAGGTTAAGCGCAACCATTCTGATTTCACTATCCGATGCCAAAGTACGAAGCAGATCGATTTTATATCTCTCTTCAACAGTAATATGCAACTGGTCAGCCTGCCATTGTAATAGACTTAGTGTCTCATGCAGGGCTTTATTGACATCGACCAACTCAAGGTTTTCAGGGGGAGGTGAGCCTAATTTGAGTAACTTTCCGGTGATCTCGATACAGGTGTTGATCTCGTCATCGATAAGTTCGAAATGTTGCATGACACCGTCCGTATAGTCATTATCGGCAATAAGTGTGTTTTTCGTGGCATCCAGGGCCAATTTGACTGATGCGAGTGGATTATGGATCTCATGGGCTACGCCGGTTGCCAGACGTCCCAATTCGGAGAGTTTCTGTTCCTGGGAATATTTAACCTCTTTTGCAAGATCCCGGATCGACTCGACGATCAGGGTTGTTTCGCGCCTGCCTCTCTTTATTTCCATGGGCGCTGCGAAAATTTCAACCTCAAAGGTTGATTGATCGGAGCGATGGTGTTGGTGCACCACTTTGATCGGTTTTTTGTGCTGCTTGATTTCATGAACCGGGCATGTGATCAGAGTAGGTGGGCAGGCCTTGGTTGTTTTATGTGTGAGTGTATAGCAGTTGTTTCCGACTTCTGTCATTTGCGGCAGTTTGTGTTGTTCTCGATAGGCTTTGTTAGTCAATACGATTTTGAACTCATCGTCGATAATTCTGATACCGTCAGGAACGGCGTCCACAAGCGCCTGTAAAAAACCTTTCTGTTCTTCCAATTCAAGGAGCTTCTCCTGCAATCTTTCAGCCATTAGATCGAAGGTGTCACCCAACTTCGAGAGCTCATCGGTACCCTGCATTGAGACGCGGGATTCTAGATTGCCGTTGGTCAATTCTTGACTTGCATGAGTTAGATGGTTCACTGGCCTGAGGATGTAGGCATGAATGAACCACCAGCCTCCAATCAGGTTCAAAATGACGATCAGCGCGCCAGCCCCCATCAGCATCAGGGTGGTGTCACGAACCCTGTTTCTGATCGGCACAGCATCGTAATCCACGTACAGGATGCCATTGATGGGATTTTTCTCTGCAGGTCCGTGACACTCCTTACAGGCTGCTTTGTTGTGTACCGGATTGATGCTGCGCAGGATTTCCTGGCCATCGCCATCTTCGAGGAATTGGGTTGTAAGGGATGTGGCGCGGTAGGGATTGGCCAATTGTTTACCAAAGTCGCCCACTCTGCTGCTGAACCTGATTTCGCCGCCTGGGTTGGTAATGAATACGGATGCGATGCCCTCCTGCTTGCCCAGTTTTCTAACCATTTCGCTCAAACCGGGCAGGTCTCTCTTCAACATGGCATTTTCCAATGAGACCTGCAGCAGATTGTTGACCTGGTTGGCTGTGTGCGCGCGTTCTCCCTCCAGTTCAGACTGATAGAGCGAAATATAGAGCAGGAGAAAGACCAGAGAGCTGATGGCTAGACCGGAAGTGGTGCCAAGGATGAATTTCCGATTCAGGCTGTTGGCTATCCAGTTCATCACATATGACGGTTCAGATTTACAGTGTCAACTGCTTTGATTTTAATGCCAAAAGTAGCTATTTTTCCTGACATTTTGTCAGGTTGGAAGAGGGGAATCGACCTTTTTTTACGGATGCGTGCTCCGCAAGTGCACTCTTGGCGCATGTTTTGCTGATTAATCGGGGATTCAGTGGATTTACATAAATCGGAGGAGTCCCGAAAGTGAAAAAAAGCATAAACAGTCGATATCGTTGCATCAGCGTTCATCTGTTGTGGCTTGCACTGTCAATACCCACAGCAGGCTTGGCAGAACAGGGAGTTACCCTCTCTCAGTCACTGCGTGAGTCGCTGCTTCTTCAAGGTTGGCAAGAGTACATCTCCGCAGATGGCAGTGTTATCTATCGCCAACCCGTAAAGGAGCCGGTAACTGACAATCAGTCACCTGAAGCTGAATTACCGAAGATCAGACAATTCGGCAATGCGCTGCAGGAGCGCGGATGGCAGGTTGAATGGGACAGTGACGGCGCATTGATTCTGCGGCCGGGCGATACGGGTGATGAGGGCGATGTGCCGGCGCAAACGGCAACTCAAAATGTTGAGAGCGGCTCCGTGACCTTACCGGCAAATTTAAAAGGCTTCGAATACTGGCATATTGAAAGGGATGATAGCGGGGCGCTGCTGTTTCATCCCGTGGAGTTGCCGTCCACAAACCAGTCAATGACAGTGGATGCAACGGTTAATATGGCTGAATGCCGTATTGACTATTTTCAACTTGATCCTGGCGTACTGCCTCTTGATGAGTGGTCGGAGGTGCATGAACTCACAAAACGATGGATAGACACCACCCGGGAGTCTGGCCTGCAGGTCGGTAGGATTCGTAAGATTAATCGAGTCTATCTGGTCAGTGTGGTCGGTGTTTCGGAGCCATATCGATTGAAGTATCAGCTGGCGATTCGTATATCGGATGGTGGTGTCATACGCATCTTTTAGTTGACCGTTTGGCCCGGGTCTGTGGGTGGAGGTCTCTATTGACCTCCACTCCCTGATACGACGGATGCAAGCATCAGTAATACCTTGTATGACGAAATGTCAGTCAAGCGTAATGACATTAACAATTACTCTAGTCAGTTGAAAATTATTTCTAACTGAATGAAAAATATGACTTAAATTCCGCACCCATTAAAATCTTCCAGCCGCATCCGTGAGACAGACAAAGTATCAACTTCTATCAGCCTGACAGAACGTCAGGCTATCCGATATCCCATCCGGCATGTATGTATGAATGCTGGTGAAAAAATCATTGTAAAACAAGGGAAAAGAGATCAAATCAGCACAATGGCACAGCTGTTGCCTGGGTTTGTGGTGCCAACCTGTACTGATACTACAAAGATAAATCGAGGAGGGTGTTGGAATGCGATTGATTCTGCTTGCTGGCTGTGGCGCTTCGATGCTGTTGTCTTCACAGCTGTTGGCTGACTATCCAATTGCCGGTGTAGAACCTTCCAAGCGACCTGTTGATGCGCCTGTTGTCGAATGGGTGAAGCATGACAGGGCCTGGTATCAATCCGCCTTGAGCGGTGTGCGCCAACCCTATCCAAAGAGTCTCTACTTCCTTGATAACCAAGGGCACTGGTACACGCCTTTCAATCAGCCAGGCATGAAGGGCCGATACGATATTCGAAAATGGCATCAGTAAAGTTGGTGTTAATAGGGGGTCAGCGCCATCTGTCGGTTCAGACAGGTGGTCGGCAAACGGCCCCGGTTTGGGAGAAATTATTTACTACAACGTGAGGCCAAAAATTATGAAAAAGATTCGAATGCCAAGTTTGAAAGGAGTGATCAAAGCTATGGGGATGGCTGTTGCGCTCGCTGTTGCCCCATTGGCGTCTGCCGGCATGTATGGCATGTCAGGAATGGACGGTATGTCGGGCATGGGCGGCATGAGCGGTATGTCCGGAATGGGTGGTATGTCCGGCATGGGCGGCATGTCAGGTATGGGCGGCATGTCAGGTATGGGCGGCATGTCAGGTATGGGCGGCATGAGCGGAATGTCCGGCATGGGCGGTATGTCCGGCATGGGCGGGATGTCCGGCATGTCCGGCTATTTCAAGATCACACCACAGGGACAGATCTTCTTTTATCCGGCTAGTGGCATGGGCGGCATGTCCGGTATGGGCGGCATGAGCGGCATGTCCGGTATGGGTGGCATGTCCGGTATGGGCGGCATGTCCGGTATGGGAGGCATGAGCGGCATGTCCGGTATGGGCGGCATGAGCGGCATGTCCGGTATGGGTGGCATGTCCGGTATGGGCGGCATGTCCGGTATGGGTGGCATGTCCGGTATGGGTGGCATGTCCGGTATGGGTGGCATGTCCGGTATGGGTGGCATGTCCGGTATGTCCGGCATGGGCGGCCAGTGGGTCTGGGTGCCAAGCGGTATGTCTGGAATGAGCGGCATGGGCGGTATGTCCGGCATGGGCGGTATGTCAGGCATGTCCGGTATGGGCGGCATGGGCGGTATGTCAGGCATGTCCGGCATGGGCGGCATGGGCGGTATGTCAGGCATGTCCGGCATGGGCGGTATGTCAGGCATGTCCGGTATGGGCGGTATGTCAGGCATGTCCGGTATGGGCGGCATGGGCGGTATGTCAGGCATGTCCGGTATGGGCGGCATGAGCGGTATGTCCGGCTATTTCAAGATCACCCCACAGGGACAGATCTTCTTCTATCCGGCTAGTGGCATGAGCGGTATGTCCGGCATGAGCGGTATGTCCGGCATGGGCGGTATGTCCGGCATGGGCGGCATGTCCGGTATGGGCGGCATGAGTGGTATGTCCGGCATGGGCGGCATGTCCGGCATGAGTGGCTGGCGCTAATCGGCTCCGCCCGCTTTGTGAATAGGATGTAATTCAAGGATGTCAGGGGCGCAGGGAAGCGCCCTCTTCTTAAGTAAATTCCCCTATTGAAAGAATATCTGATCGCTTCAGATGAGGGAGATGAAATGACTTTGGGTATCAGGCTCCTTATTCCGTTGCTACTGTCGATGGCGCTACTCACCATCGGTCAGGTTTTTGCCCGTGATATTACAGTCAAGGACTATGACCGAGCTAGTTGGCACCCCATCCACACGAAGCCCTATATTGATAATGCAGACGATGAGCAGTGTCTCAGTTGCCATCAGGAGATTATAAGCAGGAAGCTGCTTTATCAGTCACCTGCCGGTGTTAAGGCTTCCGAGGTATTGGCCTGGTATCAGACCTTATCGACCTATGAGGGTGAACAGGATTCCTTTCATCGTCGGCACTTGGTGACGCCCCTGGCCCAGGAACTGATGGATTTGAAATGCAATACCTGCCATCAGGGAAACGACTTAAGGGAAGAAGCAACGATACCTCCAGATCATTTGAATCGGGAAAAGACTCTGCGTAAGTCGGTGAATCCCGAGATTTGTCTGATGTGCCATGGGAAAAACCCCTATAAGTTGATGGGCTTGCCGAAGCCCTGGCCGGAGTCGAGAGCGCTCTTTCAAAACGACTGTTTGCTCTGTCACGCCAATATCCGCACCAATCGGCACCAGGTTAATTTTTTGAAACCGGAGGCCATCGAGGCTGCCGCCAAAAAGGATCCGGACATATGCTATGGCTGTCATGGCGGGCGGCAGTGGTACCGCATTGCCTATCCCTATCCCCGACATGCCTGGAAAGGTATGTCGAGCACCACCCCGGAGTGGGCCAAAGACAGGCCGACCGAATCGGAACCCAGGTTCCGCATTAAGAATCAGCAGGCTGCGAAATAGTCAATTGCCGACAACGAGGTACTGATGAGTATCGATAATCTAAAAAAGAATCTACATGAGCGCTTGAATCTCTCCAGGCGTTCATTTCTGAAGTCTGCTGCGGCAGGCAGTGCGACTTTGGCTGCCGGGGGCTTGGTGGAATTGAAGACCGCAAAAGAGGCCAAGGCGTTTGCCTACGAACCCTATCCGACCGACGATCAACTCGAGACGGTGGTGACCAGTTGCGCGCATAATTGCGGTTCGCGCCATATGCTTGTCGCGCATAAATGGAAGGATGTCATCGTGCGCCTTTCGACTGACGATGGACGTTATCAGCGAGGCGGTTATTTCGGAAAGGACGATAATGATGAGCCGCAACTGAGGGCCTGCCTCCGGGGGCGCTCCTATCGCCAACGGCTCTATTCGGCGGAACGGCTGCTCTACCCGATGATGCGTGTCGGCGAGCGGGGTGAAGGAAAATTCAAGCGCATTTCATGGGATGAGGCCCTTGATTATGTGGCCAACAAGATGGTCCACCTCAAAAATACCTATGGACCCACAGCCTTGGTGGATCAGAGTTATGCCGGCGCTTCATATGGGGTGTTACACAAGTCTGACCAGATTGAGGGCTTGTTGGGTCGCTTCCTCGGAATGTTTGGCTGTCGCACCAGTTCCTGGTCGGTGCCCTCCTATCAAGGCACCACCTTCAGTTCTCGTATGACCTTCGGCACCATCGAGGATGGGAATGAAGACGATGCTTTCGCTCACTCTAAACTAATGATTATGTGGGGTTGGAATCCTGCCTATACATTCCACGGTGGCAACACCTTCATGTATATGCGCATGGCGAAACAACGCGGTTGTAAGTTTGTGTTGGTTGATCCGCAGTATACCGACTCTGCCGCCGCCTACGATGCCTGGTGGATACCCATCCGTCCAAATACCGATGCGGCGATGATGGCGGGCATGGCCCACTACATCTTTACCAATAATCTGCATGATCAAGCCTTCATCGATCAATTCTGTCAAGGCATGGATGCGGGGACCATGCCGGAATGGGCGAAGGATAAGGAAAATTTCAAAGATTATATCCTGGGCAAATATGACGGTGAGGCAAAAACTCCGGAGTGGGCGTCCAAGATCTGCGGTGTGCCGGCGAAGGATATTGTCAAGTTGGCGGATATGTACGCCAGGACGAAGCCTGCTGCGCTGAAGGCATCCTGGTCGCCAGGAAGAAACGCCTACGGTGAACAGTACAATCGTATGGCGGCAGCACTCCAGGCGATGACCGGGAATATCGGTAATCTAGGCGGTTGCGCCGAAGGTGTCGGCAAGGCCTGGCATGCCGAAGCGGTGGCCTATCCCTATGATCAATATTCCAATATCTGGTTTCAGTCCATTAAATCGGACCGTTGGGCGCATTGTGTGCTCAACTACCCTAATGTAAAACGGGAGGAGATAGGCCTTTGGCAGAGGGAGGACAATACAGATGGGCAGATACCCAATATCAAGGGTATTTTTTGGCAGGGATCCGACTGGTTCAATCAACTGACTAATATCAATAAAGAGATTGAGGCGATCAATAAGCTGGAGCTTGTGGTTTGCATGGACTCGACCATTACGCCTTCCGGCCTCTATGCCGATATCCTACTGCCCATTGCGACCCATTTCGAACGGCATGATGTGGCGTTGCCTTGGTACAAAGGCCATTATTACATTCACCGCCCGAAAGTCATCGAGCCTATGGGTGAGTCGAAGACCGATTTCCAGGTCTTCACTGAACTAGCCTATCGAATCGGTGGCGATGTCTTCGGCCAGGCATTCAATCCGAAGGCGAATCGTGACTATTTTCATGTCAATGACCATGTGGACGAGGCCTACCTGAGAGAATGGTGGGAACAAAAGGTCATGCATCATCAGCATGTGGATATGTCCTGGGAAGAGTTCAAGCAGAGAGGCGTCTACAAGTTTACATTCGACCAACCGCACGTAGCGTTCAGGGATCAAATAGAGAACGGTACACCGTTCCAGACTCCCTCCGGCAAGATTGAAATTCTCGCCACACAGCTGGCGCAGATCACCGACTGGAAACGGACCATGTACGGTTATGAAATACCCTACATACCGAAGTGGATCGAGCCGTGGGAGTCATTGAACAGTCCCAAGACAGCTAAATATCCGTTTCACCTTATTTCTCCTCACCCACGATGGCGGACGCATTCTATCTTCAATAACTGCAGTTGGCTGCGCGAGACCTATGAGCAGGAAGTGACCATGAATGCCTCCGATGCAAATAAACTGGGCATCAAAACCGGTGACACAGTCGAGATTTGGAACGCGCGCGGCAAGGTTGTGGTGCCAGTCTATGTGACCGAACGATGCATGCCTGGTGTGGCTGTGCTGCATGAGGGGGTGTGGATTGACCTGGATGAAAACGGTGTGGACAGGGCAGGTAATCCGGACATGCTGACATTGGATGAGCCTAGTCCGGCGGGGGCATTCGCATACAACACCGTGTTGTGCAATATCAAAAAGACGGATCTTGAACATCGACCTGGCTGGGACAAACTGGCAACTTCTCGTGCCCATGTTTTCAGGCGTGACCTTTAATCTTGGAGGAGAGACTTATGTCTGTTAAAAAAGAGAAGGCCAGGATAAAGGAAGCGGTAAAACGCCGTAAGCGCCAAACTTATACGCCAGTGGTTCCCGACATGCAGTTGGGATTTATACATAATAATGTTGATTGTATTGGCTGTCGGGCCTGTGAAATAGCCTGTAAGGATAAAAATGGATTGGCTGCCGGACCAAGATTCAGGCGTGTCCAATATATAGAGGGTGGAAAGTACCCGGATGTGTTTGCCTATAAGGTCAATATGTCCTGCAACCACTGTGAATCACCTGCCTGTCTGCCTACTTGTCCCACCGGTGCGCTCTTCAAACGTAAGAAGGATGGCATTGTCGATATCGACTCTACCCTCTGTATCGGCTGCCGGCGTTGTGAGGCTGCATGTCCTTTCGGTGCGCCTCAGTTTGATCCAAGTGACAGCATTGTGAAGAAATGCAACATGTGTGTGGATGAGATCGAGGCGGGTCGAAAACCCTACTGTGTCATGGCCTGTATGATGCGTGTTTTGGATATCGGTCCAATAGAGTCGATCTGGAACGGCGCATTGGAGACGGTGGCGATTGGTCCCAACGACAAGGTATCCCGACAGGTAAAGAACATGTCGAACATCGAGTTGACCAAGCCCTCAATCGGATTTGTCGCTCACAGCAAAGGGAAGGTCAAGTGATGGGGGAACCGTTGGACCTACGCGACAAGTCGAGCGTTAAACTGTTGCAGACCTTCTATCAGGCAGTTGCCGATGACCTGGAGATGCTTGCTCTGCTCCATGTGAAAGAGCCGGACTGCAAAATTCTCGAGGCTTTACGTGACTGTAACTTCCCGTACTCTATGGGATTGAAACTGGTCACACAAGAGGGGATCAATGCGATTGACTTGATGGGGCGTGTGGTTGAGTCGTTGCCCGATAGATTCGATGATGACTTTCTCGATCTGTTGGCGGCAGATTACGCCGACATTTATTTGAACCATAGCCTGCAGGCATCACCGCTGGAATCGGTCTGGTTGGATGAAGAGCAACTTACCTGTCAAGAGAGTATGTTTCAGGTAAGGACCTGGTATGAGATCTATGGTCTTATGGTGGAAAACTGGCGTATCAGGCCCGATGATGATCTGGTTTTGCAACTTCAGTTTGTTTCCCACCTTTTCTCGATTTCTGAGTCCGAAAAGAATCTCAAGGATGCTGCAAGGTTTATGGACGAACATCTGTTGCGCTGGTTGGGTGAATTCTCCAATCGGGTGGCAAACCGGTGTGCAACCCCATATTTTGCCGCTGTGGGCTTATTGACGGCCGTCTATTGCGAGGAGTTGAGGGATCTTTTGGCAATCGTGATCGATCAGCCCAGGCCGTCAAGGGAGGAGATAGAAGAGAGAATGAAGCCAAATGCGCCAAAAGAACAGGTTTCTCTCTGTTACATGCCTGGTATGGGCCCAGCAGTCTAGGTTCCGGTCTGGTCAAGGAATATGCTTTAGGAGAGTATCGAATGAAATTGGATAAAAGACATTGGGTGGCTCTATCATCCCTTGCAACACTGTCGGTTTTCAACTCACAAGGTACCCTTGCGGGTGTTGCTGCGGGTCTAAGAAGCCTCAAAAAATAGAATATCAAGCTGCATCTCTTTATCAGGCTAATGGTTCACTTCAAAGAATTGTTCGAACGTATCCGACAAGAAGAGGGATTGCCGGATGTGATTTCAGGGCGTTGTGTCCACGTAAGGGTAGAGGTGGCGAGCTGTTCATCATGTGTGGATGCCTGTCCACAGCATGCATGGTCCTTGGATGATGATGCGTTGCAACTCGATATCACACTCTGTGACGGGTGCGGTTTGTGTGCGCCTGTTTGTCCTGAAGGGGCGATCTCATTTCAATATGAGATTCTTATTGGTGAATGGAAACAGGGGAAGATCGCGTTGTGTGCCTGTGAAGAGGTGGGATTTACCCGGCAGAAAGGCACCATCCCCTGTATCCATCTCATTGGCATACACGATATTCTTAAGTTGTATCGGCTGGGATATTATGAGTGGCTAGTGGCAACGGGCAATTGCTCAGAGTGTCAACGCAACAGTGGGGAAACGTTCTTTGAAAGAGTCGATCGGATCAATCCGGCACTTTCCGATGATTTGAATGAACCTATCGGTTATCGCCTATTGAGTGGCAATAAGTGGCTGCGTATCAGTTCTCTCCTGATTGCTGATGACGCGGCATCCAAGCTTAGTCGCAGAGGATTTTTGAGGGGAATGATCGATGGCGGCGTTCAGGCCGCATCAGCCATATTCAAGCTGTATGAAACGGAAGCTGATGAATTTCCAGCACCAGGAGAGTTGTTGCCGGAGAGAGGCGGGTCTTCAATTTGGCCGTATGTGCCGCAAATTGATGCCTTTAAATGCAATGGCTGTGATGCCTGTATCAGGATCTGCCCTCATGGCGCAATAATACTCACTGAAAACAGTGAACAGATGTTTTACCGAATGGAGCCGCTGGCATGTACCGGCTGTGGTATCTGTCAGGATATATGCAATGCACAAGCCATATCGATCATACAGTGGTCGCAATTGGATATGCAGGATCTTATCTTAGCGCCGATAAAATGTTCGTGCTGTGGCAACCAGGCGCATATGCCGGTAGAAAGCGGCACGCGATCGAAAACACATTGCAGAATTTGCGCTCAAGTCAACCATCATAATAACCTTTATCAGGTCATGGAATAAGGCGCTTTTTTTCAGGTAATTATGGGGCCTTCTCAAAATATAAAGAATTCATAACATCTTATAACCGGCTAAAGACATATCAGGCTCCCTATGCTCTACTTGTGGCCAGGAGTGGCTATTCAGGGCAATAAAGTAAATGATTGACAGTGGCAATCCGTTATTCGTATATCGCAGGTTGCAATGGTCGCTGTTTCTATTAGCGCTCTTGAGCTTTAACGGCTGCTCTTCAGAGACTGCGGATCACGGGCAGAGTGATGAATTTCAGAGAGATCTTGTCGATACCAGCGCGGAGTTTGCGCCAGGCATGCCATGGTTGAACGTTGAGAGGCCTCTGACATTTGACGACATGTTGGGAAAGGTCGTTATTCTGGACTTTTGGACTTACGGGTGTATCAACTGCGTTCATGTGCTGGCTGACTTGAAGAAGCTGGAAAAAAAGTATGGGGATCAGCTCTTGGTTATTGGGGTGCACACACCGAAATTCGATAATGAAAAGAATCTCGATACACTCAGGAGTATCGTAATCAGGTATGGTGTCGACCATCCCGTCGTAAACGATGTCGATTCACTGTTGGCAGGCTATTACGGCATGCGTGCATGGCCCACCCGGGTATTTATCGATCCTGCCGGAGAAGTGCTGGGACGGGTGACGGGTGAAGGAAAATACCAGCCGATAGATAACAAAATCACTGAACTGCTCGAACAGCATAAGAGTATCCTTAACCTCACTCCAATTCCTCTACGACTGGAACGTGAGAACAGTAAACCAACTCCCTTGGCTGCGCCTGGTAAGATTGCGGTGTCCGACACCCATCTGGCGATAAGCGATACGCTACATAATCGTATTCTTGTGACAGATCATCAGGGACAAATACAGCATGTCATAGGGGTGGAAGAGGCTGGAAACGAGGACGGCGGTTTTAGCCGGGCAAGATTCAACATGCCTCAAGGTCTTGCCTTTGACGGCAACGGGATCTATGTGGCCGATACGGGGAATCACACCATACGATATATTGACCTGATAGAAAAAACAGTGACGACCGTTGCAGGTAATGGGGCCCTGGAAAGAAAACGTGAAGGCTATTATAAGGCTACATCGATTGGTATGGCGTCACCTTGGGCGCTGGCACTCAGGGATGACCGACTCTTCATCGCAATGGCGGGCAGCCACCAGATATGGATTTACAATACCGCATCAAAACAACTCATTCATTTCGCTGGATCGGGACGCGAAGGTATCGCTGATGGAGATATCGAAAAAGCCACGTTCAGCCAGCCAAGTGGTTTGAGTCTTTTCGGAGACTGGTTATATATTGCCGATTCAGAAGCCTCGGCGATTAGGCGCATTCACCTGAAAGACGAAGTCGTGGAGACATTGATGGGCAAGGGTTTGTTCGATTTCGGTGATGTGGATGGAAGATTGCACGAAGCGAAACTGCAACACGTGTTGGGCATTGCAGTGGACGGTGAACATTCGGTTATCCTGGCGGACACATATAATCATAAAATCAAAATCGTTGATCTTGGGAAGGATGTGGTTAAATCGATAATAGGCGATGGCAGGCCGGGCTTTCTCAGTACCGTAAACGGCCAGTTTCAGTTGAATGAGCCAGGTGGCCTGGCACTGCATGACAAGACATTGTTTATTGCTGATACAAACAATAACCGCATTGTTGTTCATGAAATTGGTGGCAAGAGTGTATCTATCCTGGAAATAAAAAAGCAGTAAAAAAATGTAGGGACGTGCCGGATTAGGTTTTTGCCTGTACCCACTCTTGGTGGTGCGCTGGTACAGCTCAACTCCGTCGCTTCCATGAAGAACTTTGCGGATTTCGCCACTTACTCGGCGTCGAAGGCGGTATCCTGCTCCATTACCCAGGGCCTGCGAGACGTTCTCAAGGAGCAGGGTACTCAGGTGGTCAGCGTATACCCAGGCCTAATTGCGACGGATATGGCCGCGCATGCCGAGCTGGGTGAAATCGCAGAGCCAGCGGAGCTCGTTCCCCAGGCGATCATCAATACCTTGGAATCAGATGAACTTCATGCCTTTCCGGATTCCATGGCCAAGCAGGTCGGTGCCGTCTATCATGACTTTGCCAGCAATATAGTAGAAGTGGATCTAATGGAGGGTTGAAGCGATTTTTTTAAGGACAACCGGGCATGCTTGTGTGTTGAGCTTGATGATCTGATGCCTGAATCTGATAGACTGTCGTAGTGTTAACAGGCTCTAAAACATCGACAATAACTCGGAACAGTTCTCGCATATGTCTGACAGGCATCGATTTACTACACTGGCACTTTGCTCTCTCACCGCAATCTCCGCCTCCCTGTTCGCTGAGGAGGTGAGATGGAAGCATGAGTTGGAGGCGGGTCTCAACGGCGCTACGGGGAACTCCGAATCGATCAATGTCCATGCAGGCTATAGCGGCGGTTATAAAAATACGAATCATGCCTGGAAACTCGTAACCGCCTATGACAAGGCAAAGAGCGACGGTGAGGACTCGCGGAATCAGTTTTTTGCCGATCTGCTGAAGGATTGGTATTGGCATGACAGCCCCTGGTTCACCTTTGCACAGGGTCGCTACGATTGGGATGAGTTCAAGGATTGGGACTATCGGCTGTCAGGCTCGGGTGGTGTCGGTTATGTGTTTATCCATGACGATGCCTGGCACCTGATTGGCCGCGCCGGTCTTGGTGGCAACAAGACCTATGGCGGTATCGATGAGGAGTTTACCCAGGAAGCTACCCTTGGGTTGGAAGCGGCCTGGGCTATCTCCGAACGGGAATCGGTGGACTTCAAGACCACCTTCTATCCGAGCCTGGAGGAGCACGGTGAATACCGTAATATTAGCGCCTTCAACTGGAAGATGGTCATGGCGGAACAGGGAACACTGGCAGTGAAGATCGGTTTGATCAACGAGTACGATTCCCTGGCCGCCCCCGGCACCGAGAGGAGCGATTTCAAGTACAATCTATCATTGGTATGGGGGCTTTGAGCTATCTCGTTATCGAGCTTTCACTCCTCTTCACCTATCAGGCTCGATCACTGTTTGAAGCCGACTCGGCATTGCTCCGGTTCCCGCGGTCCTCCGTGGGAATCGATACCTCACCCTGTTGTTTCACGTCATTTGCGTTCCCATGCAGGAGCGTGGGAACAAGGAAAATGAACAAGCCGCAAATGAACGCCTATAACCGCAAATCAATACAAAAGGTATTCCTATGCGCATGAACTGTTTAGAGCTTAGTTGCTACTGAGTACTGGCTCTGCATTAGCCGCTGCTTCACCGGCAGGTTCCTCATCAGACGCTACGTTCGTATGCTCCTTTGCCAGCAGGACATAGATCGACGGCAGCACGAAGAGGGTGAATAGCGTACCGATGGCCATGCCGCCGACCAGTACCAGGCCGATGGAGTTGCGCGCTGCGGCGCCGGCGCCGGTTACCAGGATCAGGGGAAAGTGACCGGCAACCGTCGCCACGGTCGTCATCAATACCGGGCGCAGACGGGTCATGGCCGCCTCACGCACGGCGCTGATCTTTGATAATCCTCTTTCTTGCAGTTTGTTGGCGAATTCGACGATGAGGATGCCGTTCTTCGCGATCAGGCCGACCAGGGTCACCAGTCCGACCTGGGCATAGATATTGAGAGTAGTGGTCCAGCCACTGGTCCAGAAGGGCATGTTGGGATTGGGCATCTTCAGGAAGGTGAAGATCAGGGCGCCGAACATCGCCAGCGGCACTGAACCCAGGAGGATGATCAGCGGGTCGCGGAATGAGTTGAACTGCACCGCCAGCGCCATGAAGATCATCACGATGGCCAGGGAAAAGGCGGGCAGGAACTTGTTGCCCTCATGGCGCAGTTGGCGCGACTCACCGGTGTAGTCGATGGTGTAGCCGGGTGGCAGGATCTCCCGCGCCGCCTCTTCCAGCACGCTGAGGGCATCGTCGAGAGTACGATTGGTCATGCCTGAGAGCTTCACCGAGTTGAGCTGCTGGAAACGGTTGAGGGAGCGGGGCACCGTGCTGTTTTCGATGTGTGCCACGCTGCTCAGCGGGATCAGTTGGCCTTGCGGGCCGTCGATATAGATCTCGGTAAGCTGTTCCGGATTGAGCCGCTGGGCGCGCTCGATCTGCGGAATCACCTTATAACTGCGCCCCGCGATATTGAAACGGTTGACGTAGTCGCCACCCAGGGCGGCGGCCATGTCGTTGCCGACCTGATTCAGATCGAGTCCGAGGGCGCCGATCTTGTCCCGGTCCAATACCACCTGGGCCTGGGGCTGATCGTATTTGAGGTCGATCAGGGGTGGAAAGTGGAACATCCCGCTTTCCGCAGCCTTGCCCTGTATCTGTTGGGCGAAGTCGAGCAACCGCTTGGCGTCCCCGGTGGAAGCGATGATGAATTCGACGGGGAAGTTGCTGCCGCCAGGCAGGGCGGGGGGTGTGGTGGCGAAGATCTGGAAGCCCGGGATCTGCGACAGCTTGGCCTGAATCTCGGGTATGATCTCGAAGACAGTGCGCTCACGTGGATTGTGCCATGGCTTGACCACCATGCCGGAGAAGCCGTCGGTATCGTAGAGGGCGCCGACGGAGGGGGCGAGCAGGATCTGAAAGGTGAGATCCACCTCCTCCGTACTCAGGAAAGCCTGCTCGACGGCCTTGCCGTAAAACTCCTTCTGATTGGCGGTGGCGTTGGCCGATGCGTTGATCACGCCGAAGATAACGCTCTGATCCTCGCCGGGCGCCAGCTCCTTGGGCGACATGTTGTAGAGGGGAAAGGCCGCCGCGGCGACAGCGAGCCATATCACATAGACGAAGGGGCGGGCGTCCAGGGTGTTATCGATCAGGCGGCCGTAGGCCAGTCGCATGCGATCGAAGTGGTGATTGACCCAGCCGGTGAAGCCCTTCTCCTCGTCCGCGGCGCTGCGAAGCATGTGGGAGGACATCATCGGCGAAAGGGTCAGTGCGACAAAGCCGGAGATGGTGACGGTGCCGGCCAGGGTAAGGGCGAACTCGCGAAACAGGGCGCCGGTGAGCCCTCCCTGCATGGCGATCGGTATATAGACCGCCGCCAGGGTGATGGTCATGGCGATGACCGGCCCCACCAGCTCGCGTGCGCCTAGCAGGGCCGCCTCCCGCTTACTGCGACCCTCCCGCAGATGGCGCTCGATGTTTTCCACCATGACAATGGCGTCGTCCACCACCAGGCCGACGGAGAGTACGATGGCCAGCAGGGTGAGCAGGTTGAGGGAGAAGCCGAAAATCTGCATCAGAAAGATGCTGCCGATCAGCGAAACCGGTATCGCGAACATAGGCACCAGGGCGGAACGCATCGAGCCCATGAAGAGGAAGATGACAACGATGACGATCATCAGGGTATCGCCCAGGGTCTTGGTGACCTCGGTGATGGCATTGGCGATATATTCAGAGGCGTCGTAGCCGAGCTCCACCTCGAGGCCAGTCGGCAGGTCGCGGGATATGGCATCGATCTCCGTGCGCACCCGTTTTATGACATCGATGGTGTTGGCGGTGGGCAGGGGAAAGATGCCCATGAAGACGGCGGTCTGGCCCAGGTAGCTGACCGTGGTGTCGTAATCTTCGGCACCGAGGGTGACCTCGGCGATATCCTTCAGGCGAACAATGGCGTCATCCTGCTGCCGGATCACCAGGCGTTCGAACTCCTCCACCGTGTGGAGATCCGTGTTGGCCGTCAGGGTGACCTGGACCAGGGAACCCTTGGTGCTGCCGACAGCGGCAAGAAAATTGTTGGCGGCCAGTGCCTGGCGCACCTGTGCCGGGCTGACGTGATAGGCGGCCATCTTGTCCGGCTTTAGCCAGATGCGCATGGCGAAGGTGCGGGCGCCGAATATCTCGGCGCGCTGAACCCCCGCAACGGCGGCCAGGCGTGGCTGTATGACACGGATCAGATAGTCGGTGATCTCGGCCTGGGAAAGGATATCGGAAGCGAAGCTGATATAGGCTGCGGCGAACTCCGAATCGGCCGACTGTACAGAGATTGCAGGCACCTGGGCCTCGGCGGGCAGTTCGTTGCGCACCTGGTTCACCTTGGCGGTAATCTCCGCCAGAGCCTTGGTAGGCTCGTAGTTAAGCTTCAGGCGGGCGTTGATCATGGAGAAACCCTGAAGGCTCTTCGATTCGATATAGTCGATACCGTCGGCTGAAGCGATGGCCTGCTCCAGCGGCGTGGTTATGAAGCCGCGCACCAGCTCCGCGCTGGCGCCAACATAGACGGTGGAGATATTGACCGTGGCGTTGTCACTGCGCGGATATTGCCGGATGTTGAGACTGTTCCAGGCCTGAAAACCGGCTATGACGATCAACAGATTGAGCACGATCGCAACCACCGGCCGCTGGATGAACAGATCGGTAAAGGCTTTCATCCTTGCCATATCAAAGTCCCTTGCTCAAAGTTTTACGGCGCATCGTCATAGCGTTGGATGGATCTACTCATTCTCGGGGGTGGGCTCCATCTTCGCTTCGGGTGCCAGGGTGTTGTCGACGACTACCGCCATCTTCGGCCGCAGCTTGAAGACACCGCTGGTGACCACCTTTTCCTCCTCCTCTAGCCCCGTCACCACGGCAACGAAATCGCCCCGGGTGGCGCCAAGGCGGATCACCTGCTGACGCAGTACGAGCTGTTTTTCACCGCTCTTTTCATCCTCGAGTTCGTCGATAACAAATACGGTATCGCCGTAGGGCGCATAGAGCACCGCGGTGGCGGGGATGGCGAGCACTTCCTCATCATCCGACAGCATCACCTCCACGTTGGCAAACATGCCGGGACGCAGCAGTTCGCTCTGATTGGACAGGGTTGCCCTGACGCGCACGCTGCGTGTCATTTGATCGATCTCGGGATTCACAGCGATGATCCTGCCGTTGAAGATCTTTTCGGGGGCCGCATCGGTTGTCACCTGCACCTCGGTGCCGGCTTCCAGGATGGAGAATTGCTGCTGAGGCAATGAGAAGTCAACATAGATCGGATCGACGGTTTGCAAGGTCACAACAGGTGTGCCCTGCTCGACGATCTGTCCCAGATTGACCTGGCGTAGTCCCAGCTGACCGGCAAAGGGGGCGCGCAGAGTCTTTTTGGCAATGGTGGCGCGCACATTGTCAACCTGGGCGGTGGCCTGCTTGAAGCTGGCCTCGGCGGTATCGAGGTCGGCCTGAGAGACGGTCTTGTTGGCGCGCAGATCCCGGCTACGATCCAGGTTGATACGCGCCAGTTTGGCTGCAGCCTCAGCTGAGCGGAGCTGTGCCTGCTCTGCGGAGACGTCGATACGGACCAGCAGATCGTCCTGCTTGACTCGATTACCCGATTTGAAGGAGATCTCTTCAATCTTGCCGCCCAGTTCGGCGGTGACGATTACCCCCTGAACTGCGACCAGCGAACCAGTTGCGCTCACCGTGTTAGGCCAACGCTGGCTACGGACCTGATCTGAGGTCACTGTCTCGGGGGGCATCTCCATCTGTGCCGCACCCATGGTTTCGAATTGTTTCAACTTGATGAGGGTCGGTACGCCTATCAGGATAGCCAGACCTATCAGCGTGAAAACCAGTTTCTTTAACATAAGGTTACATCCATGCGCGATTCACTGGGTGCCCAATATATGAATGTGAGTACAAATCTCTTAAAGTCTGCCCGGGATTTGTTCGGCGACATGAGAGATGACTTTGATTTCAGAGTCAAGTTCCACCCAGTATGAAATAATTCAATATCCACACTATTAAGATGTGAGCAGTGAAAGTAATGCATAAGGGTATGGCATTGGTGCGGATTAAAAATTAACAATCCAGGCTATCTACACTGACGAAAGCCACTATGCCAGCCAATACCTTACAGCATCACCCCGCAATAGACCAGATTTTCCCTTGACCGCGCAATGACATTTGTGGGATTTGTCAGGGTCGTCATTGGGATGTACCTGCAGAATCCTGCGCTGCCTGGGCGTGTCGTTGCGATCAAACCAGTAGAGCGCCCAGACGGCGTCGAACCGGTCAAGACCCAGTAGTGCCGGTATGTGCGCCTCATGCACTTTGATCACTGTTGTGCCTCCAATCTTGCGGACCCAACCGATGGGCCATACTTCATAGGCAGGGGGAGGGCAGGGTCCAAGGTATCAGCGGCGGCGTTTTTTCTGCCGGACAGATCGAGAAAATGGACAGAATAAAGATCAGAGTCGTAAGTGTGGTATAGAATCAAAAAACGTATCGCGTATTTTTTACAGTTAAACGAGGCCCGGGCAATACACTGAATTCTATCTGAGAAGTGAAGAAAGATGATTGAATTTGTTATGTGTTTAACACGGCATCCCGATATGACGCGAGAAGATTTCAAGGATTATTGGATGAAGTTCTCAGAACATCAAGAGTGATACTGCCTGAATATGACGGTGTTGCAAGGCATTATGAGTATGATCAAACAGTAATGGGGGTGGAAATATGGCGTGGATATATCTGGTCGTGGCAGGATTGTTCGAATGCGGATGGGCAATAGGTCTAAAATATACAGAAGGATTTACAAAACCGGTCCCCTCATTGCTTACAATCTCTGCAATGGCCATCAGTTTTTGGCTGCTGTCGGTTGCCATGAAAACAATTCCAGTGGGTACGGCCTATGCGGTCTGGACGGGAATTGGTGCGGTTGGCGTGGCGGTATTGGGTATGGTTATGCTTGGTGAGTCGAGAGATATACTGAGAATATTCTCATTGCTTCTCATCGTATCGGGCATAGTGGGACTCAAAATAATCTCGCCATACAAGGTATAATCGTATGAGTAAGGAATATTGATGCGTGCCCACTATTTACAACATGTGCCATTTGAAGATCCGGGCAGTATCGAAAACTGGTTAAAGCATGCCGGCTATGAGATTACCAGTACCATGCTATATGAATCAGAAGAATTACCAGGGATTGAGAGTATTGACTTGCTCGTGATTATGGGTGGGCCGATGAGTGTCAATGATGATCAGGACTTTCCCTGGTTGGTCGAAGAAAAGGAGTTCATAAAAAAAGTTATTGAGTCCGGTAAACCTGTATTGGGTATCTGCCTGGGGGCGCAACTGATAGCGTGTTCATTGGGTGCGGAAGTGTTTTCAAATTCAGTGAAGGAAATAGGCTGGATTCCAATCCGTGCGGCAGATTCAGACAACCAGTCAGTATTTCCGTTTCCGGAAGAAACAGATGTTTTTCACTGGCATGGAGAAACATTCAATTTGCCCTTGGGTGCGACCAGGATTGCAGAAAGCGCGGCCTGCAAAAATCAGGCGTATCAGATAGGAAAGCATGTTATCGGACTCCAGTTTCACCTGGAAACAACCCCGGCTTCAGCTCAGGCGATTGTTGAGAATTGCCGTGATGAATTGGTTGAAGGTGAGTATATTCAAACGGCAACGGAGATACTGTCCGTGCCTCAAGCGCAATACAGAACGATAAATAGCTTAATGGAGGATGTGCTTGAGTATATTACCAGGAATGATCGCCTAGATAGAGAAGTCAAATTTGACTAACTATTCATGACCGGTTCATTCGCGACGTCCGCACTGTTGCGCACACTCCCCGGTGATGCACCAAATACCCGTTTGAACTCCCGGCAGAAGGCTGTTGCCGTCACCATTACTGGCGTTGCCACCACCGCCACCGCAGCCGATAAGTAAAATGAGGCACAACCCTGTAGTAGTGGATCGATAAAGCATTTGGCTTATTGAAGGGTGTGCAAAATCGTATATTGAGCATCTGCCTGTAGTTGGTTTCTGCACTATGTTGTAGTATAGACGCTCCAGGTGAGGGGATAAGACGCACTTGTCTTGCAGCCAGTCGGGCTTGCTGTTCTATTGCTGGTATGAATAATTACCAACTTTGTCTATAGTTGCCAGAATTAAAATCGTGTTCCAGGGTGGTTTGACTGATTTCTGCTCTCCTGTCATACAATGAACCCTGCTGCGGGGGCGCTTTACATCTGATATCCGATATGGGAAGACATGCCTGTCTTCCGGATAGAGCCGATATGGCAGATTATTCAATTGGATATTTTTCGGATATGGTTCAAGGATTATTTTCTGTAGCCGCTACTTACGCTTTAACAAGCTGAGGGATTTTGGCGCATCTTTTTGAAATGGAATATTCATAATGCTCTCATTGCCTTGGGGTAAATTACCACAAATGATTTCAGCCCTAAATCTGAAACAGATTCAGACCACCGAGGTCGAGACTGTCGCTGCCGATTCCCCTATCGGCGAAGTCCTGTTGAAGATGGAGAAAAAACAGATCAGTTGTATCGTGGCGATTGATAAGGATCGGCGTCCCGTCGGTATCTTCACGGAACAGGATGCGATCAGACTCATGGCAGAGAATCTGTCCATCGATGATATCTCGATGTGCGATGTAATGAGTCTTAACCCCCTTACGGCCGAAGAGAACACAGATTTCCATGGTGCATACCGCATCATGACCGAAAAACATTTTCGGCACCTGCTGGTCGTCGATTCTCAAGGCTATCTGGTCGGACTGGTCAGTGAAGCCGATTTTCTTCACCACATGGGTATGGAGTATCTGGTCGAACTGAAAACTGTCGAATCCGCCATGACACGTCATGTTGTCACATTGAATCCGGCCGATACAGTGGTAAAGGCTGTACGCCTCATGGCTGAACGCCATATCAGCTGCGTGGTAGTCTGCGAAGAGGGAAAACCGGAAGGCATATTGACTGAGCGTGATGTCGTCCATTTGGCTCAGACACTGGATCAAAATGATGAGGTAACTGTAGACCAGGTGATGCAAGCTCCGGTGGTTTCATGCCATGCCGGCACACCCATGCAGGAAGCCGCACGGATGATGGAAGGCAAGCATATCCGTCGTCTCACGGTTATCCAGGCAGATGGTCAGATATGCGGTCTGATAACACGTCACGATATCGTCAAGGCCCTGCAGGGACGATATGTGGAGTACCTGCACGAAACCCTGGCCCGCACCAGTCGGGATCTGCAGACAACACAGAGTAACTTGTATGTAGCCCAGCAAAAGGTCTTTCTGTTGGATCTTATGGAACAGATCGACGATGCCATCTATATCATCGAGTCCGAATCAGGGCGAATCATCGAGGTCAACGATAAGGCCTGTAACATGCTGAGGTACAGTAGAGATGAACTCTGTAACAAGATGGCATGGGAGGTCAGTAATACTATTGAGAATGAGGGCAGCTGGAGGCGATTACAGGCAAATCTGAAGATACAGGGCAGCCTCACCACAACCACCTTCTATCGCAAAACGGATGGTGGACTGGTGCCGGTGGAAGTGAACTCGAAATACCTAAGGTATGAGGAGTCGGATTATTCCCTCGATGTTGCGAGGGATCTGACAAATGTGAAGCGGCAGGAAGAAAAACTGTTACTGCTGAGGGAGGCATTGGAAGCGACGCCCAACGCTATAGCGATCATAGACATCAATGCATCGATATTATGGGCTAATCCGGCATTTTATAAGCTGACGGGTTATCAGCATGATGAAATCAGCGGTCTCACGATTGATGATATTGTGGATCCAGATTTACAGGACAGAATGATTCTGAGTGAATTTTGGCAAGCATTGAATTTAAACAGGACCTGGCGTGGTGAGATCTCCAACACCCGAAAAGATGGTACCGATTATCAGGCCGCTTATACTTTGACACCGGTCACCGATAATCAGCAGGAGGTTACTCACTATATTGCGGTAATCGAGGATATTACCGAGCGCCACAAACAGCTGACCCGCCTGCGTCTCTACGCAACACTGTTTGAGAATACTCACGAAGGGGTGATAGTAACCGATGGGGATGGTTTCATCCGAATGGTGAATCAGGCATTTACAAAACTAACCGGTTACACAGAGTCGGAAGCCCTCGGAATGCGCCCAAATATTCTGAAATCGGGTAAACATGAACTGACATTCTACAAAAAACTGTGGGGCGAACTGCAATCCAACGGCCATTGGCAGGGTGAGATCTGGAACCGGCGGAAGAATGGTGAAATCTATCCCGAGTTACTGAGCATCAGCAGTGTCTACGATGATCAGGATATGTTGAAATATTACGTGGGGGTTTTTTCCGATATCAGTCAATTAAAACAGACTGAGGCAGAACTGGAGTATCTGGCTCATCACGATCCGCTGACCCGTCTGGCCAACCGACGCCTTCTCATGTCCCAATTGGATTATGGCCTGAAGGCGGCACACCGCAATCAGGAGCGGGTGGCGCTCCTGGTCATGGACCTTGACCGTTTCAAGGATATTAACGACAGTTATGGACATCTGATTGGTGACGAATTGCTGCAACTGGTCGCGGGTCGACTCAACCACCGCTTGCGTGAAAGTGATCTGGTGACGCGCCTCGGTGGAGACGAGTTTGCGGTATTGATGCAGGGGATCGAATATATTGAGGATGCTGCCATACTCGCCACCGAAATCATCCAGACTTTGAGTGAACCCTGCCAGCTTCAGGAGGGGCTCGAGCTGCAGGTTGGCACCAGTATCGGGATCAGTCTGTTTCCCGAGCATGGCGTCACTGCGGAAACGCTTCTGCAGCATGCGGATTCCGCACTCTATCAGGCGAAAAAGGAGGGTCGTGGTCGTTTCTGTTATTTCTCCGAAGAGTTGACTCAGGCTGCTCGCCAGCGCATAGAGATCCACAACAACCTGAGGCACGCCCTTGCAGAGAATAGCCTTAGGATATCCTATCAGCCACAGATCGAATTTGAGAGTGGCAACATCGTAGGTGCAGAAGCACTATTGCGCTGGCACGATCCTGAGCTGGGTAATATCTCGCCCGAGCTGTTTATACCGGTGGCAGAAGAGACAGGATTGATCAATCGTATCGGCGAATGGGTGTTGCGTGAAGTCTGTGCACAGGGTAAAAAGTGGCTGGAGCAAGGACATCCCCCATTATCTCTAGCTGTCAATCTCTCCGTGCACCAGCTGCGTCAGGGAGATTTTGTGGAGAAGGTCGGTCAAATAGTAGAGGATGCCGGGTATCTAGCTGGGCAGCTTTCGTTCGAAGTGACGGAAAGCGCCATTATGGAGCGGGAGACTGAATCACTTAAGGTGTTGAATCAGTTGCGCGGGATGGGGTTTCACCTCTCAATAGATGACTTCGGTACCGGTTATTCCTCTCTAGCTCATCTGCAACGCATGCCATTGGACGAGCTGAAAATCGACAAAAGCTTTATCGATGAAATACCACACAAGCGAGAGGATATGGAGATCACCTCCACCATCATCGCAATGGCAAAAAACCTGGGCCTGATTGTACTTGCCGAAGGTGTTGAAACCGATGCGCAGTATCAGTTTCTAAGGCGGCAGGGCTGTGATTTTTTTCAGGGGTACTTCATCAGTCCACCGATTGATGCCGTGAAATTCACGCAACTCCTTAATATGGAGCCTGACCGTTTGAGCGGTGGTACGCGCCGCTGGCTTCCAGTCGTCCGCTAAACTTGAATCAGAAAACATCCGAACATATTCCATAATACTCTTAAGCACTCCGGTATACTTGCAATCGACTGAAATTTACGAGACAGATCGAGCGGGATTGTGCAAATTACTCAGAGTAATGAAAAAGAGTAGGAAAAGAGGATTGCTGTCCCCGGTAACTGTTTCTTGGCGGCTTTGATTGAAAATGATTAATTATATTACACGATTGTTTCCTGTCTGGGCACTGCTGTTTTCCCTGGTTGCCTACGGTGAGCCCGATATTTTCGTCGATATGAAACCTGCGATCGTGCCACTGCTTGGCGTGGTGATGTTCGGCATGGGTATGACCCTTACCTGGAAGAACTTCACTGATATATTGAAAAAGCCCGTTGTTATCGGATTTGGTGTTTTGATGCAGTATATGGTGATGCCCTTTGCGGCCTGGTCAATAGCTGTATTGTTTGGGTTGCCGCCCTACCTGATGGCAGGGCTGGTGTTGGTGGGAGCCTGTCCCGGCGGTACGGCATCCAATGTTGTCTGTTTTCTGGCCCGTGGAGATGTTGCGTTATCCATTACCCTGACAACGGCCTCTACACTACTCGCGATAATTGCCACACCGATTCTCACCTGGCTCTATGTGGGACAGAAAGTACCGGTACCTGTAGCCAGCATGCTCTGGTCCATCTTCAAGATTGTACTTTTACCGGTAACATTGGGTGTGCTGGTAAACACTCTTTTCGGTCGTAAGCTTGGTGCTTTCAAGCACATCTTCCCACTGCTCTCGGTGTTGGCGATCGTAGTGATTATCGCGATTATTGTGGCTCTCAACCGGAGCAACCTGGCTAATATGGGTATGGCTATTGCCTTGGCGGTTATTATGCACAACCTGATCGGTCTGGCGGGTGGATATTGGGTGCCGAAATTTTTAGGCTGGGACGAGCGGGTGTGTCGTGCTCTGGCGATCGAGGTAGGCATGCAGAATTCAGGTCTTGGTGTGGCGCTTGCAGTAAAATATTTTTCTGTAGCTGCGGCCTTACCCGGCGCGCTGTTTTCAATATGGCACAATCTTACCGGTTCGATGCTGGCGGGCTATTGGTCGCGTCGCATTTCCTGATGGATGAGGCATGTACAGCAATAGTATTCCCTTGATATTTGAGTGGTGGCGCGTTGTCTTCAGGCGCTTCACTCCTAACCGCTACCGTATATATTAATCTCCGCTTGTTTTTAGACATTGAACCGGTTGCCGATGAGTTGTCGTTGAATTTTTTCCATACCATCAATCGGCAGGGAGAAGTGTCCTTCGCCATCCATGATGTGCATCTCACACATGGGCAATCTTTCAGCAAGTGTGAGACCATGCAGAATAGGCACTGTTTTATCGGCTGTACCATGCCAGAGTTGTGTCGGTATGGTGATCTCCGCCGGGTCGAATCCCCAGGGTTGGGTATACAGGGACATCTCTTGCAGCACTCCATCTGCCCCTTGACGTACCGCTTCACGGATAGAGGCTGTTATCGCCTTGCGTACTTCAGAGCGGTTGAGGACGGCAATATCAGGTGGTGGCGCCATACCAAGCATTATCTGATATATCCACTGAGGCCAGAGTTGTGTCAGCGGTACGATCGTAAACCGGTAACTGATATTCGAAAGCCAAGGGGTGTCTCGAATTGACATGAAATTGATCTTGGCGGGCCAGCGCATGGCTTCAAGCAAAGCGGGTTGATCCAGGGGGGCCAGTGGACAGACCAGGGTCAGCCCATCCAAGCGTTCAGCACATTTGTGCGCACAGGCCAGGGCGTAGGGCCCACCACCGGAGATGCCTATCAGAAAGAAACGCTCTAGCTTCAGGTTATCGGCCAAATCCTCCACGTCCTCCGCCCAGTCAATGAGCCGTCTGCCGGGTTTTGGATCTGACAGCCCCATCCCATTACGGTCCGGTGCTATTATCCGCAGTCCGTGTTGACGCGCCGGCAGGTCGAACAGGCGAGCCTCAAGGCGGGAGCCGGGAAAGCCGTGTAAGTAGATGGCCGGCACCCCCTCAGGGTCTCCATATTCGGCATACGCCAGATGCCTGTTATCCGGGAGTTTCACCAGGTTTTTTTCATGAGTCATCGTTTTGTGTTTGCCCTGATTTTTGCTGTACGGATTGAGTGATGATCAGGCGGCCACTCTTAGATCTTTAGTGTCAGGAGGTCATCCTGCGTATCCGTTCTGGCCCGCAGGCCCTGGTTTTTTTACCTTTATTTACTGCTTATGGAGGCTTAAAGGGATCAGGTGGATGGTAAAGAGTCCATAAGGATATTGTCACCCTAATGAAGCATAATTGAGTCAATATCGAGACTCTATCGATCCGGTAGGTGCATGCGATCATAGGCGATCTGTTGTCGCGGATTGAGCGGTGTCGCTACTTCTTTGGCAGTTTTGGCTGGCCGCCTTGTGTCTTCGCAATCTCGACGATGGTTTCCAGGCGAACCACCCGTTTGTCTACATCGAGCATGATCGACTCAACCCGTTCGATGTCCTTATTCATGCGCTTTACTTCGTCTGTCAGACGCAGTACGTCAAGCAGCATCTCTTTAAAACCTGACACTATTTCGTTTCCTGTGATTCCAGTTTTTTGAGCGCTTTATTGAGACGTCTCCTGGTGCTGGCTGTCTCCTTGATCGCTTCTTTCAGGCGTTCGGAAACAAGTTCCAGCAATTCATTTTCCTCTATGTCCACTGAATCGGGATCATAGGATTCTATCGACAGTCTTACGATCTCCGCAGCAGAAGTGCCGCGTTGCTTGGACAGTTTGTCGAGTTTTTCAATGTTGTCGGTAGACAGCATGATCTGTTTGCGGACCAGATTTTCGGCAGTGGCCATGATATTGAAGGCTTCGCTGATGCAGTGATTATATTATACACATACACACATTTATACACAAGTCATATTGAGTGGCAGGTTTCTATAAGATTCGCAAGCCACCGGCAAAAATGTGATAATGGCCGGATATTCATTAAAAATCAGTGACCTGATACCCGTTGCATTAATCAACAGGGTAACTATATTAACTCGATCCGAACATCATGTATTGTAGCCTTGCATATACAGTCTCAGTCTATGTCTGAGTGATAGGATGTTGCGCACTATGAGATTATGGGTTTTATTGTCTTTGCTCATCTCAGCGATTCCTGTCTCCGGGGTCTTTGCAGCGGAAAATTTTGTGCAGGTGAAGGTTGCAGTGCAAAGAGAGATACAGTCCGGTTTTACCCGGGCCCACTCAAAGCTAACCCTCTCCGCGGAGCAAGCGGGGCGTATCATATCCGTAAATGCCGATATCGGCGATCGTATCGAGGAGGGGGTGCCGTTTGCTTGTCTTGATGATACCTATCTGGATCTTGAGTTGCGTGCAAATGAAGCGGAACACCAGGCATTGAAGGTTGATAAAGCCTATTTTCGAAAGGAGGTGGCCCGTTACAGCAAATTGTTGAAAAAGAACAGTTCGACCCAAAGCCAAATGGATACGGCACGGCGCAATCTGGACAAGACCCAAACCCAAATCGAAGCGTTAATTATTGCGGCAGAGATATTGAAAGAGCGCAAGGAACGGCTTTGTATCGAGGCGCCGGCCGGTTGGCGGGTAATCGCGCGTCATGTCGAACCGGGCAAGTGGGTCAGCGCCGGAGAACCGGTGGTCGAGATTGGCGATTACAGTCGCCTGGTGGCACCATTTGCGCTCAGTGTGGCGGAGTATCAGGCCTTGCAGACACAAGCGGAAGCGGGACTCAAAGTCTATCTGCCGGAACTGAAAGAGGAACTGCCGGCCAGAATAATCAGGATATCACCTGCATTCGACGAGCAGTCACGCAAGATGCATCTTGAACTCGAACTCTCCACCGGTCTGCCTGCATACAGGGGGGGGTTGAGGGTCGAGCTGGCACTGGATATTCCGATGCGTTCCGGTGCCGTGCTGATACCCGAGCGTGCGCTTCAGCAGCGTTACGAGCAATACTGGTTGAAACGTCCGGATGGAAACGAGATTGCAGTGGTCTACCTGGGGCGCTCCAACGGTCCGCAAAAGGGATGGGTAAGAGTGGTGTCACCAGAGATCAAACCGGGTGATCGGTTCCAGGTTTTCGACGAGTAATACTTCCATACTAGCGCTTTCATCTGCCGCTAAATCAGCAGAAAGATTCCAGGGCCTGATAACACTAACCCAATACACCCTGCTGGAGCTGTTTTTGTGCCCAGGAAGGCAGAATGAGCGAGGTGTAGTCATTCTACATGAGCGAATGATAACGTGGCTGGGGGCGAAAACAGCCCCAGCCCTTCGAGTTCCGCCCGAAGGAAGTGCCCTTGGGGTGCGCCCGAAGGAAGTGCCCTTGGGGTGCGCCCGAAGGAAGTGCCCTTGGGGTACGCCTTGATTGGCGCTTTTTCAGACACAACAGGGCTAATCGGATGAGTGTTAACAGGCGCAACCAAACTAGATCAGTTTTCATCTGTATAAACCATCATTGCAGGTGATGGTTTACAATTGAGCATCATTCCAGCAGGTTCGAAGAAAGCGGTGCGATAATGCACTCCTCAGGCAATATCGGTCGCTTTTCGAATTCGAAGAGATAAAGATGGAACTCGTCCCGGATGCTTTGACTATCGTTGCAAGAAAAACCGTCGAACAGAGTACGGGTGCAGGGGGATCAAAAGCAGGCATGGAAGACCCGCAGCATTACGTTATATTCGAGCAAGCCATAAACTTTAGTCCTGTAAACGTTAAATTATAATCCCATACACTCTTCCTCGCTTTAGTAACTATACTATTTGCAGTGTTAACAGGCCCTAATACCCGATAGCCAGGGAACCTGTCGCCTGTGCGATAGGTTGATGTGGTAATGTTAACTGATTATCGCATGGTTACTACGGAACTCAGCGCGAAAACGTAATCGACCATGATGAAATTATGATTAATGCCTGTGATTCTCTCTCAGGGTGCAATGAATAACTGTCACAGGGCTTGAAGAACACTTAAGCAGGATGCAGTAATAGTCATGCAACTCAAAACTATAATTGATCGACTGAAGTCCGCCTCAGACCGGGAGTGGGAGCAGTCGATTGTGCGTGTCGTGATTGCAATCTTGATGCTGGTCTATTGCCTCGCATTGCAACTCCTTATGTCACCCGACGACCTCTATCGCCAAGTTCGTAATATTGCTTCACTATACCTGTTCGTCGCAATTTGTATTCTCATTGCGATTACCATCGATCCAAAGCGCCACCAATTACGCCGTCAACTGACCATGCTGTTCGATGTGGGGATGATCAGCTGGTCAATGTGGATAGGCGGTGAATATGCGGCAATGCTCTATGTCTTCTATCTCTGGATCAGTTTGGGCAATGGTTTTCGGTTTGGTACGACTGCACTCGTTCTGACCAGCGGGCTTAGTCTGGTCGGATTCAGCATTGTGATAATGAACAATGAATTCTGGTTTCAGCGCAAGCTGATGAGTGCCGGCCTGTTGATCGGGCTTTTGATAACCACCCTGTATGTAACACTGCTGCTGAGACGCCTGGAACAAGAAAAGTTGCGGGCTGAAGCCGCCAGCACGGCAAAGAGCCGTTTTCTGGCGAACATGAGCCATGAAATCCGTACTCCTCTGAACGGTATTGTCGGGATGACCGATTTGTTGGCGAGCACGCCAATGGGAATCGAGCAACGGGAGATTATGCGCACCATTCAGGCATCAGCTGAGACACTGTTGAATCTGATAGAGGATATTCTTGATTTTTCGAAAATCGAAGCAGGCAAGGTGGAAGTGTTGCTCAAGGATCACGACATCTTAAGGCTTATTCAGGATGTCCTGGCGATGATGCAGCCTAGCGCGGATGCAAAATCGATTAAGTTGAGCAGTTGGATCGATATGGCCGTAACGCCTGTGGTTCGAACAGACCCGCAACTGGTGCGACAGATACTGATCAATCTTATAAATAATGCTATCAAGTTTACCGAACAAGGGAGTGTGACACTGCGGCTCTCTCCAACCGCGGGAGAGCACCTTAAAGAAGGAGATTCCTGGCTGCTGTTTGAGGTGATCGATACCGGTGTTGGTATTTCGGAATCCCAGCAACAGTGGATATTTGACCGTTTCTCTCAATGTGATGGGACAACAATTCTTCAAAATTCCGGCAGTGGACTTGGGACAACGATTACAAAACAGTTGGTCGAGCTGTTGGGAGGGGAAATCGGAGTTGAAAGCCGACCTGGTGAAGGCAGTCGTTTCTGGTTCGTGTTACCCGCACTGCCAGGGAAGCTGTTAGATGATGAGATATGCCTCGATGAAGTCAAAGTGCTTCTGTTTACCAATTTATTGTCAAATGAGAACCATGTACTCGATTATCTGCAGGAACGGCAGATGATAACAAAAGTGTGCACTAGTGTTGCCGATGGCTTCCTTGAGTTATTGAATGCGGTGAAGCTGGACTCTCCATTTGATATGGCAATCATCGACGAAAACCACACAGGTCTCGCTGTTGATGAGTTGATAAGCGCAATCAGGGCGGAAAAAAGTCTGGACAGACTTTCTATAGTCTGTGTAAGGGATGATATCAAGGCAAGCGATAGTGATGAATGTTCCGCCATCGTGTCACCTCCAGTCACTCACAAAAAGCTCCACCATGCATTCATGTATGTGCTTCACAAGATACGAAAAGGAGCAGATGCCGAGTCCATGGTGTATAAGGGATTGCCACCGAGAGCATCCACACATTCTTGTATATTGGTGGCGGAAGATAATCTGATCAACCAGAAAGTTGTAAAAAAAATATTGGAAATGCAGGGACACACCGTTGATGTGGCTTCCAATGGAGAGGAGGCGATAGCGCTATTGGACACAAAAACCTATGATCTGGCTATAGTAGACCTGCAAATGCCTGATGTCGGCGGCATTGATGTCATAAAACACTACCGTGTCATGCATGTGGATGAAGCACAGATGCCATTCATGATTCTTACAGCAAATGCAACGACGGAAGCCGTTAAACAGTGTGATGAGATTGGTGTCAGCGCCTATTTGACTAAACCGGTCCGTTCATCCCACCTGCTTAAAATGGTGAATCGTGTATTGGGCATAGAAATGATGGATATTCCACCGGGTACATTGATGGATCAGCCTCTACGAGCGGCCAATTCGGTGAGGCATATTCAGGTGCTGGATCACAAGACACTGATAGATTTGGAAAAACTGAGTAAAGATCCAAATTTTCTGCAGAGTATGGCTGATAGCTTTTTACGCGACAGTGATGCCCAGCTGATAAATATGCAAAAGTCATTGGAGGAGGGAGATCTAAGTCAATATCGGGATTCTGCCCATGCCATCGCAGACAATGCCTCGGGTATTGGGGCCTTCTCTCTCAAGACGGTGTGCTCAGCCGTGTCAGGTATCGAACAGTCGGAATTACATAGCCGCGGGGTAAAGATGTTGGCAAGAATATCCTCGACCTATTCCGTGACCTGTCAGGCACTGAACCACTATCTCCAACAGAGGGAACCTTAGCTATGGACCACAGCAGCGTTGCAAGATTTAAATGCGATCCTTTTTCAGCGTCGCGGCACGCTGAGAGAGATAATGGGAGTAGGCTTGCAAGGTGAGGTTGAAGGTTTTTTCTATTTCTTCCAATACTTCATAACCTCTATATTCGAATTCATAGGCCCGTAACCTGGTCGCATTATGGTTCAGTTCATACAGGGCAAATGCGCCAAGTTGGCCGGCACTGTCCAGTAGTATTTGTGCTTGATCGAGAAATAGCCCAAATTGTTTCCTATCCAAGGCTTGCCGCATGGTGCGTAGTATTACGAATCCTTCCGCCTCAAAAATTTTGACCAAGTCATTAATGAATGCGATACCGCTATCCAGCCGCTCCAGACGTAAAAGTGTCATATGATCCAGCAGGCTGGCGTTTTGAAAAGGCGTTAGATTGCTCTCTTCAGGTATGATGTGGTTGAGGTTTGTATCTGTTGATTGATGCTGGGTGAGCAGTGTAGGAATCATCTCCAGCAAATCGGTCGTAACCACAGGTTTGAAGAAGCAGGCCTGTATTCCGATTGAACGGCAGATCCGTAACGTATCCGCATTGTTTTCATTACTCAAGAATACAAATGGCACCCACTGTTTATAGGGTGTGGTAAAGCGGTGAAGTTTGAGTACTTGGGTGCCGCTCATAATTGAGAGGTTGATATTGACAATCGCAAGGTCAATGGATTCTTCTTCAAGTGCATCAAGCGCCTGATCGCCATCATCCACCATATGCACTTTATAGCCTGCCTGAATAAGTGCTTTACTAAGAGTGGTTCTTTCAGAAGAGGCGGAATCTGCAAGCAGGATAATTACCTGTTTTGGTTTGCTCTTTTTGTGTGCTCTGTGTTCTGAGAGGCAGATAATGTTGGTGGAATCCAGGTATTGTTGTTGCTCCCCGTGGAGCGCACTGAACAGCCGGGCTTTATTCAGGGGACTTTCGAGGAGTGCGGCATACCCCGCTTGGAGTAATTGATGTGATTGCTGATGAAGGACGGAGGGAGCCTTGTAGCAGATCAGTCTTGTATCTGCCAGCCTGGGTTCATCTTGTATCAGTTGCGCCAGTGATATCGGATCGAGATCCAGTCCCTGCTGATCAACTATCACAGTTGTGTAGGAAACGAATTTATTGAGCTGATAACGTGACAGCATGTGCCTGAGCGCCTGAACGCAATTCCTGCTGATTGTGTAGTCATAGCCCCAATCGTTGAAGTGGTCGGTTATTGATGACAGTCGATTATCGTCATTTGATATTATCAGGACACGCAGCCCTGATTTCTCCATGATAGGAGAGGAAAAACGTGTATTCTGTTGTGGTGCTTGCTCAGATTCCTGAGATTCGTTCTCCTGTGAATTGCGCTTTTCTGATGGGGTGGATTTGCTTATTGCCGCGATGAATGGTGGCAGCAGTATTTTGAAGCTGGCAGTGAAAACCGTCGCCAGTGATATGATGACGGCAGTCGGCGCATTCAGCTGAAAACCAGAAAAGCCGATCAGGGAATAGAGCACAATGGCAAAAGATACGGGTATGGTGATCAATACATAACTCACACCCAGTGATCCCGTCATAAAGAGCAGTAATCCACTCAGTGGCAATGTCAAGTATACGGGCAGTCCGGACAGTGTCATAACACCCAGGTATATTTGATCAAAAACGACCAGCGGACCATGTAAATGCAGCGGGAGATGATACGGTTTACGAATTGTGATGAGCTGGATCATCCGTATCATGGCGTAATAAGCAGCCAGAGTGATGGTTGACAACTGGTCTGCAGACGGTGCCAGCCAGAGAAACTGACTTACCATATAGCAGACCACAATGCTGCTAACGATAAAAGCGGTACCGTGGTATCGGCGTCCCGTCATGGATGGATCAGCCGGTGATGGCGGGCTGTTCTCCGCAGGTATGCTCACGCATCGGTCCTTCTAGGGGCGGCTTTTAATGCATGGTGAATCAATTCCACCTCCTGTAGTTCACTGAGAAAGGCTTCGGCACAGTCCGGATCGAAGTGTTTGCCTCGTTCCTCACTAATATACTCAATCGCCTTCTCCATAGGCCAGCTCTTTTTGTATGGCCTGTCGGTTACCAGGGCGTCAAACACATCGGCGATGGCCACGATACGAGCCTCCAGAGGAATGCTATCGCCCTTCAAGCCGTGCGGGTAGCCCTCACCATTGAATTTTTCGTGGTGATTGAGCGCAATAACTGCTCCAATCTGAATGTACTTTGAGAGGCTGTCTTTAAGAATCTCATAACCTACAAGTGTGTGGCGTTGCATGATTTTGTACTCTTCCGGGGTTAATCGCCCAGGCTTCAGTAGAATGGCGTCAGGTATGCCGATTTTACCTATATCATGCATGGGTGCGGACTGGGCGATCAAATCACATCGTTCGTGAGATAGGCCAAGACAATGGGCAATCAGCTTTGAGTAGCGGGATATGCGCAGGATATGGTTTCCGGTGTCTTCATCCCGGTACTCCCCGGCCCTCGCCAGCCTCATCAAGGTCTCCTGCTCCCGGTCATGCAGCTCCTGAGTGGTTTTACGGATCTCCCGCTCCAACAACAACGCCCTGTTTTTTATCAGTTTTCGCTGCAGACTCATGGTGAGCATATTATGGCAACGAGCGCGGCACTCCGTATGGTCAATGGGTTTGGTGATAAAGTCGTTGGCACCGGATTCCAGCGCAAGATAGCGAATCGATTGATCCTCCACACAGGTGACGATCATCACCGGAACATCATTGCAGCGAGGTATTCGCCTGATCCACTTGATAAACTCAATGCCATCCATCTGCGGCATTTTGTAATCCGTGATAACCAGATCGATATCATGAGATTTTGCCCATTCGAGCGCCTGGGTAGGGTCGGCAAAGCAGGTTGAAGTGATATCCTTATCTATGGAACCAACCAATTCCTGTAATATCATTCTGGTTATTGATTGATCATCGATGATAAGTACGTTAGACATAATGACAAGGTTTCGCCCGATTTTCGTTTTGATCCGAGGATCATCTACACCACAATCTGTGACCAACGGTGGAGGTTGTTGGCGGATTCGGCGCGATTCCCGGCCGCCATACCTACTATTGAGTATTTCTGGTGGTCACTTTACTTGGGCCTGTCAACACTAATCCGATAGCTCCAGCCCTTGGGATACGCCTTGATTGGCGCTTTTTCAGACACTACAGGGCTAATCGGATAGTGTTAACAGGCCCTAGCTCATTAACGGCATCGATATTCAATGCTTGATTCTTCCTTGATTTGTCGGCATGCCAACCCCTATCTATGCGCTATGGCAGCTGACGTAAGTTTGTGGGATGGCTGCATACGATATTCACTATGGTATATCTATGTGTGGGGTGAATTAACTTCCTGAAATGTTAAATGAATTTATCATTTAATGCGAGTGTTTAAGTTTATAGGTCCAACAGAATCTGCTGTAGCAAACTCTGTATGGACTCTGTTGTGAAGGGTTTGTCACAAATTGCTGAAACACCGGATTTCTGTACTGCCGCCAGTCGGTTTTCATTGGACTCACTGGTTACCATGAGGATAGGGAGACCGGGTTGCCCGCTTTGATCACGGATATGATCGACCAATTCCTGACCATTCATTTCGGGCATGTTGTAATCCGAAATGACCAGGTCGTAATAATGTTGGTCGATCAGGCTGGCGGCTTCGGCGCCATTGCCTGCCTCGGTAATGCTCTCGATTTCCATAGCCTCCAGAATGCGGCGTAAATGTTTACGGGACATACCGCTGTCATCGACTATCAGAATTCTTAAGCTTTCGGTGTCGATGTCGTGCAGTTCCAGATCGGGTGTCTCCACATAGTCCAGGGTGGCCTGCATGGCCAGATAGAGGTCGTCGTGGGTGAAGGGCTTTGGCAGTATTGCCACGGCGCCGGCCTGGCGGATCGGATCCAGGTAGGAAAGGCTGGTTTCACTGGAGATCAGCATAAATGCGGTTTGCATGAGTTCCTCATCGTCACGCATCTCAAATACAAGGTCGGTCCCGGTCATGTCCGGCAGATAGAGGCTGCTGATAACGACGTCCGGTTTACTTGTAGGCAGGGCCTGCAGCGTGTCGCTACCGTTGCTGAATAATTCGATATGGCTGATTCCCAGTGCTGCGAGTTGCTTGGCGATGAGTTTTCGCTGGGTCTGCGAGGGTTCCACCAGGATGACTGAGAGGTCTTTGATATTCATCTGCTTGTAATCAATTACTGGCTGATACCTGTATTGTTGTTCCAAAGTCATCATACCAAGCAAGCCGGTCCGGTTGTAGCTGGAGCTATGTTCAGATTCAATGCCATGTTTGTCGACAGTATTGAGGGTTCTCGGGCGAATAGTAACTTTCCTAACACTCTGCTAGCCCGTAGAATTGGTCTCTCAGTGAGTTGGAGTGTAGATATCGTGAGATTGAGTATTGAACAATTTCGTGCCTGGGATCGGAAATGCGTGACCCTGCTGGGTATGTCCGGTGTCGGTAAGACCCGCCTGTCGAATCTACTGAGACGGAAGGAGTGGTTTCACTATTCGGGAGACTACCGCATCGGTACCCGCTATCTAGACGAACCCATTCTCGATAGCATCAAGGATCAGGCCATGAGTGTGCCTTTGCTGCGTGATCTGTTGCGCTCGGATTCTATATTCATCCGCAACAATATCACCTTCCATAACCTTAAACCGGTCTCCACCTTTCTCGGAATGCTGGGCAATCCGGAGTTGGGAGGGATGCCGCTGACCGAATTCAAGCGGCGACAGAGTCTGCATCGCCAGGCCGAGATCGCCGCCATGTACGATGTGCCAAGCTTCATACGTAAATCGCGCATGATCTACGGCTACTCACATTTCATCAATGATGTGGGTGGCAGCCTGTGTGAACTGGATGAACCTGGTCTGCTGGAGTTTCTCGCCGAGTACTCGCTGATTCTCTACATCAAGGCTTCCGAGGAGGATGAAACGGCACTGATCGCACGCTCCGTGTCACATCCGAAACCACTTTATTATCGTGAGGCGTTTCTTGACGACTACCTGGCCAAGTATATGCAAATCAATGAGTTGGAGTATGTTTCGCTAATCGATCCGTTTGATTTCACACGCTGGGTTTTTCCGCGCCTGTTTCGCGCCCGGATACCGCGTTATGAGGCAATCGCCCGTGATTACGGCTATACGGTGACGACCCAGGAGTTGTCCATGGTCAACAGTGAATCCGATTTTCTGCAGCTGCTGGAAGAGGTCATCGCCAGGGAATCCAGTACTCAGTCCGTAGCGCTTTGAATGGGGATCGTCATGCCTTTGGTTGCACACACTGAACTGCCTACCTTCAATCGCCTGCGACAGGAGGGACAGAACGTCCTCTCACCGGACAGGGCGACACATCAACATATACGCGAGCTGCATATCGGGCTGTTGAATATGATGCCCGACAGCGCGATTGAGGCGACCGAGCGACAATTTTTCCGCTTGGTGGGAGAGGCCAATCCCATCGCGCAGTTCTTCGTCCATCCATTCACCCTTGATGAATTACCGCGCAGTGATAATGCCAAGACGCATATCGACGCCTACTACGAGACCTTCAGCCAGATCAAACAGGATGGCCTCGATGCACTGATCATCACCGGCGCCAATGTCACACACCCGGATCTGGCCCAAGAGGCATTCTGGCAGCCTTTGACCGAAGTGGTCGACTGGGCCTATGACAATGTGACCTCCGTACTCTGCTCCTGTCTGGCGACCCATGCTGTTGTTCAATCACATCATGGCCAGAAACGTACCCATATGGGGGACAAGCTATGGGGTGTCTACAGCCACCGGGTTATGGATCCGAAACATCCCCTGGTGAATGATGTCAATACCCGCTTCGATGTGCCGCACTCCCGTTTCAATCAGATTACCCGGGAGCAATTCCAACGGGCTGGACTCAAGGTCCTGGTGGAGAGTGAAGAGGGGGGGGTCCATCTGGCCGTCAGTAAGGATGGCCTGAGGGTTGTCTATTTCCAGGGGCATCCTGAATATGACACCATCAGTCTTCTCAAGGAGTACAAAAGAGAGGTTACCCTCTATTTCAACCACATGCGTGAGGATTACCCACCCTTTCCGGACAACTATTTCACCCTGCGTAATCAGGCGATTTTCAACGAGTATCGTGAATATCTCGAACAAGCCATGTCGAAACAGCAACCCATGCCGGCCTTTCCGGAGGCATTGGTCACCGGCACGCTGGATAATACCTGGCATGATACGGCTGAAGCGGTTATCGGAAATTGGATAGGTTTGGTCTATCAAATCACCCATCGTGACCGCAATATTCCCTTTATGGAGGGCGTGGATTCCAATGATCCACTTGGTTTGACATAGGGTTAACCGGCCCTAGACAAAAAGCCCGGTATAGGCTGAATCGTAATCGGCCCCAGTCTGGAAATTCACCAGATTGGGGAACAGTGACCGCATCAGAGAATCATCCACACCGAACCATTGGGCAATGGCGGCATTCACCTGATCCTGAGCGGTAGTGGGAATGTAGCGCCCCTTGTCACCGTAATCATCGTTACCGCCGAGTCGCAGGTCAGGAGGGGTGCCGAACAGCTTTCCACCATCCAGACTGCCAGGCGAATGATCACCAATACCGCCCATCACCAGCTGGTTCGATGCCCAGGCATGATCGGTGCCATCACCGTTATGTGTCAGGGTCCGGCCGAAATCGGACATCGTGAATGTGATGACCTGCTGTGAATAACCAAGCTCCTCCATCGCCATCTGAAATTTCCACAGGGCAAGGCTCAGTTCCCGCAAAAGCAGGGGGTGGTGTTCTGCCTGGCCGGCATGTGTGTCAAATCCACCCAATCGGACAAGGAAAATCTGCCTGTTATAACCTGGTCCCAGGATACCCGAGGCACCCATATGGATCATCTTTGTCACTGAGGCAAGCTGCCTGATCAGTAACCCGCCGATATTATTGGTAAAGCCCAATTGCTGGCTGGTGGGAATGGAAAACAGCTCCCGGCCATAAGAATCGGGAGTTGCAAAGTCCATATGGATCGCCTGCCAGCTGTTGTTTAAAAAGTCAAATGTAGAGAGTGATTTCAATAACAAGCGATTGTAGATGCCTTTGAAATAGTCCCCTGTACTCGCCGTATTCGCAGTGTTGAAGTCGAGTCGGCTGGTGTTGCCTTGCACACCGGCAAGCGCCTTGAAAAGTGCGCGGCGATCATCCCGGTAACGATTGACTCCTGTTCTGAGGTGGCCAATGCTGGGTGGGTTGTTGGCCTTCAATACCAGGGGAGAACTGTTTCGACCGACCATCATCAGATCATTGTTGAAATAGGACAGGTTGAGACCCACCGGATTTCCGGCGTTGATGTCATTCCAGGCATCCGCGATTCGTCCTGCCCAGCCAATATGCCCAAGATCATCGGCCCGCCCGGTTTGCAGCTCTCTTTGCTGGTGGTCGTGCGCAAAAAGGAATTTTGGCAGTTCAGCGCCACCAGCGATAATATCTGCACGGTTCACGGGTTCGACCAGGGTGCCGGTATTCGCCACGATACTGACCCGATTATCGACAATCAATTGGGCCAGTTCCGGCATTACACCACTCACAGCGAGGTCGATTCCTTTAGCGGTCAACGGATAGAGGCCTTGTGTATAAGCAGTGCTTTGAGTTTGGTTCGCATTGTAGGGGTTGGCACTGCCCGATCCAAGATTGCCCCGGTTCAGATTTGTGTTGCCGGTGGTCACCGAGCTGAGGTCAAGGTCTCTGTCAGCAACTGCCAGGTCTCTTCGAACGGAGGCATATTCCATATAGCCTTTTCCCGGCGCGCCGCCATAGGGAATCAACATATTGAATGTGTCATTGCCGCCATAGAGAAAGATACAGACCAGTGCCTTGTAGTCTGAAAAGTCCGGTGCGGCGGCCAGGCATGGGCTGGTATATGACAGTTGGCCTAGGGGGGCTAACAGACCGAGACCTCCCATAACCGTGGCTTGTTTTAGAAAATCCCTTCGATGCATTACCATAGCCTGATCTCTTCCTTGGATTACCTGGTTATTTTTGAATCATGTAGCTGCTGGAGGTGACTATCATTGTGATTGCATCACGAATCACAGAGCGCGCCTCCATGAATGGTCTACTGTGGTTGGTGCCGGCGCTTGCCACGAGATAATGCTTGAGTGCGGATCTGAACTCAGGGGACATTTGTCCACCCAGCAACAATAGATCGAGGTGGTCGAGCAGGGCGTCAATGGCATTCGCCTTGGGTGTGTCACCCTGTGTATCCGCAGATGTATCATTGATCGATGCGAAGTCCCTGTCGTTGTCCCCCTCGAGAGCTTGTTCGAAAAGAGATATTTCGGTATCGAAATTGGTTAATAATATCTTTTCTGAATGACTGTTGAATGAAGCGCCGAATAGCGCCAGGGTTTCACCCGCAAAGTAGATGATATAGTTTTTTTCGAAACTGTTGAGCAGGCTGAAAACCAGGTTGCTGTATTCGATCAGCATTTGATCTGTCTGTATCTGCAGCTCCGGCGCCACCAGATTATGCACAATAAAACGGTTGTCTCTCGGGATGTTGACTGGGCTGTAAAAGTTGAACACGGATGGGGAACGCAGTGGCCCTTGTCCCAATATAGTCTGGGGTGCCCTAAACCAATAGACACCGTTCATTGCTACGCCGCTTTGACTTTTCCACCCGTTTAACGGTGAGGTATGGACAGCTCGAAGCAGTTGGGTTATCGCCAGCAGGGGCTCCTTTGCCTTGCCAGAGGATGGATCGATCAAATAACCTTCATCCCGTGCTTCAGGGTCTAGAAGGATGGCGCGTACTACCGCCTTAAGGTCACCTTTCACACCATTGCCGTTATTGTTGAAAACCTGTGCCACTCGGGCCAGGTAGGCTGGGGATGGATTGGATGTGACAAGCCGCTGGATGAGGTGTCTGCTGACATAGGGGGCAACATTCGGGTGGCTGAACAGAACATCCAAACCACTATCAAGTCCACTCTGATCATTCCCCGAATCGAGGGAGAATGTCTGTCCCAGTACAGTGACATAGCCGTCTCCACCAGTGGCAGACTCGTTTTCATGTTGCTCGGCATGAAACACCATGGGGTGCGTGTAGTCACCATCTCTACTGCTTACTCTGCCAAACCTGCTGTTACTTGCCAGATCCCAGCCTGTCATTACCTTGGCTAATTCTTCTATATCGTTTTGGGTGTATGTGGCTGCCAGGTTGCGACCCGGGTCCGGGTAACTGCTACTGTCACCGTCCCGATTGGGACTGCCGTCCAGGTTCAATTCATAAAGTCCGATAGAGAATAACTGGATAACTTCACGGGCGAAGTTTTCATCGGGTCGCGAACCTGTTGCGGGGTTGCTCTTGCTGTTACCCTGGTGCGATAGGTAGACACCCATGGCCGGACTTCGGGCAATTTCTCCCAGCAATGTCCTGTAGTTACCGAATGCATGCTCTGCCAACAGATCATAGTAGGCGGCCAAGGCTTCACCGCGGGATTTCAGGACCGGTACACTGTCTGAGGTAACCAGCAGCTGACTCAGTGCATAAGCGACGCGTTGACGCAGTTGATCTGAGCCGGTCTCGTTACCGGGGATCGAAGGCGAACCCAGGGCATTCTCCCACCACGCGGCCATTTGATAATTCAAGGCTGATCGGTCGCCGGTCGATTGATTGAAAATACCGGTGGCGAGCCAATTGTTGGCGGGTTCCGCCTGTAGCGCAATTTCGCGGGTACGTTGCAGATGGCTCAGCCAACCATCGCCAGAGTCGGTATATGCCGATCGCATGGAGAGCTGATGATCGATCCAACCCGCCACTCCCAGCTGCTTGACTCTATCTATTTCATTC
Source organism: Candidatus Thiodiazotropha sp. (assembly GCA_040506195.1). Taxonomy (GTDB): domain Bacteria; phylum Pseudomonadota; class Gammaproteobacteria; order Chromatiales; family Chromatiaceae; genus Thiodiazotropha. Next base: position 295,835 of record JBEVXH010000002.1, on the reverse strand, counting down.
AGTGTCGGGCCGAAAGTGGCTTGTACCAATAGGCGATGGGCCATGCTGTCTGTGACAGGCCATCTTTCCACGACTGTGATGACGAATCGGTTTTCAATACTCACTTCATCGTCATTGACTGTGATCGTTATGGGGTATGAAATTCCCAGGTCGGCCCAAGAGGGTTGCCCGGACAAGGTAAGCGTATCGGTTGAGAAATGTAACCAATGAGGAAGATGGGACACCGAATAGCTCAAGTCATCGCCGTCAGGGTCCACAGCTTCGACGGATAACTCGTAGCGTGTGTCGATGGGCAGATGGAGGTCGTTACCTTGGCGGGTGAAACCGGGCGGTTGGTTTACGTGTGTGATGGTGATAGAGACATCTGCGCTGGCGGAAAGGGTATCCCCGTCACTGATGATATAACTGAAACTGTCAGCGGTTGTATTCGAACCGTCGTGCCGATAGGTGACAGTGCCATCGGGTTCCAATGTCACTTCCCCGTTCCCCGGAGTAGCCAGGGTTTCGATGCTGAGTGGGTCATTCTCCGCGTCAGAATCGTTGACCAGCAGATCGAGCGAAACAGCACTGCCTGTCCTTACCGTGGCCTGATCATCGACCGCAACCGGTGGTTGGTTGGTAGTCGGGGCTGTTGTGTTGTCATCGGTGGAATAGGGAGGAACTAAAATCGTTACCTGCACCTGGGCAGGTGCGGAATAGGCAGTGCCATCATAGGTAAGGTAGGTGAAACTGTCCGATCCGGCTGTTGATCCGTCATGCTGGTAAACGATCAGACCGCCATCCTGGATGATTAAGGTGCCATGAGAAGGCGGTTTGCCGGCGACTACGACAAGCGGATCATGATCCTTGTCCCAGTCATTCTGTAATACATCGATAGTTGTGCTTCTGCCCTGATTGAGGATGGTGCTATCGTCAGCTGCCACAGGTGCGGTATTTTCATCTAGACATCCTGTCAGGATGAGGATTAATAGAATAGTCGGTAACAGTTCGACAGATTTCGACACTTCCATTTCTCTCTGCTTGGTAGAATATGCAGCGGTTGCAATGGCAACCGGGAATCGTGTGCTTGATTGTTCGTTAGCGCCAAGAATAGGATGTTGTGACCGGGGAATTTGAGCAGTGCTTCAAATTTTATCCGTTTGTATCTGACTCCATGGCGAGTAGAGAGTGTTTCTGTGAAGGCCACAAAATATGACACTGTTTGTTTCCGCTGGCTGATAACAGATTAATCTGCTGGCGCCATCCGGCTGTTGAAGGCACACTCCGCCTGCCCGGTATTGATTAGGGAGAAAGCCTGTCCAGCGAGGCGAATAAACTTCCTGAAATGCAATCTATGCTTAAACAGGTCCTAGAGTGGGGATAATTCGGTGTTTAAACAGACGATTCCTCTGGGCAAGGTATGCGGGTCTTCGTGGTCTGTGACTGATCGGACTGATCGAGTTTTGTGTTGAAAAATGGCGGAGCGGACGGGACTCGAACCCGCGACCCCCGGCGTGACAGGCCGGTATTCTAACCAACTGAACTACCGCTCCAGAGTCGAGAGCGCGATAGTTTAAGGTATTTAGTGCTCAGGTCAACCAAAACCTTGCAACCAGGCGCGCCAGGCTTCAAACAGTTGTTGGTTGGCCGCGCCGACCGCCATCTGCGGCTGTATTTCGGGATTCGCCTGACACTGCGCCATGGCTGTTGTTTCGCCCAGCCAGAAGTGGCCGCCGGCTTCGCGAAAGATAAGCGTGCCAGCAGCATAGTCCCAGATTCTGGAGCCGCCATGCAGATAGAGTTGCAGTCGTCCCGCCGCCAGCCAGCACCAGTCGAGGGCCACACTGCCTATACTGCGTTGGGAGCGGTAGGGAGGGGCGGTTGCCAATTGACTGGCAAGTGCAGGTGCGAGACGCTTGAAATCGACCATTGCCACACACTCTTGCAATTGATCCAGCGCACAGTTGATTGTCAGCCTGTCCTGATTCAGCCAGGCTCCAGAACCCTTTGTGGCATGAAAAAGCTCATCCCTCAGTGGGTCGTAGATGATCCCGATTTGCACCTCTCCATTGACCAGATAGGCCAGAGATACGGCAAAGCAGGGCATGCCGGATAGATAATTTGCAGTGCCATCCAGTGGGTCAAGACACCAAAAACCCCTGTTTTCATCACTCAATACGGCTGCCTGCAGGTCAGCCGGCATCTCCTCGCCCAACAGCGGAATATCAGGGTAGAGATGTTTCAACTGGGTCATTACACGCTGCTGCATTGCCAGATCCGCCTGGGTCACAAGGCTCCCGTCTGTCTTGATCCGGCCTTCGCAGCGGTTGAATCGAGGTATCAGTTCCGATTGAGCGCTTTCAACAAGCAATTCTCCTAATATCTCGATGTCAATGGTCATGGCTTTAGTTTACCTTCAATATCCGGTTTGCGTAATATCAACGCCAAGGTTGGATAATCGTGTCATAGTCGATCACAAAATGATCCGATATGCGGGAGAGAGCATCAATGATTTTCGATGTCGAAGATTCGGTTCGCAAACGGGCCAAGACACCTCATGAGCTGTCCATGGTGAACCTGGTGGGTTGTCATCTGATTGCGGCACCCGCGGCAATCGTGCTCGATATCGGTTTCTTGGGATTTCTGATTCCGTTGCTGCTTTCATTCTCCGTCATCGGCCTTATCTGGTATCGTGCAAGCGTGGAAACCGCACCTGGAGACTGGTTTGTCGCCGCCCATTGGCGTCTCTCCGCCAATCGTACCCGCATCCTGATAATCGGTTATACCATCAGCGCCGTCATACTGGGAATGGCAATGCTTGCCACCAGCGGCAGTTCGAAAGGCGATATCATGATGGTCGCCATTACGCGTGTCGCCGTTGTGCCGACGCTGATCACAGTCATGATCTGCTTTGTACTGGAGTCGGGTTCCATCTATCAGGCTGGGAGAGGAGAGGTGCCTGACGGTATCGTCAAGCGCATGCCACCGCCTGAAACAGTTCCCGTATCGGAGCGTGTCGTGGGTCAGAGTTAAAGCCGTTGAAAAACGGCTACAACCATTGTCTCATCTAAATTATCCGATATCGATTCCCGCTCAGTGGAACCGCTTTGCACAGTTATCCGCAGACATCGGTCTTCCATAGCGATAACCCTGAGCCATACGATAATCGGATAGAATCAAATAGGTTTCCTGTTCGGGAGTTTCGACACCTTCCGCAAGCACTTCGATTCCCAAACGATGCCCGAGATCCTGGACGGTTTGAATGATCGCCTGATTTGCCGAGTCAGTGGTAAGGTTCTGCAAAAAAATCTTGTCTAACTTCAATCTGTCTATCGGCAACTGCTTCAAACGTGCCAGGGAGGAGTGTTCGATACCGAAATCATCGATTGCGATGGCAATTCCAAGTTCCTTCAGTTGCTGCAGGATTTCGGCGGCAAGTTCGATTTGGCCGGAATAGGAGCTTTCTGTAATTTCGATTGTCAACCACTCTCCCTTGCAATCTGTCTCATTGAGCATCCTTTGAATCGAGTCGATGAAATCCTTGTGCAGTAATTCACTGGCGGAAATGTTCACCGCCATCGGCGGTGGTATCAGATCCATGCTGCGCCAGGACCGTATTTGTCTGCAGACGTTCCGCAATACCCACTGTCCGATTGGAAATACCAGTCCCACATCCTCAGCCAAATCCAAAAAATGTGTGGGCGATACCAGTTCCCGGCCCTCTTTGTTCCAGCGAAGCAAGGCTTCCACACCGATCAGTTTTTTTGTGTGCAGCTCATACTGCGGTTGATACAGCAAGACGAAATCATCATCATTGACCGCGCTTTGTAGTGCCGTGATCGTATTCAACCGTTCTTGTATCATCAGTGTCATGCTGGGATCGTATAGTTGATAACTGTTCTCTGATTCCCGTTTCGCGCGGTACATGGCGGTATCGGCGCTCTGCAACAATAGTTTGCCGGTCCGGCCATCATTGGGAAAAAGGCTGATACCGATGCTGACGGAAGGGTGGAGGCGGTTACCCTGAATGATTACCCTCTGGCGTATGGATTCAACGATATGATCAGCCACTAATGTGGCATCGTCCGGGCGCTTGATATCCGCCAGCAGGATCACAAACTCGTCTCCACTGATGCGGGAAACCACATCCCCCTTGCGTACAGCCTTTAGCAAACGTTGTGCAACGACCTCGAGGAGTGTATCACCTGCATCATGACCCAGACTGTCATTCACTTCTTTAAAACGATCCAGGTCAAGAAACAGCAGGGCGAGCATGGAGTGGGTTCTGGCGGCTCGGGAGACCGCCTGATCCAACAGCCGATTGAACATGAACCTGTTGGGTAATTGTGTCAGAGTGTCTTTTTCGGCAAGTTGTTGCAGCTGATGTTTATTACTCTGCAATTCATCCAACAACACCAGATGTTCAGTGAGATCCCTGTAGGTGATGATAATTCCAGTGTTGTTATTGCTGCCATCTGATAACGGACTTGCCTGAAGTTCCATGCGCAACAGTTTATTTCTACCCTGCGGTATTTTGTGGATGCTTTTTACCGGTCTGTCGTTGGTAATCACATCTCGTATCAATGATGTCGGGGGAAGAATATATTTCTGAAACTCCGCCTCATCCATGCCATGATTGGATAAAATAAGTTCATGTGCAGCCTGGTTGTGTAAAACCATATTTCTGTCTGTGGTATAGACATACAGTGGATCCGCAACGCCATCGATGATTGATTGCAGATTCGACTCATTCTTACGTAATTTTCGTAGGAAATCTTCTATCAATAACCAGGCAGATAGCACAATCAAAGTTACGATAACACCGGACCACCAGAGCTTTTCCCGAAAATCATCTTTCAATGCGGTAAGAAAGTTCCGGTTGACATGGATTCGTGCGCTGCCGACCGGTTTCCCTGTCTGTTCATTCAACAGTGCGACTTCTGAAACAAGACAGTTCCCGCAGTTTGACGAACCTCGAACAAGTTCCAGCGTATCGAATTCCTTGGCGGCAGTTACAAGTCTGATACTGACCTCTATGCGTTGCACTATCGGCTTTTGCGTTGCAGGGTCTTGCAGCTGGAGTATTGTATCCATCGCCTGCACCAATTCCTGCGAGTCGGATGGTGCTTTGTCGCTTAAAAATCTGGCCAGGATTCCGGCCTGGGCTTGTGCAAGCGTATGGGTTTGTGCAGTTAATCTGGGCTCCAGACTGAATTGCCAATAGGCTGTGATCAACAGATTTAAGAGGATTGCCAAGGCTATGAATATGACTGTAAGCAGATGGCTGCGGGCCAGCATATCAAGATGAACTCTCAGGTGCTGACTTCTTTTCATATTAGGAAACAACCAGGCTGATACAACTTATCCATCCATGAGGTGTGGAAGGGAGATGTGACGTAGTTCACGTTTTACTGCATCCTGCAAAACACGAGCTTGCACTGTTCCAAATGGAAGAGTTGCGGAGCGACTCTGGATGAGTTTCCTGCGAGCCAAGCCTTGATTATCGGGCTCTGAGGATAGGCTGTGCGCGTATTGCCTTGCCGACCATAGAGCCATGATCGCAATAAAAATGAATTTGAGCAATAACGGCTGGCTGGAGACATAATTCCTTTTGGCTTTGGTTAGTTCCGCCTGGATATCGCGCTTTTTACTATGTCTGCCACTTTTTTACAAATCAATGAGTTTTATGGGATTTTTGATCACATCATAGTATCGAAACGGGAGCATTGTTGCCCGATAATAACCAACTAAATTACTGGAGATAAATAGGGGGTTGCGGCGGTAACTGATCAATCGATCAGCAAATAGATCAAAGAGGCGAAGAGGCCTGCAGTCGGCAGGGTAATGATCCATGCCAAAATGATGCGTATGAAGGCGGAACGTTTGACGATTTCATACCGGTAGAGTTTTTGTAGTGAGGCGCGTTTCTTTTTACTGAGTTTTAACTGTTTGTCTGAATCCAATTCCGCCAAAAGACGACCTTTTTCACTGAAACTTGCCCGATCGAATCGTTGGATAAAGGCCTCAATCTGAGCTTTATCACGGCTTTGGTGCTGGTGCCTGAGGGTTTCCAGGAGAATGGCATAATTTGTCTTTAATATTTCGCGTAAAAAGCCGATACCGAAGACTGCACCGACAGCGGTATGTGTACTGCTCACGGGAAGGCCGAACTGGCTTGCAAACAACACTGTAATAGTGACGGAAGTGACAATGCAGAATGCCCTCACTTGATCGAGTTCAGTAATTTCGCTGCCAATCGTCTCGATAAGGCGCTTTCCATACAAAATCAATCCCAGGGGTATGCCAACCGCCCCGATCGACAGATCCCACAGTGAGAGATCAGGGAGTGTGGACCGGCTATCCATCAATGCCTCTTTGATCGCAATAACGGGACCAATGGCATTTGCAACATCATTTGATCCATGGGCGAAACTCAGAAGACCGGCACCGAATAATAGCGGGATATTGAACAGTCGGTTGACGGCGGATTTGGTATTGGGAAGTATGTCGGTACGCTGCACGATATTGGGTTTTATCACCATGTAGACACCCAGGCCTATGGCAAAACCACATATCAACGCCGTAAAAAAATCGACCCGCCAACTCGCTTTGACGCCTTTGACCATCAGGTAAGTGGTGAAACTCCAGGCCATGAAACCGACCAGCAGCGGCAACACCTTCCCGGCGGCCAGTGACATCTTTTCCTGATAGGTGATCGTGCGCTTGATCAGGTACAGCAGGAGTGCGGCGATGATTCCACCCAGTATCGGTGATAAAAACCAGCTGACGGTAATAGAGGCCAAGGTGTGCCAATTGACGGCGGAAACTCCGCCGACGGTTATTCCCGCTCCCAGGACACCGCCCACGATGGTATGGGTTGTGGAGACAGGCGTACCTGTGAATGTGGCTAAATTAAGCCAAACGATTGTGGCTATCATGGCGGAAAACATAACACGTGTTATCGTTTCCGCATCACTCAGTTGATCCGGATCTATTATGCCTTGCTTTATGGTGCTGATCACCTCGTCGCCTGAAAGAAATGCGCCGGCAGCTTCAAAGAGTGCGGCGAACAACATCGCTCCTGTCATGCCGATGACTGCGGAACCCACCAGGGGCCCGATATTGTTGCCTGCATCGTTGGCGCCGATATTCAGGGCCAGATAACCGCCGAGAATGGCGGCCAGTATCATTATCAAGCTATTGTCGATGGTGCTGTAGATGAAATGATAACTGACGCCGATGGCGATCAGAAAGAGTAGTGCGAGCGCGTGATCGGCTCTGTAGACGGCAGCGTTGTGTACCTTTAACCACATGCGTTGTTTGTCTGAGGTCTATGCGGTTCTCGAAACGCTAGGAGCTCTGCATACCACGAATAAACTCATCTGATTGTTTGATCGACTGGTTCATTCGGTTGATCAGATTATTGATATCGGCCTTGAGATTGCCGAATTCACCGCGCAGGGATCCGATGGCCTGGGCATTGAGGTTATGTTTCAGAAACAGTACGTTATCACGGAAAGTATTGATTACGGGCTGCATACTGCGTTCCGCCTTCTTCATCGAGCTGAGCATGGTCTGATAGCGCTGTTTGGTCTGTTTAAGCTTCCTGGCGCTGGTGGCTTTCAGACTCTTGTTCTCATACAGGTCCAACTCTTCCCGCCACTCTTCAAACAGGTCCTCGGCCACCGATTCCACCTTGCTGATGCGTTCCGTAACCGCTGCCGCCGCCGCTTCACTGGCTTCAAATTCATGATTGAGGCTATCGTAGGCACGCTTCAGATCACTTTCCTCAAGGTTGATGACAGAAGCGAATTGATCCAGTGCCGATTGAAACTGCTCCTGTGCCTCAGCCTGGGCGTCACGCGCGGATTCCACCCGGTCGACCATGATGTCACGTTTGTGAATGCCGACCCTTTCCATGGTGTCGTAGTAGACGCTCGAGCAACCGGAAATGAGTATTACCAGGCCTAATAAAGTGTAGAGACGTATTGAGAGCATGTGAACAATTCCCCGCATAATCTGTTAGATTGTTCAATTCTGCCATAGAGTGATCGGCGAATGCGATATTTGGGTATGTCAACATTTATTGCCGGTAACCGGCAAGGACCTCCCGTATTACTGAATCCCGGGCAGATAACAATAGGGAGGATGCATCGGCAATATGAAGATTCAGGTATCTCAATGGTTGATATGGGTTGGATTGGCTTGTATGCAGAGCGGAGTCGTTAACAGCGGGGATCAAGGCAGTGCTGTATAGGCAAAATCTCCTGTTGGGGGCACTGTTCATACTGTTGTCTGAGCTGATGTTTGCCTCGATGGGGGCGTCTGTAAAATATGTGACACAAACATTGCCCAGTGATATGGCGGTCTTTATGCGCAATCTGTTCGGGCTGGCCTTGTTGATGCCATTGGTCTGGAGTAACGGCTGGGTCAGTTTACGTACCGAGATCATCCACCTGCATCTGTTGCGATCGATCGCCGGTGTTTCTGCGATGTACTGTTTTTTCTATGCCTTGGCCAACCTGCCGCTGGCGGATGGTATGTTATTGAAGATGACATCGCCGCTCTTTATGCCGCTTATCGCCTGGTTCTGGCTCAGCGAACCTCTGCGTCAAAGGATACTGCTGGCCATCGGCATCGGTTTTATCGGCGTGATTCTGGTGCTTAATCCGGAAGGGGAGTTCAACCATATAGCACTGATCGGTTTGCTGGGAGGCGGTTTTGCATCCCTGGCCAAAGTGACGCTCAGGCGTCTTGGACGCAGTGAACCCTCAGTACGAGTGGTATTCTATTTTGCCCTGCTAAGCAGCCTGATTTCATCGATCCCCATGTTCTGGGGCTGGCGGCAGCCGACCGCGGCCGAATGGGGCTGGTTGGCCTTGATCGGTCTGTTGGGCACCCTGGGGCAGTTGATGCTGACTCGCGGTTACGCCATCGCATCCGCGGCCACGGTAAGCCCCATGACCTACTCATCCGTATTATTCGGTGCCGGATATGGGTATCTCTTCTGGCAGGAGACCTTGACCGGGCAGTTCGTTACAGGGGCGTTGCTGATCGCCGCGGCAGGTCTCCTGGCAATAGGTTTTCGTGAGCGTATCGATGACATCCTGGTGAGTGACCCGACCCGGCCCTAGTATAGGACACTACACCCGCGTTCCAGGCCCTTTATATGATTTAGCCGCGAATGATCGCCAATCACCGCAAACAAGCGCAAATGGATATCACTCCGGCTGAATCGCAGATATCTCATTCCTGCGTCTGAATGCAGACGATAACCTCTCAATCACTCATACTATTTCGCGCTAATTGTGCGGTGATTGGCGTTCATTCGCGGCTTGCCGCTTTAAGGCTGTATCCCAACGGACACTAGGTTAGAATGGCCGCATGTCGATGAACTGGACTCAATTACTTTCTCGCAAACGCCTGGGTTCGAGCGATCACTCGACCGCCAGCTCCACGCGTACTGATTTTCAGCGTGATCTGGACAGGATCGTCTTTTCCTCGGCATTCAGGCGGATGCAGGATAAGACGCAGATCTTTCCCCTTTCGAAAGTCGACTATGTGCGTACCCGTTTGACCCACAGTCTTGAGTCTTCCAGTGTTGGCCGGTCCCTGGGTACCCTGGTCGGGGAACAGATCATCGCCCGTCACAAGCTAAAAGAGAATGAGGCCTCGGATTTTGGCGATATCTGTGCAGCGGCATGTCTGGCCCATGACATCGGTAACCCTCCGTTCGGCCATTCCGGTGAAGATGCGATCCGGCACTGGGCGGAGAATGGTGAATACGGTAAACAGCGTGTTGCCGTATTACAGGGCAGCCAGCGCGAGGACTTCCTCAATTTTGAGGGTAACTCGCAAGGCTTTCGTGTCTTGACCCGGCTGCAGAACAGGGATAATCCCGGTGGACTGCAACTGACTTGCGCCACACTTGCGGCATTTACCAAGTATCCCCGCGAATCATGTATCGGAAACGGGCGCTTCCAGGGTGTCAGTGCGAAAAAACCGGGTTTCACAGCGGAGGACCAGGACCTCTTCAGCGAGGTATCCGAGACAGTGGGGTTGTTGCGCCGGGATCCGGTGTTGGCTATTTGGCATCGACATCCACTGGCGTTTCTGGTGGAGGCGGCCGATGATATCTGTTATCGGGTCATCGATATCGAAGATGGCTATCGCCTGGGACATCTCAGTTATCACGAGGCGATGGAGCTGTTCAGTGCAGTATTGCCCGATTCGTCCTCAAGACACAAACGCCTGAACCGCATAACAGGGGATAAAGAGAAGATCGAGTTTTTGCGGGCCAAGGTGATCAGCCAGGCGATCAGTGAGATTCTGCACTGCTTTCTCGATCATGAGGAGGCGATGCTGGCGGGCCAGTTCGATCTGCCGTTAATGAGCCGGATTCCACACCGTGCCGAGATGGACCGTCTGATAGAGGTTGCGCATGAAAAGATCTATATAGCTCCGGAGGTGATCGAGATAGAGACTGCCGGTTTTCAGGTGATCAGTGAACTGCTGGAGCGTTTTATCCCTATCATTGATGATGTGGCGGCCCAAGGTGAGCGCGCCAGCCCACGCAGCCAGATGATGATTCGACTGATTCCGGAACAGTTCATCGGGCCCCATGGCCAACCAGCCAAGGATCACTACACACGTTTGTTGCGTTTGACCGATTTTGTCTCTGGAATGACTGATTCCTATGCGGTCTCACTGTATAAGAAGGTAACAGGCATCTCACTGCCGGGTTGATTCTTATAGCTGTCTTGTATCTTAGACCCCGGGCTTTGATGGTGATCCGGTAATTGCCCCGTCAAATGGCAGGGTGATGAAGACCCGGGTTCCCATGTTCGGTTCGCTCTCAATATGCAAGCCTCCTCTATGCGCCTCGGCGATGACACGACAGAGATAGAGTCCCAGGCCATACCCCCCGGTCTCTCTTTGGCGCGCCTTATCGACACGGTAAAAGGGCTCTGTGAGATGTGGCAGGTGTTCCTTCGGAATACCTTCCCCCTGGTCCTTGACACTGACTCGCCAAATCCGGTCGCTAATCCGGCTGTCGATCCGCACCGGTTCACCGGATTCAGGTGTGTGTCTCAGCGCATTCTCCAGCAGGTTTTTTATCAGCAGGCGGATGCGTACCGGGTCCAATAGCATCGATACACTGTCGTTTTCATGGTTACAGCGTATGGTTGCGCTGGAGAAGTACTGCTGAATGACGGAATCGATGATCTGTCCGGGATCGACTGGCTGCAGATCGAGTTTGGCATGCCTGCTGCCGAGGCGTTCAGTCTCCAATAATTCAGCAAGTTCCTGCTCCAGCAGCTGCAGATCTGCAATAATCCTGTCGCGGGGTTCACCGGCCTGTAGCAATTCAGCATTCAGGCGTGCCCGGGTCAGCGGGGAGCGAAGTTCATGGCTTATGGCCAATAACAGTTGGCGCTTTGCCTCCATCATCGCCTCGATCTCGTCCGCCATGGTATTGATGCTGTCGGCCAGATCTCCCAGCTCATCCCGGCGTTTTACGGCGATACGGTGGTCGAGTTCGCCGGAGCCGAATCTGGCTACACTCCGGCCTATGTCCCGTAATGGTTGAAACAGACGCTTTACCAGATGGTAGGTGAGGGCAATGAGGAGCAAAACGGTAATAATTGTCACTCCGATCACCAGTGCCAAGGAGCCGCTGTCCAGACGATTCCGGGTCATCAGCAGAATGGTGCTGTCGTTATCCTGCAGACGCAGCATAAATCGATGCTCGTCATGGTTGATTTCGACCAATCGGCCGGCGCTGAGATAGTGGGAATGGAACACCAATCTTTCTGTATTGATGATGCCGCCGTTGTTGGACCAGCTTTGACCCTTGGCCTGGATCTGAATATCGATTTGCAGGCGTTCCGCCAGTTTTTCCGCGGCTATGGGATCGGGTGGGGAACCGATCTCTTTTACCAGGTGTTCGATATATTCCGACAGATGGGGTTCCGCCAGGGAACGAAACTCCCCCCGGATGCCGTAACGGAATCCTGTTCGCACCGTCAGCGCGACCAGGATACTGATACAGATAAACAATAAGATCAGGCGGCCGCTGAGACTATGTCGTCCGTTCATGTTTCAGGGCCCACCAGGCGGTATCCGGTTCCCCATACTGTCTTGATATAGTCAAGCGGTTTTAGTTTTTGCCGCAGACGGCTTACCAGGATATCAACGGAACGGGTGTAGAGATCGGCCTCTATCCCCTTTACGGCAGTCAGTATTTCGTCACGGCTGTATACCCGGCCCGGATGTTGCGCCAGCAAGGCCAGCAATCGATATTCGAGGGTTGTGAGATTCAGGCTTCGTCCCTCGATAAAGGCATCCTGTCGCACCAGATCGAGTCGTAGCGCGCCAAGCACGATCTCTTGCTCCTCATTTGGTTGTGACCGGCTGCGTTTAAGGATATTCTGTATTCTGGCGACCAACTCTCTGGGTTCGAACGGTTTAGCCAGGTAATCATCCGCTCCCAGTTCCAGACCGACAATCCGATCCATTACCTCTCCCCGCGCGGTAAGCATAAGAATGGGCAGGCTGCTCTGTCTGCGGATAGTGCGGCATACTTCAAAACCATCCATTTCCGGTAACATGATGTCGAGAATCACCAGATCCGGATTTGTATGCTCAATACGTTTCAAGCCTTCCGATGGGAGCGTGACCGCTTCCAACTCCAAGTCATACAGGGAGAAGTACTCTTTCAGCGGTGTGGCCAGTTCCTGGTCATCATCGATCAGTAAGATGCGGGGCATCACTAATTCCAGTGCTCGGTTGATGGTTTAAAAAGATTGAGATTGATTTCAGGCTTCTACTATGTGCGATGATCGATCAAGATTCAGTCTGCCTCCCCCCTGTGAGGTGAGGGGGGCATGGCTATTCACTCCTGTGTCAATTGCTTGCTATCGCCGCAGGCGAATTTGCAATGACGATGTTCACGGTGGCGTTTGATCATCGATTGTAGTTTATCCCGTTGGCTTTGATTGAGATTATTACTGAAATCGGCGAAGGCATCTATAACGCCGGGACTGAGACTGGCCAGTTGAGCCTGTTTTTGCATCAGCAGAGTGCGGGCCTTTTCGCGATCAAATTCTGAGCTTTCAAGCAGGTCAATGGCTTGATCCGCATAGGTCGATCCATCCCTCCTCAATTCATTCGCGCTGAGTACTATCTGATCTTTGAGTTGAGCAAGATATTGCCGCTGAGAGTCGTCGAGATCGAGTTGCCTGTCGATACGGTCCGTCATCCAACCGATACGCCCTTCAGGTCCGGTGCAATAGCCTTTATATCGTGCAATTGCCACACCGCTGATCAACAGCGCAACCAATACGACAAGTGTGATAATTAGAGTCTTTCCCATGATGATCTCCTCGTATGAACGATAGTGTTGTCGGACGGGTTGTCCTTGAGATCGAGTGTGCATCGCCGGGCAAAGAAGATCCTCTCACGGGTGTATCCACTTGTAACAAGATGTAACCGCAGGTGAGCTGTGAAACAGCCCATGTTTCAAAACGAGTCCTGTAGTTGTTGTGATATCCATTAATAAACAATAAGATACATATATCTATTGATGTTTTTTATATTTGGATTGTATAGTACTTCTGCCGCTTATTGGACCATGGCTATTTCAGAGCGGCGCTATTTTGCCGACAATTTACTTATTAGGCATCACAATACGAATGCCTCAGAAATGGGTTGCGTTTTCCGTAGAGGCATCTGTGTCTAACCCAGGTATCTTGGTAAGGCCTGTTTGGTATTTGCCTGATCGATGCAGGAAGCACTGGTTCTATTTGACTGTGTTCATCTGGAGGTGTACTTGTTGTCATCAGTAGCAACTCTATTCCGTTACTGCTTTTTATTGCTGCTGCTGGGCGGGGCTGGCGAACTTCTATCCGCTCCACAAACCGGTAGGCTCTATCACCTGTTCATTCTTGATTCCCAGCAAGGCAGCCCCTATATGGATGTCCGCCTCGCAATGTTGGAGTCCCTCGAGCATTACGGCTATGTAGAGGGAGAGAATCTTCAGCTCTCTTTTCATACAGCGGGCAATGACGTCAGCAAGGGCGCGGCGATCCTGAAAACGGAAGCCGCCAAAGACTATGATGTTTATTACATGGGCGGCACCACAGCAACCGTAGCCGCCAAGCAGGTGCTGTACGGCGGAACCCAATCGGTTGTGTTCGCTTCTCCAACCGACCCGGTGGGTATAGGTGTGATAGACGGTTTCGACATTCCACCGAAGAGCAATTTTACCGGTGTCAGCTATCCTGTACCTGTAAAATCAAGATTTCGTTTTATCCGGGAACTGATGCCCCAGGCAAAGCGGATCGGGTTGATCTATGCCGATATGCCCCAATCCCACAGCTATAATGCCTGGATTAAGGCGATGCTGGATGATGATCCCCAGTTCAAGGATCTGGAAGTGATTTTCCGCAGAGTGCCTTTGGTAAAGGGGGAGGAGGGTGACAGGCGCATGGCGGAGATAGCGCTGCCTCTCATCAAGGAGCTCGATTCTCAAGTGGATCTGTTCATGAAACCCCATGATCAGCTGGGTGCCCGACGCCAGTTCGCAGAAATGGTCTATGCATATTCAAGTAAGCCGCTGATCGGTCTCGTCAAGAACGATGTTATGCAGGACTGGGGAGCAATGGCGGCAATATTTCCCTCTCACCGCAGCATGGGACGACAAGCGGCTGATATGATCCGCGATCTTTTCGAAGGCAAGCCGATCAAGCGGATTTTTCCCCAATGGCTGGCACGATATGGTTATGCGGTCGATCTGCACAAGGCAAGACAGTTCGGTATCGCTGTACCTGTAGGCCTGCTGCAATTGGCGGGAGAGAATATTCGTAAATGAATTCCCTTTGTAACACATTGCCAAGGCGGTAGTTAATGAGACTAAACCGGAAGATACTGCTGGTGACTATCGGTACCCTCGCGCTCTCGTTACTGCTCAGCTCCGTAGTGAATATAAACAGTTTTCGCTCAAATTATACCGATGCTCTGTTGACGGGCAGTTTTGGCATTGGTCATAGCATTGAAGGTGTGCTTGATGAACTGCTGGCTTTGGGATTGCCGCTCGAGTCACTCTCAGGGATGGATGGAAAGCTTAAGGAAGTAGTCGATAAGAATCCTCATATTGAGTATGCAAGCGTTACTGACCAATCCGGTCTGGTGCTGTTTCACAGTGATAATGCACAGATCGGGCAGAAATATAACGATACTGTGACAATCAATACCTTGTCTGCTGACCAGCCTTTGTGGCAGATCCACGAGCGGTCCGACGGCAAGAGCTATTATGATGTTTCCATACCCGTCATTGACCAAGCTATAACAGTAGGCGTTATCCGGCTCGGCTTTTCTACCGAAGTCATCGATGACAAGGTGATGCAGGCAGTCAGGCAGGTTGTTTTCAATTTTTTGCTTACATTCATCGCTATCGCATTACTTCTCAATTTCTTTATGCGTAAACAGTTTGTAGAGCCTGTTAAACAGCTGTCCGAGTATGCGGCATCCATAACCGATGGCAGATTCGAACAACCGGTTAAGATACATAGTGAAGATGAGATCGGCACTCTCTCCCATGCATTGCAGGAAATGGGAAGTACAATCGAAGGACAGATTGACGCCCTCAGGCGCTCAGGTATCGAGTTGGAAGAGAAAGTTGAGGCGCGTACACGACAGCTCGAGACGGCAAATCAGACGCTGCAGGCAAGTAATCATGATCTGCTGGAGGCACTTGAACGGGAGAAAGGTTTGTCTGAAGCGCTGCGTATGAGTGAAGAACGCTCCAGAATGTTGTTCGAGGCCAACAAGGCGGTGATGCTGACGATCGACCCCGACTCGGGCTCTATTCTCACAGCGAACAGGGCCGCTGCCGAGTATTACGGCTATACCATTGAACAGCTCTTGAAAATGAGTATCAATGACATCAATATGCTCAGCAAAGAGGAAATTTCTCAGGAAATGAGCAGGGCTAGAAAAGAAGAACGCAACCACTTCATTTTTCGTCATGCCCTGGCGTCAGGGGAGGTCAGGGATGTCGAAGTGCATTCTGGTCCCTTCATCTCGAATGGCAAGCAGGTGCTCTATTCAATCGTTCACGATATAACGGACAGAAAAAAGGCTGAAGCGGAACTTGAACATATCGCACATTACGATCAATTGACCGGCTTACCCAACCGGCGTCTGAAAACCGACAGGCTACGCCAGGCGATTGCATTCAGTAAGCGAAACGCAACCAGTGTGGGGGTTTGTTATCTGGATCTCGATGGTTTCAAGCCGATCAATGACCGATTTGGCCATGATTCAGGCGACAAGATCTTGATTGAAATAGCGCGCCGGCTAGAAGGCGTATTGCGTGAGGAGGACACGGTATCACGCATCGGTGGAGACGAGTTCGTATTGATACTGACTAATCTGACGAGTGTGGATGAGTGCATTTTGGTTCTGGACAGGGTATTGGCGGTTATAGCAGAACCCATACACTTGGATGATACGGCTCTGGAAGTCAATGCAAGTATTGGCCTGACCGTATACCCGGAGGATGATGTGGACGCGGACATCCTGCTGCGGCACGCTGATCAGGCAATGTATTGGGCAAAGGAGGCGGGTAAGAACTGCTACCATCTGTTTGACCCACTGCATGACAAGCAGATAAAGGCCAATCGTAAAAATATCAAGCTGCTCAGGAACGCACTGTCTAAGCAGGAATTCACGCTTTACTTTCAACCCAAGGTTGATATGTTCAGTTGTGATGTTATAGGCGTAGAGGCCTTGATCCGGTGGCTGCAACCGGAAGCGGGCATTATCCCGCCCGGTGATTTTCTATCCATTATCACTAAAACGGACTTGGAGATCGAGCTGGGTCAGTGGGTTTTCGATCATGCATTGCAGCAGATTAGTCAATGGCAAAAAATGGGGCTTCAGCTCCCGGTCAGTATAAATATAAGTCCACATCATCTGCAGTATCCTGGCTTCACCGAGTATATTCGGGAGCAGTTTGAAAAGTATGCAGATGTAACTCCCGACATGCTCGAACTGGAAATTCTCGAAACCGCTTCTATAGATGACACGAATGTTATCTATCACACCCTGTCGGAGTGCCGTGAGTTGGGCGTTAAGATTTCTTTGGATGATTTCGGTACGGGCTACTCTTCCCTTGCCTATTTTCATCGTCTTCCTGTCGATATACTCAAAATAGATCAGAATTTTGTGCGGGACATGCTGGATGATCCTCAGGATCTAACCATCGTTGATAGCGTGGTTCGCCTTGCGCATGCTTTCCAGCATCCGGTCATTGCGGAAGGTGTGGAATCCATGGAACATGCCATTGCACTACTTCAGTTGGGTTGTCGATTAGGTCAGGGTTATGGTATTGCCAGACCGATGCCGGCAAATGAGATCCCGGCATGGTTGATGCAATGGCAAGACAATCAACTGTGGCAGAGCCTTAAAAACAGAGTGACTCAGAGTCATCATGTCGATCTTGATGTGGCGCTGACCAGTCATCAACGATGGGTGGGCAATCTGGTCGGGTATGTGAATCGCGATGAGGCAATAAACCATAGCCAATTGGATAGCAAGCATTGCAGCTTCAGTTATTGGTTCAATGGTGTTGGGTTTATTCAGTATGGCAGTTTGCCGCAGTACACTGAACTCAACAGGCTGCATGAACAGATACATGCGCTCGGATATAAAATCATCAGTATCAATAAGATGGGTAACACAGAGTATGCACAGAAAAGAATTACCGAGTTGGAGGCATTGAGTGCCCGTTTTACAGAACTCCTGAAGGAACTTAACAAAGATCAAGCAGCTATTTCATAATCAATTATTTATTAATTTTAATGAATGCCATTTCTGGTCCAACCATCCAAGGAATTGTCTGATTTGTACAGTGAAAGGCGATTTGGCGGTATAGCACGGCTCTATGGCAGTCGGGCATTGGAGCGGTTTTCTCATTCTCATGTCGCCGTGGCCGGAGTGGGTGGTGTCGGCTCATGGGCTGTGGAAGCCCTTGCGCGCAGTGGCATAGGTGCGATATCTCTCTATGATATGGATCATATAGCTGAATCGAATGTTAACCGCCAGCTGCATGCGGTTGAGGGTGATTTCGGAAAAGCCAAAGTATCGGCGCTCGCAGAACGAGTCTTGGCAATCAACTCCAGCTGTCGGGTTAATGCCGTGGAGCAATTTATCGAGTTGGAGTCACTGCAAACATTTGTTGCCGGTGGATTTGATTACGTAATCGATTGCATCGACAGCTTTCGCATCAAGGCTGCTTTGATAGCCTGCTGCCGCAGATACAGGATAGCCGTTATTACGGTAGGTGGTGCAGGGGGGCAAAGTGATCCTACAAAGATCAAACTGGCTGACCTGAGTCGCAGTGAACAGGACCCACTGCTTTCCAAGTGCCGCAAATTGCTTCGCAGGCAGTATGGTTTTCCAACCAATGTCAAACGTCGATTCGATGTGCCCTGTGTCTATTCAACAGAGCAGCAGCGCTATCCTGATGACAATGGGGAGGTTTGCCTGGAAAGGCCGATGAACATGGAGAGTTCATTGAACTGCGGTGGATATGGTTCTGTGATGACCGTCACTGCCAGCTTTGGTTTGGTTGCGGTTTCTCATGTATTGAAATGTCTTTCCAGTGAATAGGCCGCTGCATTTGCAGACTATTGACCATATCACAGGGATAACTTGTTGACCGCCAACGCTACGGTATAACTTTTGCCTTGCTTAAGCTTCTCATAGTTACCGAAAATCTCGTTGAGATTGCGTTTCATGTACTGTCTTAGACCATTGATGGTTACGACATAGAGTTTACCGCCCGGTTTGAGGCGTTGCCTGGCATCATGCAAAATCAGACTGAGCATCTCTTTGCCCACTTTGGCAGGGATATTGGATGCGATGACATTGAAGCGCAAGCTTGGATCTATTTGATCGAAAGCGTTGCTGAGGATGGCTTTGGCGTTTGTCAATCGGTTACGTTCAGCATTGTCGTTGCTGTAGTTGACCGCCATGAAATCCTTGTCGACCATCAGGGTCTGTCCCTGCGGAGCCCGTCGGGCCATATAGAGGCCTATTGGGCCGTAGCCACAGCCCAGGTCTAGGCAGTCGTCTGTGGGAGCGATCCGTAAACGATCCACCAGAAGCCTGGTCCCTTCGTCGATCTCGCGTGGTGAAAAGATGCCCCAGGTGGAATGAAATTGCAGACGCTCACCGGACAGCTCTTCCGTGAATACGATATCTTTGCGGAGTTTGTCTAACTTCTCTTTAGTCAGCATGGCGGCGGAGTGTTACCCGTGAGAGTTTTGAAGTCAATCCCCCGGGTCAGAAATCAGTATCAATGAGATTGTGAATGAGTTCCAGCATCGGCTCCGCATTCAAATAGTCAATGGCAACCGGCCAGTAGCCCTCTTCATGCTGAAACACAAGTGAGGGGAAGCTGCGCGCACCCAGGCGGAGTGACTGTGCAATCTCCGAGTCGAGCTTTTGCTGTGTGGAGGAATGGTTCAGCAGTTTGGAAAATTGCTGTTTGTTCAGACCTATTTCCATCGCAAGTTCGATGAGAGTAGCGTCATCTGAAGGATTTCTCGCCTGCAGGTAGTAGGCCTGCTGAATAGCCACTATCATGCTATCTTCCATTTCTGGATCAATCGACCTGGCGGCGATGACTGCGCGGCAGGCAGGGTAGGTGGACCTTCTGGGCGTATTCCGAGCCCAAAAATCAAAATTGAAGCGGGTCGACGGTATACGCTTCCCAATCCTCCGCCATGTGCTCTGCAACCTTATCCGCAGATCATCCGGCATCGGTTGCGATGAATCCGCCGCCAGCCCGCCTAACAGGCGGCTGCTCGTGATGTTGCCGGGTAGCCGTGACAGAAGTACCTCGAGTACCGGGCGAAATCCCCAGCACCAACTGCACATTGGGTCATGGATGTAGTAGAGGTGAGCCATGCTCAGGATTTGTTTCGCAACTATATCGGTTGTGATATAAGAGTATATACGATTCAGGTATTATATTTACCGATGGATATTATTGATATTTCACGATCCATCAGGCTTGGCCACGCTATGGTTATCGTCTGTCAGGGTGATAATAGTTTGAAATCCGCACTTCTTGGAAAAACCTCATTTTGGTTGATAGTCGTCGGCAGCGCGGCACTTCTTACACCGCAACCCGCCTGGCCCGAGTGGTTGGCGCGTATGATATTGTCTGCCGGCATTGCGTTGGGCGCGACCACACTTGGTCTACTGCTGTGGCAGAAGCATGGCCGCAGCAGCAAGAAGTGACAGGGAAACACTATGCCTTGAACCGTCCCCGTCAACCGACTGCTATTTTCCGTTCGACCCTATTCAATAGGCCTATGATTTCGCCTGACAGAGGCTCAATTTCATTATAGAGGTCCTCCGCTCTGTCAGTATTCCCGCTTTCCATATGCTTGATAATTTCCCTTATCAGTGAATGTAACTGCTGATGGGGTTGTTCTATCGCATGTATTTCAGCAACATCGCCATATCGATTAAGCGCTTCTGAGTAGTACCATTTGCCGAGGGCGCAATCATGGTGCGAGACCGCTTCTTCATGGGAGAGGGATTGCTTGCCATCGAGAAAGGAACGTACTCTTGTTTTCCATGCCAAGTGGGCTGACTTTGCGGAGCTGAAATCAAACCCACTATCGCCGGAAAATTTAAACTGCTGAACAATCCTTTGCAGATCGGAGGCTAGTGTCCCCAGGTCATTGGCAGTATCAGAGGTATCTTTTGCCCGTTGTGAGGTCTGCTTGCCGTTTTCGCTGATATTGATAATGCTCTTGTTGATCTCTTCCACCACCGAGCACTGCTCCTCTGCCGCGGTGGCGATCTGGGTGTTCATATCGTTGATCGTCTCGATAGCCTTATTTATCTCGCTCAGCGAATGAAGTGCCTCTGTTGCCTGCAGAACTCTGCTGTCCACTTTCTCCCTGCCGGCAGCCATCACGGATACCGCCTGCTGTGTGCCGTTCTGCAGCGCCTGTATCATTGACTCGATCTCGCCTGTCGATTGATGCGTGCGATTGGCAAGCCCACGCACCTCGTCGGCTACAACTGCAAAACCACGCCCTTGCTCTCCCGCTCTTGCTGCTTCGATAGCGGCATTAAGGGCAAGTAGATTGGTCTGCTCGGCAATGCTTTTTATGACATCCAGGACCGATCCTATACGAGCGCTCTCCTGTTCCACACCCAGAATCGAATTTTCTGCAAGTTCCACTTCATCAGCCAGCGCCTGCACGGCATCTGCTGTCTGCTTGATTACTTTGCAGCCTGTATGTGCTTCAGCAGTGGCTGCCTTAGTGGCTTCTTCGGCAGTAGTTGCATTTTGTGCTATTTTGGCTACGCAGGCCGTCATTTGGGTCATAGTAGTGGCAACCTGGTCAGTTTCATTTTCCTGCTTCTGGATGCGACGACTGATCTGGCTGGTATTATCCGATGTTTGCGCAACAGCGTTGATTACCGATTCAGTCGATTGCGCCGTCTGCTGTATCAGTTTGCGGATCTTGTCAACAAACTGGTTAAAGCTTTCAGCAAGCAGTCCAAGTTCATCATTGCCTTTCTTTTCCAATCGCTTCATCAGATCACCATCGCCGATGGCAATGTCTTGCATGGTCTTGACCGCCTTCAGGATCGGATTGTAGATAAGACGTGTGGTCAGCCAACTTATCGAAAATCCGATCACAAGTCCAAACAGCAACAGACTGATTACAAGTGTTGTCGTTGAACTGGCATCCTCGATCAGGTGTTGGCTTGTGTGTGAGATAGTCGACTCATGATGAGCGACCAACTGCTCAAGATGTTGATCCGTTGTCATCAATAGTGGTGTGATCTGGCTACGTACAAGCCATGCATCACTGCGCCACTGATTACTCCCATGTATCTCAAGCAGCCTCTTGTAGTGTTCATCGAAACGGACCATGTTATCCATAAATTGCTCAATGGAATCAGCTTGATCCAATGTCAGTTGTTCACTCTTTGAACTGATTACCCTGACCAGTTTTTTTGTCCTGTCCAGGTAAAGGTTCAAGTCATTAATATTCGAATCACTGCGAAAAGCGAGATAGCCGCGTATGCCGTTCATGATATTGCTCCAGGCATACCGCAGCTCGGTAAGATGATACAGGATCTGTTTCCGTTCTTCGTCCGCGTATTCTTCCATTTCGGAAAGAATCATTTGGGATGCCAGTTGCATCTGTTCCCGGCTGATAGGATTAATGTTCATATTGGCATAGGCAATACCTGGAAAGTTACCTTCATGCGTGGCTGTCTGATTGAGTAACGCTGCGGCTGTCTGTTCATACTGGTTCAGTTTGTCGCGCAACTGCTTGAGTAGTTGTGATGAAGCGGTATCCTCCGCCTCTATACTCTTGGTTATCAATGATTGAAGTATGTCTTTCGTTTGGTCCCTTTGACTTGAGAAGTCCTGTAGCTGTGACTCATCCTTCGTAAGAAGATAAAAAGCCAAAGATTCCGTAGATTGTTTCAGGCTTTTTGCCAGGTCTTTGGTCAGGATTAAACGTGGCTGACTCTCGCGCACCACCTGGTTCACGCTTTGTTCAACATTACCCAGACTTATGAGTGTGATAATGGAAGTGGTTGCAAGCACACACAGAATGAGTCCGAATCCGAACCACTGCTTTGTGCGAATCGACATATTATGAAGAACTGACATGATCGTTTCCCTGATATGGATGATCCATATTCCAATTCCTGGCGCTGATATTTTTATAGTTCGTATGCGCCGTATAACCTTGCCCACAAGCCGCCTGTGGACGATTCATTACAGCAAATATGCTTTTTGTTTTGCTTTGCCGTAACCATAAACTCCATGGTTGCAAGACATATCGTCTTCGATTTGTAAAACTTTAGTTACATTTTGACCCTTCCAAACTCTCATGCAAAAAATAGAGTAAAGTTTAGAAATCTACTTTTTTATCATTAAGCTAGGGCCTGTTAACACTAATCCAATCGGCCCTGCTGGGACTATTTTTTTGCCCAGCAAGGCAGAATGAGCGAGGTGTAGTTATGCTACATGAGCGAATGATAACGCCGCTGGGCGGAAAAATAGCCCCAGCCCTTCGGGTTGCGCCCCGAAGGAAGTGCCCTTGGGGTGCGCCCCGAAGGAAGTGCCCTTGGGGTGCGCCCCGAAGGAAGTGCCCTTGGGGTGCGCCTTGATTGGCGCTTTTTCAGGCACAACAGGGCCAATTGGATTAGTTTTAACAGGCCCTAGAGACCGATTTTTATGTATTATTTAAAGTCAACTGCATGAATACTCTGCATCAGGCGGTCGAACAATTGATACTGGTTTAAGAATAAATCACCATGAATCTGTTCAAAAGGTCATACTTTATTGATCTCATACAGGTGTTGATCCTGTTTTTAATTTCATCCGGCGGCCTGGCCCGTGGTGGCTGGCTTGAGGTTGTATTGCCGGATCATCCCGCCCCCCCCCTGGTTCTTCAAGACATAAAAGGCAATCAAGTCAAAATCAGCGATCTCAAAGGCAAAACGGTTTTACTCAACTTCTGGACAACCTGGTGCCCCCCCTGTATTGAGGAGATGCCGTCCCTGATCAGGTTGAAAGAGGCGATGAACCAGTCCGATTTCGTCATCTTGGCCATCAATGTCGAGGAGAGCGAACGTCGTGTAAGTAAAATGGCGGCTCGCTTAAAACTCAATTTTCCCGTTCTACTTGATCCAAGTCGAGTCGCAGCCAATGCGTGGGAGGTCAAGGTCTTTCCGAGCAGTTTTCTCGTTGATGGTCAGGGGCGCTTGCGCTATAAGGCGATCGGTCCTGTCGAATGGGACAGTGAGGAAGCCGCTTCGATCGTTCACCAGGTAATGCAGAAGTAGGGTGCCTGCGGTAAAAATGCATCGGGGACTGTCAACTGAGCGAAGCGTAAGCACTGTCTTGTCAGATTTTAGAGCATGAACTGGGTCACATCTTTAGACCCAGCCTAGTATTTCTTTTCCCAAACCCTCAACTCTTTAAGTTTCTCTTAATCTTATTTTGCTAATTTTGGGACTACCTGCCCAAAAAGGCCAATGCAGTATTAATGAGTGCCGGATAAAAAACAAATTAATACAAGTAGTTATTGTTGGTTATTCATTTAATTTGGTAGCTATTGGGCAGGAGGGTCATCACATTCAATGTGAGCTAATCGTGGACGTATAGCGCCGCCGGAGTACTCGTCCTACATAAAAATCGTACAGCTTCATGGAGGGGTTCGATTATGAAGTTCAATCAATCACGACGCAATAAATCTCATCGCTTCGTAACACTCGCGATTTCGTTTATCTTCATGCTGATTTTCGCCATGGACAATAGCTGGGCGAGCAGAGATGAAGGAGAGGAAAATCACGAGGAAGACAAATACAGTAGCGAAGAGGATGAGCGCAGGAAGGACGAGGAAGAGGAAGAAGAAGTCGAAGAGGAAGGGGAAGATACCGAAGATGACGACGGTAATGGCCAGGCGCTACGCCCAAAGAACAGTTTCAATATCATGATGAACTATGAGCTCGGTATGCACTGTACCGGGTTTGAGTTCGCTTACTGTTGTGTGCTCCCTCCCTACAACTCAATTCTTGCCCAGGTTGTGAAGACGCAGCAGAGTGACGAAGGGCAGACGGCCTTCGCGCGCCTTCTGGAGGGAGATCCCTCGGTAGGCCTGGATGCTTTGGGGCGCCAGACTGTTTTGCGTGACCCCGATCTCGATGCGAATGGGGATTTCCAAAAATATGTGCTCGAATATTGGCATGATGCACAGCCCCGCGAAACCCGCCCGCAGGTAGTACCGCAGACCTCAACACTGATCAGTGCGACAGAGGGCAATTCACTGCTGATGTGGAATACCCTTGCCGATTCCGCGGCGGTCAATCCCGACGGTTCGTTAGTGATTTCAGGTCAAGACGGCAACCCGACCTGGAACGGTGTCAGCGGCGCTATGGTGGGCGATGGCGATTTCGATGATCCGACCGACAACTACTGGAATGCAGTCTGGAATCATCTCTATATCTATGCCGACCTGGAGGGTGCCAATCCAAACAATTCAACCGCGGAGAGCGATAAGATTCGACTCGGCGTAACCGGCCATATCGAGTATCCCGCGGATTGCGGAGCCGGCCTCCATCCCATGGGGCCTGTTTCTCATCCCGATGGCGTACCAAGCAATCCTGCCGTACCGAATGACTGTGGTGGTGCATCCAACGGCAACGTGCTGACCTTCTCCGGTGAGCATGGCACTGTTGTCTATACCCAGATGAAGGTGTTGGAGAACCTGCCGATCACCCTGACCTCGCCCAGGATATGGGAGGCCTTGGGGCTCCCGTTGACCCCGTTCGAGGATTCCATCAACTTCTTTGCCGATCCGGGCGCGATGTTCGAGGACTCTGTACGCCCCTTCGTTGCGATGAGGGCCAAGCTGCGCCATTACGATCCCACTCAGCCGGGCGGCATGGGTGAACCTGTGATGCAGAATGGTATACCTGTGGAGGGCTTCGGTACCGCCCCCATCGATATCCCCAACTGCGAGCGCTGCCATTCGGAGGTGGATACCACTAATTCTCCCCATAAGAGCGGGGATGAAATCTGGGCCAAGGTTCAGCAGGAGTACAATTTCTGGATGAGCTACTACGGCATAGGCCCTGGCGACTCGGATTGGTATCCGCGACTCAAGAGTGCGGCCATCAGTATTCTCGGCCTGCATGACATGAGCCATGGCACGGGTTTCCTGGATAATTACCCTGCCTGCGGTACACCGGCGGAGTGCGATGCCTTAGCGGCCGATCTATCGGCGCAAAACAACCGACCGGTATTTGCGCAAAGCACACGAATCGGCAATACCACCGTGCTTTGTCAACGTTGCCATGCGGATAACGTCATCGCCCAGGTCAAGTCGGCCTCCTTTATCGATGATGAGGGTAACAATAAGGTCATTCTGCCCATGTCCGAGGCGATTCATCAGACCCATCGCGGTGTAGGCGAGGGCGGTCCGATCGCATTCAGTGACAGTCTCGGCCGTTTCGGCGGCTGTCAGGGATGTCATCCAGCCCATCGTTCCAATGGTGACATGGCGGGCTATCCCATCACCGAGACGGGAGACAACTTCTATGCCGATACGGATAACCGTTTGGGCGCCGGCGGTTGTTTCGTAGGCCGCGATGTTCACTCCAATCCGTTCAAGGATATCGACGGTGCAGGTACGCCTGAGCATCTGACCGCCATCGGCGAATGGTTACGCGACAATGTGTCACGCAATCAGGCAGGCCTTGCGGGCAGCGATCGCGACGACCGGGGTATCTGGTGTACCAACTGTCACAACCAGTTGAGCCAGGAGATCTGGAAACGCGAGAACATGGAGAGCCTGATCGATGGCATACCCGGTCCGGGCGCAAGCAATATACGCGCGCTGGCTTCACTGGATGACATTGCCGCCGCAGTAGGCGTAGATACGCAACAGGCTTTGAACTGGCTCGATCCAAGAGATCCCAATGTCTTCCCGGCCGATGGCGCGATTCGCACCTCGGAAGAGACCATGGCCATCTGGCGCCGCGATCCCGGGCTCTGTGCCTATTTGGGCGGCAGTACCGACCCGGCGCTCGACGCCAAGCTGGCCACCATAGAGGTGGCGGGGGACGTCACTGCATGTACCACCGGTGCCGCAGCACCAGGCCCCGACTGTGATGGCAACGGCGAGGCGGACTTCCAGATCTGTGGCAGCTTCGATGGCGACGGCGACTTCAGTGTCAGTATCCTCGATTTCTGTACCACCGACGATTGCGTGGCTGCAGCCCAGCAGACCCTGAGCGGGTCGATGGCGGCCGCAGTGCCCTTCTCGGCGGCGACCGACGGACGCGACCACTGGCTCGCAGCCGGCGAACCCCATTGCGCCGACTGTCATACCGCACCCTACGTGGAGCCGAGCGGCCATCAGCCGGGTAATGACCATGCGCCCTTCAACTATCCACGCAAGGCGGGGTTGATGCGCTACTCGCGCGGTCACCGGGACATCACCTGTCAGGGTTGTCATGAGTCGATCCACGGCCTCTATCCGGTGGCGCCCCATCTGGAGCAGGGTCCTGGCGTGGATGGCGTGGATGCCACCACATATGCCCAGGCGGCTTATCTCAACAGCGACGACAGCCATGGCCCGCTGAAGTGTGGTTCCTGCCATATGTATGAGACCCTGGCAGACAACCCGGATGCCCAGATACCCGCACGGGTCTGCGAACCGGGTGAGGATGGCGGCAACTGCGACGGTGGTGACGGTCTGGCGTTTGACGGAATCCCCATCACATCGGACTTTGATGCGGCAGTCAGCTGGGCCCATACCTTTACCGATAACCATAATCCAACCCAGGACTTCTGCCTCAGTTGTCACGATAATGAGAACGATGAAGTCAGCCCGGGAGAAGGTGAATGGTTAGAGCACGCCATGAAAGGCCGGGTTTCGCGGAAAACCATGGATCAGGTCGAGATTGACTTGACCGGTGCAGTTTTCGGTTCCACGGATCCACGCAATACCGTCTGCCAGGGCTGTCATGACGACGAATGGCAGGAAGTGGCCTGTAACGGCGAAGACGGTCGGGAGTGGAAACTCCATCTCGCGGAAGGCCGGGTGTCGGAAAGCGTATGGGAAGATGTATCCCTTGATCGCACCGGCTCGACCTGTGGCTGGTAACGGCAGTACAACCCAGTCTGTCAAATAGGCCGATAGACTGGCAGCATTGGGAGGGGAAACGGCCTGTTTCCCCTCCCGCTCAGTTCACAGCCATGATTCGTGTTTTTTAGGGTTAAGTTGAATCGCCCAACTGTTTAACCATCGATTATATACCGCAGACCTGTTCCGCTACTGATGCGGCCGGGTACCTGGTTGGGCAGGGCAGGCAGTCGGAGGCAAAAATGAAAAATCTTGTAACACTGGTGGTCGGTTGTTTCTTGGCTGCTTCCGCATGGGGAGAACCTACAGCAGAGCCTGCACAAGCCGATAGCAATATCCTGGCCCGGGTTGACGACCGGGTCATCACCTTCCCCCAACTGAACACGCAACTGAACAGTACAGCCGTAGTCGGCCTGTCAACGCCGGCATTGGGTACACCCGAACGACGCACTGTGATCCTGACGCTGCTGGACAAGGCGATCAGCGTCAACCTGCTCTATCTGGATGCCGTGGGCAAGGGAAAGCTGGAGGATCCGAATTTCAAACGGGAGTTGCAGGAGTATGCCGATGGCATGCTTGCGGGACTCTATCGCAAACACTACCTGAAAGCGGATACCGCTGTCAGCGAGGCAGATATTGCCGATTATGTGAAGAAACACTTTGCCAAGGATACCGAGCTGGATGACAAGATGCGTCCCCTGGTCGAGGCAAAGGTCAAAAAAGCAAAATACCTGGTGCGCAAACAGGGATTGCGCAAGCATCTGCATGCCGGGGCTAAGGTAATGATTCACACCAAGCAGCTTGAGATTGAAGATGACAGTATACGCAGCGATGAGCAGGTGATCGCCGAGTATGACGGTAACGTAATGACATGGGGCGAGAGTAAGAAATATCTCACTACCTTGAACAACTCGATCGATATCAACAGACGCCTGAAAACCCTTAATGGACTGATAGATAACTACCTATTGGCGAAAAAGGGGCGAGAGGCGGGGCTGGATCGGGATCCGGGTTTTCAGTCCGCCCTGACCGAATTCAGTATGACACGTCTGGTCAATCAGCATCGTAGTGCGCTGGCGCAGGCTATGCAGCCGACGGAGCAGGAGGTCCGGGACTATTTTATAAAACATCAAGAACGCATTACCTTCAATGAGCACCGCAAGCTGCAGATGGTGGTGTTGAAGGATGAGAAGACAGCGCTGGATATCATGGAAAAACTGCAGAAAGGCGAACTGACCATTTACCAGGCGGCGCTCAACCACTCCATCGATCCAAGGGCAAAGCAGACCCTGGGTGACTTCGGTTGGGTCGAGGAGGGCAGCGGCTTTCCCGCCCTGGATGAGTTGGCCTTCGCACTTGAAATCGGCGAGTTGGGAGGCCCCGTAGAGACCCCCGCCGGCTGGCATATTGTTCGAGTGACTGATCAAAGGGTTTCAAAATATACCGATATCAATGATCCGGATACCCGGCAACAGACCCGTCGGCTGCTGCTGAAAGAGCGTCTCAACGACTATGTGGTGGAACTGCGCAAGCGGGACTATCCGGTAATTGTCTATGAAGAGAACCTGAACCGGTTGCTGCAGGAAGAGGCGCAGTGGATCGCCGCCAAGAGCAGGGAGATGGAACAGCATCCGGAGCGTGCCCGACTCATCCTTGACGAGATGAAGGCGCTCGTCGAGTAGTCAGACGTAGTGATCATGGCTTGTTAAACACATTGATTAACCGCAAATGAAGCCAATCACCGCAAAATAGTGCGAATGGCATGACAATGCGCATGATCACTGTGCCATCCAATAAACATCATCATAACCAACTTGCATGGAGTTCCAGTGTACGTTGCGTTTGCATGTAGCGGTTGGACAACCTTGTTTGCTCAGTTACAAAATATTTACGCTTCTTTGCGGCGATTGGCGTTCATTCGCGGCTAGTTTTTTCCCGCTCTGTTATTCCTCAATCGGTAATTGCGCTGAGTATGCGCGGCCAACGCTCATAGGCGGCGTCTTCCATCTCCGGGGTGATGGTGACCACATAGACACGCCTTTCGTGTTCCCAGTGGGCCACCAGGCCCTGGATCCATTTGCCCGGAGTGACATCGAACCAGTGGCTGGCGCCCTCCATATCCACCTCCATGAACTGGCTGATGAGCAGTTTTACCGGAATCGGCCGCCAGCGGTCCCAGCGTCCGCCATAGATGGCGTCGAGTCTGGCCCAGCCTCCCAATGGCAGCTTGCCGAACTGGTGGGTGCGCCGTCCCCAAGGTAGCAGGTCGGCATCGCCGTGCCTGTTCTTCACCGGCAGGCAGGCCCTGGCATTGGGGAACTTGGTGCGTACCTCCTGGCCGTTGAGGGTATAGTAGACGGCGGTGCACATAGCTTAGCCCGCTATGCGTGCTAAGGAGTTTTGAGTTTTGCCCGGGTGCTGCAGAATGGTTTCCCTGTGCCCAAACGGCTTCCAGGCCGGCGCGATGACATTGGGCATTTTCGACCGGCTCAGCAGGCGAACGGGGGCGAGGGTGAACTCACCGTAGCGCTGGTTGATATGGTCCATGGCCTGGTTGAGGCGATCCTGACGTTGCTGGTCCGGCTGCAGAAAGTCGAGCTGGTAGTCGGCGTACTTGGGATCGAGGGCGGTGATCTGTACCTGGTGGCAGCCCTGGCCGGCCCAGTGGTTATCGAGGAAGTCCTGGCACATGGCAACGATCTCCGGGCTATGGTCGGTGGGTGGATCACAGCGGTATTTGCGGCTGAGATAGCCCTCGTCGATACGCACCCCGATGTGAAACAGGCTGGCGCGGAAGTGGTGCAGGCGCAGTCGGGTGGCCACCTTCTCCACCATATGCAACAGGAAGGTTTCGACCACCTTGCGCCGACGGGTGTTGGGGGGCATGACCTTGCCATGGCCGATCGACTTCGGCGCATCGACATCGGTATGCACCGGCTCGGGATCGAGTCCCTGGGTCATCAGCCAGATACGCCGTCCCGGGTTGCCGAAGCGTCGCCCGATCTCGCCGATAGGCAGGCGGCGCATGTCGCCACAGGTATAGACACCCCGTTCCGCCAGGTAGCGGCCGATGCCCTTGGCGATACCGCACAATTCAGTGACCGGCACCCTGGTCAGGGTCTGCTGCGCCACACCAGGAGGGATAAGGGTCATGCCGTTGGGTTTGTCGAGTTTGGCGGCATACTTGGCAGTGGTCTTATCACCGCTGACGCCCACCGAGCAGAGCACCCCCCCGGAGGCCTCCAGCACCTTCTGCTTGGCTCGCTTTGCGATCTGCTGCGGGGTACCGAGAAGGCGTTGGCAATGGGTGATGTCGAGGAAGGCTTCATCGACGGAGAAGATCTCCATGTCCGGGGTGATGCCTGAGAGCGCCTCCATGATACGGGAGGAGACCTGGGCGTAGCGCTCCGGGCGGGCCGGTACTTGTAGAAAACCGGGGCAGATCCGTTGGGCTTCTTTCAGCCGCATGCCGGTATGCACGCCATAGGCGCGTGCCTCATAGGAGCTGGTGATGATACAGGTCCCCTGGGAGCCGTTGGTAATACCGATAGGACGTCCCTGTAGCTCCGGGTGGTCGACCTGTTCCACGCTGCAGAAAAAGGCGTTCATGTCCACCAGGATCATGGCGCGGGACCAGTAGGTGTGGGGCTGGCTGTTGTCGTAGCGCATGACTGCTCAAGAGTTTTGAGTTTTGGTGTTCGCTTCGCTCACACCAGATAAAAAACGCGTGCGTAGCACACTCATCAACTCATAACTAAAAATTCAAACTTTCCATTCATTGGTATCGCCTTAGCTGACACACCAATACCCCCTGAATGCGTACCCGCTTTGCCGCATAGATCATGGGGGGTATATCGGGGTTTTCGGCAATCAGTTTGATGCGGCCGCTCTTGAGACGCCTGAGGCGCTTGAGGGTGGCCTCCTGGTCATCGATCAATGCCACCACGATGGCGCTATCCTCGGCGGTATCACGGCGCTCGATGATCACCAGGTCTCCATCGAGAATGCCGATACCGATCATGGAGTCTCCTTTGACCTGCAGGGCATAGCGGTTGTCGCCGAGCAGGTAGTCGGCCAGATCGAGGCGGTCCTGGCCAGGGATAGCCTCAATGGGCTGACCTGCGGCAATGGCGCCCAACAGGGGCAGGCTCAGTTTTGACGCCTGTGCCGTTTCCACCAGTTCGATGCCACGCTTACGTCCGGTTATCAGGCGTATGGCGCCCGCCTCGGCCAGGGCCTGCACATGGCGATGGGCAGTGCCCTTGGAACTGATGCCGATGCCTTCGGCAATCTCAATCAGCGAAGGGGCGTATCCCCGTCTTTTCAGATAGCGGCGGATAAAGGTCAGGGCCCGGTCCTGGGTAGGGGTCAGCATGTGCATTCTCCAAATGTTCCATCCGATGTTTTGGAGTATAGAACATTAGGAGAACTCTAGATAGAGGGGTTAATTGTGAATTGTGAATTTTGAATTGATGCATCCGCTATGTGCACACCCCATTTATAAATCAGTTGTGAGCGAAGCGAACACCACAATTCACAATTCAAAATTAAACAAAGTTCTTTGTAATTGAAGGAGAAATTCTCTATATTCTCATGATAAATAAAAAGATATTTGGGGATAATCATGCCTAACCGGACCCTGCAGCGTCTTGCGCTGATTCTCGCTATCGTGATGTTGAGTGTGTGGGGAACGATCCTGATTGTCGATCCTCATCTGATCGCCGGCTATTTCAGTGTTGAGCCGGTCAATCATGCGTTTGCCGGTATGATGGGAGGGGCCCTGCTGGGATTGGCCTTTATCTCATTGGCAGGTGTTACCCGATGGATGCAAACACCACGGGCATTGGGGGTAGCTATGGCCATTCTGGTGGTGGAAACCGCCTATCTGATGCTGGGCTCCGGTGACATGCTGGTGACTCTTCCCACCACCATCAGTCTGGTGACCGCCGCCGCTGTAGCCTTCTTTCTTCTCGTCTGAATGCCTGTGTCTGCCAACTATCGGCGGCTCAGGTATAGATACGGACTCGAAATGTTGCAGAGCAGAATCGTGTTCATGTGAGGAGGCCTGATGCGGACTGAGTCAGTGATCGGGCTCGTAATAAAAAAGTACTTTCAAATCAATAATAAACATTATACGGCATACTGGGAGCCATGGCTTTGAGCGAAGAGCAGGGAATAGAATTCGCGAAATCCGTCATAAATCGCAAATATTAGCTTCTGATATTGTGTGAAATTGGTATATAATTCCCAATTAAAGAACCTGCTGGACTGATAAAGTTAGAATTAATACTAAATCAATACGGTATGCGGACTTAAGTCAGTAAGGAGCAGCACGAACAGGAGAAAAGCCTGCTGTGGCAGGGTGGGATTGTCCCGCATCCGCATGATTGGCCAGAGTAAAAAAATTGTTGCGTGGGGGATTTATGTCAAGTGCGATAAATCTGCTGCTTGTCGAAGACGATGAAATGTTGGGCGACGGCATCCAGACCGTGTTGATGCGGCGTGGATTGTCGATCGACTGGGTACGTGATGGTCTTTCAGCCATGCAGTCTTTGAAGACTACCCGGTATGATGTGTTGTTGCTCGATTTAAACATACCCTGGCTCTCCGGATTGGAGGTCTTGGCCCGTCTTCGCTCGGACGGAAATCAGATACCCGTTCTTGTATTGACGGCACGCTCCGAGGTTGTCGACCGCGTACAGGCGCTGGATGGCGGTGCGGATGACTATGTGGTCAAGCCATTCGATATCGAAGAGCTATGTGCTCGTATTCGCGCGCTCCACCGTCGCCACAGTGGTCAGGAAGAAGAGATTTTGCGTCATGGTGATCTAATTCTGGATCCATCTGCCCATACGGTAACCATACAGAACAGCGAAGTGTCACTGTCAGTAAAGGAGTTTGATATTCTCCAGAGCCTGATGGAGAACATGGGTCGCGTAATGTCGCGCAGAAAACTCAGTGAGAAAATATACTGCCTGGATGACGATGTTGAGAGTAACGCCATCGAAGTCCATATTCATCATCTGCGCAAGAAGCTGGGGGATCATCCGATTCGCACCGTGAGAGGTGTGGGCTATGTCATAGAGAAGCCCGCGGGTGGAGTGGCAAAACGATAGAATTAACAGGTCATTGTTCATAGTAGCTTCACGAAGCTTTGTATATTTGTCCGTATAATATTCTGCTTAATGGCAGGTCTCTGACAGCCAATCCCGATATATCAGCAGCACAATCTTTTCGTGTTGACTTTAATGGTATCGATAACAAAACGGTTCCTATTTTTCCTCCTCACCCTCCGCTAATTTGATATATAGCGGATATCGGTTGGAAACGGTTTATGCTCAGTTCGACATATCGGTAGTCGGTATGGCGAACCGGTTGGATAGAAACGGATTCAGTGCCATGAATTATCATCGTGCAAAGGAGTTATAGATGGTTGTACGTTCAATAAGCCTGCGTCTCCTGATTATGCTGCTGATTTCGATGCTGCTGTTATGGGGCACGATCCTCTATTTCACCTGGTGGAGGACCAGCAGTGAAATCGATCGGGTTTATAATGCCGAATTGGCATTGGTTGCTCAGCTGCTGGCGGTTGCTACAGAGCACGAATCGGATGAGTTCGATCTGGATGAGTATCAGGCGGATTTGAGTGAGTCAGGCTATATATTTCCTCTGCTGTTTCAGGTCTGGTCCCACGAAAACAGGTTGATGATACGTGGTCCGGAAGCACCTGTTTTTCCGCTTTCAAGTTCCATCGCCGATGGCTATACAGACAGTAAAATAAATGGTCAGGGTTGGCGTGTCTATACATTGAACCTTAAGAACCACGACTTCCGTGTACAGGTTGCGCGCAGCCATATGACAAGCAGGGAGTTGGTTCGCGACTTTGTTGTAGATGTCATAAAACCCTTGTTGATCGCCCTACCCCTATCGGTAATACTCTGGTTGGTTGTGCATAAGGGTCTGCAACCGTTGAGGGTTGTGACGCGTCTGATCAAAGAACGCGACTATGACCATCTCAATCCCGTTCACACGACGCATGTACCCAAGGAAATCGCAGGAATGGTGGATGCCTTGAATGGATTGCTGGTGAGATTGAAGCAAGCCATCGACCGAAACAGTCGGTTTACCGCTGATGTGGCGCATGAGTTACGGACACCGATAGCCGGTATGCTTGTACAGCTTAAGTCGAATACTGACGGTGTTCAGGAAGAAAAAGGAAAAAAGGCATTTGAGCAGATCAAGAAAGGGTTGAGTCATCTGAATCATGTGATTAATCAATTGCTGGTGCTGTCTTCTATCGAGCCGGGAAAGATTCGTCATAGCTTTACGGAACTGGATCTGGAGATGTTGGCGCAAGAGGTATTGGCGGACATCTCACCACAGGCCTTGAGTAAAGAGATCGATATGGCGCTGGAGTGTGGAGAACCCGTCACCATGGTGGGTAACCGGGAATTGATCGGACTGTTACTCGGCAACCTGGTCAACAACGCCATAAAATTTACCCCCAACAGGCGTCATGTCACGATCACAATCGTCCATGCCGATGGTGGTGTGGCGCTCACCGTTGAGGATGAGGGACCGGGTATACCGGATGACAAGAAAAAATGGGTTTTTGAACGACTCAATCGCCTGCCTGGGGGGACAGATACAGGCGCCGGATTGGGCCTTTCCATAGTAAAGGAAATCTGTGAACTCCATCAAGGAAAAATCATTATGAGCGATCCCGTTAATGGGCAGGGCCTTATTGTAAAGCTGTTCTTCCCGGAATTAAGAAAACCTTAATCATTTCCTGCTAGGTTAGCTGGTATTTATAGGACCGTTTAACGAACCGTCGACAGCGAACGCCAATAGCCCCTACATGGGCAACACAAATGTCGAGATCGCATTCACCGGTGCGGGATCGAACGATTCGGAAAACGGTATATTCACATATTTTGTCGAGTGTCGCGAGAATGAAATAAACCGCGACTGAAAAGTTGGTTTACCCTTACCCGCGTGTTCTCCCCATACGCGGGTTTTTTTTGTTCTCAATCACTCCGTTTGATCGGAGTTTATCAGTTTCTCATACTCCTCTTTGAGCACACGGGCCGAGAGTAGATCCTGATCGGATATTTTGGCGATACCTTTCCCTTTGAACAGGGATAGCAGATGAAGAGTTTTAGGTAGCTCGTGCAACCGGGCGGACATCGCATCGACTTTTTCGGTAAATTCCGAGGGAACGAATTTATTGATGCCGATGACCATTGGGACGATGGGTTCCGAGGCGACCAGGATCTCCAGATGATTGGCAATCTGCGTGTTTAATTCACTCGCGGTATCAAAGGAAAAATCGGTGACCAGGGCAGCATCGGCTTTGTTGAAAAACAGGTCAATGATTGCAGTGTTGACATCGCCGACCGATGTGGATGTAGAGAAAAACCGCTTGGCGATGGGAAGCCTTTCTTTCATCAGCGCCACATCGAGAAACAGTAGTCCGAGATTAATGCCGGAAGGGTGTGTCAACCGCTTTTGTCTCAGTTGCTCCAGGCTGCTGATCTTGTCTGAACGCCGGGTCAAAAGAATTATTTTCTGCAATTTACCTGGGCCAAAAACTACTGAGTAACGGTGGTTTTGATTGACCATGTGGTCGATTTTCAGGTAGTCAAGAGTGTCGGTCAGGACTGCGTCGAGTCTATGCTGTCGCATCGCTTTAATCACATCATTAGGTGAATCGAAGTCGAAAAACTCGCCCTTTTTACCTATGTTTTTCATGAACTCGGTGAAAACCAACTCGGTTGCAATTCGAGTATCGTTAAGGTCGGTCGAAAACACCAAGCGAGACATGATACCGATATAGGCGGTATCCCGGTCGTATGGATCGGCGAGACAGCTCACATAACCGAAGAGCAGCGCCAGGTTTAAACCAATTGCGAAAACTTGCTGTAATATATTATTGATCGGACGATGCACTGACGATGTGATCTCTATTTAATGGTCCTAGCTTGCTTCAAAAGCGCGTCATATTCATCCAATAAACGACGGCTTTCGATTAACTGGTTCTGTTCAAGTTTGACGAATTTCTTGGCGCGAAACAGGGAGAGCAAATGCTTGATCCGAGGATTTTCATGAGCCTTGACGAGAAATTCGTCAACTTGTTTGAATATGGAATGTGGAACATTTTTATTAATGGCGATAATCTGTGGAATCATGTAGTCAGAGGCGATGAGTACATCCAGATCATGAGGTATCTGTTTGTTCAGCTCAGCTGCCAGTTCAAAGGCGACGTCCGAGACCAGTGCACAGTCGGATTTGCCAAAAAAGAGATCGACCACTGCTGTATTGGTATCTATAGTCTGTTTGATGCTGGAAAAATAATCGTCGAGACCGGGAAGTCCCTTTTTCCTCAACTCGACATCCAGAAAAAGCCTGCCGAGATCATGTCCATCAGGTATGGAAATTTTCTTTCCCCGCAGATCCTTGAGATTATTGACACGGTTGTTTTTACGGATCAGCAGATATGCTTTTTGATGGGCGCTCGATCCATAGATGAGTGTATAAATATAGTCTGAGTTGATTAGATGATCCAAAGCAAAGTGATCGATAGTGTTGGTGAAGACGGCATCAACACGGTTTTCAGACAAA
Source organism: Candidatus Thiodiazotropha sp. (assembly GCA_040506195.1). Taxonomy (GTDB): domain Bacteria; phylum Pseudomonadota; class Gammaproteobacteria; order Chromatiales; family Chromatiaceae; genus Thiodiazotropha. Next base: position 258,522 of record JBEVXH010000002.1, on the reverse strand, counting down.
TCATGAATCAGTGAATTTCGATCCTTGTAAATCTTGATCGTTGATTTCATATCCATCATGCCGAAGACCTTTCTGATGATCATATCAGTGGCAATCGTAGTGTCCGTAACGTTGGCGTCAAACAGGATTTTAGACATGCGGCCGAAATAGCCGATACTGGGGTTGTCGGTATAGCGATCAGGGAGAGGGGCAGAATAAGTAGGTATCGTTGTCAATAGTAAACAACAACTCAGTAGGTAGGAATAGGCTACTCGGTTTTTCATGCTCAGCTGGAATGCGGTTTACTAATTATCAATTGATTGTTTATATAGACTTGGAGCGGAATTAGCTGGTCATGTGGCCTTTCGTTTTTTTCGTTGAGGATCAAATAGTGTGACATTGGTTTTACAGATTAATGCCTCAAGTTCACCGGCGCTCATCGGTTTGTAGAAATAGTAGCCTTGAATCAACTTGCAATCATGGGCTCTCAGCCATTCCACCTGGGCCTGATTTTCAACACCTTCACCTATGGTCAGAATCTCCAGATTATGCGCCAGAGAGATGATGGATTTCGATACCGCGACAGTTTTGCGATCGTGGGGTATTCTACTGATAAACGATTTGTCGATTTTTATAACATCGATTGGCAGTTCGGTAAGATAATTGAGTGATGAAAAGCCGGTACCGAAATCGTCAATTGCCAGATTGAAACCCATTCTTTTCAATTGATTCAGAACGGGAAGATTCTTGCCCTCCTCACTGACCAGGACATGTTCCGTGAACTCAAGCTGAATATGGTGAGGAGAGATGTCATACTCGATGAGCGTGTTGTGCAAACGCTCCGCAAAGTGATTGTCCAGCAACTCACTGCCCGATACATTGATAGAAACATTTATATCAAAATCCCATGCCTTGATTTGTTGGCAGACTTTAGCGAAAACCCATTGGCCGATTTCGCCGATCAAACCTGACTGTTCGGCAATCGGGATGAATTTGCCAGGTGGTATCAAACCGCGTTCAGGTTGTTTCCAGCGCAGCAGAGCTTCGCAGTGATGGATCTCACCGTCATCGGAATTGATGAAAGGTTGGTAGACCAGATAGAGTCCGGTTGAAGTAATAGCTTGTCTCAGCGCTCCTTCTATGTCTAGAAAGTCACGAATATCATGATGCATCTCCTCGGAAAAGAAGCGGTAGGCGTTCTTGCCGCTTTTTTTAGCCGCGTACATGGCTGTGTCGGCATTCTTGATCAACTCTTTTGTGTTGAACCCGTCATCCGGGTAAATCACTACGCCAATACTGGCGCTGATGCGTAATTCACGCTCATTGTTATAGATGGGCACTTGAAAGCGCTTCAAGATGGCGGCAGCAACCTGACTGATGGATTTTCTGTTGGTCACACCCTTTATGATGGCGGTGAATTCGTCACCGCCCAGGCGGCATACGATGTCGTCACTGCGAAGGGCTTCCTGGATACGCCAACCGGCTTCGCTCAATACTGCGTCGCCTACTTCATGACCAAGGGAATCGTTGATGATCTTGAAATTGTCCAGATCGAGAAAAAAGACGGCCAGGCCGCTATCGAAGGCCTCGGATTCCTCGACTGCCTCGTTGAGACGATCCATGAAGTAGCGGCGATTTGGCAGTTTCGTCAATTTGTCGATATAGGCGAGGAGTTCCAGTTCGTGTTCGAGTTGCTTGCGCCGGGTTATGTCGGAGAGAATGATGAAATAGCCTCCGCTATCGATTTCATCGATATCAAAGCGCTCGATGCGCATGGTCATGTGGATCAGATTGTGTTTGAGCGTTCTGATAGTGATATCAGTCGACCAGTCATGTTGCTCTACACTGGAGAATTCATTTGCGATTTCGAGTTGCTTGTTTCGGCCTACTTTCAAATGATTGAGGAAAGTGAAGAGCGACATGCGATTGAAGTAGTCATCATTCTGATTGATGATATTTTTCAATGCGGCATTGACGAAGATTATCTTGTCTTCATTATCGAATATGGCAATGGCGTCATTGGTGTCTTCAACAAGGCGTGCAAGGCGGCGTAAATCCCTGGTGTTCCGGTCCAGACTTTGAGCCATGCCGTTAAGCGTACTGGCAAGTACGCTGACTTCTCCGATCGCATTGGTGGGTGCGCGAGCAGTGAGTTCGCCGTGTGCCAGTCTGTTGGCGGTATGACGCAGATTGGCCAGTTGTTGCCCTAGCTTCAGAGAGCTGCCATGCAACAGTAAAAGGGATATGAAGACAAGTAAGAAACTGAATATCAGGACATTCCGGAAATAGCTGAACAACAAGGCATCGTATTCCGTGTCAGCCAAGCCAAGTGAGAAGATTCCCCATTCGAGGCCGCTGATATTGATCGGTTTGGTAAAGACAAAGGCATTATTACCACTCTTCACATGTTCTATTTTATAGGGCGATGAACTCTTGAATTGTGAAAAATCCAGGTTCTTATCCAGGCTTTCAACATTCCAGCCGTCGTTTGTGAGCTTGATCATCCGACCTTTGACCGAGGTGAATGTCACAAAAGATATTTCCGGTGTTTGTTGCAGTACCTTGTTGACATAAGAGATGATAAAGCTGAAGTCTTCCGTATATAGCGCTTCACCGCATGCGGCTATCGTCGAGTTGGCGAATGTGTCTCCCTGGATGGCGATCATCCGCACCAGCTTGTCTTTGTATATTGGCAATAGAAGGATGGAGAAAAGCAAATTGACACCCAACAGAATAAATGCGACTCTCTTGAAGAGGTGTTTGAATATTGTGGTTTGCTTCATGGGGTTTTTCTCTCGCTTCTCAGGCGGATATACTTGTCACTTAACTGGCGTACATCGTATACCTCGTCCGTACTGATTCTGTGCAGCCCCTGAAATCGGAAACTCTTTCTTAAATGTTGCAGGCGGGGAATCTCTTCGAGATTTTCAAGATGGGGAAATATTTTGTCGACACGATGCCTGGGGAAATCCTTTCGTACGGAAATAACCATGTGAATCATCGGCGGAGATGTTTCGAGTATCTCCAGACTTTGGGGAATTTGCAGATTCAGCTCGCTGGCGACTTCATAGGAAAAATCGGTGACCAGCGCGGCATCTACCTGGTTGAAAAAGAGTTTGATGATAGCTGTATTCGACTCCTTGGTCTGCCGTATTTCGGAAAAATGATCATTCGAAACAGGTAGCCCCGCATGCATCAGTTTGACATCCAGAAAGCGCTTGCCCACAGCATGTCCCGAGGGAATGATGATTTTTTTATTTTGCAACTCACGCAAAGAGTCAATTCCGCTGTCGCGCCTTACAAGCAGAATATATTTCGGTTTAATGGATTGACCGTGCTGAACGGCAAATGCGATCTCAGGATCAAGGTATTCAAAATTGTCGAGATAGAGCACAGTATCCATGAATGCTGCATCAAGATTGCCGGCGGCAAGTTCCCTGGTCAGTGCCTGATCGGTGTCATAGATCTTGATCTTGAACTCTTCATTCTGATCCTTGAACATCTCATTGAAAAGCACGGTGAAGAGGATCTCCACGTCTGTGATCCGGGAATCATAGATCGACTCGGCGCTACCGCCGACACGCACGATATTATGATTGTCGGCAACAGCAGAGAGCGATGCCAACATAATCAGTCCAATGATCCAGTTCAATCCATGGTGATTGATGGGATGTATATTCACGACACAGCGATTATTCTGTTTTATTCTATAACCTCGCTTCCCAAGAGGTAGGCGATTTCAGCCAGATGGAGCGCTTGATCATGAGAGGCGCGGGCAAGGTTGGCGCGTACCATGGCATCCAGTAGATTTGCCTCGATGATCTTTTCGGTTTTTACCGCGCCGGTCTGGTAGGCGCGGTTGCTCAGGTCAAGGTTTTGTTGCGAGGTTTCGACTGCCTGTTGGGTGATGTCGACCTGCTTGCGGGCAGCTCCGGTCTGGATGAAAAGGTGCTTGATCTGTGTCGCGGTGCTTTCACTGAGCAGTAGCCTCTGCTGCTCTTTTTGCGCCTTTTCCGCTTTGGCTGCCGCAACACGATGTTTGATCAGGCCGCCGTCAAACAGCTTCAATTCCATGCCGATGGCCAACTGCCAGGAGTGTTCGTTTTCTTCAACACTCAGGCCACCATCCAGATCATTATTGAACTCAACCACGGAAGCCATCAGGCCGATGGTAGGGTAGTGGTCACTCCTGGCTTCATCCACTTTGGCATCATAGGCCTCCACGGCCAGCGCCAGCTGCTCAATCTGGGGATTGAATTTCTCTGCCTGACCGATCAGCCGGTCAAGCTCAAGACTGTTCGCAGCGTCCGGATACTCCTGTGTGCCGAGCTGAATCTGTTCCTGCCATTCGAGTCCCATGGTAAAGGACAGTGCGGCCAGAGCAGCCTGGTGTTTTGCCGTGAGTTCTTCATAGGTCGCCTCAGCCAGGGTATGTGCGAGCTTGCTCTGCAGCAGGTCGAGTTTGTTGACCGATTCTGAACCGCCGTCGTAGAAGGCCTGGGTGATATCTCTCAACACCTCGAAGGAGATGGTGATATCTTCGGCCAGGGCTGCAAGCTGCCGGGTATAGAGTGCGGCATAGTAATAGCGCTTCACATCCTGCACGATCTGCAGGTTGGTTCGATGGACCTCCTTGGTGGCAATATCGACACCGAGTCGCGCCTGTTCGATCAGACTGGAACGCTTACCCCCGGTATACAGCGGGTAAATCATTTCGAGTGAGTAGTGGGAGGTGTCCCTGCCCAACAGATCCACATCCAGCGCAGGCACTTCCACTGGTGGCAGCATGCCTGGGGCCACATCGAATCGCTGGGCCGGGAACTCGAATATAGCGTTCTCATCCCGGCGAATGAAATTGGCGTTCAGGCTGAGTGTCGGCCAAAAGGTGGAGCGGGCCTGTCGGTATTGGGCTTCCGCAATCGCCACCGATTTTTGTGAAATGACCTTCAGTCGATTCTTTTCCAACGCCACGGCAACCGCCTCATCAAGTGTGTATGACTTGACGTCGTTAGCCAAAACCGGGTTGAGCGATGCATATAAAAGGAATAAAAGCAGTAAACCTGAAAGTGCCGTTAAAAGCTCAAAGAAAGGCGAGACAGGCTGAACTGCCTGCCTTACGAGTCGTTTTTTCACGTTATCCTCTGCACTAAAGCATAGGCTTCTGCCATGAACGCACTATGCAAACTGTCAACAGAGTCCTTCTTAGCTTGCCAACCAAGAGGCGTAGTGTTCCATTTACTACAATAATATTAGACTAAATCTAATTAAGGCCCGTAGCAAATAAGCTAATTCTCATATTCTTTTTTTTTATTAAACCCCGCCACTGTGGATCGTCTCGTAATAGAGTTTTTCCAACTGGTTCTTATGCAGGGTCTCCTCGTTGGCGAGGAACATAAACAGATCCTTGACCGGTCCCGCTTGTGTGCTTTCTGCCAGTGCATGGTACTGCTCCATGGCCGCGTGCTCGCGGCCCAGGGCATATTGCAGCACGGTCTGGTCGTCAGGCTTATCCCCCAGTTCCGGGAGGTGGATACAGTCCGAAAAGCGTTTGTCGCTGGCCGGCGCCTCTACCATCGCCTGAATATGATGCGCGATATCGGGCCGTGACCTGAGCTCGTTGAAGAGATCGAAATGGCGCTGTTCCTCGTCGGCGAGTTCCTCCACCAGGTAGCGGATCTGCTTGCTGACCTTGGGGATCAAGGCTGTATAGAAGTCCCTTGCCGTCCGTTCGAACTCGATCGCCACCTCGAGAATTTCTCCCAGGCTTTTTTTTGACTGCAGTTTTTGGTAACCGCTACTCTGTCCTTCTTTCATAACCAACCCCGGTGTATGAGTTTTAAGTTTTTGAGTTGAATGAGTTCGCTTCGCTCACGATTTCTTCTTGCTAGAATATATGCGTGTGCTAACAGGCCCTAACTAAAACTATTTATTGTCAAGCCATGTTTCAATACTTGCCGCCACTCGGTGGCCGTCGGCAACCGCATGCACCACGTCCGGCCCATTGACACAGTCGCCGGCGGCCCAGAGCCAATCGACCGATGTGCGGCCGTTTTCATCCACTTTGAGACGTCCCCGATGCCACTCCAGTTCTTCACTGAGGGCTTCTCCGAGCAAGGAGATATCCGACATCTGGCCAATGGCTTCGATCACCATGTCGCCTTCGTGGACCTGCTCGTCAGATTCGTCATAGGCGGGTGAAAAGCGACCCTGGTCATCGAAAATCGAGCGGACCTTCCAGGTCTTCAGACCCTTCAGACGACCCCTTTCGACAATGCAGGCCTGCGGACCCCGCGCATCGAAAATTTCGACCCCTTCCTCGAGACACTCTTTGACCTCCACAGGGTCGGCCAGGAAGTGCGCCTTGTCTTCCAGGGCGGTTACCGTCACTGTCACCTGCCCATGTGCACGCCGCTGCATGCGGGCGATGCTGCGGGCAATGTCCATGGCCACATTGCCGCCACCGATCACTACGGCCTTTTTCGGCAGTTTGAATTTCTCATCGTTGGTAATCATGCGCAGCAGATCCACTGCCTTTACGACCTGTTTATGATCCGTACCCGGTATCCGGGTCGAGCGTCCCAGGTGCAGGCCGATCGCCAGGACGACCGCATCGTATCCGGCTTGCAACTTCTGCATGCTGATATCCACGCCTACCCGGGTGTTTGTCTTGATTTTCACCCCCATCGATGTGATGACATCGATGTCCCGGTCGAGCATGTCGTAGGGCAGACGATAGGAAGGAATGCCGTATCTGGGCATACCACCCGCCGCATCCCTGGCCTCGAATACGGTTACCTGATGGCCTTTTCGCACCAGATCGAATGCGGCTGTGAGACCGGCAGGCCCGGCACCGATAATCGCAATTTGTTTGCCACTCAGGTAATCGGCCTTTTGTTCCGCGACGATCTGTTTGACTCGATCGTGATCAACCGCACCCATGGCGTATCGCTTCAGCCAGCGAATGGCGACCGGTTCACCCCGTCGGCCGATGGAACAGGCCTCTTCGCATCGGTGGGTACAGACGCGGCCGCAGACATGGGAAAAGGGATTGGAATTGTAGATCCAGCGTACCGCCTCTTCAGGTTTCCCCTGCCAGATAGCGCGGATATATTCCGGCGCATCCATATGAGTCGGGCAGGCGTCGTGGCACATACCACACTGGACGCAGCGCGAGGCCTCGATCACGGCCTGTTGTTCGTTGTATCCATGGACGATCTCATCGAAATTGTCGATCCTGGCCTCAGGACTCAGCTCTTCCATCGTTTGCCTTTCCAGGTCAAGCAGATCGGAGTCGACACTCTTCTGCCAGCCAAGGCCGTAGTGTTTACCGTGAATACCGGTCTCGTCGGGGAGAATGAAATAGCTGTCGATCTCTGCCTGGGTACAGGTGTGGACATACTCCCTGGAGAGAGAGATGGCCCCGGTAGGGCAGATATCGACGCACAGGGCGCACCAGCAACAACGTCCGTAGTCGATGGCGGGGCGGAGGTTGCGAATGCCGTTGACCGGATCTTCCGGCAGGTGAGGGACCTTCACCATGGTGATCGCGGCATTGTCGCAGACCTTTTGGCAGGAACTGCAGCCAATGCACTTCTCGTGATCATTCAAGTGAAAACCGCGATAGTTTGCTGCCGCCGGTCTGGGTTCCAGCGGCACGGTTACAGGCTTGCGGGCGAAGAATTGGAGCGCCTTTAGCGGTGAGAGGATGGAGCCGTGGTCCTCGTGGCCGATTGGCGAACTTTGAATGTTGAATTTTGAATGTTGAATCGGCTTTGTCATCGGCTAAGTCTCTTGACTTGTTGTGACAACGGATGCGGTCCGTTGGATGGGCTCCGGTACGGCTTGCCGCACTGTTCAGAAGCTGTGCTCTTCATCGATCAACCTCGGGAGGACATGCATCAAGCGAGAACATAGTCTGCGCAATATCCTCGATACGCGAGCCTACCGATAATTTTTCCAGGACCTGCACCGCATGCATAGATGAGGGTCCCCGTACATGTACGCGATAGGGTTTGGGACCGCCGTCCGATACCACGTAGTAGCAGAGCTCGCCCTTGGATGATTCGACCCGTGTATAGGTCTCTCCAGCCGGTACATTCCACGCCAGTGGGTTGGGTATGGGAGCGCGGATCGGGCCATGGATATCAGGAAGCGCTTCGACTATCTGGCGAACAATACGGATGCTCTCCATCAGTTCCTGCCGTCTCACCAGGGTGCGGGCCCAGGCATCGCCGCTCTCTTCGGTTGGAATCTCAAAATCGAGTTGGTCATAGACCAGATAGGGATCGTCCCTGCGGACATCGAATTCAAGTCCGGTTGCGCGCAGGTTGGGGCCCGTGACACCCCAGGCAAGGGCCTGTTCCTGACTTAAAACACCGACGCCCTTGGCGCGTTTTACGAAAACCTGGTTCTTGAAGAAGAGATCATCATAGTCAGGCAGACGGGATTCGACATAGTCGAGGGTTTCACTCACCCGCTGCAGAAACCCGGTCGGCAACTCCCGCCTCACACCACCGGGGATATTGTAGATGCTGTAGACACGGCCCCCGGTGAACTCCTCAAACAGGTCCAGGATCAGATCGCGATCCGCCACCCCCCAATACATGGTACTGTACATGCCGGTGGTCGCGGCATGTCCGCCGAAGGTGAACAGATGGGCGGCGATACGTGACAGCTCCAACTGCATGACGCGAATCCAGTTGGCCCTTTGTGGGACATGCAAACCGCAGAGCTGCTCTACTGCCATGGAGTAGCAGAGCTCCATGGGTGATGGGTCGGGTACACAGATACGCGGCACAAGCGCGATATTTTGAATCCATAACCGCTGTTCCATCAGCTTTTCGAAACCCCGATGGAGGTATCCGCCGTCAGCCCTGGCTTCCAGCACCACATCCCCGTGCAGTTTGACCTTCAAGGCATAGTTGCCTTCGATACCGGGATGGTTGGGGCCGAAATTGAGCTCGAATTCATTGCTCGGCGGCTGGCGTTGGGCTTCGTAATTTTCAGGTCTCATACTCGCTGCGCTCGTAAGTTCTGAGTAATGAGTTTTTAGTTTTTAGTTTGATGACTGTGCTCCGAAAAAGTTTATTTCCAAGCGTGAGCGAAGCGAACACCGACAACTTAAAACTCATAACTAAAAACTCAAAAACTTAATAGACTATTTTTTCTTCTGACTAAACCGCTGCTCCTCAGGTGGAATAATCACGCCACCCCCCTCGGCCACGAGTTCCTGCAACCACTCCGGGTTGTAGTTCTGCCAGCTCAGGTGTTCGTTGATGTAGGCTTCACTGTCGAACTCCTTGCGCATCGGCGGTGGCCCATCCCACTCGGTGAGGATGAATTTCTCCATATTCGGGCTGCCTTCGAAGTGGATGCCGTACATTTCGTGAATATCCCGTTCGAAAAACGCAGCAGGCTGGTAGAGGTCGTAGACCGATAGATAGACCCCCGGCTCCCGGGCGATACGGATGTGTGCGGAGACCAGGGAGTGACTCTCGTAGGACCAGACATGGTAGACAAGCTCGAACTCATCATCATCAATCCAGTCGACACAGCTGATGGCGGAGAGATGAATATACCCGGCACGTCCCTGCAGCAACTCAAGCAAGGCCGGCAGGGCATCGGCCGGAACGTCCACCCGTACCCGGCGGCTGCTTTTGCGTCGTACAACGATGCCCTCGATCTCCTCCAGCAGATCATCCAGCCAGTGGGCGATTTCCTTACTCATTCGTGTGGCTCCTTTGTCTCGTGACCCAGGCGCATCTCCAATGCCTCCAGAGGTTTCTGGTGTTGCTCCAGCAGGCGTGTATGCTCACCCAGGGTTCCCTCGCTCAGCAGGTCATAGTGATCTGCTTCGCTGATTACATCTGTGGGTGTCTGCCAATCCTCGCCAAACAGCTTTTGCTGATTGCCAAGGTAGTAATCATAATTGCGGTAGTAATCCTCCCAGCTGTTCGCCTGGCCTGAGTGAATCCGGTCCATCAGCTGTTGCAGACCGGTGATGACCGCCTCGGGTCTCGGCATGCAGCCGGCAATATAGAGGTCCACAGGCATGTATTCGTCGAGTTTTTTTGCGGTGGCGTAGCTTTGCCAATACATACCGCCGTTTACGGTGCAGGAACAGATACCGATGACATACTTCGGCGATCCCATCTGTTCATAGGTCAGGATCACCCGTTTCAGGGTCTTGATCGAGACATAGCCGGTGATCAACAGGATATCGGCCTGTCGGGGCGAGACCATGGGTTGAATGCCCAGACGTTCCATGTCGAAGCGGGAGGTCATCGCCGGCGGCAGTTCGATCGCTCCGCAACCGGTACAGTAGTGCAGGATGAAGAGGGAGCGGGAGCGACAGAAGCGGACCAGGTCGTCGAACACACGTGCCAGTGGATTTGTTCGCTTTGTTTCTACCACCGGAATCTGTTTTATTGAGCTCATCATAGCTCCTTTCAATTTTGAATTATTAATTTTGAATTTCGGTGTTCGCTGTGCTCAAAATTAAATAATAAACGCAATGCCGATCAGTCCCAGCATCACCGGCCATTTCCACATCAGCCGCAGCAGATCCTCGGTACGGTAACGTGGGAACAGATAGGCGATGCTGACCGGTATCGCCAATACCAGGAAACTCTTCAGCAGAAAATCGAACCAGGTGCTACCGCCGCCGAGAAACAGGCAGACATAGAGTACGGAGGTGGTGTAGAGCTGAAAGCACTGCATCACGAACAGGCCGCCAAGATACTTGCCACCCATTTCGACCATCGGGCCGGTGGCTATTTCCGCCGGCGCGATGTAGATTTCAAAGGGCTGTTTTCCGAGGGAAGCATGCATGGCGACAAGACCCGCGATGGCCAACAGCGGCATCTCTACCGCTCCCCAGGTTTCGAATCCACCGGCTTGTTGGGTGGCGATGATGTCGATGAGGTTGGTCGTACCAGCGGCGTAGGCGACTCCAAACACTACAATCACCAGCGGGATGTCGTAGGCGAGCATTGCGGTCAGGGCGCGGGCAATCCCGATTGAGCCGTTAGGATTGGCGCATTGCCCCACACCCAGCGCGAGACCCAGGGAAGGGATCATCATCAGATAGAGCAGGGTGATGATCCCGCCTTTTTCCGCAATGCCGTTCATGCCGGGTACCGGGAGCAGGGTCTCAGCAGCGATATATCCCCCCATTGCCATGACTATGCCGATGTCATGGATCAAGCCGTGTGATACCTGGGTCCTTTTACTGTGAAGTTTGACGATGTCATACAGCGGTTGGAAGAAGGGTGGGCCGATACGCCGCTGCAGCCTGGCGGCGATACGCCGCATCATCAGTACCATCATCAGGCCGACGATGAAGGCGACTAGGGGCATCAGGGTCAGTTCGATAAGCAGTTCTGTGGCTGACATCAGATCACCGCCCAGGCGATAACGAATAGCGCCGTGCTGAGGAGATAAAACTCTGCATTTGCCCGACGGTAGAGGCCTTGCATACCCAGGGAGAGAAACTCGATCATCGAGATGATGCTGCGCTCCAGCCAGAGGAAACTGCCCCGATACCAGCCGCCGATGAGGTGCATCAGACCGGCGTAGAAGTTATCGCTGTACTGATAACGCACGTCGGCGGAGAGAAAATGTCCACCGGCATAGTTGTCCAGTTGATGGACGCGCTTACTGCGCCCGGCTGAGTAGAAGATAACAGCGCCGATGCCGAAGCCGGCGAACAGAACGCCGATCACCCAGATCATGTCCAGGGAACCGCTATTCGATTCCACGCCGCCCAGGGTATATTGCGGGACCGGCAGACCGACTGTCTGCAGGACTGATGCAATCCATTCCAGCGGTAAACCCGGCATCAGGCCGGTAATGAATATGATCGCACTGAGAATCAACATGGGGATTATCATGCTCCAGGGGGCCTCGGCGACATGTTCATGTTCCACTCGCAGCTGGCCCAGGAAGATGTTATGAATCAATTTGTAGACGGAGAGGATGGTGCCCAAGGTGCCGATCACAGCTGCCAGGAAGAGTAGGGGCATGCCTTGATTCAGCAGTGAACGATAGACCAGCCATTTTGAAACGAAGCCGTTCATCGGCGGTAGTCCCGCCAGGCCGATGATGCCTATCAGAAGAACCATGAATGAGAGCGGCATGCGCACCACGAGCCCGCCGAGTTTGTTCAGATCGGAGGTGCCGGTACGGTAGATGACCGCAGTCACGGCCATGAACAGCGCAGCCTGATAGGTGGCGTGGTTGAAGACATGCAGCAGCCCGCCTGCGCCACCCATGGCATCCGCTACTACGATGCCCAGTAACATGTAGCCACCCTGTCCAATGCCGTGCCAAGCCAGCAGGTGACGGGCATCGTTCTGTTTCATGGCGGTGAAGGTGGGGAGGATGATCGTCAACACGGCGAGCCATGCCAGCAGGTCGCGGGCATCTATGAGCGTAAATGGCACTTTTAAATTATCGATGTTGACGATACCAAAGAGTTTTACCAGAACCAATAAAATGGCGAACAGACCCATGCGGGAAGAGATCGCGCCCAGGAAGGCGCTACCGGGGCCGGGAGTCTCGGCATACGCGGGCGCCTGCCACAGATGGAAGGGCAACAACCCCATCTTGATGCCGAAGCCGCCACCGAAGAGGATCACCAGCAGCCAGAGTTCGGTGGTGCTGATCTGTTCCACTGCCGTGATAACCGCTTCGAGCTGCAATGAACCGGATGCACTATAGACCAGGGCAAGGCCACCGAAGACCGCCATGCCCCCCGCCATTGCGTATGTGATATAGCGCATGGCCGCCTTTGTGGCGACGCCTCCGGCCAGTGCCATGAGCAGAAAGCCCGCCCAGCTTACAAGCTCCCAACCGATAAACAGTGAGAGAAGGTCGCCGCTGGCGAGCAGGATCAGCATGGTGAAGACGTTCAATGCCATTGCGGTGTGGAAGAGCCAGATATTGCCTCCCTGCTTGATATAGTCGCGCTCCCAGGCGCCGCATGAAAACCAGCTGCTGAGCAGGGCGGAGCCGAGGGTGATCAGGGCGAAGAACCAGCTCAATGCATCGAATCGCCAATTCAGTGTCTGCCCCATCACTTCAAAAGAGAGGGAGGAGGCGATGGCGCCGCCTTCATAGCCGAGTACCGCCATCTTTGTCAGTGCGAGCAGCTGACCGCCGTAGAGGATCGTAACCATCCAGCCGGCCGCGAGGCCCCGTCCGATCGTCAACGCCACCAGCAGGGTAACGCCGGAGAAGAGCAGCAGTTCGTCCAGAAGCGTCAGAATCATCGGTTGCCTCCGGGTAAAACGGTACTGATATAGAGGTCAACATCCTGCACTTGCGCGGCGATGGTATTGAGACTGTCGCCAACGGGTGCGATCATCGCCGCGGCAGCGATCAATCCCGCACCAAACAGTGTGGCGGTCACCAGGGAAAGTCCTTCGCTTTTTGGTATCTCATGATCGAGGGTTTCCCGCGGGGCGTCCTGGTAGAGTATGGCGGCAACGCGGAACAGATAACTGGCCTCGATCACTGTGGCCAGCAGAAAAACGGCAAGTCCTATCAGATATAGGGGTTCTGACTGACCTGCCAGCTCGGTGATCAGGGTGAACTTCGCCCAAAACCCTGGAAGCGGCGGCATGCCAACGAGGGAGAGGGAGAACAGCACGAACAATGCAGCCCCCAGCGGCGCCGCTTTGGCACTGCCACGCAGCCGCTTAATGGCTCCCCCCCAATCCTCGGCCAACATGAAGAGTCCCGATTTAATGATCAGATGATGGAGAGCAAGTGCGAGCACAGCCAGAACTCCCTTGCCATCGGGCAAGGCCATGGCAATGAACATTACACCCAGCTGGCCGATGGATGAGAAGGCCAACATGCGCCGCAGCTCCTTCGCGCGCCATGCCGCCAATTCACCGCTGACAACACCCAGAATTCCGAGGATCAGCAGTACCTGCGTCGCTTCGGACTGGTGGAAAATCAACAACAACAGACGCAGGATGATAAGCAGGGCGAGTTTGGATAACAGGCCGGCAAGAAAGGCCGAAAGTCGTGTCGGGGCGGTGGCATAGATCTCAGGCACCCAGGTATTGACCGGGAAAAGTTCTGCCTTTACCCCGATGCCTATCAGGATGCTCAGAAAGGCAGTGAGACCCAATTCGTCATTCAGTTGCCCCGGCGCCAGCTGGGCCAGATGGGCCAGGTTGAGGGTGCCTGTTTTGCTGTAGATCAACGCAATGCCGAACAGTGTCAACACCGAACCGATGCCGCTGAGTATGAGATAACGCAGTGTCGCCACGTAGGCAGCGCTACGACCGGACGCGGAGGCCAGTCCAAAGGTGGCGACAGCTGCCAATTCGTAGAATACATAGAGATTGAACAGGTCGCCGGAGAGGGCCAGTCCCGTTGAGGCCGCCACCAGCAGCAGCATCAGGGCCTGGCGTCGGGCGCTGTCCTGATCCAGCGTAAATGGCCAGAAAATGAGTCCGAGCAGCTGTACGGCAAAGGCGAACAGCAGGGCGAGCGAATCGATATAGAGGTTGATGCCCAGGGGTGGGGCAAATCCGCCAATGGCAACGGAGACCGGTTGTGTCGAGCCTTGCAACCAAACATCGGCAATGGTCCAACAGCCGTAGATCAGGATGGCCGGTCCGCTCCAGAGAGCGATCGCGATTGAGCTGCGCATCAGAATCGGCAGCAGGAAGGCGCCGAGCAGGGGTAGCGCAATGGTCAGCACCAGATAGGCATTCATGGCGCATCCACTCCTCGTATATTGACTTGATCAGCAGGGATCGGAGGCAGGGGACGCTCTCCCAGCGGTGCATCCTGACTCACGTCTCTTGCGGCACCCACGCTGGCGGCGATCTCACTATCCATGCGCTCAGCCGCCTCTTTACGATCCAGCGTGGCGTAGCGCTGATGGATTCGGATCAACAGACTTACTGCAAGGGCCTGTATGCCGACACCGATGACGATGGCGGTGAGCACCAGGGCTTGCGGCACCGGGTCAACCATCGCGGCAGGTTCTGAAAGCGAGGTGAGTATCGGTGCGACCGCATCCCAGCGGTAGCCCGCCAATACCAGCATCAGATTTGCGCCGGCCTCTGCGATGACCAACGCCAGTACCATGCGAAACAGGTGAGACGACATGACCACGCCGGCCAGACCGATCGTGATCAATCCTATCGCTGTGGTGTATAGAATCAATTCCGGATCGAATACGGAGGTCATTGCGGCGCCTCTGTCTGTATCAGACGTGACAGCAGGCTGGCCAGTTCGGCGCCCACCTTCAGGCCGACCGCAAGATAGAGCAGCGGCAAGGTGCCGGCGGAGGCAAGCTGACCCAGTGTGTCCTGTACCAGCAAGGGTTGCAGAAACGCCTTACCCTCCATCATAGCCAGCAGGCCGACAAGGATGAAACTGGCGCCGGCGAATCCCTCGATCAGGCTCAAGGTCTTATGGTGCAGTCTGGCTCCGGGGCGGGCCAATAGGGGGAGGAAGAAGGCAGCCGCCAGAATAACGCCCCCCTGGAAGCCGCCACCGGGGGTCAGGTGGCCGTGAAAAATGATGTAAAAACCGATGGTCATCATCAGCGGAAAGAGCAGCGAGCCTCCCGTGTACAGAATAAAACCGCCTTTTGTTTGCGTGCCGGCAGTGGTATGCCGGCGTCCCAAAACCAGGCCGGCGGAAACGGCGGCTGCAAAAAGAATGGAGAGTTCTCCCAGGGTATCGATGGCGCGGTATCCCAACACGACCGAGGTGACGATGTTTACGGCCCCGGTCTGGTGTGGCGCATATGCCTGAATTTCACCGCCGACGAGCATCGGAGGGGAGCCGAAGTCGAGTCCGCCGGCCATCGCCAGCAACATGAATCCCAGGCCTCCGGCAAATAACAGACCGGTGAGGTTACCCATCCTCGTTCTCTCCGCCATGACTCAGCAGATTATATTTCACCTGCTCACTGTCCACTTTCCAAAGGCTCAGGCGGCGCAATGCAAGCGCCAGGATCAGGCTGCTCAATCCGACCCCGACGGCTGCTTCCGTCATGGCGACATCCGGCGCTCTCATGAGTACGAAGAGCAGAGCCAGGCCAAGGGAAACGACGGAGGCGGCGGCGACTGCGGCGATATGGTTCTTCACCAACAATACCATCACCGCGGCACTCAGCATCATCAATGCCAGGAGCAGTAGGATCCAGACTTCTATATCACTCATGCTTGATCCCGCTCGGAGGTTACATTTTCAACTTTTTTCCACGGCTTCACCCCCGCCATCATAAGCGCCCTGGCGATAGTGGATGAGCCGATGGGATTGGTGACCAGGATCATGAGGGCAATGACCAGCAGCTTGGACCACCACTCCGGATAGAGCAGTCCAATACCCAATAACAGGGAGAGTGCACCCAATGTTACTGCCTTGGTTCCTGCCTGGATTCGGTTATAGACATCCGGCATGCGCAGCAGTCCCAGGGCACCGAGTAATGTGAAGGTCGCTCCAATGAGCAATATGATATCCGCCACTAGCCTCATGATCCGTTTCCCTCGATGGCGCGGGCAATGGCGACAACACCGACGAAAGCGAGAGTGCCGTAGATGAGTGCCACATCAAGATAGAGCGCACTGCCAAGCAGTGCAGCCAGTACCACCAGGCCCGAGGTTGTGATTACTGCCAGGGTATCCGCCGCTACCACACGGTCCGGCGCGGCAGGTCCCATCAGTAAGCGAAGAAGACTTAGTAATACCGCCCCACCCAGCATTACAAGGGCGGCTGTTTCCATTAACGTCAGTATCATTTAACGAAACCTGCCAGATGACGTTCAAATATATCGGTCACATCACGGGTTGCGCTTTCGATATCGCTTCCTGGAGGAATGTCGACCCAATGTATCAGGATGATGTCACCTTGCAGGTCCACAGTCAGCGTGCCGGGTGTCAGGGTGATGCTGTTTGCCAGGATCAACCGACCAAGCGAGGATTTCAGCCTGGTTTTGACTTCGACCACCCCGGGATTGAGAGGGAGAGAGGGAGAAAGTATGCGTCGAGCCATATCGAGATTGGCGCGTATTAGTGCTGCCAGGAAGACCGCCAGGTAGCTGATAAAGGGCAGGATAGCAGCGGGAGAGAGGCGCAGGCCGGAAAAGAGAGGGAGATGGGGCCGGCTTGCCAGAGTCACCACGGAAGCCACAACCAGGCCGGTGACCACCTCAGCAAGGGCAAGGTTGCCGCATAGCATCAGCCACAGCAGGAATATCAGGACGAACAGAAAAAGGCCATGGGAAAATCGGGCTTCTTCTTGTTGAGCAGGTGTGGCTGACATACGCTGTTTCACCTCGAAATAACGGTTACTTGCCGAGCACCGATGTGTTGACAGTTCGACATGTCATTATTACTCTTTCATGTCCTTTTTGTTGACAAGGGCACACAGGCATCGGCAGTCTGATCTCTGAAATGTCACCACACTTTATTCGAAAGATGGTCTGTGAGGCTATCCTTTTTGGGAATGCCGGATCTGAATACCGGGGTTGATTCTCAGAACGCCATCTTCACCCAATATCCCAACCGCCTTGTCATGTCCATTCTTCATCAGTGTTTCACAGCTTCCGTTTGAAAGTCTTCTGATGCAGATCAATTTCCAGCCGAACTTTTTTAGTATTGATAGCCCGTCTACCTGCTTCTCATTGATATATCTTTCTGGTGAAGCCGGTATTGGACCCATCCCTAACCGTTTATCGTAGTGCATGTTTATTCCCAAAATATAGATATTTACCACTATTCGGGGGATGCCCTGATTTGTTTTATGAGTAGCAACCATGTTGTTACGGCAGTGGTACCCCTGTCGAAATGATAGCGCAAAATGATTAAGTTGATAGCCCTCCCGAAATTGGTGATTGACCGCTACTATAGGAACCACGCATCCCTATCGAGCCCCATGATAATGCAAACGGGAAAAGCAGTAGATGAGGGGTTTCTCAGAGATCGAATTATCTGATGAGATCGGAATTATAATCCATACTTGGCCATGATCTCTCTGCGTACAGGACATCCGCAGACCGTGCCGTTGCCAAACGATACCTTGTAATTGCAGTTTTTGCACTGATCATTGAATACGAACAGAACGGACCCAGCCGCTGTCACGTAATCGATTTTGCAAAGTTGGAAGTTGGGGTCTTTGATACAGCGATGACTATCCTCGCAGAGACTGGCTTGCTCGATGATCCTGGGATCAACTTGAAGTTGTTTTGCGTTGCCCACAGCACTCATCTCTATGCTAAATGCCGATTATCCGCCTTATTTCCATTATAAGTGTTGAGCCGCTATCACACATTGCAATAGGTCAATCGATGCTTAAATTTTCAAACACAGTAATTTAGTTATGTATGTCGAGTCATCCAGTAGCCAACCCCTTTAAGGCGAGTAAATAGCACATTAACACATGGCTAATGGCATATGTAGAAAACAGGCTATCCTGGCATGAACGGTTCCAATTTCAGAACGATAGAAGGGATCGTGACGTGGGGACTGGCTGATTTATAAAGCTTTATGCCGGCGGGGCGTTAGCATCGAAAATATTGTTGAAGGAGGTCAACCCCGTTATATGGTGTGGTTTCATTCCCGACGGGGTGAGAATAGAGATCTGAGATAGATACAAGAGATAGTTTTGAGCTAATAACAGATCTTCTTCCAATATTGTCATACATACACTCAAGGCCATGTAGTGTAGGACCGTCAGGCCGATCGCTGATTGATACTCCCCAGATATTCACATAATGCTTTTTTGATCCGGATAGCAGGTCGAATCGCCTGTCCGATTCAAATCCCCGATTATAGGTAACAAATGACTCTTTCTGTTGAGAATCAAATTGATTCAGTGTGTGGATTCTGCTGCCATCGACTAGATGGGTGTAAAAATAGACCCTCAGTCTATCGTTATCGTAGGTATATGTGGATCCGTCATCTCCGGTACGGGTACCTTCCATTTCACGATTGATTACAAAGGTGTAACGGATCTTATCTCTAACGGTGAGACCGGCAAGGGTGAGAATTCCAGAATTATCATCCAGACTGATTATCGGACCTTCAAAAGTGTAATAGTTGAACATGTTTATTAAGTTCACGCTAGACACCGATATGGCAGCATCGTGATCTCTTGAAACAAGAGATTATTTACCTTTTTCTTCGTCTTGGATGACTTTATATTTATATCAGCAATATTTATGCCTGATAATGAATGTACAATGAAATCAAGGCGATGGTGATTTTTATCAAAATGGCATGTTAAATTTCCCGACAAAAAATATCCTTAATATCCTCACGTTTTAGATTCCACCCTATCCTGGCGATATTTCACCTATGAGATGAATGGCCCTGCGATGTGATTAGAAAAGCCTTTAAACGGGCTATGAGCGCTATTCTGATAGTCGGATATGCCGGAATTTGTACGGTGATAGTGTGACATTCCGGATGGACAGTGCCGCTTTAATAATGGAAAGAGCGATATCATTCGCAAGATAGTGCTTTTAGGCTTGCCTAAAAACAAAAAGGCCTACATTATTGTAATGTAAGCCTTTGTTTTATATGGCTCCCCGGGACAGGCTCGAACTGCCGACCTAGTGATTAACAGTCACCCGCTCTACCGACTGAGCTACCGGGGAATTATTCAAGAGGGGCGCATAATAAAGAGACTGGGCCTTAGCGTCAATAGTTCGACCTTAAATTTCGCCGCTGCAGCTGAGTTGTGATCCGTCCGAGCGGGTCTTGGATACCCTGACGCGTCCCAGGTTGCTTACGATCACCGCTTTGGGAGGGATCAGGTTGTCAGGATCACAGATAGTGAGGGTAAGATTGTAGCCGCTGGGCCGTCCATCTCCCCGGTAGACTACATATCTGCGGTGTCGGCTGGATTCTATATCGATACTCATACCCTGTATCGGCTGATGAACGCCTTGCAGCAGCTCGTTCCGATCCCGAGATCTGTTCCGGTTCAAATCCTCATACAGAATATACCCATGGCTCCAGTCCGCGATATCCGTACAACTCTCACCATTTCTACTGGGGCAGAGTACATGGTGAGTCTCTCTGGAAATAGAGAGGGAGCGGGCGAGATGGAGATGGTGAACAAGGCTGTTGATCTCGCTTGCCTGAATGTTCTTCACCATTGAGGTGCGAAAGGAGGGTATAACCGTGATTAACAGGATCAGTGCGATACCCAAGGTGATGATCAACTCGATCAGGGTGAATCCGAAACCTCGGACATAAGAGTGGGTGACGGTGTGTGGCATGTTTTCTCCCTCCTTGGAGATCGGCAGGGCGCATCCAGCGCCCTTGATACTGCCTGGCCAGAGAGGCGCGAGTATCAGGCCTTGAGTACGCCTTCAATCCGGTCCAGGGCCTTTTCCAGGTTTTCCTGACTGGTCGCGATGGAGATGCGCACATGTCCGGAAAGCCCGAATGCAGTGCCCGGCACCAGCGCCACGCCTGCTTCCGTGATCAGGTACTCCGAGAGTTCCAGATCATTGCTGACACCTTTCAGAGAGGCCAGAGCGCCTTCCACGTTCGGGAAGCAATAGAAAGTGCCGTCGCTTGGCAGGCAGTCGATGCCAGGCATGCCGTTGAGGCGCTCGACCACGTAATCATGACGCGCCTTGAAGGCGGTCAACATCTCCTGAATACACTCCTGCGGTCCTTCGAGCGCCGCCTGCGCCGCCACTTGCGAAATGGAGGTGGGATTCGAAGTGCTCTGAGACTGGATCTTTTTCATGGCCTTTATGATATCTGCAGGACCACCGGCATATCCGATGCGCCATCCGGTCATGGAGTAGGCTTTGGAGACCCCGTTCAAGACCAGTGTGCGATCCTTGAGTTCCGGGCAGGTGTTGAGAATATTGACGAAGCTGTTTCCTGGCCAGAGGATATGTTCATACATATCGTCGGTTGCGATCAATATTCTGGGGTGGTCTTTCAGCACCTCACCCAGTGCTGCCAGCTCCTCCCGGCTGTAGGCCATGCCGGTGGGGTTGGAGGGGCTGTTGATGACGAATAGTTTGGTCTTTTCAGTGATCGCCGCTGCCAGTTGCTGGGCATTGATCTTGAAATTCTGAGAAGCACCGGCGGAAACCAGCACAGGCACTCCACCCGCCAGAATCGACATATCCGGGTAGGAGACCCAATAGGGCGCGGGGATGATTACCTCATCGCCAGGATCGAGTACGGCCTGGGCCAGATTGTAAAAACTCTGCTTACCCCCGCAGGAGACAAGTATCTGATCGGCTGCGTATTCAAATCCGTTGTCGCTTTGGAATTTATCTATGATTGCCTGCTTCAGGGCCGGTGTTCCATCGACCGCAGTATACTTCGTAAAGCCGTCGTTGATGGCATTGATGGCGGCGGATTTAATATGGTCAGGCGTGTCGAAATCCGGTTCTCCCGCACCCAGTCCGATGACATCCTTTCCTGCAGCCCGCATCTCGGCGGCACGGGCGGTAACTGCAAGGGTGGGAGAGGGTTTGACGGCTTGTACGCGACTGGAGAGTTGTGCATTCATTACTGTTTTTATCCCTGGTTCTCAAACATCAGCGAAGCGGCTGATCGACGGATTGATAAAAAAGCCACTCGGTGATGGCGTTGTCGGGATGTCATAATAGCCAATTCAAGCACGATGAAGAATCCCCAAATGAGCAAAGCGTTCAAATTAATTGCAAATTTCTCTCCCGCAGGCGACCAACCGGAGGCAATCAGTCGTCTCGAGGAGGGTTTGAGGGATGGTGAAGCCGGCATGACCCTGTTGGGTGTCACCGGTTCGGGTAAAACCTTTACCATCGCCAATGTCATTCAAAGGCTGCAACGCCCAACCTTGATGCTGGCCCCCAACAAGACCCTGGCTGCCCAGTTGTATGGGGAATTCAAGGATTTCTTTCCGGAAAATGCGGTCGAGTATTTTGTCTCCTACTACGACTACTATCAGCCAGAAGCCTATGTGCCCGCATCCGATACCTTTATCGAGAAGGACGCTTCCATCAATGACCATATCGAGCAGATGCGCCTGTCGGCAACCAAGGCTCTGCTGGAACGCCGGGATACGATTATCGTGGCCACGGTCTCTTCTATCTATGGTCTGGGCGACCCGCGTGCCTATCTGGGGATGATGTTGCACCTGAGTCGTGGCGAGATCATCGATCAGCGTGCCATCCTGCGACGTTTGGCGGAACTGCAATACAAGCGCAATGATGTGGAACTGCATCGAGCGACATTTCGCGTGCGGGGTGAAGTGATCGATATCTACCCGGCGGAATCGGACGCCGAGGCGATACGGGTGGAGTTGTTTGATGATGAAATCGAGAGTCTCTCCGTATTCGATCCACTCACCGGTGAGATCAAACGCAAGGTGCCACGCTACTCGGTCTATCCCAAGAGCCACTATGTGACACCCAGGGAGACCCTGTTGCAGGCGGTGGATCAGATTAAGTTGGAACTGCAGCAGCGACTGAAGCAGCTGGATTCAGCGAATAAGCTGGTGGAGGCGCAACGCCTCGATCAGCGCACCCGTTTTGACATCGAGATGATTACCGAATTGGGTTACTGCTCAGGTATCGAAAACTACTCCCGCTATCTCTCCGGACGGGCTGCCGGCGAACCGCCTCCAACCCTGTTCGACTACCTGCCTGATGAGGCCTTGCTGGTGGTGGATG
This sequence comes from Candidatus Thiodiazotropha sp., assembly GCA_040506195.1. Lineage (GTDB taxonomy): Bacteria > Pseudomonadota > Gammaproteobacteria > Chromatiales > Chromatiaceae > Thiodiazotropha. The sequence continues at coordinate 235,877 of JBEVXH010000002.1, read as the reverse complement.
AGAGCCATGTCACCATACCGCAACTCGGCGGTATGTATCGTGGCGACAGATCGCGCAAGGAGACATTGGTTGAGTACGGCTTTCGTCTTCCCTCCGCACTCGACAACCGGCCGCTGCGGTTCGAGGAGTTCGAATATCGTGCACCACAGACCGTCTATGTCAGCGCGACACCGCGCGATTATGAGATCGATCACTCGGGGGCCATTGTCGAGCAGGTGGTTCGTCCAACCGGTCTGGTCGATCCTCAGCTCGAGGTCAGGCCGGCGAGTACACAGGTCGACGACCTTCTCTCCGAAATACGGCTGCGGGTGGCGAGAAAAGAGCGTGTTTTGGTGACCACCCTTACCAAGCGCATGGCGGAGGATCTCACCGACTATCTCGGTGATCATGATGTACGCGTGCGTTATCTCCATTCCGATATCGATACGGTGGAGCGGGTTGAGATCATTCGTGATCTGCGCCTGGGTGAGTTCGATGTATTGGTCGGTATCAATCTGTTGCGCGAGGGCCTGGATATGCCGGAGGTCTCCCTGGTAGCCATCCTGGATGCGGATAAAGAGGGATTTCTGCGTTCTGAAGGGTCCTTGATCCAAACGATTGGCCGTGCCGCGCGCAATGCCAACGGCATGGCGATCCTTTACGCGGATCAGATTACCGGTTCGATGGAACGGGCGATCGATGAGACCAATCGGCGGCGGGCAAGGCAGATTGACTATAACCGGGCCAATGGCATCACACCCCAGACCATCCTGAAATCGATTTCGGATGTCATGGAAACTGCCTATCCGGGGGGACAGCTCAGCGCCAAGCGTTATGCCAGGGTGGCGGAGGAGGAGATTGAGTATTCGGGCCTCTCGCCATCACAGATGGCGAAGCGGGTCCAACAATTGGAGCAACAGATGTATCGCCATGCCCAGGATCTTGAATTCGAGGAGGCGGCTAAGATCCGCGATCAGATCAAGAGTCTGCAGGATAGGGGATTGGTAGTGTAACTGCTTGAAAATGGCACCAATTACTTTGGTGGCGATATTGCTCGATATTAAGAAGGGAAATATAAAGTATTTAAAATAAATACTTTATATTTCTCATCTTTCTTCTAGAATTAAAGTCATTTCAAATGGCGCATCTGTTGTAGACTCAATCAGGCAAACACACTGAGGCATAAGTACTGAATATGAGCGATGTTCAAAGAATGCTCAGTGATATACAGGCGGAGGCAAACTATGCCTGCCGCATGACGGGCCTGGACCATCTCAATGATCATGTTCTGGCCGCCATGAGTCGAGTGCCGCGACAGCGTTTCGTCAACAAATCCTTTCGCCCCCATGCTTTCGACAACAGTCCGCTGCCTATCGGCAAGGGTCAAACAATTTCGCAACCATTCATCGTCGCCCTGATGACAGACCTGATGGCGCCGAATAGAGACGACAAGATACTTGTAGTGGGTACCGGATCGGGCTACCAGACTGCCGTATTGGCGGAATTGGTCGACCATCTCTATAGCATCGAGATCATCCCGGCGTTGGCAAAGAAATCCCGCCGTCGTCTTGAAAAAGCCGGTTACACAAATATAAGTTTCCAGGTGGGGGACGGTTATTACGGTTGGTCGGAAATGGCGCCGTTCGATGCCATTATGGTGACAGCGGCCGTTGAGCATATCCCACAAACGCTGATCGATCAGCTTGCCCCGGGAGGGCGTCTTGTACTACCGGTGGGAAAGCGGCGCTACAGCCAGGATCTGCTTCTGGTGAAGAAAGATCAATACGGGACCGTAATAATAAACAGACTGCTCCCTGTCTCATTTGTGCCACTTAGCGGATCACGTTGACCCGCCATCGAATCCTTCATTAAGGTCGCCCTTTTCCAGGTTGCCTGTCTGGTCAAAGGATCGCGCCGGCATGGATCAACTGCTGGCCTGAAAGACTCCAATTCATTCGTCGGAGCGGCGGGGTTGCAATGAATATGGGGCAACCTGTATGATTCGCCGTCTCAAAGGCGCGTAGCTCAGTTGGTTAGAGCGCTACCTTGACATGGTAGAGGTCGTTGGTTCGACTCCAATCGCGCCTACCAATGAAAACAAGCACTTATGGTTTGCCCTGAGTGCTTTTTTTTACCTTTCGCCTAAACGGGATGCAGTGTCAGTTTATGCTGCTGATCGTGTTTGAAATGATGCAGGTGGTGAGTATAGCGGCGTTATATCGTCTCTGTGTTTTCAGACCGGACCCAGTTATTGAATAGCTCATCAGCCGGCAGTGGGCGACTGTAGAGATAGCCCTGTGCAAGATTGCTGCCGGCCTGTTGCAGAAACCGGGCTTGATGCGCCTCCTCCACACCTTCGGCGACCGATTCGAGGCCAAGGCTTTTCGACATCGCAATAATGGCCCGCACGATCGCTTCATCATTGGCGTCTTTACCGATATCCCGCACAAAGGACTGATCGATCTTGAGGTGGTCAAGGGGCAGTAACTTGAGGTAGGCCAGACTCGAGTAGCCGGTGCCGAAATCGTCGATTGCAAATTTGACTCCGATAGTCCTGAGTTCGTTGAGTACGGTGCGGCTCAATTCAGGATTGCGTATCAACATCGACTCCGTGACCTCGAATTCCAGCCGTTCAGGCGACAGTCCGCTGCTGTCCAACTCCTCGGATACCATTGTGATCAGGCCTTCACGGTCGATCTGTTGCACTGATAGGTTGACCGATATACGGGGTACTATGAAACCGTCGCGATCCCATCTGGCGAGTTGAGTGCATGCTGCACGCAGGACCCACCGACCGATTTCACCGATGATTCCCATCTCTTCCGCGAGTTCGATGAAGAGACCGGGCGCGATCAGGCCCTGTTCCGGATGCTGCCATCTAACAAGTGCCTCGATTCCCTGCAACTGCCGGGTCTCCAGATTCACGATAGGTTGATAGTGCAGGATCAGTTCGTTGCGGGTGACGGCATGACGCAGGTGGTTTTCCATCATCAAGCGTTCAAGCGCACCCTCGGTCAAGGCCTGGGTGAAAAAGCGGTAGGTATTTCGTCCTTGCTGTTTGGCATCGTACATCGCCCGGTCGGCATGGCGGATCAGATTGTCCGAATCTTCGCCGTCATTGGGATAGAGGGTTATGCCGATACTCGCAGTCACCACCAGTTCATGCTCGCCGATGATCATCGGTCTGGAAAACAGGTCGAGCAGTTTACAGGCCACAACGGCGGCATGCTGAGCATCGGTCTGTTCCTCCAGCAGCAACACGAACTCATCCCCTCCCAACCGCGCCAGGGTATCGCTGGCTCGGACGATTTGATTCATGCGCTTGCTGACCTCCAGGAGCACCTGATCGCCCACGGGATGTCCGAGGGTGTCATTGACTGTCTTGAAGCGGTCCAAATCGAGAAACAGCAAGGCAATGGAAGCGTTTTCACGCCTGGCATGCATCAGGGCGTGATCGAAGCGCTCCCTGAACAGGGCGCGGTTGGGCAACCGGGTCAGGGCGTCGTGGTGGGCGAGAAAGTTGATTTGATCCTGCGCCTCCTTAATCTGGCTGATATCTGTGAAAACACCAACATAGTGTGTTGTCTCATCGTTGCCGTCTTTTACAGCACTGATGGTGAGCCACTCTGGGTAGGCATCACCGTTCTTGCGTCGATTCCAGATCTCTCCACGCCAATGGCCTGTTGATAAGAGGGTGTCCCACATCTCTTTGTAAAAGGAGTCTGGATGATGGCCCGACTTCAGCACTCGGGGATTCTGTCCCAGTACTTCTTCATGAGAATAACCGGTGATGACCTCAAAGGCCGGATTTATGGAAACGATGTTTCCACTTGCATCGGTTACCGTGATCCCTTCTGCAGTGTTCTGAAAGGCCCGATCCGCAAGACGGAGTTTTTCCTCTGCGATCCGGTGCGCCATTCTCAGTTGTTTGTCGACAAGAACGCGTCTTACCGCTTCCCCCAGTCTCGCCGGACGGTCTTTCAAGACATAATCGTTGGCGCCCCGCCGCAGGGCATCGACGGCAGCCTCTTCACCTATGCCGCCGGAAACAATGATAAAAGGAATATCGAGATTCTGTTGCCGAAGTAGAGAGAGTGCTCTTTGTCCGCTGAATTGAGGCAGGTGCCAATCGCACAGTATAAGGTCCGGTGACTTCTCAAGGGCTTCCAAGTAGGCGGTTTCACCCTGCACGCGGGTGTAGTCCATGTCAAATCCCTCGTCCCTGAGCCGTAAAGCCATCAACTCGGCATCGTAGGGCAGGTCCTCGACAATGAGTATGTTAAGTGACATGCCGGGATCAGGCGGAATCATCTTCAGTCATTGGCGCCCCGATGTTGAGTGTCAGCCAATAGTCTTCGATTTGACGGACCACATCAATGAAGCCTGAGAAGGCGACAGGCTTGACCAGGTAGGAGTTGGCACCGATATCGTAGGAGAGCGCTCGGTCTCCCTCTTCCTTTGAGGAGGTGAGTATGACTACCGGTATGCGTTTGATAAGGGGTGTCCCCTTGACACGCTTCAACACCTCGAAGCCGTCCACACCCGGCATCTTCAGGTCGAGCAGTATCAGGTTGGGAAGTGGATGCTTGGTGCGGTCGGCGAAGTGCTCGTTGCCAAACAGGTAGTCCAGCGCCTTCTGACCGCTGTAGGAGACCTCAATGCGATTGGAAAGGCGTGCTTCCTTGAACGCATCAAGGGTCAGTTCAACATCCATCCGGCTGTCGTCAACGAGTAGGATTACAGCGGATTTACTCATGGTCCTTGGCCTTTATTGTCTTCCTGGTCTATAGGATAGGTTGCGACAATTGCACATAATCTGTCAACAAACTGGTTTCCTGAAATCTGATACAGGATTAATGGATCTCAGCTACAGGCAATACGATGGTGAATTTACTACCGGCGCCGATGGATGATTCGACCCTGACCTCACCGGTCATCATGCGCGCGGCCTTGGCAACGATGGCCAGACCGACTCCGGTGCCCGGGTATTCGTCCTGGCTGTGTAGGCGTTGAAAAACCTGGAAAATTCTCTGATGGTATTCAGGGGCGATACCGATACCATTGTCCTTGACCGTGATAAAAACCTGGTTTTCGTGCCGTTTCGACGCGATGTGTATCACCGGCGTGATATCCGGATTGCGGTAGGTGAGGGCATTGTCGATCAGGTTGCTGAATTGTTGCCCGATCAGAGTGGCATCCCCCAAGGGTGTGGCAAGGGGTTTTTCGATGATCAGGCTGGCGTCACAGTTTTCGATACGTTCACTGAAAGTGACCTGCAGCCCATCGATGATGGGCGCCAGCTCTATCGGGCGCATCTGCAATGTACCACGTCCGGTACGAGAGTATTGCAACAGGTCATCGATCAGATCGCCCATGTGGCTGCCTGCCTGGAGAACGTTTTCCAGATAGTGGCGCCCCTCTTCGTTGAGTGAATCGGCATGACGGTTGACGAGGATATGGGCGAAGCCGGTGACCGCCCGCAGGGGTGCCCGCAGGTCGTGTGAAACGGAGTAGACAAATGATTCCAGTTCCTTGACGGCCGACTCCAGCTCGCCGGTACGTTCGACCACGCGCGCTTCCAGCTCGTTATTCAGCCGGCTGACCTTGATTTCCGCCTGTTTGCGCCCGGTGATGTCCTGACCGATGGACTGATAGGATAGGATCTCGCCCTGGGGCGTGAACAGGGCGCGATTGGTCCAGCGCTGCCAGCGTGTTTCCCCTAATTTTGTGATGACTTGATGTTCGTGTGACTGTGTTGGTGTAACAGGTGTCAAGGCTCTGATATGGCTCATGACCGTCTCTCTGTCCTGAGCCGGGACCAGATTGGTGAACTTGCTGCCGATCAGCTCATCGGCACTTTTTTCAAAGTAATCGCAATAGGCCTGGTTGGCGAATGTGATTTCGCCATCCGGCAGAAATCTACAGATCAGAACCGGTGTATCCTGCACCACGGCGCGATAGCGTTCTTCGCTTTCGCGCAAGGCTTTCATGGCCTCGATCCTGTCCGTGATGTCCCGGCCCACACCGATGATGGCGGTCACATTCCCATCTTTGTCTAGCACAGCGGTATCCATCCACCCCAGCCAGCGCCACCCGGAACTCGTCATGGCGCGCTGTTCGAGGTAGGCGGTGTAGGGGGGGTGATAGAGTTGTTGCATCGCTTCAAGCGTCTTTGCCTGATCGTCTTTATGCACCAATGGTATGAATTTGTTACCCAACAGCTCCTTTTCACTTTTACCGAACATTTTACAGTACGAAGGGCTGACGAAATCGAATCGCCCTTCCGGATCGACTTTTACCACCAGGTCGGTCTGATTCTCCACCAGAAGGCGATATTTCTCCTCGCTCTCAAGTAAGGCGATTTCAGCCAGCTTTCGGTCGGTAACATCGTTAAAGATCGCGACGACTTCACCACCGGGCAGACGGTAGACATAGTTTTCCATCCACAGTTGCAGACGCTCATCCTGGTAGCTGTCGATGGGAAAGTACTCCGCTTCACCGCTCTGCCAGACGCGCCTGAATACCGCCAGCAACCCTAGCGTATCGATACCTGGAAACACCTCGGTTACCCGTTTGCCAATCACATCGGCGCGGCTGTTTCTGCCGATACGTTCACCCGATTTGTTGTACTCCCGGAAGGTGAAATCATTGCCGTCATCCACCGCTTCGTAGACCGCAACCCCATCACTCATGTTATCCACCAGTTCACGGTAGCGGGCTTCGCTTGCTGCCAGCGCCGTTAGGCTCCGTCGTCGTTGCACGATGTGCCAGATCTCATTGGCGATCAGCTGTATCGTCTCCACATCGAGCTCCGTGTAATTGTCCTTTTTATTACCGACCCCGGCCAGCATGACCACCCGGTCGTTCTCGATCACGGGTAGGCTGATGAGACGGGTGAGAATGGCGTGACCGTCGGGGAGTCCGTGTTTTTCCGATGCTTCCTGATAATCATTGAAAACGACCGGCTTGCGCTGGCGGAATGAGTCGGCCCAGATACCCGCATCCTTGATCGGGTAGTGTTTATCATGGAGCACCTCGCAATACTCCTCCCGGGTGCGTTTTGACCAGGTCACCAGTTCGATACTCTCCTGATCCTGATTGACGAAGTGAAAGAAGGAGATCCGGCTGTCTGTCAATTCCTCGGTCAGCGCCAGGCCATGTTGCATAAAAGCGGCATCATCTAGATTCTCGACTATCTCCGGTAGTTCCAACAAAGCGGAGGCGCGCCGAGCCTGGATCTCGATATACCTTTCATGCCGTTTCCTTGCAGTAATATCGTGTAGAACGCAATGGGTCTGCTTGAATGCACCTTGAGCATCGTGCCCTGTACGTCCATCAACGGAAACAGTGACGATATGACCGTCGCGATGGATCAGGTCATACTCCTTGCCCATAACCTTGCCATCAGACAGAAAATCCATAAAACGCTGTTCCAATAGCGGGTGTTGCTCGGTTATTATGAAATCGGAGATGTGCCTGCCGATGACTTGATCGCGGTCATCGGTGTTAAAGCCGAGTAACTCCAACCATGCTGGATTGACATCGAGAATAGTGCCATTCTCATCCAAGGACTCGTAGGCTACCGGTGCATTCTCGTAGAAAAGACGGAAGTGTTCCATGCTCTCCCGCAACGCCTCTTCGGTTTTATATAGGGATGTAATATCCCGACCGATTCCAAGCACACCAATCAGCCCGCCTGAAACGTCGTATACTGGGGTTTTCGTGGTCAGCAAGAGGGCTTTATGAGCATCGTCGGCAAATGTGATCCACTCTTTATTGGAGACAGACTTACCTGCTTCGACGGCAATTTGATCTTTGGCGCGGAAGAAGTCCGCCAGTTTCCGATCTACAAAGTCATAGTCGGTTTTTCCCTGAATTTCAGATTCTATAGCGCCGAAAAAACGTTCAAATTTTTGGTTGCATGAAAGGTAGACGCCATCCGGATCTTTCAGCCAAACAAGGTCGGGCAAGGTTTGGAACAGGGTGCGAAGACGACCCTCTTTCTCGCGCAGCTCCTCCTCCATGTTATGCATAACAGTGATATCCCGCGAAACCCCAAAGACACCGATGATCTCTCCATTCTCATCCTTCAAGGGTCCCTTGGTCGCAAGAAAGGTGATCCGGCCCAGGTCGGTATCCAGGTGTTCGTGAAAGGTCGTTACCTCATCTTGCTCCACCAGCATGCGGTCGTTTGCCATGATCATTTCCGCCTGATCCGGCGGAAACAGCAGTCTGTCATCCTGACCAAGCACTTGATCTTTCGTCTTCCCGGTAAAAAGCTCTGCCTGCCTGTTGAAGAAGAGGTAGCGTCCTTGCAGATCCTTGGCGAAAACGGCATCTGTGGATGAATCAGCGATGGTCGACAGTAGATTCAGCGCCTGGATCCGTTCAGCCTGTGCCTGGTGGATGGCAGCGGCCACTGCGAGCTGTTGACGCTGTCGAATCAGATAGATGCCGAAAACACCGATGAAAAGGGCCATAAATCCACTCAGCCCCATCCAGACGGCATCATGCAGGGCTTCGTCATAGACTTCGGACCAATCCATCTTCGCCGGTAGGAACCGATCCGGGTCGGGTTTGTTGCGCCCCACACCGAATACGGATTCATGACGGTAGTCCTTACCCTCGACAACATGGGCCGTTCCCAGCTCTCCCTGTGCCGGTTGGGCGGCTAACAGTTCCCTGTCAGCGAGAGGCCGGCGGAGTTGCATCGAGGCATCCGAGACATGTCTCAGATTATTGAGAAATTCCGGCTCTGTTCCGTCCCGGCGGAACAGTACCACCTCTCCGCGATTGCTCGGTAGCGGCCATTTACTGACTGTGGAGAGAAGGGTGTCGGTAAGGTCCATATGCAGGATTAATATAAACTCGGTTGCCTGATGTTCATCCTGATAAGGTACGATGAAATCCAGATGCGGCAATCCATGGCTGTCCCTGTAGGGACCGGACTTTTCCGCATTACCGGATTTCGCCAGGTTTAGATTCAAGCTGATTCTTTTGTTATCGATCTGAGAGTGAACCCCTTTGCTCTGCCATAAAATTTTTCCGGCCCCATCCAGTAGATCGATGCTCTCGACACGGCCGATCTTTTTTATTGCCTTAAGCTGCTCGATCAGACGATCAACAGCTGCCTGATCGTTGTACTGTCGCCAGTTTTTGAATGCTATGGGGATGGCCTGGTTGTATAGCACGAAATTGGAATGCAGCCAGCGTTCCTGCAGCCACTCATCAACATGCTCGACTTTCAGATCTGAAATGGCCTGTAATCGACTGATTTCAGACGATATTTTGTCCTGTATGGCTGAGTGGACCAGGATCAGTGTCAGGGGGAGAACAATGAGTGACAACAGAAGAGTCGGAAGCCATAGAGAACGTCTACCTTCTACCAGTTGCCTTTGACTTATATGGTTGTGATGCAGGCGTTGAATCAGCCAGTAGAGCAGGATCGAGGTCAAAATGATGAACAGCCAGCCTTTAAGCGCGCTGGCGAGGGCCATCTGGCTCTGCGTGTCGGTTGTCTGCTCTATCATCCAGTCGGACCACAGGATCCAGACTGCCGAGAGCACAGCATAGATAAATACAATGGTGAGTGCATGCTGTGTGGGGCGTCTGTTCATGCGAAGGGAAAAATTACGTTGTTATAGGACGGGCCCGGATGATTGATGAAACATCGTTTACCTCATCTTCATGGTAGCTATTGGGATCAAAATTTGAAGTATGCCCGGGGCGTTCGGCAGCAATAACGGCAGAGTTAAGGCCCGCAACAGAATAAACATTGATCCATGTCATGAAGGGTGGGTGGAAATTAGTTGCAGTATACCCATTGGGGGTCAGTGCAAATCCATCGAATGGAAGGGGTAGATAGACTTCGTGTCTTTTGTAACTCGATTTTTTTAATTGTTGCCGACCGGGACAGGTCAACGCGGCCAGAACTCTGACTTGAAATTGATTGACATGGAATGACATTTTAAACCCGATCTGCTGACTGGGATCAGTGCATTTACAGAACGAGTGAATCTTTTCGAAATTATCGATTATTATTAAAATCGATAGCAATTGGATATAAGACGATGTATCGTAAGCCCTGGAAGAGGCACTATCTTTCGCCGGGTGAAACAGCGGAGATACTCAAGGTCACACCAGCCTCGTTGCGAGGTTGGACGCGTAAGGGAATACTCCGTGCAGAGACAACCAGAGGGGGACATCGGCGCTTTCCGGTCAGTGAGGTGATCCGATTGGCCCGGATTAAAGGTCTCGATGTAGAGTCGTCACTTTTAATGTCAATTAGATTGCTGATTATCGACAGTGATATCGAATCCTGCACGGCGCTTCAAAAGACACTGAGCAGTTTTGCCGGTGTAGCAAAGGTTGAGGTTGCGCACGATGGTTTCACGGCCGGGTGCCTGGTGACCCAATTTCATCCCGATGTAATGCTCTTGGACCTTAATGTTCCGGGTATCGATAGTACTCAAATATGCAGCTTCATAAAGCATGACCACAGGACAAAATTCATCAGAGTGATTGCTATGTGTCGAAATTGTTCAATAAAAATACAAAAACAGATTGTGAATCTCGGTGCTGAAGTCTGTTTCATAAAGCCCTTGCCCCTGGATTCGCTCAAGCAGACATTGGGATTGGAAGACCTGGACGATTGATCACTATCTGAATGGACGACTCCGGCTTACCCGTGATCAGTCAGCCTGACAGGCCTTATCGTATTCTTGTCGTTGATGATAACGAGCTGCATCTCATGATGCATGTCGAGACACTTCAGAGTCTTCCGTGCCAGGTTATGACTGCTGATTCGGGATATAAGGCGCTGACTCTGGTTGAACAGGAAGACTTTGACCTGGTACTGCTGGACAAGCGGTTGCCGGATATCGATGGCGACGAGGTTTGTTACAGGATTCGCCGGGAACTCGACAACCATCTGCTGCCGGTGATAATGGTGACCGCTTTCGGCAACCCCGAGAGTCTGCGGCACAGCCTGTCGAATGGCGCCAATGATTTCATCAAAAAGCCCTATGATCCCCTCGAACTCAAGTCGCGCGCCGTGGCAGCCATGGAGATGAAGCATCTGATCGATCAGTTGGATAATGCGGCATCGGTGTTGTTTACACTGGCAAAGATGGTCGAGGCGCGAGACCCTACAACGGGAGAGCACTGTAACCGTCTGATACGGACCTGCCGGATCCTTGGGGAAGACCTGAATCTCACAGTTACGGATCGGGAGGCGCTGCGAAAAGGGGCCATTCTGCATGATATAGGCAAAATCGGGATACCCGATTCCGTGTTGCTGAAACCCGGTGAACTGACGCCTGAAGAGTGGCGGATAATGCGCAGACATGCTGTGATTGGTGCGGATTTGTGCAACAGGCTGAACAGCGTACGGGATGCCGTACCGATCATACGACACCACCATGAGCGTTGGGACGGCAGCGGTTATCCGGACGGCCTCTCCGGAGAGCGAATCCCGTTGGCTGCCCGGGTATTCCAGTATGCGGATATCTATGATGCGTTGAGACACGATCGTGTCTACAGTAAGGCGCAGACAGTCGAATATGTCATCGAAGTAATCGAAGATGAAATCAACAAGGGTTGGCGAGACCCTGAGATAGGCAGGTTTTTCATCGATTTGCTCATGCGCGACCCGGGCAGATTCGACGCGGATTGAGTCACAGCCTGTTGATAGCAATCCCCATCTCAATCTTATTTCGGCATGTATATATAATGCGAACCTTTCACTGCTATGTACTGATGCTGGTTATACTCTATCAAGTTGTGAGCTTTAGGTTGAGGCACCTTGGGCATGGGTAAGCATAGAATCAAACGTGAAAAGCAGACCATATCTGCAATGATGGCAATTTATTGTCGTGACCATCATCGTACCGATAACACGTTATGTGGAACCTGTGATCAACTTTTGGATTATGCTCACAGACGCCTGGATACCTGTCCCTTCCAGGAAAAGAAACCGGCATGCAATCATTGCACTGTTCACTGTTATTCCAGGGATATGCGTCTGAGAGTTCAGGATGTGATGCGCTACGCCGGGCCAAAAATGCTGTTTCGCCACCCGATACTGAGTCTATATCATCTGTTGGACAAAACGCGCGAGGTTCCGGAACTTTCCAAACCCGGGAAATAACAGATCAGCCTGCAACTTTTTCCTGCTGAGCGTTGGCAATATAGTCTGAGAAGTCTTGATGCGGCATGGGTCTGGAGAAATAATAGCCCTGCGCTAAATTAACGTTGAGCGAGTTCAGAAATCTTGACTGATCAAGGGTTTCTACACCTTCGGCAATGATCGACATGCCGAATTTTTTCCCCATCAATACTATCGTTTCCGTCAATACTCTATTGTCCGCATCCACCGGCAGTCCATTGATGAATGAGCGGTCGATCTTCAGATGATTAAGCGGGAAGCGTTTGATATAAGCCAATGATGAGTAACCGGTTCCAAAGTCATCCATTGCTGATTCGACGCCGAGCTCTTTCAAATGATGAAAGATCTCAAACACCTCTTTGTCACTCTGTAACATAAGGTTTTCGGTTATCTCCACGCATAATTTCAGATCGATATCATGGGCCTGTTGGGCAATACGCGATATGAACTTGATGAAAGATGCATCACAGAAGTAGTTTGGTGGTACATTTACCGATAACCAGAACCGCTCGGGTCGTTGATCCCAGGACTTGGCATGGTCCAGAACAACTTGAAACAGCCAGTTCGTAATCTGTTTGATCATTCCCGACTGTTCTGCCACGGGTATGAAATCCGAGGGTGGAACTGATCCCAATACGGGGTTTTCCCACCGCAGAAGCACCTCGGCGCCGACCAATGAGTCGTCTTCAATATCAACAATGGGTTGGTAGACCGGGTAGAGTTCACCTGCTTCCAGCGCATGGCTCAGTTGCGTCTCAAGTTCTATTCTCTCTGAAACCTTTTTATTGAGATCATGGGTAAAGAAACGGAACGTGTTGCGTCCTGCGTGTTTGGCCTCATACAATGCGATATCGGCATTACTCATCAGGGTGCTGACATCATCGCCGTCATCAGGATAGATGGCAATACCCAGACTGGACGTAATACTCACCTCCCTATTGTTCAAGTAAAAAGGATACTCTGTAGCCGCAATAAGTTTACTGACTACACGTTCCAGATCGGTGGAAAGATTTATGACATCAGGTATCAAGGCCAAAAACTCATCCCCGCCCAAGCGCGCCAGGGTGTCTTCCGATCTCAACTGTTCTTTTATACGTTTGGCCACCTTTATCAATAACAGATCCCCCACAGGATGTCCCATCGAGTCATTGATATTCTTAAAATTGTCCAGATCGATATAGATGACAGCGACATGTTGACCGTTACGCTTGGCGTGTTGCAGCAGTTGCTGTAGACGGTCAAAGGCGAGAAACCGATTTGGTAACTGTGTGAGCTGATCGTGTGTCGCCTGTTCAAGTAGTTTCTCCTCAAAGGCTTTTCGATCCGTGATATCCTCTTTTACCGACAGGTAGTGGGTCATGTGTCCATTGCTGTCGCGGATTGGAGCAATGACGACTGATTCCCAATAGACAGAACCGTTTTTTCGTTTATTACAGGACTCTCCCTTCCAGATTTCACCCCTTTTTATCGTGCGCCATATTTTATCCAACATCCCGCTGTCGTTTACATCCCCCTCCAGTATGCGGGTATGTTTGCCAATGACATCTTGAGCCGGGTAACCGCTTACTTCAGAGAACTTTGGATTGACATATTCAATGATTCCCACCAGATTGGTGATAACGACTGACGCGGGACTTTGCTCCACTGCCATGGAGAGTTTTTTCAGGTCCTCCGAGGCCTTTTGTCTCTGCTCAATCTCTTTTGCAAGCTGGGTATTTATGCTCAGCAGTGTTTCTCTGTCGATTTTGATCTCGTCCATCATCTCATTGAAGCTTTTGGCAAGACGGCCAAGTTCATCTTTTGAGATGATGGGGACATCCTTTTCCAGGTTGCCCTCGGCAATCCGGGATGCTCCCTGGGTTAAAATATCCACCGGGTGCAGAACCTGCATTCTAAAGATGATGAAAATGACACTTCCCAGAAATATTACGATTAAACTGTAAATCAGAATCAGATCGATAACGGCGTCACGAGTAACCCGATTAATACGTGTTGTATCCAGCCCTATCAATACCCAGCCCAATACTTGATCATTGTCCTTGATGGCATACTCCAGAATGAGGGGAACAGCAGGTTGCTCGGATGCACCTTCCGTTGGTCTGTATCGATTTCTTATCCATTTCTCAATCTGTTCGGGTTGTACGCCATCGGGGATAAAAGTGGTTATCGGGTGGCCTTCCAATGCTCGTATCTGAGCGAATACAACATCGATATCGTTGGATATCTTTTGGGCCAGGCGGTCCAGTCCGGAGACATCATAGCTGTAGATGGCGCCGGGGCTGATCAAAGCGATGAACTCTCCAATCGCATTGGCCTTGCCGCGCAGGCTGTTTTCAAGGAGGTCATGCTGGGTTTTGTAGACATATAGCGCAGCTCCACCCAGTGTAATAACGAGAGTGATGGTTATCCAGATAATGAATTTGAAACGCAGACTCCTTTTGTATACTGGAGGTATGCGCGGTTTTGCTATGTGTTCATCGTCAGTGGGCATGGATGGCGTCGATGATGGCACGGTGAGAATCATAGTCCTTGTCATCCACCGGATTGAAGGCGCTCAAGCGCGCTTGTCGAAGGATCTCCTCTCCCCGAGGTAATGCTTTTAGGCCAAGCAATAGTTTTTTTATTCTTGTTTTCAGATCGTCACCCATCTCTTTTTTTACAGCCCAGGGAAGATGTGGAAGCGGCTCGCTGACGGCAATGACAGCCAGTTCATCCACATTGATTTTCTTGGTCACTATCGGCAGCCGTTGAACCACCTCTCCGGCCCCACCAGCGTCAGCGCGTTTGAGATAAGTGGATAATACAGCATTAGGCGGGTTGATGGCATAGGTCTCCTGGTAGTCGCCCGCCTCCAGTCCGGCCTGGCGGAGGAGATAGGTAGGCACGATATAACTCATCATTGCCCTGGGACCGCCACCGAAGAGTATTTTCTTGTCTCGTAGCTGTTCAAGCTGTCTTATTCCGGAGTCACGGCGTACATAGATTGCTCCGCGGATTGTCTTTTCTCCGAACTCTTCGTTTTGAACCAATGCATCATAACCGAGTTTTTCATGGGCATTGATGTATTCGAGTTGATTCATATGCACCAGGTCATAGTGGCGCTTTTGCAAACGTTCGAGAAAGATATCGTAATTCGGAGACAGTTCCAGTTTAACCGGGCGTTGCAGTTGCTCCTGCAGATAACGCGTCAGCGGACGAAACAGGTTGGCCGAGACGACGGCGTCGCGTCGAGGAAAAATACCGACGAGGAGAGGGTCAGCCATGACGCTGGTATAGAGATTGGCAGCGAGCAGTAATAATAGGATAGTGACTTTGAGGGCGCTGCGACTGATTTGGTTTACTCTATAGCGATGACCCATGATTAATTCTTTAACTGATAGATAATCAATGGTAAACATGTAAAACCATGATTTGAGTATTGTTAGCGGCAGCAACAACGCTATCTTAAAACATTCGTAATGTTTATATATAGCATCTGGTACTGTAAATATCAGGCAGTATGCCATTATTTGGATAAAGACTAATTCTAAAATGGTGCAGTCCGGATCTCCCATTCGGATCATTACGGAGATTCAGATAAAACAGACAATCGGGTGAGGGGAGAATGAGTGGTAAACAATCAGACTTGCTGGCCGGGCAACGGGCTTTAGTGACAGGCGCCAATTCAGGCATCGGTGCGGCCGTTGCGCGAGGGCTCGCCATGGCGGGCGCCAAGGTGGTCATTAACTATGTCGTCAATGAATCGGATGCTATAAAACTGGTCAATGAGATTGAGAAATCCGGCGGCGATGCGATGGCGTTATACGGTGATGTCAGTAATGAGGGTGATGTGCAGGCAATGTTCAACCAGATGATCGATACATGGGGGAGTATCGATATTCTTGTCAACAACGCCGGAATTCAACGGGATGCGCCTTTCGTCGATATGACGCTGGCGCAGTGGGATAAGGTGATGGACGTGAATCTAACGGGACAGTTTCTGTGCACCAGGGAAGCGACCAAAGAGTTTGTCAGAAGGGGGGTTGTACCGGAGTTGTCATGTGCCGCCGGCAAGGTGATCTGCATGTCCTCTGTACATGAAGTGATTCCTTGGGCCGGACACGTTAATTACGCGGCATCGAAAGGAGGGGTGAAGATGTTCATGCAGAGTGTTGCTCAAGAGTTGGCGCATCAGAAGATCCGTGTCAACGGTATCGCACCGGGCGCTATCCGTACGCCGATCAACCGAAATGCGTGGGAGACGCCGGATGCGGAGGCCTCATTGCTGAAACTGATCCCCTATGAACGTATCGGCGATCCCGCCGATGTTGCTAAAGCCGTGGTCTGGCTTGCGTCGGATGAATCAGACTACGTTACGGGAGCAACACTGTTTGTGGATGGCGGAATGACCCTCTATCCGGGGTTCAGAGAGGGTGGTTGAGCGGCCGATGTCGATTCGCTTCGGTCGTGCTGTCTGTGGGGATCTCAGCCGGGCGGAACACTGCGAGTGGCTGTTGACCAATGGCTCCGGCGCCTATGCGGCGGGTACCGTCGCATCCAGCCTGACGCGCCGATACCATGGGTTGCTGATCGCTCCCCTGACCGGTGCGCTGGATCACCATCTTATGATGGCTAAGGGGGATGCCAGCCTGCGACTCGACGGCAGGGAGTGGCCGCTGTTCGCCAACCGTTGGTATGGCGATGTGATCGAACCCCATGGTTATCGGTATCTGGAGAGTTTTCGACTGCTGGGCAGGATGCCGGTGTGGCGTTTTGCCTTCGATCAAATGAACCTTGAGATGCGCATCTGGATGGAGCGCGGACAGGCAACCACCTATGTGGCTTATCGGCTCTCCGGCTGGAATGGGAAGGCCGAGTTGAACGTCAATATGCTGGCCAACCGGCGTGATCATCACGGCAATATGCATATCAGGGACACCACCGCGGCGGTCATGGAGTCGGATTGCGGCATGTGTGTCGAATGGCCTGAAGGGGATCGTCTCTCGATTCATACCACGGATGCCGCCTTTGAACCCTGGCAACACTGGTACGAAGGTTTTCTGCTGAGCAGAGAAGAGCAGCGCGGACTCGCTTCATTGGACAACAATCTGTCGGTCGGCCGGGTGACCTTTCGATTACAGCAAGGCGAGTGGGCCGGGTTCGCGGTTTCGCTTGAGAATAGAATCGACTTTGATATCGAGTCATCTATGAAACGGTTTATCGAACGGGATGCGAAACTGATGAATGGTAGCAAAGGAGGCATTGATAGTACGGCCCCCGACTGGATACGCCGGTTGCTGTTATCGGCGGATGATTTTTTGATCGAAAGGAGATTGCCCGCCAATCAAGCCGGTCATTCGATCATTGCCGGTTATCCTTGGTTCGGTGACTGGGGCAGAGACACCATGATCTCATTGCCTGGCCTGACCGTTGCGACGGGAAGAACGGATGTCGCACGCTCGATTCTGCAGGGTTACGCGGAACTCGTCGATCAGGGGCAACTGCCCAACCGGTTCGTTGGCGCCGGTGAGCGGGCCGAATACAATACGGTCGATGCCGCCCTCTGGTATTTCGAGGCTTGGCGGGCCTACATCGATGCGACCCGGGACGACAAGCTCCTGAAGCAGTATTTCACGATACTGGAGGAGATGATCGGTTGGCACCTCAAAGGTACAAGATACGGGATCGGTATGGATCCCGACGATCACCTGCTGCGTGCAGGAGAGCCCGGCGTACAGTTGACCTGGATGGATGCGAAGGTCGGCGAATGGGTGGTCACGCCGCGCATCGGCAAGCCGGTGGAGATCAATGCGCTCTGGTACAACGCACTCACTGTCATGGCCGATTTCGCAACGCGCCTGGGCAGGCCTGTTCAACCCTATCGAGATATTGCCATTGCGGTAGGCGGCAGTTTCAAACGTTTTCTGCGTGAAGACGGTCAAGGGCTATACGATCTACTGGACGGACCGGCAGGTGATGATGCATCGATCCGTCCCAACCAGATCCTGGCAGTCAGTCTTCCGCATACACCGCTTGACGAGGCAGCCTGCCGAAGTGTCGTCGAGACGTGTGGTCACGAGTTGCTGTGCTCCTATGGCCTGCGCTCCTTGAGCCCCCGTGACAAGTCCTACCGTGGATACTATTGGGGAGGGGTTGCGGACCGGGACGGTGCTTATCATCAGGGTACGGCTTGGGCATGGTTGCTGGGTCACTACGCCCTGGCTGAATATCGCGTGAAAGGTGATGCGGAGGCGGCTCAAAAACGTCTTGAGCCGCTGGCCGATCACCTGCTGGATGCGGGGCTGGGTTCGATCAGTGAGATCTTCGATGGCGATCCGCCGCATAGGGCGACCGGTGCGCCGGCCCAGGCCTGGTCTGTCGCATGCACGCTGGACGCCTGGTGGCGCCTGGAGCAGGCGAAGCGGGTTTAAGGGAGTGGTCATGGCTTCGGATCGACAACAGCTCAATGAAGAACGCAAACGACTGGAGCAGCAGCGTCTCGGAGAAGCTGACTGGCGACTTTGGGGACCCTATCTCTCGGAGCGGGCATGGGGCACCGTGCGCGAGGATTACAGCAGCCACGGCACTGCCTGGGAGTATTTCGATCACCACCAGTCACGATCCCGCGCCTATCGCTGGAACGAGGATGGACTGGGCGGTATCTGTGATAAGCAGCAACGACTCTGTTTCGCCTTGGCCTTGTGGAACGGTAAGGATCCCTTCCTCAAGGAGCGCGCCTTCGGCCTCACTGGTAATCAGGGTAACCGGGGCGAGGATGTCAAAGAGTACTATTTTTATACCGATGCCTTGCCGAGTCACAGCTGGCTTCGCTATCTCTATAAATACCCCCAGGCGGCCTATCCCTATGACCGCTTGGTAGAGGAGAACAGACAGCGCAGTCGCCTCGAGCCCTCATTCAATCTATTGGATAGCGGGGTATTCAATAACCAGGAGTTATGGGATGTGGATGTCTGTTATGCCAAGGCCACGGCTGAGCGGATTGCGATTCGCATCACCCTGCATAACCGCTCAGAGAGAGAGGCTGAAATCGATCTGTTGCCTCAACTCTGGTTTCGCAATACCTGGTCATGGGGGGATCAAGGCGCTGAAAAGCCGGAATTGCATCGTGATACGCCAACATCCGACAAGGTGGCGTGGAGCGTAAGATGTCATCACAAAACCTTGGGTGATTATTGGCTCTACGGTGAGCAGGATGCTGAACTGCTGTTTACGGAAAACGAGACCAACACTGCACATCTATGGGGAGTGGCATCGCCCACGACCTATGTGAAGGATGCCTTTCACCGCTGCGTGGTGGCGGGTGAGACCGAGGCGGTCAATCCCGATGCCAGGGGAACAAAGTTCGCTGCCAGATACCATCTCAACGTGGCCGGCGGCGAGTCGAAGAAGATCGATTTAATACTCAGTGCACAATCCTTGCAGCGACCTTTTCATGAACGGGAGAAGCTGTTTGCGCAAAGGCGTTCCGAAGCGGACATCTTCTACGACCAACTGCTGCCGGAGGGTGGAGTGGAAGACCACCGGATCATGCGCCAGGCCCTGGCCGGGATGATCTGGAGCAAGCAGTTCTTCCATTTCAATGTGCAACGATGGCTGGAGGGGGATCAGCTGGAACCGCCCCGGGAGCGGAGACAGGGACGCAATCATGGTTGGCGGCATCTGCGTGCGGCGGATGTCCTGTCGATACCGGATGCCTGGGAGTATCCATGGTTCGCCGCCTGGGATCTCGCCTTTCACTGCGTGGCGCTCGCACTGGTGGATGTGGAGTTCGCCAAAAACCAGATCGAGGTCGTATTGGGGGAGCACTATCTCCACCCGAACGGACAGATACCTGCCTATGAATGGGCCTTCGGGGATGTCAATCCGCCGGTCCATGCCTGGGGCACCCTCAAGGTCTATCGCGCCGAGCGGGTGCAGCGGGGAAAAGGGGACAGAAACTTTCTGCAACGGGTGTTCCACAAACTGTTGTTGAACTACGCCTGGTGGATCAACCGCAAGGACAGGCATGGGCACAATCTGTTCGAGGGAGGATTCCTCGGTCTCGACAATATCTCGGTCTTCGACCGCTCGAAGCCCATGCCGCCGGGCTATGCCCTGAAACAGGCGGATGCCACCGGCTGGATGGCCATGTTCGCCCTCAACATGACCATGATCGCCCTGGAGCTGGCGATCGAGGACAGGGATTACGAAGCGATCGCCATCCAGTGTTATGAACAGTTCCTGTCCATTGCCAAGGCGATCAGCGGCGGTGACGACGGTGATCCGACCTTGTGGGACATGGAAACGGGATTCTTCAAGGATCTTCTGATCATCCCCGAAGGCCAGCACCACCGCATCGATGTCTACTCCTGGGTCGGTCTGATTCCACTGTTCGCCACCGAGGTTGTTGACCGGCGCCTGCTGGCGAACGTACCTCGCTTTCAGGAGATGCTGAAGACACACAAGAAAGGCCTGTTTCAAGGCAGCTATGTCTGCGCCTGCCCCGATTGGGAGAACGACCGCGGTGAACACCTTCTGGCGTTGGTCGATCACAACATGCTGCCCCGAATCCTGAACCGTCTGCTGAACGAGGACGAGTTCCTGTCGCCCTATGGCGTGCGCAGTCTCAGCAAGCTGCATGAAACCTATCAGGATCTGGGTCATCTGCCCGGTATCGGTCACACCGGCATCCGTTATCTGCCTGGCGAATCGGAGAGCGGGCTGTTCGGCGGCAACTCCAACTGGCGCGGCCCGGTATGGCTGCCCACCAACTATGCCCTGGTGCAGGCGTTGGAGAAGTTTCACCGTTTCCTGGGCGATGAATTCAAATATCCGCTACCCTCTCTGCCCGGCCAGCAACTTACCCTGCGGGAGATCGCAACGCTGATCTCGGAGCGGCTGGTCGATCTCTACCGGCGGGACCCGCAGGGCAAGATCCCGGCGCTGCGTCGCGGCAGTCCCTTCCAGACCGAAGAGAGCTGGCGTCATCTCAACCTGTTCTACGAATATTTCCACGCGGAAACCGGGCAGGGGCTGGGCGCCGCCCACCAGACCGGCTGGACGGGGTTACTGGCCAATTTGGTGATGCGGCGTTATCGCAAGGATATTCCGGTCTATCTCGGGCATGAGGATGAGTCGAGGGCGAGATAGCCAGCATTGCATAGTCTATTCATTGCACTGTAGACTGTTCATCTACCCAAGGAGATGGAGACGCAGGGTTCATAATGAAGAAGGTACAATGGCTCATTCTGGCAATGACGATCTTCCATCACAGCCAAGCCCAATCATATC
Organism: Candidatus Thiodiazotropha sp.; assembly: GCA_040506195.1. Classification (GTDB taxonomy): domain Bacteria; phylum Pseudomonadota; class Gammaproteobacteria; order Chromatiales; family Chromatiaceae; genus Thiodiazotropha. The sequence goes on along the minus strand of JBEVXH010000002.1, from coordinate 214,462 downwards.
TATTTGGCGGTCTCCCTGAGACACTCACCAATAATCAACCAATTATCATCAGTCACGGATGTACGTCTCATAGGATCCTCAAATATTTTGGGTCTGAAATCGGGAATGGTGAGATCAATATTTATGTAAAAGCTTATTTCAGTGATTTTTCTCCAAATCCATGTATGCCGATCAATCTGGAAGTCGGTACCTTCCCATCAGGCAGTTACACTATCAATTACTATACATCAGAAAGGTGGAGAGACTTCGAGTTACATAATTCTGGCAATATTGTGATCGAAAAGGTCAGCGATAATGAACCTGCATCAGGCCGTGTTCTTATCAGCGGTGATGTGGTTGAAGATCAGGTTGTTACGGCCATTCAAGAAATCAACGATCCCAATGGTATGGGAGATCTTCACTATCAATGGTATCGCAATGGTGAAGCCATCCCATGGGCGACCAATGAGGACTACCTCTTAACTGATGATGATGCCGGTCAGGATATTCATGTCAAAGTAAGTTTCGAGGATGGGCTGGGTAATCCGGAAAGTGTCAGCTCCCTGCTCCTTGGTGCGCCGTACGGCATTGCGAATATCGATGATCAGCCGGTAGGTTCGGTATATATTCGCGGCCCGGTGTCTGTGGGATCTGCGTTGACCATAGACACCAGTGGCTTCTACGATCCGGACGGGATTTCTGATATCTCATATCAATGGAAGCGCCGCTATAAAGCCTATTCGACGCAGGATCAAGACATCGGATTGGATAGTGATACCTATATTCCTACGGCCAACGATGAATACCAATTGATCACAGCCATTGTGAGCTATTCTAACATCGACGGTACCCGTGAAAGCGTGGAAACCAGCGTAACCAGCCTAGTGTCACCCGCAACCCGACCGAGAGTGACACCCCCTGTCGACCTGACGGTCCCTGCCACCGGAATCCTGACCCGCATCGACCCGGGTATGGCAACTGTCCGGGACGATGATGAAGGGGTACTCGATGTGTCCCTGGGTTACCTGGTCAGTAACGGGGTTGAGACCCCGCCACCCTCCGATGGTCTGCTCAATCTGCCACCTGGGTCCCATCTGTTGGTCTGGTCAGCAGATGATAGTAGAGGCGGTACCGGCGAAGGGATTCAAATCGTCAGGGTCGACCCAATCATCGAATTTGGCGCAGACCTCAGCAGTTCCCCCGACGGTTCCATCGGTTGCCCGCTGGTATTGAACGGGACAGCAGCCCGCTATCCGGTATCTGTCCCCTATACCCTCACTGGCTTCTCAGCGACAGACGGCAGTGAAGCGCTGTTGAATACGGGGACTTTTCGGATAACACAAACGCAACTGGAATCCACGCTGTCGATATCGGACACCCTGCTTGGCGATCTATCCCCCTATGCAAGCCTGCAGCTGACCATGGAGACACCGAGCAATGCGGTGATGGGCGATAAAAACAGCTGCCGGATTGCTTTGAGCAGTGAGAATTTCGCCCCCAGGGTGACGCTGACGGCCTATCAGGATGAAACGCCTTCACGCATCGTGAATCAGAACGGTGGTCAGATTGTCGTCAGATCCACGGTTGAGGATCTGAATGGCAGCGACACCCACAGTTATGACTGGGGTGAAAGCGACGAGCGGCTGACCGATCTCGACAACGATACAGGCAGCTTCACATTCAATCCCGCGGGTCTCGAGCCTGGATTATATCGAGTAAGCGTAGGGGTGAGTGACGGCACGGCCAGTGACACTGACGTACTGAGTCTCAGGGTTGCGGCCGAGGTGCCCGGTCTGACTGCGGTCGACAGTGATGGCGACGGTGAAACCGACCTGGCTGAAGGTGGCGGGGACAGTGATGCCGACGGCATACCCGACTATCTCGACCCTGCCGGTTTGCCGGGCAATGTACTGCCTCAGGAGTACCGGAGCGATAGCAGTTACCTGATACAAGCCGCATCGGGTTTGGCGCTCAGCCTGGGTGACATCGCCTTTCTCGCCCAACACCACGGGGCGCTGATCAGCCGCAGCGATATTCTCGACTATAGCGCCAATGGCCTGGGAGGCGTAGCAGACTCAGTTTTGTATCCCTATGAAGGGGGGTTGTTCGACTTCCGTATCAGCGGACTCACCCAGGTGGGTGCGAGTGCGACGGTGGTGATCCCGCAACGTCAGGTGGTTATGTCCGGTTCCGTCTATCGTAAGTTGACCCCCACGGGTTGGGGGGAATATGTCGTAGATGAAAACAATTTGATCAAGTCGGCTGCCGGGGAGGCCGGGGTTTGTCCCGCTCCGGGTGACAGCGCATATACGACAGGCTTGAGCGAGGGGGCTTGGTGTGTCGAATTGACCATCGAGGATGGCGGGCCCAACGATGCCGATGGAGAAACCAACGGCAGGATTGCGGATCCGGGGGGCGTTACCACGATTCTGACCGATGATAGTGGGGCAGGATCAAACAACGGCGGTGGTGGCATCTTCAATCTATGGGCGATATTACTATTGGCATTCATCTTGTGCATTCAATGTACCGGGAGGCGCAATAACCACCTGCGGTACTAAATCTCCTGAACGTTTGATCTTTGCGCCGGACGTTTTGTAATGGCGAAAATTTGTTTCCTGCTTCAGGTAATACTGTCGAGTATTCATCATTTGGATATCGCTTGATGACTCGAAAATAGTCTTCTTTATAACTGAAAATTAGGAAAGGGATAATAAGGATAACTGATGTTGAAAATCATTCATCCAATTCTTGCTGCGCTACTCTTTCATATCTCTGCGGCTTGGTCGGATTCGATTACACTTCCATCCGAAACACCAACCAATGCTGCATCCTTTACTATTACATTGGCAGGGTGTAGTGGAAGCTCTTTACCTGTATTTCGCTATATTGGGTCAGAAATATCTGAGAACAGAATTGATTTATATGCGTTTGCTGATTTTGGTTCTTTTGCAGTAGGCTCATGTTACTCGGAGACTGTGGAAATTGGACCTTTCGCATCGGGTAGTTACACAATCAATTATTTTATGCATGGATGGTATGGACCTTTTGAGTTCCAAGACTCTCAGTCTCTGACAATTGAAGATGCCAGCGACAACGAACCTGCGTTGGGTCGGATCATTCTCAGTGGTGAGGCTGCTGAAGATCAGGTGGTTACAGCCAGTCATACCATCAGTGACCGCAACGGCATGGGTGAACTCCACTATCAATGGTACCGCAACAACCAACCCATACCCTGGGCGACCAATGATAGTTTTTTAATAACTGACGATGATGTGGGTCAGACAATTCATGTAACAGCGAGTTTCGAGGATGGTTTGGGCAACCAGGAAAGCGTCAGTTCACTACCGATTGGACTACCTGACGGAATTGCCAACATCGATGATCCGCCGATTGGCTTGGTATATATTCGTGGTTCTGTGTCTGTGGGTTCGGAATTGACGATTGACACCAGTGGCCTCTACGATGCTGATGGGGTCAACCGTATCTCCTATCAGTGGAAGCTGCGTTATCGGGCTTATTCTGCGCATGATCAAGACATCGGACCGAATAGTGATTCCTATATAATACCTACCGGTCTTGACTATTATTCAATCACGGCCATCATCAACTATGCCGATCTTCATGGTACTTGGCATAGCATGGAAACGAATGTTACAGGCCCTGTGTCACCCGCCGACCGTCCGATTGTGACACCTCCTGACGACTTAACGGTCCCTGCTGCTGATATTTTAACCCGGGTTGATCCGGGCACGGCCACTGCTCATGACGATGATGAGGGGTCACTTGAGGTAGTCTTGGATCATCTTGTCATTAACGGAGTCGAGATACCGCCACCCGCCGATGGCCTGCTCGATCTACCGCCTGGATCCCATCTCTTGGTCTGGTCAGCAAGTGATAGCAGAGGCGGAACCGGTGAAGGGATTCAAATCGTCAGGGTCGATCCGATCATCGAATTTGGGGCAGACCTCACAACCTCGCCAGACGGCCCCATCGGTTGCCCGCTGGTATTGAACGGGACAGCAGCCCGATACCCGGTAACCGTCCCCTATACCCTCAACGGTGTCTTGACGGCGGACGGAAGTGAAGAACTGGTGCAAGCAGGGAATTTTCGTATAGTACAGCCACAACTGGCGTCCATGTTATCGATATCCGACACTATGCTTGGAAATCTTTCCGGCTATGGAGCTTTGATACTGACCATGGACACACCCACCAATGCAGTGATGGGTGATAAGAGCACCTGCCGAATCGCATTAAGCAACGAGAATTTCGCCCCTAAGGTGTCATTGACCGCCTATCAGGGCGAGTTGCCAGCACGCATTCTGAGCAAAGCCGGTGGAGAGGTTAGAATCAGATCCAGTGTAGAGGATTTGAACAGCACTGATATCCACAGCTATGACTGGAGTGAAAGCGACGGGCGACTGACCGATCTTGACGGCGATCAGGATAGCTTTACCTTCGATCCGGCAAATCTCGAGCCCGGCCTCTATCGGGTGAAACTTAGGGTCAGTGACGCATCAGCGAACGATGTTGCCGGGTTGAGTGTTCTGGTGGTCACTGAGGCTCCTTCATTAAATAGTGTGGATAGCGACGGAGACGGGGAGAGCAATTTTACCGAAGGCAGTGGTGATAGCGATGCTGACGGCATACCCAATTACCTGGACCCGGCCGGATTACAGGAGAATCTTCTACTTCAGGAGCCGGGTAGTACCACCTACTATCTGATTCAGACAGACCCCGGTTTGACACTTGGTCTCGGAGATATCGCTTTTTTTTCCCAACGTCATGGCGCCCTGATCACTCGTAACGATATTCTGGAATATGTCGGCAGTGGTTTGGGAGGCGAGGCGGATGCTGAGGCCTATCCCTATGCGGGTGGGCTGTTCGACTTTCGTGTCAATGACATCCCACTGGCAGGCTCAAGCGTAAATGTGGTGATACCCCAGCGACAAATAATCGCACCCGAGTCGATCTATCGAAAGTTGTTGCCGACAGGTTGGGGTGACTTCGTCGAGGACGACCGAAACCAGGTCAGGTCAGCCCCGGGTGAGGACGGATTATGCCCCCCTCCCGGTGATAGTGCCTATAAAATAGGTTTGAGCGAAGGGGACTGGTGTGTCGAGTTGACCATCGAGGACGGCGGACCCAACGATGCCGACGGTGCAGCCGACGGCAGCATTGCGGATCCGGGCGGCGTCACCGCGAACCTGTCCGGTGGTAGCGGAACAGGATCAGGCAGCGGTGGTGGGGGCGTATTCAACCTATGGGTACTGCTCCTGTTGGCATTATATCGCTTTGCTATGCGGAGTATGGTTAAGCGAGTGTACGATTAGAGTTGTAACCATTCTATGCGGCCGCTCCATTGTAACTGTGCCGCTACCGGATCATCAGTCTCCGAGCTGGCGATGAAGAGACGCTCGCCATCGTTGCCCCCCAGCATACAGGCATAGGGTGATCCCAAAGGTTTTACACTGCGCACAATCTCGCCACCCTCGCGTGCCAAAAGCAGACGCGACCGGTTGGGTGCGGCGATCCACAGCAGGCCATCCTTGTCCAGGCAGATGCCGTCCGGGCAGGCATCGCCGAGCTCGGCCCATACCCGCCGGTTCGATAAGCTGCCGTTCGTTTGCACATCGAACGCGGTGATGCGCGAGGCGAATGTCTCAGCCACCAACAGGGTGGAAGCATCCGGGGTGAGGGCGCAGCCGTTGGGAAAGATCATCTTGTCGGCCACAACCGAACGCTCGCCTTGCGCATCCACCAGGATCAGTTCGGCGGGGCGCTGCTCGGCGCCGCCGTGCAGATCGTATCCGAAGTTGCCTACATAGCAGCGGCCCCGGTCATCGGTCAGCATATCGTTACAGTGGAAGGAGGCGAGATCAGAGAGGTCGGCATAGGGTTGGAGTTGGTTGTTTTCAAATACGAGCAGTTGTCGCCTGGTCATCGATACCACAAGCAGACGGCCGTCCGGCAACCAGCCGAGACCACCCGGCAGATCATCCAGGATGGCGACGGTCTCGGATTCTCCCTGGGGCGTGACCCGCACGATGCGCCCGGCATGTTGGTCGGTGAACCAGAGCCAGCCGTCCCTCCAGCGAGGGGCTTCGGGAAACATCAGGCCGTCCAGCAGTAATTGCGTGGCGGGCAGTGAGAGTTTATCGATGATCGTATCGACGATCTTTTCGGGGGGTTGGTGAACATCGATCACCAGGGTATCGGTGGGTCTCTCCAAGGTATCGAACTGACTCTGCAACATAACCGGGTTCATGAAGTGGCCGATACGCTGTTTCAGTCGCGCCAGGATCAGTTCGTAGGATCCGCTGAGATAGATCGGCCGAACCTGTTCACGGTCCACCCGGAGTTGTTTCCGATATCGGCTTTTTAACGCCGAACTGGCGAGGACCGCATTATCCCCGGATTCGAGGTGGTCACTTATTATCTTCTCCAACGCATTCAGCCAGGGTTGGCGATCCTTATCGTCAAGGGGAATGCCGGCCGACATCTTTTCCCTGTTCTCGGCCGGGTGGTAGTCGTCACCCTCGATAAAAGGCCATCCCAGGTGCTTCGCCAGCAGCCTGCCGATAGTTGTTTTGCCGGAGCCGGAGACTCCCATGACGATCAGAATCAAGGGTTCTTACCTGTCTGTAAAAATGATGTGGGTGTTTGTTGGGATAGTAGCGCCGGCTACATCATAAAATTTATGGCGGGAAGCGGCCAGTGTGTGTAGGGGATGATAAGATGCATATGTATCATTCAATCACCGGGAGGCAGTAAAAAGATGGAGTCCGGACCCCGCGAGATCACCAATCCGTTTCGCCCCATACCGCTTGACGTGCCGGAGGGGATGAAACCCAATGAGTTTTTCAACAGCACGGAAAACCTCAATGACCTGGTGCACAACAACGGTCTGTTGATGAATCCGGAGAATCTGCTGCTCTACCGCAAGGCCCTGGGTCACAGCAATGTGTTCGATACCTCCATTATCTACAACACCTCCCAGGTGATCCTCAATCCGCTCGGCAGACCGGTGCGGCGCACCCAGGTGCCGGAAAACGTGCGGCATGTGTGGAATCGTATGAATCAGATCATCATCGGTTATATGCTGGAGACCTTTCCAGATCCCGCAGAGCACCTGCTATTGGCGGGGGAGGCGAGTCTGGACGCCACCTGGCCACTGACCTCGCCGGGTGTGCCGAGCATCCGCATGCTGCACAACCATTTCATCGTCTTCCCCATGCGGCAGCTGCGTGATGCGGCGTTGGCCGATTCCGCCAATCCCAACCTGACCGACGGTGGGCAGCACAGCCTCTTTCAGTCCTACATGCGTGATGTCTATCGGGAGTTTTTCGACCGTGCGCTGGATCTCCGGGTGTTGAAGCCCATCAGTTCGGGGGATTCCAATATCAAGCTGACCGGCTACCCCCAGGGTCTGCCCTGCTGGGAGATAAGGGGTGGGGTTGAAGCCCTGAAAGAGATCCGTTTTTGGCAAGAGTACGATGCCGTTCTCGAGGGTTTCATCGATTTCTATCGGACATTTTTCAGTCAGGTATCCACCCGCAACGCACCCATGCCGAAGGATATCTACTATCCGGAGCAGGTTGAGAGCGTCCTGCTGTTCAATAACGATTTTCTCGCCACGGCGAAGCGCGTCAGGGATCAGTGTATCGTCGACGCCAAGTACGCCAACTCTATCCGCTGGCAGCCGGCGTTCAAACAGCTTATCTATCGCAATGAGGCCGGCAAGCTGATCGTCACCATCAGTCAGAACTCGATCGGCAACGCCATTACGGAGCTGCTGGGCGTGGTGGTGAAGCGGATGCCTGATGCAGAAGCTTATGAGGCTGCCGAGCAGTCACTGCTGGAGAAGTTGCTCGAGGTAAGGCGACGCCTGATAGAGGCTGATTTAGGTGATGGTATCGAAACAGAGTACTGGCCGGCAGATTAGACTGGTGTTCTGCTGAGCTGGGTCAATCCGAACAACATGGCCGCCGCCACGACAACCGATGGGCCGGCCGGCGTATCCCATTGCCAGGAGCCGGCAAGTCCCAGGATCACAGCGAGTGCCCCGACCGTCGCTGCGACTAAAGCCATCTGCTCCGGGGTGCGGCTGAAACGTCTTGCCGCCGCCGCCGGGATGATCATCATGGAGGTGATCAGCAGCACTCCGACGATTTTCATGGAGACCGCGATCACCAGGGCGATCAGCAGCATGAAGATCAACCGCATCCGTTCCACGGGCACCCCTTCCACCTGGGCCAGCTCTTCGTGTACCGTCAGTGAGAGCAGGGGACGCCAGATCAGGATCAGGATCGACAATACCAGCAGTCCACCGCCCCAGACCCAGAGCAGATCACCGCTCGTCACCGCCAGTATATCGCCGAACAGATACCCCATCAGGTCGATCCTGACAGAGGTTTGAAAGGCCATTACCACCAGGCCCAGGGAGAGCGCGCTATGGGCCAGGATGCCGAGTTGCGTATCCTGGGACAGCTGACGATTGCCGCTCATGCCCACCAGCAGCAGCGCCAGAAGAACCCCCAGTAAGATGACGGAGAGGTTGAGGCTGATACTCAACAGAAAGCCAAGGGCAACCCCCAGCAAGGCGGAGTGGGCCAGGGTGTCCCCGAAATAGGCCATGCGCCGCCAGACAACGAATACACCCAACGGCCCTGTCACCAGGGCGACACCCAGACCGGCGATCAGCGCGCGAGTCAGGAAATCATCCATGCGTATGCTCCTCGCCGGATCCTTCGACATCCCCATGGATATCGTGGGTGTGGTCGTGGTGATGGGTATAGACCGCCAGCTTGGCACTGGCCGGCGAGCCGAACAGCTCCAGATAGGCAGGGTGCCGGCTGACGCTCTCCGGATGACCGGAGCAGCAGACATGCTGGTTAAGGCAGAGTACCTGGTCCGTGGTGGCCATCACCAGATGGAGGTCATGGGAGATCATCAATACGCCGCAGCCGAATCGATCGCGGATATCGGTGATCAAGGCATAGAGGCTGGCCTGGCCTGTGATGTCCACCCCCTGTACCGGTTCATCGAGGACCAGCAGGTCGGGTCGACGCATGAGTGCCCTGGCCAGCAGAACCCGCTGGCGTTCACCGCCGGAGAGTCTTTGCATCGGTTGTTGCATCAACTGTGCAATAGACAGTTGATTGACGATCCCCATGATTTCAATGTCACGTCGCTCGGTCCCCAGGGATAAGAAGCGTCTGACCGTCAAAGGCATATTCTCGGACAGGGCCAATTGCTGCGGCATATACCCGATACGCAGATCCGGACGCATGGTTACCTCTCCCGCATCAGCCTTGAGCAGGCCGAGTATGATCCGGACCAGGGTTGTTTTGCCTGCGCCGTTGGGACCGATCAGGGTGACGATTTCTCCCGGGTCAACTTTGAGACTGACGTTTTCAAGGAGTTGCCGGCCTTGCAGGTTGACACTTATCTCCCTGGCGGCTACCAGTGGATGTTCGGTTTTACGCATCGCTATGCTCGCCTTCGCAATGTGTACAGACACCCGTGATCTCAATGCTCCTTCGCTCGATGCTGAAGCCGATTCTTTTGGCATGACTGGCTATGGCGGATTCGATCTTGGTATCGTCCAGCTCGGCAGCCTGACCGCAACTGTGGCAGATAAAGAACTGCGCGCTATGGTCAAGCCCCGGATGGTCGCAGCCGACAAAGGCATTCAACGAGTTGATACGGTGAATGAGACCATGTTCGAGGAGGAAGTCGAGCGAGCGGTAGACCGTGGGAGGTGCCGCCTTGTGTCCATCCAAAGTCAATTGTTGCAGGAGATCATAGGCGCCCACCGGACGATGATTGGCCCAGATCAGCTCCAGGACCCGGTGGCGCAGTTTGGTCAGGCGGACCCCTCTCTTGCGACAATAGTTTTCCGCCTCATGCAGAGCGCGCTCCACACAGTGCTGGTGATCGTGATCGGCTGTGGGGAACTGTTGATGCTGCTTCGATAAGCTCATTTAGGTAACTCTCCAGACAGGCAGTCGAGCAGGTTGTCTGCAAGCCCCCGCATCAATGAGAAGTAGCAATCGGGCCCTGGGGGCAGCTGTTCGCCCAGTGGATCCAATTCTCCGATCTTCACCGCAAGGCCCTCCACCAGGGTATTTGCAAGCTTGGGCGCGAACTGGGGTTCGGTGAAGAGACAGCGGGCGCCTCTCAGTTCGATTGTCTGTCTCAACCGATGAATATGCCGTGCACCGGACAATTGGTCCGGGGTAGTGTTTATCGTGCCGACGGTATGCATGCCATAGTGTGCTTCGAAATATTGATAGGCATCGTGGAAGACGATGTAGGGCGTGTTCGCGACAGGTTTCAGTCTGGTACGGATTACATTGTCAAAGGTATTTAACCGGTTCAGCAATTTGCGGCTGTTTTTCCGGTAAGCGGCACTATGGGCATTATCCAGTTCGATCAATTTTTGGGTCAAGTGGCGAACCATCGCTGCCGCATTCTCCGGTGACAGCCAGATATGGTTATCAAGCATGGCCGGATTCATGGCTTGATCCGGGCGACTGTCGTTGTGTTCGTGTGGATGTCCGTGAGAAAGCCACTCGTGTCGGTTTCGAATCGGCAATAGACGAAGATCCGGTGTTTCGAGCAAACTGACAATTGCCGCCTCAAAGGATTGCCGCTGTAAAAGGTGGGAGAGGGCAGGTTCAAGAGAGGTACCGACCCAGACGATCAAATCTGACTCGTTAAGCATCCTGATCTGGGAAGGTTTCAGGCTCATGCCGTGTGGTGACTGGCTATCGTCCAGCAGAAGGCGGGGCTCCGCCACATCCTGCATCAGACTTGCCACCAGGGAATGCACGGGCTTCAGACTGACCACCACCTTCAGCGCACCATGGGCGTTGCCCGCCAGGCTGAATAGCAGCGCCGCCAGGTAGAAGATTAGTCTTGCTGTAGCCATGTCCTTCCGAGGATGCTTCGTATAATCGCAAAAGTTGCCTATAATGCTATGTTATATTATAACATTATGCGTGGATATCAATTTAGGTATTGATGCTGTTTCATGAGTCGCTATAAACCTGTGCAATCAACGGATTCTATGACAAGACTCCTGCGAGGAGTGCTTGCTCTCTATCTTCTGATGGCTCAGGCCGGTTGGTTAGAGCATCTATACTATCAGTACGATCTGAATCATGATGAGGTCTGTGAGCTCTGCCTGGCTGGGCATGCTCAAGACCATGTGGCTACCGATTCAGATGGATACACTCTCCGGATACCCACCTATCTCTCCGCTTCTCGCCTCACTGAATCGGATCTCATAGGGCGAAGGACAAGCCACTACCTAAGCCGGGCTCCTCCACACTACCTCTGATTTGGAAACTGAAAAATACACTCATGTTATCTATGTGTGCACAAGCTGCACACACGGGTGTTTGTTGGAGAGCCGTCATGCCTTTACGACTTTCAATCGCGTCAGCGCTGTCGCTGGCAATGAGTTCCACCGTTATTGCGGGGGAGAGTGCGTTCAATCCCGATATCAGCCTGATCCTGGATGGGCGCTTTGGTGCTTTCGATAATGAATCCGACTATGAGCTGCCCGGCTTTATGCTGGGCGGCGAAGCAGGCCGCGGGGAGGAGGGTTTCCACCTTGGCCATAACGAACTGGCGATCAGTGCCAATGTTGATAATCTGTTCTACGGGAAATTAACCGCTGCGATTGCCGATCACGAAGGTGACACGGAGGTGGAACTGGAAGAGGCGTTCATCGAGACAGTGGCCCTGGGCAACGGCTTGAAAATCAAGGCCGGCCGCTTCTTTTCAGCGATCGGTTATCTGAACCAGCAGCATGGCCACGCCTGGGATTTTGTCGATGCGCCGCTGATCTACCGAGGCCTCTTCGGTGATCAACTGATCGATGACGGGGTACAGGTCAGCTGGGTCGCCCCGACCGACATCTACCTGCAGCTCGGTGGCGAGTTGCTGCGTGGCGAGCGTTTCCCCGCGGGCGGTGCAAGCAATGACGGTAAGGGGGCCGGCACCCTTTTCGCCAAGATCGGCGGTGACATCGGGGAGAGCCATGCCTGGCAGCTTGGCCTTTCCCATTGGCGGGCCGAGGTGGAAGAGCGGACGTCCGGTGGCCACCACCATGAGGGTGAAGCGCAAGAGGTGCCTACCTACAGCGGAGACAGCAAGTTAACGGGGATCGACTTTGTTTGGAAATGGGCCCCCTTGGGGAATGCCGGCCAACGCAATTTCAAGCTTCAAGGCGAGTATTTCATCCGTGACGAGGAGGGTGATGTCGTCATGGACGATGGATCGGAATCACCGGAATCGACCACCTACGATGGGGGCCAGGAAGGGTGGTATCTGCAGGGGATCTACCAGTTCATGCCCCGTTGGCGAGTCGGCTTGCGTTACGATCGGCTCGAATCCGACAACAAGGGGTCTGACGAGGAGGTACTGGCTGAAGCGGGACTCGACAATGAAGGTCACAAACCCGAACGCATCACCTTGATGGGCGACTACTCCCACAGCGAGTTCAGCAGACTCAGGTTGCAGTATGCCAGGGACGACTCCTATGAGGACGCCGACGACATCCTCATGCTGCAGTTCGTGATGAGCCTCGGGCCCCACGGGGCGCACCGTTTTTAGGAGTCCTGACATGATGCACAACTACCGTCGCTTTCTGCTTATGATATTGGCCTTGGGCGTCGCGGAGTCATCCGCGGCGGCCCTGAGCGTCTTCGCCTGTGAACCGGAGTGGGCATCGCTTACCCGGGCATTGGGTGGCGACCGGGTGGCTGTGGTCTCCGCAACCACTGCCCATCAGGATCCCCATCGTATCGAAGCGAGACCCAGTCTGATCGCCAAGGTGCGGCGAGCCGACCTGCTGGTCTGCAGCGGTGCGGAATTGGAGATCGGTTGGCTGCCGATGCTGCAGCGCCAGGCCGGCAATCGCAAGGTCATGCCGGGTCAGGCGGGTTATTTTGCAGCGGCGGATCAGGTCGAGCGCCTGGGAATTCCCGACAGGATCGACCGCTCCATGGGGGATGTCCATGTATCCGGCAATCCCCATGTCCACCTGGATCCACGCAGGTTGAAGACGATCGCAACGGCCTTGGGTGAACGCCTGGCAATGCTCGATTCATCGAATGCCGCCTACTATCGTGAACGGCTGGCGAGTTTTATCCTGCGCTGGGATGAGGCGATGACGGGGTGGCAAGAACGCGCACAGCCTCTGCGGGGCAAGCGTCTGGTGGTTCACCATCAGGATTGGGAATATCTCTTTGACTGGCTGGGAATCGTCAAAGCGGGATCGCTGGAACCGAAACCCGGCGTGCCGGCATCTTCGGGCCATCTTGCGAAACTGAAAAAAGCGCTGCTGGCGGAGCCTTCCCTGGCCATTATCCATACCCATTACCAAAGCCCGAAGGCAGCCCGGCGTTTGTCGCAGCTCACCGGCATACCGGCCGTCGAACTGCCCTATACCGTGGGTGGTGCCGAGAACGTGATCGATCTGTTCACCCTGTTCGACGAGACCTTGCAGCGTCTGCTTGAGGTTGTGCCATGAACTGGGAAGGACTCGATATCGAAATCCTGGGTCCTGCCTTTCTGGCCGGCCTGCTGGTGGCTTCCACCCACGTTCCCCTGGGACGACAGGTGCTGAAGCGGGGGATCATCTTTCTCGATCTGGCGGTGGCGCAGACGGCGGGTATGGGCATCGTGGCGGCCCACACGCTGCATTGGGAGCCCGGCGGGTGGCAGGTGCAGCTTGTCGCTGTCGGCGCTGCCGTATGTGCGGCCTTGCTGCTCAACCTGACCGAGCGTCGCTGGCCCGAGATTCAGGAGGCGTTGATCGGTTGCCTCTTCATCCTCGCCTCCAGCGGCAGCGTGCTGCTGTTGGCCGCCAATCCCCATGGCGGGGAACAGTTGAGGGAGCTCCTGGTCGGTCAGATTCTCTGGGTCGGCTATCAGCAGATCGCTCCGGTTGCACTGCTCTACATCGCGCTGCTTGCACTGTGGTATTCGCCCTTTCGGAAACGCTCCATGCTGCTCTTCTATCTGTTGTTCGCGGTCGCGATCACCGCCTCTGTGCAACTGGTGGGCGTATTTCTGGTCTTCGCCACACTCATTCTTCCCGCACTGGCGGTACGGCAGCGGGAATCGGGCGCCGATATGATCGGTTATGTTGTCGCGGCAGCAGGTTACGCTTTGGGTTTGGTTATGGCCGCGCTGTTCGATATGCCGGCCGGGGCGATGATCGTCTACACCCTGGCGATGGCGTCGCTCATTGGCGGTTGGGTGATGCGACACAAGCCCTCAAACCACAAAATGAGTCAGGCACTGGAGTAGGGTGTGGTACAGCCGCAACGTAAAGGGAAAGGGGGAAATAGAAAGATTACCAAGGGCAGAGTCAAGGGCACACCATCCCAGATACTACGGCAAATATATAAAATCTGATATACTTTTCGAGCATGGAAAGGAAACCAGTGGTGTCCATTGGCAAAGGCGCTAAGGAGGTTCGAGTACAAGATACTACAGGCGCTTATCGAGTCATTCATATCGCCAAAGTAGATACGATTCATGCACTAAATGCTTGCCAGATAAAAACGTAAAAAGACTCGTAAAGCAGATATCGATCTCGCAAAAAAAAAACGATTAAAGAAGCTTAAAGATAATCATGGCCTGGAAATATGAAAATGCATTTGATGCAATAGCCGATACCCCGGCAGAAGCACTGAATATGCGTCTGCGCGCTGACTTGATTCATGAAATCAGACGCAAAGTCGAGACTAAAGGGTGGACTCAGAAGGAAGCGGCTGAACATCTGGGGATTACTCAACCCCGTGTTTCTGATTTATTCCGCGGAAAACTGTCAAAATTCAGCCTTGATGCGCTCGTAAACATGCTGGCTGCCATTGGCAGTGATGTAAAACTGAAGGTTGCCTAGGTGTAAAAATCTGGACTTGACCTGACAGATTGAAAATCCAGTTTTGATGTCACCTGACAGTCGCTGCTTCCGCCCAGGAAAAAGCGGACATAAAGAGATTTAAGTTTCGACGGCAGCTACGCGACCATTGCAGACGTAATAACCATCTTTTAGTCATCTCAATAGCGGACATTCAACGACTGAGTTTTGGGCGGTAGGCGATAGCCAAGTGTCCCAGTTCCATAGGTGAATTCCGGGAATGTCACTGGTGTACGCCAGTCACCCCAACTCTGTTGGCGTAGCGTTGAATAGAATGAATATGTCATTAAGCGTCATGCCCCATGCAATTTCTGAGTAGGAACTTGCTATGCCTAGATAGCAGTATGTCGGAAAAAGGTTGAGAAAAGGTTAAGGAAGTCGGTTGACGATTATTCTTGATCATTGGGGAACATGAAGATAAAGCTCTTTTGATCCTTCATCTTCAGCGTGTCTGTTGGCTTGATGGTGTTTGCTTTTCTTCGAGTGCCACCAGACTCGGTGATTACCTCAATATCCGTATTCTCCATGATCATTTCATGAATATCCTCGCTATGTGCCGGTGTTTCGCTATATGCTGCTGCATAGAAATCATGCATTGTGATGGCGTCACCGGATTCAGCCACGAACCTTGGAATGTCGTCATAGAGTGCGTCTTTGGCCGCTTGACGGGAATCGGTGTTAAACAAATACAACTGCCCCTCGTATGTCGGGTCATATGAGAGCATGTTGAGCCCAGACCGCCCAAAATGGGCCTGAGCATCACACTGGTGCAGGACATCATTGTACACTTGGCGAGCGCGGTACGATGTGGCAAAGTGCATTAGCCAGTATTGCCAGCCGGAAGGGTTGTTGATAGAAAACGGGCTGACGTAAGTGGCACAGTCTTTGAGGAATGCAAAAGCGATCTGCTCAGCTTCCGCCAGCCAGCCTTTTTTTCCGATCAAATCGTCTCGGTCCTTTAACAGGCTATTGATCTTTCCCCTCATCACAGGTTCAAGAGGAACATTATTGGTGCTTTTATTGGGGGACAGGAATGTCAGCATACTTTCGATCATAAAGGTAAACAGAATTTCTGCTGAGTTCCACGAGGAGATTATGTCGCGGAGAATCGATGACGTAACTTTGGAGTAGCCGCATTGATCCAGGTTAAAAAATACGTTGCGGCAACGAGCGGCTAATAATCGCTGCTTGATTTGCGGGTAAATGGACTCAAATTCATCCGTATAGTAATTGATTTCGATCTGGAGATGATCGAAGGCCTCAATTTCCAACAAGTAGGAAACCAGATTTTTCTTTAGTAGCTCAATGACGCTTGGTTCGCTGTCATTGAAAATGAGTAGGCCCTCGATAACGATAGGTTTCATGCCTTGCTTATGCCGGTCAATGTTGATTTCAATGGCGGCGCGAAGCAGTCCATCGACAAAGAGCAGGGGTGATCCAGGGTTGCCACACTCGTACAGGCCCGCCCCACAAAAACCGTCTACAATGGCTATTCTGAACTTCTCTTGATGCGGCATCTTGCATCGGGTGAGCAAATACTCCCGGAAATACCGTTTGAGAATCTCATGCTTTTTCCTAGTATGGTCTTCTAATTTTGCACCGTGTTTCCAATCATAGATTCTTGAAACCACTACATTCCGTCCTTGCTAGATGTGAGTTGTCATGATCACGGGCATTTCATCCCAGGTTCGACCATGAAGAAGCCTGCCGTTTTCCGCTTTAGGGCGTCGTACGCCGTCGGCTCCCCAGCCTCCCCACTGTTTGAAAAAAAATGATGCCCCCTGGGCATGGCATTGAATGCGGATGTTTTCGACCCATTCTGGTTGCATGAGACGTGCTTTGGGGCCGGATTCCCCGCCAACAATGACCCAATGAATGTTTTTCAAATCAAGGGTGCCTAAATTTTCGAGCAGCGGTTCAATGGACAAGAATCTGATCTTTGCGGGGATGGTGCGTAGTAGATCAATACGCGGAACGCCATATTCTTGGTCTTCTACTGTTGTCCCCAACCAGCAGTTGGACGGCACCTCGCGGCTGCGAAAATAGCGTGCCATCCGTTCCGGGCGTTTCGTAAGAAGCTGGAAATTGTGCTGAGGACTGGCGACGATGACTTTAAAAACCCGGTCGATGAAGTGCGACGGCACCTGCTTATGGAACAGGTCACTCATCGAGTTCACAAAGTAGACTGTGGGCTTTTTTCTTCGGAGTGGTTCATCAAGCCGCCCCGGGTGAATGGTCAGTTTGAAACCTTTTTCATACCCCAAAGTTCCCATGGCCTTGAGTCTACGGGCCATATTTTCAGCGTAACAATGCTTACACCCCGGCGAAATCTTTGTGCAACCGGTGACGGGATTCCATGTGCGTTCTGTCCATTCAATTCGGCTCATGTTGTGTCACATATGTTCTATGTATGTTCTGATATTGGCAGTTTAAGACGCAATACACCATAGGTCAATAACAACCTAAAGGCAATGCTTTATTCTATTGTTATTTATAGATATTTTAATCATTGAAGCCAAGATATCTGATGGTATGGTCGACAGTAGTAGCTTTCATGAAGCTCAATTTATCTGTTACTGCGACCATACGGGACGGACTGACCAACGACATATTTTTTAAGTGGTTTCTCTGCAGACCAACTTCCCAAATGTCCGCTATGAAGTAATTAGGATTGATAGTACTTTTTCTGGTTCAGGTCCCCTATGGCCGGTTCCTGCTGGTACAGCAGGCTTTGCATTAGGTCTGCTTTGGAGAAGTAGACCTTGGGTCTCTTCTATCTCCACTGTCAGATGATCTCGCACCCAATTTCGACAGATGCCAGATCAAGTCCAGATTTCTACACCTAGGCCCTTAGCCATGAGAAGAAAATAGGGTTAGAGAAGAATGGCGCTTACTTAAGCCAACAACCACCGTTATCCCGGCGCAGGCCGGGATCCAGAATGCTTGATGATGACGGTATTCCTGGATTCCGGCCTGCGCCGAAATGACGAAAATCCTGAAAATTGTCTTAGGGCCAATTGGATTAGTGTTAACAGGCCCTAAGTAAGTGCCATTCGGGTCAGAGAACAATTGATTTTAGCGAACATTGCTCTTTTATCCGGTTTTTCGTAAAACTACCCGGGAATATATGTTTCTCATAGGGCACGGTCAGCATTTTCAATTGATCGTAGTTGTAATCCTTATTAAGGTGTCATCTTCCTTTCTCCATGCACCGTGGGAATGGCGACAGTCCGACGGGGTTCGCTTTGCCTTTATCCCGGCTTTGACTTGCCGCGCGGGACTGTATTAGACTTCGCCTGCAACAGGCATTGCCCGATAAGCCTTTGATTTCATGATAACTAACATGGACATGGAATCGAAAGGCCTGGAGACGGGCCGTGCCGTACCGCACAATCCGTCCATTTGGATTGTCCGACAACATAGGGCCGGCCCCAAGGCGCCGGCTTTTTTAATTTTCAAGTGGCCTCTCGTATGGGCCACCACTGATGAGGAAGTAATATGCCCGTTATCTCTCTCCCCGATGGTTCCCAGCGTGAATTCGATCAAGCGGTGACAGTCTATGAGGTCGCCGCGGATATCGGTCCCGGACTCGCCAAGGCCGCCCTGGCCGGCCGGGTCGACGGACGCCTGGTCGATACCTCTTTTCTTGTCGATAAGGATTGTGAAGTCGCCATCGTCACCAGTCGTGACGATGAGGCGCTGGAATTGATCCGGCACGACGCCGCCCATGCCATGGCGCAGGCGGTGCAGGAACTCTATCCCGGTACCCAGGTCACCATCGGTCCCGCCATCGAGGATGGATTCTATTATGACTTTGCTCGCGATGAGGCCTTCACCCCGGATGATCTGAAGAAGATCGAACAGCGCATGCACGAGATCGTCAAGCGCAATCTGCCGCTGCAGCGCGAGGTGTGGGAGAGGGAGGAGGCGATACGGACATTCGACTCTATCGGTGAGAAATATAAGGTGGAGATCATCAAGGAGTTCATCCCGGAAGGCGAGGAGGTTTCGGTCTATCGTCAGGGCGACTGGTTCGATGTCTGCCGTGGGCCCCATCTGCCCAGCACCGGGATGCTGGGGAAAGGATTCAAGCTGATGAAGGTGGCCGGCGCCTATTGGCGGGGCGATTCCAATAACGAGATGCTGCAACGCATCTACGGCACCGCCTGGCGCGACAAGAAGGAGCTGAAGACCTATCTGCACCGCCTGGAAGAGGCGGAGAAGCGGGATCACCGCAAGATAGGCAAGGCCCAGGATCTCTTCCACACCCAGGAAGAGGCCCCCGGCATGGCCTTCTGGCATGACAAAGGCTGGCGGATCTACCTCGTGATTCAGCAATATATCCGCGATAAGTTGAATGATCACGGTTACCAGGAGGTGCATACACCCCAGGTGATCGACCGTACCCTGTGGGAGAAATCGGGCCATTGGGAGAAGTTTCGCGACGATATCTTCACTACCGAGACCGATGACCGGACCTACGCCATCAAACCGATGAACTGTCCGGCGCATATCCAGATCTACAATCACGGTCTGAAGAGCTACCGGGATCTGCCCCTTCGGCTGGCGGAGTTCGGTTCCTGCCATCGCAACGAGCCTTCGGGTACCCTGCATGGCCTGATGCGGGTGCGTAACTTCGTACAGGACGACGCGCATATCTTCTGCAGCGAAGAACAGATACTCGGTGAAGTGCAGGCCTTCAATGATCTGCTGCTGGAAGTCTATAAGGATTTCGGTTTCGATGAGGTTTTGGTGATACTGTCTACCCGCCCTGAAAAACGTGTTGGATCAGATGAAGTATGGGATAAAGCCGAGAAAGCACTTGAAGAGGCGTTGAACCAACAGGGGCTGGATTGGGAGCTGCATCCGGGGGAGGGCGCCTTCTACGGTCCGAAGATCGAGTTCTCCCTGCGCGACTGTCTCGGCCGGATCTGGCAGTTGGGCACCATCCAGCTCGATTTCTCCATGCCTGAGCGTCTTGGGGCCAGTTATATCGCTGAAGACAACAGTAAAAAGGTGCCTGTGATGCTGCATCGGGCGATCCTCGGATCACTGGAACGCTTCATCGGAATCCTGATCGAACACTATGCCGGCGCACTGCCGCTCTGGCTTGCTCCGGTGCAGGCAGTTTTGATGAATATCACCGATCGGCAGGGCGAATATGTGAAAAAATGCCTCAAATCCTTGCACGATAACGGTTTTCGAGTCGAATCGGACTTGAGAAATGAGAAAATTGGCTTTAAAATCCGCGAGCACACGTTGATGCGCGTGCCCTATCTGCTGGTCATCGGTGATCGGGAGATGGAAGAGGGTACGGTAGCTGTTCGTACGCGAGGGGGTGAAGATCTTGGCGCTATGCCAATCGAAGCTTTTATCGATCGTATGAAATCTGAAGTTACACAACGTGTGAGCTGAGTGTAAAGCACCGGTCGATCCGGTGCTTTTCTACTTTTCGGGTTTGGACTTTTTGGAGGAACCGGTTATCGCTGCTGTAAAAAAGCACCGTCTTAATGATGACATAACAGCTGTTGAGGTAAGACTCATAGGAGCTGATGGTGAACAGGTAGGTGTTGTCTCGATAGAAGAGGCTCAACGAGCCGCTCAAGAGGCTGCACTGGATTTGGTGGAGATCGTGCCGAATGGGGAGCCCCCCGTTTGCCGCGTCATGGACTATGGCAAGTTTCTTTTTGAACTGAAGAAGCAGAAGCAGGCCGCCAAAAAGAAGCAGAAACAGGTACACATCAAAGAGATCAAATTCAGGCCAGGGACAGGCGAAGGGGATTATCAGGTAAAACTGCGCAACCTGATACGTTTCCTTGAAGATGGGGACAAGACCAAAGTAACCATGCGTTTCCGCGGTCGTGAGCATGCTCACCGCGAGTTGGGTCTGGAACTTCTTGAACGGGTTGAACGGGATTTGTCCGATTACGGTCAGATCGAACAGAAGCCCATCATGGAGGGCCGCCAGATGGTGATGGTGCTGGGTCCTAAGAAAAAGTAACTTTCTGACGCCGATGAGCGTCACAAATAGCGGAGTTTAAAGACAATGCCTAAGATTAAGACAAATCGGGGTGCGGCCAAGCGGTTTAAACGCACCTCATCCGGTTCATTCAAACGCAACTGCTCCCATCGGCGTCATATCCTGACCAAGAAGAGCACCAAGCGGAAACGCCAGTTGCGTGCCCCCAATGCCATCGCAAAATCCGATGTGGCTATCGCCCGTCGCATGTTGCCCTACGCCTAAGATGATGAATCGGATCTGAACAATGTCAAGAGTAAAACGTGGTGTACAAGCACGCACCCGCCATAAAAAGGTGCTTGATGAGGCGAAAGGCTATTATGGAGCCCGGAGCAAGGTTTACCGTGTCGCCAAACAGGCGGTCATCAAGGCGGGCCAATATGCTTACCGCGACCGTCGCCAGAAAAAGCGCCAGTTTCGCGCACTCTGGATTGCCCGCATCAATGCCGGCGCACGTGAAAACGGTCTCTCCTACAGCCGCATGATCAACGGTTTGCATATGGCCAATATCGAGGTCGACCGTAAGATGCTTGCCGATCTGGCTGTTAACGACAAAACGGCATTTAGTGCGCTGGCAGAACAGGCCAAGGCCGCTCTTTCCAGCTAAGTGCATGTCGTGAGGCCGGGTTGAATCCGGCCTGATTGTGAACACAGAAAAGGGAAAGGCCTTGAGGGCTTTCCCTTTTTTTTATCGCTTGAGGTTAAAGAGACAGATGGATGATTCCACGCTGGATATAGTTACGCTTGTCGAGGCGGCTGAGACTGCCATTGCGGGCGCTGACAGCCTTTCTCTGCTGGATGAGGTACGTGTCAGCTACCTGGGCAAAAACGGTCAGTTGACTTCGCAGTTAAAAAAACTCGGCGCACTGCCCCCCGAGCGGCGGCCACAGGCAGGACAGGCGATCAACAAAGCCAAGCAGACGCTGCAGCAGGCCATTGAATCACGCAAGATCGAGTTGGAAAGCGAGGCGCTCAGTAAACGGCTTGCCGATGAGAAGATCGATGTCACACTGCCCGGCCGTGGCGTGCAACGGGGTGGCCTGCACCCGGTTTCGCGCACATTGGAGCGTATGGAGCGGTTATTCGAGCATGCGGGTTTCGAAACGGTGGAGGGACCCGAGATTGAGGATGACTACCACAACTTCGAAGCCTTGAATATACCGGCGCACCATCCGGCGCGTGCGATGCATGACACCTTCTATTTCGATGCCCACCTGCTGTTGCGCACCCATACCTCTCCGGTGCAGATTCGCACCATGGAGAAGGGTGAGCCGCCGCTGAAAATCATCGCCCCGGGACGGGTCTACCGTTGTGATTCGGACCTTACCCATACACCGATGTTTCATCAGGTAGAGGGCTTTCTGGTTGACCGGGATGTCTCTTTCGCGGATCTTAAAGGCGTACTCTACGATTTCTTCAGCAGCTTTTTCGAGCGTGAGCTGAAATTACGTTTTCGTCCCTCCTATTTCCCCTTTACCGAGCCGTCCGCGGAGGTCGATATCGAGTGTGTGATGTGTGGCGGTGAAGGGTGCCGGGTGTGTGGCCAAACCGGATGGATAGAGGTATTGGGCTGCGGCATGATTCATCCTGAAGTGTTCAGGCATGTTGGTATCGACAGTGAAACCTATACCGGTTACGCCTTCGGCATGGGCGTCGAGCGGATGACCATGCTGCGTTACGGCGTCAACGATCTGCGGTTGTTCTTTGAAAACGATCTGCGCTTTCTGAAACAGTTTGCATAGGGTGAATAGAGCGTCATGAAATTCAGTGAAGCATGGTTGCGCGAGTGGGTCGATCCTTCGGTAAACACTCAGGAGTTAGCCGATCAATTAAGTATGGCGGGACTGGAGGTCGATTCTGTTGAACCTGTGGCCGCCGGATTCAACGGTGTGGTTGTCGGTGAGGTGCTCAGTCGCGATCAACATCCCGATGCGGATAAGCTCAGTGTTTGCACGGTGAATGTGGGAGAGGGCGAGCCGCTGCAAATTGTCTGTGGTGCAAAAAATGTGGCAGCGGGCATGCGCGTGCCCGTGGCGACCGTCGGGGCACTGTTACCTGGTGATTTCAAGATCAAGAAAGCGAAACTACGCGGTGTGGCGTCGTTCGGTATGATCTGTTCCGCCAGTGAGTTGGGTCTGGCCGATAGTTCCGATGGGATTATGCCGTTACCCGCCGATGCGCCTGTCGGCGAGGATTTCAGGCGCTTTCTGCAGCTTGAGGATAGCGCCATCGATGTCGATCTGACGCCGGACCGGGGTGATTGTCTCGGTATGGCAGGGATTGCCAGGGAGGTTGGTGTGATCAATCGATGCCCGGTGACGCCCCCCGTCATGCAGGTGGTTACACCGGCTATCGATGATCGGGTCGCAGTCGATCTGGAAGCGGATGCCGCCTGTCCCCGCTATCTCTGCCGTGTTGTGCGTGATGTGGATGTCAATGCGGAGACCCCCCTGTGGATGCAGGAACGACTGCGCCGCAGCGATATCCGGAGCCTGGGGCCCGTGGTGGATGTCACCAACTACGTGCTGCTTGAACTGGGCCAGCCGATGCACGGATTTGACCTGGAACGGATAGACGGGAAAATCCGTGTCCGCATGGCGGAACAGGGTGAAAAACTGGTTCTGATCGGTGGTCAGGAGATCGAACTGGATGACCAGGCACTGGTGATCGCTGATGCGCAACAGCCGGTGGCATTGGCAGGGATTATGGGGGGGGATGACTCTGCAGTGTCTGATACGACCCGTCATATCCTCTTGGAGAGTGCTTTCTTCGCCCCTATAGCCGTCAGCGGCAAAGCCCGAAGCTATGGCCTGCATACGGATTCATCCCATCGCTTTGAACGCGGTGTCGATCCGCAACTTCAGGCAAAGGCGATGGAGCGTGCGACAGAACTGCTGCTCGAAATTGCCGGCGGCAAACCTGGACCGGTGGTGGAAGCGGCAAACGAGGAGCAGATCGAGCAACGCCCGCTTATCGAACTGAGAGCCCAGCGGGTCAATAAGGTTCTGGGAGTCGAGATAGCAGCTGACGAAGTGAGCGACATCCTTGCCCGTCTTGAGATGGAACTGGAGAAGACGGATCTGGGATGGCGGGTGAAGGCCCCCAGCTGTCGTTTCGATATCGCCATCGAGGAGGATCTGATTGAAGAGATTGGGCGTATCTACGGTTATGCGCGCATCCCGACCAATCGCGGGCTCTCCGCAATGGAGATGCATGACCGGCCCGAAGTCGATTTCGATCTGCATCGGGCAAAGCTTCTGTTGGTCGGTCGCGACTACCAGGAGGTGATTACCTACAGCTTCGTCAGCCCCGAGATTGAAGCCCTGGTCGATCCGCAAAAGAGCGGTATCCGTCTGGCCAATCCGATCTCCGCCGAGATGTCGGTGATGCGCACGTCGACCTGGCCTGGTTTGTTGCAAACGGCGCGATATAACCAGTCACGGCAGCAGCAGCGGGTAAGAATCTTTGAATCCGGGCTCTGTTTCTACCGGCTGGATGGCGAAATCAGGCAGGAACGCGTGCTGGGTGGCCTGGTCTCGGGAGACGCTGTCCCGGAGCAGTGGGGAGGCGAAAGCCGGCGTAGCGATTTCTATGACGTCAAAGCGGATATTGAGGCGCTTATTTCACTCACCGGACAGCAGGATGGGATCAGCTTTTCAGCAGCCGAACATGCGGCGCTTCACCCAGGCCAGACCGCTGAAATTGCCATATTGGGTGAAAAAGTGGGCATGATTGGGATGTTACATCCTGAGATCGAGAAACAGCTCGATCTCAATGGCGCCACCTTTGTATTCGAGATCAAACTGGATAAGCTGGCGCAGGGAAGGCTCCCGGCCTTTGAAAGTCTCTCCAAATATCCCTCGATCAGACGGGATATCGCCATTGTTGTCGATATATCGGTCACATTCGAGTCAATCAGGAATCTCATTCGTGACGTATCCGGTAAAATAATTACAGACATACTGTTATTTGATGTCTATACTGGTGAAAACATAGATTCGGGACGAAAAAGTCTCGCATTGGGATTGATTTTACAGGAAAAATCACACACCCTTACTGATAAAGAAGTTGATGATGTGGTCGCTACGGTGTTAAGCCGTCTGGGCGATGACTTAGGTGCAAATCTTAGAGAGTAGGGTAAACGGAGATGGCATTAACAAAAGCAGACATGGCCGCCAGGCTCTTCGATGAGCTTGGTCTGAACAAACGTGAGGCCAAAGAGATGGTGGAGATGTTCTTCGAGGAGATCCGGCAATCTCTTGAAAGAGGAGGACAGGTCAAGCTTTCCGGATTCGGAAACTTCGATCTGCGTGAGAAAAAACAACGACCCGGGCGTAATCCCAAAACCGGAAAGGAGATTCCCATCTCCGCACGTAGAGTGGTTACTTTCAGACCCGGTCAAAAATTAAAGGCACGAGTGGAAGCCTATGCTGGATCCGAGCAGCAGTAATCTAGATCTGCCCGCAATACCGGGTAAAAGGTATTTTACCATCGGTGAGGTCAGTGACCTCTGTCAGGTGAAACCCCATGTACTGCGTTACTGGGAACAGGAGTTCCCACAACTGAAACCTGTCAAGCGGCGCGGCAACAGACGTTACTATCAACGCCATGACGTGCTTATGATCAGGCAGATTCGCAGTCTCCTGTATGAGCAGGGGTTTACCATCGGTGGTGCGCGACAGCAGCTCTCCGGCGATACAGCGAAGGAGGATCTGCAGCAGAGTCAGCAGATCGTCAAGCAGTTGCGCAGTGAACTCGAAGAAGTTCTGCAAATCCTTAAAAGATAAACCCCACCTCAGATTGACATAGGCCGATTAACTGCCTAGTATTGCCGCTCTTTCCGGGCGTAGCGCAGTCTGGTAGCGCACTACAATGGGGTTGTAGGGGTCGGGTGTTCGAATCACCCCGCCCGGACCAAATAATTAGGGTTACCTGTCTCAGGTAGCCCTTTTTTTCTGTCCTTCCGCTCCCGGATCGGGATGACCGATCAACATCAATCCACTATCAGGGCACCATTGTTCTTCTAAACCTCGACTGAACGCGAATCACTGCAAATTTTCGCTATTGGTTATGAGGATGTGAATGGCTGCTGCCCGATACTCTGCGAAATTTCATCAAAAATAAATTTGCGTATATTTGCGGTGATTCGCGTCCATTTGCGGCTTGCATAAAAAAGGCTGCCTTACGGCAGCCTCATTACCTGGATTGATAAAACAACAGGTCTATTTATTGACAGTGGTAAGTCCCAGGCTGACCCAATCCTGCATACCGCCGCGATACCACTTTAGTTTATAGGTAGGGTATCCCAGCTTGATCAGGGTTTTGATATTGGTGGACGACTGCGGGCACCAGCTGCCGTTACAGAACATCACCAGGGTCTTGGCGTTACGGAAGTCGAGATTGCCATTGATCTCTTGAACCCCAAGTTGATTGACCAAGATGTCATGCACGCCTTCCGCTTCTGCAGCGACTTCAAAGGTGCCTTGAAGATCGACGTTGATCTTATTCCAGGGGATGTTGACCGACCCGGGAATAGTACCGCGGATAATCCAGTCCGGGGTACGGGAGTCGATTACTAAAACCTTGCGATCCCCGTCTCCGATTCTCTTCAGGTAACCGAGAACCTCCAGTTCGCCTACTGTTTCCACACCGGCTGCGACGGTCGCGGGTTGGATACAGAAGGGAGGGCAGTGGCGTGAAACCTTGGCGAAAGTACCGGGGATCTTCGCGCCTTTGTCGGACGCTCGTGTAATGATCACCTTTTCGCCGCCATGTGTCACTTCAACGGATTGCAGACCGGGAGTGATCTGATTGCCATCGGCCGCAAGTAGTTGGGACGAGAATGCAACGCCACTGACTAGTGCGGTAAGCATGAGTGCTTTGACAAACTTCATTATGTCTTCCTCCAGGCGTTAGCCATTATTCGTAGTGTAGGTAAGAGGGCATTTTCAGATCTTTCTGGGACATTGCCTGTTCATAACCCAAGTGTCCCTGTTTGGCGGCCTTGTTGGCAAGCTTGGCGGCTGCCACAAAGTCGCCTTTCTTCAACAGTGCCTTTGCCTTCTTGATCATTTTACCTGTGTCACGCCATTCACCGTTAACACTGGCGGCCTGTTTTCTGGCTTCATCCGCGGCCTCAATCAATTGTTTTACTTTATCGGCAGAGGCATCATCCGCCATAGAAGTGGTTGCAAGGCCTGAACCTAATATCCAGACCAGCAAACTTGAAAAGAGAACTGATTTTTTGTGCATCGTTTTTACTCCGATCGCGTAAATCTTTTTTAGCAGTTAGCTGATTGAGGTTGCTACTTTCTGGCGCCTGGTCCGTTTAAAGGCAGTCCATTGCTCATGTAGGTGAGGAAGTATTCGAGATTGCGATACTCTTCACTATGGGCTTTGAAAGGCTTTGCACGGACCTGCTTGTTACAGCCGGTAAAACGACGATGCAGTGTGCCTACGGCACCCCATTTGGAACGATAGACGGGGAAGTGGGTGGTGTGCCCGAGCGCAGGACTGAGGATCTCGGTCCGCAGAATCATGCCGGCGTTCTGCAGATGGCAGTGAGCGCAGGCGAAATTGAGCTGACCGCGGCGGGTATAATAGAACTTCTTACCGGCTTCATAGGCTGCAAGAGCGCCGGGATCATCACTGGGAATCACCACGTTGGTGATCTGGCCACGCGATTCAAATGCGATATAGGAGAGGATATCATTGATTGGCCCCTTCTTATATTTCATGGGCTTTTCACCGTTAGCCTCGAGACAGTTGTTGAGTGCCAGAGGCAGGGTCATGACCATGCCTTTTTCCTTGTCCCAACGCGGATACTTGCCGCCAAGGGCAGGACCATCCGGAAAGCAGTCCTTGAAGGTCTTGCCGTTGGCAAAAGGCTTTTCCCATATGGCCTGGCCTTCATCGATGAATGGCTCATAGGGTGGAAACTCTTCGATGGCCTCCCAGTTTTCCCGGCCCACCGGATCGATAGCATAGGCGCCATTGATGTACTCGGTAGTCTCTACATCGGGAAAACGTTTTTTATAAAAGTTCTGGAAGGCCTTGAGGTCCTCCTCAGGGGTTGTTGCCTGTGCTGCAGTGATAAAGCAACAGCTTATAACCATCGCGGTTAATTGACGAAATAGTTGTTTCATGATCTTTCAATCCTCAAAGGAGTTGCTGTCTGGGGTAAAAATCGCGGAAACACTCTAGAGTGTCCAGATGTACTCGACGACTTTTTCGAAATCAGCTTCGGAGAGGATTTCGTGTTTGCCGAAAGGGGGCATGGCCGATTCGGGATTCTTGATGGTTGCATCCCAAATCTGCATGCGCAGATCTTCCTTTTTCGGAAAACGGGATTTCATTGCGACCAGTGCGGGTGCGATGTTACCCGGTGAAGGCGCGCCAATAATATTATGGCATGCGAGGCAATTCCCTTTTTTTCTGTCAAATGAAATCTTCTTTCCCTCTTCGACAGCATTGCCTCCTTCGGCGAAGATTGCGGGGGAGACCAGAAACTGACCGGCTAGGACGCTGATCGCGCCGGCCATTCCTATCCACTTTTTGGTATTACCAATCATCGTATCCTCCAGATGGGGGTGAATGTGGTTCTAACCTGTTGTTATTTAGGCGGTAATGCCTGATATCTAGTGTAAGTATGGTACAACAAGTCGCTTGATTGCCTGTGCCTCTTTAGGACTTTTTTTAGGCATTGAGCATTGTTATCTTTATAACAATGCCGTGTAAAGTCCAGAAAATGGTGAAAAAGGTTATGGTTTACCCCGGTATCACCTGTGGAAAAACAGGTTTTTTGTATAATATGAATGCAATTATCACTCCTAACGGGCCCGATTTCATCCGATGACGCAGAGAAATGGCCCCCAATCCTGGTATGTCTACATACTGCAATGCTCTGATCGATCCCTCTACACTGGCATAGCCAAGGATCTTGAGAAACGCGTGGCGCAACACAACAGCGGCATTGGCGCTAAATATACCCGAGGACGCACCCCGGTTGAACTTGTCTTTGCGGAAGGGGTGGGATGTCATGGCGATGCGCTGCGCCGGGAATACCAGATTAAGCGAATGAGTCTGGCGCAGAAACGAAAAATAATCGAAACGTCAGCATTAGGAGTGGAGAGGTATCGATCTGATGATAATTCCGTGGTAAGTAAGATCTGAGCCCATCTCAGTTAGGGCCTGTTAGCAGGCCCTAACCGCAGAGCCGCAATGTCTACAGAGGTAGATGGTGCCTTGCATGGCCCTGTTGTGACGAATGGCGCTCAAGCGATGGTCCCGGCAGCCACAACGGTAATCGAAATAGCGTAGCTTCTTTTTCCCCGCCTGTTCCGTATCGAAATTATGACAGCGTTCCGGTGAGGCGTGAAACAGCTCCATGATCTTTTTCCACTCTGTGCCATGGGGTCTGATTCGTGGTCCGTGCAACGCACATGCGATAAGGTGTGAGACTTCGTGGGGTACGGTGGCATCGATGAACGCCTCCCGGTATTTCATGAGCAGTGGCAAGTTGTAGCGAATGATGCTGCGGCCCTTTGCCGGAAACAGCACCATGCCGGCGGTCTTTCCGATCAGGTCAAACCGGATCTCGGGATACTCGATGCCGAGGTCGAAATATCGGCAGCCGGTCCGTAGCAGTTCTCCGGTCTTCTTTCTCACAAGAGATTGCAGTAGGTCGCTTTGCATTGAGATGTATTCCCAGGGCCTGTCAACACTGATTAACCCACAGGATACAGGATTAAGCGTATCCAACAGGGGAAAGGTAAATGATTGAAGAGGGGTGAATGCCCCCGAATTCAGCGGCAGAGCGTATCACATATGGTGTATGGCTTCTTCATCAGGGCCTGACAGCATGCATGGATGTCGCCACTGTCGTGCTTGAACATGCGCCAATAAAACGGCTTTAACAGGTAGCGGGCATTAGGATCAGGCATCAACGACTGCTTTGAATCCATATTAATCCCATGGACGTATGGTTTAGATCAGTCTCTGTTTTTTTCATGAATAACTGAATACACTTCCAGGCCCTAATTCGAGATGATTTCAATGGGAGCTTAAATGGAATACTTACTGCCTGTTTTGATTGCTGTCGTGGCAACGGTATCTATAATCATCACTCCGAAAGCTGATAATGGCGGTACTTTTTTTCAGGGTCTTTCACCGGCTGGCGGGGAACCTAGCCTGTTGACCTTGACCTTTTCCCAAGTGACAACATGGATCTTTGCGCGATCCTTGATGAATGCCGCGATACTGGGTTTTTACTATGGGCTGTGGGGTACGCTCGCCTACGCTTTTTATTACCTGTCGTTTCTCACCGGCGGCCTGATTATCGACGATCTGCGCTTTCGTAAGGGTTATACCAGTATTCAGGGATTTTTGTATGACCGTTTCGGGGATTGGGGGACTCGCTGCTACAATCTGGTGATCGGGATCCGTCTGAGCAGTGAGGTATTCGCCAACTTGCTGGTGATCGGCATACTCTTCGGCGCCGCCGGGAGTGGCTCCTATGCGCTGGCGGTGATCGGTCTGGCAGCCGTGACATTGCTCTATTCCATGCTGGGCGGTCTGCATGCCTCACTCAGGACCGATCTGTTCCAGATGCTGATCTTCATTTTGATTCTGGGTATTCTGATCACGCTGGTGATGGGCGGAGGACATCTCACCTTGCAGAACATTCTGTTCATGCCGTTCCAGTTCGATCAACCAGGTCCGGTATTGATGCTGGTTGCCTTGCTCCAGATCTGGAGTTATCCCATGCATGATCCGGTAATGATGGACCGGGGATTTCTTGCCGATCGGCAGACAACTCGAAGGAGTTTTCTGTATGCCGCCTGGATCAGTATCATTTGTATTCTGTTGTTTGGCAGTATGGGTGTATTGGCGGGCGCGCAGGCAGAGAGCGGCGAAGCGATGACTGAGGTGCTGACTCGGCTGCTGGGCGACCTGCCCATGTTGCTGTTTAACGCGACTTTGGTGATTTCAGCCATGTCGACCCTCGATAGCACCCTGTCGAGTTCAGCCAAGTTGGTGGTGGTTGATATGCGGCTCCTAAGGCCCAGCTTGAACAACGGCCGCATGGTAATGGCGCTCTTCATGCTGGCGGGGTTGCTTTTGGTGCTTACCGGAAACAAGGATCTGTTCAGTGCGGTGGCGGTTAGCGGTACCGCCTCCCTGTATCTTGCGCCGGTGATCTTCTTTTCATTGTGGGGCGATCGTGATCGCATACCCCTGTGGAGTTATCTGGGTAGTTTTACCCTGGCGATTAGCGGCGCTGCTCTCTATTTCACCGAATCGACAGGTTACAGCCAGTGGTTGGGGGAATGGCATAAATACACCAAGCTGCTGTTTATCTCCTTGCTGGTGTTGGCCCTGGGCTGTCTGATGTTCTGGTTGGGCAACAGACAGGCAGATACGCTGGCCAACTATCCGGCCAATGCCACCGAGTATTGAGTATGTCGGCATCGGGTTTGCTGAATCTCGGTGAAATCTCCGAACCCGTAACCATATTTGGCGGGCCGTACGGTAATCTGCAGGCTACCCAGGCGTTATTGGAACAGACAGATCTATCTGGCATCGCCAGTTCCAACGTCATCTGCAATGGAGACCTGGTTGCATATTGTGCACAACCGGCGGAGACGGTTGATCTGATCAGGTCGTCAGGCGTCAGGGTGTTACGGGGGAACTGTGAAGAGTCCCTTGCAGAGGGGAGTGCGGATTGCGGTTGCGGCTTTGAGACTGGCACTGCGTGTGCGCTACTGGCGGAGGCATGGTATCCCTTTTGCTCCGAGCAGCTCTCCAGCGAGACCAAGGATTGGATGGGAAGCCTGCCTGCACACATATGTTTCACAATGGCTCGAAGATCCTTCTATTTGGTGCATGGTGGTCTGAGCGCCAGTAATCGCTTCATCTATGCTTCCACGCCACAGGAGGAGAAACAGGGAGAGCTGGCATTATGCGATGCGGATGTGGTGATAGGCGGGCATGCGGGGATTCCGTTCGGGGAGGAGTTGGGTGGCCGATACTGGTTGAATAGCGGCGTGATCGGAATGCCGGCCAATGATGGAACACGAAATGGTTGGTATCTTGTATTGATCCCGGAATCGAAGGGTGTACAGTGTGTGTGGAAGCGCCTTGGCTACGATGTCGAAGCGGCATACGCATCCATGCAGGAATCGGGCAGGTCCGATGGCTATGCAAAGGCCTTGATAACAGGCCTCTGGCCGAGCATGGATAGTCTGCCGACAGAGGAGAGGGGACTGCGGGGTAGCGCCTTGTCGCTATCACCGCTGACTATCTCAAGCGGCAATTGATACTGCCTCCAGCAGGTTCATCGGTCCCTTACGTTTTACCGTTTCCAGTTCACCCGGTTCCTTTACAAACAGTGATCCCACATATCCCAGCGCATTAATCGATATGCCGTGATAGCACTCTTGCGAGCGGGGCACCAAAAGCATCCAGTCTCGCGTCAGCAGCAGGTTGTATGGGGCGGATTGATAGTCACCATCTGCACTTTTCACAATATTGATTCCAACCCGTTTCAACATCTGCAGATAACGGGACAGCGTCCGTTTGGCCGCCGCCGAGGGGTTGTCGGCGAGTTCGCCCGGCAATGGGGACCAGCAATGCAGGAATGGGAGTTGCTTCAGGCTATGCAATGCCTCCCCCTGTGGGGCACTTTTAAAGAGAGCATCAAACGGGGTGCCGGATTGCCCCTGATAGAGCGGCAGTGGAACCAGCTGTAGGTGTTTATGTGGTTGGCTGGCGCCGGCTGCGGCCCCCCCATTGTAGAAGCCGAGTGAAGGGTACTCATTCAGGCAGATCCAAAGCGCTTCGAAGTCATCAGGGGTCAGCAACTGCTCCTGGTGTTGAAAATCACGGGTCACAATCAGTAGGTGGTTCTCGACAACGTTGAATTTATTCAGTACCGAGAGATGGGTCGATGTAATATCCGCAACCGTCATCTCAGGTTCCGGTGGCTGGAAAGGATTGCAAGGGACACTTGAATGAATGGCGGGTTGCTTTACTTTATCCAGCGCTTTGCGATTCAGGTTATGCGCAACGCGCACCATGAACTCGAGTCCACCCTGTTGCACGATATGGAAATCTGTCGGAATGGAGTGAAGCGCGCCTTTGGCGATGGCTGACGCTGTGCGTGTGCGAATCTTCTTCCACAGGCTCCCGGATTCCAATAATTGTGTCATCAGTGTTAACAGGCCTTAGCAGCCTTCGTCTGTTATGTTCCCATTTTACCGCATCGATGCTGATCACCGGCTGGTCGCCCATGACTTCGGCGGCCTGCATTAATTCCGGATTTAGCACTCCTGTTCCGGGGAAGCGCTAAAAAAACCACAAGTCAATGATTTGGCAGGTTGAGCCGTTGTAAAAGATCCGGTAGCAAGTTGGTCACAGTATCGACAATCGCCTGTGTCTGGGGATCAATTTCGATATTCACGTGATCACCGATCTTGCGTGTACCGATGTTGGTGCGTTGCAGGGTTTCCGGAATCAGATTGACATCGAATTGATCGCCCTCTACCCGACCGATTGTCAGGCTGATGCCATCGATGCCGATATAACCCTTGGTAAAGATGTAGTGACACCATTGGGGCGGCAGTTTGAACCATATACGGCAATTGTTTTTACTGCGCTCAATATTAACGACTTCCGCTGTGCAAAGGATATGTCCGGACATGGCGTGTCCGCCGATCTCATCGCCAAAACGCGCGGCCCGTTCAAAATTGACCCGATCCCCGATATCAACCGCCCCGAGGTTGGTGACGCGCAGCGTCTCCTGCATCAGGTCGAAATCTACCAGGTCGCCCTCGATGCGGGCCACTGTCAGGCAACAGCCATTGTGCGCCACCGAGGCTCCCGGCTTTAGACCCTGCAGCGCGATCGAAGGCATGCGTATCCGATAGGTACGGAATGCCTCTTTCCTTTTGATTTCGACAACCTCTGCGGTCCCTTGAACAATACCTGTAAACATAAATTTAGTTACCACTCACGATTAAGAACATATCATCCAACGGTATGATGAGGGCGTGTCGCCCGCTAAGATTACCGGTGTAGACAGGATAAGCTATAAGTATACCTACCCTCTATCCCGGATTGTGCAGTTCGAAGCAGCTTAGGGCGAGGTGGAATCTAACTACCCTATCGCCAGACAGATGTGATTGCATCAGACTGCCTGAGACGATCATTGCGGCAAGTGGTGTTTTACGTCTTTGGTTTGGCTTAGAACAAAGTCGATAAATGCCTGGTTCGCCCTTGACAGATATCCCCCCTTTTTCCACGCCAGCGAGAGGTCGAGAAATACCGGTTCGTCGAATGGAACCGCCACCAGATCGTTCTGTGTATCCTGCTCGACCACCATGCGTAAAAAGGTGGTAATGCCGAAGCCTTGGCGCACGATCGCCTTGGTGAGGGGAATCAGATTGGTTTCAAAGGCTATTTTCGGTGGCAGACTACGTTTCTGGCTGTAGCGATCGATGAACTCGCGCAGGAAATAGCCGGTCTTGAAGACCACCAGTTCATGGCTGAAGAACTCCTTCATGCATATGCTGTTGCGTGCTGCGAGCGGATGTTCTCTGGGTACACAGACAACCATCTCTTCACGGGTCAGCAGGCGGGTTTCCAGATCTTCCGGGGGAGGATCCGCAACCACCACACCAAGGTCGAGTTCGCCTGTCCTGATCATATCCTGCAGACGGCGCGTGCCCTGTTCGTAGACGGAGAGGCTCAGCGCCGGATAGCGATGCTTGAAGCCCATGAGTATCGGGGGGAAATAGTAGGAACCCAGCATGCTGGGGATCCCGATGCGCATCTCTCCCTTTGCCAGCCCCCGGAGTTCGCGCATCTCCAGTTCAGCGGCCTCTGACATTTCGATGATGCGAACGGCATGGCCCAACAACACCTCACCCTCTACCGTCGGGGTGATCCGGCGATCGCTGCGATGCAGCAGGGTAAGATTCAGTTCTGCCTCGAGTTTGCGCATAGCGATGCTGATGGCGGGCTGAGCGATGTGCAGTCGACGGGCTGCTGCGCTGAATCCGCCATACTGGCATACAGCCTTGAAATAGGTCAGTTGCTTAATATCCATATATAAATCGAATGAAAACTATATATATTATATATTTTTATTATAGTTAAATCGGGGTTAGGCTCAATACACTCCAGTCATAACAGTTTCAAGTGAACATGATTCAATCCAATTCACCGAAATTCTGGTATGCCACGCTGGCACTCTGTATCGGTTCGGTGATGGTTTTCAGCAATCTCTACATCACTCAGCCGTTGTTGCCGGTATTGCGTGATGCCTTCGACATAGACTCACTTGAGGCGTCCCTGAGCCTTTCCGTGGCGACCCTGTCGATGGGGGTCTGCCTGCTCTTCTTCGGACCTCTCTCCGATGCCATAGGCCGCAGAGTGGTCATTCTTGCCACTCTGCTGTTGCTGTGTCTGGTGACGATCGCAACCGCATTCGCCGCCGATTACACCAGTTTGCTGATATTGCGATGCATTCAGGGGGCTTTGATTGCCGGGTTGCCTGCCGCCGCGCTCGCCTACATGGGTGAGGAGTTTGAAGCAAAGGCCTTGTTGCTGGCCGTCGGAATCTATATCGGCGCAAATACCCTGGGAGGCGTTGCAGGCCGACTGATCAGTGGCCTGGTTGCGGCGGAGTGGGGGTGGCGGAGCAGTTTTCTCTTCCTCGGCGCCTTCGACCTGGTTTGTCTGTTTTTGGTGTTTCGCATGATGCCGGCATCGCAGCGTTTTGTAGCGAGGCCGTTTCGGTTCCACCAGGTTATAAGCGACCTCATGCTGCATCTGTGCAATCCGATGATTCTTGCCGCCTGCTTCATTGGAGGGTTGAATTTCTTTATCTTTGTCAACCAATACAGCTATGTCACGTTTGTTCTGGCGGATGAGCCCTATGGTTTGTCCTCTGACTGGCTGGGCCTGTTTTTCCTGACCTATCTTACAGGCACCTTGGCGGCTTCAATATCCGGCCGCCTGGTGAAAAACCGATCTCAAGCCGGAGCAATGGGCGTGGGTATCGTGGTTTTTATGGCCGGTACATTATTGACCCTGACACCCAATCTGGTTGTCATCATCGCCGGTTTTTTTATCAATGCCCTTGGTTTTTTCTTTACCCACTCCCTGGCGGCCGGCTGGGTTACCGGCCATGCTCAATGGGCACGCGCCAGCGCAACCTCACTCTATCTAATGTTCTATTATGCCGGAGCCACCCTGGGCGGATTTTATCTGGAGCCGTTTTGGCGCTGGGCTGAATGGGAGGGGGTGGTGACCGGCTCGTTGCTTGTGCTGAGTATCACCTTCTGCATCACCCTGTGGTTGGGCAGACGGAAGCCGCTGTTTGACGGCTATTCTTCCGTCATCGAGACCAGGCCGGACTGAATACTGAATGCAGAAGTTTGGCGTAATCTAAACGTGTCTCTAAGTGATTAATGTAACAATTAGAAATTATTGGAAATATCCGTAGTACCTAAGATTTCTCTTGAGCCTCTGAAGGACTAAAAACCCTGTGCATCGACTCATGACGTGAGTCTTTGGCTGTGTGATAATTTCATCCGTTCATGACAGATCGCCGGACTCGGATGTCCGGCGCATCGCTTAATTTCAACAGATGAGGATTGACCGAATGGATGAAAACCGTGCAAAAGCGCTGAGTGCCGCCCTGGGGCAGATTGAAAAACAGTTCGGCAAGGGATCTGTGATGCGGATGGGTGACACCAGTGCAGTCCGTAACATCGATGCGATCTCGACCGGTTCCCTGAGCCTGGATATTGCACTGGGTATCGGTGGGCTGCCCAAAGGTCGTGTTGTGGAGATCTACGGACCGGAATCGTCAGGCAAGACCACATTGACCCTGCAGGTGGTGGCCGAAGCGCAGAAGATGGGGGGTACCGCCGCTTTCATAGATGCGGAGCATGCACTCGATCCACAGTATGCTGAGAAATTGGGCGTCAATGTGGATGAGTTGCTGGTGTCACAGCCGGATACCGGTGAGCAGGCCCTGGAGATCACCGATATGCTGGTGCGCTCCGGTGCAGTGGATCTGGTCGTCATCGATTCCGTGGCCGCCCTGACCCCCAAGGCGGAGATCGAAGGCGATATGGGGGATTCCCATGTCGGTTTGCAGGCTCGATTGATGTCCCAGGCGCTGCGGAAACTGACCGCCAATATCAAACGCACCAATTGCCTGGTGATCTTCATCAATCAGATTCGCATGAAGATTGGTGTGATGTTCGGCAATCCGGAAACGACTACTGGCGGCAATGCGCTGAAATTCTACTCCTCAGTACGTCTCGATATCCGCCGCACAGGCGCGATCAAGAAGGGCGATGAAGTGGTGGGCAACGATACCCGGGTCAAGGTGGTGAAAAACAAGGTCGCGCCTCCCTTCAAACAGGTACAGTTTGAGATTCTCTATGGTGAGGGGATCTCCCATGAGGGTGAGATCATTGAACTGGGTGTTCAACGAGGCATCATCGATAAATCCGGTGCCTGGTATAGCTATAATGGCGACCGTATCGGCCAGGGTAAGGAGAATGTACGTAACTTTCTTAAAGAGAATCCCGACATTTCAGAGCTGATCGAATCCCGTATCCGGGAGGAGTTGCTGCCATCGCAAGACAGTGAAGAAAAACTCGCCGAGGCCGAAGTCTGAACGAGGCGGGCTATACGGAGATAGAGGCGGCGGCGATC
Organism: Candidatus Thiodiazotropha sp.; assembly: GCA_040506195.1. Taxonomy (GTDB): domain Bacteria; phylum Pseudomonadota; class Gammaproteobacteria; order Chromatiales; family Chromatiaceae; genus Thiodiazotropha. The sequence goes on along the minus strand of JBEVXH010000002.1, from coordinate 176,783 downwards.
CGCTTGCTGACTCAGCGTGAACACTCCTTGCAGGAGTTGCGGTTCAAACTGCAATCCCGTGATTTCGAGGAACACAAAATCGATACAATCCTGCAGCGCTTGAGCGAGTCCGGTCTGCAGAGTGATGACCGTTACACCGAAAGCTATATCGCCAGCAGGACAGAGAGAGGCAGCGGACCTGTGCGCATCAGGGCTGAACTGCGTGAGCGTGGTATCGATGAGGCGCTGATTGAAACCTATCTCGAGGGATATGCCGAGCTTTGGCCATCCTTGTTGCAACGGGCACACGATGCCAAGTTCGGCGCCGAACCCTGCACGGATCGAACGACACTGGCCAGAAAGGCGAGATTTCTTCAACATCGGGGCTTCCCCGGCGAGTTGATCCGTCAATTCCTTTTCGATTGATTACCGGCTTGCTGCAGCTGAGGGGGTATCCAATATCCCCTCATCGGCGACCCATATTGGTGGCTTGCAATCCGCCTGCGCGGCTTTTCCACCCGCTACCGCTCCAGGGGAGGCGGCGATAGCTGGAGTATGCACATTTGATGTAACCTGTACGGGCTTTTTATCTCCGTTCCTGTTATCTTTTAGGGTTTATTTCCCGGTTAATTTTTTCCTTCATGATGAAAACCAGCGCCGACATACGTAAAGCTTTTCTTGGCTATTTTGCCGATCGCGAACATGAGGTGGTCGCCAGCAGCCCTTTGGTACCACAGAATGATCCCACCCTGCTCTTTACCAATGCGGGCATGGTGCAGTTCAAGGATCTGTTTCTCGGTCGGGAAAAGCGCAACTACCAAAGAGCAGCGAGTTCTCAACGTTGTGTACGCGCAGGCGGAAAGCACAATGACCTTGAGAATGTCGGTTATACCGCTCGCCACCATACCTTTTTCGAAATGCTAGGAAACTTCAGTTTCGGGGACTACTTCAAGCGCGACGCCATCAACTATGCCTGGGAGTTTCTCACTGAAACCATCGGCCTGCCGGCGGAAAAGCTGTGGGTGACCGTCTATGAAGAGGATGACGAAGCAGCAAAAATCTGGCTCGACGAGATCGGAATCGATCCCGCCCGTTTCACCAGAATCGGTGACAAGCCGGGGGGCAAGCGCTATGAGAGCGACAATTTCTGGTCAATGGGTGATACCGGACCTTGCGGCCCCTGTTCGGAGATCTTTTTCGACCACGGAGAGGGTATATGGGGCGGTCCGCCCGGCACTGCGGAAGAGGAAGGTGATCGCTATATCGAGATCTGGAACCTGGTATTCATGCAATACAATCGTGATGCCGATGGCGTACTGACACCGCTGCCCAAGCCGTCTGTGGATACGGGTATGGGACTGGAGCGTCTGGCTGCCGTCTTGCAGAACGTGCACAGCAATTATGAAATCGATCTGTTCGTCCATCTCATTCAGGCCGCTGCAGAGTTGACCGGCTGCAGTAACCTGGAAGAGAAGTCCCTACGGGTCATCGCCGACCATATACGCTCCTGCGCCTTTCTCATCACCGATGGTGTCTTGCCGTCCAATGAAGGCCGTGGATATGTATTGCGGCGGATAATTCGCCGTGCTATCCGTCACGGCTATATGCTGGGCGTGAAGGAGCCGTTTTTCCACAAGCTTGTAGGTTGTTTGTGTGATGAGATGGGAGAGGCCTATCCCGAGTTGCTGTCGCAACGTGGCCAGGTAGAAAAGGTACTGCGCCTGGAGGAGGAGCGGTTTGCCCAGACCCTGGAACAGGGGATGAAGATTCTCGATGAGACCATTCATGAACTTGATGGCAAGGTTATACCCGGCGAACTTGTATTCAAGCTTTACGATACCTATGGGTTTCCCAGGGACCTGACTGCCGATATCGCCCGCGAGCGCGAACTGACCATCGATCAGTCAGGTTTCGACGAGGCTATGTCGGCACAACGAGAACGAGCCCAGGCCGCGAGTCAATTCGGCGTAGTGGCGAATGTCGACCTGGGGTTGGAAGAGGAGACCCGGTTTTCCGGTTATGATCACCTTGAGGATCAGGGGAGAGTCGTGGCTCTCCTGCGTGATGGCGAGTCGGTCAGTTCTCTGCAGCAGGGGGAGTCCGGCATGGTGTTTCTGGATAATACGTCATTCTATGCCGAATCCGGTGGTCAGGTGGGAGATCAAGGTGTTCTCGAAGGGGATGGCCTGCTGTTCGAAGTGGAAGATACGCAAAAACAGGGTGGTGAGCTCTTTGCTCACATCGGCAAGCTTGAGGAAGGCGCCCTCGCTGTTGGCGATAAGGTGACTGCACAGGTCAATGCCTATACCCGCCAGGCCACTGCGCTCAATCACTCGGCAACCCATCTGTTACATGCCGCGCTGCGCCGGGAACTGGGCGAGCATGTAACTCAGAAGGGTTCCCTGGTCGATGCGGACAGGCTTCGTTTCGATTTTTCCCATTTCGAACCCATTACTCGTGAACAACTGCAGACGATCGAGCAACTGGTGAATCTTCAGATACGCCACAATCATCTGGTTGCAACTCAACTCATGTCCCTGGATCAGGCAAAGGCATCCGGCGCCATGGCGCTCTTCGGCGAGAAGTATGCGGATCAGGTACGGGTGTTGAGCATGGGTGATTTTTCCACCGAGCTTTGCGGTGGAACCCACGTCAATGCGGTGGGGGATATCGGGCTTTTCAAAATTACCGCAGAGAGTGGCATTGCCGCCGGTGTGCGCCGAATCGAAGCGATAACCGGTCAACGAGCGGTTGAATGGGTGGAGGCGGACGAAGAGCAGGTGCAGCGGATCGCTGAAATGATCAAATCAGGGCGCGATGAGATCGAGGATAAGCTGGAGCAGATACTCGTTCGCAACCGTAAACTGGAGAAGGAGCTGGAGCAGCTGAAGGGGAAACTCGCCAGTGCCGCAGGCACTGATCTCGCGGCAGGCGCCGTTTCGGTGGGTGAGGTAAAGGTGCTGGCGGCCAACCTGGATGGCGCCGATGCCAAATCACTGCGCGAGACTATGGATCAGCTGAAAAACAAACTTGGCACTGCGGTTATTCTGTTGGCTGCGTCAACAGGGGGCAAGGTTTCGTTGGTGGCAGGTGTGACCAAGGATCTTACCGCGCAGATGAAAGCGGGGGATCTGGTGAAACTGGCTGCAGAAAAGGTTGACGGCAAGGGTGGTGGAAGGCCGGACATGGCGCAGGCGGGAGGCAGTAATCCCGCCGCACTTCCGCAAGCCCTGGAAATTGTCGAACCCTGGGTCAAGAAACAACTGGGCCTGGAATAAGCATCTCAACGTTGAATCGGATTCAATATATGGTTCCGTTGCGGGCCGGTTTGGTGTTTAATGTGCAGCTTTTTTAGGCACTTGGATATTTGGGGTTTAAAACTGTCATGGCAATGATTGTGCAGAAGTATGGCGGCACCTCTGTCGGCTCGATTGAGCGAATCATGGCCGTTGCGGATAAGGTCAAGGGATGCAGAGACAGAGGTGATCAAGTTGTGGTGGTTGTCTCCGCAATGTCAGGTGAGACAAACCGGCTGATCTCACTCGCCGGAGAGATCGATAAGACACCTGATCCCAGGGAGATGGATGTATTGGTCTCCACAGGCGAACAGGTCACGATCGCGCTGCTTTCCATGGCCTTGCATAAGGTTGGGTGCCCTGCCCGTTCCTATACCGGTGGACAGGTACATATTCTCACTGACAGCGCATACAGCAAGGCGCGCATTCGCGATATCGATGCCGCCCGTGTTCGTGCGGATCTTGAGGCGGGCCGGGTGGTTGTGGTCGCCGGCTTTCAGGGTGTCGATGAGCACGGCAGCATAACCACACTTGGCCGAGGTGGATCGGATACGACGGCAGTTGCCATGGCTGCCGCCCTTAAGGCTGACGAGTGTCAGATCTATACCGATGTGGATGGTGTCTACACAACCGATCCCAGAGTTGAACCCAAGGCCAGACGGCTGGAGCGCATCACCTTCGAAGAGATGCTGGAGATGGCCAGCCTCGGTTCCAAGGTGCTGCAGATACGCGCCGTCGAATTTGCAGGCAAATACAATGTTCCCCTACGTGTCCTGTCCAGCTTCGAAGAGGGCGACGGCACACTGATTACCTTTGAGGAAGAGAACATGGAACAGGCGAAGATTTCCGGTATTGCATTCAATCGTGACGAAGCGAAGCTGACTATTCTGGGGGTTCCGGATCAACCGGGCGTGGCATATAAGATAATTGGTCCAATATCGAGCCAGAATATCGAAGTCGACATGATAATTCAGAACATCTCTCACGATACAGGGCGCACAGATTTCACTTTCACCGTGAATCGGGTCGACTTTAAACGTGCCAGGGATATTCTTCAGCAGACAGCCGATGAAATGGGTGCACGTGAAGTGTTGGCAGATGACAAGATCGTCAAGATCTCCCTGGTCGGTGTCGGTATGCGTTCCCATGCGGGGATCGCCAGCAAGATGTTTGAGGCACTTGCTGACGAAGGCATCAACATCCGTATGATATCCACATCTGAAATCAAGATTTCTGTGGTGGTTGATGAAAAGTATCTCGAACTGGGTGTTCGGGCGCTGCACGAGGCATTTGAGCTGGAGAAAGAAGTACAATCCTAAAAATCGGGAGAAAGAGCATTTAGGCCCTATAAACAGGTCTTTTGAGTCTTTTTCCCCCTTTTTTACCCATAGTCCAGTTGCTAGAATAAAGCTACCAGTCCCGTTTTATACGGAGGCTTGGTTGGCAATGGTGGTGCTGAGATTGAATTGTTACAGAATCGAAGCCCGCCACAAACTCAAGGAACAACATGGAGACTGGACATGTTAATACTTACTCGCCGCGTCGGCGAAACCCTGATGATTGGAGATGAGGTTACGGTTACTGTATTAGGTGTTAAAGGAAATCAAGTACGTATTGGTGTCAATGCGCCGCGTGATGTGACCGTGCACCGGGAAGAGATCTACGAACGTATAAAAAGAGAGCAGTCGGAAGAGTCGTCCTAGAGGCGCCTGGTTTGAATAAAAACGACAAGCCTAAACCCCAATAAATAACTTTACCATGGAAGGTAAAGTTTTTTTGTTTGTGGAAGAAGAAATCTGTACAATCTCAGCACCTTGAAGGATCAGGGGAACCAGGGTCCCAAACCTTGAGACCGCCTCAATCCTGAAAAGATGTAAAAGTCACCCATACGGGTTTGACTGCATCCAAAATCTAATACACCCGGAGAGATGGCCGAGCGGCTGAAGGCGCTCCCCTGCTAAGGGAGTATGGGGTTAATAGCTCCATCGAGGGTTCGAATCCCTCTCTCTCCGCCATATAAAAAGGGGCCCACAGGGTCCCTTTTTATATGGCGGATAGGGTGGCTTTGATTCGAACCCTTCGTTCGACCAGGCGCACAGCGCCGCAGGACAGATAAATATCTGCCCATAAATGGCTAAACAGCCATATCCCCTAAGCTCAGCCAGATGTGCATATTCCACTGTCTTCCAGTGCCATATATCACTTTCTGTTTAAAATTAAAGGGTTATGGTTAATTTAAAGATATGCTTTTACCGGATGCAGTAGTATCGAAGACAACAAGATTGTGAAAACAACCTAAATCGGTGGCCGATATGCTGAATGAGAACGGAAATCCTTATCTACATACAGCCGATGATCTTGTCAGGCAGATCAAAATGGGTGCGGCGATCACTTATCGTAATCGTAAACGGGTTAAAGGCAGCATCCGGGAACTTGAGCGCTTGGCAGCAAATCTTCGTCGCGACGGTGAATGCAGCAGAGCAGATGTAATAGATCTGGAGATCATGGCGCTTTTAGACAAGAAAATCTGCAGAAAAATCATCAAACGGAGCAGAAAAGAACAGAAGCTGCTTCACATGGGACCCAATTGAGGTTCGGTCACCGCTTTCATTAAGGTGGATTAACAGGATTGGACTAGGATATGCTGAATAAACCCCTTATTGATAGTAGGATTGGGGTTATGGATTAAGGTAGCAAGGAAAACCTGAACCCGGGATCGGGAGCACATGCAAAAGGTACAAAGGAGCAGACTGGAGATAGGGCGGCTAGTTTGGATGGTCGCGCTCTTCTTTGGCTGTATTTCGGCCACAGCGCAAAGTACAGATTCACTGATTCTCGGCATCCATCCCTATCGTTCACATGATGAAATCCGTGAGATGTTCACCCCATTGACGGAGTTTCTGAGCCAACGCATAAGGCAACCCGTCGAGGTGCGAATCGGGGAGTCCTATGAGTCTCACTTAAATGCAATAATTCAGGGGCAGTTGGATCTGGCATACATCGGTCCGGCGCTTCTTGTTCAACTAAAGGAAATGGATTTTGTTCCATATCTGTTGGCTAGATTGGAGATCGATGGGAAATCCACATTTAAGGGAAAGATTTTTACCAGAGAGGGTAGCGATATACGTACCCTTATGGATCTCAAGGGACGCCATTTCGCATTCGGCAGTTCATCCTCCACGATGAGTCATCTTGTACCTCGACAGATGATATTTGAAGCGGGTATCGATGTCGAAGATTTCGCAAGTTATAGTTTTTACAGTAGCCATGACAATGTTGCGCTAGCTGTACTTGCTGGTGACGCCGATGCGGGCGCTGTAAAAGAAGCGGTGTTTGACAAATATCATCACAAAGGGATTGTCGCTATAGCTACCACACCTGAGATATCGGAACATCTCTTCATTGCTCCAGCCGGCACAAATCCCGATAAGGTTAGGTTGCTGCGGCAGCACTTGCTTAGCCTGACCACCGACAGTCCTGAAACCAGCCGGGTACTCTATCCCATCAAAGAAACTGTGACAGCCCTGGTTAGTGTTGAAGAGGATGATTATAAAAAGCTCAGGGAGGTTATTGCCGAATTGCGAGCCAGGGGCGTGGTCAAGTGAGCAAGGATCAGCATGCGCCAACCCTGGTGTGGGTAGTGTTGGTGAGCATTATTTTTTTACTGGTTCTGGCGCTGGTATCAGGAATTGTGTTAAGGAATGAGCATCACCAGCATGTGCGGTTCACTGAAGAGCTGGCAAAGGGTCAGATGGAGATCATTGCTTCGATTGCAGAGGCAGAACTCCAGAAAGGCAACTATGAATCTTTATCGAAAATCATCAATCAATGGGCTGCCAAGTACAGCGAGGTCGATGAGATAAAGTTGGTATCACGAAACGGATTCATTATTGCGGGCTATGGTCCTGTTCAATCATCTGTCCGACGGTATATTCTTGAACAGGATGTTCCATACTCATACCGCGGCCTCGCAAAACTGACATTGGCCATCAGTCTCGAAGGTACATACAAGCATACTCTGAAACAGGGGTTAAGGGTCGCAGTGGCGGTTTTTTCGCTAACCGGTCTGTTTGCACTTCTAATCTATCTTTTCCTGACTCGTCGTCACAAGGCAAACCTGCTCTCTTTGATGGTTGAAGAGTTAAAGGATACAGAGTCCAGAAATATACAACTGGCTGCCTATCCTCGCGAAAACCCGAATCCTATTATAGCATTCAATCTAAACGGGAAATTAACATTTAAAAACCCGGCACTCAGAAGATTGCTTGGCAGGCTTAACATCACAGATCCAATCGGCATACTGCCGGATAACCACAAAATGTTCATCGATCGGCTCGCTAACGGAGAGCGTCAGATATTTGGAGAAAAAGAGATTGGTGAAATACATATGCTTGCGCATTATCAGATGATCGATGTTGCTGATGAGGTCTACGTCTATATCCAGGATATTACGGCTCAGCGGAAGGCAGAGAAGGAATTACGCAAGGAGCGCAATCAGGCTCATATAACGTTGGCGTCGATTGGTGACAGTGTGATTACTGTCAATATGGACGGATTGATCAGCTATCTGAACAATAAGGCGATTAATCTGTTCAATACAGATACTGAACAGGCAATTGGCCGGCATTTTTCTGACATGGTAAGGCTGGTGGATGATGGCGGGGAATGGGATATTGACAGCTTGTTGGCACAATGTCGCACCAGCAAGCCAAATCAGATTGTCAACGAACGGGTCTCGCTGTTAACAGATGAGAAAGAAGCGCTGCAGGTTCAGGTTACTGCAGCTCGGATCTTTAGCCAGGATATAGAGACTGATGGTGTGGTTATCGTATTGCGTGATATTACACGCGAATACCGACTGCAGAAAGAGCTGCATCGTCAGGCAAATCATGACAGCCTCACCGATTTGATGAATCGCAGTGCATTTGAGACCCATCTTGAGAGCGCTTTGGACTCGGCGCGACATCGGGGTCGCGAGCATATCCTGTGCTTCATGGATCTGGATCAATTCAAGGTGGTTAACGATACCTGTGGACACGTTGCAGGAGACGAGCTTTTGCGACAGCTAGGCCGCCTCATGCGCAAGCATTTCAGAGGAAGTGATGTGCTGGCGCGGGTGGGAGGCGATGAATTCAGCGCAATATTGATTGACTGTCCGTTAGTGCAGGCCATAGAGCGAATCGATTCCTTGAGGGAGGAAGTTCAACAGCACCATTTTTACTGGGAAAATCAAACTTTCAGGATCAGTCTCAGTATCGGCATCTCTCCTATAAATATATATAGCGAGAATATCGCAAAGTTGATGAGTGCAGCGGATGCCGCTTGCTATTCAGCGAAGGATTCAGGCCGCAACCGTATAATAGTCTATGAAAAAGACAGCGTGACAACTAAACGCAGATTGGGAGAAATGCAATGGGTTTCACGCATCAACAGTGCAATGGATGAAGGGCGCCTGGTTCTCTATGCTCAGCCAATTGTGAAAATTGACAGTGATGAAATGCTGATTGTTGCTGTAGAGGTTCTTATAAGGATGCGGACCGTCGATGGACAACTGATTCCACCCGGAGCCTTTCTGCCAGCTGCCGAAAGATATGATTTGATAGAGCGTATCGATCATTGGGTTATTGAGGAAGTCATGCGACTGTTGGCAGGCTGCGGCAGTAACTGCCCGGACTGCTTTATCAATTTATCCGGTGGCACACTCAGTCATAGCCGAATTACACCGTTGGTAAAGAAGCTATTGCAAAAGTACGGGATCAGACCGGAAAAAATCACTTTTGAGGTTACCGAGACAGCCGCTATTCAAAATCTTTCGAGCGCTTTGAGAATGATGCGTGAGCTGCGTGAGTTGGGGTGTCGTTTCGCATTGGATGATTTTGGTTCCGGACTCTCCTCTTTCGGCTATTTAAAGAACTTACCCATTGATTTCTTGAAAATCGACGGCATGTTCATAAAAGATATGAATACAGACTCTCTTGACAGAGGAATGGTAGAGGCAATAAAAACGGTTGCGGACACAATGAGGTTGACGACTATAGCCGAATTCGTTGAAAATGACGCGATTATTGAGGAATTGCGCCGGGTGGGTATAGATCTTGGTCAGGGGTACGGTATAGCCAACCCTAAACCATTCGATGATTTTATCTCAGAAACAGATGACAGTAACGTGATTTGGCTGTCTGCAAAAACCTGATTCATAGCATTCAAGTACTAGGGCCTGTTATCATTAATCGGATGTGGTCTGTCGGGCCTGAAAAAACGCCAATCAAGGTGCACCCCAAGGGCTGGGGCTGTTTTTGCACCCGGCGGCGCTATCTTCGCTCATGTAGAATAACTACACCACGCTTATTCTGCCTTGCTGGGCACAAAAACAGACCCGGCAGAGCACATCCGATTAGTGTTAACAGGCCCTAAGGCTGTCTTGAAGATATTAGGAGTACTGAGACGGATTTGGAACATTAATTAATAATGATCTCAGATACATTTTCAACGGGGATGCTCTCTGTCTGTTAGGATATCGCGATTAATCGGGACGCGAAATCATAATTAGTGGATTATTGGTTGTAAACAAACAAGAAACATGCTTGTTCGAAGGTCTGTGTAATTAATCTTGCATGGGCTAACACGGATATAGGAACAGTATTGATGGATGAAAATGTCTATAGGACACCGAAATCGGATTTAACCAACCAAATCGAGAAAAAAGGATCTGCAGTAAAAGCTGTCTTTATCGCAACTGTCGTGGATGTTACAGCCACTATTTTTGTCGGAATTGTGATATCAATCGTTTACGGCATGATACTCGCATCAAATGGCGATTCCATTGAAGTTATAACTTCAAAGCTTTCCACCATGGAATTAACGTCCAAGTTCTCGTTGGCGGCCTTGGTATCCGGTTGTCTGATAACTACTTTTGCCGGGTATTTATGTGCAAAACTGGTTAATCATTCCGAGTACAAAATTGTAGCGGTATTTGCAATCATTGTGGTTGCTTTCGGATTGGCCATGGGCTTGTCTTACTACTCGGTTGGTGAAAATATACTCTTGAGTTTGTTGACGCTATGTTGCGTCTATTTTGGTGCATGGCTATATGTCAGTAGGAAAAAACGCCTCCTGCAACACTTGAATGATTCATAGATATTTATATATCGAGTCTTGGATTGTCGTATGAACTGATGTGTAGAAGGAAACTGCAGCATCTTCTATGTCTCTGATGTTGCGCACCAGATGATCAAGTCTTGCGAGGGGCATGATGCTTACTATTTGCTGGACGATATAGATAGTTAAAGATTATCATCTTGATAGAGATCAATCGGATCCTGAGCGGGATCATCTTTTGCATGTTGGTGACGGGGTCCGAATTCTTTTTCCAGCCGTTGTTCAATGAGATTGCGAATTCGATGGGTTATAGTACTGTCGAGTTCATCGTGCAGTATCTGGCTAATACGGTCAGTGGCTTCATCGATTGCATTATTCACCGCTTCGGAAACTATTAACCGGAGGTCATTCTCGAGTTGCTTGGCGATATCATCCCGCATGGATAGGAGTTCTTCGTCATACTCAGGGATATCACTATCCTCTATATCGGCTTCTTCATCGCTGAATTCGATATACTCCGATTCAATCTCATCCATTGAAACCACATCTTCCAGTAGCGGAACGTCTGAATCCGGATCGTGTGTTTTGTCGTCTGTGCTCATCTATTTTATGTCATGCTTGTTGAGTGGATAGCCCCTGTCACGATAGAAGCGAAAACGCTCCCTCCCGGCAGTTACGATCTGTGGCTCTTTGTCAACGATCTCCGCAACGCGATCAAATCGGCTGAAAAAACTGGGTACAACACTTGCAAGATTGATCAGAACATCCTTTTCTTCAGCACTCTCCTTATCATGGCTGATAATCACGGGTGTGGTCAAAGGATTACACTCTTTAGCCATTCCATGGGGTACGAAACTGCCCTGACGAAAGGTCCATAACAATCTATTCATATGTCTTGACTCTTCTTCTGACTCGGTATGAATGAAAATCCTACGTCCTTGATGATAGATCTTTTCAGTCAGGCGGCAGGCCAGGGTAAAGCGATTTCCCATGGCACGTTCATCGAGCACATAAAAGTCGACTTGCGTCATAGTATCTCCGGCTGCCAGCGGCTGTGTGCGATCGATGTAGTTGGGTAAAAAGCCATAGTTAAGCTATGGTTAAACATCACAGGCCACAACGCTTTATGAGAAATTGGGTGAGTAGTCCCACAGGCCTGCCGGTGGCGCCTTTATTTGCACCACTACGCCAGGCGGTACCTGCAATATCCAGATGAGCCCACTTGAACTTTTTGGTGTAGCGGGAAAGGAAGCAGGCAGCTGTGATTGTACCCGCACCCTTGCCGCCGATATTCGCCATGTCGGCGAAATTACTGTCGAGTTGCTCCTGGTAATCGTCCCACAGGGGTAATTGCCAGGCCCGGTCACCAGTATCGATGCCGGCGCTCAACAGTTCGTTTGCCAGGGATTCATTATTGGACATCAGTCCGGAAGCCTGGTTGCCCAGGGCCACGATGCATGCGCCGGTAAGTGTGGCGATGTCAATCACTGCAGCGGGGTTGAAGCGTTCGCAATAGGTGAGAGCATCGCAGAGTATGAGGCGACCTTCGGCATCGGTATTGAGTACCTCAATGGTTTGACCGGACATGCTGGTTACGATATCGCCCGGCTTATTGGCATCTCCATCGGGAAGGTTTTCCGAGGCGGGCACGACACCAATCAGATTAATCGGTAACTCCATGGCGATAGCCGCCTTGACGACGCCAATCACCGTGGCGCCACCGCACATGTCATACTTCATTTCATCCATCGCCGCTGAGGGTTTGAGGGATATGCCGCCTGCATCGAAGGTTAGTCCTTTTCCAACCAGTACAATGGGTTTGGCAGCTAGTTTTCCACCCGAATACTCCATGATGATCAATTTTGCCGGCTGTCGACTGCCACGGGATACGGAGAGCAGGGCGCCCATGCCCAACTTGGCCATCTGCTTTTCATCCAGTATCCTCACTTTCAGGCGGCTCTCGTTGCGCCCCAGTTTTCGTGCCTGATCGGCGAGGTAGCCGGGAGTGCATATATTGCCCGGCAGGTTGGCCAGGTCTTTAGTCAATTCCATGCCATCGGCGATGGCTACTGCCTGATAGAGCGCCTTCTGCGCTACTTTTAAGTGGCGCCGATCGTGTAGGAAGAGTGCGAGGCGTTTTAGCGGGCGTTGGTTTTTTTTGACTTCACTCTTGGTTTCGTTGAACTGGTAGAGGCCGGCCCCGGCGCTGATCACGGTCTCTCTGATTGCCTGAGTCAGTGAGAAATCCTCATTTACAAGTTCACTGAGACCCCAGACAGCCTCTATTGCATGTTTCTGGTTCAGGCTCTTGACTGCTGCATTGACACATTTGGCGTACTGTTTTCTGCCAAAATCGCGTTGTTTACCCAGCCCGATTAAGAGGATTCGCTCTGCCTGGATACCGGGAACGTCATAGAGTAATAACTGTTGTCCGCTCTCTCCATTCATGTCACCGCGTTTGAGGATGCGTTGCAGTGCACCTTTGCTGGACTTATCCAGCTGCTGTGCCAAAGGCGAGAGTTGACGCTTGGAGAAGATGCCGACTACCAGGCAGGCAGTGTTAAGCTTGGCGGGATCTCCGGTTTTAATGCTGTATTCCATGGAGTGGATGGCCTCTCTGTTTTATGTTGCAGATCAATAAGTAGGATAGACAGCCGATGCAATGTTTTATATACACTATGGGCTATAAAAAGTCAGGATCACGACTCGGCAACGATTGACTCAAGTCTACCCAATCATAAGCTAATTAGGGCCGATTGGAATAGTGTTAACAGACCCTAACAGCTTGTGTGGTGCAATCTAAGTAGAATGAACAGGACATATGGGGAGCATCCCCTTACACAGTTCTGGACAGGCGGTTATCGTTAAACATAAGCTTCGTCCCTGATCGATCGAGTTTACACTGACCAGGATATTAGATTTGATCACACTGATTGACCGCTACCTGCTGAGAGACGTGCTCAAGGCGCTGTTTGCGATTCTGCTAGTACTCGCATTGATATTGCTTGGTAACAGTTTCATCAAATTACTGAAAGAGGTGGCTTCCGGAGATCTCAATAGCAATCTGCTTTTCCAGTTGCTCGGCTTGCAGATGGTGGTCTATGTTCCACGCCTGATTCCACCAGCCTTTTTCTTTGCCGTACTGTATGTGATCGGCAGAATGTACCGTGATAGCGAGGTGGTTGCCCTGGCCGCCTGTGGCATCGGTGACCTTCGACTCTACCGCTCTCTGATATTCGTGGTGACACCGATCGCGTTGTTGACGGGCTGGTTGTCGCTCTATGTTCAACCCTGGGCGAGTCGCCTCAGCGCGGAGCTGATCAGCATGCAGCGTGGACAGGCCACTGAATTGGCCGGTATCAGTGCCGGGCGCTTCAACGAATACAGTCGGGGCGACCTTGTGCTCTATGTGGAGTCGATCGCAAGCGAGAAAAAGCGGATGCGTAATGTCTTCGTGCAACAGCGCAAAGCGGGTGTTCTCAGCCTGGTGACGGCAAGGCAGGGATATCAATATGTCGATGAGGAATCGGCTGAACGCTACCTGGTATTGGAGGATGGTGTCAGATATGAAGGTTCACCCGGGGAGGCGGACTATCGTATCAGTGAATTTGAACGTTATGGCTTGCGTATCAAGGGGGCCGAAGGAGTGGTCGCCAAGATCAACCGCAAATCCCTCTCGAATGAAGCGCTACTGAACTCCAAGTCGATCAGGGATCGAGCTGAATTCCAGGTCAGATTCGCACAAGTACTCGGTTTATTGGTGTTTGCACTGCTCAGCCTGCCTCTCAGCCGTTCCATGCCCCGCCAAGGTCCTTTTGGCCGCTTGGTGTTGGCCTTTATCCTCTACACACTCTACCTGAGCCTGCAGGGGGTGGCGGAGAATTGGATGATCGACGGCACGACAGCGGAGTGGCTGGGAATCTGGTGGGTGCATTTAATGCTGGCACTGATCGGGCTGTCGCTGCTGATTCCCGATTCTCACCACTATCGCAGGATGCAGCGGAAATTATTGAGAGGCGGGGCATGATCACTCTTTTTGACAGATATATCGGCAGAACAGTATTGGTCGGGATCGTCGGTGTCCTGGCGCTACTGCTGGTGCTGATAGGATTTTTTGAATTAGTCGCTGAACTGGAAGAGGTGGATCGGGGATATTCCACATCGATGGCATACACCTATGTGCTGTTGGGCATGCCACGATACTGTTATGAACTCTTTCCGTTGGCGACCCTGCTCGGGAGCCTGATCGGATTGGGAGTGCTGGCGGGTAATTCGGAACTCCTGGCCATGCGGGCGGCCGGTATCTCGATTGCCAGGATTGTATTATCGGTGTTGAAGACGGGGCTACTGGTGTTGGCGGTTGTAGTGATGATTGGCGAATATCTGGCTCCCGAAGCGGAACAACAGGCACAACGTATGAAGAATGAGGCCTTGTCCGGACAGATCAGCCTAAAGACCCGCTATGGATTTTGGTCCCGTGACGGCAAAACATTCATCAATATCAGGCAGATTCTCCCGGATTCCCAATTGGCGGATATATCGATCTATGAATATGGTGAGGATTCCCGCCTTCTCCGGGCGATACATGCGGATCGGGCCAGCTATCGGTCAGATGGTTGGGTTATAGAGGATGTGAAACAGACGGATTTCACTGAAGCCGGTATATCGGTAACTGCGAAATCTCGTCAATCCTGGCATGCAGAGTTGGATCCTTCGGCGCTCGATGTGCTGACCGTGAAACCACACATGCTGGCTGCCTGGGATCTGTGGCGATATATAGACTATCTGCAGAAGAACGGCCAGGCATCGATCAATTATGAAGTGGCGTTCTGGGGCAAGCTGACCACCCCGCTGGTGACTATGGTGATGCTGTTTTTAAGTATCCCCTTTGTGTTCGGTTCTCTGCGCAGCGTTGGTGTGGGACAACGCATATTTGTCGGCGCCATGCTGGGTATTGTCTTTTATCTTTTGAACAGGGCCTTCTCCTATATGGCAGTGGTTTATTCTCTGAATGGGGTGTTTGCCGCATTCTTTCCTCTGCTGCTATTTCTAGTATTGGCGGCATGGATGCTGCGGCGTGTACATTGAGGTGACAGCCCGACAACAGGCTCGGAATTTGAAGATAGGAATATGCGAGACGCAGCTGAACGCCGCGGATCACGTCCTTCAGTGCCAGCGCAAGGTAAGTTGGATGCCAAGATAGTCTTTTACCATAGGATCTGTGTGAGCCCTGTGGGGATCTCTCCAGTTCGGTTGCAAAGACTCAATGAGATTTGGACTCTGGTAGAAGGTGCGCAACGCCAACTCGCTCTCGACCCCGACGCCAAACAGACTATCCACCATGGTATTCAAGGTGCCGAGGGGATCGGTGGCGATAAGAATGGTTTTGTCCCAGGTACTGAATGTTGATTGCTGTTTGATCTCGCGACGGGTCTCCTCAAAATACCAACCCAGCAAGGCGCCCATGGTTGGGGTAAAAATGACATCCTGCACGGAGACGGGTTCAAAAAGTGCCTCAAGTCCGAACTCATAGATTGAAGAGAGGGCAAAGGAAAACCAGAAAGCTCCTGTTTCCGACAATCCCCGCTCCCTGCCACGGGTATAGTAGGTCATGCCCCAATAGGGATGCAGTATGTAGTTGATATACCACTCGTCAGGATCCCAACGGGGGTGAGAGACGTTGTCCCACCACTTTTCGAAGGTATATTCCTCTTTTTGCTCTTCAGTCCATGCGGAAATATCTTCCGGCATGACGTACAGCAGCCCCACAATAAAAAACTGGTAACCGAAAAAATAGGCGGCATCACGTCTCAAACCGGGATAGTCCACAGGACTGTCGTCATCAAGCTCCCTGCCGAAGCCGTAGGGCCTGTCCTGCTGTGTGAAGGGGGCTGAGGATTCCTGTAGTTCGAATATGCCGGGGTAACGTTCAGGGAACTGTTGCGGCAAGATTTCTTGTACCGATGCCAACTCATAGAACGAAACCGGGCTGACAGGTAGCCAGTCGCTGGATTGTGCATGACTCATCAGGGGTAGCAGCATGAGACAACTCAGGAGCCATCCCACCGGATGCCTTATCAGAGTGTCGACATGTTTCGTTTCTTTGGTCATAGGCGGATATCTGTGGCCTTGGGCTATGGCGACAGATGAGTCTGATTCTTCATCTTCGGATTGTGAGTGAGACAGGAATCGCCGGCCGCGATTATAGCGGATCATCAATCAGGAACCACCATTTTCGTGTGATTTCTAGCGCCGGGGGACGATCATGGCATTCAAGGTATGGGTATGGATAGTGTTGCAGAGGCAAAAACATTAGGGCAGGCAATGATAAATTAAATGAAAACATATAGTTACGGATTCTTTATGCCATCTTCGTTGGTTTTACGCAGATTTTCAAGATTGTCGAGCACGCGTTGGGCGCGCTGTATTTTCTCACGTGCCCGCAGATCCGTAGGATCCAGTGTCAGGGCTGCCCGCCAGGTCGCCTTGGCACTCTCTATCTCGCCGTCCCGGTAGAGTCGGTCACCCGCCAGCAGCAGATTTTCTATATATTTCTTTAATGTTCGGTTGATGTCGCCGAGTAATTTTTTCGCGGTCTCGTTCTTGGGCGATTCCTTCAACACGCGCTTGAGCGCACGCCTTGCTTCCTTGAGTTGCCCGCTCTCGACAAGTCGCTGGGCCTCCGCCAGATTTTTCCCGATACGTTTTTTCCACTTCTCCTCTCGATTGGTCTGCTCTTTTTTTGCAACCTCTTTTTTGTACTGGATCTGCTCCTTGAGCAGATGCTCCATAAGATTTTGGTCGGCCTTGTCCTGTTTCAGCGACAGGGCGAGTGTCAGACAATCCTTGGAGAGGGCATTGTTTCGCTTAAAATGGCGCCATGCGCACTCTGACAGAGACTTTTGCATGCTGAGCAGGGTTTCCCGGGTCTCTTGCAAAAGCGTGGCGTAGTGTGGTTTATCGGGACTGGCCTGGCTCAGTTTGGTAAGAATCGGCAGCTGATTCTTCAATGCTGAAGTATTGCTGATGAGCAATTGATCGTTCAGTTCCTCTTCCAGTGTCTTTTGCTGGGTTCTGAAACTTTCGAGCTCTTTCGAATACGCTGTGTTCAGATTCCTGTTGGTACTGGCACGGTCAAGAAGGCTGATAGCCTCGCCATAACGCCCCTTGGCCGCCAGCTGCCGGCTCTTGTTCAATGCATTTTCTTCAACGGGAGCGGGCGCGGTTTTTTTGCTTTCTATCAATTGGCAGCCCGCAAGCATCGATAACAAAAGATAGGCTGCGAAAAGTTTGAAAGGTTGTTTCATCTAACCTGTTTTTTTCAATATGTAAGCCATGGTACGCATCAACCATTGACCGAATTCCCGCGACGGTGTTCCCGCAATATAGGGAGTTACGAGATTTTTTTTGCCACGTATTTTCAGCGTGGGCTGTTTGTGCAGTTCAACCATATTGGACACGCCTGGAAATGCCGCTGTCGCTTGACTCATCATGATCCCGTCAGCAGGTGCTGCACCGCATAGGCGGGAGGCGAGATTAACCGTATCGCCTACCACAGTATATTCCAGTCGGTCGGGTATTCCGATATTACCGGCCAGCATTGTACCGCTGTTTATGCCGATCCGAAGCATGATCGGTTCCTTGCCTGCCTGTCGGCGCTTTTTATTGATATGGCGCACCATGGCTTGAATCAGCCAGGCACACCGGATTGCCTGCTGTCCGTGCTCCTTATCCGCTTCGGGAACACCAAACAGGATCATGGCGCTGTCGCCGATAAATTTATCCACAACACCGCGACAGCGGTGAGCGGAATCGGCAATGGCGCCCAGATAGAGGTTCAGCAGGGATGCCACCTCATCGGCAGGAAGGTCCTCAGAGAGCCGGGTGAAACCTACTATGTCACAGAACAGGATACTGCCTTCCATCTCCTGATTGGCGAGGCGCGGTTGCGACAGGTTCGAGAGGATTTTCTCTGCAACCACGGGTGATACATAACGTGACAGGGCATCTTCAACCTGGCGCTTTTCCAGAAGTCCCGCGCTCATACGGTCAAAATGGGCATACACCTGGCCGATTTCGTCATGGCGGTCGGTCTCCATCGGGCTGACCAGCAGACCCGCCTCAGGCTTCTGACCGGCCTGGGCGAGCAGGGTGATAGGTCTGCTCAAGCGTTTACTCAGGACATAGGAGAGTATGGCTGCAATCAGTATCAGTCCAAATGTGGCATAGCCGATGATGCCTATGGTGCGCTGCTGATTCCGGTCAAGGAACTGCCGATCCAAAGTGATCATTGCATGGCCGGCGATGACATCGCGAAATTTGATGGTGCTGAAAAAAGTGATTGCCGGATGCCGGATATTCCCTTCATCGCGCCAGGACCAGATCATCGGTAACAGCTCTTCGGAGCCGGGGAGCTGGTGGGGCACATTGCCGGATGTGATCCATGGTTTTTCACTCGGCACGATCGCTGCGCCGACCACCTTATCATTTTGTGTCTGTCGGCTGACGAGTCCCTGCAGATTGAATTGGTCATCCGCCAGCAAAGGTTCGCTGGCGGAGTGGGCAAGTTGTTCAACCAGGACCTCTCCGAAGCCTTTGACTTCGCGCATATGGAAGCTGGTTTGTTGGGTGATGAGAAACCAGCCGAGCACACCCATAACCATCGTGATCAGTGTCCCGATGTAGATCGTCCATTTGATGGCGATGGGTACAGGCGCCTTCCTAAACAGTCTTACAAACCAGTTAATCACAGATATAGTCTTACAAATCAGTTGGATATGAATATTGTTGTGTAATTTAAGTTAAATAGTATATTTCCGATCGCCGGATCAGTGTGAGTGACCGCTACAGTTAGCGTAAAGCTTACACGGGATTATTCCTGCCATGCCAGGATCTGGGCAAGACCGGGGGTTACTCGTTTGTAACCTTGGCGGCCCGGTTGATATGTTGTAAAAGCCTGGCGGAAATCTCCTCGATGGACATGGATGTGGTATCCAAATAGGGGATTGTATAGTGCTTATAGAGATCTTCAGCAAGCTTTATCTCCATTTTACACTGTTCCAGCGATGAGTAGCGGCGGTCCGGCCGCCGCTCCTGCCGAATGCGTTGCAATTGGTGTGGATCGATGGTCAGCCCATAGAGCTTGTCGCGGTAAGAATTCAACACATTTGGCAACAGGTCATTCTCAAGATCATCTTCCGTGAGGGGGTAGTTTGCCGCCAGAACACTGTGCTGCAACCCGAGAAAAAGACAGGTGGGGGTCTTGCCGACACGGGATACCCCAATCAGGATCAGATCGGCGGTTGTGTAGTTCCTGGTGACTGCCCCGTCATCATTGTTCAGTGCGAAATTTACCGCATGGATGCGCTGATCGTAGGCACGGTTGTTGTCAGTCGTATGAAAACGACCCAAGGCATGGGAGGAGGGTAGTTGCAACTCCTCCTCCAGGCGGGCAGTGAATGTCTCGAAAAAGTCCATTACCGGAACATCCAGCTGCTTGAAATAGTCACGGATCTGGGGGTCCACCAGGGTGGTGAAGACAATCGGCTTCTGTTCGGACTCGATAGTCGTCTGATTGATTCGCTCCGCCACCCGCCTGGCCTTGTCGAGACTATCGATAAAAGGCCAATGCACGGTTTCGTAGGTAAAACCATCGAATTGACTCAGCAGCGATCGTCCCATGGCTTCGACTGTGATGCCGGTGTGGTCGGCAAGAAAGAAGATGGTACGCTTCATACGCTGGGCTGCAGTGTTTTATTGCTATAGGCGATTTATATGGATGAGTCGGGTGCCGCCAAGAGCGGCACCCGGGCTGTTCGATCAGCTTTCCAGGCCGGCCAGCAGACGCCAGGTATCGATTACCGTATCCGGATTCAGGGAGACGCTTTGGATACCTCGCTCAACCAGCCATTCGGCAAGATCAGGGTAGTCTGACGGGCCCTGTCCGCAGATGCCGACATATTTTCCAGCAGTATTGCAGGCCTGAATCGCCATCTCGAGCATCCGCTTAACCGCGGGATCACGCTCGTCAAAGCTTTTGGCCACCAAGCCGGAATCCCGGTCCAGTCCAAGGGTCAACTGGGTCATATCGTTTGAACCGATGGAGAAGCCGTCGAAAAATTCCAGAAACTCTTCGGCCTGGACGGCGTTTGAGGGCAGCTCGCACATCATGATGACCCGTAAACCGTTTTCACCCCGCTTAAGACCGTTCTCCTCCAGCAGTCGGATGACAGCGGCTGCCTCCTCCAGGGTGCGTACAAAGGGGATCATGATCTCCACATTCTCGAATCCCATCTCTTCCCGTACCCGTTTCAGGGCACGGCATTCCAGCTCGAAGCAGGGTCTGAAACTCTCTGAAATATAGCGGGAGGCGCCGCGAAAACCGATCATCGGATTCTCCTCTTCGGGTTCATAGAGTTTGCCTCCGATCAGGTTTGCGTATTCGTTCGATTTGAAATCGGACATGCGCACGATGACCGGTTTACCGTTGAAGGCGGCAGCCAGGGTGGAGATTCCTTCAACCAGTTTCTCCACATAGAAATCGACCGGGGCCGGATAACCGTCGACCTGTTTCTGCACTTTGGCTTTGATATCGCTGGGCAGATTGTCAAACTCCATCAGTGCTCGGGGATGTACGCCGATGGTGGTGTTGATGATGAACTCCAGGCGCGCCAGACCGATGCCGGCATTGGGAATACGGCTGAAGGCGAAGGCTCGACTAGGATTGGCCACATTCATCATGATCTTGGCGGGCGGTTCGGGAAGGGAGGTGACGTCGCCGCGGCTGATCGAGAATTTCAGCAAACCTTGATAGATAAAACCGTCATCGCCCTCGGCGCAGGATACCGTGACATCCTGGCCCTCTTGCAGGGTTTCTGTAGCATTGTTGCAACCCACTACCGCCGGGATACCCAGTTCGCGGGCGATAATCGCGGCATGACAGGTTCGGCCGCCCCGGTTGGTGACGATGGCGGAGGCCCGTTTCATTACCGGCTCCCAATCAGGATCGGTCATGTCGGTGATCAATACGTCACCGGGCTCGACCTTGGCCATTTCACTGGCGTCATGGATGATCTTCGCCACGCCGACACCGATGCGTTGACCGATGGCGCGCCCCTGGGCCAAGACCTTGCCTTTCTCTTCCAACTTGAATCGTTCCACCGTGGAGGCGTTGACCCGGCTCTCCACCGTTTCCGGTCTTGCCTGAAGGATATAGAGCTGACCGTCACTGCCATCCAGGCCCCACTCGATGTCCATCGGGCGTTGATAGTGCTTTTCGATGGTGATCGCCATCTGCGCCAGGCTTTCCACCTGTTCGTTTGTGAGAGAGAATTGTCGACGGTGCTGTTCCGGCACATCGACGGTGACCACCCGCTCTTCATCCGCCTGACCGTATATCATTTTAATTGCCTTACCGCCCAGACTGCGTCGCAGGATGGCCGGGCGTCCCACTTCCACGTTGCCCTTGTGGACATAGAACTCATCCGGATTCACCGAACCCTGTACCACCGTTTCACCCAAGCCATAGGAACTGGTGATAAAGACGGCATCCTTGAAGCCGGACTCGGTGTCCAGTGTGAACATGACCCCGGAGGAGCCGATATCGGAACGCACCATACGCTGAATACCTGCGGAGAGAGCCACATCTTCATGGGCAAAACCCTGATGTACCCGATAGGAGATAGCCCGATCGTTGTAGAGGGAGGCGAAGACCTCCTTGATGGCGATCATCACGGCATCCAATCCCTGCACATTGAGGAAGGTCTCCTGCTGGCCGGCGAACGAGGCATCCGGCAGGTCTTCGGCGGTTGCCGAGGAACGGACAGCGACAGAGGGGGGAGTCTCCGTGTCGCCAGTGAGCTGTTGATAGGCTTCGGTTACCGCAGTCTCCAGAACTTCAGGGAAGGGGGATTCAACCACCCATTGACGAATCGTCTTGCCTGCCTCGGCCAAAGCGGTTACATCCTCCACATCAAGGGCTTTCAATAACGGATCAATCCGTTCCGCAAGATGATTGTGACGCAGAAATTCACGAAATGCATGAGCTGTTGTAGCAAAGCCGCCCGGAACGCTGACACCCGCATCGGCGAGGCCGCTGATCATCTCACCCAAGGACGCGTTCTTTCCTCCGACCTGATCCACATTCTGCATTTTCAGATGTTCGAACCAGACGATTTGCCCATTCACCGCTTGTCCTCTGCTGTTGGATTGATTGGATGAATCATTCATGTTTGTAACCTCTTAGGTGGTCCCCTTGACGTTGGCAGCTGTTGCCGCTGCATAAACAGCTCTTTCCGCAGCCCGTACCCTCTTCCCTGGGGGGGCCGAATTCAGGATGCAGCTTGGCGAAACGCCGCGCAATGGATTGTACGATCAACCAACCGAGCAGCAGAATAGGAATGATTGTCATGGCAATTAGATAATCAATCATTGTTCAACCCCCGAGTCCCGCAAACCCCATAAACGAGAGCGACAGCAACCCACCGAGCATCAGACTGACCGCGGCGCCCTGGGTAATGCTGGGCATGGTCGAAAGCTCAAGCTTTTCCCTCAGACCGGCCATTAACACGATCGCCAGAATGAAGCCTGTCCCGGCTCCCAAGGCATAGACCAATGATTGCAGGAAGTCATACTCTTTAAATGTCTGAAACAGCGCCAGGCCGAGGATGGCGCAATTGGTCGTGATCAACGGCAGAAAGATACCCAGGGAACGGAACAGGCCCGGGGTGAATTTCTTCAGGGTCATCTCCACCAGCTGTACTGCACTGGCGATTACAGCAATATAGGCGATTAAACGCAGAAACTCGATTTCGAATGTCACCAGGACAATGTTGATCAGATAGGCGCAGACGGAACTGACCAGCATCACGAACATGGTGGCCAATCCCATGGGCAGGGCGGTGTTGAGTTTACCTGAGACTCCAAGAAACGGGCAAAGACCGAGAAACAGCGCCAGCACGAAGTTGTTGGCCAGCACTGCGTTTAGAAAAATAAAGCTGAGTGATTCAGTGCCCATGGTTCATTTCATTCCGAATTATGAATTTAAAGTTAATCACTGCGTTTCCGCCGCTGTTTCCAGTTCCGCCCGCTCTTTCCGTTGATTTAACCATTCAAACAACAGCAGCCAGGCCCCGAGCACAAGAAAACCGCCAGCCGGTAGTACCATCACCACCCAGGGTTCGAACCGGGGTCCGAACAGATCGATTCCGAACAGGCTACCGGCGCCGAGGATCTCGCGTACCACGCCCAGACAGAGAAGAGCGAATGTGAAGCCGATGCCCATCCCAAGTCCATTTGTGACAGCCTTTAACGGTCGGTTCCTAGAAGCGTAGGCCTCCGCTCGACCGAGAATCATGCAATTCACAACAATCAGCTGAATAAAGGCACCCAGGGCATTATAGAGGTCGAGGGATATCGCCTGGATGGTGTAATCGACGATGGTGACAAAGGTGGCGATGATGACGATATAGGTGGCGATCCGGACCTGTTTCGGTATGCTGTGACGCAGCAGCGAGATCAGGGTGCCGGAGGCGAGAAGTACAAAGGTGGTGGCGAGACCCATTGCCAAGGCGTTGATCGCCGAGTTGGTGACCGCCAGAACAGGACACATGCCGAGCAGCATGACGAATACCGGGTTGTCCCGCCACAGGCCTTCAGAGAATGTCTCCCAGGTGATGGTGTGGTTGTCTTTAGCCATGCTCAATTCGCTTCCTGTTTATTCATCGGTGGCCTCAGGCAGATCCGCGGTGTTGTCTTCCTGTAGCAGCTTGTCCAGTTGTGGCACAAGATCAGGCAGCAGACGTTTGGCTGACTGATTGAGCGCCTTTCCCACCGCTTTCGATGAAATGGTGGCGCCGGAGATGGCATCGATCTCCCAGGGATTCTGTTTACTGCCATGCTTGACTGTGACGATCTCATTTTTCAGCGCCTGCCCATCGCCGCTTAGCCTGGCATCCAAAGCCTCGAAGTTGGCGACAAAATTGGCATCGGTGATAATCTTATCGCCCAAGCCGGGTGTCTCGGCCAATTTCAGGACTTTCACGCCGCGGATACATTCGCAGGCGGGGTCGTAGCCGTAAAGGATATGGATCAAATCCGCATAACCCTGTGCTGCGGCCTTTGCCGCGACGCCCTTCAGACCGCCTTCACCGTCATATCCGGCGTAGACCAGAATACCATCGCCGGGTTTGTCTGTGGTTACCGGTTTCAGCTCACCGTCACTGATTATAAAATCCCGGCGTGAAACAGCCCCCGGGATGACAGTGAAAACAGCCGCCTCGATAGCCCGGCGCTGATTTTCTGCAATGATCGGTTTGGTCAGCTGATAGGTGAGAACGACCAGAAACCCGGACAGCATGGCAATACCCATCAGCGTCCGGATCATGGGACCGGCGGGAGTCGAAGGCTGCATGACTTCTGCTTCGGGACTACTCATTTGCTTGCCTTCTGCTCACCGAATACGCGGGGCTGGGTTATCTGGTCGATCAGCGGCGTGGCCGCATTTCCCAGGAGAATGGCGTACATGACGCCTTCGGTCAGACCGCCGAAAAGGCGGATAATCACTGTGACGATGCCAATCATCAATCCATAGATAACGACTCCAAGCGGGGTGACTGGCGAACCGACCATATCGCTCGCCATAAACCATGCGCCCAGCATCAAACCGCCTGAACAGAGTACGAACAGGGGATCCGGATAGCGGCCGGGATCGATAAGGAAGAAGATGCCGGCAGTGAGCGAGGCACCGAGCATCACCAGCACCGGTATGCGCCAGTCGAGCATTTTTCTTGCAGCCAGGTAGATTCCGCAGACCAGGATCAAGAGCGCCGAAGTCTCGCCGGCCGATCCGGCGGTGGTTCCCAGCAGCATATCCATGATGTCGGCTTGTACGCCTTCGAATTTCTGCAATGCCAGGGGTGTGGCGCCGCTGAAGGCGTCAACCTTAACCTCCGCCACCCAATCGCCGAGAGCGGGGGGTTGCAGGAATGGAGGGGTCAGTGTGGTCGGAATAAACTGGGAGAAACGTCCTTCGAAGAACGCCGGCGTCCAGGTGGTGATAGCCACCGGAAAGGCTGCCTGGACAAAAGCGCGGCCGATCAGCGCCGGGTTCATGGCGTTCATACCGAGACCGCCGAACAGGGCCTTTCCCAAGGCGATGGCGATGAAGCCCGCCACGACACCCATCCAAAGGGGGAAGCCGGGGGGAAGGGTCAACGCCAGCAACAGGCCGGTGATGGTTGCGGACCAGTCTCTCAGGCTGTTGGGCTGGTCATTCAGGCGATTGAACAGACGTTCGCTCAACAGACAGGTGGCGGTCACCACCACCAGCAGGGCCAGGGCGCTGATGCCGAATTGCCAGACCGTGAAGATGCAGATCGGCAGCAAGGCATAGACTACGTTGCGCATGATCCGCACCACATCATCTCCCGCATGGGCATGGGGCGAGGTACGCAGTTCGATGGTGGGCTTTTTACTCATGCGGCCTGCTCTCTGTTGATTGCTTTGGCGATGCGGAAGTACTGTACAAGCGGAATGTTTGAGGGGCAGACATAGGAACAACAACCGCACTCGAAACAATCATTGAGATGGTAGTCCAGGGCCATCTCATCATATTTGCGTTTCGCCGCCAGCTGTCCAAGCATAGAGGGATTGAGATGCATAGGACAGGCACTGACACAGCGTGCACAACGGATACAGGGCCAGATTCTCTGGCTCTCATCTTCAATCGAAGGCTCGTTCAGTACCAACAGACCGGAGGTGCCTTTGGTGATGGGGGTATCCATGGCTGATACTGCGGGACCCATCATCGGACCACCGAGAATGAACTCGGTGCGTGAACCCTCGTATCCCGCCTGTTCCAGAATATGGCGTATCGGTGTCCCCAGAGGCACCATGTAGTTACCCGGTTTGAGGACGCCGGGCCCGGCGACGGTGATCACCCGCTCGATAAGTCCCTGCCCCTGTGGCAGTAGCATGCCAAGAAATGCCAGGGTGCCTACATTGTTGACAACGACACCGACATCTGCCGGTAATCCACCGCTAGGCACTTCCCGGTCAAGCAGCGACTTGATCAGCATCTTCTCAGAACCCTGCGGGTACTTGGTTTCAACCACCTCGACCCGGATAGAACTGCCTTTGGAGAGGCTGGCACGCAACACCTCGACGGCATCCATTTTGTTGTCTTCAATGCCGATGATGACCTGGCGGGTGCCGGATGCCCGCATCGCATAGCGTATACCCCGAATCAGCTCTTTTGAGTATTCCAGCATAATACGATGATCACACGTTAGATAGGGCTCGCATTCACAGCCGTTGATGATAAGGGTATCGACCTGCTTATCCTTTGGGATCGTCAGTTTCATATGCGAAGGAAAGGCTGCCCCGCCGAGCCCCACCATGCCGCTATCCTGGATCGCCCGAATGATCTCCTGCTGGTTGAGGTCACTCATATCACGGGGCTGTCCCCACAGTACTTCCTGGGTTGAGCCCTGGTAGACATCCAAGACTATCCCGTTTGACTTCGGACCCTTGGGCGTCGGCAACAGCGCGATTTCCCGTACCCGTCCAGTGGCCGGTGCGTGCAGGGGTACGGAGAAGTTTCCATCGGCTTTGGCGATCGGCTCGCCACGTACCACTTCCTGTCCCTTTTTGACCAGGGGGATCGCTGGTTTTCCAATATGCTGGTCCAGCGGCAGCACCAGTTGCACTGGGAAGGCAAGACGCCGGATCGGCTTGTCCGCCGTATCCTTGTTATAGGGTGGATGGATGCCGTGGGTAAAGCTTTTCAGCCCAAACAGCAGGTTGAGAAGTCCCATATCATTCAGACTCGGTCAGCAGGCGGATCTAATGATCCGCCTATTTTTAAAGAAGCGTTTTCTGTTTGTCATTTTCGCTAATGTCAACGTGCTTATTGGTATTTTGCTGCGCGCTTGACCAGCTTGTCCAAGTCTTTTTCCGATGGATTCCAGGGTGTGCCGGGATGGATGCATCCGGCAGTACACTTTTCAGCCGCTTTGACTATGTCCTTGAAGTGACCCGCCTTTGGATCGACTATGACAGCCTTTTTGTCATCGTTATAGGCGAAAATACCTGGGCTGATCTCGACACACTCGTCACAGGCCGTGCATTCAGGCGTTTCGATCCATACCGGTTCGTAATCGCCCGGGATTTCACCCGCGCCGGAAGCCGTGGCTGCTGCGCCGTTACCTGGAGTGCCGTTGGCTGATATGGTGCCTGCCAATGCCTCGGCGTTGCCGGTGGCCGCCATTGAGAGCAGAGTGGAACTGAGGCGGTTCGCCATATCGATTTTGGCCTGATCTACCAGGGCATTCACATCGACTTTATCGAGTTCACCGGCGATACCCTTAAGCTGACGCCAAAACTGGCGGCGCTCATCACAGGAGCGGGCGATCTCTTCCGCACAGATGATTCTGATCAGGCGATTCTTGGCGTCGACTCCCCATATATAGGGAAACTTACCATCGCGGTCATCATCGTCAAGATCGATAAATTCATGCATCGGCACCATATTGTCATTCCAGGTTTCCGGAGGCGCCATGCGGAACTGCTTGCGGAAGCGTCCCTCGGTAACGGCAAAGTCGGCAAAGGTCATCGGGACCTCCAGCTTGCATGCCTCGCCCTTCTCATCCTGATAATCGATGTTGTAGGTCGGCCAGTCGTCATCCATTGCAGGATTGCCTTCCAGATCGATGCACTCTTCTATGGTCATACCCGCATCCGGGTCGTATTTAATCAACGGATAGGCACGTCCCTCCACGGCCATTTTCGATTGCTGGGCAGCGACATCGTCACCGATTCCATGCTCGGGCGGACATACGGCGTAGATATTGAACAGTGCCGGCCGGCGGCTGTTGAGACCGTCGATATAACCTTCGATCAAATGTGTCGTATTGTTGATCGTGCCCTGTAACACATAAGTGGTGCGGTGGGCGATACCGATCAGTGATACCTCTTTGCGGATCTCCTCCTTACCTTTCCATGCCTTGCCGTATGGGCTCATGTCGGCAACCTGGCCGATGTAGCCGGAGGTACAGGCCTGACCACCGGTATTGGAGTAGACCTGGGTATCCAGTACCAGAACCTTTATCGGCATACCGGAAGCGAGAGCCCTCGAGAGATTCTGGAAACCGATGTCGTACATCGCACCATCACCGCCCACTGAGACTACCGGTGGGCAGAGCAGCCACTCCTCATCGCTGAAATCATTCCAGTTGAACTGTTTGAAATACTCCCCATGTTCGGACGGGTTGTATTTATCTGCCAATTCCAGTTCAGCCTTGCGGATCGCCGCGAATCCGTTTGCCATCTTGCGCATATGCCCCTCGAACAATCCCATCGCAACCGACGGACTATCCTGGAAAAGGTGGCTGGCCCAGGGGAATGGGTAAGGATTATAGGGGTAGGTCGATCCCCATACGGAGGTACATCCGGTCGCATTGACTATGCCCATTTCGGCGCGGCCGTTGTTGGTGACACCCTCAATGTATTGCCACTTCAACTCGCGCAACTGATCCAACAACTGTGTCGCCCACTGCAGCCATTCGCGGTCGATCACAGTCTTCTCATGGCCGCTGTCGAGATTGTCGCTCAGGTTGGAAAGGGTAAGGTCACCCTCCTGGTTGCTGGAGACGGCATCGGCAATGGCACTCGAATCGCTTAGATCGACACCCGCTGCGAGTTTCAGGCGCACATGCTGTTCCAATTCCGCGATCAATCTGTCGATCTTCTCCAGGTGCTGTTTTACCCGTGGCTGCATCAAGGCGGTCACGGTACTGGTGAATAGATGGATGATGGTCTTTTCGCCACAACCGAGGCAGGCGCCGTCACCGCAGGACATGGAGTTGTAGTTTGCCTTGTCCATCAGCAGGGTGTGCAGGGCGCCGATCTTTTCGTCCAGGTCGTCGATACGGTTGAACGACGGATGGCTGGTCGGCAGATCGAGCCAGATATTCCAGTCGTCGCGCATGCGCTGGATGGCCGCTTCATCCTGATGGGTGGCGACCAGGGCATCGTCCTCACAGATTTCGACACACTCCATACACCCTTTACAGGTGTAGGGATTGACCGTAATGGAGAAGAGTCCACCGCTGTTTTTGTTCTTCTTCTCCATGGTGTTCCAATAAGGTTTGGTAACGGAGAAGTCGAACTCCCCCAGTGCCTGCAGGAACAGTGCGAACTCCTCTTCCAGGCTGGGTCGGGATTCCTCTTCGATCTCGGCCGCCGCGATGGACTCAAGGACAGCCTGATCAAGGCACTGTCTGACATTCACGGCATCACCGCCTTCGTTCAGGAGTTCGCGAAGACGTTTCTCCACGTTGCGGCTTTCACGCCTGAGGTATTGGGTCGGGCGGCCTGTCGTTTCGATGCGGTTGATGGCGGTATTGAAGATATCGCCCAGGGTGTTGACCAGGCCCGGAATTGCGCTATCCGGACAGACCACATAGCAATCGCCGCAGGCGGTACAGTTTTCTGCAACCCATTTGGGATAGTCGAAACGGATTTGGGTCATGTCACGGAAGACACCGGTGGCGGCGGGGATCAGTGACAGTGCCTGATAGGGATCCGCCAGGTTCTCGTTGCCTTTACCGGTTGCATAGAAGCTGCCGGTCTGTTCCCAGAATCGATGTACATCGGAGATGCCGCCGTCCGCCTGGGGCAGCTGCTTGAGCATGACCGGCAAACCGAGCTCTTTCTTGACCGGTATCTGTGCGGCGGAGCCGACTACCTTATTTGTGATTTCGTGAATCTCATCGAAACCGCGCCGTACCACACGCAGGTTATCTTCCACCACCCGACGGCCTTTGCTGCCGAATTTATGCTGCAGTTGGTCTTCGATGGCTGCGAACAGCTTCTTTTCATCCAGACCGGCCATCTCCATCAATGGCGAGCCCGCAAAGAAGGCGCCCTGGAAGGCATTACCCTGCATACGCAGCTGCAGATCGGCATCGGTTGCCTCTTCACGGGCGATTTTGAAACCATCCACATAGAAGACATGGATCTCGTTGTCGACGATCTCCTGTTGCATCCAGCGGGGGAAAGATTGCCAGACTTCTTCGGCGCTTCCCAGATTGGACTGGATGATCAAGGTGCCGCCCTTTTTCAACCCGGCGAGGGGGTTGGAGTGGCCGAAGACATTCGGATCGGGACTCAACACCACATCCACATAGTGGTATTCGCAGTTAAGAGGAATCGGTGTCGGTGCCGCAGACAGGTAGTAGGTGGTCGGTTGCCCTTTTTTCTCGGAGCCGTATTTCGGATTGGCCTTGATCTCGTAACCCAGCAGATCATACAGGGTCATGACCAGATTCTTACCGGTGGTGATTGCGCCCCAGCCACCGACTGAGTGCATGCGCACAGTAATCGATCCCTCTGGCATCAGATTGGGATTCTCGGATCCGCGAAGGGCCATTTTACCGATGTCCGGATAGGCCTCGAGCAGTCGCTCGATATGGATCTCCTGCTTAGGATTGTCCGCATCGCGGACGAAGTCGATGCCCAGATAGAAGAACTTGCGATGCCCGCCATCCGGCAGCATGTTTTCAACCGCGCCGATCAGGGCTTCGGGCTGCAGGTCTCTCGATCCGAGACCATAGGCGCCGGAGTAGAGGTGTGGCGCATCGCTGAAACTGGAATAGCTGTCGTAGCTGGGGTAGGGCAGTTGCCGCTTGCCCGCGACGGCCTGCCCGTTTTCGATGCATTTGGAAATCACCGAACGTACTTCACGCATCAACGGCAGGTCTTCCGCCAGCGGCTGGTCGGTGCGTTCGAGCACACAGACACCCTTTTTGCCCTTCAGCAAAGAACCCAGCAGGTCACCGGGGAACGGGCGGAACATGGTGATGTCGACGACACCCACCTTCAGCTTACGGGTCTTCTGCAGATAGTCGGCAACCCCATGGGCCTGCACGATCATCGATCCCATGCCGACGATGACATAGTCGGCCTTGTCGGTATTGTAACAGCCGATGCGTTGGTAGCGACGACCGGTGAGCTGGTAATACTCCTCCATCACCTGGTCGGTTATCTGTGGAATATGCTGGAAAAAGTAGGGACGCTGAGCTGCAGTGGTCTGCATATAGGCATCCTGATTCTGCACCGAGCCGGAGAGCATCGGATTGTCCACATCCCAAATCATCGGAACCCGGCGTCGGGTTTCACCGTAAAGCAGCTTTTGCGCCGGCGTAGGGCACTCTATTTCATCATCCGGGCGTCCCAGGAATTCGTTGATCAACTCCCGCTCAGGCACCATCAGGGGTTCAATCAGGTGGGTGGTGAGAAAGCCATCCTGGGCCACCGCAGCCGGGGTCAGTGAGAGTTCGGCAATCTTGCGTCCGATCAGGTTGAGATCAGCCGCACCCTGGGCATTGTTGGCGAATACCTGAAAAAAGCCGGTATCGTCGATACAGTGAAAATCGTCATGGCCACAGTGCACATTCAACGAGGCCTTGGTGATGGCGCGACAACCGATGTTCAACACATAAGGCAGACGTTTTCCCACCGCGGCATAGAGGGATTCGTGCATGAATGCAATGCCCTGGGCAGACGAGAAGTTGGTTGCGCGCAGGCCGGTCATCGACATGCCCGCAGTTACCGCCGCCGCAGCGTGTTCAGACTCGGGTTCAATGAAGATCAATGAGCGGTCGGAGATATTTACATGACCTTTGGCCGTCTCTTCTGCCCAATACTCACCCATCTGGGTGGAGGGTGTGATCGGGTATGCACCCGCTGCGTCCGAAGCCTCCCGCTCACACATGATCACCGCGCCATTGCCGTCCATCGCCATACGGATGCCGGGATACTTGAAGGTCTTCTCGTCTTTTTTACCAAACATTGAACACATCTCTTGTCTAGTTTATGGATTATTAATCACGGCTTTGAGCACTTGGTGTGAGTACTCTGTGCCGAAATCGATACAACAGCCTTCGCTCAAAGGGGAAGGGCCTCACTTCTCACGATACGCTTGGCGTAGATACCTTTGACGGGTCCTTTGTCATCGTCGAGCCATACAATAGCCCCCGTTGGACACCTTTCTGTGGCCACCGGTGAGGCGAGGCCGTTGTTACCGTAATCGACCACTGCCAGGTTGTTTAGAATCGTGATCAGTCCTTCCGGGGAATCCTTCACACAACGCTCACAGGCCGTGCAGGCAACCTCGCATTCGTTCTCCGCGGTATCGCCATGCTCCAGATTTTTGCAGGCCACCCAGAGTCTGCGATCCACAGGTTGAATGGAGAAAAGACCCTTAGGGCAGATCTCCACGCAATCCTCGCAGGCCGTACACTTATCCGCATCCACCACCGGCAGACCGTGGCTATCCATAGTGATGGCGTCTAAGTCACACACATCGGCACAATCCGCCAGGCCGATGCAGCCCCAGGTACAGCTTTTGGGCCCACCGGAAACGACCGATGCCGCGCGACAACTCTCGAGTCCATCGTAATGGGCACGCATGCGCGCCACGTGCGACCCGCCTGCACAGGCGAGGCGTGCCACCCGCTTAACCACATCACCACTGTCAACGCCCAGGTAATCCGCTATCTCATCGATCACTTCGGCACTGCTGACTGTGCATTGAGCAGGAGCGACTTCACCCGAAATCAGGGCCTCCGCAAACGGACGACACCCGGCATTGCCGCAGGCGCCGCAATTGGTGGCGGGCAACATACTCTCGATTTCGTCGATCCGTGGGTCTTCAAAGACCCAGAGTTTTTTATTGGCAAAGGCCAGCATGGAAGAGAGCAACAGACCAAGCACCCCCATGAAGAGGATTGCGGTTGTAACGTTGAGCGCGATGTCAGTATCCATAGCCTTTACTCGAATGTCGTAGAAAGGTAAGCCAAAAGAAACCTTAAATAGTTTAGTGTTGGCTTTAGTATTGGTCCATGGAATGGCTTCAATAGAAAGTATTAGTTTTTTTAAACGTCATCCACCATTTAAAACATCAATATTCACTATTTGAACCCAGGTAACTATCTATTGCTGCTACTTAGTCAACTCTATATCTAAAGGCTTGAATTTCAACCATGTTGGCTTATCCGGGAATGCTTCCACCTCGTCTGGAAACATGGGTTACTGCGAGTAAAAAAACCGATTGCCTTATTTCAGGTATCTGATGTGTGCCAGTAGTTTATATAACGACTTAACTTGATAAAAGCTTATTGGTCATTTGATTCTGATTGAATAGGCAGGTAACCGGAGAATGCCTTTGATACAGGTCTAAGCACTGTATCAGAATGGCCACAGGCTCCATCCCCGCTGCAATCTCTCTCTGCATGTGGCGATTTGGGAGCGGTACCGTTTGGCGTTGCTTTCCACTTTGCGGGCTACCTTCAGTAACCAGGGTTTTTTGTTGTAACTGGCGCGTTTATAGCCGCCATGGCCCTCGTGGTAGGCGAGATATTGCCGGTAGGTGTCCCACTTCGAGATACCCAGTTTGCGATGTGAGACACTCCCATACCAGCCGATAAAGTCGACTGCATCCTCATAATCGTCCCGATCTGCCCAACTGTTTCCCGTTTCCCGCTGGTACCACTCCCAGGTCGTATCCTGAACTTGGGCATAGCCATAGGCAGACGATTTGCGAAACCACGGGATGAACCAGAACAGCTTCTCTCTAGGGGGTTTAGCATCGTGCTCGAAGCGGGACTCCTGGTGAATGATGGCCAATTGTACATGGATTGGCACACCCCACTTTTCGAAGGCCTCCTCGGATGCCTCATACCAATCGTCTTTTTCCTCGAAGATATCGCAGGCATCGGCCATATTGCGGGGTGGCGAGCTGGAGCAGCCATAAACAGCCATCAGGCAGGGCAGTATCGCGGCCCGCACCAGAGTGAGAGCCGAAGAGTTGGATCGGTGTGAGACCGGTTCGAAGCGGATTCCACTCAGGTTATGCATATATGGGTCTGTTCCAACAATCTAATCTATGGGTTAATAAATCATCGGGCAGCGACCTGAAGCCCGAAATAAGTATAATAGCGCCGGTTTTGACACTAAGCCGGGGCGATTGATTCAACCCAAGGTTGATCCCGCACTTGGCATCTCAATAACTCTAAAGGAATAAAACAGGAGCGATCAATGAAACTTATTCTGTTGGGTGCACCCGGTGCAGGTAAAGGGACTGTGGCCAAACAGCTGACTCAGCTGGATGGCTCGGTACAAATCTCCACCGGCGATATTCTGCGAGGAGCCGTTCAGGCAGGCAGCGAGTTGGGCAAGCAGGCAGAGGCCTATATGAAGGCTGGCGATCTGGTGCCTGATGATCTGATCATGGGGATCATGGAGCAACGTCTTCAGGAGCCGGATTGTGAAAAGGGTTTTCTCCTCGACGGGTTTCCCCGCACTATCCCCCAGGCTGAGGCACTCAAGGAGTTGCTGAAGAAAATCGCTGTCGATCTCGATTGTGCGGTGGAGATCGATGTGCCCCGTGAGGTGATCCTCGATCGTCTAACCACCCGCCGTACCTGCGTCGACTGCGGAGCCATCTATAACGTCAAGAGTATGCCCACCAAGGTCGAGGGTGTATGTGACAAGTGTGGCGGCAGTGTGGTGCAGCGTGATGACGAGACGGAGGAGGCGATCTCCAATCGACTCGATGTTTACAACGAGAAGACCGCACCGCTTGTCGATTTCTACAAAAACGAAAATATGCTGCTGACTGTCAGCGCCACCTCAAGTGAAGTGGTTGTCAATGCAATCCAGGAGAGACTGGGCGGCTGATCCCATCAATCGCCAGATTTCTGTGAAAGACAATTAACCCGCTTTTCTGAGCGGGTTTTGTCAATCTGCCTTAAGACAGGCCCTAGAGCCCTTTTTTGCGTCGTTCAGTGACCTGTTCACCGGCTATGCCCCAATTATCCGTATCGACCTCCTCGATGATTACAAAGGTGGTGGCCGGGTTTTTTCCCAGAATGTCCGCCAATAGCCTGGTCGCGCCGGTGATAAGTTGTTGTTTCTGTTCCTTGGTAACCCCTTCCCTTGTGATCTTGATATTGACATATGGCACGTGGATTCCTCCTTCGAAGCACAGGTGATTGCCATAACCTCAATTATATCGTCATCTTTCAATCGAAGATGGGTTCTTCAGATATTGTACAGTTCAGTAGAATCCAAGAAACAGAATCCATCCGGTTATTTTATTTAAAATTTGTTAGAATTCGGACGCTAGTTACGGGTAGGCTGGATAACTATTTATATTGTGAAGGATCTGGATTGGCGGATTTCAGCAAAATACCCGGTAGAAGGACAGATATAGCGCAGTCATGATTAAGCTTTTTGGCATCTACATATCTAAGGCAGTTGTCCTGCTTGGTGTCATAGAGACCCTTATCTTTTTTTTGTCGATGTTAGGTGCACTATATCTGCGCCATAAATACAGTACCGGCCCAATTCCTGTCGATGATGAGACCCTGAAAAACCTGCCGGCCTTCTTCGCTGTGATCATGTTTTCGTCCCTGACGGCATTGGGTCTTTACCAAAAGGGTTCAATGGCCTCCTCCTCGGGGTTTTTGCTCAGGCTGATACTTGGGTTTCTGGTTGGTGGTTTGGCAATGGCTTCATTGTTCTTTACCCTGCAGCTGTTCCCCCTCTCCGAGCGCTCGCTACTCACCCACGGTTTAATCATATCGATACTGGGAATTCTTGTTGCCAGGACCCTGTTTGTCAGGGTCACCTCGGATAAGACGTTGAAGCGTCGTGTTTTGGTACTGGGTGTCGGGATCAATGCGGACAGGATCGAAGAGTCGGTCAAGGCTAAGGATACCGTAGGCATCGTCGTTGTCGGTTATGTCAATCTGGGTGACCGAATCGAATTGATCGATGAGGAGCGACAAGTTGTAAAAGATCAGACACTGCTCGAGATCTCAAATCGTCTGGCAGTTGATGAAATCGTGGTGGCTGTAGACGACAGGCGTAAGAAACTGCCAAATCATGAGCTGCTGGAGTGCAAGATAAAGGGGATTCAGATCCTCGATCTACTGACCTTTTTTGAGAAGGAACTTTCGATCATCAACATCGATCTGCTCTATCCCAGCTGGATGCTGTACACCGATGGATATCGTCAAAGAGCCTTAAACCGTACCATAAAGAAGTCTTTCGATATGATCGTGGGCATCGTGATTTTCATTGTGTCTGCTCCAATAATGGTTCTGGTTACGCTTGCCAGCTTGATTGAGTCGGGTGGCAGGGATCCCATCCTGTATAGCCAGGTACGTGTGGGAAAAAATGGTAAGCTGTTCAAGGTTTACAAATTCCGCAGTATGCGTACTGATGCAGAGGCTGATGGTGTCGCAAGGTGGGCAAGTAAAAACGATACCCGGATCACTAAACTGGGTGGTTTCCTCAGAAAGACACGCCTTGACGAATTGCCGCAGATTTTCAATATACTGAATGGGGATATGAGTTTGGTGGGCCCTCGCCCGGAACGGCCGGAGTTTGTACTGCAACTTTCGAATGATATTCCCTACTATCTGCAGCGCCACTGGGTCAAGCCTGGATTGACAGGATGGGCTCAGTTGCTCTACCCCTATGGCGCTTCGGAAGAGGATGCGAAGCGTAAGCTGGAGTATGACCTCTACTATGTGAAGAATGCCAGTACGATGCTCGATTTCATCATTCTGTTACAGACCATCGAAGTGGTGCTGCTCGGCAAAGGTGCGCAATAACATTACAGCTCATTCAGATTGAGGCGCGATCGCCTGCACCCTTGTTGTGAGACAATCAAGACAGCTATCTTCGATGTTTTCTGAACTTCCCTATGCCGTGTCGGCAAGGTCTATCGCTTCTTCCGGTATTGTTTCAGGACGTGCAAAGCGCAGTTTTTGGGAATAGGGGAATACATCCGCCTGAATCCCTGCCGCAAGATTCCGTTGAGCCATCTGCCAATAACTGTAATCGAAAAGTTCGGGATGCAGATCCATCAGCAACTTGCGTGTTTTCGCATCTGTGGTTAAGAAGGTAATGAACTCTTCCGGAAAGACATCGTTGGGATTGATGCTATACCAGGGCTCATCTCGGTAGAGGTCCAGGGAGCTCCGAGGCGGGGGGATCTTGCGGAAGTTGACTTCACTGAGATAACAAATCTCGTCATAATCGTAGAAAACAACCTTACCCTGGCAATTGACGCCAAAATTCTTGAACAGCAGGTCCCCAGGAAAGATATTCACGCCCATCAGCTGTTTCAAGGCCAGTCCCCAATCATCAAGTATCTCTCTGGTCTGAGTCTCATCCGCGTTTTGCAGATAGAGATTTAGAGGCACCATCCGGCGTTCGATATAGAGGTGCCTGATGACCAGCATGTCGCCATCGTATTCAAGTTGAGAGTTCACTGTCTCCTGCAGTTCCTGCAATAATTTGGC
The DNA here is from genome assembly GCA_040506195.1 of Candidatus Thiodiazotropha sp. GTDB lineage: Bacteria > Pseudomonadota > Gammaproteobacteria > Chromatiales > Chromatiaceae > Thiodiazotropha. The sequence goes on along the minus strand of JBEVXH010000002.1, from coordinate 139,036 downwards.
TTCTATGCGTTCGATGGGCAGGGCGACATCCATGAAATCCAGCGTATCGGCCATGCGGCCTATACGATCGTGTTTCTTTACCTGTAGGTAACGCTCTTTCACCAGCTTGTGGGTGACCTCTTTTTGGGGTGGGAAACGGTCTCGAATCACCTTGAAGACATAGGGAAATGAGGGGAGTGTAAATACCTGCATGACCAATCCGGGTGTTCCGGCAGCGGTTACAAATAGATCATTACTTTCGGCAAGATGATTCAGCAGGTCTCTGTAGAACTCATTCTTGGCCTGTTTGTGAAAGCCGATACTGTTATAGAGTTCAGCCAGGGTCTTGTAGGGCATGATGCTCTGCAGAAACTCGACCGTTGCCGTCGGTACCGGTGTCTTAGCCATGAAATAGGCCCGGGCAAAGCTGAACACAGCCTCTACATGGCGGCCCCGAATGAGCAGGGTGTCCACATACAGACCACCGCTTTCGTTATTGATCAGCGGCAGGATGAAGGGTCGAACCTGATCGCCGTATACCATGCGCCCTATGATGTAGGCGGCTTTATTTCGATAAAATGGGGATTCCAGCAGATCGAAGCGCAAATCTGCCGGGAGCTCATCGAATCCGGCCTGATCGAGCAGGGATTGAGCCACCCGTTCGCAGTCCCGCTTGATATCCTCGTAAGGGAGTGAGAAATAGAAGGCCGAAAGAATATCCCAGATCGTTCCGGTCAGTCCCCCTTCAGCGACGTGGAAAGACATATAGACGCGATAACGTACCGATAACTGATCGCGATCGACCTGGGATTCTATGAAGATTTTGTCGTTATCATAATACTTGCGGTCGAACAGACGGCAGAATACTGAATTGTAGAACGTCTCAGCGAGCTCCGGCCGGCTATGGGTCTTCAGCATGTCGGCGTAGGTCTGTTTGACCTGCTGCCACAGTCTCGCATCCAGATCGCTGATGCCGAAATTTGCGTGTAGTCGCTCAATCGCCTCCTGCACCCGCAGATCGTAGAAACTGATGCGTTTTGCAGAGGCCTCCCTTACCGCATCCCAGTCCGCATATTCGAAGCGATGGCGGGCGGCGCTGCTGATCTCCTGGAAAAAGGAGAAATGTCGCTCAAACCCCGTAAGAATCGATTGAGCAATCTGACGTGGATGGATTTGCATCATTTTGGTGCGCTTATTCGGTGTATGGCTCTAAAACTTGAGATATTTACTAAGGTTTAGCTGATTTTTTTGCACCGCACTATTTTTTTTATCAAAGCTAACTATTGATATTTTTTTGAAAACAATCTTGACCTTTTCACTATGCTTTAACGCAGTGCACAAAATGATCGTGTGCCTCAGTTCGGGACACGACCAATAGATAACGAATTCCATGCCCGCTTAGGGTGCATGGCAAGAGTGAAGATGAGGAGAACAAAGATTATGTCCAGCACGCCGACGGGTCTCAGGCAGCAGCCACATGAGGTAAGAGTAACCGGTCCCATGGGTAGGGGATTCGAAACCGTCCTCACATCGGAAGCCCTGCATTTCGTAGCTGAGCTTGAACGCCATTTCGGCGGCAGGCGGCGAGAACTGCTGAAGCTCAGGGAGGAGAGGCAGGTGCGCCTGAATGGTGGTGAGCTACCCGATTTTCCAGAGCAATCCAGCGACATAAGGAAGTCGGAGTGGAAGGTTCGGCCGGCACCGGCGGATCTTCAGGACCGGCGGGTGGAGATTACCGGCCCGGTTGATCGCAAGATGCTGATAAATGCATTGAACTCAGGCGCCAAATGTTTCATGGCGGATTTGGAAGACGCACACTCGCCGACTTGGGAAGCCACTGTCGAGGGTCAGATCAACCTGAGGGAGGCAGTCAATCGAACACTGTCCTACACCAGCCCGGAAGGCAAAGACTACAGCCTCAAAGATGAGTTGGCGACGCTGATCGTTCGCCCCAGGGGATGGCACCTGGAAGAGAAACATGTACTGGTGGACGGGCGTCGTCTCTCTGCAGCTTTGTTTGACTTCGGTCTCTACCTGTTTCATAACGCAAAAGCCCTGCTTGATCAGGGTACCGGACCCTATTTTTATCTGCCGAAAATGGAAAACCATATGGAGGCCCAACTGTGGCGGGACATCTTCATGTGGTCTGAAAGGCAATTGGATCTGGAGCTTGGGACGATCCGCTGTACCGTGTTGATCGAGACCATCACGGCTGTCTTTGAGATGGATGAAATCCTCTACGAGCTGCGTGACTATATCTGCGGCCTCAACTGTGGACGTTGGGACTACATCTTCAGCTTCATCAAGCGTTTTCACGCGCATCCCGAATGCGTGCTGCCCGATCGCAGCCAGGTCACCATGTCCGTTCCCTTTCTGCGAACCTATTCAAAGCTATTGATCAATACATGTCATCGCCGGGGCGCACATGCCATGGGAGGCATGGCGGCGCAGATTCCGATCCGTGACGATGCCGAGGCGGATGCTGAAGCTAAACAGAAGGTTCGCCTGGATAAGGAACGGGAAGCAGGGGATGGCCATGACGGCACATGGGTTGCCCATCCCGGATTGGTACCGATAGCGATGGAAGTTTTCGATAAACATATGCCCGGCCCCAATCAACTCGATCATATGGATGATGGCTTGATTGTCGCCGGCAGTGACCTGTTACAGGTGCCGGAAGGTGAAATAACAGAAGCGGGATTGCGCAACAATATCAGTGCCGCGCTGCGCTACATGGCCGCCTGGTTGGGTGGGCGTGGCGCCGTACCGATTCACCATCTGATGGAGGATGCGGCAACCGCGGAGATTGCCCGCTCGCAGATCTGGCAATGGATTCGCTATCCCAACGGGGTGCTCGATGATGGCCGGGATGTCACCTATCAGCTTTTCGACCATGCGGTCAGCGGCGAGCTGGAGCTGATTCGGAAAGAAGCGGGTGAACTGGCTTATGAAGCCGGCCAATACGAACTGGCGGCAACCCTGTTGCGGCAAATCGTCGCGGCTGATGAATTCGAGGAGTTTCTAACTCTGCCTGCCTATGAGCAACTCGACTGAGTTGGGGCGAAAGCAAAAAAACTGAACCAAATATACCACTGGAGAAACGACAGATGACACGTAGAGAACAGATCGAAGCCTTGCAAAAGGATTGGGCTGAAAACCCCCGCTGGACCGATGTGAAACGCGGTTACAGCGCAGAAGACGTAGTACGTCTTCGCGGTTCGGTACAACCCGAACACACCTACGCCAAGCAAGGCGCAGAAAAGCTCTGGAAACTGGTTCATGGCCAAGCCAAGAAGGGATATGTGAACTGCATGGGCGCCATCACCGGCGGGCAGGCCATGCAGCAGGCCAAGGCGGGCATCGAGGCGATCTATCTCTCCGGCTGGCAGGTCGCGGCAGACGGCAATACCTCCGAAACCATGTATCCGGATCAGTCCCTCTACGCCTACGATTCGGTACCTACCATGGTGCGCCGCATCAATAGTGCCTTCAAACGCGCCGATGAGATTCAGTGGTCACGGGATATCGGACCGGAAGATGAAGGCTACATCGACTACTTCCTGCCGATCGTTGCCGATGCCGAGGCAGGCTTCGGCGGTGTGCTCAACGCCTTCGAATTAATGAAGAACATGATTGCCGCAGGTGCGGCCGGTGTGCATTTCGAAGATCAACTCGCGGCGGTTAAAAAGTGCGGTCACATGGGTGGCAAGGTACTGGTGCCGACCCAGGAAGCGGTGCAAAAGCTGATTGCCGCCCGTCTGGCGGCTGATGTCATGGGCGTGCCCACCCTGGTGCTGGCGCGGACCGATTCCGAGGCAGCCAACCTGTTGACCTCCGACGTGGACGCCAATGATCAACCCTTCCTCACCGGTGAGCGGACTGGCGAGGGTTTCTACCGTGTCAAGAACGGCTTGGAACAGGCCATTTCACGTGGAGTGGCCTATGCGCCTTATGCGGATCTGGTGTGGTGTGAGACAGGTACGCCGGACCTCGGCTTTGCCCGTGAATTCGCACAGGCCGTAATGGCGGAAAATCCCAACAAGCTGCTGGCATATAACTGTTCGCCGTCGTTCAACTGGAAAAAGAATCTGGATGACAAGACTATTGCCAAGTTTCAGGATGAACTATCAGGCATGGGTTACAAATATCAGTTCATCACCTTGGCCGGTATTCACAACATGTGGTTCAACATGTTCGATCTCGCCTATGAATATGCCCGTGGTGAGGGCATGAAACACTATGTTGAGAAGGTTCAGGAACCCGAATTTGCAGCACGCGATAAAGGTTATACCTTCGTCTCACATCAACAAGAGGTAGGCGCCGGATATTTTGACGATGTAACCACGGTTATCCAGGGGGGTGCGTCATCAGTTACCGCATTGACCGGATCCACGGAAGAGGAGCAGTTCGACAGCGCAGCTGGTATGTAGTCTCACTTTTCACACGCAGCTGATTTCGCATCAGTACTCAAACCCCTTGAGGCTGTGCTGCTGCGTGTGTATTACCGTTTTTTCTGCCCTTCGGCCGCGCTTCTGGCGCGGCTTTTTTTTATAAACGTAAACTGGTTAGGGCCTGTTGACAGGCCCTAGTGGATTGGCCGCAAATGAATGCTGATTGCAGAAAACAGACGCGAATCGGATATGTCATTATATGTAGGATGAATGGTTTCCGACCCTTTATAAGGTTGAATTGAGATCGTATCGTTGTACATGTTGTGTCTGCAAGCATGAGTATTTTGTGAGTGGTTTTATGCAAACTGACAAACTTTCGCGTGAATTAGCGGTGATTGGCGTTCATTTGCGGCCTGTATTGTTTTTTTTAGTGTTCCCATGATTTGGGTAATACTGGCTAAACGAAGTGTGAGGAGAGCATCATGAACCAGGCAGCAGGTAGTTTGAAGACAGCCGATCTGTACGATGTCCACGAAGAGAAGCTACAGATTTGCTATCCCGGTTTTCGTCACTATGGAGGCAGTAGGATGTTCCATGGCCCCATAGCGACGCTGAAGTGTTTTGAAGACAACTCGATGGTGCGTGAAGAATTGGATCAACCGGGACAGGGCAGGGTGCTGGTGATCGATGGTGGCGGGTCTCTGCGCTGCGCTATGCTGGGTGATATCTTGGCAAAGAAGGCGGTAGACAACGGCTGGGCCGGTGTCCTGGTGAATGGGTGTATACGCGACGCCGCTGAGATTGGCGAGATGTCGCTCGGGGTGATGGCATTGGCCACAAACCCTCGAAAGAGCGTTAAGAAGGGAGTGGGGGAGACGGGCATCGAAGTCAATTTCAGCGGTGTCAATTTCAGATCCGGTGAGTGGCTCTATGCCGATGAGGATGGGATTGTGGTGCTGGCGGATCCGGCAGCTTGAAGAGAGCGTGGCGTCAACGGGACCTGATAGTGAAAAGGATCGGAAATATCTGTATAAACAATGTTTGATACAAGCTGACCCATGGTTTAACAATGCTGTTACTCATTGTCTATGTACTCATAGCCTTAGGCTTTTCGTTTCTCTGCTCGATTGCAGAGGCCGTTATTCTCAGTATCACCCATCCCTATATCTCAGTCCTGGGCCAGGAAGGCAGTCGGGCCGCGCCCATTCTGCGGGAGATGAAGAAGGATATAAATGATCCATTGGCAGCGATTCTCACTTTAAATACCACAGCGCATACCATCGGCGCTGCAGGAGCCGGAGCCCAGGCGGCGGTAGTATTCGGCAGTGGCTATGTGGGTGTTGCCTCAGCCGTGCTCACCTTCATGATACTGGTATTTTCAGAGATCATTCCCAAGACACTGGGAGCCAATTACTGGCGTCAACTCGCTCCAGCCACAGCCTATACGCTCAGGTTCCTGATCTGGGTACTCTATCCCTTTGTTGTGATGTCGGCGTTATTGACACGGTTACTTTCCCGCAAACACTCCCACGGCCATTTTCGCAAAGAGGAGTTTACCGCCATGGCGAAAGCCGGTGTGGAAGAGGGAAAACTCGACCGGCATGAATCGTTGATACTGAAAAATCTCTTTCTGCTCAAGGAAACCCTCGTTACCGATGTCATGACACCCCGTACGGTGGTGTTTTCTCTGGATGAGGCACTCCAGGTCCAGGAGTATTTCGAGAAGCACAATAGCAGCCGTTTTTCGCGTATACCGGTCTACAGTGGGGATCGCGACCATGTTACCGGTTTCGTATTGCGCAGCGATCTACTGCTTTCGCACGCCAGGGGGAATTCTGAGAAAAGCTTGGATGTATATCGACGAGATATACCGGCACTCCCGGATACAAGCTCGCTGCAGGTTGCCTTCGAGCTGTTTATCGAAAAACGCGGCCATATTATGCTGGTAGTGGATCAATACGGCAGCATGGTGGGGATACTGACCCTGGAGGATATCCTCGAAACCATTCTCGGAATCGAAATCGTCGACGAGGGTGATCGTATAGACGATATGCGAAAGCTGGCCAGACGGCTATGGAAAAAGCGTGCAAACAGGATGGGGCTGGAAGTCGAGGAAGAGGATGAGTGACCAGGCCCCAACAGGCCAGGTTCAGGGCTGCCAAAAAAGCATCACTATCTGACTTTATTGAACAGGGGCGATTGAGGGTGTCGTGTTATTGATGGCCACAGGTGAGCGGGCGCCTATGATTTCAGTTCATAACAGGGTGAGTAGTCCCCCTGCAGTTTCATTCTGTTCTGTTCGGCAAAAGCGATCAACAGCCGATCCATGGCGGCGACGATTTCCTCGTCTCCATGGATGATAAAGGGGCCATGCGTCTCGACGGCCCGTATCCCATCCTCCTTCACATTCCCGGCAACGATGCCGGAAAATGCACGCCGTAGATTGGCGGCCATTTGATGTCCATCCTGACCGGCTGTCAAATCAAGTTCAGACACCGCTTTATGTGTGGGTGAAAAGGGTTGTTGCAGGGCCGTTTCTATATACAGTCGCCAGTTGAAATAGAAGGCGTCGTTACCCTCATAACGGTAGGCTCTGACATGATCCATGGCACTGCCTAATGTACTTGCCACAGCCTCCGGGTCGTCAATGATGACGGAGTAGAATCTTTGTGCATCAGAACCCAATGTTGCACGCACAAATCGATCCATCTCTGAAAAGTATCCTTCACTCTCAGCGGGGCCGGTCAATATCAGAGGAAAGACATGATCACTGTTGTGCGGATGCATGAGGATGCCCAGCAGATAGAGTAACTCTTCCATGGTGCCGGCACCGCCGGGAAAGATAACGATACCGTGTCCGACGCGTACGAATGCTTCCAGTCGTTTTTCAATGTCGGGCATGATAACCAAGTCGTTGACGATCGGGTTGGGTGGTTCGGAAGCGATGATTCCAGGTTCAGTAATGCCGAGATAGCGGCCGCTCCTGATTCGCTGCTTGGCATGCCCGATGGCTGCCCCTTTCATGGGACCTTTCATGGCGCCCGGTCCACAACCTGTGCAGACATTCAGCCCCCGCAGGCCCAGTTGATAACCTACCTCCTTGGTGTAGTCATATTCACTTCTGCCGATTGAGTGTCCGCCCCAACAGACCACCAGATTCGGGTCCATGCCGGTGTGTAAAACCCGTGCATTGCGCAGGATGTGAAAAACGGCAGAGGTGATATGGCTTGAGTCGGTCAGATCGTAGACCGAGCCGTATTGGATCTCATTGTGGACATAGATGATGTCCCGCAGTACGGCGAATAGATGCTCCTGAATACCGCGAATCATCCTGCCGTCGACGAAAGCGCTGCCGGGAGCGTTCTCCAGACGCAGTTGAATGCCCCTGTTTGTCTGCATCAAATGAATGCCGAAATCGCGGTAGGCCTCAAAAACCTCACGGGCATTATCGGTTTCACTGCCGCAGTTGAGCACCGCCAACGCACAACGGCGGAACAGGCCGTAGAGACCGCGTGCGCTGGTATCGAGGAGGGCGTTGACCTCCAGCTGCGACAGCACCTCTAGGCTGCCTTCGGGACGTACTGATGCGCTGAGTCTGGACGGTATGGAGTTCAAATGGCTACTGTTACGCAGATAGGTTAATGGTTTTTGTTAAGGCCTGTGAACGCTAATCATTGGATATTATCTGGAACCTTGTTAAATGTGAATATAGGATACTCAGAGGTTTGTAGCCAACAGTTTTCACTTGTACGAATTTAGCCGTCGCTGTCAGGGAATTGACACACAGAAAGGGTGTGGCGAGGCCACATCCTGCAATGACTTCTACTCTCCTTCGTAACTTGCGCCGATATATCCACCCGAGCTGCCGCTTCGATATGAATTGTCATCACTGTTGTCAGAGGATGAAATGGTGGTGGTCTTGGTCTTTGTAATGTTTCCATCCTCATCGACTGTTCGCGATCGTATAGGATGTACGGTTGATAAGGTATCAAATGCATCTGCTTCGATAACGGCCGATGCCTCCATAGTGATCACAAATGCAAGTAGACTGGAAAAAACAGAAGATATTTATCGTTTCATGGTCGTTTCCCTCGAAATAGATAGATTGATGCAATAACTGGTTCAGAGCCTTCTTATTGCATTACCATCTGTCGAACAGACAGTGATCCATACTGCATGATCGATGCTAAACGAGTCGAAAATGACGGGTAATGATGAATTCACGTATTTGATGTGAATTATTTACGCCACTTACAGATTGCCAGGACAGCAAGGTCGGGAAACTAGGGCCTGTTAACAGGCCCTAGCAATAAGCCGGTTCAATGGGGCAGAAGCTCGGTTGCAGTCAGGTCAACCGGGCAGCAGGTCCTGGATTATCGCCCGTTCTTCAAGTAGCTCCTTCTGGGATGCCTTGAGGCGGGTTACGCTGAATTCATCCAGATCCAGTCCCTGTACGATTTCGTAGTTTCCGTCCTTACAGGTGACAGGATAGGAATAGACTAAGCCTTCCTCGATACCGTAGCTACCGTCGGAAGGGATGGCCATGCTGACCCAGTCGCCCTCAGGGGTGCCGAGCGTCCAGTCGTGCATATGATCGACAATGGCATCGGCCGCTGACGCAGCGGAAGAGAGCCCCCGCGCTTCGATGATCTCGGCACCACGGCGTTGCACTCTGGGAATGAAGTGGTCTATGGCCCAATCCTGCGATACCAGGTCGTAGACGGGCCTACCGGCGATCTCACAGTTGTCGATGTGGGGGAATTGGGTCATCGAATGGTTGCCCCAGACCGTTACTCGTTTGATATCCGCAACCAGGGAGTTGGTCTTGCCGGCCAGCTGACCGATGGCGCGGTTGTGGTCCAGGCGGGTCATCGCGGTGAATTGGCGCTTGTCCAGATCAGGGGCATTGGAAGCGGCGATCAGTGCATTGGTGTTCGCCGGGTTACCCACCACCAGGACCTTTACATCTCGCGAAGCGTGGTCATTGATTACCTTGCCCTGATGAGAGAAGATCTTGGCGTTTTCAGTAATCAGGTCCTTGCGCTCCATGCCCTTGCTGCGTGGCTTCGCCCCAATCAGGATGGCGTAATCCGTTCCCCTGAATCCGATTTCGGGATTGTCTGTCATGACGATATCGTGCAGCAGCGGGAAGGCGCAATCCTCCAGTTCCATGCCAACGCCACTCAATGACGACATGGATTGCGGTATCTCAAGCAGTCTGAGAATCACAGGTTGATCAGGGCCGAACATGGCGCCGGATGCAATTCGAAATACCAGTGCATAGCCGATGTGTCCTGCGGCACCGGTGATTGTGACTTTTACTGCGGGTTTCATTCAGGTAATCCTCTCTCTTATAAGTTTGTTGGATGGCGAGATAAGTATAGTTGTATATGTATCATTAGACAGCCCATATACTTCAATAGAAAGTATTAGATATATCCAAGTTTTCAGCTTAGCGCCATCCTGTGATCCGCAGTCTTATAAGACAAAGTGGCTATTCGCGGCCCGATCCACAATCTATCTCATCAGCTTCAGGCGCATGCCCCTTTCAAACCCCTGTTGCAAGGGTCGTAATTCAGGTATAAATTCTTAAGAAATCAATAACTAAAAATCGGTATATAGAGTTTATGCAAATACATCGATTATGTTTACTGAAGCTCTTCCGGGGTTTTTGCACGAACCGTCAAGGCGTGCAGTTCACCGCTGCCAATCTCTTCATTGAAGAGGGTCATGATGGAGCGTTGTCTTTGCAGACTCTTCATGTTGTCGAATGCCGGTGTGGTGACATTCACCTCAAAGCTGCAGCTTTCGCCGGAAACAGTGACCTCGGCATCCGGGTAGAGATCTTTTATTCGATTGATCAGGTCTTGTTGGTTCATTGACAATGTATACCTTGATGTAATGGAGGGAGTGGGAAGCGCATCATTTCATTAAAAAGCGGACAATTTAATCGTATCTTTTTGTGGGTATTTTTCGACTTGTATCTGACCGAGCGATTTCCACGGGATACTGGGCCGATTTGTTGAGTGATAGCCGGTCCTCGTCATCCATTGCATGATGAAGATTGACAGCACAATAAACTTGGGGCAAGTTCTCACTACCCGTTATCAGCAGGAAAGACCATGGATATCCATAATAAACCCATTCAGGAACGTATTGAATGGTTGATCAACCATGCAAGTACCCATTCAGAGAACTACAGCAAACCCGGTAGCTGGCTCGCCCGCTCACGATATCTCTCGGAGCATCCCACATCGATCGCCGTGTTGAAGTGCATGGATGGTCGTATCAACATACCCATTGCGACCAATACGCCCCAGGGAATTATTCAGCCATTCCGAAATCTTGGCGGCATTTTCGATCTCGGTTGGCCGCACCTCGGAGAAGTCTTGGCGAACTACGTTCAAAACGTGGTCTCGGACGGCAGGCGGGTGATGACCTTGATTACATATCACTTTTCGAAAGGTGATCCTCAACGCGGCTGCGCCGGTTTCAACTATGATACCGAGGCAGCAAGATCCCATACCTATCAGATCAAGCGGCAGGTGGAAGAGGTATTCGGTGATGATCATGCCACCGTATATCCTATCGTATGTGGATTTGAAACAGACGCTGATGCACTGATCCTGCATGGATCGACAGGTGAACAGCTCAATATGGCGGATCTGAAGCTGAGCGACAGAGATACACTACTGCCCCGACTGGAGGCGATTTTCCCCGATATGTCGGCGCAGATGCGGCATGATCTGCTGCCGCTGGTGGCGGGTAATCTGGATCACGTGGAAGAGGCGCGGCAGATGCAGAGGGAGCTGGATATAGTGCATCGTGAATGGATGATCTGTATCGGTCGCGGCTTCGATTTTCTGCATACGCCGAATCTTGCACTGATCATCGGTCCCTATAGCCCCAACCTTGCGGACCCGATCGATAAGGCAGCAGGAATTATCGAGAGCAACATGAAGGCTGGACGCATACCTGATGACGGTTTTTTACTGTTTGCTTCCGTACCTTTCCAGGATGTCGGCGTGGACAGGGCGCGGGCCGAGGTGAAGTCGAGGTTTCTGAGTAACTTTGCCGCCGAGCGGATCCGTGTTTCCCACCCTGAACTGGCCAAGAAGATGAAGGTCAAGAACGCTGTATTGAATTGGCATTCCCGGCATCTGGAGATGCTTTCGGAGGAGGGGTGATATTCAGTCCGCAAATAAACGCTAATAAAACAAATAATCTATCTGATTCGCCAAGAAGGTGTCGCTTTTCTTCACAGCATGAGGGCGAATCAATTCAGATAGTTTAATGGTGCGGCAAGCCGCACTACGCAGGAAAAAAATAGCTCTTTTTGCCGGTCATACAGCCTATGCGGCATAGCCTGCATCATAAATATTTGCGTTTATTCGCGTTCATTTGCGGACCTATTGCAAACGCATCAGCCATAAGCCGGCCGTCGATTCCATCAGGTCCAGGACTACTCCGGGAAACAGCCCGAAAACCAGCACCAGAAGTGAAAACAGCATCATGCTGGCCAGCTCCTTTGGGCGCAGGTCCTGACCGGCGCTCACCTGGCCGTCAGTGATCGGTCCGAAGAAGCTTTGGCGATAGCTGTTCAACAGATAGCCGGTGCCGATGATGAGCCCGAACAGGGCGGCGAGTCCGGCTCCTGTGTGGGTTTCAAGGGCACTGATGAGGATCATCAGTTCTGCCGGAAATCCACTGGTTCCGGGAATACCCAATGAGGCCAGACCCAGAAACATGAAGAAGGCTGCAAGCAATGGCATTGTCTGTGCCACACCCCCAAGATGGATCAAATCGGTGGATCCCAAACGATGGTGCAGATAACCGGTAAGCAGGAAAAGGCCTCCTGCAATGACGACAAAGTTGAGCAACTGGAAAACAGCACCCTGCAGACCCTGTAGGTTAAACGAGGCGACACCCAAAATCACCAGCCCCACATGGCTCATGGAGGAGTAGGCCAGCATGCGTCTTAGATTTGTCTGATTGATGGCTGCCAATGCTCCATACAGCAGGCCGATGACGCCCAGCCCGGCCAGTAGCCAATGCAGTTCCTGAGCGGCGGTCGGGGCCAGCGGGACGGCAAAGCGAATAATGCCATAGGCGCCCAGTTTGATGCCCACCAGCAGCGCGGCAACCGGTGCGGGACCTTCGAGGGCGACAATTGGCAGCCATGTATGGAGCGGAAAGAGAGGGGTCTTGACGGCAAAGCCCACCAGCAGAAACAGGAATACGATGACCTCAAGTCCGGCTGGAAGAGGGGTATCGAGCAGGGTCTGGTAGTCAAACGTGAGTCCTTCCGGCGGTATGGCGCCGGCGATCTCGGCATGATTGAAGGCCAGGACCGCAATCGCCAACAGCAATGGTATGCCCCCGGCCAGCATGAACAGGGTATATTTAGTTGCCGCATAGCGCCGATGGGGGCCGATGCCCCACAGGCTGATCAGGAAATAGAGGGGTGCTAGGGTCAATTCCCAAAACAGAAAAAAGGCCAGCACATCGATGCTCATGAAGACACCAAGGGTGGCGGTCGCGAACAGCAGCAGCAAGTTGAAGTAGACTCTTTGCAGGCCCCGGATATGGGTCCAGGATGCAAGGGTTGCAGCAATGAACAGCAGGATCGTCAAAGGTAGAAACGCTGCCGACAAACCATCGACGCCGAATCTGAAGTTGGCATCCAGCGCTGGTATCCAGGGGTAGTGTTCAACGAACTGAAAGCCGGGATTATCGCTCTCCAGCAGTACCACGACGGCAATCGCCGGGAGCAGAGCGCAGAGTAGTGTAGCGAGGGTGACCATACGGGCCCAGGAGACTGGAAAAAACCAGATCGCTCCGGCGCCTGCAAGTGGCAGCAGCAGCAGTGTTGAGAGTAGCGGTAGATCGGTCATTGCTTGGAGTGGTCCCATTTGCAGCAGTCTCAATGAGCGGTATATATGGAGCTCAATGCAGCGAGCGGTTTATCAATCAGGGTCAGCCAGGGTTCTATAAAGAAACCGGCACTCAGCAGGATGAGAATCAGAGCGCTCACCACGAACACTTCCGGCTTTGAAATGGGAATAACCTGAAACGGCTGTCTGCCACTGGGACGGGGCGCCAGGAAAGCGCGTTGGAAAGCCCACAACAGAAAGCCTGCCGCGACTACATTGCCCAATGCGGATGCGATGGTCACTAAAGCGCCGAATTTGTGAATGGCAGATTCAAGAATAAGGTGTACAGCGTCGAAACCCGGTGTACCCGGCATACCGATGATGGCAAGACCGCCGATCAGAAAGGTGATACCGAGAAAGGGCAGGGAATCGAACAGACCGCCCAGGTTGTGCAGCAGGGTCGTGTGGGTACGACGAAACAACAGACCGGTGGTAAATACCAATGCAGCGAGGGCGAGGCCAAAAGTGGCGGAAAGGATGACACTGCCCATAAACGCGGCATGCTCCAGGCTGAAGATGCCCAATATCAGAATACCTGTGTGCGAGATCACGGCATAGGCAAGTAAACGACGCAGATTACTTTGCATCATCGCCAGAAATGCGGCGTAGAAAATACCAATGAGTGCAAACAGGGCCACATAGTTGTGCCACTCAATGACAGTGGTCGGCAATAACGGCAGGACAAATCGCAACAGACCATAGATACCGATCTTGAGACCAAGCAGCAGTGTGGGTGCAACAGCCACGTTACCGTGTTCCGCAATCAGCGGCAGCCAGCCATGCAGTGGGAACAACGGCGTGCGTATCGCCAGTCCGTAGAAGAGTAGAAAGAAGGCGACTGACCGGAAGGTCTCTGAGACCGGCGTTTCTGCAAGTTGGAGCAGGTTGAAGCTCCAGACGCCATTATGACTGTCTGAATAGTTCCAGCCCATCAATAGGGTGCCCGCAATCAACAGCAGGACACTCACAGACATGAACTGATAAAACCGTCTTAGCGCCAGCTCCTTATCCGGTGAGTTGCCCCAACGCCACAAAAGATAACCAATGAAGGCGATCTGTACTGCAGACAACAGCACGAACCAGAGTAGATTGAGGGTGACGAAGAGCCCCATCAAGCAGGCCTGTACCGCGAAAACAGCCATGAAGAGGCGGTCGAAGGGTCTTAAATCGCGTACCACCCCATACAGGGCTACCAGCAGAGTCAGCAGCCCCGTCAGCAGAATGAAGATGACCGATATGCCATCGACGCCGCTATGATAGGTCAGTTGGGGAATGATCCGGATTTGTTCTACGAACTGAAAACCCGCAACGTCGGTGTCGTAGCGGCGCCACAGATCGACACTCACGAAGAACTCCAGGAGTGCAGCGATAATGCCTGCCGGGACAAGCCATCTGTGGTGACGCATCAACCACAGCAGCAACACACTAGCCAATGGCAGCAGTTGTAGAACTGTCAGAATCGGATAGGTGATCTGTGTTGACCAATGGATGATATCTATCGTCACGTGCGGGCCCTCACAGTATCACCACAAAAGTGGCCGCCACTAAAACGATCAGATAGCGCGGCTTGGATAATAACTGATCGACCCGTTCGAGTACTCCACCCACGCGACGAAGGTTTTTCAACAAGCCTTCGCCACCACCTCTCAGTACCAGATGGGATTCAAACCAGTACAGAATATTGGCGAGCCATGTCATGAATTTACCGGCCAATCCGGTACCCTGGCCCACAGCACCCACTTGATCGGTGGAGCTTCTTTTCTGTAACTCTTCCCATTGGGTGAGCGAAGAGACGCTCCTGGTATAGACGGGCAGTCCGATGACACGTGTCACGATCTGCTCATCAAAGAACTGCACATCCTTTGCCAGGGATACTGTAGGGCGCACCAGGAGTGCATCGGACAATGCATCGAGCCAGAAGCGTTGCAAGGCCGCATTATGTAGCCAGCGCCAGCGTGCCAGCCAGGTCGGTGGCGGTGGTGTGGCGTGATCGATCTGATTGACCAATGCCGGTGATGCGAGGAATTGAAACAAGCGCCATACGGCATGCAGGCTCAGATGCCAGGCGGCGAGGGTAAACCACCCCATACCGCACCAGAAGAACATCAAACCGACCTGGGATGTGGTGGCGAACATGAGGGAGCTTTTTATATCGGATTGAGTCAGTCCGGCAAGCCAGCCATAGATCACAGTCAGCAATCCAAGGATGGCAATGGTGATCATGATCGCAGGGGCTTGTTCGAGTAGCGGCGCCAGGCGAATCAGCAGAATGACGCCCGCATGCACCATCAAGGAGCTGTAGAAGATGGCGGATGAGGGTGTTGGGCCTTCCAATGCATGGGATATCCAAGGAGCAAACGGCAGTTGAGCCGATTTGACCAATGCGGCTATCACGAAACCGCTTGCGATCACACCGGCCGCGAGGGTCTCGATATTTTCAGCCTCACTGTTGATCTGTGACCATTCTACCCCCCCGAGCCAGAAGATTGAGAGGGCGATACCGATGATGAAACCGGTGTCGCCGACACGGTTGGTTATAAAAACCCGAACCGCGTTCTTGGTGGCTGTCGGTCGATCGATCGCGTATCCGATGAGCAGATAGGAAGTCACGCCAACGATCTCCCAGCCGACGAAGGCGAGCAGTGCGTTCCCTGCCAAAACGATGAGCTCCATGCCGCCGGCGAACAGGCAGAACAGTATGAAGATGCGCTGGTATCCAGGCTCGCGATGCATGTAGTTGACGGAAAATTTCAACGTCAAGAAAATGATCAGTGTCACCACAGTCAATAGTGAAAGACCGGTCGTATCCAGGCTTAAACTGATCGGCAGGTGAATCTCGCCGGTATCGAACCAGGTACCTAAAACCAGCTGTCCTGGCGCTCCGTGGACCACAGCTTCAAGAGCCAGGGCCAGCGACAACAGCAATGAGCCGGCACCGGCGCCCAGGGCAACCAGTGAGGTCTGCCTTTCACCCGCCTCACCGCGATTGAAGTTCAGGAAGTAGCCGATAACGATCCATCCGGAGGCCAGCCAGGGAAGGAGAGGGATGAGCCATGCGTATTGCTTAAGCATCTACAGCCGCCTCCTCCGGGGTTTTGATCAACGCGGGCCGCAATGGCCCTGTCGATCCCGTATACCAGTCAGCCGAGCGAGGCACAGCTGTGATCGCCTGTTCATCGGGCTGCCATGCTGCCCAGCCGGATTCGGGATCGAACAAGTGGAATTCACCATTGTCCGGATCCATCGCTACCAGCACTACCCAGCCGTTCCCCACCAGCTCCTGTAAAGGCGGTTGACGCTGGTAGATCTCTGTCAGTCTTCTGGTACTGGCTTCAACCACCGCCAGGAGGCGCATCGCTTCATGTATCTCGATCATCTGTCGCGGCAGTCCGGTGCGCAGATCGGAACTGGCGCCTTCCATTATCCCAAGGAAGCCGGTCACGTTGTGCGTGACTTTGGAACCACAGCCATAGTGCTCGTTATCCACTGTCGAGAAGTAATATTCGAGATTGATCCCGGCACCTACCGCACCGTTGATCAGCAAGTGTCGTTCCAGCACCTCACCGGTTGGATCATGTGATTCATCGTAGGAGATAAGGAAGGCGCGCCGGTCGAAAAACGCCCCCCGACTGATGGATCGCCGGCCGATGAATGCACAGGCGTTGGTGGCATGACCAAGTTCAGGCCTGACCTGGGAAAAGTCGAGGGAACGGCCGAGGACATGGTTAAAGGCTTGCTGGGGATTCGGCTGTCTGGGTGCGGAGGCAAGCCGTCTGCATCGTTCCTGGGCATGCAGATAGCAGGCCTGTTCGCAGGCCTTTGCCAGTTTCTGTTGCGACGGCTTCAGCGCGTCGGGGATTTGGTCGAGGTCGTACCAATCGATGATCTCACCGCAGGTATCGTGTTCGGCACCGATGAACCAGGTGTCCTGCGGGATGACAATCCCGCGTTCAGCCAGCATGGCTCTTACCTCGGGTCGGTTGGCCATCCCGGCGACGAGGCGCGCATTCGGGCCGCTGAAGCGTCCTGAACAAGCGCCGCAATTGTATGCCGAGGTATGTGGATTGTTCTGGTTACGCGAACCATGACCGATAATGGTGACCAATGGGGCAAAACCATTGAGCAGTCCCATACTCTTCAACATGGCCTGTACCCGGTCCGCCTGTTCAGTATCAGTGAAGCCCGGACGGGGTGATTCAACCGTCGCCTCCGGGCTGTCGTTCGGGGCGCTGTACTCAATGCGGGTTGTTACCGGTTTTTCAATGCCCTGCCGAAGATAGCTCAACAACCTCCCAAAGGGTCTGGGCGCCAGAATCTTGCCGATCAAAACAGTCAGGGTTGCGGGGGCTGCTATTGCGGTCAACAATCCGGGCAGCAGTGCTCCGCGGCGTGTGTTTTGCAATAGCAGTTGATGGCCTTTTTTCAGCAGCTGATGGCGACGTTGATGCAGTCTGCCGGCCTCCAGGTCGTGCTCTGCCGGCGTTTCTCTGACCTCATGAACCGGGATCACAGGTGTGGGGATGACCGGTGCCTGGGGTCCGGCACAGCTGTCATCCAGGCCGCGCCAGTTATGCGGCACGCTGAAGTGTGCCGCTGTGCCCAGGGTCTCCACCTCCGGATAGAGCTCCTCAAGATGCCGGCGAGTTCCCTCTTCACGGTCATCCATGCAGAAGATTACTTGTGCGGCAGGCCTCTCTTCCCGGTCCGGCCAGGCACCCCGTCCATGGTTTTTTGCCAGTGCGTTGAGGATCTGGTCACGATACTGTTTTTCGTAGGCGCGGAGCCAGATGAAACCCATGCGGTCTTCATCGAGTGCATCAACCGTATCGAATATCGCCTGGATATGGTCGTAGGTGAGGCAGCGTACTTCGTCACCGCACCAGCCGAGTTGCTGCATCAGCTGGAACAGGGGCCAGGCACCCTGGCAAAGCGTCGGTTGAGTATTGTTCTCGTAACTGCCGCTGCTTTGACGCCAGGTCCAGATCAACTGGGCAAGGTGTTGCCAGCGTGCCGCGTTATCATCCCCGTCCGTGTCGGCTGGCGCATGGACGGCACGCTGGGCACGGCTGGCCAGATATTCCGGTAATCGGCTGTTGAAGAGCGCTTCACGGACAGTGAATTCGGCGGCCTGATGGTGAAAATACCAACGCAACATATCGATACTGGATTCAATATTGAACAGGCGTGCGCAGAGATTGTGGGCGTAGACTCTCTCCAGGACCAGCCGCACTGCGAGATAGTCGAGCATATCGATACGGGCGGAGAGTGATTCATAACCTGGATGTAAGTGCCGCCAGAGGACCATCCCGGACCAACCGGGCAGCTCCAATGCCAATCGCTCCAGGTAACCCGTCCAGTGGCTCCTCGCCAATCCCATTCGATGCAGCTCGCTGATGATGGTTTCCAGCGGATCACTTTGAAGCAATTCAAGATGTTGCTGCCATCCCTCGATGTTTCGCAATTGCCAGTCGAGGTCCAGTTCCACCCGTTCGTGCCAGTAACGATAGAAACCTTTGGATGGGGAGAGAGGGCGCCAGCTTGCCACTCCCTGGTCGAGAAAACTCGAGAGGTCTCTGATCAACTGCGGACGTAAATCATCCAGCAGATCATGACCGGTTGTGGCCAACAAAAGATCCCTCATGGTCATGTCACGGCCCAAACGTTCGAGCAGCATGTCGAAGCGATCGGTGGCTGTCTGCTGCATCAGTTGGGTGGTTGTATTGGGGCTGTCATCCCCGCTATTTGCCACATCGAGCATGTCATGCAGCAGTGTTTCGGCCTGCTCCGGGGCTAAATCGAGTAACTCCTCCGGGTGAGTGGATTCATGCTCCAGGTGGAGAACCTGGAGGCAGGCATCCCACAGGTCGCTCACCGCAGCTGATTCCGTTGTCAATCCGCTCTCTTGAGCATTGCTCAGCAGGCGATTTCGGCTTGTTTTGGGAAGACCGGTCCGGAGCCGTTCAAGCACACGATCCTCCTCGATCTGCCAGTTGAGTTGGCAGCCGGACACAGGCTGATGGGGCATGCACATCACCGCAACGATGATGTCACCTCGACTGAGTGATCCGCAGGCCGTGTCGGCCAAGCGTGTTTCCGGTTCCAGATCTCTCTCTTGCTCGACACAACTGATCAGGTCATCGAGGGATATCCGACCCTGGTTATAGTAATCACGATACTTTTCCAGCGGCAGGAAACCGCGGGCGCCGGTTATGCGGCGGGCGGTGGCAAGGGCCTCGTGGAAGGGCAGGTGCTGAAAGCCATGCAGGGTATTGTGGTGAACGAAGTCCCGAATCGGTGCCTGACTGGGAAGAATATGCTGCAGGTGATCGATCGCCTCTCTGATCTGCTCCCGGATGTCGCTGTGCTTGTTGTAGCTCTCATTCATTTAGGCACCCCTACAATGAGAACAGGCTTGAAAGTTGCGCAGCGGAGGCATTCACCAGGTTGAGCACTGGACCGGGCATGAATCCAAGCAGCAGGGTGGCAGCCGCCAAGGTGCCTGCCGCCAGCAACTCGCTGGGGCGTAGATCCTCCACATTCTGCATGCCGGGGCGAACCGGTCCGGTAAATAGCTGGCTGATGGTGCGCACTGCATAGGCGGCGCTGAGAAGCACACCGATGGTCAACAGGGCGGCGACCCAGCCCCAGCGGGCGAATCCGCCAATCAAGGCATTGAGTTCTGCAATGAACCCAGCCGTGCCGGGGAGTGAGACAGCGGCAATAAAGGCAAGGGTGGTGAAAAATGCAAACCTTGGCATCACCCTCACCAGAGAGCTGTAGTCAGTCACTTCACGGGTGCGGGTCCGTTCGTAGAGCAAGCCGATCAAGAGGAACAGCGAACCCGCCACCAGGCCGTGGGCGACCATCTGCATCAAGGCACCGTGCAGACCGGCCAGGTTGAGTGCTGCAATCCCGAGTAGAACTACCCCCATATGGCTTACGGACGAGTAGGCGATCATCGCTTTCAGATCGCTGTGCCTCCAGGCCAATAAACCACCGTAGATTAGGCTGATAAAGGCAAGAGTGGCAAGAATATCCTGGAGTGCGATCACCGCATCCGGCAGCATACCGGCAGCGCGAATCAGTCCGTATGAACCCATTTTCAACAGGATGCCAGATAGCAGTATAGAGATTGGGCTCGGCGCCTCGACATGCGCCAATGGGAGCCAGCCGTGGAGGGGGAAGATCGGCATCTTTACCCCGAAACCGACCAGAAAACCGAGAAAAATCAATATCTGGGTGTGCTGAGGCAGGGTACGTCCGCTCTCAGCCATTGCGGACATGGAGAAGCTGTGCCCCGGTACGGCATCGAACAGCACCAGCAGGCTTATCAGCATGAATACCGAGCCGCCCATGGTGTAGAGGACGAAATTCAGTGCCGCACCGTGGCGGTTTTTACCTCCCCAGCGGTCGATGAGGAAGAACAACGGGATCAGGGTCAACTCCCAAAATACGTAAAACAGCGACCAGTCCTGCGCCATGAAGACACCGAGCATCGCCGACTCCAGCAAGAGCACCAGAATATAGTAGCCTTTGATTCTCTCGCTAATGGCTGTAGAGGCGAGAAGCGCCACCAGGCTCAATAGGGTAGCCAGCAGCACCATGGGATAGGAGAAGCCGTCCAGACCCAGGGCGAAGGAGGTGCCGAGACGGGTGTTCCATTCTGTCTGATGAAAAAACTGTAATCCCGCCTGGTTGTAATCGAAGTCGCCGATATAGGCCCAAGAGAGTGCGAACGTCACCGCCGACGCAAACAGGGCGGTTGCGCGAATGGCCCAACGTGCATCTCGGGGCAGGAAAGTGATGGCGAGCGCTCCGACGAACGGCGTCAGGAGAAGATAACTCAGATCAGGCATGTGACTATAGATACCTGACGTGTCAGTGCGTCAGGGTATCTTGAAACTGCGTCATGATATCACTCCTTGCTGGTGCCGATTGGAGAACGCAGAGGGCAATTCTCTCTGTCGTAGGAGTCGCCCAACTGGTTCCAAACGTAGTTCAGAGCCAGACCGATGCGAGAGTAGAAGGTGTCATCACCCATCTTATCCTTCAACCCTGTACGTCGAATCGTGTCCATGAACTGTTTCTTCATGCGTGCAACAACGAGGTGAATTCCCTGTGCCTGCAGCCGTTCCCACAAGTGGTGCAGGACTTCCTCTCCGGTGGCGTCGATCTGGTTGATGGCTTCACCATCCAGAATGATGTATTTCAACTCCGGATTGGCGGCGACCACACCAAGCATCTTGGTCTCGAAATAGCCAGCGCTGGCGAAATAGAGCGACCCGTCGAAACGAACTACGGAGATCACAGGGCTGGTCGGCAGATGACGTACCCGGATATCACGCATGGTGCCGTCTTTGTATCGGGAGAGCTGGGCGAAGCGGGGCCGCATGGTGCGCCATAGGAAGAGTCCCAGCGAGAGGAGTACGCCGATAATAATGCCCTTGTCGAGATGGGGTGCGAATATCAGGGTCAGGACAAAGGTGATGACTGCAACGATAGCGTCATGGGGCTGCGCCTTCCAGGCGTGGATGATCGGATCGATCTTGATCAGATTGATGACCGCCATGATGATCACGGCTGCCAGGGTGGCCTGCGGCAGGTTATAGAGCAGCGGGGTCAGGAAGATCAAGGTGATCATCACCACCAGGCCGGTGACGATCGAGGAGAACCCGGTGATTGCGCCCGCATTGATATTCACAGCGGAACGGGAAAACGAGCCTGAGACCGGATAACCGGAGAATACGCTGGCCACCACATTGGAAAGCCCTTGTCCGATGAGCTCTTGATTGGCGTTCAGGCGTTGGCGGGTCCGTGCGGCCATCGCCTTGGCAATGGAGATAGCCTCCATAAAGCCGATCAGAGAGATGGTGATAGCCGCGGGAATCAGTTGCCAGACTGTCTTAACGTCAAAAACCGGCAGCGACAATGCAGGCAGGCCTTTGGGTATATCGCCAACCACTCTACCGCCGGCTTCATTGAATCCGGCGAGCCAGGCGATCAGGGTGGTAACGACAACCGCGATCAGGACACCGGGAAAGTTGGGGGCGTAGCGGCGGATACCCCACATTATGGCAAATGCCAGAATCGCCATCCCCAAGGTTGAGCCGTGGGTATTCTCCATGGCCGCCAAGACGGTGTTCCATACGGTCTCGTAGTGATGGGCCTCGCGTTCCACGGAGACGCCAAACACCTTGCCCAGTTGGGAGGTTGCGATAATCAGGGCGCCGGCGTTTGTGAAGCCGACCACTACAGGGTGAGAGAGGAAGTCCACCAGTACCCCGAGCTTGAACAGGCCGAGAAACATCTGAAATATACCGACCATGAAGGCCAACAGCACAGCATAGGCCAGATAGGTGTCGGGGGAGGTTGCAATGGGTTCAAGGGCCGCCGCAGTCATCAGCGACACCACGGCTACCGGGCCGGTTGCCAATTGCCGCGACGAGCCGAAAAAGGCGGCGACCATGGGTGGGAGAAACGAGGCGTAGAGACCGTAGTAGACCGGAAGACCGGCAAGTTGGGCGTAGGCCATCGATTGAGGCACCAGCACCAGGGCGACGGTAATACCTGCGATAATATCGGCTCTAACCGTCTCTTTGTCCTTAATCTCTCCGATCCAGCTCAGAAACGGGATGAATGCCCCTTTCCAGCCTGCCATCAGACTCTGTATATGCTCCCACATGATCGTTTTCACCTAATGGAGTTAGGTGCTTACCGGTTGCTCTTAACGACTTTTCTGCGACGATTTGGATTGCGGCAATGCAGCTGCTTGGACGCCGCCGAGACCTCGTTTTAACGTGTCTACGGACGTATGATCGAACTTCTTAGTAAGCTATGATTTTTTTACCTGGATCATCGATTCAGGCCCCACCCAAGACCGCTTGCCGGTCTATATTAAAGCATGCTAATACTAATGGATATCCATTGAAATTGAAAGTGGAATTACACTTTTGTTGTGCCGTGCAATTCGGCGACAAGCTTAACAATGCGTTGTGGGCAGATTTTTGCATTGCCGCATAAACAGTCTTCCTCCACTCTTTTTAGAACCGATGCAAGTTTGTTTTTTTCACGCTTGGAAAGGGTAACCGCCTGCCCGGATGAGTCATTGAGAGTGCGCAGAGTCAATTGGTGTGATTGATCGGTGATTTGGCAGAATATTGTCGCTATGAGATGCTTTTTTTGCGTTAAAGCGTCGATGGGGACTTGAATAGTAAATCCACTATCTCCGTTCTTAGAGGAGAGCAGATTACACATTTCACAGTGAATCCGATATTCACTGAAACGCATCTGTTACTACCTCCTGAGATTCAATGAGCTGAATCGATTGTTGTACTTTTTCACCTTCCTACCCCTAAATATATACCCATAAAAGCCTAACTGCAGCAGTTTGGATCAATACCCATCACCGATACAGGTATTACAGTTTCTTGTTTCTCCCATTTTCAATCACTTGCGGCAATATAATTAGTCGGAGATTCCTTGTTTTTAGTTAATGAATTCAGCAGAATGCCGATGACATAGCAGGTATGCTGTATCATGCCGCCCTGATACCGGGTTCAATGAACAGAGACAGTCATTCGGTGCCGATTGGGATTCTGAGTCAAATACATGTCCGTCCTTACTAACGAGTTGCCATCTCTTTCACGCCCTAGGATCGACGAAATCGGCGAGGCGCGCATGCGGCAGATGGAGTGTCGTGCGAATCGGGAGATGGCAAGGCGATCGATGCCGGGGGGCGTCGTCTACATCGTCGCTATCCTTGTGGTTGGATATACGACCGACCTTGCCTCTGAGCATACTGTGTTGTTTTGGTTGTTCACCGGCCTTTTATTGCTAACAGGCGTGACCCGGCTTGTTTCCGGTAATCTGGTTACACGTGGGAATGACGGCTCAGAAGCCGTGCCTTACAAGATTTTAGCCGGCAGCGTGGTGGTCAATGCTGTTGTTTGGGGCTGTTTCGTTGCTGTTCTGGTGATGATCTATGAGACGGATTGGCCGGCATATCTGACCCTTTTCTTCACCGCGGGGATAGCGACCGGCGTCATGGCCAGTTTTTGCGTGCGCCGGGGTGTGGGAAGGATCTCGTTGGTTGCGATGCTGCTGCCCATAAGTATGGCGAATGCATCGCTCATGAATATGCAGGGCTATGCCCTGGTATTTGCTTCATTGGCATTTCTCGCCTATATGCTGGCGCAACTGAATTACTGGCATCGTGAGTATTGGAGAGCTTTGCTTAACACTCATTTGGCGGAAGTCAGGTCGCGGGAATTGGAACAGGCAAGGGATGAGGCGGAGTCCGCGGCACGGGCTAAATCGGAGTTTCTCGCAAATATGAGCCATGAGATACGTACTCCCATGAACGGTATCCTGGGTATGCTTGAATTGGTATCTGACAGCGGTTTGGATGAGAAGAGGCGACGATACCTGAAAACAGCGCGCGGTTCTGCAAGATCACTGCTGATTTTGATCAACGACATACTGGATTTCTCAAAAATCGATGCCGGTCAGTTAGGGCTCGAGTCGGAAGTTGTCGATCTGCACCAGTTACTGGATGAGATCGTTGATCTTTTTTCTGTGCAGGCGGAACGTCTGTCCATTGGCCTGAGTTGCAACGCCTCGCCCGAAGCGCCTCGATTCGTATATGGTGACCCGGTCAGGCTAAGGCAGGTTTTAACCAACTTGGTGGGTAATGCCATTAAGTTTACTGAACATGGCGGCGTGGAGATCCATATGACCTATGAGGATGAGTCACACCGTTTTTCAGTGAAGGACAGCGGCATCGGGATTGCCCCTGAAGCCATGGAGAGACTGTTTCGCGCATTCACTCAAGCCGATAGTTCCACGACACGAAAATATGGCGGTACCGGGCTTGGTCTTATCATCTCACAACGCATCGTTGAATTAATGGGCTCGTCTTTGGAGATGAAAAGCCAACCGGGAGCGGGGACAACGGTTGGCTTTCGTTTGCGCTTGCCAACGGCTGTTGAACCGCGTGATACGGCATGTAAGGCGGACAATGACCGGCAGAGTGAGGCCGAGCGATGCCTGGTCGACAGTGATAGAGGTATTGTGCTCGACGACATGCCGAATGGAGTGCAGATACTCCTGGTGGAGGATAATCCGATAAACCAGGAGTTGTGCGAAGCGATGCTTGAGGAGTTGGATGTGGTTAGCACGCTGGCTGAAGATGGCACTATTGCCCTTAAAATGCTTGCCGAATCCCACTACGATCTAGTGCTGATGGATTGCCAGATGCCCGAGATGGATGGTTACGAGGCAACGCGCATATGGCGTGACCGGGAAAAAAGGCATGACAAGAAAAGGTTGCCGATCATAGCCTTGACCGCAAACGCCTTAGAGGGTGACCGGGAACGCTGTCTCGCGGCCGGTATGGATGACTATTTGAGCAAGCCTTATACCAAAGAGGTGTTACGGGAAAAACTGCTGACGTGGCTGACCTATGCCAGGCAGCATGAGATTGACTGAGCGCAACTCGATACGCTGATGCGGAATTTGAAACATGTGCCCGTCCGGGTGCTAGGCGCCCGTCAACTCCTCGTTCTTTCCGGCGATCTCCTCATCACTCTCATCATGCAGTTTACCGAGCAGGTTGAAATCATCCAGAATGCAGTAGACGGCGGGAACCAGAAACAGTGCAACCAGGGTGGCTGCCGTCAGGCCGAAAGCGATACTGGCGGCAAGCGGGATCAGGATCTGCGCCTGCAGACTCTTTTCCAGCAGCAGGGGGGTCAATCCTGCGATGGTACTGATCGAGGTTAACAGGATTGGCCTGAACCGCGCCCGGCCTGCCTGTTTGGCGGCCACGGCCACGGGTATCCCCGCCGTGCGGTGGTCACGGATGAAGACCACCAGCAGGATCGAATCATTGACCACCACACCGAACAGGGAGGCCATGCCGACGATGCTGGGCATGGTCAGATCGAGTCCCAGGGCCATGTGACCGAAAATCACACCGATCAATGCCGACGGGATCACTATCATAACTGTGACGGGGGCTAGATAGCCCTTGAATTGCAGTGCCAGCAACATGTAGACACCGACCAGTCCGAGCAGGACATTGCGCACGATAGACTGGCCTGTCTTCGCCGACTCCCTGCTCTCTCCCTGGATATCGAACTGGATGTCGGGGTAGCGCTCCAGGAGATCGGGAATGAAGCTGCGCTTGGCCAATGCCAACAGCTCCTGCGCATTGGCCTTGCTGCGGTCCACGTCGCCCTGCAGGGTGACGGTCCGTTGCCGGTTGACCCGGTTGATGCGGGCCCAGCCTCTGACCTCCTCGATATCGGCAACCACGGAGAGGGGGATGAGTGAGCCGCCGGGCCCGGTGATGCTGAGATTGTAGAGATCTTCCGCGTCTGTGCGATCATCCGCGATCAGCCTGAGATTGACTTCGTAGGTCTCGGGTCCGACGGGAAACTCGTCGATCTTGATACCCTGATAGGAGGCCCGGACCTGTTCCGCAACCTGTTGCGCATTGAGTCCCAGTACACCCGCTCCCGGCTTTAAATGGAGCCGGTATTCCCGTTTTCCGGGACGCAGATCATCACTCAGATCATTCACCCCCTGGTGGGCGTTGAGCCAGTCCTGCAGTTCGTTGGAAGCCTGTTTCAGACGCGCCAGGTCATACCCCATCAGGCGCAGATCGATGGGGCGACCGCCCGGGCCGAAGGTGGGTTCGGTGAATTTGACCGAAATCACGTCGGTGAGCGCACCCGTCTCCTGGCGCCAGCGGTTGATCACGTCATCCAGTTTTGCATTTCTGATCTCGGCACTGAGCAGGTCAGCAACCACACGGGCGACATGAGGGCCGGTTTCATAGGCGTCCGGGTTCTGACCATAGATGATGGTGATGTTCTCCACCAGCGGCTGCTGCTCCGGCTGCTGATGCAGGAAGGCCTGGTTGGTGCGCTGCAGTGCCGTGCTTATCTCGTGCACGATGGATTCAGTGTGTGCCAGGGGTGTCCCCTGGGGCAACAGGACCCGGGCCTCGATAACGTCGCCGTCAAGGTCGGGGAATCCGACGAACTTCAGTTTTCCGCCCACCGGCATAGCCACGGCGAGGATAAGCAGCATCAGCACGATACCGAGGGTCAAATAGCGATACTCGATGGCGCGGTCCAGCAAGGGACCGAAGTAAGATTCTCGAAGGTGGTCAAAGCCGGCTTCAAACCTTTCCCTGAAGCGGGAGACCCGCTTGCGATTCATGTGCGCCAGGGAGTGGCTTAAATGGTGCGGCAGAATCAGGAAGGCCTCGAGCAGACTGACGCTGATCACCATGATCAAGACCATCGGCATGATGCGCAGGATTTGACCGATATCCCCGGTGATGAAGGCAAGGGAGCCGAACACCAGCAGTGTGGTGGCAAACGAGGAGGCGATGCCGGGCAATACCTGGCGCACGCCGGTGATTGCGGCTTGCAGCGGTTTATCACCCTTGGCCATACGCGAGGCGATATTCTCAGCGATGACGATCGCGTCATCCATCAACAGGCCAATGCCGATCAACAGTCCCACCATGGAGATCATATTGATGGTGACGCCGATGACCGGCAGGATGAAGAGGGCGCCGAGAAAGGAGACCGGCAGACCCATGGTAACCCAGAAACTGTAACGGAAGCTGAAGAACAGCCAGAGTACGAAAAACACCGCCACAAGACCCTGGGCACCGTTGCGCACCAGCATATCGAGCCGATCCTGAACCACCGAGGCACGGTCCTGGGTCAGCGTCAGCTGGAGACCTTCCGGGGCGGTCAGGTTTTCCCTCGCCACGAACGTCTCCACCCTGGCGAGGACGTTTAGAATGTCCTGTGAACGGGTCTTGGCAATATTGAGAATGGCCGCACGCTGGCCATTGAAGCTGATCTTCTCCTCGTCACGATCGAAGCGATCGGTGATGCGCGCGATATCGCCGAGCCGGATAGTGGCGCCACTGCTGCCGGAGATCACCACCAGATCGTAAAAATCGTCCACCTGCTTGCGTTGATCATCGAAGCGCAACAGGATCTCTTCCCTGTCTCCTTCCAGGCGTCCGGCTGGGGTACTGATACTGTGCCGGCCGATGGCGTTGGCCACATCCTGTGCGGACAGGCCATATTGCCGAAGTCGCCAGGCAGGAATTTCAATCCGTATATGGTGATCCGAAAAGCCGTTGATAGTGACCTCGGCGATCTTCTCTTGTGTCAGCAGTTTGGACTTGAGGTGTTCCGCATAGGCCTTCAGGGCCACCGGGTCGTCCGGACCGGTTACCGCTATGGAGATCACCGCGTCGGTTCGGCCCAACTCCTCGATCACCGGTAGCTCGGTTTCGGCAGGGAAGTCATCGATGGCGTCGATCTCCGCATTCACATCATCGAGGAAGCGGGTCATCTGCGCCCCTTCCAGCATCACCGCGGTGGCCACGCCCAGGCCCTCGCGTGATTCACAGGTCATCTCATCCAGGCTGCTGATCCCCTCCAGGGCATCCTCCAGGCGGCGGCAGACGGCATCCTCCACCTCATCCGCGGTTGCCCCTTTGTAGACGACCCGGACCTCGACTTTGTCGTTCTGGATCTCCGGCAGGGTTTCCCGCTGCAGACCGGGCAGGGCGGTCAGGCCGAGAATCATAATCGATGCCATCAGCAGGTTGGCGGCAGTGGGATGCCGGGCGAACCAGTCGATCATTGTTCACCCTTCGCGGCGGCGGAGAGCGCCTCTTCGATCTCTGTGTCCGTCTTTGTTTCGAGCTGCATGCCGCTGACGGCAGGCACCAGGTCGGAAACTATGATCTTCTGGCCGGCGGTTACGCCGGATGCGACGATGCTGATCTCTCCCTGACTGAACAGCAGATCCACCGGCTGACGGCGCAGGCGATTCTTCTCATCGGCCAGATAGACGATGCCGTCCCTGATTGCGGAACGGGGTATGACGATACGTTCGGGTTGCGGTTTACCCTGCAACAGAACCTGCACGAACATCCCTTTCGAGAGGGGGGGGCGGATACCGGGCTCGATCTTCTCAAAGGGTCTGTCGACGGCGACCACAACACCCATGGTGCGGGTCTCCGGATCCACGTTGTCACTGAATCGTACGAACTCAGCCTCCCACTCGGCGATAGTCGTACCCAGATCGAGCCTGACCCGGGGTTTCAGGGCGACGAAGTCCGCCAGATTACCCTCCAGGATTTCGGTGGTGATGTCCCGCCGCTCACGACCGATAAAGAGTCGACGCAGGGATGCCATCGGAAATCGCGCGATGATCTCGACCCGATCCACCGCATCCCCGGCAAGCAGGGTCTCCCCCTTGCCGACATATTGGTCGACCTCGATACTCATGTTGGCAACCCGCAGGTTGAATGGTGCGAGCAGGCGGGTATTCTGCAGATCCCGCTCGGCCTGGGTCCGCTTGGCCGCCAGGACCTTGCGCTTGGTGGGTATCAATGCCAGGGTGTTTTTAACATTCTGTACCGCATTCCGGCTGGCGAGCAGGTTGCGTTCGGTATCATCCACGGCGCTCTGGGATGCGGTGCCCTTTTTTACCAGTTTGCTGACCCGTTGAAACTCCCGTTGCGCAATGCCCAGACTGCGCTCTTCGATCGACAGCGAGGCCTTGGCATTCGATGCCTCCACCTCCAATTCGGCCAGTTCCGCCTCGGCCTGGGCCAGGTTGAGCTGATAATCGGCGGGATCGATCTGCACCAGCAGACTGCCCCCACTGATGATTTCACCGTCTCTGAGACGTGGATGAATATCAACGATGCGGCCTGCCACCTGCGCCACCGCGTTCCAGACCCGTGCGGGCTGCACGGTGCCATACCCTTCCGCCACCGGAACCAGTTCGAGCTGGCGGGCCTCCACGGTGCGTACCAGTTTGGTGGGTTCGCCACGCTCCACCTTCAGTGGTGGTTGTCTGTTGCCGGCCATCACCATCAGTATCAGGATACCCAGTGCGATGGGGGGCAGGATCAGCAATTTGCGCCAATGGGGGTGGTTGTCAAGCATAGTGAGTGCGTACCATGGTGATCGGGTCAGTAGACACGATGCCGGGCACGCAATCTATAGAACCGAGGTATTGTGATACTGAAACCTGGGCAAGCAATTATTTCAGTAACGCATCGACCCGGCGGGGAGAACCAGTCAATTCCTGGCAGGGCGACAGCCTAATGATCTCACTCTCAAAGAGCGGAAGCAATTGGGCATTCAGTCGAGAGATGGGGCATATTCCGAAGTCAACGTGCTTTAGTTACATGCCATCTATGCGACCCTATTGGAATAGTGTCAACAGGCCCTAGCTAAATTCTCATTCTCTTGATTTGAATCTCCTGGAGCTTTTTAGAGCGTTCTTATAAAAACGCCCCAGTGCCCTGTCATTGTAACGCCGTTCTGCAAGAGACTCGTTGTTGCGTGTCTGTTCTGACAGTAATTTATGGTAGTTATCGAGACGACGCTGCTCAAGCCTGCCTGCTTCAATCTCCTCGATAACGGCGCAACCGGGTTCGGTCATATGGCGGCAATTCTTGAATCGGCACTTTTTCGCCAGTATATCGATATCTGAAAAAGTATTTTTAATACCTTCTTCAGTATCGATCATCTGTAATTCCCTCATACCCGGGTTGTCGAGTAGTAGCCCGCCTCCGGGTAAGCAATGCAGACTTCTGGATGTCGTAGTATGACGCCCTTTACTGTCGTTTTCGCGAATAGTGGCTGTAGTCTGGTCTTGATTCCCTTTCAGACTATTGATGATGGTTGATTTGCCAACGCCAGATGAGCCGAGCAATGCAACTGTTTTTCCAGGTTCAATCCATTTTTTCAATACACTGAGCCCCGGGGTATCTGTGGCATTCACCATCTCGACTTGCAGGTTCGGGTGGTCATGCGATATGGCCCTGAAATAGGGTGCAGTATCTGAACACAAATCGATTTTTGTCAACACCACTACACAGTGGATATTGGACTCGGCAGCGCTTGCTAAATAGCGCTCTATCCTGTTGATGTTGAATTCATCGTTGCATGAGGTGACGATGAATACGCTATCTAAATTTGATGCAATGAGTTGAACTGATGATTCCCTTCCCGCGCTTCTACGCTTAATAAGCGATTTACGCTCAAGTATCCGAAGCGGTTGAAAGTCCAGGTCGAGCAGCAACCAGTCCCCAATTGCAGGGTGTCCTTCAGGCGGTTCGTCTCGCCAATAATTGGTGGATAATTGGAGGTTCTTTTGTTGATTCTCGCGATCCAAACCAACACACTCAATGAGGTTGCGTTGTACGCTAACGACACGAAATGGCAGATGCGATTCAAGTGATTCCAGACAGAGCTGGGACTGAAAATGATGGCTCCAGCCCAAGTCAGTAAGGTTGTGAATTTGCATTGTTGTTGTCCCAAAATAATGCATGACGAAACAGCATGTGCCGATGTTGGCATGCTGAAACTATTGGGATTCTTATGAATCCCGGCATACAGGCCGGGCAATGAGAGGAGAGCTGAGCGTGGGAGTTTGTGTCGGGAACTGTTACGAATGCGCGGCTAACCCTTAATACTGGCCTGTAAATAGTGGATAACAATCATCTAAACGCCTCCTTCTGGATTTATTTATCAAGTATCACTCAAGTATAACACTATCGAGGATACGGTAATATTATTCATTTAATCTTTCTCACGTATCGGCTGTGCAGCGGCGAGTTCGACAGCTTCCCCGACGGACACCAGGGGCCAGCGTCGGCCATCCTGGTCGCGGTACAATTCGTCGTTGTTGTCGAAGAACAGGATTCGTCCACCGAGTCCGCGCTTGTGGAGGGTACTCAACTCCTCGAAGAGCACCTGACTGTAATTCGTCTCGACGATGATGGCCTGGGCAAGGTCGATCGCGGCGGTGGATCAGGGCGGCACCCGGGCCAGAGCAGCATGCTGCAGTATCCGGCCCGACCCAGCCGGGCGGTCAACCTGCCGATTCTGGGCATGTCGATTTCAAGCATCTGCTGACCGGCTTTCATCACTGCTTGCCGTAAATCTTTCCTGCGGGTCTGATAGTCGCTCAACCACCTCTCACAGAGTTCATCGCTCATATCGACACCTTCTTTCCGTCTTCATGCTCTCGCTCCTCCTCACTATGGATTGTACTTGTTGTGCAGAGATTTCAGACGTGAAAATTCACTACCAAGCAAATAAATCTTTCATCCTGACCTATAATCTCTCTCTCAAAAAGGAGATTGATTCATGCGACACTATATTCTCATCTTACTGTCAATGATCTTGTTCACCACTTTTGGTTATGCAGCTGATATGCCGGGTAGCCGTGATCACCCGGAACTACCTCGTGTGACTGGCTCGGAAATCCTCGGCTTTGAATACAACGAATACGATGCTGCCAACTTCCTGAAAGCAGACACGAGTAAAAAAATAACGGTAGTGAACCCGGAAGGTAAACGGATGCGTATTCTCTACTTGGCAAAGTCTGGAGATAAGCCGCTGATGGTGCAGAAAAACTATGACGCTGCCTTGAGGGACCTGGGAAATGCCGACGAGATATACAGTTGCAAAAACACTGGATGTAACAGCCATCTGCTTGCGACTACACTATGGACGCGGAACACAATGGTACCAACCGAAGGGTTAACTCACCCGTTTTATTTACTAGGATTCTCTCATAATTTCACTTCACCGGCATATCGCTATATTGACGTCACAACGGACAGTGCCAGATATCATGTAGGTGTGTTTGCCGCTGTAATCGCCGCCAACAATCCCAACAAGAATTTCCGCGAACGAACCATGATGCTGATTGAA
This sequence comes from Candidatus Thiodiazotropha sp., assembly GCA_040506195.1. Classification (GTDB taxonomy): domain Bacteria; phylum Pseudomonadota; class Gammaproteobacteria; order Chromatiales; family Chromatiaceae; genus Thiodiazotropha. Next base: position 105,952 of record JBEVXH010000002.1, on the reverse strand, counting down.
ATACTGGAAGTCAGTAATTTTGAGGCAACGCTGGAGTTTGTCGACGCATCTGAAATGCAGCAGCAAATTGCAGAGACTGGGCACGTGGCCTTGTACGGTATCCAATTCGATCATGATAAAGCGACGTTACGACCAGAATCCGAAGAAACGATTGCCGAGATAGTTAAGGCATTGAAATCAGCTCCGACACTGCTGCTTTACGTGGTAGGGCACACTGACGATGTCGGAAGCCTGTCTTACAACCAGGATCTTTCCCTGAAACGCGCCAATACAGTTGTTGAGGTATTGGTCGCCGCCGGCATCGAAAGCAGCAGACTAACTGCACTTGGTGTCGGACCCGCAGCGCCGGTCAGCAGTAATGAAATTGAAGCAGGTCGGGCAAAAAACCGGCGGGTCGAGTTGGTAAAGCGTAGAGCTGACGACTGAATCCTGGGGATACCGGGTCAGAGAAATATTATCCCGTATTAGTGTTAACAGGCCCTAGAACGAACTTGCTCTCTGCCCTTATTGTTCAAACCCGGAAAGGCCGCTATTATCGATAGATAGAGTAGAGTGGCGATAAGAATAACCGCTGTGAAACCAAGATCAATAGCGATCAGTGTCGCTGATCCTGCACTGATCACCGAGGCATAACCGTTGATGGCCCATGCCCAGGGGATAAGGTTGGAGGAGTGCTGTTTCATTGAGGAGATGGCCAGCGGAAAAGGCATCCCCATGAAGAACGCCAAAGGTGCAATAAGCAGTGTGGAGATCACGAACTTGTACACCATGGCAAGATGACCCAGCTGTTCGAACAACGGCTCCAACAGAAACAGATAACCGATGCTTACGAATGCGATGACCAGGACCGACAGGATTGCCATGCGATAGTGTGAGCGGTTTTGCGCCAGGCGTTCGCTGACATAACTGCCTAAGCCCGCAAACAGCAGGAATCCTGCGAGGGAGATCGAGATGGCATAGATGGGATGGTGCAGAAAACGTATGAATTTCTGAATAAAGGCGATCTCGATAAAGAGGAATGCCAAACCGATGCCGAAAAAGTAGTAGAAGACACGCCAGCGGCTGATCCCATCGTCCGCAGTTCCTCTGCTGCGCGAGATGATGCTCAAGGGCAGCAGTATCAGCAGGGCGCTCAGCAGTGCGGTGATCACCAGGGTAAGAATAAGGATTATGTAGCCCCACTCGATCAGCGGCATACCGCCTTGGTGTCTTAGCTTCAATGCCTCGAAAAAGCTCTCCCACTTGAAGAAGTGGTGGAAATAGGGCCGGTCGTCTGAAGCGGGCTGGAGATCGAATTTATAACTCGCCAGGAGTTGATCCTTATTACCCGAGACGATCTGTTTGCTTGCCCGATAGAAATAGGGTTCGCGCAGGCGGTTGTAACGATTGGTCTGATCCTCGCTGAGGCGATGGCTGTAGGCCTGATCGAAGAGCCGGGCCTGACAAAAGACCCCGGCACGGTCCAGTTCCTCTGGAGTAAAGGCCCCGTTCTTTACCAGCAGCGTTGCGGTTTGCCAGTTTCGAATCAGCAGCAGGCGTTTATCCGGTTCATCCAGCCCCAGGGACTCCATCGCCTGATGTGCGGTGAGGAAGAGTTTGAGGGTGTCCCTAGGAGGGATTTTGATCCAACGGGTGATGGCGAGATAGCCATCCGGCGCCAGGTGTGTAAGGTAGAGGGCCAGCGCCTCGCGGGTATAGAGATAACTTTCGTTCAGGGCATAGAGGCCTGATGACGAGGCACTGGCCGCATCAACCAGGGCAAGCTGGATCAGGTCGTACTTTTTATCGCTTTGGCCGAGGAAATCCCGTGCCTCGGCGATATGCAGCCTGGTGTAGGGATTGTCGTAGATCTCGCCGGCGAACCCTTTATAGTCGTGCCTTAGCAGCTCAACCAGCTGCGGATTGAGTTCCAGGGCATCCACCGATTCCACCTGGTGGTGGCGCGCCAGCAGCAGGTCGGACCCGGTGCCGCTGCCGATCACCAGCAATTCATCCGGTTTCCGCAGATGGTAGGGGAGAGCCGAGGTTGTTCGGTCGAGGTAGCCTAGGGATTCGAGGTCGCCGCTGAAGCGGGTGATGGCGGACATATTGTCCGCGTCGGTAAAGAGTCCCAGCTGTCGCGGCGGTTCACGTGGATTGACCAGGCTCAGACCCGGTGCGTGGCGCAGCGGCATCTCATCGCTTGCGACAAGGGTGAGGTGGCCCAGGGGACTGGAGTATCGATCCACAATGCGCGTGCCTTTGATCTGCAGTGTCTGCATCAGGCCCTTGTAGGGGGAGACGTTGAGCGTGATCCGGGGCGCGGCAATAAGCAGCAGCACCATGGTGAGTATGAGCGGAAGAGAGAGCCGGGCTTTGGGGGGAAGATTGAGTTCCCATATCGCAATGGCTGCAGCGGCCAGGCCGGCAAGGGTGATTGCGACGAGGATCTGTTCCGGCTTCAGCAGGAACATGATGAGCACTATGCTCAATGCGCCTATGCCGGCCCCCAGCAGATCAACGGCATAGATGGTGGAGACCTGTCTCTCGCTGTAGACCATGAAGGTCATGCAGATTCCACTGGCGGTGAAGATGAAGGGCAGTGCAAGCAGCAGGCAGATGATCGCCAGGTTGAGGGCCTGGCGAAAATCCCAGAACAGCTCCTCGCTGTTGAAACTGAGCGACTGTGCTGTCAGGAATGCTCCCAGGGCGCTAAGGGCGAATAGCAGCAGGGAGAGTGGGAAAAGCCATCGGTAGTGACGGGCGATTGTGGGCTGAATGGTCGAGAGCAGGCTGCCGCTGATGCCGTAACCCAGCAGTGCCAGTGCGATGATCATGTAGGCGAAGTGGTGCCATTGAATGATCGAGAAGAGCCGCATCAGCAAAATCTCATAACCCAGCGCCGATGCTGAGAGAATGGCGATCGAGAGGTAGGGCGGACGAATCATGGCAATTTTGAATGTTGAATTAATGTGCGGGCTTCGCTCGCTTTTTTTGTCTGTAACAAGATGCGCGCGCAGCACACATATATAATTCAAAATTATTTAATGTTCTCCTGTGAGCGGCACGAACCTGACAGGCAGAATCTGACGCACCGTGACCTCCTTGTCGGCACCTTTATCAACCAGCAACAGCTGCTGCGTCATGAAACGGCTGCCTACCGGAATGATCATCTTGCCCCCCGGCTTCAACTGCTCGATCAGCGGAGGGGGAATGTGGCTGGCGGCAGCGGTGACGATGATGATGTCGAAAGGGGCATGCTCTTTCCACCCATAGTAACCGTCGGCGATGGAGACCTCTATGTTGTCAAAGCCGAGGCGCTTCAGCCGCTCTGTTGCCTGTTTACCCAGGGGCTCCACGATCTCCATGGTGTAGACCTTTTCGACCAGGCGAGAAAGCACTGCGGCCTGGTAACCGGAGCCGGTACCGATTTCGAGCGCCTTATGTTCTGCCCTGGGGGCAATCAGGTCGGTCATGATGGCCACGATATAGGGTTGAGAGATCGTCTGGCCGTAGCCGATGGGGAGCGGACGGTTATCGTAGGCCCGGCTGCGGACGTCGCCGGGTACGAACTGGTGTCGTGGCACCTCGCTCAGCGATTTCAGGATCCGCTCATCAAGTGCTGATTTTTCCAGATAGATACTGGTTTCCCGCACATCCTGCTCGATCAACCTTATCATCTGCTCCCTGGCCGCACTGTAGGTGTCGGCAGCGCCCATGGACCATGCCCAGAAGCTGGCAAGGGCAATTAACGTAGCCCCACTGACAAGTCGTCTGATAGACATGCCGATCTCCTCCATTCCTACTTACAAATATAGTTCTTGGAGAGAAGAAGAGTCCGTAAATGAACGCAAATATAAGAGGATCTTCAGAAAAACTTGTCGGTGGCTTTGAATGATAAATGTCACTAACTTTCTGAAAGACCGGTATAATATTGGAATCATCAGTAATATTCATTATCAGTGAATTCTGCCAACAAATTCTTCGGGGGGTCCACATAAGTTATTTTTGATGAATTCAGTGCTTCCTTGATTGTGTGCGTTACAGCAGGGCACTACACGACCCTTATCCAACGGCTTTTTATTTGACATGCTTTACAGGCTGCGGATGCTGTTCATGGTTCCTGTACAAGCTATTTAAAATGTCATATTGGCGTTCATTTGCGGACTAAAACCGTTCGCGAGGATTTACGGTTTGTACACACAGCCTGCTACCGACACTATCTTATTACTGGCCGAGTGATGATGGTGCGGGGTACTGTTCTTTCGACCCTGACCAGGATATTTGATGTAGCTGTTCCCGCGGGACTTTTTGCTGTAAGGGTGTAGGTTGTATTGCGCCTGGGCGAAATTTCGATGGATCCGTTTGCTTCAACAGAACCGATATCTGGCTTGATTTCAACATCAGTTGCGTCTCTGGTTCGCCAGCTGAGGGTTGTGGACTTTCCCAACTCGATTGTGTTTTCCGCTACTGAGAGTCTCGATATCGGAATAGTGGCCACAGGTTGAGAATTGACTTGAATGGAAAGCCTTTGCTTTGCATGCCCGTTATCCGAGCCTCTTGCGACCAGGGTGTATGTTGTGGTTTCTCTCGGCCGGATAACCTTGGAACCGGAGACGGCAACAGTGCCGATATTGGGCTGAATACTCACCTTCTTGGTGTTCTTCGTCACCCACCTCAATGTCGTGGTCGATCCCTGTTCGACCCTGTTTGGGTCGGCTTGAAATTCAACAATACTTGGCGCCGGCCCCGGGCGACTTGCGTACCATGCGAAGAGACCGATGAGTGTGCTGACGACTGCAATCCCAAGCGCGCCGATTATGAGTGTCTTGTGCTTGCCTCCCGGTTTTTTTGCTACGCTCTTATTACGAGTCGAGATGATTGGCCTTTTTCCTGTTCTGTCCCTTTCCAGGCCCTCGATCAATCGATCGCAGTCGGTACGAAAATCCGGATCGGCCCTGACCTGCATGCCGTTTCTTTTGGCAAAATCGCGGATGCTCTCGGGTAACTCATCAGCCTCTGGCATCGAGGCGCGCCGAACAAGCAGGGGAACGACCGGTATTTTCCGTTTCAGTGCGGACTCGAGTTCAATTCGAACATAATCACCGGATTGATCGAGGCGTCTGTCGCCTTCTTCATCGGTGGCATTGAGCCAATCGCGTCCGATGACGGCCAGTAAGACTTCGCACTGGCCGACCTTTTCGTCAATGTACCGGGTGAAATCGACGCCCAGGGGGATATCGTCGACATCCATAAAGACTGCCGATTCTCCAAAATGCTCGACAAGGCGGTCGTGTATCCTGCCGGTAACATCCGCACTGTCTTCACGCCGGTAAGAGATGAAGATGTTAGCGATGGCCGTTCTCCCCGGTACACCTTCCTGTGTTTATCTTCGGACTCTTTTCATGCAGCCGTTTTTCCATAAGCGATAACTATATTTTATATGAGATTATGAATATTATTATTGTGAATATTGCACAACTTATTAGCCTTGGCAATGTAGGGGAGGCGCGGGTTGCGATAAGACCGGAATGAACTCAATGCATTGCGTTGCGGTCGTAGAAGTGGAATAGTCAAAAGGAGTTATTCATGGGGCAACGTCTCGTCTCTCTCTGGAAAGGGAACAGGCCTTTCATTGTCTTTATTGTTTTACTGCTGGCGTTTAGAAGCGTTATTGCAGATTGGAATGTGGTTCCGACCGGATCCATGAAGCCTACCATACTCGAGGGGGACCGTATCCTGGTCAACAAAATGGCCTACGATCTGCGTCTGCCTTTTACCCATATTTCATTGCTCAAACACGGTGATCCTGCGAGAGGGGAGATCATAATTTTCGATTCGGGGGCTGCCGATAAGCGTATGGTCAAACGTGTAGTCGGCTTGCCTGGTGATTGGATTGCCATGCATGACAACCGTCTCTGGGTCAATGGTCGGCAGATTGGCTACAGTGATGCTGAAAGAGCTGCGGGCTGGCAGGACAGAATCGAGAATCTTGATGGTGTCGAGCACTGGGTTAGGTGGCTGGATGAAGAGAGCGGGCTGTCCGGTTTTCCACCTGTCAAGGTGCCGGACGGTCACTATCTGGTGTTGGGCGACAACCGGGACAACAGCGCGGATTCGAGGGTGATCGGGTTCGTGCCGAGACAAGAAATTATCGGCAGAGCACGCCATGTACTGCTCTCACTGAATCATGAAAATCACTATATGCCGCGTCCACATCGATTTATGCACCGCTTGTGAGCTATAGCCAGGCTGCCTTATCCCGAGGGTGATTTTACAGCAAAAAGAATCGCATACAGGGTCGGCACGAACAGCAGTGTCAGCAGGGTGGCGAATCCCAGTCCCGCCATGATGGTCAGCGACATGTTGACGAAGAAGACATCCTGTAACAGGGGAATCAGTCCCAGTATGGTGGTGGCCGCGGCAAGCACCACCGGCCGCAAGCGGCTGACGGTTGAATCGAGAATCGCACTGTAGGGCGCTTTCCCCTGTGAGTTCTGCTGATCGATTTCGTCGATCAGGACAATGGCGTTCTTGATCAGCAGGCCGATCAATGAGAGTGCCCCAAGCAGGGACATGAAATCGAAGGCGCCGTTGAACAGCAGCAGCCCGGCGGTAATGCCGACCACCGCCAAGGGCACCGTAAGCCAGATCAACAGGGGTTGACGCATCTTGCCGAACAACAGGATGGTGACCAGTATCATCAGCAGGAATCCTATCGGCAGTGCACGCATCAGCCCCCCCTGGGCCTTGCTCGAATCCTCGTATTCACCGCCCCATGACAGGCTGTAGCCCGGCGGCAGTTGGATTGCCTCGATCTGTGGTTTCAATTGATTGAACAGGGGCGTTGCCAACTCCTCTATCGAGTTGCATGAGGCGGTGATGGTCTGGATACGGTCACGGGAGCGTACGATCGTATTTTCGAAAAGGGTTTCGTAACCGCTGACCACCTGAGCGGCGGCAACCGACTGGTTCAGGGCCGGGCTCCAGATGGTAATATCCTGCAGGTTGCCGGGATCCTCGCGTTCCGCTTCCGGCGCGCGCATCAATATGGGCAGGATGCGTATGCCGTCTCGGTAGCGACCGACGGGGGTGCCGTCATAGGCATACTGCAAGGCAGTGGCCAGGTGTTCCCGGGTTATGCCTAACTGCCTGCCCACCTGTTCGTTGAAGATCGGGCGTATCAGCTTGACCGGCTGCCGCCAGTCATCCCGTACATCCTTCGATCTGGGGTCGGCGTGCATGATGCCCTGAGCCTGTTGCGACAGTCCGCGCAATACTGCGGGATCGGGGCCATGGAAGCGCACTTCGATCTTGCTGTCCCTGCCGGGTCCGATACGCATCGATTTGATGATCGGATCGGTCCAAGTGAGCTGTTCCCGCATATAGCGTTCGACTTTTTTCCAGATTTCAGGGATCTGCTCCAGGGTATCGGTTTTGACGATTATCTGGGCATAGGTCGGCGATACCTCCCGTGGATCATAGACCAGGGTGTAGCGTTGATGGGGGCCGCCGATTGCCGTGGTTGTCTGCACCACCCCTTCCTGCTCACGGATGAATGCTTCCACACGGAGCGTGTCCTCCCTGGTCTTTCTGATATCCGTCCCTTCGATTTCCCAGATATCCACAAAGAAGAGCGGGGTGTTGGATTTTGGAAAAAAGGCCTGCGTGACGCTGCCGAAACCGAATACAGCGAGGAAAAAGAGCGCAATCACCACGCCAACGGTGATCCAACGCAAACGGATGGCCCGATCTACAATCCCCCTGAAAATTGTGAAGATCGGGCCGCTGTAGGGGTCTGTTGCATGCTCACCGCCGGGTTGTCCAGGTTTAAGCAGGAGTGCGCAGAGCAGGGGCGTGGTGGTGATGGCGGTAACCCAGGAGAGCAGCAGTGAGTAGAGTATCACCCAGAACAGGGAATTAGCGAACTCACCCGTACTGTCCGGCGACAGGCCGATGGCTGAGAAGGCGAGGATGCCGATGATGGTTCCGCCGAGCAGGGCCCAGATGGTCTTGCCGACGGTCTCCCGCGCCGCATCCGCCGCCTGCATGCCGGCCTGGATCCGGACCAGCATCCCCTCGGCCACCACGATGGCGTTGTCCACCAGCATGCCGAGGGCGATCACCAGCGCACCCAGTGAGATGCGCTGCAGTTCTATCCCGTCCAGATACATGATGAAGAGTGTGCCGGCCACTGTGATCAGCAGCACAGAGCCGATGATCAGACCCACGCGCAATCCCATAAACAGCAGCAGCACCAGGATCACGATGGCAACTGCCTGGCCGACACTGACAAGAAAGCCGCCTACCGACTTATCCACCTCAGCGGGTTGGTTGTAGATCTCGACCAGCTGCATTCCGATAGGCATGGTGGGTATGAGTTCCATCACGCGCCGGCGCAGCCTCTCTCCCACCGCAACCACATTCTCGCCCGCCTGCATGGAGATGCCCAGGGTCAATGCCGGCTTGCCGTTGACGTAGTACATCTGGCTGGGGATCTCCTCGTAGGCCCGGGTTATTTCGGCGATATCCTTGAGATAGACCAGCTTCTTGTCCTCGGATCCGATCATTACGTCCCCGATCGCCTTCACCGAATCGAATTCACCGGTTGGTGCGATACGCAGATACTCGTTGCCGACACTGGCATTGCCTGCGGCGGCGACTATATTTTGTGATTCAAGGATCTGCGATATCTGGCTCGGTGAAATCCCCAGTTCACCCATCTGCGCACGCGAGACATCCACATAGACAACTTCTTTTTGTGCACCGCCGATGCTGATTTTACGGATGCCGGGTACCAGTACCAGCTGGCGCTTGAAGGCATCTGCAAAATCCCACAGGTCACGCCAGCTGTAGCCTTCGCCCGTCAGTGCCAGGTAGACGCCGAAGACGTCGCCAAAATCGTCGATGACGATCGGGTTCTGGGCCCCTGGCGGCAATCGGCCCTTCATGTCTGCGACCTTGCGCCGCAATTCGTCAAATATGTTGGGGAAATCTTCTGCTCGGTACTTGTCCTTGAATTCAATCTGAATATCGGAAACCCCAGGCCTGGAGATCGACATCTTTATCTGCTTCACCTGTTCCATGCGCTGAATGGCATCCTCGACATGGTAGGTCACTTCATCCTGAACCTGCTTGGCAGAAGCCCCGGGATAGTAAGTGATGATCTTCGCCATCTTGATGGTGAAGGCTGGGTCTTCCAGTTTGCCGATTCGCTCGAATGCCCACAGCCCACCGCCAAGCATGATAATGACCAACAGCCATGAAATAACAGGTGTACGAACGGAGTATTCGCCGATATTCATCCCATGTCCCTTATTGTTCTTGTGCCCTGATCAGCTATCACTGACTGTTCTGGCGCCGTGTGCGGGGTTCCGCCTGCTCCCGGTCGGGCAGAAGCCTGACTTTCATATCCTCAAGCAGAAAGGGGGTGCCGGCACTGACGATTCGTTCACCCGCATTGAGGCCCTCCAGGACCTCAATGCGGCTTCCCAACAGGCGGCCGATGCTCACCTTGCGGGATTTGACGGTCATACTCTGCTCGTCGATGACCCAGGCCTTGGGCTCGAGGTTGGTATCGCCCGCTATCGCAGTGGCCGGTACCAGATGCCGTTGGCTCTTGTTGAGGAATCCGCTCAGGTCGACAGCCACGTTGGCGGTCATGCCGGGCAGTATGGTGACGTCGTCGGCCCGCGCCATGGTATAGGTCACCTGGAAGGTCTGGGTTTTGGCGTCGGCCTTGGTGCTGACTTCACGAAAGGTGAGAGGATAGCTTTTACCCGGCAGATCGGGAAAGCTGACACTGACAGGGATCTGATCACGTCTCGCCTGCGGTGACTCCCTGTCCGGTTGCAGTTCGCGAAGCTGACTTTCCGGGACATCGAATTTCACTTCGAGTAGTGTGATATCCTGCAGGTCCAGCACTACCTGCTTGGCCTGCACCTCTTCGAAGTTTTCGATATGGCGCCTGGCGATAACCCCGTTGAATGGGGCGGTCAGTTTGGTGTAATTGAGCTCCTGCTGGGCAGATTCCAAAGCCGATTGCGCGCTTTTGAAATCGGCTTCGAGGCGGTCATAGTCCATTTTTGAAATGTGCCCCTTTGTAACCAACTCCTTGGCGCGGGCGTAGTCTTTTTTCGCCTTATCGAAATTCGCCTTGCGGTTGTTGTAGGCGATCCTGTAGTCGGTGATGTCGAGGGAGGCGATCAACTGTCCAGCTGCCACGCGGTCACCCTCTTTAACTGAGAGTTGCGTGACCTTGCCGGCAACCCTGAAAGCCAGCTCCGCTTTTCTACCGGCATCGATTCGTGCCGGAAACGATCGCACATCGGAAGAGCCTGCCTGCTCAACGACAAAACTCTTTACCGGGCGTATCACATTCTTGATATCGGGTGGCGGGGGCTTCTCGCATCCGCCGATTGCCGCGGCGATCAGGACCAGAACAAGAGAGCGAAATGCACAACCATGCATGTTGAATTCCCCCATACTATCTGTAGCCAAAAACATCTGTTCCGGCAATTGTAAGAGCAAGTATAACTTCAGCTGCGTGTTCAATTACAGCACTTTCCATAGGGGTACCCGGCATGACTGCCCAGGGCGTTAACACTAATCCAATCGGCCCTGCCGGGATTGACGTTAACAGGCCCTGACCCAATAAAGCCGCAGTTATGGTTTACACTGTTGATATACCATGCCGATGTCATCGTGCAGGCATATGCACAGAGCAGGCTCTCATGGTCAACAAAATAGGGCGGGAAGATCAGATGTCCTTACACCATAAGAAACAAAATCCTTGCCAGGACTAGCAATGTGACTCGAAACAAGAATGCCGATCAGTCTCATGAGCCTCGGCATTATCAGTGCGATGAGTTTCCCCATGAGTTGTTTCAACAGCTCGATTTGGGTGTAGCGGTCTACCAACCCATCGAGGATGGCAGGGACTTCATCTTTGTTGACATCAATCCGGCGGTAGAAAAAACGGATAAGGTGAAACGAGAAGAGCTCCTCGGTCGTCGTCTGACCGAGGTGTTTCCGGGGGTGGAGGAGTTCGGCCTACTGGCTGTCATGCGGCGGGTCATGAAGAGTGGCGCCAGTGAGTCATTCGGTCCCACCGAGTATCACGACGAGCGCATTCGTGGCTGGCGCCTGAATCATGTCTATCGACTGTCCTGTGGCTATGTCACCACGGTTTATGAAGATGTGACCAATGAGGTTGAAGTCGAATCTGCCCTGAAGGGCAGTGAGGAACGTTACAGGCTGTTGACGGAATCGAGCCTGGATGGAGTTTGGGATTGGGATCTTGAGCGCAACAGACTCTATCTGTCCCCCCGCTGGAAAATGCAGCTGGGATACCAGGATCATGAATTGGAGAACCAGCTAGATACCTGGAAGGATCGACTGCATCCCGACGATCAGTCGCGAGTTCTGGAGCATCTTGAACAATATCTGGCTTCACCTGAACCCATCTGGAGGGAGGAGTTCCGGCTCAGGCACAGAAATGGCGCCTATATATGGATGATGGCCAGAGGCTCTGCAGTGACGGATACCGAGAATACTGTTGTCCGCATTCTCGGTGTGCTTATCGATATCAATCGCCGCAAGCAGGCGGAAGCCGCCAGTGCCTTGATTCAGCGACGACTCGAGGCCTCGCTCGAACTTAGCAAACGGGCGCCTAGCGTGAGTGAAAAAGAGATTATCCAGACTGCTTTGGAGCAGGCGTCCCAGCTGACGCAAAGCAGTATGGGCTATCTCCATTTCGTCAATGATGATCAGGAGACGATTGAACTGGTGACCTGGTCAAAGCAGACGCTGTTGCACTGTAATGCCGCGTTCGACTCTCACTATCCATTGAGTAAGGCCGGTGTCTGGGCGGATTGCGTACGTAAGCGTAAGCCGCAAATTCACAATGATTATCAAGCTATGGACAACCGTAAGGGTTATCCGGAGGGGCATATCCATCTGCTGCGCCATCTCTCCGTACCGGTCATCGATGACGACAAAGTGAGATTGGTGATCGGCGTCGGCAACAAGAAGGAGCCTTACACCGATCTCGATGTGCAGCAAGTCACCATGCTGGTAAGCGATCTGTGGAGACTGATAGAGAAAAAACGCAATGATGAAAAACTGAAACAGGCCGCCGCCGTACTCGAAAGCACCCAGGAGGCTGTGACGATAACCGACACGGTCCCCCATATAATCGCAGTCAATCGGGCCTTCAGTGAAATAACCGGCTATCAGGAGAACGAGGTACTGGGACACAATCCGAGTGTGCTGAAGTCCGGCAGGCATGATGAAAATTTTTATCGCAAGATGTGGGACCGGCTGGCTACCTCGGGACACTGGCAGGGAGAGATATGGAATCGCCGCAAGAGCGGAGAGGTGTATCCGGAGTGGATGAATATCAGCGCCATCCAGGATGACGACGGTGTGACGACACACTATGTTGCGGTGTTCTCGGATATCTCCGCCTTGAAACAGTCGGAGCAGCAACTCGAACACTTGGCGCACTATGATCCGCTGACGGGACTGCCGAACCGGATCCTGCTCTTTTCCAGGATAGATCATGCTTTGCAGCGGGCGCGTCGCAATGGCAGTGAGGTCGCGCTGCTGTTTCTCGATCTGGATAATTTCAAGGTCGTGAATGACAGCCTCGGGCATCCTGCCGGGGATAAGTTGCTGCGACTGCTCGCCGAGCGTTTTTCAAAGAGGCTGCGCGGAGGGGATACCATTGCACGCATCGGCGGCGATGAGTTTGTCGTTCTCATCGAGGATGTGGTGACGGAGGCGGTAATTGCCGATATTGCGCAGTCGGTTTTGGATGAGATTATGGAACCTGTTCACATTGAGGGTCACGATTTCTCCGTGGGCGGCAGCGTCGGCATCAGCATCTATCCGCAAAATGGCGAGACAGCCACGGACCTGATTAAGAATGCCGATGCTGCGATGTATCTGGCAAAGGAGTCCGGGCGAAACAGCTTTAAGTTCTATACGCCCAAACTGACTCAGAAGGCCAAGCTGCGGTTGCGCATGGAATCCGAATTGCGCAACGCTCTGCAATCAAATGAGATTATTCCCTATTATCAACCCATAGTCCGTGTCAGTGATGGAAAATTAGTGGGTGCGGAGGCGTTGGCCAGGTGGAACAGGAACGGCGGTGAGCCGATCATGCCCGGAATATTTATTCCGATTGCGGAGGAATCGGGACAGATCGATGAGATTGCGTCAGTCATACTGCGCCAGGTCTGTGAAGATCTTCTATCCTGGCTAGTGCCGGATACGCACCCCTTCAAGGTGGCGGTGAACCTCTCGCCCCATCAGTTCCGCAATGTTGGACTGATCAGAGAAATCGCTGACAATCTGAGTAAATACAACATTTCGGGTGAGCGGCTGGAACTCGAGTTCACCGAGACCATGTTGATGCATGATACGGAACAATCGATTAAGAAAATCGGACAGCTCAGTGAAATGGGAGTGACGATGGCAATCGATGATTTCGGTACCGGCTATTCGTCCCTGGCCTATTTGACACGCTTTCCCATTGACAAGTTGAAGATCGATCGCAGCTTCATCAATAAAATGCGGAACGAGGAGGAGAGTGAGGAGATTGTATCGACCATTCACGCCATGGCGCGCAATTTGAATATGCATGTGACGGCTGAGGGAGTTGAGATTGCATGGCAGCTGGCCAAACTGCGGCATCTGGGATGTGACTATTATCAGGGCTACTTCTTTTCCAGACCTGTCCCTGCAGCCAGATTTTGTGAATTGCTGCAGGAATCAACTTAGGGCCGAATGGGTCAGTGTTGACAGGCCCTTACAACAGCACTCTCAATTAGTGGTTATTGTAGATTGTGAACACGCTGTTTCAGTTCCGTATGACCGAGCGAGTAAAGCATTTCAAAAATACTGCGATAGTGAGATAGAGTCACTTTGACCGGTTTATCCGAATAGTGGATATGGTTGAACTCGCGCGAGATGTTTTTTGCGTGCACAGGGATATCCAGTGCTGCCAGTCTGTCGAGCATTTTTTCTATGGTCAATCCCGCAGGTCTGCGATATCCGGCATTGTGCAACAGGTCATCAATCGCCTGCAGGTGATGGGTGATAACCTCATCTGGCGTGGTCGCCTGAACCGCACTGAGCCTGCGTTTGATTTGGAATGCCCGCCATCTGGGATGGATGTATGGCCATGCAATCCACAGGCACAACAGGATTGCGCCGAGCCCCGTAAGCAATGGCCAGGTATCGATAAAGAAGAGTTTCAGGTAAGCGCCCACCCAGGTAACGAGAAGATAGGCGGCCTGCCAGCTTGCACTCAGTACCGTTTCAAGGGTGTAATCGGTCCCCCCCATCGCTTCCTGCAGCCTTAGCTGACGCTCTACATAGTCGTTGATCTGTTCGGCGGAGAGGGTTTCATTCTCAACCGAAGGGCCGTCGTAGTAGGCAGTGGGTTCCAATTCCAACCAACCCACATTATCAACATAGGCTTCAACCCAGGCATGACCATCCAAGGCATAGATGTCGTAATAACCGGTCATCGGGTTTTGATTCGTTGCGGAGAAGCCGGTGACCAGACGTGAGGGTATCCCCTGGGTGCGCAACATGATGGCCAGGGCGCTGGCAAAGAACTCGCAATGCCCTTTCTTGGTTTCGAACAGAAACTGACTTAAAGGTGTGTGCTGTTGCGATTTGAATATCGAATCGAAGTCGTAGGCATAGTTTCTACGCAGATGCTGTTCCAGGGCTATGGCCTTGGCAAACTGGCTGTCGTATGGTTCAGCGACCTGGGTGGCCAACTGGGAAATGCGGAGATCGATATTCTCCGGCAACTGCCTGAAATTGGGCAGTTCAACGTAATCGGTTTCGGCGAAAGTGCGGCCTTTGTGGACAGTACGCAGTGATGTGATGGAATAGGCCGTACCGCTCTGCAACGCCCCTGGGGAGTGGAGCTGACCGAATGCATCCAGGGCGATGACTGTTGCGGGGAAGTTGACCTTGACGGGTACTGCGGCCGCCGGGATATAGTCACCCAGGTCTCGCTCGATGAAGACCTCATAGTTTTCAGTCAGGTTTTTTGACATCCTGTCCGATGCAGATTGCAATTCGATCTCCCCGCGGGAGAGTTGAAGTTTGCTTAAGCGTTGTGCGGAACTGTACCAGCGCAGGCCATCGAAACGGTCGAAGATACGCACGCGCAGGTAGAGGGGACGGTCCGCCCGGACATGCGCCACGATGTCGTTGCTGAAGCGGTCACCCTGATCATCGGGATTATCGATCTCCATTTCGTAGTCGAAACCGCGATAACGGAAGGGTGACGATGAGGAATCACTGTCGGATGAACGGTCGGAATTTCTGTGTGAACCCTCTGTGCCAAACCTCTCTGCCAAATCCTGGAGCATCGACTCAGCAGGATTATTACCGTCTCTTTTCCCACCTGTATGTTCCGCTTCCTGTTCCCACTCGGGATTTTCATAGAAGTGGTCGGATCCGGGAATGGCGCCCAGGTTGCCCGCGGGAAACCGGGGCACGATCAGATAGATGACCAGGGCCAAGCCAATCAGCAGGAAAGCGGCGCGCAACTGGTCGAGCGGATTCCATTGGGAACGGTTGCGACTCAGCGGTTCGATATAGGCATAGCCCAGGGTGATGCTGATAGTCACTGAATAGGCGAGAAAAAATAGTAGATAAAGGCCCGATTTCGATTCGACCGCACCGGCGATCAGCGCGGTGAAACCCACTGCCAGTCCCATGTAGAGTCGGCGATAGTCATGGGTCTGAAACAGCAGTGCAAGATGGGCGAATCCTATGAAGACCAAAAGCGCCGGAAGGGGGCCATAGACGACCATCAGGGGCAGGAAGAGAATAATGCCCATGGCGGCGATCTGTTCGGAGATCTTCAGATAGGGATTGGACTGCTCATCGCTACGGCCCACGAGCACCAGTATGAAATGGGTGACGGCCGCTGTCATAATCGCACCGAGAAGTGCGGGCATTACACCCAGGTAGGCAAACAGGACAGCCCCCGCTGCAACTGCGGATACCAGGCTGTACCAATAGACGACCTTGACCGATTCGAGCTTCACTGGAAAAGCTCCTGTAACGGGGAGAGGGCATTCACAGGATAGATCAAGCGGTTGCCCTCCCGATGGTGATCGGTGGTTGGACTGTTCCGCATGGGAAACAGAAAACTCTCTGCATCCATCTCGATATCGATATGGGTCAGGTAGGGCGTGAGCATCGGCAGCAGGTTGTCATCATGGAGACGAAATCCGGTAATCAGGTTGGCCTGAGGGAACCTTATAACGGCCTGCTCGATCAAATCACTGCAACTTTGGGTACCGTTGCTTTCGAGGGTTGCCAGTAAGGCGTAGAGATCGTAGAGGTCAGCGCTATAGGCCGGGACGACATAGTCGTGCCAGTCGCCGTTTTCAAATACCAGGATACTCTGCATACCCTCGCGGCTGGCAAAACGAATCATCGATGCGGCGATCGATATCGCATATTCAAAGGTGGATCTCGAACCCTCGCCCAGATTAAAGACCGGCCTGCTGTCCAGTGTCACCAGGAGTACCGGCCGGTCACTGCGTTCATACTCTTTGACGACCAGTTGCTGTTGTCGGGCCGAGGCACGCCAGTGGATGTGACGGAGCGTGTCGCCCTGGGTGTATTCGCGCACCGCCGCAAATTCGTCCTGGCCGCCCTGTTGAGGTATCTGCAGATCGCCATCGCTGTTGGCATCCGCGATAACAGGGAGAGGGATGCGCCGGAGATTGTATACCCTGGGCAGCACCAGGATATCAAGCCTGTCGGTTGTCAGATGCCGACTGTGTCTTACCACACCGAATGGGTAGGAGGAGGAGAGTGTTAGCTGTCCCAGTTGAAATTTGCCGCGACGTTCGCAGTAGATCGTTGCCTGTTTGCGAATCGATTTATCACATCGGGAAATGAAAAGGTTCTGTTCGGCTTCACAAAAAGGAAGATCGTCGCTCAACTGAAGGTGATAATGTCGACCCTTTGTCGTGACCAGATAGGCCAACTCGCCTTCACTGCCCGCGGTCAGTTCACCAATCAGGGCGCGCGTTACCCTGACGCCACGCATCTGCAGCCTGGGCAGCAAATGGGAGATCAGCAACAGGGACAAGCAGAGTGAAGAGAGACCGTACAGCAGTGCCAGTCCCCGGTTCCAGGCGACAAAAAAACAGGCCAGGGAGAGCAGCCAGATAACTACATGCAGGTTGAACCAACGTTGCAGCCAGGCAATGATTTCAGGCGACAGCCTGTTGGATAGCAGGGCCTGTTCCTTCATCCCGATCACTCCGCCAGTTCGAGAACAGTCTCCGTTGTAGGGTTGTCACCCTTACTCTCCGGCATGGCGGGAACCGGTGTGGCATCGATGATCTCTTGCAGGAGATCCCGGTCTTTATCGTTATTGCTTCTCAACAACATGCGGTGGGCCAGTACAGGCGCCACCAGTTCCTGAACCCGCAGTGGTGTGACAAAGCTTTCATCGTTCAGCAATGCACTCGCCTGCGCCGCCTTCATCAGGGAGATGGAGCCGCGAGGACTGACACCGAGACGGATCTTTTTATGTCTCCGGGTGGCGTGGATCAGTGCAGCAATATAATCGACGATCTTCTGATCGATCTGGACCTTGGTCACTGCATGCTGCAGTTTTTGCAGTGTCTCATCGTCGATCTTTGCTTCGATCCGGTCGAGAGGATCCTCGCTTCGGTTCATCTGCATGATGCGGGTCTCGTCCTGCAGTTTGGGATAGCCCAGGGAGACGCGCATGAAAAAACGATCCAGTTGTGCCTCAGGCAGGGGAAAAGTGCCGCTGAACTCGATCGGATTCTGGGTTGCGATGACCATGAAAGTGGCGGGCAGTTTGCGGGTCTTGCGGTCCACGGTGACCGTCCTCTCCGCCATCGCCTCGAGCAGGGCGGATTGTGTGCGTGGCGAGGTGCGATTTATCTCATCCGCCAACAGGATATTAGTGAACACCGGTCCGGGCAGGAAGCGGAATCCCTGCGCCTTCTGATCGAAGATAGTGATACCGGTGATATCCGCCGGCAGCAGATCCGGGGTGCATTGAATCCGCTTGAAGGTCAGGTCCAGACTCTTTGCCAGGGCCTTGGCCAGGGTGGTTTTACCCAGTCCGGGCAGATCCTCCAGCAACAGGTGTCCACGGCATAGCAGGCTGATCATCACCAGACGCAGGGTGCCCGGTTTGCCGATTATGGCTTTTTCCCATTCCATCAATAGTGATCGGAGCAGTTTACCCGCTGTTTTACGGTTGGAATCAGACATCAAACCTCCCTGTAACAATGTGAGGGGACTCAATCGGAATGGTCAATACTATAAATATTCTACAGAATTAGGTAGTTATTAACCTGTTATAGCGTGCATTATCATGACTTCTTGAGCCGAATTTTCTGTGTTAGGGGCGATAGGTCTGTAAACATTCACCGAAACACAGCTACAATTGCAACTTTTACCAGGGTGGATCGGATCAGCGTTAATCGGCCCTGAGCATACAATCGAGTGACCTGGTTTTCGGCTTTACGATAACTAGACTGTTTTTTCTAGACACAGGAAATATCCATGGCATATGACAAGATTGAGATCCCTTCTGCTGGGGAAAAGATTACCGTTGGCCCGAATGGGGTGCTGAATGTACCCGACAACCCCATCATTCCCTATATAGAGGGTGACGGCATAGGCGTGGATATTACTCCGGTGATGAAAAAAGTGATCGATGCCGCAGTGGAGAAGGCCTACGGCGGTAACAGGAAAATCGCCTGGATGGAGGTCTATGCCGGAGAGAAAGCGACCCATGTCTACGACAGCGATACCTGGTTGCCTCAGGAGACCCTGGATGCGGTGAGGGATTTTGTCGTCTCCATCAAGGGGCCTTTGACCACGCCGGTGGGTGGCGGTATCCGATCCCTCAACGTGGCGCTGCGCCAGCAGCTCGATCTCTACGTATGTCTGAGGCCGATACGCTATTTCGACGGCACTCCCAGCCCGCTGAAAGAGCCCGAAAAGACCAACATGGTGATTTTTCGCGAGAATTCGGAAGACATCTATGCCGGTATAGAGTGGGAGTCCGGCAGCGATGAGGCAAAGCAGGTCATCGATTTCATGCAGGAGACCATGGGCGTCAGTAAAATCCGCTTTCCGGCCACATCCGGCATCGGGGTAAAACCCGTCTCCAGCGACGGCACCAGGCGTTTGGTGCGCAAGGCGATCCAGTATGCCATCGATAACGATCGCGATTCGGTAACCCTGGTGCATAAGGGCAACATCATGAAATTCACCGAAGGCGCCTTCAAAAACTGGGGTTACGAGTTAGCCAAGGATGAGTTCGGTGCGGTTGAGTTGGATGGCGGTCCCTGGTGCAGCTTCAAGAATCCCAAGAGCGGCAAGGAGGTCATCGTCAAGGATGTGATCGCCGATGCCTTCCTGCAGCAGATTCTGCTGCGGCCCGCGGAATACAGTGTGATCGCCACCTTGAACCTGAATGGTGACTATATCTCCGATGCCCTGGCGGCCCAGGTGGGCGGTATCGGTATCGCACCGGGCGCCAACCTCTCGGATGAAGTGGCCATGTTCGAGGCGACCCACGGCACCGCGCCGAAATATGCCGGGCAGGACAAGGTCAATCCCGGTTCGCTGATCCTCTCGGCCGAGATGATGCTGCGCCACATGGGTTGGTTCGAGGCAGCGGATTTGATCATCAACAGCCTGGGTAAGACGATCTCGGCAAAGACCGTTACCTACGACTTTGCAAGGCTGATGGACAATCCTCAGGAGCTGAGTTGTTCAGCGTTCGGCGATGCCATGATCGGTATGATGCGGTGAACAGATCCTGGTTATCGCAAGGATGCGGTAACCGGGCGGCAATCGAATACACCGCGGCTCTCTACTCCCCTCTGATCTGACTGAAAAAAGTACCGATCACCCGGCTCAGTCTCTCACTACGTAGAGGATCGCGCAGGCTTGCCTGCATAGCCTGCCGGGTAGCGGGCAGATAGAGCAGGTCGCTTAAGATGCCATTGAAGAATCCCTGACCCTCCTCATTGTCCGCCAGCTGCTCAAGAAAACGATGGCGCATCGCGCTGTCTTCCAGTGCTTCCCAGGCTCGTCCCGCAATTGCCGCCAGCAGATCACAGCGATGGGAGATGGGATGGTCGAGCAGCCGGTGAATGTAATCATCGCGAACGGCTCTCTTGCCGCTCTGAGAAAGACCGCGCACCACAGCCGAAAGCACCTGTGGATTAGGCATATCCTGCTGTAGGTTTGACAGGCCCCTTTGAGCCAGTGCGTCAGCGATAGTCTGGGGTATGACCTCGTTTTCGAGGCAATGGCAAAATGCCTCCAGGGGGGAGGGCGGCAGGGATGGAATCGATTTGGCGATACGCTGGGTATTGCCTTGCTGATCGAGACGGGCGGCGAGATCGGCAATTCCCTGATAGCCGATGAATGACCACTGTTCCCACCCTAAATCGCCGTCGAAATAGGCTATGGCATGGTCGTAGAAGCGTGACACCGGTTTATTCAGATTGCGG
This sequence comes from Candidatus Thiodiazotropha sp., assembly GCA_040506195.1. GTDB lineage: Bacteria > Pseudomonadota > Gammaproteobacteria > Chromatiales > Chromatiaceae > Thiodiazotropha. The sequence continues at coordinate 85,406 of JBEVXH010000002.1, read as the reverse complement.
GTCAGGCGCGCATGAAATATGGCCAGACGTTCCTGCTTGGGTTGAAAGGCATACGGGTTGTTCTGTAGCGCAGTCTCCATGCCGTCCGTATCGGCTTTGCTCCCCAGGCTCCCTACCAGATGATGCATGAAGTCATCCCTGGCAGACAATGACAGCTTACCCTGTTCATCCAGCGGAAAACGGATGAACCAGATCATGGGATCGATCTGTCGCTGAGCCGGATCGGCCAGGATCAGGGCAAACCACGCCTGCTGTTGCAGCGGTAGCGGGTAGGGGATCTCAGCATTTTCGAATGCAACGAATTGCTTCCTGGGAAGGCTACTGACCCGCCGACCCATATCTGAAAAATCCAGGGAGAGTCCGCCGGATTCAATGAATTCAGTCAGAGTGGCGATGGTGTTCATAAATCGAGCCTTGTACGAGCCGCAAGTTATCGAGTGGGAGTCAGTCTATCTATAAAAAATCAAATTATCCGCAAATGAACGCAAATGAACACAAATCACAACAAGATAGATCTAGATAGTTTGAAAAGTGCGATTTCCACGTCATTGCTATTGCTGTTCCAATCCGAGCTGAATTGCTATAGAAGATCTTTGATCGGGTGTGATCAGGTTGATAAAAACCCTTTAAAATCAAACGTCAATTAATAAATTTGCGTTTATTGGCGTTCATTTGCGGACTCATATATCTGAAATATGGCATCTAAATCCAATCGACCAGGTGATGCTCCCAGTCGTCCGCTGCCGATTCCCTGATGACTTTGCCGCGGATGGAGTGGCCTGCATGTTCCACGCTCTCGGGATCCCCGGTTAACAATGGATGCCAGTCGGGAAGCTGTCTTCCCTCCGCCAACAGACGGTAGGCGCATGTCTGGGGTAACCAGTAGGGGTCGTTCAGGTCTTTCGGTGTCAGGGTGACGCAATTTGGCACCAATTTCGAACGCTTGGCATAGTGAGTGCAGCGGCAGCTTTCGAGATCGAGCAGATCACATACGATATTGGTGTTGAAAATCTCCCTTGTCACCTCATCCTCCAGTTTCTGCAGGCAGCACTTTCCGCAGCCATCGCAGAGAGACTCCCACATTTCGCGGGACATCGCTTCAAGTGGCGTGGTAATCCAGAATGGGGATTCGGTAAGGATCATTATGGGATAATATCACTATAAGTGAAGCAAGTAGCATGGAGTTCAGGTGCTGCGATTCTGCAAAGTGCGGGTAGCAGGCATATTCGAGTGACAGGCTTTCTTAAGATCATGTATGCAGGCAACTGTCAATGGCTTTTATGCACAATCCGGATCACTCTGAATAAGAGATTGATAGGTTAAGGGGAACTCCTGTGGCATCACGTTCTAAATCAACAGTAATCTATTGAAATATAAAGTAATTAATGAATTGTACAGAAATTACACAATTTAAAAAGAGGGTAACAGGATCAAGGGCTACAGCTCGGTTCCTTCAGTTTACTCACAAAGTTATCCACAAGTTCTGTGGACATAATCAAGGGTGGAGTTGAGCATACCCCTCGTGACATCGCCACAGCAGTTATGGTTATTGAATATTCAGTCTATCGCATGCGTGGAGCAAACATCATGAGCGGAACGGCCCAACCCTATCAGGCGGTGGTGAATTTCCCGTTCGCACCGGTTGGCATCATCCTCTCAAAGGGTAGGCTGAAAGCGCTCGAATATCTGCCTCGACCGCAACACGAATACCATAATAATGTATCCGGACTGAATGCCGTGATCGATGCCATTCAGGCCTATCTGGACGACCCAAAGAAAGCGTTCGAGCTGGGACTCATACTCGAAGGTACATCATTTCAGTGTCGTGTCTGGCAGGCGCTGCAGGAGATACCCTCAGGTTCAACCCTGACCTATGGAGAGCTGGCGCGACAGATCGGCAGTGGCGCCAGGGCCGTGGGCAATGCCTGTCGTGACAATCCCTGCCCGTTGATTGTGCCTTGCCACCGGGTTGTCGGTAAGGCGGGCCTGGGAGGGTTTGCCGGTGAGCGGGGTGGTGAGAAGCTGGAAATCAAGCGCTGGCTGTTGAAACATGAGGGTGCCCTGTGAAAGGGGGCAGTGAGGATGCTGTGCTCATCGAATCGTTTTCCGATGCCCTATGGATGGAGCGAGGGCTGAGCCGCAACACACTTTCGGCTTACCAGTCCGATTTGGCCAAAGTCGCTGATTGGTTGCACAACAACAGGGGTTATGGATTGCTCAAGGCCAAACGGGCCGACCTGCAATCCTATTTGGCGCACCTGGTCAAACAGGGCAGGAAGCCACGCTCCACTGCGCGGCTGCTCTCCTGTGTCCGGCAGTTCTATCAATTCAGTTTGCGGGAAGGCTGGTTGCGTGCCGATCCCAGTGTTCGTATCGATTCCCCCAAGCTCGGCAGGCCGTTACCGAAATCACTCTCCGAAAGAGAGGTTGAGGCGCTGCTGAAGGCCCCTGATATTGACGATGCGGAGGGGGACCATGCTGGAAGTGCTCTATGCTGCGGGATTGCGGGTTTCGGAATTGGTCGATCTGCGACCGGAGCAGGTGAATCTGTCCCAGGGGGTGATGCGTATCCTAGGGAAGGGTGGCAAGGAGCGGCTTGTGCCGATGGGTGATGAAGCCCAGGGCTGGCTTGAACGCTTCTATTCCGGTGCCCGGATTGAGCTCCTGGGCGAGAGGGTCTGTTCCCATCTGTTTCCGACCCGGCGTGGCCGGGGTATGACCAGGCAGGCTTTCTGGTACCGGATAAAAAAGCATGCGGCAAGCGCGGGTATCACTCATTCCATCTCGCCCCATACCCTGCGGCACGCCTTCGCCACCCATCTGTTGAACCACGGCGCTGATCTGCGCGTAGTACAACTGCTGTTGGGACACAGTGACTTGTCCACCACTCAGATCTACACCCATGTGGCACGGGAGCGGCTGAAACAACTGCACGCCACTCACCACCCCCGGGGTTGAGTGGTCAGGTTACAGATAGCGGCGCATGAGAGTAGGGCCAGCTTATGGTAGAGTCCCATCCCAGTGATTTATGTGAGCAGGAGCCAATATGCCATCGTTCGATATCGTCTCTGAAGTGGATCTTCAGGAGGTCAGAAATGCAGTCGATCAGGCCGGCCGGGAGATCGGGACACGATTCGACTTCAAAGGTGTCGATGCCGCTTTCGAGCAGAATGAGAACGAGATCCTATTACGCGCGGAGCAGGAGTTCCAACTCAATCAGATGATGGATATTCTGCGCCAGAAACTGGTCAAACGTAAGGTTGATATCGCTGCGATGGACATTAAGGATGCCGAGACAAGCCTGCATAATGCGAGACAGCGTGTGGTTGTCAGACAGGGCATCGAGAGCGATTTGGCAAAAAAGATGGTCAAACAGATCAAGGGCGGCAAACTGAAAGTGCAGGCCCAGATCCAGGGTGAGCAGATCCGCGTGACAGGGAAAAAACGGGACGATCTGCAGCAGGCTATCGCACTTATACGGGATGCCGACTACGGTCTTCCCCTGCAATTTCAAAATTTTCGGGACTAATCATCTATGAAACGAACATATCAAGCTGCCCTGCGCAGGGGTTTAATGTTACTGCCGATAGCCACCCTGTTCACGGTCGGACCCGTTATGGGAGAGCCTACCAAGCAAAACGCTGAGATCCAGAAGGTACGCGAAGGGGTCAACAAAATACTCAAGCGGGGTAATATCTCCAGTGTCGCCCCCTCGAAGATCAACGGCCTGTATGAGGTCATGGTGGGTCCGCAACTCTATTATGTTTCCGCTGACGGCAGGTATCTGTTGAGTGGCAACATGTACGATATCGAAACCCGGGAGGATTTGACCACGCCGAAGGTTTCCCATGCCAAAGCTGAAGTGATCGAGGCGGTGGGTGAAGCCAATATGGTGGTATTCGCGCCGGAAAAGACTGAGCACACCGTCACCATATTCACCGATATCGATTGCGGCTATTGCCAGAAGCTGCATAGTGAAATAAAAGACTATAATGACCTGGGTATCAGTGTGCGCTACCTGATGTTTCCCAGGGCCGGCATTGGCAGTGAATCCTTCGATAAGGCGATAACCGTAATGTGTTCCGACGATCGTAACGACGCCATGACCCGTTCCAAGGCGGGTGAGAAGCTGGCTAAAAAAGCGTGCGACAATCCGGTCGAACAGCACTGGGCTCTCGGCAAGAGCCTGGGGGTGAACGGAACACCGGCCATATTCCTGAAAAGCGGCGATATGCTGCCCGGCTATATTCCCGCACAGCGCCTGAGTGCTATTTTACAGGAGTTGGAGAAGAATCAGTCTCAGAAGTGATGATGAAAGCTGCCGCTTTCCGGTTCGTTTCGGGAATCGATATGCAATGTAATTTAATCTAAGGATCTGTACTGTTCACTTCAGGAGTCAGCTTGAAATTTGATGCGGCAATGCGTACCGATAAAGGGGTGGTACGGGAGCATAATGAGGATGCCATCGGTGGTGATCCTGATGCCGGGTTTATGATACTCGCTGACGGTATGGGCGGCGCCAATGCCGGTGAGGTCGCCAGCGGCCTGTCGGTCGAGATGCTGACGAGTCAGTTGGCCGGCGCCAGTGAAGCCGGTTATGCGGAAACAGGGAGGGAGCGACTGCTGAATGCGATCCAGGATGTGAATCATGCAATACAAGAGCTCTCGCAGCAGGTGCCGGAGTATCAGGGCATGGGAACGACTCTGGTGGTCGGGCTATTCACCGGGCATAGCCTGCTCTACGCCCATGTAGGGGATTCCAGGCTCTATCGCCTGCGGGACGGTCTGTTCGAGCAGATGACCACGGACCATACAATCATCCAGGAGATGGTCAACCTTGGGGATTTCGCCAGTTTTGAGCAGGCACTCATGGCAGGTGTGCCGACCAATGTATTGTCACGGGCAGTAGGCTCCGAAGAGATAGTGGATATCGACCTGAGCGAGACGGAGATCGATGATGGTGATCTCTATCTCTTTTGCTCCGATGGTCTCACAGGTATGGTGACGGATGATGAAATCCAAAGTATCCTAGAAAATATGAATCTCGATCTAATGCAGCAGGCCGATGAGCTTGTCGAATTCGCCTGCAGGATGGGGGGCGTGGATAACATCTCTGTTATTCTGGTTCGCGCCACGGCGAACGATGGTTAGTTAAATATAAGGTACCTGGGTAGAGAGCTATATGGAAAAACTCGTTGTTATGGGTGATGATGAGTCACCGCAAGAGTTTCCACTTGTCGGCAAACGCATGTTGATCGGCCGTGACGAGAGCTGCGAAGTCTGTCTCAAGGATCGTTCAGTCAGCCGCCACCATGCCACGCTGATAAAAGTCTTCAGTGGATACTCCATTGAGGATGAACAGAGCACCAACGGTACTCGGGTCAATGGCAACACCGTTACAAAGCGTTTCCTGAAACACGGTGATCTGATCGAGGTCGGCAAATACCATCTTCGCTTCATCACCCAGGCGCCACCTCAAGATATGGATGATCCCGATAGGACAGTAGTATTGCGTCCTCGTGAGTCCAAACCTATTCCGCCGTCATCACCCGAGGCTGCAGAAATTCAACCGGCCGATGCGGAATCGAGCACACAACCGGATACTGAAACACCCGTTCAGGACCGGCCCAGGGTGCGTTTCCTTGACGGTGAAAAAAAGGGCGAGGTGAAAGTGGTCGATAGGGCCTTTTTCAGTGTGGGCAACCCCGGTGGTGACCTGGTGCTGATAAATCAGCGTCACTCGGGATTCTTTCTGCTCAAAGTAGGTGGCGACAACCCGCCGATGATCAATGGTGAGCCCATCAAAGCGGGTGGCGTGGAACTGCACGACGGTGACCGTATCGACCTGGGTGATCTATCCCTGGAATTTCTTACTTAGATATCAAGCCAAGGGTGTGGTATTGCTACCGATATCTATACAGCTCGGTTGCCGTGCTTATAGTTGCTGTCCAATAGTGATGTCAGTCGCATGCAGGCTGCGAAACTGGCGGTGTCTTCGAGTATGCCGTGCATGATCACACCCTCCAGCAGATCCTTGCCATCCCATTTCGGATGGATCAAATCGGTCAGGAACTGACTCTCGTGAGGCGTCAGCTGATCGAAGGCGAGTCCACAACCCGGGTTGTCGACCCGGATGACTTTTGCCGACAACTCCTGACTTTCATGGTGCCCCGGTCTTTTGATGGAGACCCGGTAACCATCATTCACCTTGGCTGCGGCCAGGGATGTAGCATAGAAGCCCGTTTCGCTGAGATCCCTGACAGTGCTTGCCCGCTCGACACCCCCGGCCTTGGATGCCAGCACCACTTGAAGCGATGTTTTTGTTCTAGGGCTTCTGCGAGCGTCCATTGTCATGCCCCTGTCATGATTCAGTCACATTTAATGTAGGCGGTCACTCTTTTGCTTTGTATGGGGAATAATCCCAATTTCGATCAGGGTTTTACCGAATGCTCAGAAGATTGGCTCAATCGTTGAGACGAAAACCGATATTGATGGTGACCTGCCAATGGGCCACCTGGCCGTTATCGATATGACCGCGGGTCTCCACTACCTCGAACCAGTTCATGTTGTCGATGGTCTCTCCGGCGCGCGCAATGGCATTACGGATAGCATCGTCACTGCTGGTCTGGGATGAACCCACCAGCTGGATCTTCTTGTAGACGTGATCGCTCATTTGAAAAACCTCCGGTTTTTTTTAATTTTGAATAGCAGTCTGTGCTGCGCGCACAATCTGTTTAAAAAACATACCTGGTTACCCGCCATTCTCAGTCACACCCTGTTGTACAGCAAATAAATATATTTGCGTTTATTCGCGTTCATTTGCGGACATAACAATCATTCGCGAGTATTCGCGGCTTACCTGTACAACTCACTATCACCATATTCCCTCTCCCTGAGGCAGAGGGGAGCACAACAATTCAAAATCATTCTTCAAGCTTCTGCTTTAACCGATACAGGGCCTCCAGGGCCTCTCTCGGGGTCAGTTCATCGGGATCGATTTCACGCAGCTGCCGTTCAATCGCGGACGCTTCCGTGCAGGGTGGTTCTGTGTTGAACAGGGGCAACTGACTCTGCTGCTGTTCCGCATGGCGCTGGGCGCTGGCTTCCAACTCCAGCAGGCGTCGGCGTGCCCTGAGGATGACGGGCTTGGGCACCCCGGCCAGGGTGGCCACCTGGAGGCCGTAGCTCTGGTTGGCCGGTCCCTCCCGCACCGCATGCAGAAAGACGATGGTATCGCCGTGCTCCACCGCATCCAGGTGCAGGTTGCCGATGCCGGGATACTCCTCCGGCAGGGTGGTGAGTTCGAAGTAGTGGGTGGCGAAAAGGGTATAGGCGCGCAGACAGGTGGCCAGTTCAACCGCGCAGGACCAGGCCAGGGAGAGCCCGTCGAAGGTGGAGGTGCCGCGGCCGATCTCATCCATCAGCACCAGGCTCTGGGCGGTGGCGTTGTGCAGGATGTTGGCGGTCTCCTCCATCTCCACCATGAAGGTGGAGCGTCCCCCGGCCAGGTCGTCGGAAGCGCCGATGCGGGAAAAGATGCGGTCGATGGGCCCGATCCGCGCCGCGGCGGCGGGCACGAAGCTGCCACTGTAGGCGAGCAATACGATGAGGGCGATCTGGCGCATGAAGGTCGACTTGCCGCCCATGTTGGGGCCGGTGATGATCAGCATCCGCTGCTGGTCGTCGAAGGTAACGCCGTTGGCGACAAAGGGGTCGCTGCTGACCTGCTCCACCACCGGGTGACGACCGTCGGAAATCTGCAGGCCAGGCTCCTCCACCATTTGCGGAGAGACCAGGTTGAGTTGCTGGGCCCGCTCCGCCAGGTTGCAGATTACATCCAGCCGGGCCAGTCCCTCGGCGCACTGTTGCAGAGGCGTCAGCTCCCCGCAGAGCCGATCGAGCAGCTGTTCATAGAGATACTTCTCTCGTGCCAGGGCGCGTTCCCGGGCGCTCAGCACCTGATCCTCGAACTTCTTCAGCTCCGGTGTGATGAAGCGCTCCGCTCCCTTCAGGGTCTGGCGGCGGATATAGTCTTCAGGCGCCCTGTCGGACTGGCCGCGGCTGATCTCGATGTAGTAGCCGTGGACCCGGTTGTAGCTCACCTTGAGGGTGGCTATGCCGGTGCGCTCGCGCTCGCGGCTCTCCAGGTCGAGCAGAAACCGGTCGGCGTTCTGGGAGAGGGCGCGCAGCTCGTCCAGTTCCGCGTCATACCCCTCGGCGATGACCCCGCCGTCGCGGATCAGCATCGGCGGTTGTTCTATGATGGCGCCCCGCAGCAGTTGGTGGGTTGCGGGATGTTCATCGATCTGTCGTGCCAGGGCGGGCGACAGCGGGCTGTCGAGTTGCGCCAGCAGGGGTTGGAGCCGGGGCAGGGCGCCGAGTGCCTCCCGCAGGGTGGACAGATCCCGCGGACGGGCGCTCTTCAAGGCCACCCGGGCGAGAATGCGTTCAATATCGCCGATCCCCTGCAGAATCTCCCGCAGCTCATGGTAGAGGCGGGAGGCGAGCAGGGCCTCGATGGTGGCATGGCGCTCAGCCACCGCCTCCCTGTGCCTCAGGGGCTGGCTGATCCAGCGCCGCAGCATGCGGCTGCCCATGGCGGTGACGGTGCGGTCCATGATCCCCGCCAGGGTGTGTTGCGGCTGATTGGAGAGGGAGTGGATCAGCTCCAGGTTGCGCCGGGTTGCCGCATCGATGATCACGCTCTGATCCCGATGCTCCACCCGCATGCCGCGGATGTGGGGCAGGGCGCCGAACTGGGTCTCCTCCACATACTGCAGCAGGCAGCCGGCGGCGGCCACGGCCAGGGGCTGCTCCCGGCAGCCGAATCCGCCCAGGTCACGGGTGCCGAACTGCTTGCACAACAGCCTCTGTGCGGAGTCGAGATCGTAGTGCCAGGCGGGGCGCCGGGTTACGCCATTGCGTAGCGCGAGGGTCTCGGGCAGGGTGGAATCCTCATCCAGCAGGATCTCCGCCGGGCTGAGGCGCTCCAGTTCACCGCTCAGGGCCTCCAGGCTGCTGAGTTGCTGAATGGTAAAGCGGCCGCTGGCCAGGTCCAGGGCCGCCAGGCCGTAGTCGTCACCTTCGTTGATCGCCAGCAACAGGTTTTCCCGCCGCTCCTCCAACAGCGCCTCGTCGGTGAGGGTGCCAGGGGTGACGATACGCACCACCTTGCGCTCCACCGGCCCCTTGCTGGTGGCCGGATCGCCGATCTGCTCGCAGATCGCCACCGACTCCCCCTGTTTGACCAGACGCGCCAGGTAGCCTTCGGCGGCATGGTAGGGAACACCGGCCATGGGGATCGGCTTGCCGGCCGACTGGCCCCGCTTGGTCAGAGTGATATCAAGCAGCCGCGCCGCCTTCTCCGCATCGGCAAAGAAGAGTTCATAGAAATCCCCCATGCGGTAGAACACCAGCATATCGGGATGCTCCCCCTTGATGCGCAGGTACTGCTGCATCATTGGGGTGTGCTGCTGGGATTTTGCGGCTTTGGTCATCAGGCAGGACGACAACTATTCGAAGGTGTAGTGTTTTTCCACGCCTTTGGTGATCTCCCAGGTGCACTTCATGCCCGCGGGAAAGGTGATCAGATCGCCGCGGCCGAACTCCTGGGGCTCCCCACCCTCCGGGGTGACGATGAACTTGCCGCGCAGGATGTAGCAGGTCTCGGTCTGGGTGTACTCCCACTCGAACTTCGAGGCCTCCTTCTCCCAGATAGGCCAGTCGTAGACCCCCTGGATCTCCAGCTTCATGGCGGAGGGACGGTGCTCGCAGAGAATTTTCAGTTCAGTCATGTTATCCGTTTCGTTCCGGCGTTGATGGGTAGGCCTACACCTGGGCGCGGCCGTGAGTCAGACGGCAGAGTTTACCGCGAATGGGGGGAGGAGGTTAACCCGGGATTTAGCGGTGCGCCAAGGCGCACCCTGCCGGGTTCACAATATAGCGTGGGGTGCGGCTTGCCGCACCGTGCCCCTATAAATTTATCGACCTGACTGATTTCAATAGGGATTGTCTGTTGGCGATCAACTCGAGCAACAAAGCCTCGTCTTGCTCAAGATAGCCCCCGTATCGCTCTCGTTCCCACGCTCCAGCGTGGGAATGCATACCCCCACTCACCAAATCCTGTCAACCTCAATCAACCCACCAATCCCCACATAATCCCGCGCACTGGAATACCGCCAATGCTCCGCCCGGTCCACATACCCGCGATCAACCGGATTTTGATGTATATATTCAATCTTCTGCCGCATCATTACATCATCCTGTATCGATTCAGGATGACACCCTTCCTGCCAGAACGGATACTCCCGATCACCCTTGTGCGCCTTCTTGTAGAACGCCAATTGGTCCATAATCTGCCTGACATTGTGTTCGGCTAAATAGTCCAACAACTGCCTAGATGTGTACGACTTGAAGCGTGCCATATCACGATTCAGATCACGGCTCTGTACCACCATGTGAAGATGGTTCTCGAGGATCACATAAGCATAGATTTTTAACCCTTCTTTCTGTAAAAATCGCAGTGACTCAAGCACTATCTCCACTGTCGTTGGGCGCGTGAAGACGGGTATCCAGTGGAGTACCGTACAGGTCACAAAATGTGGATGTGCAGGATCAATGATCTTATAACGACTTCTTCCCATTACCACCTCCATGTGATTTTTATTCAATCCTCGTTCTCACATACCAGCTTCCCTTCTCATACCATGCTCCCACATAACTTCTCGTTGGGAACGCATCTCTGCGGGAGTATAAGATTTGTTGCTCTATTCCACCTGCAGTATGCATTCCCACGCTGGAGCGTGGGAACGAGATGAAATTGAGTCATATCAAGATGGAGAGCATTCTCGTTCCCATGCTCCGCGTGGGAACGCATACCCCAGTATCCCAACTCAGTTCTCATTTCCTCCTTCCCACACTCCCACATCCATTCTCGTTCCCACACTCCCACATCCATTCTCGTTCCCACGCTCCAGCGTGGGAATGCATACCCCAGCATCACAACTCAGTTCTCATTTACTCTGACCATTGGATGCGTTTCCATAACTGTCTTAATCGCTTACCTTTTTCAGGATTAAGCCAAACAGCATAGGCAACCCGGCCGCCCAGGTGGGCCTTAAAATCGTCAACACCCTCACGGTTCTGACTCTCGGGTCCCCAACGCACACAGTTGTGGAGAATCGCCTTCAACCGATCGAACTCCTCCCTGGGCAGGTTGGGCCTTTGGTTGATTACCATACCTCCCAGGCGTTGGGATTGTGCCTGGGTCTGAACCCGTGTCTTGTGATGGTTGATCTCGAAACCCTCTTCGATGGCGATGGCGCCGATCAGCCCTTGTAGAAACGGCGCCAGTCTCAACAGTTCCCTGGTGCCGGAAAAGGCGAGGTCATCCGCGTATCGGGTGTAGTTGAGGGAGAAACGGTTGGCAACACCCTGTAGACGGCAATCGAATCGGAATGCAGCAAGATTGGCGAGAACGGGTGAGGTGGGGGCGCCCTGGGGGAGGTGTTTGTCCGCCAGTCGTTTCTGCATCGCCCAGGGAAGCGCATTGAAGGTATCACCGGCAAGTAATGCGGAGCTGGCATGGGTACACAAACCTTGCAGCAGATAGGCGACGCTCCAAGGGTAACCGAGACGGTGAAACATTGCGCCGATGCGGTATACGGGAACAGTGTGAAAGAAGTCCTTCAGATCCAACCGCAGGACAACCTCTTTGCCTAGATGGGGTTCGACAAAGTGCTTGATGGAACGGCCGCGAACGAATCCCTTTGCGCAGGGATGGGGCGGTACCCGGTTGAGGATCTCCCTCAATATCTGGCGTTGCAGCATCTTGAGGCGGGTCTTGGGTATCTCGATCAGGCGCGGCGGGCCTGAACGCTTTTCGATCCAATGGTAGCGGTAGTGGTGCAGTCTGGATTCCGTGACTTTGCACTGTCGCCGCTCGCGGTCGGCGAACCAGGCCAACTCATGATCGAACAGGCCGAGCCACTGCTGAAGATCCTTGACGGTCGACAGTGACGGCAGGGGAAAGGTGAGCAGTTTGTCAGGCGATCTGCCCATGACCGGCGAATCGAGCAGAATAACCGGCTGCTCTTTCCGGTCCTGTTTCTCATACCGCTGGTGCAGTTCATCGTCGGCATGAAGAAAGTTGACGAGTTGCTTATGAGATGGAGGCTGGCCCTCATCGAAATGGAAAATCAAGCGTGCGGCCAAGCGCCCGGGATCGGGTGGACCGCCTTCAAGGGTGCGTTGCAGGCGATCGCATAGGGCGTGCTTGTCCCAGACACCGCCAAGAATCGAAAGCGTCAGCAAACGTACATTGTTGTTGAAGCAGGACAATCCATTCCCCATCAGAAGGCTCGTTTCGAAAGCCTCCGGGCATACTGTGTAACCAAGTGCGACCGGCCTCCGACCCTGCTCGTATGGCTGGTACCATCTTGCGTGAAGCGCAACGTGGTACCAGCAACGGAAATGTTGGCTATAACGCTACCCCGGGGTAGCCCCGGAGTGTTCGACGACCTTGGCATGCCATAGTCGCGGAACTGCTCGGAGTGCCGGCCGCAGGGACATGGTGGAAACAATGGATGCTGAAGTCAAGCCGCACCATTATCCTTTAACGATCGCTTCAATCCTGTCTATCACCAGACCAACACGTGCCTGGCTGGCCTGGTCACCCGGCATATGACCGGATAGTGCGGCAATAAACCTTGTATCACTCAACAGTTGAGCAAAACGGGCACGAACATTCTCAATCAATTCTTGATCAGCAGTCTGTACTTCATTGATGATTTCAGGCCTGCCATCAACTACAGCGATCATATCCTCGATATCATGGCTCAACAGATAGTCGCCTCTGCCACGGCCATCAAAGGCTTCCATTTTGGTTGAGAGGAAATAGGGGGCTGTGACCATGCGAATATTGCGACCGGATGGTAGTGTCGTAACTTCAGCGTGTTTCAACGCTGATTCATACCAGCGATTTCCGAAGCCAAGAATGCGGCTGTCGGTCGGCATCACATCGAGAATCACGTCATCGGCAAGCCAGCGACAGAGTGGGGCGCCATCGCTGAAAGCTTCGCGAAATCCTTGTTTGCGCAATTTCTCAGAGAAGCGTTGATAGGCGGCAAGCGTAGAGGCTTCAACAATTGTATCCACATCCTTTGTGACCCGAAGCGGAGGAGCCGCCTTATCGGTGATCAACAGACCCGTCGCACAGCCTCCCAGAAAAACCATCTCATAACTTAGTACCCCCAGCCGCTCCACGGCTTGGGTGAGGATTTTTAGGTTTGGATTTTGCTCCCTTTTCATAACGATTGAACCTCCTTGTCAATTCCTTTACTGCGATATTCCGTTCCCTGGCTTTGCCGCCTCGTATCGCGTCGACCAGTGCCAGCAATTCATAGAGGGCTGGATCATTCCTTGACGCCTCAGGGGCCGAGCGATAGAGAGGTGAAAAAATCATACCACGTATCTCACCTTGCGGATCAGGCCATACCGGTGGTGGTTCCCGGTCAGGCACAATCTTCTCAGATAGGGGAGGGGCAGCATGGGCGGTCGGCATACCCCTCGTCATCTCTCCTCGGTCCGGTGCGAATGCATAGCGGATACCATGGAATAGAAACTCTTCCAGATTTCTGAAATTTAGTTGGATCTCCATGTTGATATTTATTGCGAGATCGGCCCTAATTGCACGCTTAACAGCCCCATGGACCTCGGATGGGCTCATACCCAGTTCGATTGCTATTTGAATATAGGACCAAGGCCGACCACCGAGGGTGACCAGCTTGAGGAGTACCAGGATATCTTGTGGTTTAAGTACCATAATATTCAATATTCGCGATTCACGAATAAAGAATAACATGTATTCTCAATTTTACAATAGACCTCTAAATGTGAGGTGTGGCTGTTCAATTTTACCCACAGGTTGGGGTTTGACTCGATATTCGGTTTAGACGGCAGAGATCTTGGTATGAAGGCCTGAGCCTTTTCACTGACAGTTGAGATGGTGACGTATTTACCCTGCTGTACTTTTTCAATGATGCTAATTCACAATGTGAAGCAGCAGTATCTACTAATTCAAATAGCAGAAAAAGTTGAACTAGTGTGCAGTGGTTGAATTCGTCCACGTTCCCACGCTCCAGCGTGGGAATGCATATCTGCGGGAGCATAAGATTCGTTGCTCTATTCCACCTATAGTATGCATTCCCAAGCAGGAGCATGGGAACGAGAGGGTGTAGATATCTGAAAACGAGGCACAACATCAGCCAGCGCCATTCCCATTTGCCAGCAACTCCTCAACATTACGAAATTCCTCCAGAGCCGCTTCGAGCTGTTCGACGATCTCCTGTGCCAGTACATCCGGGGGAGGGAGGTTTTCGGTATCCTCCAGCGACTCATCCTTCAGCCAGAAGATATCCAGGTTGGTATTGTCCCGCGCGATGAGTTCGTCATAGGTGAAGGACTTCCAACGCTCTTTTTTCTTTGATTCGCGGCGTCTGCTGCGGTCATCGGGTTTGTAGCATTCGATGAACTCGGCGAAATCATCAAAGGCCAACTTGTTCTGCTTCAAGGTCTTATGCACATTGGTGCGGAAATCGTAGATCCAGAGTTTTTTGGTCCAGGCGGTTTTGGAAGCAGGTTTGGCGTCGAAGAAGATGACGTTGGCCTTGACGCCCTGAGCGTAGAAGATGCCGGTGGGTAGGCGTAGTAAGGTGTGGAGGTCGCAGCGTTCGAGCAGGTTTTGCGCACGGTTTCGCCGGCGTCGCCTTCGAAGAGGACGTTATCCGGCACTACCACGGCGGCTTTGCCGTCGATCTTGAGCATGTTGGCGATGTGTTGCACGAAGTTGAGCTGTTTGTTGGAGGTGGTGGCCCAAAAGTCTTCGCGCTCATAGACCAGCTTTTCCTGTTCTTTTTTACCGGACTTTTCGTTGATGACGGTAATAGAGCTCTTTTTACCAAAGGGCGGATTGGCCAGAACCATATCGACACGGTCATCCCCCACTTCTTTGGCCAAGGCATCATTGGCGCTAATCGGGCATTCATCGCCACCGATACCGTGCAGGTATAAGTTCATGGCACATAAGCGCACCACGCTATCAACAATATCGTTACCGCGTAAGGCGTGTTCTTTGAGATGCCGTTGTTCTTTTTTGGAGCTGGCCTGTGCCGCCATGTAATCGTGGGCGGCCAATAAAAAGCCGCCAGTACCACAGGCAGGATCGGCCACGGTGTCGGTGGGTTTGGGTTGCATCACTTCCACCATCGCCTGGATTAACGGGCGCGGGGTAAAGTATTGCCCTGCACCGCCTTTCACATCCTGCGCATTGCGTTCCAGCAAACCTTCGTAGATGTCACCTTTCACATCCGCTGGCAAGGTAGACCACTGTTCCTTCTCGATCATCTTGATCAGGCGTTCCAGCTTGGCAGGGTCCTGGATTTTGTTTTGCGCCTTACGGAAGATGGTGCCTAACATGCCGCCTTGTTTGCCAAGATTTTCCAGGGTATGACGGTATTGCAGTTCTAAATCATCACCATCGAGCTTCACTAACTTGGCCCAGGCGTATTTATTCGGCACCTGTGATTGCGACCGTAGCGCAGCGGAGGAAGTACTTGATGAAACGCCGGAGGCGGTTCTGAAGTACTGACCGTCTTTATCCCGTTCAGCGGCCATTTTTAGGAAGATTAAATAAGTAATCTGCTCGACATAATCCCCATACCCCACACCATCATCACGTAAGACGTGGGCGTAGTTCCAAACTTTGTTTACTATTTCTGATGCGCTCATACTTATCCTAATAAATTGTATCTACCAGATAGCCACGTCTTCCTGAACAACGATACCCATTTTTGTCCTTATGCGGCCTCATAGTCGTATCTCTTGTTTTCCTTCTGAATCTCTTCCCGCAATAAGCACATTCTACGACGTAAGTAGGGCCTCCACTGCTTCTTCGACGAATACCACCGAAACCACCTGGACTCCTAGCGGATGTCCGCACTGTTTCTGGTGCATGTAAAGGTCCTGATGCAGTTAATTCAATTGTATACCTTGGGCTATAAGGTACATTTGTTGCAGTTACGTCCTGTATTCTATCCACTCGATATGATCGAGGCTGGCCATCTTCATGGCGAACGGCATGCAGCAATATATTCCCCTCCTGGGTTTTTCTTAGTGAGTAGGGTTCAATCAATCGAGTCTTATTTTGGTATTCCAGATTTACGCAAAGCCTGTTTGCTGCGGCAAAGCGAACAACCTCAAGTGGTGCTTGTGTGTGCCACGCTTGTGCCATTGACGGTGGTCGCCATGATTCATCAATTGAGCCGCCTCCATATGCGGGAACACGCTCAAGCACAACTTTCTCCCTTGTCTCATGCAGCCAACTAAATACATCAGATAGTTCATCCCAAAATTGCTGGAAAGGTGGTAGCACTGGTAGCTGATGAGCCAGCATGTGCTCCCAATCCGCTTCGAGATCCTCTCGCTCTGGCTGATTGGTAAGAATTTCCATTGTTGGTACTGGTATGCCCTTGAATTCACATTTGGAAGTTAGGGTACTCAGTATCAATGCTCGATCAGGGTTTATACCTTCTCTGCGATATAAATGTACGACATCATATAGGTCTCTCGGCCTTTCTCGCTCTGCAAGCGCACGAATTTTTTCAGCGAACACTTCTTCAAAACCATAACTTAGGACATGAATCCCATTTTCTGGACGATCTGAATAAGGATGATGAACTTCACGCAATACTGGATCTAAAACTAAGACTTCGTCATCGGTCAGATCCAACTTGACTCTTGGTGCATCACCTCTTCTTTGCATTGGGCCACGATAACCAATGCGTCCCTGAGAAGAAGTCTTGTCCCGAGGATTTTCATAAATTTCAAATCGAATGGTATCTGCTGGTATTTCAATGCCTGTTTGATCATAAATCCATGCGGCAATTTCTGCGAATGTTGTTAACAGAAATTCTTCATTGAGATGATCAGGGTTTGTTAATGTGAAGTCTAAATCTTCAGAAAAACGGTAGGTTTCAAAATAGCATTTCTTTAGACAGGTGCCGCCCTTAAATAACCAGCTCTGTCCAATGACCGGATGCGCTGAAATACCTGCAAGCAACCAACCTAATGTGTAATCCTTTTCAATAACTTGCGCTGCAAGCCCAAACTCACGCGCAAAATCCATGACTTCCTGTCTATCGATCAAAATATTACCCTATATCCATCGCTCTGGCACCCACAAGCGCCACTTTGTTATTAGTTTCTCTGCATTTAAATTAGGATCTAGCTTGGCATTACCGGTTGTTAGTCTTTCGCGGCACTGCTCGATAATACTTTGTTCATTATCAGCATATTTTTCTAACAAAAAACCGAAGCGTTTGAAAACTGCACCATTCCCTAATTGTTCTGCATACTCAACTAGTAGCTCTAGATTTTTCTTTTCTGAATCCATGTAATTTCTAAACATATCTATGGTTGAACGTAAACCACCCCCCAATTGCGGGTCATTTAGCATGTCGAGGACGGTACGCGTTGGATCTGATACATTAACTTTTACTTGTCCTCTCCAAGCTGGTTTCAATCCGAACATGGCTTTGGCCGAAACTGTCCTCAATAAAAATTCAGTGCCTTTGATCGTTTTTTTACGGACTCTAGGTCGTTCAGTTGTCATGACAATCACGGTTCGGAAAATTTGCTCTGTTAAATCCCAATATTCCGCCGCACTCCATCCGCCGATATAACAGGGGCTATAAATCCTTTCAGCGATAATCCAGGCATCCTCTAGCGGAATATCAGCCGTTCTTGATTCCAAAGGAACGGAAACATAGAGCCCCCGTCGTACTCGGGATAACCAATCCTTTTTTGCCCATCGCGCCAATAACTTAGCCGCGCTATCTCTGGGCACACCTAAAATTTCAGCTGTTTCTGTGACTGAAATTGTACCTTTAGTGCCCCTCAGCACAGCTGATAGGCGTTCCCGGTCAGCTTTTCCTAGTCCGTTCATTGGTTTCATAGTATATTGTAAGCGTATTATTTCGTCATTTACATGAATAACGTCGTATATAATATACCTATTCCCACCAAATAACTATATTACAAGCGCTATATTTCATATTATAAGTGAATTATTACGCTTTTAATATACTTCTAAGCGGCGATCGTCAACGAAAGTGAGCGGGCGTGTATTGCGCGGCCGTAGCCCGAGGACCATGGTCGGCCCGAGTCATTTTACGGGCGCGGGGTAAAGTATTGCCCGGCACCACCTTTCACATTCGCCGGCAAGGTGGTCCACTGTTCCTTGTCGATCATCTTGATCAAGCGTTCCAGCTTGGCGGGGTCCTGGATTTTGTTTTGCGCCTTGCGGAAGATGGTGCCTAACATGCCGCCTTGTTTACCCAGGCTTTCCAGGGTATGGCGGTATTGTAGTTCTAGATCATCGCCATCTAACTTCACCAACTTGGCCCAGGCGTACTTGTTCGGCACCTGTGATTGCTTTTTGGCCTGCCCACGCTCATTCGCCATTTTGAGAAAGATTAAATAGGTGTTTTGCTCAACATAATCTCTATTTCCCTCATCATCGTAACGCAATACGTGGGCGCAATTCCATACTTTGGTTACCATTTCTACTGTGCTCATAAATATTTTTTTCGCCCAAACATCTAGTTGCCAAAGCCTCCATCAACGGACATGTCATTATCTTCTTTTAACAGTACACAGTGACTATTCCAGTCAATCAAAAACAAATCGGCGTCCGTATGCAGATCAAGATCCTCAAGGCATTTCTTGTACTTCTTATTTCGCATATTGTGAACCCAATCTGCTAATACGTAATCGGGAACCTTCCAAAAGGTAAGTATCGCTACCAATGCAATCGCAGCAACTGCAAGCACCTTTACCCAGAGTAACTGCGAACTCAACAGCTCAAACCATACTATTAATCCAGAGATCGCAGCGATTAACAAACCAATCCCTACATGTATTCTTTTTTCATATTTGACAGAAGTTTTTACACATTTTCCTACAAGCCTCTTCTTCTCATCATTTCTTGCACGTTTCTCTACTTTCAAGGCTTCTTCAATTTGGTCTACACGCCTCTTTGTTTCGTCTAGCTTATTTTTAGTTTGTATACCTTCCGCGTTGGCATCCATTAATTCTTGTCGAAGTCGTTCACTTACTTCTTTATTTCTGTCTAGCTCAGACTCATGGTCTTGTTGAATCGAGTCCATTTCTCTTCTCTTGTCCGCCTCATGCTTTTCTATTAGTGACTTCTTTATTTGCTCAAGTACAATTGGCGCGTTTTCTTTAGTGATAAATGAGGAATCTCCGAGCGTCAACTGCATCGCATATTGACCTGCTCTCTCCTCAGTCATTAAAGCACTAAATAACTCCGCCTGCTTATCATCAACCTGACTAAGAAACCGATGCATCTGCGCGATGACGTCACTCCTTGGCTCAAGTGCCGCTGCACAATTCGCAAGAAGCAAATGCCGCGTTAGTTCATGCCCTTTTCCGCCATATAAAACCCAAAGCAATCCCGCAAGGTATTTTTCCGACAATGCCGGCGGCACCTCGCCATCATTGAACAACTTCCTGCGCTTAAGAAATCTTTCGGCTTGCGTCGCTACCCAGGCATTCTCAGTTATGAAAACATATTCTGCCATCGGCAATCTCCCCATTTTTACTTGTTTCCCACGCCTCAACCTCACTACGGCCGCTATTGACTCAGCATCCCTTTCTTGTGCTCTCCTGTTGTAATAAAAACCTAAACTACGCTGAAATTCCTCCCGATCCGTATCAGTAAAATACTGGAAGGATGCGGTACTCCCGGGCGCCGCTATCTGCCTAATATCGTGTTGTTTGAGAACGGTATCAGTATTTTTCAACACAGAATTTGCATATGCGGCAAATGCCAAGTTTTTTAGACGTCTAGCGGTGGCTCCAAAACCCATACCGTCTTTTGTTTTGTTAATTACAGCATTCAAATTATCTTTTAACTCATCAATAGAATGCTCAAATGCGATCAGAGCTGCCTCTTTATCGCGTAGCTGATCGCAAATCTCCACAGCAAACGTGTGTGCTTCCTCGCTCGACAAATTCAATGCGGACATTAAAAACGGCGCGTCCAACATCACATTCAAGCCTTTAAGTGATACGGTTTCGCCAGGGTCTTGTAAATTTAGCACCACCTCGGAGATAATTGCGCCGGTGGCAATCCTCATTATCAGGTCATATAAACCTTCATCGTTATGATAAACATCGACGATAAACGACGCGCAAAGCACGTCCACTTTTGCTCGAGTTGATATATGCTCCTCCCACTCGGCCTGCTCTTTCGGTTTCTTAAGTGTTATTGTTCCAGTACCCCGAGCGTCTTCTTTCGTCCGGTCTGGTTTTAATAGAATTGATACAAAGCTCATATCCACGAGCTGCGACAAAAATCCCTCTTCAAGCGCTACTTCGTCAACTGGTAATCGATTTTGTTGCAGAATTGGTTTTGCGAACTCGACGAACCGTTGAATTACATACTTAATATCTTTTTCCGTTACGGCATCAAACTCTTCAGTTATTTCTGCATAAACATACTCATGCATTTCTTCAGTATGTTGGGTCCTCAATAGTAGACCTGCATTCTCTAAACGAGGGATTAGATCATCCACCGCCCACGGATGCACCTTTAGACCATATAACTCATCTACGAGTTTAGAGAATTCGGATGCATCAAATGTCTTACCAGCATGAATCTTTGCTATTGGTTTAAATATCGGCGCTAATCCGCTAAACAAGTCTCCTTCACCTCTAGTCGCTTGGGCGAGGAACGCATAGGAAATTACGCTTCTATCTAATCTACTTTTGTTTCGCGATAATTGGTCTGACATAACTGTTATCCCATCCTAGAATGCGCCCTTTTAACGAAACCACCTTTAAAAACAGACGCCAATATTGACTACATGTTTTGTCCGCTTTAAATTGTTGCAAATCATTTTTTTCGATCCATTTTATAAAATAACCAATGCGGTCGAAAACAATTGATTGATTGCATTCATCCAATCACCGCCACAAATTCGCCAATAACGTATAACTCGCCCTCTAATTCCGCATCAAATTCAAGATTTCTATAGCCATTGATAGATGAGTCTGGCTTTAACACGATTTTGCTATGTTGCCACTCATCACCAGCAGTATGTTTCTCGCTGTTATATAGCTTTACTGTGTAGGTGGCGCCAGTATCCTGATCCTGAATATCCCTGTGTTGAACAAGAACAACCTTATTGTTTCTGCTCCCCCCTGGATTACCCTTGAACAAGCACCATGCACCATTGGGGATACGCTTGTTCATTGATTCTCCTATAACTCTTGCCACAAAGTGACCTTGCTGCGGCCGAAATGAGTCTGGTAATTCTACCCATTCACATTCGTCAACTTGCTGTGGGTTGCTAAATTCACCTGCAGCCACTTCAAGATTATACATTGGAACTGCGTTTTCATATGGCTTAACTTCTTCGGGAGATAGTCTTCGAAATGGTAAGTTTTGTTGTTCTGCGGCTGTTTGCTCTTCTTTTTGTTTTTCTGAGACCAGCGCTTTGAAATAGGCGTTTGTTTCTGGATCAGTGCAGTAGAGGTAGCAGCCTTTTTGTCCTCTTGTCATTAATGTTCGGTAGGTATTCTTGATAATAGTATCGGCGCGTGCTTTTGCTGTTTCTGAGTTTTCTTGGAGTAGTTTTTTATAACCCTTGACCGAGCTATCCATTTTTGAGCGCTGTGCAGCATCGGAGATGATTAGCCCATTACGTACAATAAGATCGGGTCCAACAATGACGCCGATGTAGTCTAACTCCAGGCCTTGGCAGGTATGGATGCAGCCGATTTCTTTGATGGTTTCCGGTTTCATAATCCAGAGACTGCCGTCGGTTTTGAGATTCCATTTCATGGAGAAGTTGTATTCTTTGAATACGATGTCATTTTGGCTTGGATCTTTTTGGCTGACCCAATCCCAGCAATAACCGGCGACGAGACGTGCCTTATTGTTTTCGCGATTCTTTTCGAAAATGGTATCACGCAATTCATTGGGCGAATCAAAGACTCGGAAATCGTAGTCAATTCCTTCAAGGGTTTCGTTGGCCGTTTGCCTAATTTGTAATCCGTTATCCACCCAGGCAAGGTAGCCATCAGAGCCGTTACAGCGAAACTGAGAGGCGAGTTCCAATTCGTGCACGGTGGCACCGGCAAGCCTGGTCCATTTTCTGATTTCCTGTTTTTCACCGATGTCTTTCCAGGTAACACGTTGATCTTCGTCGATGAAGAACACGCTGTGTTTGGCGGCGTTGATGATTTCTTTGATTTGGTTACCACCTACAGGATCATAAGTACCTCTTTCTACTAGCCGATGAGCTTCATCGACTACGAGCACATCGAGAGCATTCGGCTCCACACGGTGATAACTCCCTGATCCTTTGAACAGATTATCGATATGGCTTTTTTTGAACGAACCCGTGAGTTTGGATCGATATACTTCGCGCGGAGCGGCGTTTTTTGTGACGTACTGAACTAACTTTTCCACCCGGGTGAGTTCTACCAACAGGTTGATGGCGACCACGGATTTGCCAGTGCCGGGCCCTCCTTCAATGATGAGCACGTGTTTATTATCGGTTGTCGATTGTTCGGCGAGCGCTAAAACGGTTTCGAAGACGAGTTTTTGGTCGTCGATCATGATGAATTCAGGATTGCCCTTCATGAGAGAAACCAGGGTATCCGCGAGATTCTTGGAAGGTTTTATTTTGCCGTGGTCTATACGGTACATGATGTTGTTGGCATCGCCATATTTGACGTGTTGCTTTATAAAACTTCGCAGTCGCCGGGTGTCATTTTTGAGGAATGACGGAGCTTTTGCTGTGTGCTCGTGATAGCAGGAATG
Source organism: Candidatus Thiodiazotropha sp. (assembly GCA_040506195.1). Lineage (GTDB taxonomy): Bacteria > Pseudomonadota > Gammaproteobacteria > Chromatiales > Chromatiaceae > Thiodiazotropha. The sequence continues at coordinate 62,497 of JBEVXH010000002.1, read as the reverse complement.
GTTGATGACGTCGTAGGCTTCGCAGTTGTGGAGATAGGCGCAGGGTTTGAGCGCAATGTCTTCTTCCCTGACGGTTTCGTTGAAATCCTGCAGCAGTGCGGCATAGGTCCACGCCTGGTATGAGGGATGATTGACTTCATGCCTTCCCTTTCCTAAACAAGTTTCGACGATTGCGTCTTTGCCAGTACGTTTTACATCCGTCCATTGCTTGAGCTCGACAATAATTACTGTATCAGTTTTGTGTCGATCCTTACCGGTAAGGATAAAATCGATACGATTCGAAGTTTGCGGAATTTTGTATTCGATAGATACTCCAGCATTGCTGGGTATATCATTGTCACTAAGAATGTTGTTCATATACATCATGGAGTTTTTCCATGAGTCGATTTCTTGTTTAGTAGTCGTGCGGCCCAGTTTTTCTTGAAATTTATTCAGTATTTTGTCTGCGATAGCATTTGTGATGACATCGCTATTGAATTCTGATTTTGTTGCCGAATAAACTATCATGAGTTTTTCCGTAGTTTTCGATGGCTTCTAATATTCCGCGGTTTCAAGTAATAACTGCAATTCAATTATGCAACGAGCAAATCTTCTCGCTGCCCCATAAATAGTTCATTCGGTGACCTGTTGCCTCTTGTAGCTCTTGGTCTATTGTTGAGGCGGGTCATTACATGCTCAATTTGAGCATCAGTCACCTGGTTAAAGTCAGTACCCTTAGAAAAATACTGTCTGATCAATCCATTCGTATTTTCATTGATCACACGCTCCCACGATGCATATGGGTGGGCAAAATAGATATCGGCTCCCAATCCCTCAGCGATAGTTTCATGCCTGGCAAATTCAAGGCCATTATCCAAAGTGATCGTTTTCACTCTATCCTTCAGGTGCTGCAAACCCTGAATGGCTGCTTCAGCCAGAAGATCTGCCCGCTTGCCAGTTAATCTCACAATCACGGTATACAGCGTTTTACGCTCAACCATAGTCAATAGCGCACTTCTGCGCCCCTTGCCAATGATGGTATCTCCCTCCCAATCACCAATACGATTGCCGCTGTCGACAACCATTGGGCGATCATCAATGCTGACCCGGCCCTTGATCTTTCCACGCCGATCATAGCTACCATAGCGCTTACGATATGGTTTTGAGGCAACTCTCAGGTGCGTGTACAAATTACCACCGCTTTCCTTATCAGCATAAATCAGCTGATACACTGTTTCATGATGCAATGAGATGCCTTGGTGCCTGGCCAGATAGCTCACGACTTGCTGTGGGCTTAATTCCTGACGAATCAATGACTCAATGGCACTTATGACATCACGGGTCACTTTGCGGGCCTTATAGGCCCCTTTGCGCCGTGCATCTGACAACCTTTGCGCTTGTTTTGGCCTGTATCCACGCAATCCTTGGTTGCGCCTCAGCTCACGACTGATGGTGGAGGGACTTCGCCCCACCAGACCTGCAATCTCTTTCTGCGAATGTCCGGCTTTCTTTAGCATGAAAATTTGATATCGTTCATTCTCGGTCAGCTGGTTGTAGCTCATAAGTGCTTCATCTCTTGGTCGGGAGAAGCGCTGACTCTACCAGCTGGCCTCTCTTCTACCAATTGCACTTATTATCCGAAACCGCCTTCCGTATATTTTTTAGAACTACCTTTTACTTTTTCTGGCGGATATTTTTTCTCGTTTATTTCTATTTTCTTATTTACCGCATTCAATAAATCAATATTCAACTTATCTGAAATCTTGATAAGGTAAATCTGTATATCTGCTAGCTCCTCCTCTACTTCTCGTATTTTATCTTCTGATAAGTTGTGTGATTGTTTTTCTGTCAGCCATTGAAAATGCTCTACGAGCTCAGCCGCCTCCGCTATTAGCGCCATTGAAAGGTTCTTCGGCGAGTGGAACTGATCCCAGTCGCGGTCTTCGGCAAATTTGCGGAGTTTCAATTTAATTGACTCTAATTCCTGCATACGAACATCCTTTATTTCTATATTTCAAAGAGGCCAAAAAGCGGCTTTTGCCGGGGGCATCGGGGGTGACTTTGTGCAGTTCGTCGCGGCTGATGATGCGGGTGCCGCGGCCTTTCATTTGTTCGTAGTAGGCCTGGCTTTTGACATCGCGCATGAACATGACGCATTCCAGCGGCCGGATGTCAGTGCCGGTGGCGATCATGTCGACGGTGACGGCGATGTGGTATTGCGGATCAGTGCGGAAGGCTTTGATGGATTCTTCTGCGGTTTTTTTGCCGACTTTGTAGGTGATCTTTTTGCAGAAGGCGCTACCTTCATCGAAGGCTTCGCGCACGGCATCAACGATGCGGTCGCAGTGGTCGTCGTCTTTGGCGAAGATGAGGGTTTTGGGGACCCATTCCATTTTGTCTTGTTGCCAGTTGCGATGGGGGAAGCATTCTTTCAGGCAACTGTCTTTGAAGGCCTGGATGACGGTGCGAATCTGATTGGGGGCCAGGACGCTACGGTCGAGTTGTTGGGCGAGCCATTCTTCCTGGCTATCGAGCACTTCGAGGCGTTTTTGCTTGGTGAGGCGGTCACGGATTTCGACGGCGGTGCCGGCTTCGATAGTGTTGCCCTGTTCGGTGAGCACGGTTTTGATGCGGTAGATGTCGTAGCCCACATTGACCTTGTCGACCACGGCGTCTTCGTGGGTGTATTCGGAGACGAGGTTTTGATTAAAAAAGCCGATGGTCTTTTTGGTGGGTGTGGCGGTGAGGCCAATCAGGAAGGCATCGAAGTATTCGAGCACCTGGCGCCAGAGGTTGTAGATGGAGCGGTGGCATTCGTCGATGATGATGATATCGAACTCTTCGATGGGGATGTCGGGGTTGTAGCTGACGGGCCTGGGCTCTTTATTGATGGTGCTTGCTTCTACTTCGAAGCCGGAATGTTCGTCGGCTTCGTCATCCAGCTCCTGGTTGGTGAGTTGGGAATACAGGCGCTGGATGGTGGAGATGGTGACCTTGGTGGCGTCGGGGTTGCCGGCTCGGCCGAGAATGTTGACGTTGTAGTGTTGGGTGAATTTGCGGCCATCGTGAGGGATGACGAACTGTTCAAATTCATCCTTGGCATTGGTGGCGAGGTTGCCACGGTCGACCAGGAATAAGACGCGTTTGACTTTGGCGAACTTGGCCAGGCGATAGACCTGGGTGACGGCGGTGTAGGTTTTACCGGAGCCGGTGGCCATTTGCAGCAGGGCACGGGGTTTGCCTTGCTTGAGGCTGTGCTCAATGCCTTTGATGGCGTCGATTTGGCAGTTGCGCAGGTTTTCGGTGTTTAGCCCGGGCAGTTGTTGCAGTCTTGCGCGTAAGGTCTCTTCTTCCTGCAGTCTATCGAGCAGGGTTTCGGGGCGATGGAAGTGGAAGATATTGCGTGAGCGGGGGTGGGGGTCACGCTCGTCCCGAAAGCGTATCTCGTGGTTAGTCGCCTCGTATAACAGGGGCAGGGGCTGGTCTTCCGCTACCCAGCGCTCGATGAATTTGATGTTGGAGGTGGCGTAGCGGGCGGATTGTTCGGCCACGCCCCCGAGATCCGTGCCTTCCCGCTTGGCTTCGATGATGCCGCAGGCCTTGCCGTCGATGAAGAGCATGTAGTCAGCGGGGCCGGTGTCGGTGTCCATCTCACGTACCGCCACGCCCAGGGATTCATAGAGGTTGATTCGCTTTTTGTCCTGGATGACCCAGCCGGCGTCGGTGAGTTTGCGGTCGATCGCTTCGCGGGTTTCGGTTTCGAGGAGGGTCTCTTCGGGCGGTGTCATGATCTACACCACCGGACCAATGAGTTTACCGACTGTTCTTTGTGACTCCCGATTGTTTTTTCTGTTGCTCAATGAGGTCTTCCGTGAAGTCTCTGGCCTGTCGGTTCAATGAATTGTTTATGTTTATATTACTTTTGCATGAATATCAATGGAATAGTGAAGAGTGTTGTCGGTTCAGGGAGGAATGGAATTCCTAATTGCTGGAGTGGTTAGAGGCATGGGTGGATTATACGGGTCACTCGTTACTCTTTCTTACGGTCACACGTGGGAATGCATACCTATACCTTCGTTTCATTATTCTATCTGCTGTATGCATTCCCACGCTGGAGCGTGGGAACGAGGGGCTCGGGAGTGAGGGAACGAGGGAGTAATTGCTGTTCTTCGTTGGAGGTCATACCTTAAATCCTGGCTGCCTCAGCGCTCTTCGCTGAAGTAGTCGCTGTCTATTTGCTTGACTTTGTAGACCTCTTTAGAGGTCACACCGAGGTTGTGCTCTATCATCAACCCGGCCAACTGCTGGCCATCGATGAGCACCACTTTCATATCCAGGCTGTTCACGGCCTCTTTCGCCCCGGTTGAAAAGTCCGATGTGGTGATGAACACCCCCTTTCTGGCCCTTTGGCGGGTGAGGGTGCCGATGAATTTGTCGATCTCCGGCCGGTGGACGGTCTTTTCCCATTTCTTGGCCTGCAGGTAGATCACATCCAGGCCGAGGCGGTCTTCCTTGATGATGCCGTCGATACCGTCATCGTTGGTGGACTGGGTGGCCTGGCCGGCATCCTGGCGCGACCCTCCGTAGCCCATGGCGAGCATCAGATCGACCACGACTCTCTCGAAGAACTCGAAGTTGCCCGCTTTCAGGGTAGTGAGGAGTTCGTCGCCCAGGGATTGGTTGAGGGTCTGGTAGGCGGATTCGATCTGTTCGTCGGGGGTGGTGATGCTCTCTGGCGTGGTGTCTGCTGCCTGGGTAGTATGATCTGATTTCTTGGGTGTCGTGAAGGCCCTGAATGTCTCGAATTGCTTCAGATAGGCAAGATCTATCCTGTCTGGGCGCTCTTTGAGGGCTTGCAGCCCTGAACCGGTGATCTTGACCTGGGCGCGGGCAGGGATCTCCAATAACCCTGCTTTGTTGAGATAGGTTCTCGCCCATCCTACCCGGTTACGCATAGTGGTCTGGCCACCGCTGGGTGTGCGCTGTTTGATCTCTTCCGGCGTCAGCTGGAAATGATTACAGAGGTTGTGATGCAGATCCGAGATTGTGTGTGGCTGGCCATCTGAGATTAAGGCCAGGAGGGGACGCATGATTGATTGATAGTCGGGGATGGGCATAGGCATTCCATACGCTGAAAGGGAATTAAACGATTGTCCCTTGCTTCCAGAAATTTCAATGGCCTATCTTATGGGAAATGGTTAGTAAATCAATAATGAACGCCTTTTAACTTTTTTCTGATTAGTTGCTCGTCTACTTGCTCCAGCGTGGGAACGAATATTTGGTCCTGGGTTTTGTCTGAGGTATGCATTCCCACGCTGGAGCGTGGGAACGAGATGCAGGGGGGAGGGGGTTAACTCGGGATTTAGCGGTGCGCCAAGGCGCACCCTACGGTGGATTGATCAGATCAGTGCAGGCAGCACTTTTTGTATTTCTTGCCGCTGCCGCAGGGGCAGGGGTCGTTGCGGCCGACTGGGGGTTGTTCGCGTTTTTTAATTAACTCATCTTGTGGGATTTCGTCGCGTCTGGATAGCCAGTAGGCGTGGATCTGCCTGGCGTTGGGGGCGATTTTCAGCTGGATGGATTCGACCACATCGTAGGATTTGCCGTGTCCCTTCCAGTCGGTTGCCGCGGTGAAGGCGAGGATTGGGCTCAGCAGGGCGGCCATCTCTTTGCCGCCGCTGCGCCAATGGTCGGGGGAGAGTTCCGTACCGCGGTGGTAGCCTTCGCACCATTCGTCCACGATGAGAACGGTTGTGTTTTCGACGATGCGTTCCAGGTAGAGGGGTTCGAAATCCTCGGGGTGTTCCATCAGGGTGGTCACGATACCGTTCAGGTGGCGAATCAAGAGGGAGAGGATTTCGCTGAAGGCCTCCTCGTTTTCCCATTCCGGCTCAAAGTCGCCCCAGATCGAAGGCAGCCACACGGATGGCGGGATGGTTACCGGCCCGCTGGCGATGGCGGTGAGGAAGCCGTCCAGGGTGGAGATGTCGAAGATACCTTCATCCATCCCCTCTGCGACGAACTGGTCGTCGATGCGGTTCAGCAGGAATTGATCGAGTCGTTCGATCTCCTCTTCGCTTAAAGGGTGGTTAAGATCTTCCATGGTCTTCAGCTAAGCATTATTTTATTGGTCATAGCGTTATTCTAGAGAACATGGGCGGTTCTGCTCAACCTCTCCCTGATGGGTCAGCGCCGATATTTGTGAAATATCTCGGTACGGCAAGCCGCACCGTTTAGGTCTAGGGACCTGGTGACGGCGGCCGGCAGGTTTTCGTCCATCCAGCCGTTTGAGCAGTTCCTGATCACATCGATCGGGCCCTCAACCGGGTAGGCGACGACGGGTACGCCGCAGGCCATCGCCTCCGGCATCACCAGGCCGAGTTGATGATTGGCCAGTATCACCCGGATCGCATTTTCCAGAAATCGATAATATCCCCCGTCAGATAGAGGTTGTCGCCATCGGTGTGTTTGCGGAAGTCGAGGAGGTATTCGGTGCGGGAGGCGTTGAGGCCGAGGTGGGTATCGGATATGAAGAGACTCTTATAACCTAGCGTCGCCGTATACTTGTTCTCATGCGCTTCATTGCACGCGCACCATAGGGGCGGACTGTTGCGGTTTGATGTGGGGAATATGATTTGTTTTGAGGCGGTCGATTTTTTTTGCGTAAGCTGTTAGAAATGCCGTCATGTCAGAGAAACCACAACAGAATACAGGCATCGGGCGTTTGGCAAATGCCCTGGGCTGGTCTATGAAAGGCCTGAGAGCGACCTTTGAGCATGAGGAGGCGTTCAGGCAGGAGGCCTATCTGCTGATGCTGCTGGCGCCCCTGGGGTTCTGGTTGGGGAATGACGGCGTGGAGCGGGCATTGCTGGTGGCGCCGCTGTTGATCGTGCTGATCGTGGAGCTGATCAACAGTGCCATCGAAAGCGTTGTCGACAGGATCGGCGATGAAAAGCATCAGTTGTCGGGACGGGCCAAGGATCAGGGATCTGCGGCGGTTTTGATATCCCTGCTGCTGGTCGTTTTGTGTTGGGGATCGGTATTAGCCGGCAGGCTGTCAACTTAGCGAGCCTATAGTCTCGGGTATGCAACGGGTGCCTGCTCGCATCCCGATTCTGTTATGGGTCGTGAACGCCGGATAAATAAATAATAATAACTGCATTAATAATGATTGATAGCAATGCTTTTTCTAATCAATGATTATTACAATGAGCAAAAAGGTGGCTACTCAACTGCCCAATGAACGACCGACCACAAAAAAAAGGGCTCGAACCGAACATCCGTAATGCCGTGCGCGCTGTGATCGTACGTGATCATGCGGTATTGATGCAGAAGAAATGGGCGCAACAGCGCGGGACCTGGTACACCCTTCCCGGCGGAGGCCAGGATGTGCACGAGACCCTGGTCCAGGCACTGGTGCGTGAATGCGAGGAGGAGATCGGCGCCACCGTGGAGATCGAGAGCCTGCTCGCCATTGCCGATTTCTACAAACAGCGCGATACGTTCTACCCTTCGGTGCGGCATCTGGTTGAGTTTCTGTTCGGCTGCTCTCTGCCGGCGAGCTATCAACCCGCATCGGGTCACCATCCCGACAAGCATCAGGTCGATGTGGTGTGGGTGCCCTTTGCCGATATCCTCAACCATGAGATCTTCCCCAAGGGATTGGCAACCCATCTGCCCGGTCTTGCGCAAGCGACGACACCGACATATCTGGGAGTCATCGACTAACATGCCCCTCGCCAAAAGCATCCAGGAAAATCTTCATTTTCTACTGACTGAGACCACCACCCACCTCTCCCTGCTGGAAGATTATCTGACCCTGCCTACGGCAACCATCCCCATGCGGCTGCTGGACCGTCAGGGGTATGTGGAAAACCTGAAGCTGAGCATCCATAACCACTGTTTGCGTGAGATGTCATCATCCCGCGGGCGGGATGCGGATTACCAGTTGTTGAGATCGGTGGAGGTGATCGCCAGCCAGCTGGAGCGGATTGTGGAGCTTTGCCGGGATGCGGTGATGCAGAGCGCCCATGTCCAGCATCGGGGTATGCTGAAGGTGAAGGATTTTCTCGCCATGATCGATCGGGTCAGCAATGGGCTGGAGTTGATCGAACCCGCATTGTCGGCCAAGGATACCCGCCAGGCCCTGAAGATCGGCAAGGTGGAGCGACGCCTGGTCGATGCCTACCAAAAACAGCTCAAACGATACTCACGGCTGCTGAAAAAGGAGAAGCATCCGGCGGATCGGATTTCGCTCATCATGTTGGCGCATATTATCGAGCAGATGGGCAATGCCATGTTGCGGGTCAGCGAGGCGATCATCTCCGCGTCGATGGGACAGCATTTCAGTACCGACCGTTACCATGCGTTCAATGCCTCGGTGACAGAGCTCAAGACGGTGAACGACATCGATAAACTGGCGTTCAAACCGATCGCAGAGACCAAATCGGGCAGCGCCATCAATGCGCTCAGCAGCGATGAAGAGGGCAGCGGTTACCACGCCATCTTCAAGGATGGCCGCAAGCGTAAGCTGAAGGAGGAGAAGCAGCGGGTCAATGATTGGCACGATATCTTTCCCGGACTGGCGCCGAAGGTCCTCGCCTATCAGAAACAGGGCGATTCCGCGGCCCTGTTGATTGAGCACCTGGCGGGGCAGACCTTCGAACAGATCCTGCTGGACGGTTCGGATGCGCTGCTTCAGCAGGCCCTGAATCATCTGACCAAGACCCTGACACGGGTATGGCTTGAGACCAAGACCAAAAAAACTGTCTCCGCCGGGTATATGAAACAGCTGGCGAAGCGCATGGGGGACGTGTATGCCATCCATCCCGAATTCAGACAGCCTGCGGTCAATATCGGAGGCACAGCGTTTCCCGCATTCGACGATCTCCTGAAACGGATGCAGCGCTTCGAGTCTGACGTCAAGGCGCCGTTTTCCGTCTATATCCATGGTGATTTCAACGTCGATAACATCATCTTCGATCCGCGGGAGAAACGTATCAACTTCATCGATCTGCACCGTTCCAGCTATATGGACTATCTGCAGGATGTCAGCGTCTTCATGGTCTCCAACTATCGACTGCGGGTGTTCGATCCCCGGGTCAGGCAGCGGATCATGGATCTCTGCCACGCCTTCTATCGCTTTGCCAGGGCCTTTGCCCGCAAACAGGGGGATCAGAGCTTCGAGCTGCGGCTGGCGATGGGCCTGATCCGCTCCTTTGCCACATCAACCCGTTTTATTCTTGATAAATCCCTGTCGGAGCGCATGTTCTCGCGCGCCACCTATCTGATGGAGAGACTGCTCGAGAGCGAATCCAAATCCAAGCGCCCATTTGTGGTGCCCGTAAAGGAGATATTCATTGGCTAAACCTAAGATCGGGGTGGTCGGCATCCCCGGAAAATGGTCCACGGAGGCCCTGGCGGACGCGGTGGAGGCGGCCACAGGCTTTCGCCTGGTGATCGACATGGCCGAGGTTTGCGCCGAACTCGACAGCGGCAGACTCGTCTATCGGGAGCATGATCTGACCCGTCTCGATGGGGTCGTGGTGAAAAAGATCAGCGAAGAGTACAGTCCCCATGTCCTGGACAGACTGGAGATGTTGCGCCAGTTGCAGCGTGCCGGGGTGAGGGTGTTCAGCAAGGTAGAGCGTATCATCCGCCTGATCGACCGCCTCAGCTGCACCCTGTCACTCTACAATGCGGATATTCCCATGCCCCCAACCCGTATCACCGAGAGCAGTGCCGTCGCTGCCGATACGGTCACCGCATTCGGGTCGGCAGTCTTCAAACCGCTCTATTCCACCAAGGCCAGAGGGATGACGTTGATCGATGCCGATCAGGATCCGCAACAGCTGCTGCAACAGATCGAGGCCTTTCGAGTGGACAATCCGGTGATCTATATCCAGAAAAAGCTGGCGCTACCGGGCAGGGATCTGGGAATGGTGTTTCTCGATGGGGAATATCTCGGCAGCTACGCCCGGGTGGGAAAATCGGGGACCTGGAACACCACCATCAGAAGCGGCGGTCACTACGAGGGTTATCAGGCCGACGAGGCGTTGGTGACGCTTGCCCGCAAGGCGCAGGCAATCTTCGGTCTCGACTTTACCACTGTAGATGTGGCGGAGACCGAACAGGGGCCGGTGGTTTTCGAGGTCTCAGCATTCGGTGGTTTTCGCGGCGCGAAAGAGGGTATGGGCATCGATGTGCCATCCCGCTATGTGGCCTATATACTGGAGGAACTCGACGTATGAACACGCCTGCGGAGTGGATTGGCGTCAGCAGTGCCGGGGATGCGGCCAAGCTGCTTATGCAAAAGGTACAACTATGCGGGGAGCCGTTGCAGCTGAACATAGGTGATTGTGTCCTGGTGATTCGTTCCAACAGTCAGTCACTGCTGGATCGGTTGGCAGGTTATTTTCATCATCTGCCCAAGACCAGGGCTCTGGCGGCCATCGAGGTCACTGCGATAGAGAGCGACAAGCTCGAGACCGGCCTGCCGTTTATCGACTGGCGCCGCGAAGCGGGCAAAAGCGGGCGCAAGGATGCCTATGTGGAACTGACGGACGGCCGCCTGGTGCTCAAGGTGCGCACCGGCATGCTGTTTCTGCAGAGCGAGCAGTGGCGCATCGCGGTCGGACCTTGTGAGGAATATGACAACCAGCTGATCAATTTCATCAATTCGCAGGTAATGAACTGGCTGCAGCAGCGGGAGTGGCTGATCTGTCACGCCGCCGGCCTGATCCTGAATAATCATGCGATCGCCATGGCCGGATTTTCCGGGGGTGGCAAGTCGACCCTGATGCTGCATCTGATGGAACACCCGAAGAGTCGCTATCTGACCAACGACCGGCTCTTCCTGCGCCGCCGGGGCGTCGGGGTGGAGGCGGTGGGCATCCCCAAGCTTCCCCGTATCAATCCAGGCACCGTGGTGAACAGCTCGCGGCTTGCACCACTGATCGATGAACAGAGAAGGGAACAGCTGCTGAAATTGCCGCAACAGGAGCTATGGGAGCTTGAAGAGAAGTTCGATGTGGATGTAGAACGGCTGTATGGCCGCGATCGTATCGATACCTCGACACCTGTATCCTTTGAGGCGATGGTGATCCTGAACTGGAGCAGGGATGAGCGTGCGCCGGTTAAGATGACAAAGGTCGATATTGCACAACGCAGTGAATTGCTGAATGCGGTGATGAAGTCTCCAGGACCATTCTTTCAGGATAGCCTTGGTGAGTTTATAAGGGATGATGAACCGCTTCCGCCCGCTCCTTATCTGGATCTGCTGAAGCGTGTCCCGATCTATGAGGTGACAGGTAAAATTGATTTTGCCGGGTTGAAAGAGTTGTGTTTGAAGTTATGGATGAGTGTTGACAGGCCCTAGCAAGCAGACACCCCGCAACTAAGAACTGTATGAGGCAGACAGACAATGACTAGAGAATTGATGTTGCTCAGACACGGGAAGTCCGATTGGAGTCAACAGTTGGAGGATTTCAAGCGTCCGCTAAAGGATCGCGGCAAACGTGGCGCCCAACGCATGGGGGTGTGGTTGCTGCAGCAGCAGTTACAGCCCGATTATGTCATCAGTTCACCCGCAGAGCGTGCCATCGTGACGGCTCAGAAGACGGTGAAGGCGATGGGTGGCGATGCCGATGCCATCGTACAGGATCGGCGCATCTATGCCGCCAATGTGGGTGAGTTGTTGCGGGTGCTCTCGGATGTGCCGCCTGACAGCAAGCGGGTCATGTTGGTGGGGCACAACCCGGGATTGGAGATGCTGACAGAATATCTGCACGGTGAACGCATCCCTTTGCCCAGTGACGGCAAACTGATTCCCACCGCAACTTTGGCGCATATTGAAATGCCGGATGACTGGATTGATCTGAAGACTGGGGACGGTGAGCTGCTGTCAATCGTTCGCCCGAGCAGTTTGGACAATAAATTCCCCTTTCCCGATGAACATGGCACTGAGATGCGGGATCGGCCGGCCTATTACTACAAACAATCCTCGGTGATTCCTTATCGGGTAGAGGAGGGTGAGGTTGAAATCCTGGTGGTCATGTCGAGTAAGCGGAAGCATTGGGTATTGCCGAAAGGGATCAGCGAACCCGCATTGAGTCTGCAGGATTCGGCAGCAAAAGAGGCCTTGGAGGAGGCGGGGGTCGAGGGGGAGGTTGCTGAAGAGCCCATAGGCGCCTATTCCTATGAAAAATGGGGTGCAGAATGCACGGTGAGCGTCTACCCGATGCAGGTCACCCGCGAATTGCCGGAAGACGAGTGGGAGGAGCATCATCGCGGACGCGAGTGGCTGGCGCCTAAGCAGGCGATGAAACGGGTCAAGCAGGCTGAATTGAAACCGATGATACAAGCCCTGTCCAAGCAATTGAAAGGGTAGGTCGTCAAACGCATGGTCTTGATCAACAAACACCCTATGACTAGTAAGGCACTGAGTCGTGGCTAGATTGATAGCCGCCATATTGCGTCATGGCGAGTATCACCAACTGCCTGATACCCCGAGTGCGCTGCAACCCTATCCCCTGACCGGGATTGGGTCAGAGCAGGCAGAGCGCTCGGTAACCCTGATTCAGGGTGTCCTCGAAATGTTCAAATGGCGCTTGCATCCGGTAATCGACAGTTCGCGCTTGTTGCGTGGTTGGCAGACCGCGGAAATGATTCGCAAGGGATTGCAGATTGCAAGTCGGGATAGATTGCAAATCGAATCATACGATGCACTGGCCGAGCGTTCCCTGGGTTCAGCGGCCAACCTGTCGTTGCAACAGATAGAGTCGGTGTTGCGGGACGATCCCCGGTTTTCGCCGCCGCCGGCTGGTTGGAAGTCCGACAGCCACTATCGACTGCCGCTTCAGGGGGCGGAGTCGCTTATGGATGCCGGTCAACGGTTGGCGGAGCACATGGAGCGCCGGCTTGTCGAACTGCAATCGCAGGTAAAGTCGGATAGCGTGAAGTTGTTTGTCGGTCATGGTGCTGCCTTTCGTCATGCCGCCCACCATCTCGGTGTATTGTCATTTGATCAGATTGCGGCACTGAGTATGTATCATTGCCGGCCGGTTTTTCTCGAACGCCTGCCGGATGGATCATGGCAGCATCTGACTGGAGAGTGGAAGATCCGCACGAAAGGTGAATCATTTGACGACTAAGAATAAAAACGGTATCGAAGGTCACACCCGGTATCTGCCGGTATACAAGGGCCGGAAATGGCTTGATGTGGAACTGCCTACAAACAGTCAGCCGTGGCTCTTGGGCAGACAGCGTTCGGTTGTCAAAGAGAGGGGGCAGCGAAGTTCAACGGCGGGGCTGTTGAGAGAAGTGGTGAAACGGGGTAAATGGCAGTGGCCGAAACGCAAGCTCTTCTTCTTCTCCGACATGCATGCCGACGCGGATGCCTTGATCGCCTCTCTGGTGGCATCGGGTGGGGTGAAAAAGACAGGGAGTAAACAGCATGCGTTGAAGCTGACCTCACATGGCAAAGATGCCATTTTCGTCATCGGCGGAGACTGTTTCGACAAGGGGCCAAGCAACCTAAAACTGTTGCGGTCGATACAGCAGCTGAAACAACTGGGAGCCAAGGTAGTGCTGCTGGCGGGTAATCACGATCTGCGCATCAAGTTGGGTATTGCATCGGTGGGCATGGATCCCGATCCTCGCCACGACCACTTCTTTATTCGCATGGGCAGCAAGGTCATACCCATGTTGCGTGAAATCGTCGATGAGTATCTTCAGGATAAGGATGCATTGAAGGGTGTGCCGCCCACCCGCACCTGCCGACGCATACTCTACCCGCCGAAGCGCTGGTTTAAGGAGTTTCCGAAAATGGCGAGCTGGGTGATGCCCGATAAACGTATGGCCAGGGAGCTGAAACGTCTCAAGGAGAAGATAGACGACTTTGAATCGGACTGCGAGGCGGTAGGTCTCTCATTGCGCCATGTCTATGCCGCTGTGATGAAATGGCAACAGCTGTTTCTCAAGCCCAAGGGAGAGTTCAGTTGGTTCTTCAAGCAGATGCAACTGGTCTACCGCCAAGGCTCTTTTCTCTTTGTCCATGCAGGTATAGATGACAGGATGGCGAAACTGATCGAGCGTAAAGGCATCAAGTACATCAACAAGGAGTTCAGGGACAGTGTCGAAGATGAGATTTTTGAATTTTACTATGGACCGATGGCCAATCTGATTCGCACAAAATACCGGGACGTGGATATGCCGCTGACACGCAAAGGGAGCGACTTGATGCACGATGCGGGTATCCACACCATAGTGCATGGCCATGCCAACCGTCATTACGGACAAAGGATCATGCTGCGTAAGGGGATGATCCACTTTGAATGCGACGCCACTATCGACCGCTATACTCGCATTAAGGAAGGGCTCAAAGGAAAGGGCGCCGCAGTGACCATCTTTCACCCGAAACAGCTTGTGATGGGTATCAGTACCGACTATCCGCATATCAAGGTGTTCGACTATAAGTCATTTACATAGGCAATCTCCGATCAGCCTATGCTTAATCGATGTAGAGTTGGAAAACAATCATGAGACAGGGTAAGAAAAACTTCCGTCATGAATCGCTGCAGGATAAAGAGTCGATTCAGGCGCTTCTAAAGTCGATCTCTCAAGGGATCGCAAAAGGTAAACTGACCCTCAGTGATGAGGATGGCGAGATGGTCATGCAGCCAAATGGATTGCTGCAGTTGAAAGTCGCCGCCACTCAGGATGAGGAACGGCATCGCATCAATCTACGCATTACCTGGCAGGTCGAAGCGGACAGGCCGAAAAAGAGCAAGAATCTAAGGGTCAAAGTGAAATAGATGGATATAACCTCGGCTCAAGCCGTTGAAGAGCTGACAGGAGTATGTGCCGGCCGGCTGCGCCGACAGGGTTATCGCCTGGTTGTCGCCGAGTCCTGCACCGGTGGATGGCTTGCCAAGATTTTGACCGATCTGCCCGGGAGCAGCGATTGGTTCGAGCGTGGATTTGTGACTTACAGCAATCAGTCGAAACAGACAATGCTGGGTGTCTCGTCAACAACCCTGCAACAATCCGGTGCGGTAAGTGAAGCCTGCGTCCTGGAGATGACGCAAGGAGCATTGACTGAAAGCGGTGCCGACGTTGCGGTGGCGATCAGCGGGATTGCCGGGCCCGGTGGCGGCAGCAAGGAAAAGCCGGTGGGAACCGTCTGCTTCGCCTGGCAGATCAAGGGTAGCGAGGGAATGGCCCAGCGGCACTGTTTCAATGGTGATCGCAACCAGGTGCGTTGGCAGGCGGTGGTCTGCGCTTTGCGAATACTTGAGGGTATACTGAGCGCGCCTTGCACCTCCAATTGATCAACGTGGTGGGGTTCTGTTCCATCAATCAAGGTTATATAGGAGAGTCACTTTAAAGCTCGAGAATAAAGCTGGCGGCATCTCTATCGTGTCGAGACTGAATGGAGCATGGATTCAATAGCAGAGTGAGGGAGGTAATCAGACTGATTGATGAGTGAGCAACGTTATTTCTTTGCCCTATGGCCGGACGAGGAGGTGCGGTATCGCCTGAGTGCCTTGGCGCATACATCCGAGCCGGGAGAAGGACGTCGTCATATTGCAAGGGATCTGCATATGACCCTGGTCTTTCTCGGTCAGATAGCGCCATCCCAAAAGCGCTGTATCGAAAATGTCGCCGATGGCATCAGGGGGGCGCCGATCGAGTTGTCGATTGATCATACCGGCTATTGGTCGAGACCCAGGATATTCTTTGCCTCACCGGGAGAGACGCCCCCAGCGCTCAGCCAACTGGTCGTGGATTTGAACAATGGCCTGACCGGTTGTGGACACGAACCGGAGGAGCGCAGTTATAAACCCCATGTCACCCTTTGCAGGAAGGCGCGCCGGGTTGTCCCGCAACAGCTGGCAGCGCCTATTGCCTGGCAGGCGAACGAGTTTGTCTTGGCGTCTTCGGCGAACCCGGGTTCATCCGGGACACGTTATCAGGTGCTGCGGCGCTGGGCACTGGAATAGGCCTAGCGTTGCTGTTCCTGCCGGCCGTACAGGTTTGTATAGAGGCCGTTGTTTTCCAACAATTCCTCATGACGACCCTCTTCAACGACCTGCCCATCTTCAAATACAAGCACCCGGTCAGCCTGTTTTACAGCACTCAGTCTATGTGCAATGATTATCGTCGTTCGTCCCTTGAGAAAGCGCTGCAGGGCAGCATGGAGGTCGCCTTCCGTTGTGGTATCGAGGGAGGAGGTGGCTTCATCGAGAATCACCACCTTGGGGTCGGTCAACACCATGCGTGCAATAGCAAGCCGTTGCCGCTGTCCGCCGGACAGGCGGACACCGAAACGACCGATCAGTGTCTCCAGACCATGTTCCATGGCTTGCACGGTATCCTGCAACTGTGCGATCTCCAGGGCCTGCCACAATTTATCATCTGCAATCCCGCGTCCCAGGGTGAGATTGATCCTGACACTGTCATTGAGCAGGGCCGGGTGTTGTAGAACGGTGGCGACATGGTCCCGTACGACGTCCATACCGATCTCCTCTACGGAAATCTCGTCAAACAGAACCCGCCCGGCCTTGACGGGATAGAGGCCCAGTAGGATTTGTACCAGGGTGGTCTTTCCACCACCGCTGGCTCCGACGAAAGCAACCTTTTCACCGGCTTTGACCTCCAGGTTGACACCGTTCAATACAGACGAGCCATCGCCATAGGCAAAGTGGATATCCTCAAGACGGAGACCGACGGTGGGTTTGCCGAGAAAGGGGTTGTGGTTGTGCGGATAGGTCGGCTCAAGGTCGACTCTAAACATCTCGTTTATGCGGCCGAGCGCTGCCTGTGCGCCATTGTAGGCATACTGGATATTCAACACTTCCTGCACCGGCCCCATCATGAACCAGAGATAGGCGTAGACGCCTAACATTTCCCCAATCGTCAGGTCGGACCAGAGCACCATGAACATGCTGACAGTGCGGAAGATATCAAAGCCGAAGAGGAAGATCATGAAGGAGAGGCGATTGGCCGCATCACTCTTCCAGGTGAACGCCGCGGAGTGATGGCGGATATTGTCGGCCTTGTCGATGATGCGTCTTATATAGTGCCGCTCCCGGTTGCTGGCGCGAATCTGTTGAATCGCATCCAGGGTCTCCTCGAGAGACTCCTGAAACAGCTGGAAGGCTGAGTTCTCCCTCTTTTTGAGCTGCTTGACCTTGCGCCCGAAAATAGTGGTGAAATAGATCACCAAGGGATTGAGAAAAAGAATGAACAAGGCCAGGGCCCAGTTGATCCAGAGCAACACGATCGCGGTCCCGATGATACTCAACGCAGCCACAAGGAACTTGCTGGTGGTGACACTGACGAAGCTGTCCACGGCTTCCAGATCGGTAACCAGATGGGAGGCGACGGTGCCGCTGCCCATGGTCTCGTAGGCGGACATGGAGATACATTCGAGTCTGAGCAGCAAATCCCGCCGGATATGAAAAATGACATCCTTGGCGATCCTTGTGAACTGCCATGTCTGCCATACACCGAAGATAAGCGCGAGAAGGCGCAGGATGAGGGTGAGAACCAGAATCGCGAGAATGTACAGCACCGGTCCATGCCAGGCCTGCGGAAACAGGGAATTCATGGCGGCAATCGCCTTCCCGGGTTGGTCGAGCAACACTTCGTCCACCAACAACGGAATCAACAGGGGCACGGGCACGGCGGCTATGGCGCCCAGAACTGCAATCAGATTGGCGGCAACCAGCTCACGCCGGTGATGCAGCACCATCTGGATCAGTTCGTTCCAGCGATACTCCCCCTCGCGCAAGCCGGATTCGGACAACGGGTAAGCGGCATCGCTACTCATGACATCGAAGGTTGGCCTTCATCCGCCGCAGTCCCTCGATTCGGCTCTGGGTGTGATGAAGACGATCGTTCTCTTGATATTCGGCAATAGCGGAATAACCCAGATAGCTCAGGGCGCCTGGCACCCAGAGGGAACCGATCCAGATGGACGCCCCGGTATAGGGGTCCTCATAGAATCCCGGTTTGGCACTGTAGGATCGACTTTCGAGGTGAGACAATCGTTGTTCCAGCTGTCTGCAGCTGAGTTGCTCGTCCCCTTCCTCATAGAGGGGTTCGACAGGTCTCGGATAAGCTCTGGCCTCATCAGTCGATATGGCAGGTGTTGAAACCAGCATCAGTAGCAGTAGCAGTAGCAGTGGCAGGGTGTATTGTTGCAGTTGCATCATAATACGGCTCCCTAATTCCCCGGCGAGTCAATGTCAGTAGCCCGGATGGGGAATGCTTCAGAGTACGGACTCGTTAAAATCGTAGATCAGGTTGCTTTCCGGCCGCTGTACGAAATTCCCCTGTACGTAATCGGTACCGCTGCTCCACAAAACGGCGATGCTGCGCGGATCCTCCACTTGCGGAGCTATGACTTTGATGCCTTTTCCATGGGCAAGTTCGATGAGCTGCTTGAGTCCCAGCTCGGGCTCCTGTAACAGGTTGAAATCAAGCTTTATAAATTGAATGGGCAGGTGTTCGATGACTCGCTCGGTTTCCGGTGTAAGTGTGGCGCGGGTCAGCAGGGACGAGATGCCGATCTTGCTCAGCATATCGAAACAGATCTTCGCGGATTTGAGGTTTTTTGCCACTTCGTTGATATTGAACTCGAAGGTCAGCGATCCTTTCTGTATCTTACCCTGACGGTGTTTTTCGCGCAGCCAGGTAAGACGTTCCATGTTTTCCAGCAGATCGGTGGATTGGGAGACGAACAGATGGATTTCATTCCCTTGCAGCTTATGCTCGTTGATTACATGGACTGCCCGTCTCGCAGTCCAATGATCCACCTTGCTGATCAATCCCAGCTCCTCGGCCGCGGGGATGAACTCTGCGGCACGATGCAGTTTGCCATCGGGTTCCTGAAGTCGAAGCAGGGTCTGGTAGTGGGCCTGGGTGCTGCCCTGTAAGGCCACAATAGGCTGGAAATAGATGTCGAAATAGTCCTTCTCGATGGCGCTTTCGATCAATGTACCCATGTCTACCGCCGCACCTTCACCTGCCTGTGCCTGGGGAGATTTCTCCGCTTCAACGAATTTGATTTGATTGCCGCCTGCTTCAAGGGCCTGGCGACTGGCGATCTGAGCATGGGCGATAATTGAGCGGGAATCATGATTATTCCTCTCGACCGGGTAGATGCCGATGCTGAGAGTGACACCGACAGTGGTATTCTCGACCTCGATGATCTGTTTGGATATCGACTGACATAGCATTTCACCCAGCGACTGCAGATCATCCCGTGATGGACGCAAGGTAAGCAGGCTCAGGCTGTTGTCGCCAAAACGGGTCAGTATGTCCTGGCTCTGCAGGTGCTGTTTCAGATGATCGGCAACCATCGCAAGTACCGCATCGAGGCCGCCGATACCCACCGACTTGATGAGTTCTTCCGGATTGTCTATCTGCAGAAAGAAGATCCCCGTGATTTCATCGATTGGTGACTCCGATTGTAAAAGGGCGTCTAGACGTTCTAGCAGATAGTTGCGTGAGTGAAGGCCGGTCTCTTTTTCACCCCGGGTATGCCCGTGCAGACGGTGACTGAGTTGGCGTGCGCGTCGGATGCGGTTGGTGACGGTGGTAATGAGATGTTTGGGTGCGATCGGTTTGGAGAGAAAGTCCTCACCGCCGAAACTGAGCGCACTCAGCTGTTTGTCAAGATCCTGCTCACCTGAGAGAAACACGATCGGCACGTCGAGGAACTCATTGTCTTCCCGGATTACAGTTGTCAGTTCAGTACCGCTGGCTTCCGGCATATAGAGATCCATCAGGATCAAGTCCGGTTTGAAATCCTGCAGGACATCCATGACCTGCAGCGGATCCGTCACGCACCGGCAGTCGAAATTGGCCTTGCTTAAAATGGCATCGGCAAAATCGGCCTGTGCCGGGTCATCCTCGACAATCAGCACACGATAGGTGGTGTGCGAATGGGTGGAAGAGAGTTCGCGGATGCGTTTTGCCGCCAGATAGGGATCGACCGGTTTCACCCAATAGGCACTGGCATCTACGCGCATGGCGGAGAGTCGGGTCTTAAGGTCCGGGTTGTCCGCTATGAAGGCTACGGGCATGCCGGGTAGCGCATTGTTCTTGTTCCACAGTCCACCATTTTTCGAATCAGGGAAGAGGTTGCCCAGCAAATCCACATGGCTGATCAGCAAGCTGGTATCATCCGGATTGATCTCATAGTAGTGCACGATCTCTTCCACGTCGGTGAGATACTCGACGTCGAATTGGTTGGCTTGCAGGTGTCGGGTCAGATTCGCCGCCAGCGCTTCATCGATACCGAGAATAAACACCTTCTGTTCAGCGGAGAATTCCGATCCATCCTTGTCGGTTTCCGCAGGTTTACTGGCAAGCAGTTCCGCCTGCTGATTACAGGCCTGAATAGCAGCGTCCTTGAAGGCGTGAACCAGTCCGTCCAGGGCAACGACGTCGTCATGTTGGGGCTTCAGGCCGGTGCCGTGATAGTCGCCAAGATGAGAAATCAAGGATCTCCCGCTCTGTGCAATTTGCGGTACGCCGAATTTTGTTCCTGATTCGTTCAGTGTTGTGATTCGTTCGATTAGGGTATCCAGATGGTTGCCTTTCCAGTCGCTATGGACCAACTGGTGCCAATTCTCCAGAATCGCGGAGACCCTACCGGGGACTTGATTCAGAAACGTCTGCACCAGGTCGGGTTTCGCGATATGTTTGACGGGTTTGTCGTTACTCATCAGGGATTTGGGTTTATTTTTTTGCCAATTCGGCGTATCTGCACAAGATGTTGGGACAGCGTGTCAATGCACGACATTTGCTTCAGCTTCTAACTGCTTGTCCAATCAGCGAATGATAGCGGTTTGTTAAGCCTACAGGAAGCACTCTTTGAAGAAATGGGCAGATACAACAAAGACCCGCGTTCGGGGAGAAACGAGTTCCGGCTGGCTGCCCGTCAGTCGGCGGAGATATTCTCGATCGATTGCAGCTCGATGACATGAAAAGTCCCCCCCTTGATTTCCCACCGAATATTGAAATCGTGCAGGCGCATACCGAAACGACTCCTTCTGCTTTCATCCAGGTAAGCGGGGCGCGGGTCATTTTGCAGGACACGCAGTATCAGCTGCCGCAGTTTATGGGCCTCTGCAGGCGGCAGACGATTGAGAACCATTTCAGCCGCTGATGAGTAGCTCAATTCGATCGCCTTTCCCGGGGCATCGGCGGCGTACCCGCTGTTTGCGTCCGGAATGGCATCTACATAGGGTAGATAGGGTTTGATATCAAGCACCGGTGTGCCGTCCAACAGGTCGATACCCCCCAAATGCAGATTGACACAGTTGTGTGACAAATCGAGGTCGAGCAGATCGACCACAGAGAGACCGATGGGATTGGGGCGTATGGGACTGCGCGAGGCGAATACCCCCACCCGTTGGTTTCCGCCCAACCGGGGAGGGCGAACGGTAGCTTTCCACTCGCCGGTTGCAGATGCATGAAATACGAACACAATCCAGAGATGTGAGTAGTCGGCCAGTTCTCGAAAGGCCTCCGCCCGGTTGTAGGGAGGGAGGATCTCCAGCCGAGCCTCGGCTTCGGGTATTAGACGCGACTGCCTGGGGATACCGAATTTCTCCTTGAAACAGGAGTGGATGATGCCGATTGGCTGGAACTCGAAATGCATATTTAGTTTTTAAACTGAATTACCTTTGTCAGTGGATTGAGGTTGATTTCATCAAATACCGTGCCGGGATGGGATCCCAATACCAACATTACGGTGTCTGCAATATCTTCCGCGCGCAATGCGTTTTCCGCCAGTTCACCCGGCTTGAAATTGAGCTTGTCGTAAAAACCCGTGTCCACCATACCGGGATTGATAAGGCAGACTCTGATGCCGCTGCTGCTGCATTCGCTGCGTAGTGACTGGGTAAACCCCCTTAGGGCAAATTTACAGGCCGAATAGACAGCACCCTTGCGCCCCCCGGTCAATGCCGCCTCCGAACCGATGACTACCAGATCACCGTGACCCGATCGTTTAAGCAGGGGTACCAGGGCACGGGCGGCATAAAGATGCTGTAGTAAATTGACTGCAACCAGATCGCTGATCTGCCGATACGAGAACTCCTCTATATTGCCGAAGCGTCCGGATCCTGCATTCAAGATCGCACCATTTATGTCCGGGTGATCAGCTGTTATCTCCTCCAAGTGTTTTGGCAAGGTATCGAGGGAAGCGAGGTCCACAATTCGCTTTTCGAGACCATCTTCGTCGGACCAGCTTGCAAAGTCACGTCCAACGGCCACTACTTGATGGCCCCGATTCAGCAATCGCCGCGTTATCGCGGCGCCGATACCGTGACTGGCGCCGGTTACCAGTAATTTACGCGGTGACGTATGAGACTCTTTATCCATCGGCATTTCAACTTGTCACTGTTTGTCATCTGGTGTGGAGCGGATAGGGTAACAATTGCCTGTTGCAAACGGTAATCAAATTTAAAAATGGCGGCCGGAAACACCTTCCTTATCAGCTTCAGCAGGAGACAAACAGGTTACTTGGCCAAATCGATCATTGAGCGAATCAACCCGAGCTGTCGTTGAACCAGTGTACCCACGAATTTAGCACTGATTCCTCGTGAGTCATTGGCGGGATTGTCCGAAACGATCTTAAAAATCTTGGTATATTCGATCATATCAATATCATTCACGGCCTGAATGAATCCTGACGACTCCATGTCGAAGGCCATATCATCCGTATATTCGGATTGGGGCTCGGCCACGCATGTCAATGCTCCGGTCGTCCCGGTAATCAAATGTCGAATTGGCAGTGGCCACTCCCTGCCGCTTTGCTGATCGATAACGCGGTTGATCAAGAGAGGTGTGCCGACATCAAGAGAGCCGTGACCGCAGATACCCAAATTGATCCATCGTGCTGAAGAACAGGGTTTGATCGAGTGTATATAGCGCACCCCCTGGGCGGATGCAGTCGCTCCAGGCCCGGTTATGACTAACTGGATCCCGTTACCATGGTAAACAGGTATTTTCATGTTTGCCTGGTCACGTTGTAGATTTAGTGAGTTAATTAATGGCCTCGCCTCGGCGGGAAGCGCTATGACGAGGTTGATAAACTCGCTGTCCCTTTGTCGCATCTGTCTCATCCCATCGCATATCGGCGCTGAATTGCCCGATAATATTCCGCACGTTCGCATTGACCACGCTTCTCTGCGCCCTGGGCCAGGATGCCGCTTTTTTTGACCAACATATTCACGGCGGCAATCCGGTCATTCCGTTCAAGCGGATTATTTTCAAGCAACTTGATCAAGGCATAGACACGAAATCTGTCCATGCCCCAATGGCGTTGTGACAACTGGTCGGCATGACCGCCATACTTCTCTATCAGGGGTTTGTCGATAAACAGGACCTCTTCTGTGGCACAGATCCTCAGCCACAGATCATAATCCTCACAGGCCGGCAGTTCGGTATCGAACAGACCGAACTCGTCAAACAGTGTACGGTGCAATATGGCTGATGAGGGAGAGATGACACACAGCGGAAGGCAGCGCTGGAAGATCATGCCCCCGCTTTTCGCGTGTTTATGCATTTGGTTGACCCTGACGCCTTTGCGTATCCACAATTCGTTGCTGTGGCAAAGACGGTGGTGCGGTGAGTCGGCCAATGCCTCGAGCTGTAGTTGGAGTTTATCCGGTAACCAGCGATCGTCTGAGTCGAGCAAGGCGATCCACTCGCCACGTGCCTTTTTGATTCCCAGGTTTCGCGCACTGCTGACGCCTTGATTGGATTGGCAGAGATAGTCGCACTGGTCATATCGGTCTGTCATCAGCCGCGCTGTATCGTCATCAGAGCCGTCGTCGACGACAATGATCTCCAGCGGCGGATGAGTCTGTGACAATACCGAGTCAATCGCCCTCGGCAGTGTATGGGCGCGATTGTAGGTTGGGATGATAACTGAGACCGGCATATGTCAAGGCTGGACTTGATGATTTGAAAACGGGTTTGAGGCGGTAAATTCAGTATCCGGTCTATCGTAACGGTTATTGCGGGTGGCAAGAGGGATGTTTATAGCACATTACCAACAGCCGAAATATGGGATGGTGGTTTGACTTTATCTTAATAACCTGGAATTCAAGTGTTTTTTGTGAAATTGTTTGAGCTGCTTGACAAAAAACAGGCAAAATAAGCCGTATGCTTTATAATTGTCAACGAAACTGTGCACTTTAACCTAATGGATGGATTCTTGAAAATCAGTGCCTGGCAAGGGATTCTGCACATTCCAGCAACCTGTCTGAGAGGAGGGTTTCTCCTCGGAGCTTACATTGAAGTGAGATCGAGAAGATTTGATACCGATGCTGTGCTTGAGAAGATATTACAGCACGATAAGGAGGGTTTTACCTCCTTCTATGAGCGATACCGAGGACGTGTCTATCGATTTATAGTCAGGCAGTATGGCACCGGCGAGTATGGCAAGGCAGCCTACTATTCGGCATGGCGCCACCTGGTGGTTTCCGGGCTGACCATCAAAACCCCAAAAGATCTCAAGCGGTCTTTCTATTCATACCTCGGCAAGTCAGTGCGAAATCCAGGCATTTCTCAGAGCACTGATATGCCGAGTAACTATCTACCCCGTGATATCGAGGAAGACGGTAATTGGAGCTTGGTCCTTATGGAGCACTTCAAACAACTGTCTGTTGAGAAGAAGCGCTACTTTCTCTTCAAACATGAGATCGGTATCAGTGAAACGGCCATTTCCAGGACATTGGATGTCAGCAAAAAGGATGTTGAGAAAGGATTGCGTGAAGCCGAGTCGGAGCTCCGCGAGGCAATGGAGGATTCAGGCTGTCCAAAGAAACGCTCATTGGAGAGACTTTATCGTGAGAGCAGGGTGGTGAAGCCACCGGCTTCGTGGGATCAGGAGATCATTGATTCATTCAATATGTGGCTCAGACAGACGGAGCAACCGAGTCAGCCTGAAAAGGCCCCGGTAAAACCGGACGCTTCCAAAGGTATCGCTGGAAAGTTGGGCCATTTCAAAGACCAGGTCAGATCCAGAATTTCGAATCTGGGCAAACGAACCCACCAGAAAGGGACCCGGGTGCGCAAGCTCTCTTAGGGCCTGATATCAATAATCCGATCGGCCCTACGGAATCATTTCCACCTTTTTTTTGATGGCGAGTACTGGGCTAGAGGTTCCTGTGCACTGGTAGGTAGTGTAGAATTCCCGCTTTTTCCCAAGCCGGTATTGCCATGCAAGATATTAATCCGATTAGCCAAACCATTGCTGATTTGAAGGGACGGGCCACCTCCCTGAGGGGGTATCTTTGACTATGAAGGCAAGCAGGAACGTCTGACCGAAGTCCTTCGCGAACTGGAAGATCCCAAGGTATGGAATGATCAGGAACGGGCTCAGGCCCTGGGCCGTGAGCGCGCCACCCTTGAGACGGTGGTGCTAACGCTTGACGATCTCACCAATGGCCTGGCTGATGCAGGCGAGTTGTTGGAGATGGCGGTCGAGGAGGAGGATGAGGCCGCGGTCGATGCGATCCAGGAAGAGCTTGCGGATTTCGGCAAAAAGGTTTCGGATCTGGAGTTCAGGCGCATGTTCTCAGGCGAGACCGACCACTGTAATGCATTCCTCGATATCCAGGCCGGCTCAGGCGGTACCGAGGCACAGGACTGGGCAGAGATGTTGCTGCGTATGTATCTGCGCTGGGGCGAACATCGCGGTTTCAAGGCAGAACTCATCGAGGTGTCCGCGGGCGAAGTGGCTGGTATCAAGAGCGCCACGGTGAGGTACGAAGGAGAGTATGCCTTCGGCTGGCTACGCACTGAAATCGGTGTGCATCGTCTGGTGCGAAAATCGCCGTTCGATTCCGGCAACCGGCGTCATACCTCATTTGCCGCTGTCTTCGTATCCCCGGAGATCGATGATTCCATCGAGGTCGATATCAATCCCGCCGATCTGCGAATCGATGTCTACCGTGCCAGCGGTGCAGGGGGACAGCACGTCAACCGCACTGAATCGGCGGTGAGAATCACCCACAACCCGACCGGGATTGTGGTTCAGTGCCAGAACGATCGCTCGCAGCACAAGAACAAGGCAACGGCCATGAAGCAACTCAAGGCCAAGTTGTACGAATTCGAGGTGCAGAAGCGAAATGCCTCGCAACAGGAGCTGGAGGAGAGTAAATCCGACATAGGCTGGGGCAGCCAGATTCGCAGTTATGTGCTCGATGCCTCACGGATCAAGGATCTGCGCACCGGAATTGAGACCGGAAACACCCAGGCCGTGCTCGACGGCGGGATCGACATGTTTATCGAGGCGAGTCTTAAAAGCGGTGTTTGACCCGCTTGCCAATACCAGGCGGATGGTACAGGTTAGATTCAAGCAATGATTGAAACTATTGAATATTTTGAGTTGAGCAGACCATGAATGACGAGACCCGGGACGAAAACAAACTCATCGCCCAGCGCCGCGAGAAGCTGCAGCAGATGCGCGATAACGGGAACGCGTTTCCTAACGATTTCCGCCGCAACAGCATGGCCGGCGAGTTGCGTGCCGAATATGGGGAGAAGTCTGGTGAAGCGCTGGAGTCCTTAGGGCTCAGGATCAGACTGGCCGGCCGAATGATGAGCCGGCGGGTGATGGGCAAGGCGAGCTTTGCCCATCTGCAGGATATGTCGGGACGGATGCAGCTCTTTGTGCAACGGGACGCACTTGATGAGGGTGTCTATAACACTCAATTCAAGAAGTGGGATATCGGAGACATCATCGGAGCCGAAGGTGTGCTGTTCAAGACAAAAACCGGTGAACTGTCAGTCAAAGTCGACAGCCTCCGCTTATTGACCAAGGCGCTACGGCCCCTTCCCGAGAAGTTTCACGGCCTCTCCGACCAGGAGATTCGCTATCGTCAACGCTATGTCGATCTGATCATGAACGAGGCTTCGCGCAACACCTTTCGGATACGTACCCGGATTGTGCAGTTTATTCGTAATTACCTCGATCAGCGCGGTTTCCTGGAAGTGGAGACACCCATGATGCAGGTGATTCCCGGCGGCGCCACTGCACGCCCCTTTGCTACCCGCCATAATGCCCTCGACATGGACATGTTTCTGCGCATCGCCCCGGAACTCTATCTGAAGCGGCTTGTGGTAGGTGGGTTTGAAAGGGTCTATGAGATCAACCGTAATTTCCGTAACGAAGGGCTCTCCACCCGCCACAATCCCGAATTCACCATGCTGGAATTTTATGAGGCCTATGCGGACTACAATGATCTGATGGATCTCACCGAGGCTATGCTGCGGGGTTTATGTCAGGAGGTCCTGGGTGGCACGGAAGTGTCCTATCAGGGCGAGCGTTACGATTTCGGCAGCCCCTTTCGGCGCATGACCGTCAAGGAGTCCATCCGCCATTTCAATCCCGACATCACCGCTGAGATGCTGGATCACGAGGCACAGGCCCGGACCATTGCCGAACGCATGGATATCCCCCTCAAGCCGAGCTATGGGCTCGGTAAGATTCAGATCGAGATATTCGAGAAAAGTGTGGAGCATCGCCTGATGAATCCCACTTTCATCACCGCTTATCCCACCGAGGTTTCCCCCCTGGCGAGACGCAACGACGACAATCCGTTCGTGACCGATCGATTTGAATTTTTCGTCGGTGGACGTGAGATTGCGAACGGTTTCTCCGAACTCAATGACGCTGAAGACCAGGCGGAACGTTTTCGCAAACAGGTGGAGGAGAAGGAAGCGGGGGATGATGAGGCGATGCATTACGATGCCGACTATGTGCGTGCATTGGAGCATGGCATGCCGCCTACCGCAGGCGAGGGGATAGGGATAGATCGCCTGGTGATGCTGCTTACCGACTCGCCTTCGATTCGCGACGTGCTGCTGTTTCCTCACATGCGGCCGGAGTAGGAGGGGCCTTAAAGACCATACAGCAGCAGACCCTCTGCATGTTCCAGATGGTGCGCGGTTCCGGCCAGTACCAGGACATCTCCTGCTTGCAGGCGGGTCGCGGGGCCCTAGCCCCTGATGCCGCCCCGACGCGCCGCGGTGATACTGACATCCCAATCCCATAGGTGCAGGTCTTCAATGGTATGTCCGACGGCAAATGCACGATCGGGCAGGGTGACGGTATGCAGGCGTTCCTGAAAGCCCTCTTCGTGATTGAGATCGATGGCCTCCTCCCCATGGTAAAATCGCGCAGCAGTTTATAGTGATTCTCGCGAATTTCACGCATGATCTTGAGGATACGGGAACCCGGCACCTTCAGCAGCAACAGAAGCTGTCCACCCATCATCAGACTGGCTTCAACCGCCTCCGGCATGACTTCAGCCGCGCCGGCCGCTTCCAGCTCCTCCAGATGGGTGTCGTCTTTGGTTCGTACCAGGACGGGCACTTGCGGCGCTACTTTGTGGATGTGGTGGAGGATCTGCAACGTGTGAATGTTCATTTCGGGTCAAGCCGGGCCGATAGTGCATCGAGTTTGATGATATCGATGAAATAAATCCAATCCCAATTCAGATTGGATGGGATAAGTCATGGGGTATTAATCGGTTAAATGTTAAAATCCCTTTTTTCAGCAAACAGATAAGACAAAACGTGGCAAACAGAAAAAAGAGCAGACGATCCAGCGTGAAGGATCCGCACCATGCACGCGAGGCGCGTAAATACCAGAATCCCATCCCAAGCCGGGAGTTCATCATGGAGACCCTGGAAAGAGAGGGTGTCCCGATGGACATGCTCTCGCTGGCGGATCGTCTAGAACTCGTTTCGGAAGATCAATTCGAGGCACTGCGTCGACGCCTGCGCGCCATGCAGCGCGATGGACAGCTGGTCTGTAACCGCAATGACAACTACTGTCTGGTCAATAAGCGCGACTTGATCGTCGGGCGGGTTATCGGGCATGCGGATGGTTTCGGTTTTCTCAGGCCCGATGACGGTGGTGACGATCTCTATCTCTCCTTCAAAGAGATGCGTTCCGTATTTCATGACGACAGGGCCGTTGTGAGGGTCACCGGGATGGATCGCCGCAACCGTCTGGAAGGGGCCGTCGTAGAGGTATTGGAGCGTAATACACGTAATGTCGCCGGCCGTCTCTACATGGAGACTGGTGTGGGCTTTGTGGTACCCGATTCCAAGCGGCTCAGCAAGGATGTGATTATCCCGAGCAGCGAGATCGGCGTCGCCAGACAGGGACAGATGGTGGTTGCAGAGATTCTGGATCAACCCACCAAGCGTACACCTCCCATCGGCCGTATCACTGAGGTATTGGGGGATCATCTGGGACCGGGTATGGAGACCGATATCGCCATTCGTACCCACAGTATACCGGTTGACTGGCCGGATGAAGTGGTACATCAGATCAAGGCCGTCAAATCCGAAGTGGCCGAACCGGACAAAAAGGGCAGGGTCGATTTGCGTCATCTTCCGCTGGTGACCATCGATGGTGCGGATGCCAGGGATTTCGATGATGCCGTCTACTGCGAACCCAAACCGAAGGGCTGGCGCCTGCTGGTCTGTATCGCCGATGTTTCGCACTATGTCGAACCAGGCAGCGCACTGGACAGTGAAGCGCGTAACAGGGGTAACTCGGTCTACTTTCCGGACCGGGTGGTACCCATGCTGCCGGAAAAACTCTCCAATGGCCTTTGCTCCATCAACCCACGGGTCGACCGGCTCTGCATGACCTGTGAACTCTATATCGACAAGAGCGGCAAGGTGACGAGATCGAAGTTCTTTCCCGCGGTGATGCGATCCCAAGCGAGATTGATCTATGACGATGTGGCGGCAATGCTCGATGGCGAATCCGAATTGTGTAAAAAACACGCCAAGCTGTTGCCTCATCTGCACCATCTCTATCAACTCTACCAGGTGCTGCTGGAACAGCGGTCGACAAGGGGCGCCATCGATTTCGATACCACCGAGACCCGGATTGAATTCAATGAGCTGAAGCGAGTTGAACGGATCATACCGGTAGAACGGAACGATGCGCACCGCCTGATCGAAGAGTGTATGTTGGCTGCGAATGTGGCGGCAGCACGCTTCCTGCTGAGAAATAAGCAACTCGCGCTCTATCGCATCCATGAGGGACCGGCGGATGAAAAACTGACCGATCTGAGGGAGTTCCTGGGTGAACTGGGGCTGAGTCTGCCCGGGGGTAAGAAACCCAAGGCCTCCGATTATGCGATACTGCTGGAACAGATCAAAGAACGCGCCGACAGACACCTGATCCAGACCGTTCTATTGCGTTCCCTTTCTCAAGCACTCTACAGTTCTGACAATGTGGGCCATTTCGGTCTCTCTTATCAGGCCTATACCCACTTCACCTCGCCGATACGGCGTTATCCTGACCTGATTGTCCATCGTGCCCTCAAACATGCAATAAATCAGGGTAGTGCAGATGACTTCGAATATACCAAGGCCGAGCTTCAAGCACTGGGTGAACACTGTTCAAGCACCGAAAGGAAAGCCGATGAGGCAACGCGGGACGCCCTTGATTGGCTGAAATGTGAATATATGCAGGATAAGGTTGGCGAGACCTTCAACGGGATTATCACCAGTGTCAATTCATTTGGCGTATTTGTCGAACTAGACGAGATCTATGTCGATGGCCTGGTGCATATTTCAGCACTCCATAACGATTACTATCATTATGATCCGGTGGGGCATCGCCTAACCGGGGAGCGTACCGGCAAGGTACTGCGCCTGGGTGATCCGTTGAGCATAGTCGTGGCCAGCGTCAACCTGGACGATCGAAAGATCGATTTTGTACCTGCCAAGGGGGCGGAACGGGCAACGAAGGCAAAAAGAAAATCACGCCGTAGCCGGAACAGCACTCCAGGCAGACCTGAGTCTGATAAACCCAAAAGGGCTGAAAACGAGATAACCGCCGGCAAAAACAGAAAGTCAGGTGAGAAGAAGGTACGGAAAAGGCGATCCAAAACCGGCACGAAGAAAACCTGATGTCGGATAAACATGCTTGGGTAATGGGTCTGCATGCGGTTAAATCAGCCCTGCGGCAAGCGGAGGGGGCGGAAGAGCTGCTGGTCGACAGCAAGCGGCGGGATGGTCGTATTAAAGAGATC
Organism: Candidatus Thiodiazotropha sp.; assembly: GCA_040506195.1. Taxonomy (GTDB): domain Bacteria; phylum Pseudomonadota; class Gammaproteobacteria; order Chromatiales; family Chromatiaceae; genus Thiodiazotropha. The sequence goes on along the minus strand of JBEVXH010000002.1, from coordinate 31,421 downwards.
GTGGGGCTTGCCGAAACAGCGGGTATCCCATGCCGCCGAATACCGGGCAAGGTGTTGGACCAGAGGGTCCATATGGAAAATCATCAGGGTGTGGCGCTGCGCGTCAGGCAACGGCAGTCACAGGATGAGCCCTATCTCAGGGCACTGTTGAAACGGCTTGAGGAACCACCGTTTCTGCTCATACTCGATGGGGTTCAGGACCCTCACAACCTAGGGGCGTGTCTAAGAAGTGCCGATGGCGCGGGTGTAGATGCGGTTGTCGCACCCCGGGATCGATCGGTGTCATTGACACCGACGGTCAGAAAGGTAGCGAGCGGGGCGGCGGAGACGGTGCCCTTCATTCAGGTTTCCAATCTGGCTCGAACCCTGAAGTGGTTGAAAGGGGAGGGCATATGGCTTGTCGGCACTGCGGGTGAGGCGACTCAAACGCTGTATGGAACTGATCTGTGTGGCGCCTTGGCGATTGTCATGGGTGGAGAGGGCAAGGGATTGCGCAGGCTGACGAGGGAACAGTGCGATCTGCTGGCGAAGCTGCCAATGGCGGGAAATGTGGAGAGCCTCAATGTTTCAGTAGCCAGCGGTATCGCTCTCTATGAAGCGGTTCGTCAGCGTGGTAGCTTTTAGTTTTACGCGGGATTGACAGCCGAGAGGCTATATCCAGGGCCTATCATCAGTGTTATCGGGCTCTAAGTTGAGGAGAGTGTTGTGATCAGAAAACTAACCTGCATGTCTTTGTTTGCCGGCTTGATGGTTACGCCCGTCTATGCCGACACCGTGCTGGGTATGACTGCCGATGTGGATTTTTGGAACATGGAGTCGTCGGGTTCCTTCGCAGACAGCAGCGATCTGCAATCTTTCAACCTCGACAGCGAACGCAACGCCATCCTGACACTCGCATTTGAGCACCCGTTGCCGCTGCTGCCGAATCTAAAGATCAGGACCAATGATCTCAGCTCTTCGGGTGATCAGCGTCTGACGGACGACTTCAGCTTCTCGGATACCGATTTTCCAGCAGGGCTCGATGTGAATGTGGATTTCGAAGCGCAAAACACCGATTTTATCTTCTATTACGAGATATTCGATAACGATACGATCTCTTTCGACCTGGGATTGAGTGTCAAATACCTGGATGGCGATATCGAGGTTGAGAGCAATGGTCTGCGGGCCAGTGAGACCTTCGACGGTTATGTGCCGATGTTTCATGGGGCCGTTCAGGTGGGTGTGCCCGCCACGCGTCTTTCGTTTTTCGGTGACCTTAACCTATTGAGTGTGGGCGATCACACCCTGCAGGACTATTCCGCAGGGGTCGCCTTCAAGCTGGTGGAAAGCCTGGCTGTCGATATCAGCCTCAGGGGCGGTTATCATCGCATCTCCCTGGAGCTTGATGACCTGGACGGTATCTACACGGATTGGGATTTCGATGGTGCCTTCCTCGGGGTACAGGCAGATTTCTGAGCTGTTTCCCCACAATATTGGCTGAATAGGGGGCTCTATACGGATACCGCCTCCGCAAGTTGCAGATTTCCCCGCAAATCGGTAGAATCCGCCGCTTCCCGGTGCCCGACTGCCGCTGGTGACGTTCCGTAAGGACGGCATGGCGACTGGACCGGGCATCACTCCTTGCCTTACCGCATTTGCGGGAGGCTGCCTAACCCGAAAGGAGAGACAATGAGGCACTATGAAGTCGTGTTCCTGGTCCATCCCGACCAGAGTGAACAGGTACCCGCTATGATCGAGCGTTATCGTTCGGGTATCGAAACCAAGGGTGGTGCGATCCATCGCCTGGAAGATTGGGGCCGCCGTCAGCTGGCCTATCCCATCAATAAGATCCACAAGGCACACTATGTTCTGATGAACATCGAGTGCGGCGCCGAGGCATTGTCCGAACTGGAGAGCGCCTTTCGCTTCAACGATGCCGTGATTCGTAACCTGGTTATTCGTCGCGACGAAGCTGTCAGCGAAATCTCTCAACTGGCCAAGTCCCAGGAAGAGGAAGAGAGAGAAGGCGCATCTTCGCGTAACCGCGATGCTGCTGCTGTCACGGCGGATGATGATGAAGCTTCCGATGGGCCCGAAGAAGAAACCGAACCTTCGGCCGAAGATTAATCGAGTGGATTGAGAGGTACTATACATGGCGCGTTTTTTCCGACGTAAGAAATACTGCCGCTTTACTGCGGAGGGTATCAACGAGATCGATTACAAGGATTTGAATCTGCTCAAGGCGTATATCAGTGAGAGTGGCAAGATCGTTCCAAGCCGCATCACCGGTACCAAGGCAAAGTATCAACGTCAGCTTGCCACTGCTATCAAGCGGGCACGCTACTTGGCGCTTCTGCCATACACAGACCAGCACTAAAGGAGGTTTTTACCTTCCGGAGTAACGGAGCATGAAAGCATTGGCATCCTTTGTGATGCGCGGGACGTCCCAGTCTGCAATGGCTACGACGGGCCTGACCATGCTGTCTCTGATATTTCCGTTTATCGGCATTCTAGGCAGTGCCTGTGCAGGGTTGGTTTTCCTTCGTCAAGGGATATCGGCCGGGATTAAAACCTTACTTCTGTCGACATTGGCCATAGCCCTGTTGATGGGGGTGATTATCGGTAATCCACTACCGGCAGTTGGTATTTTGCTGGTGTTTTGGCTGCCGGTCGCCGTACTCGGCATGCTGTTGCGGAACACCATGTCACTGGCATTCACGACACAGGTGGCCACTGGGTTTGGCCTGTTGGTTGTGTTGATACAGTACATCGTACTGAGTGATCCTGCGGCATTCTGGCAGGAGTATCTGCAACCGCTGGGGCAGCGCTTTGTGGATACCGGGTTGCTGGATCAGTCGCAAAGCCTGCAACTGGTCGAACAGATATCAGTAGTGATGTGCGGTGTGGTTGCAGTGGTGTATATGCTGCAGTTGGTATCCAGCCTCTATCTGGCTCGCTGGTGGCAGGCAGTGTTGTACAACCCGGGTGGATTTGCCAAGGAGTTCCATCAACTGCGGGTGCACCGGATGGTGGGAGCGGTTGGTGTATTGGCTTTGCTGTTCCTGTTGATGCCGGGTGAGCATGTACCCGTTACCCTCAACTGCATGGGAGCCGTATTTCTGGGCGTGCCGTTTTTGCAGGGGCTGGCTGTTGCCCACGGTGTGTTCAAGGGAATGAAGTCGGCGCAGCTCTGGTTGGTATTGGTCTACCTGTTGCTGATTGTGTTCATGCCACAGATGGTGATGGCTTTAACCGTCATCGGTCTGATGGATGTGTGGATGGATTTTCGAGCTCGCTTCAGACAGCGTCAAAGCGAGTAAGAGCGGGTTACCGGAAGGCTGTAAATAGGGCTGGGTAACCTATGAATTGACCTATATGAAGGTGGTTACAATGGAAATAATTCTATTGCAAAAAGTGGATAACCTGGGTGATCTGGGTGAGAAGGTTAATGTAAAGAGCGGCTTTGGCCGTAATTTTCTGATTCCTTCAGGTAAAGCCGTACCGGCGACAGAAGAGAACGTGAAGATCTTCGAAGCGCGTCGTGCGGAACTCGAGAAGGAGGCTGCGGAAAAGCTGCAGGCAGCCGAGGCGCGTAAAGCGAAGATTGACGGAATGGAGGTCTCCATCACCTGCAAGGCAGGTGATGAAGGGCGCCTGTTTGGTTCAGTCGGTACCGCTGATATTTCAAAAGCCGTCACAGACAACGGTGTGGAACTTGCCAAGAAAGAGGTGTTGCTGCCCAATGGTGCATTCCGTGTCGCGGGTGAGTATGAGGTCAACCTGCATCTGCATGCTGACGTGAATGCCACTATCAAACTGACGATCGTGCCAGAAGCATAAGCGGTTGAGCTTCAGATTCGGTAGAGACGAAGGGTGCGGTTTGCCGCGTCGCTGATCTACCGAATCGAGAATGCGGATTCAAAATGAGGAGGCGAGGTGCGGTAATCCGCATCTTACCTCCTCATTTGCGTTCGATCGCGCCCATTTGCGGGCGATGCACTCATTTTTTCGAATTTGACCACCGAAGCGTGGCCACCTCCCATGATCAACCGGCTTTCATAGGCCAGCTCAATCCCGTATCCTTACAGGTCGATTCGGCAACTTCGCGCCACCGCCTCAACAGATCAAAATTGATGTCAGAAACCGCCTATCCAGAAGAGATACCACCCTACCCGGATCTCGATACACGTGCCATCAAGGTGCCGCCGCACTCGATTCAGGCCGAGCAGTCGGTGTTGGGCGGTCTGATGCTGGATAATGCCAGTTGGGACAAGGTCGCGGACCTGGTGGTGGAGAGTGATTTCTATCGCAAGGAACACCGTCTGATCTTTAACGCCATCGCTGCTCAGGCCGAGGAGAGTCAGCCGTTCGATGTGGTAACGCTGGCAGAACACCTGGAACGCAAGGAGGTTCTGGAGGATGGCGGAGGATTGCCCTATCTGGTGCGACTGGCGGAAGAGACACCGAGTGCAGCCAACATCAAATCCTACGCCGGCATAGTCCGTGAGTACTCGGTGATGCGGCAACTGATATCAGTGGGCACGGATATCTCCGACAGCGCTTTTCATCCCCAAGGCAGGAAGGCCGAAGAACTGCTCGACAATGCGGAGCGTAAGGTCTTCGAAATTGCCGAGCAGACGATGAAGGGGAAGGGGGGGTTCGCGCCGATCAAGGCCTTGCTGACCAAGGCGGTGGACAGGATCGAGACCCTTTTCCAGCAGGATGAACCGATCACCGGCATCAGCACAGGCTTTACCGACTTCGACCAGATGACCTCCGGCCTGCAGCATGCGGATCTGATTATCGTCGCAGGCCGCCCATCAATGGGTAAAACCACTTTCGCCATGAATATCGCTGAGAATGTGGCCATTCAAGGAGGCAAGGGTGTTGCGGTATTCAGTATGGAAATGCCGGGTGATGCATTGGCGATGCGTATGATGTCCTCTCTGGGGCGTATCGATCAGCTTCGGGTGCGTACCGGTAAACTGGATGATGATGAGTGGCCCCGACTCTCATCCGCGGTCAGTATGCTGGCTGAGACCAGTCTCTACATCGATGATACACCGGCACTGTCACCTACCGAGGTGCGTGCCCGCGCGCGACGACTCAAGCGAGAGAATAAAGACCTGGGCCTGATCGTGATTGATTATCTGCAATTGATGCAGGCTCCGGGCGAAGGGGAGAATCGTACCACTGAGATCTCAGCCATCTCCCGTTCCTTGAAGGCCCTGGCCAAAGAATTGGATGTTCCGGTGATTGCCCTCTCCCAGCTCAACCGGAGCCTGGAGCAGCGCACCAACAAGCGCCCCATCATGTCTGACCTGCGTGAGTCGGGCGCCATCGAGCAGGATGCCGACCTGATTGTCTTTATCTATCGCGATGAGGTATACAACGAAGACAGTCCGGATAAGGGCATTGCGGAAATTATCATCGGTAAGCAGCGTAATGGTCCGATTGGTACGACCCGTCTGACTTTTCTTGGTAAATATACAAAATTCGAAAACTACACCGACGAGATTTACGGAGATGAGGGCTATTGATGGGCTATGCCCCGCAGGCCATTATCGACCATGCGGCGCTTCGTCATAACCTGAAGCGTGCAAAGGAGGCCGCAAAAGGTCGCAAAGTATGGGCTGTGATCAAGGCGGATGGTTATGGTCACGGTATGTTGCGTGTCGCCGATACGCTCGTTGAGGCTGATGGATTGGCAGTCGCAAGACTCGATGAGGCTATAGACCTGCGGGATGCGGGGGTTACCCAGCCTGTTCTGGTACTGGGTGGCTGTTATTGCGAGGATGATTTCAAAATGGCGGCTGAGGCGTCACTTGAGATCGTGCTCCATCATGGATCGCAGTTATATCTACTGACTCAGACGCGTCTTAAGCCGCAATCGTTGAAGCTTTGGATCAAGTTTGATACAGGCATGCACAGGTTGGGATTCGAGGATCAAGAACTCTCCGGGTCAGTTGCGGCGCTGCGAGCAAATCCGGCGATCGCAGCGCTTAACCTGATGACCCATTTGGCGAATGCGGATGACAGGCATGATCCGGCCACCAAGGCCCAATGCGCCTCGTTCGAGTCCCTCGATCATACCCCTTTCGATGCCTGTTCCATCGCCAACTCAGCCGGTCTTCTGGGACATCCGGCGTCGCTCGCGGATTGGGTGCGCCCGGGGATCATGCTGTATGGTGCATCCCCGTTCATCGATTCCAGTGCCGCCACCGAAGGCCTGTTGCCGGTCATGACTCTGCAGAGTCGGGTGATTGCTGTTAAAGATTGCCGCAAAGGCGAGCGAATCGGCTATGGCGGCACCTACACTTGCCCCGAGGCGATGCGAGTGGCAGTCATCGCCATCGGGTACGGTGACGGCTATCCGCGCCACGCTCCCAGCGGTACCCCCGTATTGGTGTCGGGAAAACGTCTGCCCCTGATAGGCCGGGTATCCATGGACATGCTCAGTGTCGACGCACGGGGTCTGCCCGATGTGAAGGTGGGTGAAAAAGCGGTGCTGTGGGGCAGGGAATTGCCGGTTGAGGAGATTGCGAATGCGGCAGGTACCATTGCATACGAACTGCTCTGTGGTGTCAAAAAGCGTGTCGAGTTTCTGGATGTCAATAGGGATGGGAAGGGTTGATGGCACAAGGTGGTAAGCGTCAGGTGAAATCGCTCTACGTCTGCCGTGAGTGTGGCGCCAGCTTTCCCAAGTGGGCCGGGCAATGCTCTGAGTGTCAGGCCTGGAATGTCTTGGAGGAGAGTGTTGCTGCCCCGGTCTCCGGCACGAACAGTCGCTATAGCGGCTACGCGGGAGAGACATCCCCACAGATCATCAATCTGACTGATGTGGAAAGTGAGTGGGAGGTACGCTCCTCAACCGGAAGTCCCGAGCTGGATCGGGTTTTGGGTGGCGGGCTTGTCGAGGGTTCGGTTGTTCTGATCGGTGGTGACCCGGGTATCGGGAAATCGACACTGCTGATTCAAACCCTGGCACGCCTTTCCGATTCCCTGCGTACTCTCTATGTTTCGGGTGAAGAGTCACCTCGTCAGCTATCATTACGCGCCAGGCGCCTGGGGCTTCCCACTGACGAACTGCAGCTGTTACCCGAAACCTGTGTCGAGAGGATCATCGCCGCTGCAGATCGGGAACGTCCGCAAGTATTGGTGGTTGATTCGATCCAGACCATGTATACAGAACTGTTGCAGTCCGCCCCCGGTTCTGTCTCCCAAGTGAGAGAGGCCGCAGCACAACTGGTGCATTTCGCCAAACGCCGTGCCACGGCGGTTTTTCTCGTCGGGCATGTGACCAAGGAGGGTAACCTGGCCGGCCCCCGGGTATTGGAGCATATGGTGGACAGCGTGCTCTATTTCGAAGGTGAAGCCGGCAGCCAGTTCCGCCTCATTCGCACCATCAAAAACCGTTATGGTGCGGTCAATGAACTGGGTGTCTTTGCAATGACGGATAAAGGACTGAAGGAGGTCAGCAATCCTTCTGCAATCTTTCTTTCCCGGCAGGCCGAAACGGTGCCGGGAAGCATCATTCTAGTCACCCGCGAGGGAACGCGCCCGCTGCTGGTGGAAGTCCAGGTATTGGTGGACGAAAGTCCCCTGGCAAATCCGCGCCGGGTTACCCTTGGCCTGGAACAAAACAGGCTTTCCATGTTACTTGCGGTTCTACACCGTCATTGCGGCATCGGGATGTTTGATCAGGATGTCTATGTCAATGTGGTTGGTGGGGTGCGTATAACGGAGACGGCTTCAGACTTGGCCGTCTTGATGGCGGCGCTCTCCAGTTTTCGCGATCGGCCGATCGATCTGGGCTTGATTGTTTTTGGTGAAGTGGGGTTGACGGGAGAGATCAGGCCGGTACCGAATGGCCAGGAACGTCTGCGAGAAGCGGCCAAGCATGGATTTAAACGGGCTGTCGTTCCACGCCTGAATCTACCCAAGCAGCCGATTCAGGGACTGCAGGTGACAGGCGTGGATAAATTATCCGATGTGTTGGAGATTTGTTAACATTTTCAGTTGCATGGGGTACTCTTACCTCTTCTTAGTCAAGGTGATCGGGACGCCATGTCGGGATTATCAAACAAAAAGATCCTATTAGGGGTGACCGCTGGTATTGCCTGTTATAAGAGTGCAGTGCTGCTGCGGGCCTTACAAACTGCCGGGGCTGAAGTGCGCGTGGTCATGACTCCGGCGGCGCGGGCATTCGTCACACCGTTGACCTTTCAGGCCCTTTCAGGCCAGGCGGTCTATACCGAGCTTCTCGATCCAGCCCAGGAAGCGGCAATGGATCATATCTCTCTAGCCCGCTGGGCCGACCTGGTATTGATTGCACCGGCGACAGCGGATTTCATCGCCCGAGCTGCGACGGGACAAGCGGATGATCTTTTGGCTACACTCTGTCTGGCCACCGAGGTGCAAATTGCGCTGGCACCCGCGATGAACCGGCAGATGTGGCTGAATCCAGTAACCCAGGAAAATCTGCAGAGACTGATGAAAAGGGGTTATCTCTGCTGGGGGCCCGATGATGGGGCACAGGCCTGTGGTGAAACCGGGCCGGGGAGAATGCTGGAACCCGAGGCCCTGCGCCAAATGGTCGAGAGCTATTTCAGTCCGGGTATTCTGGAGGGTGTCAGAGTACTGATGACTGCGGGTGCGACCCGGGAAGCTATCGATCCCGTACGCTTCGTGGGCAATCGCAGTTCGGGTAAGATGGGGTATGCACTGGCGCAATCGATGCGGGATTTAGGTGCGGAAGTGACGCTGGTAAGCGGCCCTACATCACTTGCCATACCTTCGAAAATTACAACTATCCATGTGGAAACAGCGCTTGAGATGTATTCCTCAGTCATGAAGCATGTTGCGGATTGTGATATTTTTATCGCCGTCGCGGCAGTCGCTGATTATCGCCCGATTCAAATCGCCGCAGATAAGATCAAGAAAAACAAAGAGAAACTAACACTGGAACTTGTCAGGAATCCCGATATACTCGCTGAAGTGGCTGCAACAGAAAAGCCGCCGTTCACAGTAGGGTTTGCAGCCGAGACCGAACAGGTCGAACAGTATGCAGATGAAAAACGTCGCCGCAAGCAGCTGGACATCATAGCCGCGAACAGGGTTGGTACCCGTGAAGGGGGATTTGAGTCCGACCGGAATGCACTGCTTTTGTTGTGGCAGGATGGTCGAGAAGAGTTACCGATGATGACAAAATCGGTGCTGGCTCACCGGCTGGCCGAGAGGATTGCCGCTCAATATCGTGCGCGCAGCTGAAGGGTAAGTATTCTGTCGCCGCCGGGGATACAGCAAATCACTACCTGGTTGCTGTCTTTCGGGGTCGCAGACTAGGGCCTGTTAACACTAATCCAATCGGCCCTGTTGTGCCTGAAAAAGCGCCAGTCAAGGCGCGAGGAGAGAGGTTTGGTGATTCCAAATGAACGACGAGCTACGCTGAGTGGCGCTTTTTCAGGCGCACCCCGAAGGGCTGGGGCTATTTTTCCGCCCAGCGGCGTTATCATTCGCTCATGTAGCGTAACTACACCTCGCTCATTCTGCCTTGCTGGGCAAAAAAATAGTCCCAGCAGGGCCGATTGGATTAGTGTTAACAGGCCCTAGGGTCTATGGATTATGCTGGATAGATATCGATCTCGCGCCAGTATGGTATTTCGAGTTGGTCGGTATAGGGATCTTTCGAATGGTTCGAACTCTATGAGCAACAGTCCTGGCACAAGAAGAACTTTTTTAAAGCAGTTTATGATTTTAGCCAACACGGTTGTTGCTGAATGGCTTTCAGTGCACCCAGCATGATCCAGGAAGAAATATGGGGTTTTTAAAACGTAGCGGAGAGACGAATAAACAACAGGGTGGTGGTCGCACCATCCGTGGCTATTGGCTACTGGGGGTGTTAGGGCTATTGATACTGACAGTGGCGGCCTGGTCCTATCTTTTCTATCAGAATCAGATCACGACACAGGCAAGCCACAAGCAACAGGTCAAGTCCGTTGCCCAGATTCTTGTCGGCTCCATCTCCACAATTCTGCAACAACATTCAGCATTGATTCAAGGCCTTGCCCGGCAACCCGCCATGGCGGACTTATTCAACGGTTTCGATGAGGTCGGATTGGCCAGTGAGCAAGCCAGACTTAATCGCCTTGTACCCGAAGCGTTGCGTGTAAGGCTGTTACCAACAGGTTTCAATGAACCGGACACCAGTGAGATGCCGAATATGGGTTACGCATCGTTGCTGCTGTTGAGAAAGGCAGAGAAGAGTGATGCGGTACTGCCTGCAGAGCTGCATCAGTTCGGTACGCCACATCAGCATATCGCAATTGCCAGTAGTATTGCTTCTGATAATGGAGAACAAGCTGGCGGAGTGATACACGTCGCCTATTCAATAGAAATGCTTAAAAAACTGCTGAATGGCGTTGATAATCTCTATGGCCGCATCGAGGTTCAACAAGCCCTTTCAGTCAAAGACCCGCTGGCGATTATCGGAATGGGGGATAAGCCTGCTGACGGGGTTAAGCCGGATGGTGTGATTCCTGTCAAAGGATCGATCTGGCAGGTTGCCTATTGGAGCGACAGCGGCTTTAAGTTTGATTTGATGGACAACCTGCTGTTGGTGGTGCCGGGTCTGCTGCTGTTTTTACTGACAGCCCTTTTACTGCTTCGTCTCAGCCAACAGATGATGAACGCCCTCAAGCGGGATCAACAGTCGGTCCTCTCCTTGGTGGAGGCATTGGTCGTAGGTCGTCCGCCTAAAGCTCAATCGGCGCAATTGGGTGATCTGCAATCGACCCTGGAAGTGATGGAGCATCAGATCAGGGAATATCGCTCTGCTCAGGCAGAGAAGGGTAAATCGAAGCGGGCCATTACCACCAGCGATGGCGGTTTGGGAATCAATCTCGACGAGGTAGTGGTGCAACCGCAGGAAGAGACAGCGATAGAGGTTGGCGCCAATGTTGAAATTCCCTCCGAGATCTACAGGGCTTACGATATTCGCGGCATTGTAGGTGAAAGCCTGAATGAAGAGATTGTTGCTTTGCTGGGTCAGGGAATCGGCAGTGAGATATTCGAGAAAGGTTATCAGTCGATAATCGTGGCTCGCGATACACGTAATTCCAGCGAACGTCTGCAAAGTGCCTTGATACAGGGCCTGCAGGCAAGCGGCCGAGATGTGATCGACATCGGCATAGTGCCGACACCACTACTCTATTATGCCGTACACGAGCTGGATATGGAGTGCGGTGTCATGGTAACCGGTAGTCATAATCCGCTGCAGTATAACGGGCTTAAACTGGTTGTCGGTGGTGATAGTCCTACCCAGGATGAGATTCAGGATCTGCGACGACTCATCGATGCAGGTCAACTGCTGCAGGGGGATGGCTCCTTCGATTCTCAAGAGATCATCAATGAGTATATTGATCGAGTGATTTCCGATACCCGTCTTGGGCAGCCGCTCAAGGTCGTGGTCGATTGCGGCAATGGCGCTGCATCCGTGGTTGCACCGGAGCTTTATCGGCAGCTGGGGTGTGAGGTTGTAGAACTCTTCTGCACTCCTGATGGCGATTTTCCCAATCATCATCCGGATCCCGGCGATCCGAAAAACATGCAGGATCTGCAAAAGGCTGTGGTGCAACATCAAGCCGCCTTGGGAATCGCCTTCGATGGGGATGGTGACCGCATCGGCATCGTTGATTCTTCCGGCAAACTGATTTGGCCGGATCGATTGTTAATGTATTTGGCCATTGACATACTGACCCGTGAACCTGGTGGCGATATCATCTACGACGTTAAATGTTCACGTCATCTCGCAAATATCGTGCTCTCCTATGGCGGCCGCCCGCTGATGTGGAAGAGCGGGCATTCCATGTTGAAAGCGAAGATGAAAGAGACTCATGCGCTGCTGGCGGGCGAATTCAGCGGTCATATTCTGTTTGCTGAGCGATGGTATGGTTTCGATGACGGCATCTATGCCGGTGCGCGCTTACTTGAGATCCTCTCGCTCGATTACAGGACGAGTGCGGAAGTGTTTGCAGAACTGCCCGAGAGCCTTTCAACCCCAGAGTATGCCTTGGAGATGGAAGAGGGGCAGGCGAAAGAGGTGATGGCGGCAATCGAAAAATTACCGGATCTGCCAGGCGCCAGAATGGTCAAGATCGATGGTCTCCGGGCAGAATTTGAACAGGGTTGGGGACTGGTGCGAGCATCCAACACGGTTCCTGCGCTCCTGTTTCGCTTTGAAGCGGACAGCGAAGAGGATTTGGCTCATGTCCAGTCGATCTTTCGTGATATGCTTGTGAAAATCGATCCAAATCTGCAACCGCCGTTCTGAGATGCCGGGAATAGTGTTAACAGGCCTTGAGTTAACCGACCAGTTTAAATAGTAAGCAGTCCAATAGTAAGAACATGAGTCTATCTCCTGAGCAGGCACAGAACGTTGCACATGTATTGACCTCCGCATTGCCCTATATCCAACGTTTTAGGGGTAAAACGCTGGTGATTAAATATGGCGGCAACGCGATGGTTGATGAAGGTTTGAAGAACAGTTTCGCCATGGATGTGGTATTGATGAAACTGGTTGGAATAAATCCTGTCGTGGTGCATGGAGGCGGCCCTCAAATCGGTAATCTGTTGCAAAGGCTGGGCAAGGATTCGGAATTCATCCAGGGTATGCGGGTGACCGACAGTGAAACCATGGATGTGGTTGAAATGGTGCTGGGAGGATTGGTCAACAAGGATATCGTCAGCCTGATTAATCGCGCCGGTGGTTCGGCTGTTGGACTCACCGGAAAAGACGGTGATCTGATCCACGCCAGAAAAATGGTGATCAGTCGCAAGGGCCCGGAGCTTGAGGTTCCTGAAATTATCGATATCGGACACGTTGGCGAGGTTGAGAGTATCGATGTCAGTGTGGTGGATATGCTGGTACATGGGGACTTTATCCCGGTGATTGCACCGATCGGCATAGGAAAGGATGGTCACTCATACAATATCAACGCTGACCTGGTTGCCGGTAAGGTGGCCGAGGTGATGCAGGCTGAAAAGCTCATTCTTCTGACAAATACAAGGGGACTGCTGGATAAAGATGGCGGTCTGCTGACCGGTCTCTCGTCGGAACGTGTCGCTGAGTTGATAGAGGACGGCACGATTCATGGAGGTATGCTGCCGAAGATTTCCACCGCTTTGGAGGCGGTCAAAGCAGGTGTCCGCACTTCCCACATCATCGATGGCAGGGTGCCCCATGCCGTGTTGCTGGAACTTTTCACGGATGAAGGGGTAGGTACATTGATCCGGCGGCGCTAATGGCAGCGGACAAGCCATCCCGCCGTCAGTCGATACTTGAAGCACTGGCAAGTGAGCTGGAACAGAATCCCGGTAGTCGTATCACCACCGCATCCTTGGGTAAGGCGGTAGGTGTCTCCGAAGCCGCGCTCTATCGCCATTTCGCCAGCAAAGCCAAAATGTTTGAAGGCTTGATCGACTTCGCGGAAGAGAGTGTCTTTGCCCGGGTGAATCAGATTCTGAAGGAACAATCCCGGGTCGAACCCCGTTGTGCCCAGCTGCTCTATCTGATACTGGCCTTTTCAGAACGAAATCCAGGCATTACACGGGTGTTGCTGGGTGATGCCCTGGTGGGCGAGACAGAACGCCTGATGATACGCGTCGGGCAGTTTTTTGATCGGGTTGAGACCCAGCTAAAGCAGATACTCAGGGAAGCGGAGATGCGTCGAGAGATCGTGTTATCTGCCAACAGTACGGTAGCGGCAAACTTGATGACCGGTTTTGTAGAAGGGCTGATGCATCAATATCTACGCAGCCGGTTCAGAATATCACCACTGCAGCAATGGGATGAACAGTGGCGACTGCTGTCGACCGCGCTCTTCTCCGCGCCTGATTCATCCATGTGACCGCAATAGTAACTCAGACCAACATTGCATTGTTTTGATTCCAGTGTAGGGCGCTATGCTGATCCAATACCCGGTTGATTCACCTGTTCAACTATGTTGAAGGGCGCCTGTAACTGGCATCGGTTTATCTCATCTACCCAATTTCAGGGCAGTGATTGGGATAGATCGCCTGCCTTTGCAAGCTCATTGCGGAATCCCTGCTTTATACGGTTAATAGCCTCACCGTTTGCACAGAGTCTCTTTTGTATCGAAATGATCTTGCACTGAAGATCCATAAAAATCACTAAGGAGCCTCGCTTGCGATCATCGATACGTGAAACCGAGATACTGATATCGTTATCCTCCATCGGTTCACCCGTGATCACGATATTGTCACCTTCAATTTTAATGGGGGTAGTGGAGTGGGCCTTGAGATAGGCCTTAGCCCTTTGCCAGGGGCCTTCGCAGTTATCTCCGCTTTGGCAGTGATAGACATTCTGCAGGGCATGGTCGAAGGAATTCCTGGCCTCTTGAATAGGGTCATCGGATTGTTCCAGCTTTTTCAGTTCCCTGAAGCGTTTCAGATCCCGGGCAAAGGATTGACGAATGCGGTTTTTGTCATGCTCCCTCTCGATGATGGAACTGTAGGCGTCTTCGAGGGCCTGTCGTTTGATTTCGATATCCTGAAGCATTCTTTTTGACACTCTGCGTCCTTGTAACTCTCTTTTAGCCGCATCTTGCTGCATCTCCTCAAGTGTCGTTTTGAGGCGTCTTATGTTCGCCTGGGTGACACGTACCGATGTATCCACTGCTTGAATCTGACCGTCTCGGGTCATCAGAATGTCGTCCGCACTTCTGAAGGTGCGCAACAGGACACGATCCTGGGCCTGCTGTTGTTCAACCAGGCGCTGCTGTTCCTGGCGCAGCCGTTCCTGCTCCGCTTCCTGCCGTAGTTCCTCCTCGGTCTTGGCAGCATCCACCTCTTTGACAACAATTCCGTGCTCATCCAGGTGGGAGCGTGCACGATGGGCATCCGTGGGGGGGAGGGTCTGAGTGTAGTGGGTCTGCCCCTTATCATCGACCCACTTGTAGAGCTTGCCGGCCAAGGTGGTATGCGGCAGAAAAAGTATGAATAACATGATCGGGATTATGATTCTCGGACGCATGCAGGCTATATTCTCTGTTTCTAAGTCAAAAGGGGTCAGAGATAGATTATACTTCGTGGCTTACATCATAAGATAGCTGCTTTGTGGAACAGTTCACCCTTTTCGTGATTTCTCTTCTGGCCAACCTCTTCTCAGCCTTCTCTGGAGGTGGGGCCGGACTGGTCCAATTGCCGGCCCTGATCTTTCTCGGTTTACCCTTTGGGGTGGCTCTCGCGACACATAAAGTGGCCTCGGTGGCCCTCGGCATAGGGGCTACGGTCCGCCATCTGCGCGAGGGTGGATTGGAACGCCAGTTTGTGATTTTTATGCTGTTCACGGGGTTGCCGGGTGTGGTGATAGGCGCCAGCCTGATTCTTCAGGTGGCGGACAGGCATGCTGAAATCGCCCTGGGCGTGTTGACTTTAGGTCTGGGGATCTATTCCTATCTGAGTCCGAAGCTCGTCCTCGAATACCAGGCGATCCACAGGGACAGAAACGGTTTTCTGATCGGGGGTGCCGGGTTGTTTCTGATCGGTATCCTGAACGGCTCTCTCACATCGGGGACGGGACTCTTCGTCACCCTCTGGCTGGTACGCTGGTTCGGTCTCGACTATCGACGGGCGGTAGCCCACACACTGGTCCTGGTCGGGGTCTTTTGGAACGGTAGTGGTGCCCTCACACTCGGTATCCTCGGTGACATACATTGGGCATGGATACCGGTACTCCTCATCGGTTCGCTGCTTGGCGGCTACCTGGGAGCACACCTCTCAATCGCCAAGGGCAATCGTTGGATCAAACGGGGATTTGAGGTGGTTACCCTCTTGATTGGAACCAAATTGGTTCTGGGCTGAGGCAGCCGATAGAGTCGCTGCAACTCACATCACGCCATATTGATCCCGATAAGCCTGAATGCGTTGCAACGATTCTCCGCTATCGTCACTCTCCTGCAGATATTCGATCAACTGCTCAAGCCGCACAATGGCGCTGACAGGCATGCCGTAATCGCTCTCTACCTCCTGGATTGCCGATCGCTCCCCCTGACCCCGCTCCTGACGGTCGAGGGCGATTACAACGCCAGCGGGAATTGCCTGGATAGATTGAATGATATCGACGGATTCCCGGACCGAGGTGCCCGCGGAAATGACATCGTCGATAATCAAGACTCTTCCTTCCAGCGCATGGCCGACAATGACACCGCCTTCGCCGTGATCCTTTGCCTCTTTACGGTTGAAGGCATAGGGGATGTCGATGCCGTGCTGATCGTAGAGTGCCGCTGCGGTCACGGCCGCCAACGGTATGCCCTTGTAAGCGGGGCCGTAGAGTAGATCGAAGGCTATGCCAGAATCGACGATAGCCTGGGCATAATAGCGGCCGAGCCGGGCCAGGCTGGCACCGCTGTTGAATAGTCCGGCATTGAAAAAGTAGGGACTGACACGCCCGGATTTCAAGGTGAACTCACCGAATCGCAATACACCGACATCGAGGGCAAAGTTTAAAAAATCGCGTTGATAATCCTGCATCTATGAATACCTATTAAAACCGATCGCGCATTGTACCCTTTTTGAGAGGACGCTTTCAGCATAATGCCTGCATTCCTGCCATTGATATTCACCTGATTGAGAGCAGAGCCATTTTATCTAAGGGATAGGGGACTTGGGCTCCATTGGCCCTTATAATGATGCTTTTTGCTTCAGAGGTGTGCGTGAATTCAGCCAGCAGGTTTTCCGACTGGTTCAAGATATTGAAGGTCTATTGGCAGCCTGGAGCCCGCAGTATGTTGTTTCTCGGCTTTTCCGCCGGACTGCCCTTGCTATTGGTCTTCGGCACCCTGTCGTACTGGCTGAGAGAGGCGGGCATCGCGCGGTCTACCATTGGGTTCCTCAGTTGGGTGGCGCTTGCATACGGTTTCAAATGGGTTTGGGCGCCACTGGTCGATCGGCTGAAACTCCCGTGGTTGACTGCCAGGCTGGGACGCCGCCGTGCCTGGATGTTGCTGGC
Organism: Candidatus Thiodiazotropha sp.; assembly: GCA_040506195.1. Classification (GTDB taxonomy): domain Bacteria; phylum Pseudomonadota; class Gammaproteobacteria; order Chromatiales; family Chromatiaceae; genus Thiodiazotropha. The sequence continues at coordinate 14,413 of JBEVXH010000002.1, read as the reverse complement.
GCAACTCTCGGTGATTACCGGACTCTGCGGACTCGCTTTCTCCGATCCTCTGCAGGGACTGCGCAGCTTTGCCTTATTGGCGCTGTTGGTGGCCTTCTCATCAGCGACCCAGGACATCGTCATCGATGCCTATCGAATTGAGAGGGCGGCAGTCAGATTGCAAGGCGTCATGGCCGCCAACTACATGATTGGATACCGCATAGCGATGATTGTGAGCGGGGGTGGCGCCCTGGCGATCGCACAATGGGTAAGCCCGACTGAGAGCGGCTACTATCTCAACGCATGGATGGTCGCCTATCTAAGCATGGCGGCCTTGATGCTGGTTGGGATTATCACAGTTTTATTGATCCGGGAACCAGATGTCCATCCAACCAGGGCAACCCTGGAGCAGGAGGCGGCGGTAGACAGTATCATTGACCGTCAAGAATGGCTGCCGGGGCTTTTTCGCGCCTTCAGTGAGTGGTTCTACGGCGCGGTGATCAGTCCGTTCGCCGATTTTATCCGGCGTTATCGTTGGCATGCAATCCTGATCCTGGCCTTGATCGCCACCTACCGGATCTCTGACGTGGTATTGGGGGTGATATCAAATGTCTTTTATGTCGATCTGGGATTCAGTAAACGTGAGGTTGCTGTCGTAGCCAATCTGCTCGGGGTGATCATGACCCTGCTTGGAGCGGTCCTTGGGGGAATGATGGTGACCCGGGTGGGGGTGATGCGTATCCTGTTATTGGGAGGTATTTTGGCCGCATCCACCAACCTGCTGTTTGCATGGTTGGCCGGCATCGGTCATAACCTGGCCATGCTGACACTGGTGATATCTGCGGACAATCTCAGTGCCGGTCTTGCTACTTCGGCATTTGTGGCCTATCTATCCAGCCTTACCAACGTATCCTACTCGGCCACGCAATACGCACTTTTCAGCTCGGTAATGCTTTTGCTGCCTAAGTTTGTCGGTGGTTTTTCCGGTGTTATGGTCGACAGTTTAGGGTATGTGAATTTCTTTCTCATAACCGCGTCTATGGGTATACCTGTATTGATCCTGATTCTGCTGGCAATGCGCCATCTGCCTCCGAGCCGGTTGCCCGATCATGAAGGAGCGGTCACTTGATAATCCACTATGCAATAAACTGCTGCTGAGGATGTGTGAATGATTGAACAAAGCAGTTATCTGGCCGCTTTTGTCGTTGGATTGCTTGGTGGCGGGCATTGTGTCGGTATGTGCGGGGGAATTGTTGGCGCACTCACTTTTGGTCTTCCTGCCTCGGTGCAGAGCCGCTTGCTCAATACCTTTCCCTATCAGTTGGGCTATAACCTTGGACGTATCACCAGCTATGTGGCCGCTGGCGCTATCATGGGCGGACTGGGTGTTTTGTTGACGCAGGCAGTGCCTGTCTATGTCGCACAACGAGTGTTGTTGGTGATTGCGGGTGCTTTTATGATCCTGCTTGGTCTCTATCTGGGTGGATGGTGGACAGGATTAGCCAGAATCGAGCGTGCGGGAAACCTGTTATGGACGAAGATTGAACCCTTCGCCCGGAAATTATTACCTGTAAAGTCACCTGGCCAGGCTTGGATTCTGGGATTGGTATGGGGTTGGATTCCTTGCGGATTGGTGTACAGCATGCTGGTGTGGACAGTGTCGGCCGGGAGTGTGGCGAAAGGGGCGGGGCTGATGCTTGCCTTCGGACTCGGTACCCTGCCCAATCTCTTTGTCATGGGTATATTGGCAGGCAGCCTTGCAAGGTGGTTCAAGGATATCCGTGTCAGGCAGGCTGCCGGATTGATTGTCATTCTGTTTGGAATTGTAACCCTTGCAAGGGCCTTGTGACAGTATCTAACCGGTCTCCTGCATGGACTGTATTATCAACACGACAAACTCGGTCGCCGGGTCAATAATGCTCAGCCCTTATCAGGAGAGTCCAACAAGGTCAGTCGATGAAAAAATCCTGTGACAACTTTGCCGTGTAGTAGCGGGTTTCACCTTTTGGTTGAACCTGGATCTCAAAGTTAAGTTTCTCCTGGTCGGCGATACGGAATTCTCCAATGTAGTAGACAGCATCGCCTTCGGTGATTTTTCGCATCGGAATACTGATCAATTGTCCGCGTATATTGTTGGCTTTGGCCAATACAACGGCTTCTGAGGATTCACCTGTCGTTCCCTCTACAGACTTGATGACACTGACATTCAGCATACCCCGGTATTTACTCCGCTGAATGCCATATTGCCTCGCGATTGAGGGCTCCAGTGAGGCGCTGGGGATGGCGTTGTGGTGAATGGTGAATCCGGGTATCGCGGTGCTGTTTTCCGCCCAGCCGGTGGCGGCCGCAAGGAAAAATGAAAGGAAAATAAAAACTTTTTTGGTACAAAACATAAACAACCCCTCCTGATATGATGCCGGTCTGGGTGGCCGGTCTTTGTTGTAGTCTCAGTGTAGTCGATCAGTGTGCATGGGTGAAGTGGCCGGTGAGTATGCAGGTAAAGGTCTTGAATCAGTGATCCACACAGCTCAATTCAATCCAGTGCAACCAGTTCCAAAAAGTATATTCTTAAGTAAAACAGCATGGTAACTGCGAATCATAAGAATCTACATTATAGTTTACCGCAGAAATCGTCTTCAGGAGACATTCTGCTTTACCAGTTTGGGTTTCTGGCGTTGACTGTGATGCAGTGGACGGTTGTTACTGATTCGGTTGGACATGTTACGCAAGGAAGTTAACTGGCGAGCCAGTTCTGTATACTGCTCCTGCAACTCGAGGATACGGTATTGCAGGGTATTGCGTGACTGTCCGATCTTCTGCAGATTGTTGAGCCGTTTCTCCATCATCTCCTTGTGATCCTTTATCTGCATCACCAGGGGCTCGAGGGCGCTCACGATCCATTGATTGATCTCTTTATCGGCACGCTGGAAGATATCGCGTGCACGTTTTACAAGTGCGGAGAAGAAGCGTTTAACGACAAAGTTCTGTTCCATCATGGCAGTAACCGGGCTATTGCGAAAGATCTCCGCCTCCTGATGCAGCAGTTCCAGTTCAACCCGGTATTTTACAATTGAGAACATCTTCGGTTGCACGACGGCAAAGCCATGTTCGTTTTGAAATTTACGATAGATGGCGCGGATCAGCTTTCGGGTCTGTTCACTTTGTGTGACCACTTGGAGCATGGTACGGCGTGTCTCCTCAAAAAGATTTTTCATTGAGCTCTTCATGCCGCTTGTGGTCCAGCTGTTGGTCATCTCCTTTCTACATTTGGTGATGGTTTGATCGAGTTGATTGAGACTGAGAATCTCTGACAACAGGTCAGCCTGCTGTTTAAGTTGCTTGCGACTCTGTTGGAATGTGTCCACATCGCGCAGGTATTGGGCCTGTTCGCTGCGGGTCTTTTCCATCAGGTTATTGATGACATCGTCACTCTTGTCACTCAACTCCTCCAGTTCTTCGAGTTGATATTTTGTCTCGTTAAGTTTGCCCGACAGCATACTCCGACTGTTGTCCAGCATCTGACCGACATCGGAACTGATGGTGTCGAGAACAATCTGTTGTTTGATGTTCAGTACGTCCTGACCCAGATAGTTTTCCAGATCCAGCAGCCCGCTCTTATCCAGCAGCTCCGGTTCATTCTTGATCTTGGCCAGCAGTCCCTTTTGCGCAGAGATGGGAAAGACCGCTTTGGATTCCACTCCCAACATCGTGGCCGTGTCACTTTGCTGGCTGCGGATGGCATCATGGATATCCTCGTGCTCACGCAGGTCGTCCCACAAGGTATCGATCTTGTTCAGCACCACCATCAATCCACGCTGGCGACCACTCTGGAAACCCTTCACGTGATGCTGCCAGATCTCCATGTCACTGCGGGTCACGCCTGTATCGGCGCCAAGTACGAAAAGTACCGCCTGGGCGGCGGGAAGCATGTTCAAGGTCAGTTCTGGCTCTGTTCCCAGTGCGTTCAAGCCGGGGGTATCGAGTATGGTCAGTCCCTTTTTCAGCATATCGTGGGGAAAACTGATCATGGCATGGCGCCATTTGGGTATCTCTACGGTCTCCGGAGGCTTGTCCTGATGGGGATGCAGTTCCTGACTGTAGAGACCCAGATGCTTGGCTTCCTCCAGGGTGACCGTTTTGGTCTGGATGACTTCATTCAGGGCGGCCTGCATCTGTTCAACCGAATCGATTTCCAGGGGGTAGTGGACCCACTGCTTGGTATCGTGCCGCAACTGGCTCAGCGTACTGTCCTGCAGGCGCGTCTCGATAGGCAGCAGGCGCACATAAGCTTCATGACGCACATCATCGTAGAAGATCTCGGTGGGGCACATGGTTGTGCGGCCGGCATCGGACGGGAGCAGGCGCCTGCCGTAATCGGCAAAAAAAATGGCATTGATCAGCTCGGTTTTGCCACGGGAAAATTCGGCGACAAAGGCGATAGTCAGCTTGTCACCTCTGAGGGTGGTCAAGGTTTCTTCGATTCGCTGCTCGATATCGGCGGAGGACATTCCGTTCTCTTCCAGCCAGGGACCATACTCTTCGATGGTGTTGATGACATCCGTCTTCCACTGTTCGTAAGCCTTTAACTGTTCTTGAAATCTAACCTTTTCCATGCCATTGCCCCAATAATTTAAGCCGGAACAGACCCTTATCAACTTTTTCAGCTAAACGTCATGATACGCGAGGAGTGCCCGGGACGCTATATCCGGATAGCCTGATCTTCAAATTCTATCGGCAGTCGGGAGGGGGACTTTAACCGCACAGACTTGCTGCGGGAGCTTTTTCCGCCGATCAGTTCGACCCGGGAGGCGGGAAGGCTGAATGCATCGGCGAGGAGCTTCAGCAAGTGACGGTTAGCCTTACCGTCAACGGGTGGCGCCGTGATGGCGATCTTATACTCATTTTCACCGTAGGGGCCGATAAAGGCATCCCGGGACGCCTTGGGCTGAACACGCAGATGGAGGATCAGATCATTCTGATCCCAGCGATACCAGGTCACAGAAAAGGACTGCTCGTGACCTGGCGGAGGGGGGGCAACAACAGCATTTTCAGCAATATAAGGCCAATCATGACCAGCATGGGCGAGAGATCGATGCCACCCATCGGGGGAAGGATCTTCTGTGCCGGTCGCATCAGAGGGCCGGTCAAGCTGTAGAGCAAGGCCGTGGCCGGGTTATAGCTGCCTGGGTTCACCCAGCTGAGGATAACCTGAATCAATATCCCAAACAGATAGATATTGATGAATAACTCCACCAACTCAGGGATGGCCAAGATGAAGGGGGCGATCAGGTTGATGCCGGTTCCGGCAAGACTAATGATGAGAAACAGCTCGATGGCTTTAAGCAGCCAGGCGAGTATGAGTGAGGAGAGGTCTATACCGCCAACACCTGGAATTATCCGGCGAAGAATCTTCAATGGAGGGTTGGTCACTTTCACTAGAAATTGGGAAATCGGGTTGTAGAAATCCGCTCTTACCAGCTGCAGCAGGAAACGCAGCAACACTGCCAGGATATAGAGCCCGAACAGTGTCTGTATCAGAAAGATGATGGGATCGGTAAGGTAACTGCCGCCCATTATTGCTCTCCCAGCATTTCTGAGAGCTCGACTGAGCGTTCTTGGGCCCCATGTAAGGCCATGTCGATCAGGGTTCGTATCTTACCCTCCTCGAGGATACCCAGAGCACGCTCTGTCGTACCGCCTGGAGAGGTGACCTTTTGTCTCAAGACCGCAGGTGAATCACTGCTCTCCAGGGCCATGCGGGCGGCGCCCAAGGCCGTCTGCAGGGTGAGCAGGCGGGCCGTATCCTCATCCAGACCCATCTGCCGGGCGGAGGACTCGATCGCCTCCATGATGAGAAAGAAGTAGGCGGGGCCACTGCCGGAGACCGCTGTGACGGCGTCCATCATCGACTCCTCCTCAACCCAGCGTGTGAGCCCCACTGCCCGCAGTATGCTTTCAGCCTGGTTACGCTGTGCCTCGCTCACCCCCGGGCCGGCATGAAGACCTGTCGCCCCGGACTGAATCATGGCTGGGGTGTTCGGCATACTGCGTACCAGGGCAACTTCACCTCCCAGCCAATTTTGCAAGTCGGATTCCTTGACGCCGGCCGCGATGGATATCACCAGCGGTTTGACCTGCTGTATGGCTGCCGCCAGGTCCTGCGCCACGGATTTGAGCACTTGCGGTTTGACCGCCAATACGACCACCCCGGCATTACTGATAGCGCCGTTATTGTCTGATTGGGTATGAACGCCGCAACGGGCAGCCAGCTGGGCGAGCTTCTCGGCATCGGGATCACTGACCGTGATACGCTGCTTCTCGTAGCCGTCTGCAATCAAGCCGTTTATCAGGCTGGTGGCCATGTTGCCGCCACCAATGAATGTAATGTTGTTGTTACTCATACCGTTGCTGCTAATGTTGATTGGGTGCCAATGTTAATGATTATACTGCCGTGGGCCGAAAATTGCGGTGCCGATTCTGACGATTGTAGTTCCTTCGGCAATGGCGGCTTCGAGATCGTCAGACATACCCATCGATAGGGTGTCCAGCGGTATTTTCGCGCTCTTCAGCTCATCACGCAGCAATCTTAACCGCTTTAGGGGGGTATGTTTAGCGGCTTCATCGGCTGCGGGCGCGGGGATCGTCATCAGACCCCTGATGCGTACGTTGGGGAGTGCGGTATAGGCCTCGAACCGTTCTCTCAATGTCTCCTCGCTGTAACCATCCTTGCTCGATTCGCCGCTGGTATTGACCTGAAGACAGATATTCAAAGGCGGCAGACCGGAGGGGCGCTGGTCACTCAATCGAGTCGCGTGCTTAAGGCTTGCAACACTATGGACCCAAGTGAAATTTTCAGCGATCGCTCGGGTTTTGTTGCTCTGAATACGACCGATAAAATGCCATTCCAGCCCTTTGCCTCGTAACTGTTCGATCTTTGTCAGTGCTTCCTGAAGATAGTTCTCTCCGAAGCGTTGATGACCGAGATCCGCCAGCAAGCCGATCTCTTCGGCACTTCTGGTTTTACTGACAGCGAGTAGCTTAACGCTTCCCGGTGTACGTTTAGCTGCCGTTTCCGCCTGATGAATCCGATTCAACACCCTTTGATAGTGCTGCTGGAGGCTGTTGTGTGTCTGATCTGTCACGCTTGATACGTCGTTGAAATTGTCCGAACGGCCTGGCTGTTCGGTTGAATTTGATACTATCCTGCAAAATGAGGCCTGGTTAATGTCATTTCAAGTAAAAGTGCCCTGGATTTTTAAAGCGCTTTCTTAATTTTTAACCTCAACACGGCTAAACTAATCTACTTTTAGGACGATAGCTATGAAAAGCGCAAATCCAGGGATTTATAGATGCCATCATCGCGGAACATCGCTACAGTGTCTATATAGCGTCTCGTCATGTGTCTTAAGATTTCTAATGGGGGAATGAATGGATATCGCTGAACTTCTGGCCTTCAGTGTCAAGCATAACGCATCAGATTTGCATATATCTGCCGGTTTGCCGCCCATGATTCGTGTGGATGGCGACATCAGGCGCATCAATGTCCCCGCACTTGAACACAAGGTCGTGCACGCGCTTGTGTATGACATCATGAATGATAAGCAGCGCAAGGACTTCGAGGAGTTCCTTGAGAACGACTTTTCATTCGAGATCCCCGGATTGGCGAGATTTCGTGTCAACGCCTTCAATCAGGCACGCGGAGCCTCGGCTGTTTTTCGCACCATCCCATCCAAGGTGTTGACACTGGAAGAACTCGGTTGCCCTCAAACCTTCAAGGATATCGTGGATGTGCCTCGGGGACTGGTGTTGGTGACCGGACCGACCGGTTCCGGTAAGTCGACCACGCTTGCCGCTATGATGGATTACAAAAACGACAATGACTACTCCCATATCCTCACCATCGAGGACCCGATCGAGTTTGTTCACTCCAGTAAGAAGTGCCTGATCAACCAGCGCGAAGTGCATCGTGACACTCTGGGATTTTCCGAGGCGCTGCGTTCCGCATTGCGTGAAGACCCGGATATCATCCTGGTCGGTGAGCTGCGTGATCTGGAAACCATCCGCCTGGCATTGACTGCCGCCGAGACCGGCCACTTGGTATTCGGTACCCTGCACACCAGTTCGGCGGCCAAGACCATCGACCGTATTATCGACGTTTTCCCGGCGGGGGAGAAGTCGATGGTGCGCTCGATGCTCTCCGAATCGCTGCGATCCGTTATTGCTCAAACTCTGCTGAAAAAGATCGGCGGCGGGCGAATTGCGGCATGGGAGATCATGATCGGCACGCCCGCGATACGTAACCTGATCCGTGAGGACAAGGTTGCCCAGATGTATTCCGCGATTCAGACCGGCCAGGCGGCGGGTATGCAGACCATGGACCAGGCACTGAAGGAGTTGGTGCAGCGCGGTATCGTAAGCCGACTTGATGCCAAGACCAAGGCACAAAATAAGGATCAGTTCTAAACTATAGTTATCTTCCGGGTGTATGATGGCACCCGTTTGGCCCTGTAAGCGGTTACTGCCTGATGCCGTGGTTAGCTTTTTTTATTCGCTGCTACAGGTCGGTATGTGACTGAAGAGGATAAGATTATGGATTTGAACGCACTCCTGTCCGTGGTCGTTAAAAATAAGGCTTCCGATCTGTTCATAATCGCCGGGCGGGAACCTTCTATCAAGGTGGATGGAAAGATCCATCCGATCAACAAGACCCCTCTGACACCCAGGCAGACCAAGGAGATGGTCTACAGCATCATGACTGATGCGCAACAGAAGGAGTTCGACGAAACCAAAGAGTGCAATTTCGCCATCAGTGCGAAAACTCTGGGGCGTTTCCGTGTCAGCAGCTTTTTTCAGCGCGATACCGTGGGCATGGTGTTACGTCGCATCGAAACCAAGATACCCAGCCTGGAGTCACTCTACCTGCCCACAATTCTGCAGGATCTCTCCATGGTGAAGCGTGGCCTGGTGATCTTCGTGGGCGCCACCGGTACCGGCAAGTCGACCTCTCTGGCTGCCATGATCGGCTATCGGAACAGCAGGGGCGAGGGCCATATCGTCAGTATCGAGGACCCCATCGAGTATATGCATGATCACGACAAGTGCATCATTACCCAGCGTGAAGTGGGCATAGATACCGAGTCCTATGAGGTTGCGCTGAAGAATACCCTGCGCCAGGCGCCCGATGTGATCCTGATCGGTGAGATACGTACCCGTAAGACCATGGACCACGCGATAGCCTTTGCCGAGACCGGCCACCTCTGCCTATCGACCTTGCATGCCAACAACGCCAACCAGGCACTCGATCGCATCATTCACTTCTTTCCTGAGGATGCCAGAGAACAGATCTTCATGGATCTCTCCCTGAATCTGAAGGCAATCGTGGCTCAGCAACTGATCCCGCGTGTGGACGGCAATGGTCGGCGGGCTGCCGTCGAGGTGATGCTGAATACACCATTGGCAGCAGAACTGATTCGCAAGGGCGAAATCCACAAGCTCAAAGAGCTGATGAAGCGTTCAACGGAACACGGCATGATTACCTTTGATCAGCATCTCTTCCAGCTCTATGAAGAGGGCGTCATCAGCTATGAGAATGCCTTGGCCCATGCCGATTCCGCCAATGATGTACGCTTGATGATCAAACTGGGCGCCTCCTATACCAGCGACTCGCTCATCGATGAACTGGATGGGATCACCCTGTCGGACGGTAAACGCTGAACCCATTACAGGCGATGTTACTGTTCTAAACCTTCAAGATAGCGTCCAACCATCTGATACTGGTTTTCCGACTCATTAGCGATACCGCCGTCATCGTTCAAAATCATTTCACAATTTTTCGCCATTCGGGCCTGCATGGCCGCTTTCCACGCCCCGCGGGCGCCACTCTGGTCATCGCTCGAGAGGGAGGCTGCAGCGGCCGCCGCGACAAAATGCTCGGCCTGTGCCGCCCAATCGGCATCACTACCGCAGGCGGTGTAGGTTTGCGTCGCAAATGCCTTCACTGTCTTATAGATCTGCTCCAGTTCCGCCGGTGAAATATCCGGGTCAATAGCCGCATCGATGGCATGGCTGATACGCGGGTCTTGGCTCAAATGGCCTACGTTGGCAACAAACTGACCACCCAGAGCACGTTGCTCTACGGGTGAAAGTCCATTGATGGCTTCTCGAAGATCGTGGTCATTGGTGATGGTTTGGGGCATGAGAGATCCCTCCTGAGAAACACTCAATCACAGATAGGAGCATCTGATTAAATATCATAGATTTGCCGGGCTGCAGGGGTGATGATCCAGATCAGTTAATTAGCATATTCTGGTAAAACAAAGCTCAACTCAGTATGAATCGCCTGAGGCCTGGTTATTCCAGTTGAGAGACTATCTCGTGAAACCGCTTCTGCCGGGCCCAATCCAAGGCCCGCTTTCCGCTAAAATCGGTAATCCCTCGATCTACCTCGTACGTCAACAGGCGCTCCACGGCCTCTCTGTGACCGCGTTTTGCTGCCCAGATCAAAGCAGTCCATCCTTGCGTCATCTCGACTTGATTGATATCGGCGCCCGCCTTGATCAACAGATCGATGATAGCCGGGTGATTGTTCGACGCAGCCAGCATCAGGGATGAATAACCCCCTTTGTCCCTCTGATTGATGTCCGCGCCGGCTAGAATCAGGCGCTCAACCACACGGGTGTGGCCGTTCAATGCGGCCTTCATCAGGGGTGTCCAGAAACAGGCATCCTTGATGTCGATGACTGCATCGTTACCTTCGATCAGCTTGGTGAGGGTAGGGAGGTCACCGTTTTCAGCTGCAATCAGCAATGCCGGGGCCGGAATCTCGTCCGTTTTGGCCTCTTCCGGCGTATCGTTGCTGCAGCCGTGCCAGCTCAGCGCAAGCGGCAACAGCCAAATGAAGAGACGCGTGGGAGTGGTGTGAATGGTTCTCATTCTAGCCATTCTCACCAGCTCGAAGAGAGGCTCAATGCGGATTCGCAATCAGCGCCAAATTTTCAGGCGTCTATTTCTCGGGCGTCTTCTTGGGATCGAACAGGTGATTGGGAAAGGGTGTGATATTCGAATTGGAGTCTATCTCAATGATTTTGCCGGGCCCATGTTCCTGCTTCTCCACTTCATCGATACGAATCACCGCATGGATGGGTATCCGCGTCCGGTGAACGCCGGAGAACTCCTCTTTCAGCTTTTCGGCAGAAGGATCGACGACTACCGAGCTGGTCTCCTGAAATATCAGGTCCTCGATCTCGACAAATCCGTAGAGTTCACCCTGACGCACGGTTCTGGCGAAGATTTCGTAGACCTTTCCCTGGTTCAGAAAGACAACTTTATATATGCGCATGATCGACTCTACATTTCAGGACTGAATCGTTGTATTACCTGAACCCGCATACTCGAATTCCACTGTTTCCCTGTAGCGGCATGGTACTAAGGAAAATTTAGAGGTTTCGTCACAGGGATAAAACAATTGTACATCATGTAGGGTCGAGTTTGGAAAAACGGTCGGCAAGTACCTTTTCCGCATCCGGGCTACTCGAAAGGTCAATGGCCTGCATCGTGGCAAGATAGTCGTTAACGTCGCCTGGAGATGTGTCGTCAATTATGATTGGGATGATACGATTGTCCAGGTGTCCGGAAGCGACGCCGAGATCAATTTCACGCCGGACCCATTTCGATTGAGCGGAATTCCTGGAGACAACAACCGCCATCCAGTTTGATTCGGAAATCGCCTTACGAATTTCGGCAGTCCAAAGTGCTCCCTTGGGAATATCGGCAGTAGAATACCAGGTACGGATGCCCCTTTTCTTCAGTGGTTCGAGAAGCTTTTTCTCAATAAAATGACTATCTTCATGGCTGTGGCTGAGAAATACAGAAACACTCTTGTCCGAATCCAGTTCGCGGATGTTATAGCACTTGTACTTAACGCCGACATCCTGGCCAGGTTTTTGTAGCAGGAAATCTACTGCATCATCGGCCGCTACAATGATCTCTTTCGCATTGCGGTAGGTGACTTGGTCGCATAAGATTCGTTTCCCATTGCGGGCATTGCTTTCAAATGCGGCACTAAGATTCACTGCAGTGCCGATTGCTGTATAGTCCCGCATGTCTCCACTGCCAATCCCCCCCAATATCACCTGATCGGTAACTATGCCCACTCCCAGATCAAGAAAATCGAGCTGTTGATTGCTTTCTTCATTCCAACGTGCTTTCATCAGTTCAAATTCCCGCACCATGTAAAATGAACACTTGACAGCCCTCTCGCTGCAATCTTTCCCCTGAAACAGTGCCATTACTCCATCACCCAGAACCTTATTTACTATCCCGTCGTGATCGAGTACGGCATGACTGAGAATCGTAATAAACTCACTCAGTCGCTCTTGTACAATTCCAGGATCGAGTAATGACTGGCAAAGTTGGGTAAAACCCCGCATGTCGGCAAACAGCACCGATAAGGTTTCTGAATGAGCCTCTTGCTCGAGTTCATTCATTCGCGCGATCAACTTGTCGGTTTGGCGTGATGACCCGTAAAGACCGCTATGGGCAAGAAGACTTTCGACCAACCGTGCGTTACGGATAGCGACACTGGCTTGATCGGCAAAATATTCCAGAATAATGCGATCCCGCTCGCTATAGTCGCCATCGATTTTATTTAAGACCTGCATCACTCCCAGACGACTGTCGCCGACTATCAATGGCACGCATACCATACTCTTGGTGATCTTATTCGTCTCATCGTCCACCCCGCCGAAATGATCCTTGACAATATTCTCAACCATCGAAACACCGGACTTGTATACTTCACCTGCTTTGCTTCCGTCGATGGGTACCTGCTGGTCCGAGTGGAGTCCAAATGAACTCAGAACCCACTCCGCCTCTTCCCCGGTTGCTGCGGCAAAATAGAGCGTCGGCTGGCGTTCGTTTCGCAGGATAATACTTGTCTCGGGTGAATTTGTTAATTTTCCAGCTGTGTCCAGAATGGTGTTAAGCAATATTTCAAGTGAAAGCTCTTTTGTCAGTGCCCGCGAAGATTGAGCCAAGGCTTGAAAGTCATCTCTAGTCAGGAGGTCGAGGTTTTCTGTCATCCCAAATCTCTTCAGATCAGCAATTTATATACATTAGAGGAAGTATATACTGTCTTTCCTGTAACAGCATTCCATTCTTGTGTTTGTCGGTACTGTAAATATACGCTGGTGAACCGGTTAAATGCCGTTGAGCATGTGAGTATGATTTTGCAATAGAGAATCTACACGAATATCGACGATCGAGAACATAACCACTAAAAAAGATAATCATTTAGTCTAATTTGCCTCTTACATTGCAAGTGTAGAGTGACTCAGGTGTGGGCAGTATTGCTTTGTGTGAATGTTTTATGTAAAGCATGAGATGATTTTACTTTGATGAGAATTTCGTGTTTTCGAGTAAGACCTTATATGTATATCCTGAACCGATATCAACATTATATCGAATCACGCCATTGGCAATGACAAGCTCACCCGGCGAAACCAGTTCTGTCGATGTCGCAATCAGTTTGTCATTGGGTGGTGTGCCGGTTCCATCCTGCAGGGTAATCCAGTTCTTGCCCATAATGTTTGGACTGACCTTTACAACTCTTGCTCGCAGGCTTACCGATTACTCATTCAGCTGGGTCGCGTCTGCCATTATGTCGGCGATCGTCTTTCCGTCAGCCAGTTGTAGAATCTCTCCAGCTGCAGGCATCTGTACTGTGGTCAATCTTTGAGTTTGTCTATTTTCTTCTCCGTGGTCTTCTCCTTTCAGCACTTGATGTTGGGTGTTTTTGACACTTTTACCCACCCGCTTAGCTGCTTCCACAAAGATGACAGAATCGAATTTCCTGTCTAGTGCCTTACTGTAAAAATCCCTCATCTCAATGCCGCCTATATATTCAATTGTATCACCCACAGCCACCGACAAATGGCTGGTTGCGATCCAAGTTCCCTGCTCACTGAGTTGCATATAGGTGTAAGTACCGACATCGAAAACCTCTGTTACCGTACCCGATACAGATCCTTCTTCATCTGCGACAGCGATTGAAACAGCAAAAATAATAGTGAACCCTATTGTCAATAGCTTAATAAATATTCATGGTTTTCTCTTTAGGTTATTGAATACCGATTCCCGTATTCGGTCCATGTACCATGGTGGACTAGTTTAAAATGAATAATGAATTAAAACATTCCAATCAGAAAATTGGTCATTTCACGTTACAGTGTCTTTTTATACTATAAGTAACTGGTATTCTATTCATATTGGATAAATTTCATACTGGAGTTCTAGGGCCTGTTAACACTAATCCAATCGGCCCTGCTGGGACTATTTTTTTGTCCAGCAAGGCAGAATGAGCGAGGTGTAGTTATGCTACATGAGCGAATGATAACGCCGCTGGGCGGAAAAATAGCCCCAGCCCTTTGGGTTGCGC
>JBEVXH010000001.1:0-799406 GCA_040506195.1 Candidatus Thiodiazotropha sp. | reverse complement strand
GTGGCCACCGCCGCCAATCAACAGAGCATCGTGGCCCAGGACATCAGCGGCAACATCCACTCAGTGGGAGATGCTGCACAGACCAATGCCCACAGCGCGGAGGCCATGACCGAACTCTCCAAGGACCTTGCCGGGCTGGCTGAGAACATGCGCTCCGTGGTTCGCGGTTTTCGATTCTGAATAGCGACACCTTGTATCGATGGAAACCCTAAATCTATCGGGGATCCCTGCCGCTCGAACCGGTAGCTCCACACCGATCTAGACTGTTGCACAATATTAAGCAGGGGATTTAACAGGCGCATGTTTTCTTTAAGGAAGAGGCGTGTCGGCTTGTCTGTATCAACTCGCTGAATACTTGCGGAATCGGTTGGGAAGCTTCTGGTAGTATCTGTTGAAATCAAAATTCCTGTAGTATTCGTGAAATTGATCGACCGGCATGGGTGGAGCGAAGAGGAAGCCCTGGGTGATACTGCAGTGATCCTGTTTGTTTCGCAGCATGTCAAGCTGCTGGTAGTTCTCTACTCCTTCGGCGACAACTTTCATGTTAAGGCTCCTAGCCATTGCGATGATGGCCATTACCAGGGTCTCGTCCTCACCGTTAACATTCATATCGGCAATGAAGGAGCGATCGATCTTGATTATATCAACGGGAAACCGCTTCAGATAGCTCAATGAGGAGTAACCGGTGCCGAAGTCGTCAACGGCCACACTGATTCCCAACTCCTTGGCAAATGAGAGCCATTCTAAGGATTCTGCCGTATTTTCCATCATCAGGCTCTCGGTGATTTCGAATATCATATTGGCGGTAGGTGCGCCTGTCTCGAGAATCGTTTCCTTGATAAACCCTTTATCCACGGCATGCCGATTGCGATAGGCAGACAGGTTGATGGAGATCGTCATGTGGGCAAGGTCGGTTTTGCTCCATTCAGCCAGCTGCATGGCGGCATGATGGATCACCCATTCGCTCAATGGACGGATTAGGCCTGTCTCCTCACAGATGGGAATAAATTTGTCAGGTGAAATACGCCCATGTTCGGGGTGATTCCAGCGAATCAATGCCTCCGTGCCGATGATCATGCAACGTTTAAAGTCAACCAGGGGTTGATAGTAGAGTTCGAACTGCTCTGTGTTCAGTGCTATGCGCAGATCGGCCTCCAAGCGGACATGTTGCTGTATTGCAGTATTCAACTCTTCACTAAAAAACCGATAGGTTTCTTTGCCGCTGTATTTTGCCTGGTACATGGCAAGATCGGCATTGCGCAGTAGGATGTCGGCTTCGCGTCCGTCATCCGGGTATTCGCAGATGCCGATACTGGCGCCTATGTGCACCTCTCGGTTCATTATCATGAACGCTTTTCCAAGCGAGTTAATGATCTTCTGTGCCAAAACGGCAAGGTCATCACTACACTTGATGTTGTGCAGCAGCAGACTGAACTCGTCTCCCGCATGACGAGCCAGCGAATCGGTTTCGCGAATGAGACTGCTTATGCGACCGGCAACGAGTTGCAATAAGAGATCCCCTGCATCGTGCCCAAGACTGTCATTGACCGATTTGAAGCGGTCCAGATCGATAAAGAAAAGTGCGAAACGCTCATGGTACCGGCTGCCACGATTGATCGCCTGCTGCAGTCGCTCGAGAAAAAGTGTGCGATTAGGCAGTCCGGTCAATCCGTCATAATAGGCATGTCTGTGAATCTGCTCCTCTGCTTTTTTCTCCTCAGTGATGTCGCGTGTGATGCTTGCGTAATGAGTGATATTCCCTTTGTCGTCATGAATGGAAAAAATGGAGAGATCGAATATCCGGTCCACACCGCTTTTAACTCTGATGTTTATCTCCCCTTCCCATCTGCCGGTATTGTCTATGGACTGCCACATCGTGCGGTAGAATGAATTATCGGTCAGGTAAGAGCGTAAGATGGATGGTTTTTTCCCGATTAATTCATCTGGCTGATAACCGGTCAGGCGCATAAAAGCAGGATTGACGCGTTGGATAATTGCTCTGTTGTCGGTCACGAGAATACCTTCAGACGCAGTGTCGAATACTTCGCTTGCCAACATCATCTCCTGATAGGCAAGGCGTTGCTCTGTCAAATCACGAAGCGATGCGGTGAAATGAAGATCATTACCGATGGAAAATCGGGATAAGGTTATTTGTAGTGGAAACTCCTGATTACGGGCGCGCTTGGCGGTGTACTCATCGGTTTGAGCGATCTCTTCTGATGCTGTTGGTTGTGTCAGCTGTTGCATCCTGGATATGAGTCGAATGGAATCTTGCGAAGTGGTCAAAAGATCTAATATGACGCACGACTGGAGTTCGTGCAGAGTTAGCCCGAACATAGATTCGGCACTGGGATTGGCTTCGAGAATCCGACCGTTTGAATCCAGCATTATGATGCCTTCGGCAACCGATTCCAATAGCGACCGGTTTCGCAATTCACTCTCAGTTATGCGATTCTGCTGTCGAGCAGCTTGTGTTCTATGGCGAGCGATAACATGGAAAGTGATTAGTGTAATCAGAAACAACGGCGTACCGGTTATCAGCAGTGGTTGTAAGATCCCGGCTTTGACAGTTTCCAGCTCTGTCATATCTATATGTGAGACGACAGTCCATGGGTACCCACTGCTATAGATTACCTTTTCATATACATGGGGATTAGCCTGGGAGATATTGAGTAGATAGGGTTGTGTCTTGAGCGAGGTCAGCATACCGTGCTCTGTGATTTGTTGCATATAGTCCGCACTATTAATCTGATGCCATGTATCAGGTAGGTTCTTGGCTAGAGAAAGGTCATTGTCGAACATGAATCCCCAACGCATGGCAGGGTCATGGTGATAGAGCCAGAATCCCTCGTCATTGAGCAGCGTGATATTGCCGAGGCGGTCTGTATATTGCGCGACAAACTCTTGCAGCATCGTTTCCGCCAGGTAGTTGATCACTAAAAAGCCGATTGGCTCATTCACGCCGTTTAAGACCGGGGTCGTGAGCCTGATGGTTGGTTTGAAGGGCGTCTGGATCCTGCCGTGCTCTTTATTCAGATCGAGGGGCGAGATATAGATCTCCTTGGGATTCAGGTTTCTCGCTTCGTAGAAATAGTAACGGTTTGATTTGTCTTGCAGTTCTCTGTGCGGGGTAATATGAGGGCCTTCTGGGCTCCGGTTGACTCTGATTCTCTCTATTCCTTTGATGTCAAGAAAACGGATTTGATCATAGTGCTCATTGAATACAATCTGATTCGTGAAATTTTCCGTAATCGCTATCGCTGCTTGTCGATTGTCTTGCCCTGGTTTCCACCGTTTCAACCCTTCGCTATGAGAGAGAAGCAAAATATCAGTTATCGGGTCATGAAAAATATTGATGAGCGTCGATGATGCCAATCTGACGCTATGTTCCTGTTGAAGCCCGAGCTGATCGAATCTTGAATCAAGCTGCCACAAATAGATGAGGTAAATTACGAGGAACAGGACAACAGTCCATGGAACGGCCAGCCTGAGAAATATTCTAGATGAAGTTTGTGCGGTCATGCAGTTACCCGGGAGGCAGATTCATCCCTGAGTTATTTGCAATATAACGCTTTGATGATGAATGTAGTTTTACTGTCGGCAACTAGCTTTTTTTCTTTACAGGAATTTGGCCGGATCAAGCGCCTCGGCCTTGATTTAGGAAAATTAATAACTTTCGGTATTGCTTGAGAATTAATATCCTATCTGTGCTTCAGTGAATTTCTCCCAAGCCGACAACAGTATAGGTGTTGTGTAGATAAAGCGCCGGGTCTCCTATTGTGGATACATTTTGATGGTAATTCGAGGTTAAGTAATGCAAGGAAATCATATAGCGGAATATCGGGATGTCGACCCGGATACTGAGAATCCTGTGCTTCTTTATTGCGATGAAGTGCATGAAATCTACTGGTTGGGTATTCCCGAGCACACTGCGTTTCGCAGCAATATCTACCTGATAAAATCCGGCGATGAAGCAATAATCATTGACCCGGGGCATCAGGCATACTTTGAAAAGACCAGGGAACGCGTAGCCCAGGTAATGGACCCTGAAATGGTCAGTGGCCTCATCATCTGTCACCAGGATCCGGATGTTGCGGCATCGATGCCGCAATGGCTGGAAGTTAATCCGAAGATGGCGATCCTCACCACACCGCGGACGCAAGTCCTTTTACCCTACTACGGAGTAGGCGAATATCGCTGGCATGATGTGGTTGAAGAGCCTTCATACTCTTTCATCAGTGGTAAGAGAATCCATTTCACCGAGGCGCCCTATCTACATTTTGCGGGTGCATTTACCAGTTTCGATGAATCGAGCGGATTCCTGTTTTCCGGTGACATATGGGCGGCCATTCAGCTTGAATGGCGCTTGATTGTCAATGATTTTGAAGCGCATGAGTCGGTCCTGGACCTGTTTCATGTGGATTATATGGCTTCAAATATCGCTTGTCGCGGTTATATTGAAAAGATCCGCCAGTACCGGATAAACGCCATATTGCCGCAGCACGGTTCGATTATTGATTCGAATAATGTTGACCATGCCTTGCACTATCTTGAGTCCCTGGTGTGCGGTACTGACATTATATATCCGTATTTGACTACGTAAATGGACAGCGGTACAGATACCAGAACCGAGGCTCTAGAACAGCAGCTCAAGTTGTTTAAGGAATCGTCACGGCAAAGCGATCTGGTGCGCAAGCGTTACCAGGATGCGCTCTCGATTCTTAAGCAGAAGGACTTGGAATTAAAGAAGAGTAAACAGTTGATCGAGAAGGATCTCAAAATGTTGAAAGCAATGCAGCAGCAGTTGGTTGAAAAGGAGAAATTAGCGGCGTTGGGGTCGCTCGTGGCCGGTGTGGCACATGAGGTAAATACACCGATTGGGGTCGCTATGACTTCGATATCAGCCTGCAGTGAAGAGATCAGGCAGCTGAAAAAGTCGTATGAGGCTGAAGAGCTATCCGAAAGTGATATGGATGCGTTTTTCGAAACCGTTGACGAGTCGATGCGTCTGGCTAAGACGGGTCTTGATCAGGCGGCAAGGCTAATCAGCAGTTTTAAAATGATATCTGTTGATCAGAATATCGACGATATTCGGATGATCGATGTGTGCGAATATCTACGAGATATCATCAGAACTTTCAAAAATCAATTGAAGAAAACAAAGATACAAGTGGAACTGGACTGTCCACAACATATGATGGTAAAGACTTATCCTGGTTCACTGTCGCAAATCATGAATAACCTGCTTTCAAATGTCATCAATCACGCATATGAGCCTGAACAATCTGGCATGGTTCATATTCAAATCGAGCAAAAAGGGAATCGTCTGAAACTGTTTTTCGAGGACTATGGTAAGGGTATGGACGAGTCATTGAAAGAGAGTATTTTTCAACCATTTATAACCACGGCGAGAAACAGGGGCGGTAGCGGTCTTGGGCTCAATATTGTTTACAATTTAGTTGTGCAACGCTTTGGCGGCGAGATTGAGGTCGAGAGCGAACCGGGTAAGGGAAGCCTCTTTAAAATATCGCTAGTGATGGAAGCATTGGAATAGCAAGCAATGGCTAAACTGTTTTTTTCTAAAAAGTCAAAAAAGAAGAGACTTTCTGAAGTAGGATGGAAGATTCTTATTGTAGATGATGACAAGAGCGTGCACCAGGTTACAGAACTGGCCTTGAAGCACTTTGATTATAATGGACGCAAACTTAGTTTTATTTCCGCCTATTCGGGTCAGGAAGCGATGGAAATTATGCGCAAAGAGCGTGATATTGCAATCGTCTTGCTTGATGTGGTGATGGAAACTGAGAATGCAGGTTTCGACGTGGTCGAGTACATCAGGAATATACTTGGAAACAACCATATTCGGATTATCCTGCGAACCGGTCAGCCCGGGTATGCGCCTGAGAGATATGTGATTGATCACTACGATATCAACGATTATAAGGAGAAGACTGAACTTACCCAGGAAAAGCTTTATACGTCTGTGCGCATGGGGCTGAAGTCATACGAGTTTATCAGTATTCTTAACAGCCAGAAAAGATCGTTGGAGTATATCGTTCAGGCCGCGCCGGCGATATTCAAAATCACCTCGCTGGAAGATTTTTTCCGTTCCATACTGAATGCCATAATCGATTTGTTGGGTATCTCCGAGGGCCACAGTAAAGTAGATTCACTCTCTGGGTTCATTGCTTACCCGATAACTGTGGATGGCGAATACAAGATCTGTTACGGAAGTAACAATCAGGGGAACTGGGAGGAGGATGAAGAAAAGATTGCCGTAATGCTGCACAGGCTCCATCCGCAGCTCGACAGTATTCAAGGTGTATTCAACGTGGAAGAGGGAACGTTTGCTATTCCGATAAAAGATAAGAACGAGATCGTGGCTGCTATATTGCTGGAAAATCTGGGGCATATCAGTGAACATGCCAAACGTTTGCTTAATATTCTCTCTATGCAGGCGAGTTCTGCATTCAAGAATATCGACCTGTTTGAGCTGATATCAAGAGAGCATCAGGAGACGATTAATCTTCTTGCGGTTGCTTCTGAATATAAGGATGAAAACACGGGAGAGCATATCAGAAGAATTGAAATGATAACCTGTATGCTTGCACAGGAACTTGGTATCAACAAGGAAGATGCCGTGCAGATGGGGCAGGCATCGACACTGCACGATATCGGTAAGCTATCGGTGCCTGACAGTGTACTGCAGAAACCGGGCAAGTTGACAAATGAAGAGTTCGATGCAATAAAATTACATACAGTCAATGGCGAAAAAATACTTGCGGGCCATGGCCATTTTAAGTTGGCCAGTGAAATCGCAAGAACGCATCATGAACACTATGATGGGTCAGGTTACCCAAACGGCCTTGCCGGTGATGAAATACCGTTATGCGGGAGGATAACTGCATTGGCGGATGTTTATGATGCGCTTTCCAATAAAAGGCCTTATAAGGACGCCTGGCCGAATGAGGAGGTAATGGCTCTCATACGAAATGAGCGTGGAAAACAATTCGATCCCGATGTTGTAGATGCATTTTTCCGGCTTGTGGAAAAGGAAGTTTTATAAATTGATATTTGCCATGTAATGGATTAAGAAAGTGAAGCGATCACTTATTCGAAAATACGGTAGAATATTCTCCTTAATGTTCGTGCCGCCGGTTGTGCTGCTTTTCGGTGTCTCCGCCTGGCTTTTTAATACTGATATAGAAAGTGGGGCAGAACTAACCAGGCAGTCGGAGATGCTGAGCCTGAATCAGAACAAAAGCATGTTCGAACAATACCTGCAAGCAGCTATACAGGACCTCATGTTTATCGCCGCTGTCGATGATCTTCGTCAGCTTAAAATGCCTTCCGGGAAGAATCGATATGCTGAACTTTTAGCGCTAGATTTTAAATCAATGGCAGAGGAAAAAAGGAAATTCGATCAGATCAGATATCTCAATGAGGAAGGGAAGGAGATAGTAAGGGTTAACTACCGAAACGGAATAGGAGCCATCGTTCCTGATGCCGAACTGCAGGACAAAAGTGGAAGGTACTATTTCACGGAAACAATGAGTAAGGAGCGTGATGAGGTCTTTGTATCTCCGCTTGATCTCAACATCGAGCATGGCGAGATCGAGATGCCGTTCAAGCCGATGATTCGTTTAGCGACGCCTGTGTTTGATGCTTCCGGCAATAAGCGAGGAATGGTGATAATCAACTATCTCGCCGATAAGCTGATCAATTTACTGGATCAGCGCTTACCACATTCGGGCAGCCAGATGTTGCTTAACAACGAAGGGTATTGGCTGAAAGGTGAAACAAAAGCAGATGAGTGGGGCTTTATGTTTCATGACAAGAAGGACCTTAAGATGTCAAACCGCTACGCTGATGCATGGAAGCGGATATCGAATGGCGATTCTGGACAGTTCGCTACAGCTGATGGTTTGTTCAGCTATACAACAGTGGAACCGGAAAAGCTTGTCGATAAATTTGATTTAGGAAAAGAGGCAAGCAACAGTGCGGTCGCCGGCGTTATTCACTGGAAAATTGTACGTTTCATCACAGATAGCGAACTCAACAAACCTGCAATTACATTAGGGAAGCGGTATCTTGCGGTGAATATTATTCTGGTTTTGATTTTGGCTGTCACAGCTCTGCTGTTGAGTCGTGCCAGGTTGTTCAAGATTGATGCGCAACAGCAGCTGCATGATAAGGAAGAGAGAATCAGCGAGATCGTGAATAGTGCTTTTGACGCAATTATCACGATAAACGAACGCGGCGTCATCGAAACCTTCAATCCAGCTGCATGCACAATGTTCGGATACCATGAAGATGAGATAATTGGGGAAAAGGTCAACATGTTAATGGTCTCCCCGGATCGTGAATATCATGACCTGCATATCCTGAACTATATCGATACCGGAGTTGGTAAGTTTGTGGGAAAGCCTGGCCGTGTAACAGGTGTAAAGAGTGATGGAACGCCGATACAGATAGAAATATGCATCGGAGCAAAGCAGATATTGGATCACTGGTTATTCACGGCAATCTGTAGACAATACCAAGAGGAACAAACACAAGAAGAAGCTGATTCGAGTTAAGCGCAGGACTTAAATCTTGAGGTATAATCGTTCTATTTCAGCAGTATACATCACTGCCGTGGTTTGGCATTTTTATTGTTGGCGCGAGCCTTCCTTTTTCGATACAGCAGCTTTCTCAGACGCTCCTTGAGCGGGAGATGGCTGGCCGGGCAGCTAGATGCTAAAGATTGAGGCGTCTTCGGTACCTCGTCCCAGGAGTCGACGATCTGGCCGTCAGCAAGTTTAATCAGACGCCCGGCGGCTCTCTTTACGTCAGGATCGTGTGAGGAGATGAGGAATGTTGTACCAAGCCTTTGGTTTAGTTCATGCATCAAGTTGATCAAATGTCTACCGGTCATGCTGTCAAGGTTTGCTGTAGGCTCATCGGCAAGTATCAGCTTGGGACCGGAAGCAAGTGCGCGGGCAACAGCGACACGTTGTTGCTGGCCACCGGATAACTGGTCCGGCCGACGATATCCGAGATGGCCAATTTCCACTTCATGTAACCAGTGATTCGCGATATCCAAACTCTCCTTCCTGCTCTTACCCTGTAGTTGACAGACGTAAGCGACATTTTCACGGGCGGTGAATACACGAATGAGGTTATAGGCCTGAAATACAAAGCCGATATTGCGCAAGCGAAATAGTGTACGCTGATCCCTGTTCATGTTGAGAATATCATGTTCAAGAACCGCAATATTTCCGTTGTCAGCGGATTCCAGTGCGCCGATGATGTTCAGCAGTGTGCTCTTGCCAGATCCGGACCGTCCTGCAACCACTGCGAACTCCCCGGGCTTGATATCGAGATTGATGCCATGGAGTGCGGGAAAAGGCATGGTGCCGACCCAATAGCACTTGTGCAGTTCACGAATACTGATGATCGGTGATTCCTGGTACTTTACCATAAGTTATATCGAGCCTTGAATCAGGTGTTTAGGCAGGTGATAAAGCTGTCTCCCACTGGGGAGGTATGAGAAAAGCAGTCCTCTTGTATTTCGAAATGTGATTGTATCTAACAGCATAAGTTGTGAGTCGTATAATCAAGGATTATTGAATGCGCAGTGCCTGACTTAGAGATAGGTGGGTAGCTCTCCATGCAGGGTAGATACCTGCCAGCAGTGCCGCAATAAGTGTCGCACCGAGAATTTTTACTGCAGAGTCCTGAGTCAATTGCGGATGTATGATTGGGTCCATATAAAAAAACTCGAATGCATTAGCGAAATGTGTCAGATTTATTCCGCTGTCGGCTAGTGTATAGACGATCAAGCTTCCCACCATATAACCTAGAATCGCACCAATGAATATCAGCATGACGGCTTCCAACAGCAGCATTGAGAAGACTTGTGATCTCTTGGTTCCGATGGCAACGATGACACCCAATTCCTTTTGTCTCTCATGCAGGGATATCAGCATGGTATTCAGGATCTCAATCAGTACCAGGATGATGACCACCAGAAGAACTACAAAACCGTAGGCATCACTGAACTCAAGCCACTGCTTAACCATGGGGTCCAGTTCCTGCCATTGCATGATTTCATATTTCCGCTCAGAAAGCTGTTGAGCAAACAGGCGATAAAGGGTGTCGGTATTGTCATGTATATCTGCACGGATGACGATATCTGTGACAGAATCCTCCATCTGCAGCCATTGTTGAGCGCTGTTCAGGGTGATCAGAGCCAGGCTTCTGTCTATTTGTGGTGCGCCGGTTTCGAGAATCCCGCGGAGAAAAAAGACCTCCGAGGTCATTTCGCCGTTCAAGCGTTGTACCATCAAGATAACCCTGTCGCCGAGTTCCGCACCCAGATTCTGCGCGACAGTATGGCCAAGTAGCAGATCGTGGCTCATCCCCGGTCTCAGCCATACGCCGTCAGTGACACGTTGATCCATGGAAGTGACCCATGTCTCCTGCTCCGGGTCGGTTGCCATGATCTGTAGGCCTGCGCTGCTGCCTCCCACGGAAGCCAGACCTGAGGTGCGGATGCGTTGTGTCCAACCTACGATTTCCGGGTAACCCTGCATCAATCTTGAAATCTCTTCAGGTTCCAGAATCCGGTCATTGAGATTCTGTGACGCTTCAAAGCCCTTGGCATGGATCTGCAGGTGTCCGGTATAACTGAGGATGAAATTAGTCTTCATCTGGCTCAGCCAGCCGTCGTTCAGGGCGCTGAGCAGGGTCAATGTGGCAATGCCGAAGCTCATCGTCAGCAAGGTGATCAAGGTGCGGCGACGGTTACGCAGAAGATTGCGTGATGCCATTTGTAGATAGGTGAGCACGCTGAGACGGTATGATTCAGCCATTTCTTATCGCCTCGACTGGTTGCAGTAAGCTGGCACGCCAGGCGGGATAAATTCCCGCAATCAATGATGCGATAAGAATTATGCCACTGGTAATGCCCAGGTGATCGAGTTTGAGATGGGGGTGGATCAGCGGATCAACATAGAAGCGAGACGTGGAGCCGAGCAGGATCGAAAGATCGATGCCGTAGAGGCCGGTGAAAAATACGCTGGCATATCCCAGAATAATGCCGAATATTATGCCTGCAATGCCTATCACCGCCGCTTCAATCAGCAGCATCCCGGCTATCTGATAACCTGTAGTGCCGATCGCCATCAAAACGCCGAACTCCCTGGTCCTTTCCAGCATGGAAATCAGCATGGTATTCAGTTCGCCAGCCAGAACGATGAACAACACTACACCTAGAAAAAGATAGAGAAAACCATTATGCAGAGTCACCCATTCTTTCATAACGGGAAACATCGTGTACCAGGGCATAACCTCCAGTGATTCGTCTTGCAGGGAGAGCTCGAGTTCTGAAACCAGGGAAGGAATACTTCTCTCTTCACTGCTGATAACAAAAGTGGTTACCTGGTCGTTTAAATCCATCATCTCCTGAAGTGTTGCAAGACTGGTGATCGCCATGCCTTTATCCAATCCCATTTCACCGCTGGTGACGATACCGACCAGGGTGAAAGACTCCGCCACCATGGCGCCGTAGCGATCGTACCCGATAATGATGACCTCATCGCCAAGCTTGATTTGCAGGTTATTGGCCGTGGTGGCGCCCAGAATCAGCGTGTATTCGTCTTCCGGCGCCAGGAAACGGCCTATGCCGATCCGTTTGGCGAGTTCGGTGACCCGTCCCTCACGGACAGGATCCATGCCGATAAGCATCACACCCTGGGTGGTGAAATCGGATGCGGCCAGACCAAAACTTTCAAGGCGCATACTGTAGTCAGATATTCCGGCCTGATGCAGTGAATCGACGACCCTGCCTGGATTGGTGATGGACTTTGACAGTTCGGGATGCTGAAAAAAACCATCGCGATGGATCTGTATGGCGCCGATGATAGCCTTCTGAAAATTCCCCAGCATATTGCGATGCAGGCCCTCGTTGAATCCCCAGAGAAAGATCAACGAGGCGAGGCCTACTGCAATTGCCCCTATGGTCAAGAGCGTTCGTCGTCTGTGTGTGAGCAGATTTCTCAGTGCCACAGTCAGAATGGTGTGGACGACTGTTGTGGTCGACAGGCTCATCAGCTCCCCAGGAAAAAATAAAAGAGATTCCTACGATCAAGGATATAGCATAATCGGCAATACTTTCGAAGCGATGTTGCGCTATTTTCTCTTGGCTGGGTTGAAGATATCGTCCGCCATTGGGACGTTGAATTGAATCGATTTCAATGTGATGACGGTGCTTTTTCCTGGTAGGTCTTGGGGCGCCATGGTCCAGCGGGTCGGGATAAGTCGACCGTCCATAATCCTGATCTGGTCAAAAGTCATGCGTCGGTTTGCCATTTTTTCGCATTGATATTCCATCTCCAGCGGAATGCCATCGGCGCGGATGCGCTGGATCAACCGTTTCCAGGTCACAGTGGCTGTGGCAGATGGAGTTGACTCGATTGTTACAATAGCCTCTTCACCCGCCCCTTCACGGGCAAGGATACGGTGACTGTATTGATCGATCAGCGAATCTGTCTCCAGTAGGTCCTGATTAAGGAAATCGGAACCCATCCAGGGATCTTGCATCATTGCCGGTGAGATATTGATCTGTCTGCGAAGTTTGGGCAGGTACATGGAGAGGATATTGTTGACCTTGAGGTAGACAGTACCCTTTGTTTTGCGCGGGGAGAGGATTTCCATGCGGAAGCGGTTGTTGTCGATGTCATCGTGACTGCGGAATGACATCGTACGTCGCCAGTCAGGCCGAATTATATCAACCTGATACTCAGCGACGGTGCCGCTGGAGCGCATCAATGTTTCGGCCTTTCTCAGCAGCTCGACAGCCTCCTGCTCGGTCTCACCGGCCAGGCTCCCGCTGCTGCAGATGATCAGGATCCACAAAGCCTGAATTAATCCTTTCATGAAAAAACTCACTCCCAAAGTCGGATATATATGTTAGATTATAAGTAATTATTAATACAATGCCAGTCCGACATTTTTTTCATGATAGATGAAGTGCTCTGCTGCGGCAGGAGCGATTGCTAACGGCTGCCGTGCAGGCGATTCATCACTTTGCTCAACTCACCTTTTACGACTTCATCGAGACATTCGATGGCATCATCGATGGCGCCGTCGATCGCTTCACGGTCACTTTTGGATGGGCGTCCCAAAACATAGTCGACCACCATGTTTCGGTCGTTGGGATGGTCGATACCGATACGCAGACGATGGAAATCCCTGCTGCCAAGGGCGCTCATGATGTCCCTTAAACCGTTGTGGCCTGCATGTCCGCCGCCTGTTTTGAGACGTACCTGACCCGGTTCCAGGTCAAGTTCATCGTGTACCACAAGGATTTCGTCGGGAGAAATACGGAAATAGTTGGCCAGGCTGGAAACCGCCTGACCACTTCGGTTCATATAAGTTATGGGTTTTAGGAGGCGTACTTCTTCGCCGGCAATAGTCAGTTTGCACACCAACCCGTGGTGGCGCGACTCGTTGCGAAAGGCCTGATGGTGTTGCCGGGCCAGCCTGTCCACAAACCGGAACCCTGCATTATGGCGGGTCTCTTCATAGTCTGCTCCGGGATTACCCAGGCCGACGATAAGTTTGACGGGGGGGTGTGCCACTATACTATCCGCTTGACCGGTCCATTAATGTTATGCGGCAGTAGGTTGCCGGTCATATGCGAATAGGGGGGTGTTCAAGCCCCCCCTTCGACCTAAGCTATTCCTCAGGTTCCTCGTCACCCTCACCGGCTTCCTCCTCTTCCCTCGGCTCGACTTCAGTGGTGTGAGCGGTGTGGATGGTGAGCACGATCGGATCCTCATTGCCTTCATGGGTGATCAGATCGACACCATTGGGCAGCTTTACTTCGGAGGCATGCAATACAGTGCCCATCTCCAGGTTGGCCATATCGACCTCGATGAATTCCGGCAGGTCCTTGGGCAGACAGGAGATCTCCATGTCACTCATCACATGACTCGCCTGGCCGCCAGCCTTGATGCCGGGGCTGGTCGATTCGTTGATAAAATGGATCGGGACATGCAACCGGATCTTCTCGTCTGCCTGAATTCGTTGAAAATCCACATGTAGAAGGAAAGGCTTGGCCGGGTGGCGTTGAAGGTCCTTAAGCACAACCTGTTCAGTCTTGCCACCGAGTTTCAGGTTTAAAAGATTTGCATAGAACCCTTCGCTCTCCAGCGAATGAACAAGTTCATTGTGGGGAACGCTGATCATGGTCGGATCCTTGTGGGCGCCGTACACGATACCCGGTACCAGGCCGGAACGACGCAGGCGGCGGCTCGCACCTTTCCCTGAATCGCTCCGGGATTGAGCATTAATTTCAAAATTGGCAGACATGGCAGACTCCGTATCTGTAGTTTTCTGTGTGTGGATGCGTCGTTTCGCGACCAAAGCGACGCAATATATCGCTGTATCACAGCGGACGCGCGATTCTAACAGAATTTGCTTAAATTTCCAGTCCCGTCAACGAGTACAGGTTCTTGGTGGTCAGCCATGATTGTCTCTGCGGTGAGCGGTAGCTGTCTGCTGGAAAGGCAAATGGGTGGAAAAAGCCGGCGGGGTTGCCTAAACAGCGATTCAAGGGCGCTTCGTCGGTGACAGTCAGGATCTGTTGCATTTGTCAGCACCTGATGCATGGACTGAGTTGACCCGGAGGAGCATGTGTCGCTTGAATTGTGTGGTGCATGGTCAGTCGATGAACAGGGAGCTGACGGACTCCTCATTTGAAATGCGGCGCATCGTCTCTGCAAGCAGTTCCGCAATGCTCACCTGGCGAATGGGCGTGCAGAGTTTGGCCTCTTCGGAGAGTGGAATCGTATTCGTAACCACCAGTTCATCCAGCTGGGAGTTGCTGAGATTGGAGACGGCAGGCCCGGAGAGTACCGGGTGTGTACAATAGGCCACCACCTTGGCTGCACCGTGCTCTTTGAGTGCAGTGGCGGCCTGACAGAGAGTCCCCGCGGTGTCGACCAGATCATCGATAAGAATACAACTGCGTCCCTCCACATTGCCGATAATATTCATTATCTTGGCCTCATTGGGCCTGGGCCGGCGTTTATCGATGATCGCCAATTCCGCATCATCCAGCCTTTTAGCCAACGCACGCGCCCTGACCACGCCACCTACATCGGGAGAAACGACGACGATATCCGGGTGTTTTTGACGCCATACATCACCCAGCAGGATCGGGGATGCGTAGACATTGTCAACCGGGATATCGAAGAAGCCCTGGATCTGGTCGGCATGCAGGTCCACAGTCAACACCCGGTCGGCGCCCGCAGCACCGATCATCTTGGCTGCCAGTCGGGCAGTTATCGGCACGCGTGCGGAGCGGGGGCGCCTGTCCTGCCGCGCATAACCGAAGTAGGGGATCACTGCTGTGATGCGTTTGGCGGACGACCAGCGCATGGCATCGATCATCACCAACAGTTCCATCAGGTTTTCATTGGTTGGCGCTGAGGTGGGTTGGACGATGAAGACATCGCGACCCCGTACGTTCTCATGGATTTCAGCCATGACTTCGCCGTCACTGAAACGACCGACATGCATTTTTCCAAGTGGGAGGCTGAGGTGAGCTACGATTTCACCGCTCAGTTCCGGGTTGGCGTTTCCGGAAAAGACCATCATGGCAGTGGCAGGCACGGTTTTGATCCCCTTTTTCAAACAGTGGATTGCTATGAAATGGCTGGGGCGGCAGGATTCGAACCTACGAATGCTGGGATCAAAACCCAGTGCCTTACCGCTTGGCGACGCCCCAATTAACTCAGTCCGGGTTGGAGTAACTCCAATAGCGGGGAACGGTTGATCCCGCGCGCAACAAAACCATTCAGACTCACCGGCTTCCTTTGAAGCAGGTTGCGAGCCGGCTGCTGATCAGCAAAGGCGGCGAATACACAGGCGCCGGTGCCGGTAAGCCGGGCATCTGCAAACTGGTTCAGCCAATCCAATGCTTCCGCCACTTCAGGGTGGCGTCTGCGTACCACAGGTAGACAATCGTTCCGACAATCACCCTGCAGAAAGGCGCGTATTTTGATCCGGGGTGAGTGGCGTGTCAAATCAGGTTGGTTGAATATCTCTGCGGTGGAGACGTGACATGGCGGTTGCAGTACCAGATACCACCTCTCCGGGAGGTCGATATCGGTCAATTCCTCACCGATACCTTCAGCCCATGCTGCATGGCCATGGATGAATATGGGCACATCCGCGCCAAGGGTCAGGGCGATTTTTATTAGCTCCGACTGGTTGAGCGAGAGTCCCCACAACCGATTGAGGGCCATCAATGTCGTTGCTGCATCCGAACTGCCCCCGCCAAGTCCACCACCCATGGGGAGCTGTTTTTCCAATGTGATTTCAGCGCCTTGATCTGAACCGCTGGTCAATTGCAGTAGTCGGGCCGCACGATAAATGAGGTTGTCCGCCGGTGAAATGCCACTTGCATCGTCATGTAGAATGATCTGGCTGTCATCACGTTTTTTGATGTGGAGCCGGTCATGAATATCGAGGAATTGGAATACGGTCTGCAGTTGATGATAGCCATCACTGCGCCTGCCGGTGATACGCAGCATCAGGTTCAGTTTCGCGGGTGCAGGATAGACGGAGCTTTGGTCAGACCTACTGCGCGCCGACATGGGATGAGTCAGTTGTTGACGCCCAGGCGCCTCATGACCGGATCGATAAACCGATTACCGGGATCGCGCTCATTGGCTGCATTCCACACCTCAATGGCGCGCTGTTGCTGACCTAAATGCCATAACACCTCTCCCAGATGGGAAGCGATCTCGGCATCGGGGCTGATTGTGGCAGCCTTGTTGAGGAACTCCAGAGCAGATTCCAGGTTGCCCATGCGGAATTCGACCCATCCCATGCTGTCGAGTATTGCGGGACTCTCAGGTTTCAATGCCAGGGCCTGCTCTATGTAATCTTTGGCCTCTTCCAGACGATCGGTCTGATCGGCAAGGGTGTAGCCGAGAGCATTCAAAGCATCGGCGTGTTTCGGCTGGGACGCGAGGATTTTACGCAGATCATTCTCCAACAGATCGATCCGTTTCAAATCAGCCGCATTCAACCCCCGGGCATAGAGCAGGTCTGTGTTGTCCTTAAACAAATCCAGGGCTTTAGTATATATCTGATGGGCGGTTTCATAATCCCTTGCCTCACGCATCAGCTCAGCTTCAATGATATAGAATCTTACCTCGTGTGCGCTCTGGGTGATGCGAAGCCGTTGCAGTGTTTCACGGGCCTGATTCAGGTTTCCCTGGTCAGCCAGGATTTTAGCGATTCGAATCTGTGCATCGATTACATTTTTTCCTTCCACCCGGCTATACCAGTCCAATGCCTGCCCTGGTTCCTCCTCCTCCTCGGCGATCATTCCCAGGTAGAAACTGGCCTGGTTGCGCTTCTTCCGTTTGTCGACAAGTGATTTCAGGTAAGTCTTTGCTTCTTGATATCGTTCCAGCTGTAGATTGATGATACCAATGGAAAAGGCGATGTCGCTGTCATCGGGAGCCTGTTCATGGAGAGATTGATATATGCCGAGAGCCGCTTCTGTCTTGTTCATTTCAAGCAGCAATCTGGCATATGCTTTTCCCAATTTGGTATTTTCAGGTGCATTGAGATATGCCTGCTCGATAAACGCCAGTCCCTGCTCTTTTTGCTCCATTGAGATGATGGTTTGTGTTTTGAGCACCAGACTTTGGGTGGATGCTGGATCGAGTGCGAGGGAGCGTTCGATGTAGTTCAGCGCGAGATTGTTCTGTTTGGCGCGATTGGCGGTCAAGGCGAGGGCGTAAAGCGCCTTCGGATCCTGGCTCTCTTCATTGACGAGCTGCTGCATGATGAGAAGTGCCTGATCGGGCGCCGCAGACTTTTCGGCAATGGCGGCTGCCTGGAGGTATCCGGAGTGCTCATGACTGTTTGCGATTTCTACCACTTTTTGCAGGTTTTGAATCGCTTTATTAAGTTCACCCTTGCGAATAAAGAGGACTGATGCGATCTGGCGGGCCTTGAGTGAGTTTGGTGAGATTTCAACCCACAGCGTTGCCGCCTCCAGTGCGGCGTCCTGCATATTTGACTGTAGGCCAAGGCCTGTCGCGCGTTCCGCGGCACCCTCATCCCGAGACTCCTTGGCAGCCTGGAATGCGTGCTCGAAGGCAAGTTTGCCGTGTCCTCGCTGGGCGGCGATTTCACCGGTGAGGGTGTTGTAGATCAGATCCCTGCTGAGACCGTCTGTGGCATAGGTCTGCGGAGTCTGTTTTATCGCTTCATCCGTTGTGACCGGAAGTCCCGATGTGCTGGTCGTATTGTTGGCGCAAGCGGAGAGCAGCAGGCTCGGTACAATCAGAAGTTGCTTAATTTGCTGGTTGATATGCATATGTTTAGTAGTAATAAAGGTAATTTGCGCTCACTGCAAGTGTTCTCTCGCGCTTCCGGAGCCTTATGTCTGTGTCGTCAAACCGTAGTTAGAAGTGCATCAAGCAGGCAGGCTGCTGTCGCCACGCCGGATGCCCGACTGCAATCCCGTTACGAGGATCTTTCGATGTCGACATGGATACCCCATATCGGGCCTATGCAATAGACAAAAAATTGTTTGGAATGTTGTATTGACTTTGCTCGGTCTAAGCGTCAGAATGCCCGGCTCTCGCTTGGAGGGGTTCCCGAGTGGCCAAAGGGATCAGACTGTAAATCTGACGGCTCCGCCTTCGGAGGTTCGAATCCTCCCCCCTCCACCAGGTGAAATCGGGAAATTGGCGGTATCGACCAGGTGACTCGAAGTGTCCTCCGGACTGTTTTTCAGGGGGAGGATGCGGACCGATAAGAGGTTCGACGAAGGCGCTGAAAGCGGCTTCGAACAACGCGCAAGGCGCGTTGGCCCGGAGGGCGGAAAGCCAAAGGCTTGGAGTAATCCTCCCCCCTCCACCAGGTGAAATCGGGAAATTGGCGGTATCGACCAGGTGGCTCGAAGTGTCCTCCGAACTGTTTTTCAGGGGGAGGATGCGGACCGATAAGAGATTCGACGAAGGCGCTGAAAGCGGCTTCGAACAACGCGTCAAGGCGTTGACGGAGAGGAAAAAAGAGGCCGTGTACAACCTCCGGCCCCTCCGGCTTAAGAAAATTAGGGTTAGCGGTTGTGGTGAGCGAAGCGTCGCTTGGCTGCGCGGGTGTAGTTCAATGGTAGAACTTCAGCCTTCCAAGCTGAATACGTGGGTTCGATTCCCATCACCCGCTCCAATATGATTCTGTACTTCATTGTGCAGGTGGCGGCAGTGCTGTGGTTGCAGTGCTGCTGCTCGTTGTGATCCCGGCGGGCTTGCCCCTGAGGGTGGCAAGGGATTGTACGGAGAATTTTGCCCAGATAGCTCAGTTGGTAGAGCACACCCTTGGTAAGGGTGAGGTCGGCAGTTCAAATCTGCTTCTGGGCTCCATTTGACGACGGCGTGCGGAAGCGCGCGAATTTATCTTTATACAATAGAGAACCTGGAGAGCACTCATGTCCAAGGAAAAATTCGAACGCACAAAGCCGCATGTCAATGTGGGCACGATTGGTCATGTAGACCACGGCAAGACCACGCTGACGGCGGCCATCACCACGGTACAAGCGGCCAAGTTTGGCGGCGAGCAACGTGCCTTTGACCAGATTGACAACGCGCCGGAGGAGAAAGAGCGCGGCATCACGATTGCGACCTCGCACGTGGAGTACGAGTCGGAGACGCGCCACTACGCGCACGTGGACTGTCCTGGCCACGCCGACTATGTGAAGAACATGATCACGGGTGCGGCGCAGATGGACGGCGCGATCCTGGTGGTGTCGGCGGCGGACGGCCCGATGCCGCAGACCCGGGAGCACATACTGCTGTCGCGTCAGGTAGGTGTTCCGTACATTGTGGTCTACCTGAACAAGGCGGACATGGTGGACGACGAGGAGCTGCTGGAGCTGGTGGAGATGGAAGTGCGGGAGCTGCTGGACAGCTATGAATTTCCTGGCGACGACACCCCGATCATCGTGGGTTCGGCGCTGAAGGCGCTGGAAGGCGACACCTCGGAGATTGGCAGCCAGTCGATCGACAAGCTGGTGGAGGCGCTGGACACTTACATTCCTGAGCCTGAGCGTGCGGTGGACGGTGCGTTTCTGATGCCGATTGAGGACGTGTTCTCGATTTCGGGACGCGGCACGGTGGTGACCGGGCGTGTTGAGCGCGGTGTGATCAAGGTGGGCGAAGAGATCGAGATTGTCGGTATCAAGGAGACCACCAAGACCACCTGTACGGGTGTTGAGATGTTCCGCAAGTTGCTGGATCAGGGCGAGGCGGGAGACAACGTGGGCGTATTGCTGCGCGGCACCAAGCGAGACGAGGTGGAGCGCGGCCAGGTGCTGGCGCATCCGGGATCGATCACGCCGCACACTCATTTTGAGTGTGAGGTCTATGTGCTGAGCAAGGATGAGGGTGGCCGTCACACGCCGTTTTTCAGCAACTATCGTCCGCAGTTTTATTTCCGGACCACCGATGTGACGGGTGCCTGTGACCTGCCGGAAGGCGTGGAGATGGTGATGCCTGGCGACAACGTGAAGATGGTCGTGAAGCTGATCGCGCCGATCGCGATGGAAGAGGGTCTTCGTTTTGCGATTCGCGAAGGCGGCCGGACCGTGGGTGCCGGTGTGGTAGCCAAGATTATCGAGTAAATTCGGTATTTGATGTCTGCGGGGTGGGTCGAAGACCCGCCCCGCTTTTACTTTTTCAAGGCCAATAGCTCAATTGGTAGAGCAGCGGTCTCCAAAACCGCAGGTTGGGGGTTCGATTCCCTCTTGGCCTGCCATACATATCGGCATACGGAACTATGAATTCGAAGTCCCAGGTAGAGGCATCGAGTCTCGATACTGTCAAGCTCCTGCTGGCGGTGGGGATCATTGTGAGCGGCATTTACGGGTTCTATTACCTGGATAGCTATTCACAACTTTTGCGTGTCTTGGGTCTGCTGGCCCTGGTAGGGGCGGCCTCGTTTATCGCCTATACGACGGCAGTGGGCCGTACCGTATGGGAGTTCGCCTCCTCCTCCAAGATCGAGGTGCGTAAGGTGGTTTGGCCAAGTCGTCAAGAGACGATGCAGACCACCCTGATTGTATTTGTCATGGTGCTGATCATGGGTATCGTACTCTGGCTGTTCGATATGATGTTGAGCGCAATCCTCAAGGCGCTGACCGGAACTGGATAAGGAGACGTTATGGCAATGCATTGGTATGTGGTCCATGCCTACTCCGGCTTTGAATCCCAGGTCCAGCGTTCGCTCAAGGAGCGTATTGAACGTTATGGCATGCAGGATAAATTTGGCGACATTCTCGTCCCTACCGAAGAGGTGGTGGAGATGCGTGCCGGCCAACAGCGTAAAAGTGAGCGCAAATTTTTCCCCGGCTATGTGCTGGTACAGATGGAGATGACCGACGATACCTGGCATCTGGTCAAGGATGTACCGAAAGTGATGGGATTTATCGGCGGTACCGGCGACCGTCCGGCGCCAATCTCCGAAAAGGAGGCGAATGCCATTTTGCAGCGGGTACAGGAGGGGGTCGAAAAACCCCGGCCAAAGGTGCTGTTCGAACCCGGCGAAGTGGTACGTGTTATCGATGGGCCCTTCAACGATTTCACGGGCGTTGTAGAGGAGGTCGATTACGACAAGAGCCGTTTGAAGGTGTCCGTACTTATTTTCGGTCGCTCAACCCCGGTCGACCTGGAGTTCGGCCAGGTTGAGAAGGGCTGATTACCCTGAAAGATTTTTCATAGTGAAATAGGGGAGCCAGGGTGAGAGTCCCAGGCGTTTGCACCCAAAATAGAGGTAAACATGGCTAAGAAGATAATGGCTTACATCAAGCTTCAAGTGAAAGCTGGTGAAGCGAATCCGAGTCCGCCGGTCGGTCCCGCCCTGGGTCAGCACGGTGTGAATATCATGGAGTTCTGCAAGGCCTTCAATGCGAAGACCCAGAGCGTGGAGAAGGGATTGCCTATACCCGTGGTGATTACCGTCTACAGCGATCGCTCTTTCAGTTTCATCACCAAGACGCCGCCAGCTGCTGTTCTGCTGAAAAAGGCGGCAGGACTGCAAAAAGGCAGCTCTACCCCGAATACGGCAAAGGTCGGTACAGTCACCCGCCAGCAGCTTGAGGAGATTGCCACTATCAAGATGCCGGACCTGACTGCGGCGGATATGGATGCAGCGGTTCGCACCATTGCGGGGAGTGCCATGCAGATGGGTCTCAATGTTGAGGGAGTGGAGTAGATCATGGCTAAGATGACGAAACGGGCCAAGGCGATCCGGGAAAAACTCGAGACCGGTAAGATCTATCCGGCAGAAGAGGCTTTCAGTCTGTTGAAAGAGCTATCGACGGTGAAATTCAGTGAATCGGTGGATGTCAGCGTCAACCTGGGTGTCGATGCGCGCAAATCCGATCAGGTCGTACGCGGTGCCTCGGTGCTGCCTCACGGCACCGGTAAGACAGTGAGGGTTGCCGTATTTGCACAGGGTGCAAATGCTGATGCCGCCAAAGAGGCGGGTGCCGACAAGATCGGCTTCGAAGACCTTGCCGATGAGATCAAGGGCGGAAATCTGGATTTTGATGTGGTGATTGCCTCACCGGATGCGATGCGTGTGGTCGGGAAGTTGGGACAGATCCTGGGTCCTCGTGGCCTGATGCCGAACCCCAAGGTAGGTACCGTTACTCCCAATGTGGCTGAGGCGGTGCAGAATGCCAAGGCCGGGCAGGTGCGTTACCGTACCGATAAGGCGGGTATCATTCACTGTTCGATCGGCAAGGCTGATTTCGAACCGCAGAAGTTGAGGGAGAACCTGGAGTCTCTGCTGACTGCGTTGGTGAAGGCGAAACCGAGCTCGGCAAAGGGCGTCTATCTGAAAAAGGTGACAGTCTCCACAACCATGGGGCCTGGATTGACGCTGGATCAGGCATCTCTTGCCGTTTGATAGAAATTATACGCTGCCAGGCATCTTGCACAGAGTGCCTTGCAGCAATCTGGAACTTTGGGGTACCGGCCCGGCCGGTGCTGTCAAAGACCGCAGGTGCATGGATCGGCATGCTTAATTACCGCCTGCGCAGACGGGGCGCCCCCAATCAGGAATATCCTGACGATGGTGTGCGTGTGGTTGTGGCGCCGAAGGTGCCATGTATGTATTTGGGAATGAGATTTTCCCCATTATCAGGAGGTAACGACTTTGCCACTTAATCTTGAGCAAAAGAAAGCCATCGTTGCCGAAGTCAATGACGTAGCGAACAGCGCATTGTCAGCTATAGCCGCTGAATATCGGGGGCTGACGGTTGATGAGATGACCCTACTGCGACGTGAAGCACGCAATAGCGGTGTCTATCTGCGGGTGGTGAGAAACACTCTTGCCAAGCGCGCGCTCGAGGACACCGATTTTGCCTGTATGCAGGAAGGTATGACGGGGCCTCTGCTTCTCGCCTTCTCCCAGGAGGATCCGGGTTCTGCAGCGCGCGTCATTAAGGACTTTGCCAAAGAGCACAAACTTCTCGAGGTCAAACTGGTATCCATCGGCGGCAAGATGCTTGCACCCAGTGATATCGATGCGCTGGCTAAGATGCCGACATATGATCAGGCCATCAGCATGTTGATGGCTGTCATGAAGGCGCCGGTGGAGAAGCTGACTCGTACGCTGAACGAAGTGCCTGGCAAACTGGTCCGGACTGTGGCTGCGATCAAGGACGCTAAAGAGGCGGCCTGATCGGCTTTAACTTATTACACATCAATGTGCAAAACATTTTTTCAGGAGTTCAATAATGGCTGTTTCTAAAGAAGAGATCCTTGATGCGATCGCCGAGATGTCCGTCATGGACGTGGTTGCCTTGATCGAGGCAATGGAAGAGAAATTTGGCGTATCCGCGGCTGCGGCTGTGGCTGCTGCACCAGTAGCGGCGGCAGGCGGCGGTGAAGCCGCTGCAGAAGAGAAGACCGAGTTTGACGTGGTATTGGCTGAGATCGGCGGTAACAAGATTGCCGTCATCAAGGCTGTTCGCGGTATGACCGGTCTGGGCCTCAAAGAGGCGAAGGAGGCGGTTGAAGGCGCGCCGTCCACGCTGAAGGAAGGTGTCAGCAAGGAAGAGGCTGAAGAGGCCAAAAAGCAGTTGGAAGAGGCGGGCGCAAAAGTCGAGATCAAATAAGATTCTCGTCTCGATCGTCTGCAGGCAGGTGCGGTTGGGGCTGGTGGCGTAAGCCGCCGGCCTTTTCCCGCTTGTCGCAAGGGTGTTTACCAATCCCTATGAAATGGTATTGATTGCCCCTTGTAGAACTGAACCGATTAGGATTCAGGTATTAGATTATATAGGCGTTGATCATCAGCCGGCTGGATGTCGGATTTTGACTTCGCAATCACCAAGCCTTTGACACTGAGGGACGGCAGCATGGCCTATTCTTTCACCGAAAAAAAGCGTATCCGCAAAGACTTCGGTAAACGACCCAGCATCCTGGATGTACCGTTTCTTTTAGCCACCCAGATCGATTCCTATCGCGGGTTTTTACAGGATGGGGTTCCGCCCGAGGAGCGACAGGACATCGGATTGCATGCGGCGTTCAAATCGGTAATGCCGATTACCAGCTATTCGGGCAACGCAGTGCTCGAGTATGTTAACTACAAGCTTGGTGAACCCGTATTCGATGTTCGGGAGTGCCAACTGCGAGGGACCACCTATGCGGCACCTCTGCGTGTGCTGGTGCGTTTGGTTATCTACGATAAAGAGGCGCCTGCAGGCTCCAAGGTTGTCAAGGATATCCGTGAGCAGGAAGTTTATATGGGAGAACTTCCCCTGATGACCGACACCGGTACCTTTGTCATCAATGGCACTGAACGGGTCATCGTGTCACAGTTGCACCGCTCTCCCGGTGTCTTCTTCGACCACGATCGCGGAAAGACCCACTCCTCCGGCAAACTGCTCTTTTCCGCCCGGGTTATTCCCTATCGCGGTTCCTGGCTCGACTTCGAATTCGATCCAAAGGACAACGTTTTCGTACGTATCGATCGCCGGCGCAAGCTGCCCGCGACTATTCTTTTGCGCGCGCTGGGTTACGATGCGGAGCAGATTCTCGAGATGTTCTTCGAGACCGACACCTTCAGCCTCACCAAAAAGACCCTGAAAGTGGCTCTGGTGCCGGAGCGTTTGCGTGGCGAGACCGTCAGCTTCGATATCAAGGTAAGCAGCAAGGTCATAGTCGAGGCTGGCAGGCGTATTACCGCACGTCACATACGCGACCTTGAAAAGGCCGGTGTGAAAAAGCTGGATGTGCCGCGTGATTTTGTTTACGGCAAGGTGTTGGCGCACAACATCGTCGATAAGGAGACGGGTGAGCTGATTGCTGAAGCCAATACCGAGATCACCGATGAGCTGTTTGAGAGTCTGGTCGAGAATGGGGTGAAGAAGCTGAATACGCTGTTCACCAATGACCTTGATCACGGGGCCTTCATTTCCGATACCCTGCGTATCGATCCGACCACCAATGAGCTGGAAGCCCAGGTTGAAATCTATCGCATGATGCGTCCCGGTGAGCCGCCGACCAAAGAGGCGGCACAGAATCTGTTCAACAACCTCTTTTTTACTTCGGACCGCTACGATCTATCAGCTGTTGGCCGAATGAAATTCAACCGCCGTCTGAGCCGAGAGGATGAAGTCGGGGAAGGCGTGCTGTCGAAAGAGGACATCATCGACGTCCTTAAAGAGCTGATCAATATACGTGACGGCAATGGTGTTGTGGACGATATCGACCACCTGGGTAACCGTCGCATACGCTGTGTCGGCGAGATGGCCGAAAATCAGTTCCGTGTCGGGCTGGTACGCGTCGAACGGGCGGTGAAAGAGCGTTTGACTCAGGCCGAGTCCGAAGGCCTGATGCCCCAGGAGATGATCAACGCCAAACCGGTTTCTGCCGCGATTAAGGAGTTTTTCGGCTCCAGCCAGCTGTCCCAGTTCATGGATCAGAACAACCCCCTGTCCGAGGTGACCCACAAGCGGCGTGTTTCCGCCCTCGGTCCCGGTGGTCTGGCTCGGGAACGGGCCGGTTTTGAGGTGCGCGATGTGCATCCCACGCATTACGGTCGTGTTTGCCCCATCGAGACGCCTGAAGGACCCAATATCGGCTTGATCAACTCGCTTGCGGTCTATGCGCGCACCAATAAATACGGCTTCCTGGAGACTCCCTACCGCAAGGTGGTGGACAGCAGGGTGACCGATCAGATCGACTACCTTTCCGCAATCGAGGAGGGACGCTTCGTAATCGCGCAGGCCAATGCCTCGATCGATACCAAGGGCATGTTGACGGATGAACTGGTTTCCTCCCGTTTCCAGAATGAGTTCACCCTCTCCAGCCCGGACAAGGTGCAATATATCGATGTCTCTCCCAAGCAGATTGTCTCTGTTGCGGCTTCGTTGATACCTTTCCTGGAGCATGATGATGCCAATCGGGCGCTGATGGGTTCGAACATGCAACGCCAAGCTGTGCCTGTTCTTCGTGCTGAAAAGCCTCTCGTAGGTACCGGCATCGAACGTGTGGTGGCGGTCGACTCCGGTGTTACCGTGGTTGCCAAACGTGGCGGTGAAATCGAATCGGTTGATGCGGCACGCATCGTGGTGCGGGTCAACGACGATGAGACCGAGGCGGGAGAGCCGGGTGTCGATATCTACAACCTGACCAAATACACCCGCTCGAATCAGAATACCTGCATCAACCAACGGCCTTTGGTGAATGTTGGTGATGTGATTGCCCGGGGTGATGTATTGGCGGATGGTCCGTCCACCGATATGGGTGAACTGGCGCTGGGTCAGAATTTACGGGTCGCCTTCATGCCTTGGAATGGCTACAACTTCGAGGATTCGATCCTGATCTCGGAGCGTGTCGTACAGGAGGATCGTTTTACCTCGATCCATATTGAAGAGATGACCTGTATGGCCCGTGACACCAAACTCGGTCCTGAAGAGATTACCGGCGATATCCCGAATGTGGGTGAAGCGGCACTCTCGAAACTGGATGAATCCGGTATTGTCTATATCGGCGCAGAGGTGCGTGAAGGGGACATCCTGGTCGGTAAGGTGACGCCCAAAGGTGAATCGCAACTGACGCCGGAAGAAAAGCTGTTACGGGCAATCTTCGGCGAGAAGGCGTCTGATGTAAAAGATACCTCGCTGCGTGTCTCTTCCGGTATGGTCGGAACCGTCATCGATGTCCAGGTCTTTACCCGTGACGGTGTTGAGAAGGACGCCCGGGCACTGCAGATAGAACAGGTGGAGCTGGACCGCGTGCGCAAGGATCTCGATGATCAGTTGCGCATCATGGAAGATGATACCTTTCAACGTGTCGAAAAGATGCTGATGAGTAAAGTGGTCGATGGTGGCCCCAACCAGATCAAGGCCGGCGCCAAGGTCACCAAGGGCTATCTTACCGAGATGGAGCGTGACAAATGGTTGGAGATCCGTCTGCGCAATGAGGAGTCTGCCGCTCAACTGGAGGCCATTGCCGAGCAGATCAAGGCCCAGCGCGAACTCTTCCGTGACAAATACGAAGAGAAGAAACGCAAATTGACCGCCGGGGATGATCTCGCCCCCGGTGTACTGAAAATGGTCAAGGTCTACGTGGCGGTAAAACGTCGTATACAACCGGGCGACAAGATGGCCGGACGTCATGGTAACAAGGGTGTTATCTCTACCATCGTACCTGTCGAAGATATGCCGTTCGATGAGAATGGCGAGCCGGTGGATATCGTGCTCAACCCCCTTGGCGTGCCCTCGCGAATGAATGTGGGGCAGGTGCTCGAGACCCATCTAGGTTTTGCAGCCAAGGGCGTAGGGCGTCAGATAGGCGCTCTGTTGGATGCCCAGGGCAAGATCGTGGAACTGCGCAAGTTTCTCGAGAAGGTCTATAACACCAGTGGCAAATCCGAGGATATCAAGTCATTGAACGATGATGAAGTGGTGGCAATGTGTCAAAACCTCAGACAAGGTGTGCCGATGGCAACGCCGGTGTTCGATGGCGCCCACGAATCAGAAGTCAAGCATATGCTGGAACTGGCAGGATTACCGGAGAGCGGTCAATGCAGGCTGTTCGACGGCCGAACCGGAGACCCGTTTGAACGCGAGGTAACGGTTGGCTATATGTATATGTTGAAGCTGAATCACCTGGTCGACGATAAGATGCATGCACGCTCCACCGGTCCCTACAGCCTGGTAACCCAGCAGCCCTTGGGTGGTAAGGCGCAGTTTGGTGGTCAGCGATTCGGTGAGATGGAGGTGTGGGCGCTGGAGGCCTATGGTGCTGCCTATACCTTGCAGGAGATGCTCACCGTCAAGTCGGACGACGTCAACGGCCGTACTCGTATGTACAAGAACATTGTGGATGGCAACCATCAGATGGAAGCCGGGATGCCCGAGTCGTTCAACGTACTGGTCAAAGAGATCCGTTCGCTGGGCATCAATATAGA
This sequence comes from Candidatus Thiodiazotropha sp., assembly GCA_040506195.1. Classification (GTDB taxonomy): domain Bacteria; phylum Pseudomonadota; class Gammaproteobacteria; order Chromatiales; family Chromatiaceae; genus Thiodiazotropha. The sequence continues at coordinate 770,906 of JBEVXH010000001.1, read as the reverse complement.
ACTGGAACAGGACTGAGGACTGACGCTGGTCAGTAACCGAATGCAGGAGAGACGATCTTGAAAGATCTACTGAATATTCTAAAGCAGCAGGGTCAGACCGAAGACTTCGATGCTATCCGTATCGGTCTGGCATCACCGGATATGATTCGTTCCTGGTCCTATGGCGAAGTTAAAAAGCCGGAGACCATCAACTATCGTACCTTCAAGCCGGAGCGGGATGGTCTGTTCTGTGCCAAGATCTTTGGTCCGGTCAGTGACTATGAGTGCCTGTGCGGCAAGTACAAGCGGCTCAAACATCGAGGCGTGGTGTGCGAAAAGTGTGGCGTAGAGGTCACTCTGGCCAAGGTGCGGCGCGAGCGCATGGGACATATTGAGCTTGCCAGTCCGGTGGCCCATATCTGGTTTCTCAAGTCATTGCCGTCGCGTATCGGGTTATTGATGGATATGACCCTGCGTGATATCGAGCGGGTACTCTATTTCGAGTCTTTCGTGGTCGTCGATCCGGGCATGACCCCGCTTGAGCGTGGTCAGTTGTTGACTGACGAACAGTATTTGGATGCCATCGAGGAGAACGGAGACGAATTCGACGCCCGTATGGGGGCGGAGGCGGTCTATGAGTTGTTGAAGACCATTGATATCCCGGAAGAGATCAAGCGTCTGAGGGAGGATATCGAAGGCACCAACTCGGAGACCAAGATCAAGAAGTTCACCAAGCGGTTGAAACTGCTTGAATCCCTGAACGAATCGGGCAACCGGCCGGAGTGGATGGTGATGACCGTTCTCCCGGTGTTGCCGCCGGAATTGCGACCGCTGGTTCCCCTGGATGGTGGTCGATTCGCCACCTCAGACCTGAATGACCTCTATCGTCGCGTCATCAATCGGAACAATCGGCTGAAAAGGCTGCTGGATCTGAATGCACCGGACATCATCGTGCGCAACGAGAAGCGCATGCTGCAGGAGTCGGTGGATGCGCTGCTCGATAACGGACGCCGTGGACGTGCCATTACCGGCACCAATCGGCGCCCGCTGAAATCGTTGGCGGATATGATCAAAGGTAAGCAGGGGCGTTTCCGTCAAAATTTGCTCGGCAAGCGTGTCGACTATTCCGGGCGTTCGGTTATCGTGGTGGGTCCGACCCTGAAACTGCATCAGTGCGGTCTGCCGAAGCGTATGGCGCTGGAATTGTTCAAGCCCTTTATCTTCAGTAAGCTGCAACTGCGTGGCCTGGCCACGACAATCAAAGCAGCGAAGAAACTGGTGGAGCGTGGCACCGGCGATGTATGGGATATCCTGGAAGAAGTAATCCGCGAGCACCCGGTGATGCTGAACCGTGCACCGACCCTGCACCGACTCGGTATTCAGGCCTTCGAACCTGTGCTGATCGAAGGTAAGGCGATCCAGCTCCACCCATTGGTCTGTACTGCGTTCAATGCCGACTTTGACGGTGATCAGATGGCGGTCCATGTGCCGCTCTCGCTGGAGGCCCAGCTCGAGGCGCGCAGCCTGATGATGTCGACCAACAATATTCTGTCTCCCGCCAATGGCGATCCCATCATCGTTCCCTCTCAGGATGTGGTGTTGGGACTCTACTTCATGACTCGTGAACGGGTCAATGCCAGGGGAGAGGGGACAGTCTTCAGTGACATCAAAGAGGCCAAGCGTGCCTATGAGTCAGGTGCCGTCGATCTGCAGGCAAGGGTTAAAGTACGCCTGAACGAGGTAATCGTCGATGAAGATGGAAACAGGGACGAGAGCGTCCAGGTATTCTCCACTACCATCGGCCGGACCCTGGTGTTCGATATCGTTCCCAAAGGTCTACCCTTTGCGCTGGTCGACCAGCCGATGGGTAAAAAGGTGATCTCGAACCTGATCAACGCCTGTTATCGCAGGTTGGGTTTGAAGGATACGGTCATCTTTGCCGATCAACTGATGTACATGGGATTCCGCTTCGCCACCCGCGCCGCGGTCTCTTTCTGTTCCAATGACATGGTGGTGCCGGAGGAAAAGAGTCAGATCCTCAGCCAGGCCGAGGCCGAGGTGAAAGAGATCGAGAATCAGTACACCTCCGGTTTGGTCACCAACGGCGAACGCTATAACAAGGTGGTCGATATCTGGTCCCACACCAATGACCAGGTGGCAAAGGCGATGATGTCCAAGCTGGGCAAGGAGAAGGTGGTCGATCGCGACGGTAACGACGTGGAGCAGGACTCCTTTAACTCCGTCTATATGATGGCCGATTCCGGAGCCCGTGGCTCTGCCGCCCAGATTCGCCAGTTGGCGGGTATGCGTGGTCTGATGGCGAAACCTGATGGCTCCATCATAGAAACCCCGATTACGGCGAACTTCCGTGAGGGCCTCGATGTTTTGCAGTACTTTATCTCTACCCATGGTGCCCGAAAAGGTCTGGCTGATACGGCGTTGAAAACCGCCAATTCGGGTTATCTGACACGGCGTCTGGTGGACGTGGCCCAGGACATGGTTGTGCTTGAAGAGAATTGCGGTACCGAAGAGGGCTTGCTGATGCAGCCTATCATCGAGGGTGGCGATGTCGTCGAGCCATTGCGCGAGCGGATTCTCGGCCGCGTCACCGCCGTGCCCGTGTATCGTCCAAACAGTGATGAAGCGGTCTGCGATGCCGGGGTGATGTTGGATGAAGAGGGTGTGGAAAGACTCGAGGCGGCAGGCGTCGACCAGGTCAAAGTGCGTTCCGCCATCACCTGTGATGCAAAAGTGGGTGTCTGTTCCAAGTGCTATGGCCGTGATCTGGCGCGCGGACACCTGGTGAATCGAGGTGAGTCGGTAGGTGTCATCGCGGCGCAGTCGATTGGTGAGCCGGGTACTCAGTTGACCATGCGGACTTTCCATATCGGTGGTGCCGCTTCGCGTGCGGCCTCTGTGAACAATATTCAGGTGAAGGCTGCAGGTACAGCAAGGTTGCATAATATCAAGACAGTCAAGCACTCGAGCGGGCATCTGGTGGCGACCTCACGTTCCGGTGAATTGACGGTAGTCGATGAGGTGGGTCGCGAAAGAGAGCGCTATAAGGTTCCCTACGGCGCCACTCTGCAGATCGACGACGGTACTGCAGTGGATGGCGGTCAAATCGTTGCCAACTGGGATCCCCATACCCACCCGGTCATTACCGAAGTGGCGGGCGTGTTGCGGTTTGAGGATTTTGTCGATGGCGTGACTGTGCAGAAGAAGACCGATGAGGTGACGGGCTTGAGTTCCCTGGAGGTCATCGATCCCAAGCAGCGTCCTGCGGCGGGTAAAGACATACGGCCGATGGTCAAACTGGTGGATGCCAAGGGTAAGGACCTCAATATTGCCGGTACCGACATTCCGGCACACTATTACCTGCCCGCCAACGCGGTGGTGAATGTGCAGGACGGGGCTGATGTAGGGGTTGGTGACGTACTTGCCCGCATACCTCAAGAGTCATCCAAGACTCGTGATATCACAGGTGGTCTGCCTCGTGTCGCCGACCTGTTCGAAGCGCGTAAACCCAAGGATCCAGCGATTCTGGCGGAAGCTACGGGTACCGTCAGTTTTGGCAAGGATACGAAAGGTAAGCAGCGACTCGTCATCACCGATTCGGAAGGAGAGCATCACGAAGAGCTGATTCCTAAGTGGCGGCATGTGAATGTGTTCGAAGGTGAGCATGTTGAGAAAGGGGAGACCATCTCGGATGGTGAGCTCAACCCCCATGACATCCTGCGCCTGAAAGGTGTGACAGATCTTGCCGAGTATCTGGTAAAAGAGATTCAGGATGTCTACCGGCTGCAGGGTGTGAAGATCAACGACAAGCATATTGAGGTGATCATTCGCCAGATGCTGCGCAAGGTTGAAGTCACGGCAACCGGCGACGGCCGCTTCCTCAAGGGAGAACAGGTGGAGAAGTCCGCATTGCTGGAAGAGGCGGAAAAACTGCGTGGTGAGGATAAGCATCCTGCACTGTATGAGCCCTTGTTGCTCGGTATCACCAAGGCATCTCTGGCTACTGAGTCTTTTATCTCTGCGGCATCCTTCCAGGAAACGACCCGGGTTTTGACGGAGGCGGCGGTACGCGGCCTGTCGGATCGTCTGAATGGATTGAAAGAGAACGTCATCGTGGGACGCCTGATACCCTCCGGTACAGGGCTCTCCTACCACACCGAGCGTCACCGTAGGCGTCACGAAGAGCTGATGGCGTCTGAGGCGAAACCAGAACTGGTTGTGGAAGAGGTGGAACAGGCATTCAAGGAAGCGCTCAATACACCCGAATCGGAGTAGCTGTTCGACAGGGATTTCTTGACAGTCCCTTGACAACAGGGTGGAGCGGGCATAGAATGCGCGCTCCTTAGACAGGCCGGCCTTTGCCGGCCTCTCGTTTCTGCCTCTCGATTATTCGTCTAAGACGTTGTTGAGTAAGGCTTATTCTGACCAGAGAAATTGCTTTCGCTTTCTGTTGTCTCGGTATCAGCAGAAAGGGTTCGGCTTCTCCGGTTTTTTTTATGCAAAGTACAAACATCACGTCCCTGGAGACGGAATAGATGGCGACAATTAACCAACTGGTGCGCAAGCCCAGGAAACGTAAAGTACAAAAGAGTAATGTGCCGGCGCTGGATGCCTGTCCGCAGCGACGTGGCGTCTGCACCCGTGTCTATACCACCACGCCGAAAAAACCCAACTCCGCGTTGCGTAAGGTTGCTCGTGTCAGGCTGACCAACGGTTATGAGGTTTCGAGTTATATCGGTGGTGAGGGACACAATCTGCAGGAGCACTCGGTGGTACTGATTCGTGGCGGTCGTGTAAAGGACTTGCCAGGTGTTCGCTATCATGTGGTGCGCGGCAGCCTCGATACTTCGGGTGTCGAGAAGCGGCGTCAAGGTCGATCCAAATACGGCGCGAAGCGCCCGAAAAGTTAACGGTCTGCTGGTCAGACGGAATTCAACGAGTTTGAGATAGAGCAATGCCAAGAAGACGAGTTGCAGCGCGGCGTGAAACACTGCCCGATCCCAAGTATGGAAGCGAGCTATTGGCCAAATTCATCAACATGGTGATGCAGGACGGCAAAAAATCGGTAGCGGAAAAGATCCTCTACGGCGCATTGGACACAGTGGTCGATAAGCGCGGTGGTGAGCCGCTTGATCTGCTGGAGACGGCGCTTGAGAACGTGCGCCCGCTGGTGGAAGTCAAGTCGCGCCGTGTCGGTGGCGCAACCTATCAGGTTCCGGTCGAGGTTCGTCCCAATCGTCGTAACTCGCTGGCGATGCGCTGGTTGATCGAGGCATCACGTAAGCGCAGCGAGAAGTCGATGGCTTATCGCCTGGCGGGTGAGCTGCTGGATGCTTCGGAGAATAAGGGTGCGGCGGTCAAAAAGAAAGATGACACCCACCGAATGGCTGAGGCGAACAAGGCATTTTCACACTATCGCTGGTAAGCGAAACTTTATTAACTCTAACTTAGCTCTTTTAAAAACAGGTTTGTAACGTGGCACGGAAAACTCCTATCGAGCGCTATCGCAATATCGGTATCATGGCGCACATCGATGCTGGTAAGACGACAACGACAGAGCGTGTGCTCTACTATACTGGTGTGTCTCACAAGATTGGTGAGGTGCACGATGGTGCGGCCACCATGGATTGGATGGAGCAGGAGCAGGAGCGTGGTATCACCATCACTTCCGCGGCCACAACCTGTTTCTGGAGCGGTATGGCACAGCAATTCCCCGAGCACCGCTTCAATATCATCGATACTCCCGGGCATGTCGACTTCACCATCGAAGTGGAACGTTCTCTGCGCGTGCTTGACGGCGCGGTATTTGTGCTTTGCGCCGTAGGCGGTGTCGAACCTCAATCTGAAACTGTTTGGCGTCAGGCCAATAAGTACAATGTTCCCCGTATGGCATTCGTCAACAAGATGGACCGTATGGGTGCGGATTTCTTTCGTGTCGTCGGTCATCTGAAAGACCGTCTGGGCGCAAATGCGGTCCCGATTCAAGTACCCGTCGGTGCTGAAGAGGGCTTCAAGGGCGTTATCGACCTCATTAAGATGAAATCAATCGTCTGGAGCGAGGAGAATATGGGTGCTCAGTTTGAGTACACTGATATCCCCGCCGATCTGCAGGATACATGTGATGAGTGGCGTGAGCACATGGTTGAGGCAGCTGCGGAGGGAACCGACGAATTGATGGAAAAATATCTGGAAGAAGGTGATCTTTCAGAAGAAGAGATTCTAACCGGTCTGCGTGAGCGTACCCTGCGGCTCGAGATTGTGCCGGTAACTTGCGGCTCGGCCTTTAAGAACAAAGGCGTTCAGGCCGTGCTTGATAAAATCATTGAGGTCATGCCGTCTCCTGTGGACGTGCCGTCGATAACCGGTCTGCTGGATGATGCTGAGGGGACTGAAGAGTCTCGGCCCTCTGATGACAATGCGCCGTTCGCCGCTCTGGCGTTCAAGGTTGCGACAGATCCGTTCGTCGGTACTTTGACTTTCTTCAGGGTCTATTCAGGTGTGCTCAAGTCGGGTGACTCTGTGTTCAATCCGGTAAAGGGCAAAAAAGAGCGTATTGGCCGTATCCTGCAGATGCACTCCAACTCCCGGGAGGAGATCAAGGAGGTGCTGGCAGGCGATATTGCCGCGGCGGTCGGTCTGAAGGACGTTACAACCGGTGATACCCTGTGTGCTATTGACAAGCCGATCACCCTGGAGCGCATGGAGTTCCCCGAGCCGGTCATCTCGGTTGCGGTGGAGCCCAGGACCAAGGGCGACCAGGAGAAGATGGGTATCGCGCTCTCCAAGCTGGCACAGGAGGATCCATCCTTCCGGGTCAGTTCAGACGAGGAATCGGGCCAGACAATCATCTCCGGTATGGGCGAGTTGCATCTCGATATCATCGTCGATCGCATGAAGCGTGAATTCAAGGTGGAGGCCAATGTGGGCGCACCTCAGGTGGCCTACCGCGAGACCATTCGCAGATCCATCGAACAGGAAGGCAAGTTCGTGCGTCAGTCCGGTGGTCGCGGCCAGTTCGGTCATGTCTACCTGCGTATCGAGCCCCAGGAGGCGGGTTCCGGCTATGAATTCGCGAACGAGATCGTGGGTGGCGCGGTTCCCCGCGAATATATCCCAGCGGTCGACAAGGGCGTGCAGGAGGCCATGGGCAACGGCATTATGGCCGGTTATCCTGTAGTGGACGTGAAAGTCACTCTATATGATGGTTCCTACCACGATGTCGACTCCAGTGAAATGGCTTTCAAGATCGCCGGTTCCATGTGTTTCAAGGAGGGCGCCGCCAAGGCGAAGCCTGTCCTGCTCGAACCGATGATGAAGGTGGAAGTCATCACGCCGGAAGAGTATATGGGTGATGTGATGGGTGATCTCAATAGTCGTCGCGGGATCGTGCAGGGTATGGATGACACGCCTGCGGGCAGGCAGATCAAGGCCGAAGTGCCGCTGTCCGAGATGTTCGGCTACGCCACCGATCTGCGCTCGGCCACACAGGGTCGTGCGAACTACAGCATGGAGTTCGCCAAATATTCAGAGGTGCCGGCAAACATCGCCGACGCCATCATCAAGAAACAGTAACGGGTATAGGGGTAGCACTGTGTCCAAGGAAAAATTCGAACGCACAAAGCCGCATGTCAATGTGGGCACGATTGGTCATGTAGACCACGGCAAGACCACGCTGACGGCGGCCATCACCACGGTACAAGCGGCCAAGTTTGGCGGCGAGCAACGTGCCTTTGACCAGATTGACAACGCGCCGGAGGAGAAAGAGCGCGGCATCACGATTGCGACCTCGCACGTGGAGTACGAGTCGGAGACGCGCCACTACGCGCACGTGGACTGTCCTGGCCACGCCGACTATGTGAAGAACATGATCACGGGTGCGGCGCAGATGGACGGCGCGATCCTGGTGGTGTCGGCGGCGGACGGCCCGATGCCGCAGACCCGGGAGCACATACTGCTGTCGCGTCAGGTAGGTGTTCCGTACATTGTGGTCTACCTGAACAAGGCGGACATGGTGGACGACGAGGAGCTGCTGGAGCTGGTGGAGATGGAAGTGCGGGAGCTGCTGGACAGCTATGAATTTCCTGGCGACGACACCCCGATCATCGTGGGTTCGGCGCTGAAGGCGCTGGAAGGCGACACCTCGGAGATTGGCAGCCAGTCGATCGACAAGCTGGTGGAGGCGCTGGACACTTACATTCCTGAGCCTGAGCGTGCGGTGGACGGTGCGTTTCTGATGCCGATTGAGGACGTGTTCTCGATTTCGGGACGCGGCACGGTGGTGACCGGGCGTGTTGAGCGCGGTGTGATCAAGGTGGGCGAAGAGATCGAGATTGTCGGTATCAAGGAGACCACCAAGACCACCTGTACGGGTGTTGAGATGTTCCGCAAGTTGCTGGATCAGGGCGAGGCGGGAGACAACGTGGGCGTATTGCTGCGCGGCACCAAGCGAGACGAGGTGGAGCGCGGCCAGGTGCTGGCGCATCCGGGATCGATCACGCCGCACACTCATTTTGAGTGTGAGGTCTATGTGCTGAGCAAGGATGAGGGTGGCCGTCACACGCCGTTTTTCAGCAACTATCGTCCGCAGTTTTATTTCCGGACCACCGATGTGACGGGTGCCTGTGACCTGCCGGAAGGCGTGGAGATGGTGATGCCTGGCGACAACGTGAAGATGGTCGTGAAGCTGATCGCGCCGATCGCGATGGAAGAGGGTCTTCGTTTTGCGATTCGCGAAGGCGGCCGGACCGTGGGTGCCGGTGTGGTATCCAAAATTATCGAGTAAGTGATAATGGCTAACCAGAGAATACGAATTCGTCTGAAAGCATTTGATCATCGACTGATTGATCAATCTGCACGTGAGATAGTGGAAACCGCCAAGCGTACAGGCGCGCATGTGCGTGGTCCTATTCCGCTGCCGACAAAGAATGAGCGATACACCATCTTGATTTCACCGCATGTCAACAAGGATGCGCGCGATCAATATGAGATTCGTACCCACAAACGCCTGCTCGATATCGTCGAGCCGACAGATAAGACCGTGGATGCGCTGATGAAGCTCGATTTGGCTGCCGGCGTCGACGTGCAGATCAAACTGAACTGAGGTTAACAACGATGGCGATTGGAGTAGTCGGCCGGAAGGCAGGAATGACCAGGATATTTACCGAACAGGGAGAATCCATCCCGGTTACGGTGATCGAGGTTGAACCCAACCGAGTCACTCAAATGAAAAGTGACGAGACCGATGGTTACTTGGCTATTCAGGTCACCACGGGTGCACGTAAGAGTTCGCATGTGAACAAACCCGCTTCAGGTCATTATGCAAAAGCAAGTGTCGAGGCCGGGCGTGGTACCTGGGAATTCCGTGCCGAGGAATCCGACATTGAAGGCATTGAGATAGGTAGTGAGATCAAGGCTGATCGGTTCGAGGCAGGGCAGATTGTGGATGTCCGCGGACGTTCCCAGGGCAAGGGATATCAGGGTGGTGTGAAGCGGCATAACTTCCGTACTCAGGACGCCACCCACGGCAACTCGTTGTCACATCGCGCACCCGGATCGATCGGACAGTGTCAAACGCCGGGTCGTGTTTTCAAAGGCAAGAAGATGGCGGGACAGATGGGTGCAGTACAACGCTGCCAACAGAATCTGGAAGTCGTACGCGTCGATGCGGATCGTAATCTGTTGTTGGTCAAGGGTTCTGTGCCAGGTTCCACAGGCGGTGATCTGATTATCACCCCTGCTGTGAAGATGAAGAATAAAGGGTGAGTCTGATGGAACTCAATGTACAAACAGCAGTAGGTGCGCAGACGCTGAAGGTTTCAGATGAGGTCTTTGGTGCTGAGTTTAAGCAATCACTGGTGCATCAGGTGGTATCGGCCTATATGGCAGGTGCCCGTGCCGGAACCAAGGCACAGAAAAATCGCTCTGCAGTCGCCGGTGGTGGCGCCAAGCCTTTCCGTCAAAAGGGTACTGGACGCGCGCGTGCCGGTACCAGTCGCAGCCCGATCTGGCGCAGCGGCGGCGTGAACTTCGCGGCTTCCCCGCGCAGTTACGCCCAGAAGATTAACCGTAAGATGTATCGCGGCGCGATCCGTTCGATTCTCTCTGAGCTCAACCGACAGGAGAGACTGGTCGTGGTGGATGAAATCAGCGTTTCCAAGCCCAAAACCAAGGAGCTGGTCGAAAAGCTGAAGGGCATGGAACTGAGCGATGTATTGGTAGTGACTCCCGATCCGGATGAGAACCTCTATCTGGCGTCCAGGAACCTCTATGGTGTCGATGTGCGTGATATCGATGAGATCGATCCGGTAAGTCTGGTTGCGTATGAGAAGGTGTTGGTTACCGAAAGCGCAGTGAAGAAACTTGAGGAGCGACTGGCATGAATAACGAGCGTCTCATGAAGGTTCTACTGAGTCCCGTGGTATCTGAGAAGAGCAGCGTGGTTGCCGATGCCAACCAGCAATACACCTTTCGCGTGGCTACCGATGCGACCAAGCGGGAGATCGCAAAGGCGGTCGAAAAGCTGTTCGAGGTCGAAGTCGAGCGGGTGCAGGTAGTGAATTGCAAAGGTAAGACCAAGCGCTTTGGGCAGATCAACGGCAGACGTTCTGACTGGAAAAAGGCATATGTTCGTCTCAAGCCCGGCAACGACATCGATTTCGCGGCCGGTGCGTGAGCAAATAAGACAGGATTTGGATTATGGCAGTCGTTAAATCAAAACCGACCTCCGCAGGCCGCAGATTTGTGGTCAAGGTTGTCAATCAAGAGCTCCATAAGGGTGCGCCCTATGGTCCGTTGGTGGCAAAGAAGAGTAAAAGTGGCGGTCGCAACAATAACGGTCGTATAACTACGCGTCATCGTGGCGGTGGACACAAGCAGCGTTATCGCATCATCGATTTCAAGCGTAACAAAGAAGGTGTTCCAGCAACGGTGGAACGTCTTGAATACGACCCGAACCGGACCGCGCATATCGCACTGATCCGCTATGCGGACGGAGAACGCGCCTACATTATTGCGCCCAGCAATCTACATATCGGTGATCAGGTGGAGTCGGGTTCGGGTGTGGCGATCAAGGTGGGTAACTGTCTTCCATTGAGAAGCATGCCTCTAGGTTCTGTGGTGCATTGCATCGAGATGAAACCTGGAAAGGGCGCCCAGCTTGCGCGCTCTGCAGGGGCGTCGGTGCAGTTGGTAGCGCGGGAAGGCGAGTATGCCACCTTGCGTCTGCGCTCAGGTGAAATGCGTAAAGTCCCTGCAGACTGTCGAGCGGTGATTGGAGAGGTCTCAAATTCCGAGCACACCCTGCGCTCACTAGGCAAGGCCGGCGCAAAACGCTGGAAGGGTGTGCGTCCGACAGTACGTGGTGTCGCCATGAATCCGGTTGACCATCCGCATGGTGGTGGTGAAGGCCGTACCTCGGGCGGTCGTCATCCGGTATCGCCTTGGGGTGTACCGACCAAAGGGTACAAGACACGTACCAATAAACGCACAAACAAGATGATTGTGCGCCGTAGAAACCGTAAATAATTGATTAGGGGTTAGAGTCGTGCCACGTTCAATCAGAAAAGGCCCATTCATTGACCACCATTTGATGAAGAAGGTGGATGAGGCGGTAGCCCAGAACAACAAGCGTCCTATCAAGACCTGGTCACGCAGATCGATTGTCGTGCCTGAGATGGTGGGACTGACGATCGCCGTACACAACGGCAAACAGCATGTTCCGGTCTTGATATCCGAGAACATGGTCGGACATAAGCTGGGTGAGTTTGCGCTGACCCGCACTTATCGTGGCCACGCCGCTGATAAGAAGTCCTAGTAGAGGAAGTGACGATGCAGACTACAGCAAAATTGCGTCATGCCCGGATATCGGCTCAGAAGGGGCGACTGATCGCCGATCAGATACGCGGCCTTCCCGTAGAACAGGCCCTTGATATTCTGTCGTTCAGTAAGAAGAAGGGTGCCGGGCTGGTAAAAAAGGTGCTTGAATCGGCGATTGCCAATGCAGAGCACAATGATGGTGCGGACATCGATGAATTGAAGGTGGCAGCCGTCAGTGTCGATGAGGGGCCGACCATGAAGCGTATTCGCGCACGTGCCAAAGGACGTGCAACCAGGATTCTCAAACGCACCAGTCACATCAATGTGACTGTGGCGGAAAAGTAACAGGCAAGAGAGGCCGAAATGGGTCAAAAAGTACATCCAACCGGGATACGTCTTGGCATTGTAAAAGACTGGACTTCCAAGTGGTACGCGGATTCCAAGCACTACGCGGATCTGTTGAACAATGATCTTGTAGTCAGAGATTTTTTGAAAAAGAAGCTGTCACAGGCGTCAGTCAGTCGAATACAGATCGATCGTCCGGCGAATAATGCCCATATTACTGTCCACACGGCACGGCCCGGGCTGGTAATAGGCAAAAAGGGCGAGGACATCGATGCCTTGAGATCCGAAGTATCCGGCATGATGGGGATTCCCGTACACATGAGCATTGAAGAGATCCGCAAGCCGGAACTTGACGCTCAGTTGGTCGGCGAGAGTATTGCGCAGCAGCTGGAAAGGCGTGTCATGTTCAGGCGTGCTATGAAACGGGCTGTGCAGAATGCCATGCGTCTCGGTGCCGAGGGTATCAAGGTCCATATCAGTGGGCGGCTCAACGGTGCTGAAATTGCGCGTTCCGAATGGTATCGGGAGGGGCGTGTACCATTGCATACGCTGCGTGCGGATATCGATTACGGCTTTGCTGAGGCGAATACAACCTACGGTATCATCGGTGTCAAGGTATGGGTCTTCAAAGGTGAAGTCTACGGTGATAATGAGGAAGTTGAAGTAGAAACCAAGACTACCTCGTCGGGTAAGAGGTCGTAAGAAATGTTGCAACCTAAACGGACAAAATTTCGCAAACAGCATAAAGGGCGCAATCGCGGATTGGCGATCAAAGGCAGCGATGTCTCTTTTGGTGAATACGGACTTAAATCAACCGGAAGGGGCCGTATTACCGCAAGACAGATCGAGGCCGCTCGTCGTGCTATTACCAGGCATGTAAAGCGTGGTGGAAAAATCTGGATCCGAATCTTTCCGGACAAGCCGATCACTAAGAAGCCTCTGGAAGTTCGCCAAGGTAAAGGTAAAGGTAACGTTGAGTACTGGGTTGCTCAGATTCAACCCGGCCGCATGCTCTATGAGATTGAAGGTATTTCCGAAGAGCTAGCCCGTGAGGCATTCGCGCTTGCTTCTGCCAAGTTGCCTGTTTCGACCACATTCGTGAAGCGGACGGTAATGTAATGAAAGCATCAGAGTTAAGAGAGAAGTCCCAACAAGAGCTGACAACTACGCTCGAAGAGCTTCTGAAAGAGCAGTTTAACCTGCGTATGCAGCGGGGCACAGGCCAGTTGGCCAAGCCGTCGCGCATGAGGGAAGTTCGCAAGGATATAGCACGTGTAAAGACTCTTATGAATGAACAGAAGTCGGGTGAGGCATCATGAGTGAACAGCAGGCAACAAACCGGACGCTGATTGGACAGGTTGTCAGTAGCGCGATGGATAAATCGATCACTGTATCCGTCGAGCGCCGTGTAAAGCATCCGGTTTATGGGAAATTCATGCGCCGTTCGACAAAGGTACATGCGCATGACGAAGCGAATGAGTGCCAGAAAGGCGATACCGTGATGGTGGAACAGTGTCGTCCACTGTCGAAAACCAAAACCTGGCGTTTGGTTAAAGTGCTGGAGCGTGCCGGCTGAGACGCTGTTCTCAGAGTGCGTCCAATCGAAACTATTTGGAATTAGGGCAATACCATGATTCAGATGCAGACCAACCTCAGTGTTGCTGACAACAGTGGCGCGAAGCAGGTTCAGTGCATAAAGGTGCTGGGTGGTTCTCATCGCCGTTATGCAGGGATCGGAGATATCGTAAAAGTCAGTGTTAAAGATGCCATACCTAGAGGTAAAGTGAAAAAAGGTGATGTCTACAATGCGGTTGTAGTCAGAACCAAGAAGGGCGTTCGTCGTCCGGACGGATCAGTGATCCGTTTCGACACCAATGCTGCTGTGCTGTTGAACAACGCACTGCAGCCCATAGGTACGCGTATCTTTGGCCCCGTGACCCGTGAATTAAGGAGTGAGCGATTTATGAAAATCATTTCGCTCGCACCAGAAGTTTTGTGAGGCGGCATCAATGGCAAGCAAGATAAAAAAGGGCGACGAGGTAATCGTCATCAGCGGAAAAGACAAAGGCAAACGCGGTACTGTAGTCAGAATGCTGCAGGACGACAGGCTGGTTGTTGAAAATATCAATATGGCAAAAAAACACACCAAGCCCAATCCGAATCGCGGAGAGCCAGGCGGCATACTTGATAAAGAGATGCCTTTACACATTTCCAACGTGGCCCTCTACAATCCGGCAACCGATAAGGGTGACCGGGTCGGCTTTAAAATTCTTGAAGATGGCAAGAAGGTTCGAATCTTCAAATCGAATCAAGAAGTCGTCGACATCTAAGGCGTGATCAGACATGGCAAGATTACAGCAACAATATAGTGAAACCATTGTCCAGGAGTTGATGGACAAGTTTCAGTTCGGCAGCGTCATGCAGGTTCCCAAGATCACCAAGATCACTCTGAATATGGGAGTGGGCGAGGCGATCGGCGATAAGAAAGTCCTGGAAAACGCGGTCGGTGATATGGAAAAAATCGCGGGTCAAAAAGCGGTCATTACGCATGCTCGCAAATCCATCGCCGGTTTCAAGGTGCGTGAAGGATGGCCGATCGGTTGTAAGGTGACCCTGCGCCGTGAGCGGATGTACGAATTTCTCGATCGCCTGATCAACATAGCGATACCCAGAATTCGGGATTTCCGTGGCCTGAACGGCAAGTCATTCGACGGCCGTGGGAACTACTCCATGGGCGTTAAAGAGCAAATCATGTTTCCAGAGATCGATTACGACAGGATCGACGCTATCCGTGGCTTGGATATCACCATTACCACTACGGCGAAGACCGATGAAGAGGGTCGTGCGTTGCTGGAAGCCTTCAAATTTCCTTTTAAGAACTGAGTCCGTAATATGGCAAAAAAGAGCATGATCGCACGCGAAAACAAGCGTGCCCGAATCGCCTCCCAATATGCTGCCAAGCGTAGTGCCCTGAAGGCGGTTATCAAGAATCCAAACAGCACATTCGAGCAGATCGAAGAGGCGACGTTGAAACTGCAGAAGATACCTCGGGATGCAAGTCCGTCCCGCAAGCAGAACCGTTGTCGGGTGACAGGTCGGCCACACGGTGTCTATCGTAAATTTGGACTCTGCAGAAATAAACTGCGCGAAGCCGCGATGCGTGGCGATGTTCCGGGGCTTGTTAAAGCCAGTTGGTAAGCGTATAATTGCGCGCCTTTACCCGGGTCAGCTGCTGGCCCGTTCTGTTATTTTATGTTTCGGTATCGCGCCACAAAGGCGGACTGACCACAGGAGCTCATTATGAGTATGTCAGATCCCATCGCGGATATGCTTACACGCATCCGCAATGGCCAGGCAGCCAAGAAGACGACTGTAGAGCTGCCCTCCTCAAAGCTTAAGCTCTCAATCGCTAACCTTCTGAAAAATGAAGGTTTTCTTCAGGAAGTCTCAATCAATAGTGAATCTAAGAAGCCGACCCTGGTTTTGGAGCTGCGCTACTATCAAGGTCGCCCTGTTATCGATTTGATCAAGCGAGTCAGTCGTCCCGGGCTGCGTGTCTACAAGGGCAAGGATGAACTGCCCAAGGTGCGTGGTGGTTTGGGTGTTGCGATTATCTCCACCTCAAAAGGTGTGATGTCCGACCGTGCTGCCCGGGAGACGGGTCAGGGCGGTGAAGTCATCGCCTACATTGCGTAAGGGGGGTGATGAGATGTCACGTGTAGCTAAGAGCCCGATCACACTTCCATCCGGCGTTACGGTCAAAAAGAGTGATCAGTCGCTCAGTGTCAAGGGACCCAAGGGTGAAATGGCGATGGAGATACACCCATCGATAGATGTTTCCGAAGAGGAAAACTCCCTCAAGATAGCGCCGAAGAGCGAGGACAAGGCAACCTGGGCCATGGCTGGCACAATGCGGGCGCTGGTCAACAATATGGTGACCGGTGTCAGTCAGGGATTTGAGAAGAAATTACAATTGGTTGGCGTCGGTTACCGTGCCCAAGCCGGTGGTAAATCACTCAACCTCAACCTGGGTTTCTCTCATCCCATTGACTATCCGGTTCCTGAGGGTATCAGTATTGCGACACCCTCGGCCACTGAAATAGTCGTCAGTGGAAGCAACAAACAGCGTGTCGGTCAGGTGGCTGCGGAAATTCGCGCTTTTCGTCCGCCAGAGCCTTACAAAGGCAAGGGTGTACGTTATGTAGACGAGTATGTTGCGCGTAAAGAAGCCAAGAAGAAATAGGGTAGAACGATGGAAAAGAAAATATCACGCATACGTCGTGGACGTCGTACTCGGGCAAAGATTCAGGAGCTTGGCGCGCATCGTCTCTCGATTCATCGCACGCCCCGACATATCTATGCCCAGGTGATCAGCCCGGATGGCGGCAATGTGCTTGCCAGCGCCTCGACACTCGATAAAGCGATTCGGGGTGAGATCGAGGGTGCCTGCGGTAATATTGATGCGGCAAAGATCGTCGGTAAATATATCGCTGAGCGGGCTAAATCCGCCGGTGTAGAGAATGTGGCCTTCGACCGCTCAGGGTTTCGTTACCATGGGCGGGTCAAAGCACTCGCAGAAGCGGCGCGTGAAGCCGGTCTTCAATTTTAAAGGTTCTGGATTATGGCTAATTTCAATGCAAAGCCCGAGGGCGACGAGTTTCTTGAAAAGCTGGTCAACGTAAACCGGGTGGCAAAGGTTGTTAAAGGTGGCCGTCAGTTCGGATTCTCCGCAC
Organism: Candidatus Thiodiazotropha sp.; assembly: GCA_040506195.1. Lineage (GTDB taxonomy): Bacteria > Pseudomonadota > Gammaproteobacteria > Chromatiales > Chromatiaceae > Thiodiazotropha. Next base: position 754,017 of record JBEVXH010000001.1, on the reverse strand, counting down.
TGACTGTTGTCGGTGATGGAAAAGGACGAGTCGGTTTCGGTACCGGCAAGGCGCGTGAGGTTCCGGTGGCAATTCAAAAGGCCATGGAGACGGCGCGCAAGAACATGGTATCGGTTCGCCTCAATGGTTCTACCTTGCAATATCCCGTTACAGGAAGACATGGTGCTGCAAAGGTGCATATGCAGCCAGCCTCTGACGGTACTGGTATTATCGCCGGTGGTGCGATGCGCGCCGTTTTTGAAGTGCTGGGTGTACAGAATGTACTGGCGAAGTGTATCGGGACGAACAATCCAATGAACGTGGTTCGGGCGACCATCAACGGCTTGCAAGAGATGACAGATGCCGAGTCCGCTGCTCTGAAGCGCGGCAAGAGCGTCGAGGATATCCTGGGGTAGGTCATGGCTAAGAAAAAAATGATGCGTGTGACTCTGGTGCGCAGTACAAGTGGCAGATTGGCAAGCCATAAAGCGTGTGTCGCCGGGTTGGGATTACGACGTATGCACCAGATCGTAGAAGTGGAGGATACTCCAGCAACACGAGGCATGGTGAATAAAGTCAACTATATGGTCAAGGTTGTGGAGGCCTGAAGATGCGCTTGAATACACTACAACCTGCCGCTGGCAGTAAGACCGCCCGTAAACGGGTCGGGCGAGGTATCGGCAGTGGATTTGGCAAGACCTGTGGTCGCGGCCACAAAGGACAGAAATCACGCTCCGGCGGCTATCACAAGGTTGGTTTTGAAGGTGGCCAGATGCCACTGCAAAGACGCCTGCCGAAGGTTGGTTTTACTTCGCGTGTCTCTTTGGTAGCGGCTGAGGTACGTCTAGGCGAGTTGGCAAAGGTCGATGCAGACGTGATCGATCTTGACGCCCTGAAAAAGGCGAACCTGGTCACTCGATCGGTAAAAAGAGCGAAAATCTTCGCTTCGGGCAATATTGAACGAGCCGTTACTGTTAAAGGTATTGCTGTGACCAAGGGTGCTAGGGCAGCAATCGAAGCGGCTGGTGGCAAGGTCGAGTAATCATGGCCAATCAGGGAACACAGATGATGGGTGCGCTAGGCGGCATTGGCCGGTTGACGGAGCTTCGTCAACGGCTGTTGTTTGTCGCAGGTGCGCTGTTGGTGTTCCGCATCGGTACATTTATACCTGTGCCGGGTGTCAACCCGGTAGCATTGGCAGCTCTTTTTGAACAGGCCCAGGGATCAATTCTGGACATGTTCAACATGTTTTCCGGGGGTGCCCTGGAACGTGCCAGCCTGTTCGCACTAGGCATCATGCCCTATATATCCGCGTCGATTATCATGCAGCTGATGTCTGCGGTCATTCCAACTTTGGAACAGTTGAAAAAAGAGGGTGAGTCGGGACGTAGAAAGATAACCCAATATACCCGTTACGGCACGGTCGTTTTAGCGACTTTCCAGGCAGTGGGTATCTCGATTGCGCTGCAGAGTCAGACCGTTGGCGGCGAAACCATCGTTATCCATCAGGGTATGGGTTTTGTCGTAACTGCCGCCGTATCGCTGGTAACAGGCACCATGTTCCTGATGTGGCTGGGTGAACAGATCACCGAGCGAGGAATTGGCAACGGTATTTCGCTGATCATCTTTGCCGGTATCGTTGCAGGTCTGCCATCCGCTATCGGTGGTACGCTGGAACTTGCCCGTACCGGTGAACTCAATGCGCTGACGATCCTTTTCCTTTTTGTATTGGCGATTGCTGTAACCGCCTTCGTTGTCTTCGTTGAAAGAGGGCAGCGCAGGATTACAATCAATTATGCCAAACGTCAGCAGGGCAGAAGAATGCTGGCCGCACAGAGCACGCATCTGCCGTTGAAATTGAATATGGCAGGTGTAATTCCGCCGATCTTTGCGTCCAGTATCATCCTCTTTCCGGCAACACTCGGGCAGTGGTTCGGTAATACTGAGGGCACACGCTGGATACAGGATATATTCGCCAAGCTGTCTCCAGGTGAGCCGGTATATGTAATGGCCTATGCAGCGGCGATAATCTTTTTCTGTTTTTTCTACACCGCGTTGGTGTTCAATTCACGGGAGACCGCCGACAATCTGAAGCGGTCAGGTGCGTTCATACCCGGTATCCGCCCGGGGGAACAAACGGCCAAGTACATCGATGGTGTGATGAGTAAATTGACCTTTTGGGGTGCGATCTACATCACTCTGGTCTGTTTACTGCCTGAGTTCCTGATCGTGGGCTGGAATGTCCCCTTCTATTTTGGTGGTACATCATTGCTGATTATTGTCGTGGTGGTTATGGATTTCATGGCGCAGATACAGGCGCACATGATGTCGCATCAATACGATGGGCTGATGAAAAAAGCCAATCTGAAAGGCGGCGGTGCGGGATTGTTACGCTAGCGTCAAGCGCTACAGTTTTAATATTTGGAGTCTGAATCATGAAAGTGCGTGCATCGGTAAAAAAGATCTGCCGAAATTGCAAAATTGTACGCCGGAATGGCGTCGTCAGAGTGATCTGTAAAGAAGGGCGCCATAAGCAGCGTCAGGGTTAATCAGGGCAAAATTAGTGCCACATCCGCTTGAAGCAAGCGGTTGTGTAGAGTAATATTGCGCGTTTCCCTTTGGCAAAGTGCCGGGGGTTAGTTCAGGAGATTTAGAGATGGCTCGAATTGCAGGGGTCAACATTCCAGACCGAAAACATGCGGTCATTGCGCTGACATCGATATATGGTATCGGGCGTTCTTGTGCGGGCGATATTTGTAAAGAGGCCGGTATCGAACCGAACGTCAAGATCCAGGAACTCAGTGAAGAGCAGGTGGAGAGCATACGTACAATCGTTGCGCGCTACACCGTCGAAGGCGATCTCCGTCGTGAAATCTCCATGAATATCAAACGTCTGATGGACCTCGGCTGTAATCGTGGGATACGCCATCGTCGCGGACTACCGCTCCGTGGCCAGCGTACCCGTACCAATGCCAGGACACGCAAAGGGCCACGTCGTCCGATCAAGCGTTAAACAAACCATATTTATGAATCTGTAGGTGCAGAAGATGGCTAAACCTAGTATCCGTGGTAAGAAAAAGGTAAAGAAGAGTGTGACCGATGGGGTCGCACATATACACGCCTCTTTCAACAACACAATCATTACCATTAGTGACCGCCAGGGCAATGCGCTGGCTTGGGCCACCGCTGGTGGTTCGGGATTCCGCGGTTCTAGAAAGAGCACCCCGTTTGCGGCCCAGGTGGCTGCAGATCGCGTGGGACAGATGGTCAAGGAGTATGGCGTCAAAAATCTTGATGTAAATGTGAAAGGTCCCGGGCCTGGCCGTGAATCCGCTGTGCGTTCCCTGAACAATGCGGGATTCAAGATCACGAGCATCTCTGATGTCACGCCTATTCCACACAATGGCTGCCGTCCTCCCAAGAAGCGCCGCGTCTAATTACTGGAGTTACTGAAAATGGCAAGGTACATCGGACCCAAGTGTAAGCTAAGCCGCAGGGAAGGTACTGACCTTTTCCTGAAGAGCCGCGTGCGTTCACTCGATTCCAAATGCAATATGGAGAAGGTGCCCGGGCAGATGGGAGATCGCCGTCGTCGGGTATCCGATTACGGTTTGCAGCTGCGCGAGAAACAGAAGGTGCGTCGTATCTACGGCATAATGGAAAAGCAGTTCCGTAACTACTACAAAACTGCTGCGCAGAGTAAAGGCGCAACCGGTGAGAACCTGCTGCAACTGCTTGAGACGCGTCTCGACAACATTGTCTATCGAATGGGTTTTGGATCAACCCGAGCTGAAGCGCGACAACTTGTGAGCCATAAGGCGATAGAGGTCAATGGCAAGGTAGTTAACGTACCCTCATTCAAAGTTACAGCGGAAGATGAAGTCTCTGTACGGGAAAAGGCAAAGAAACAGCTCAGGATCCAGGGAGCACTCGAACTGCAAGGGCAGTATGGTTTTGTCGATTGGGTTGAAGTTGATCCGAAGGCGATGAAAGGCAAACTGAAACGTGTACCGGATCGATCAGATTTGTCAGCAGAGATTAATGAACAACTGGTCGTCGAGCTCTACTCCAAGTAAGCCTTGACGAGGGAATATACATGATCGATAGCGTTACGGAATTTCTCAAGCCCCGGATAGTAAACGTTCAGCCCCTCACGGCTACACGTGCGAAAGTGACCCTTGAGCCGTTGGAACGGGGCTTTGGCCATACCTTGGGGAATGCATTAAGGCGCATCCTGCTTTCATCGATGCCTGGCAGCGCGATCACTGAAGTGGAGATCGCCGATGTACTGCATGAATACACCACGATGGAGGGTATTCAGGAAGATGTGCTTGATGTGCTGCTTAATCTCAAGCAGGTTGCGATCATTATGCATGCACGCGATGAGGCGACCCTGAAATTACAGAAGAAGGGTCCGGGGCAAGTGCTTGCCAGCGATATCACTCTGGATCACGATGTTGAGATTGCCAACCCGGATCTGGTTATCGCCAACCTGACGAAGTCAGGTGAAATCAACATGACGCTGAACGTACGCCGTGGACGTGGTTACCATCCGGCGGCTGCCCGCGCGGGTAGCGCGGGGGATGAGCGTCCGATCGGCATGTTACAGGTGGATGCATCATTCAGCCCGATAAGAGAAGTGGCGTACAGTGTCGAAGCGGCCCGTGTTGAACAGAATACAGGCCTTGACCGTCTTGTCATCGAACTGGAGACAAACGGTACCATCGATCCGGAAGAGGCCATCAGACGCTCCGCCAGTATATTGCGTGATCAGCTCTCCGTATTTGTCGATCTGGAAGCTGAAGCCGCCGAGTCGGTATCCGAGCCCGAAGAGCCGGCAATCGATCCCATACTGCTGCGTCCCGTGGATGATCTTGAGCTGACGGTACGATCTGCGAACTGTCTGAAGGCGGAAAATATCTTCCTTATCGGCGATCTCATTCAACGCACTGAGGTGGAATTGCTGAAAACCCCGAATCTCGGTAAGAAATCACTGACCGAGATAAAGGACGTACTTGCCCGCCGCGGACTATCGCTGGGTATGCGCCTTGAGCATTGGCCACCGGAAAACATCGAAGAGCAGCTGACTCACTAAGTAGTTGCACTGACCATTTATTAACTTTTGAATTTGTGGAAGTCGAATCATGCGCCATCGCAAATCAGGCCGGCAGCTAAATCGTAACAGCAGCCACCGCAATGCCATGTTCAGAAACATGACCGTCTCTCTGATCAATCATGAAATGATCAAGACAACCCTGCCCAAGGCAAAAGAGTTGCGACGTGTCGCCGAGCCGCTTATCACTCTCTCCAAGACGGATAGTGTGGCAAAGCGCCGCCTGGCCTTCACCCGGCTGCGGGACAAGGCGGCAGTTGGAAAACTGTTCGCTGAACTGGGTCCTCGTTATCAGGAGCGCCCGGGAGGTTACCTGCGCATCATGAAGTGTGGTTATCGCCCCGGCGATCAGGCGCCCATGGCTTATGTGGAGCTGGTTGACCGCCCGCTGCCTGAAGAGCCTCAGGACAGCGAAGACGAAACTGAGGCTGAAGAGGCCTAATCCAGAGCGACTAATCAGGCTCTGAAAACCCACATCTATTGATGTGGGTTTTTTTATGCGCGTCATAATGCGGATTAGTGATATCAGGCCCTAGAAACGGAGCAAGGTCAGCGTTTCAAACTTTTAATCAGTTCCTCAAGTGCAAAGATCTGGGTTCCATTGTTGTCGTCATGCCGGGGGCTATCTGTTTCAAAGATACGTTGCCCATTGATCATGCCAGAAATGTCCGAACCCTTGCCGGCAAGGTCATGGCTGAAAACCGCAATGATGTGGAGCAGGGTAAAAGTTGCTATCACCTGGTAACTCAAGTGATGCAGATCGTTGAGACTCAACCCGCCAATCATCGAGATACCCTTGAGCAGAAACAGACCGCTGGCAGCAATCAAAAGAATAAAAAAGTGGAGTGCCAGGTAGACAGGTCCCCAAAGCGGGTTGTGGCTGTACCATTTGGGTAAGAGGGATTTACCGAGAGTTAAATAAAACTTCAACACTAACCATGCTTGCGACAGACGATGCAGGTCCGGTTCACAGGAGGAGAGGTGTTCGCTGCCCTTACCGAATAGGAGCAGGTAAATTCTCAACAGCAGTGCCGGTAGAAACAGGCCGCTGAGCATAAAGTGAATCTCGGCAGCGCTTTGTGCCATCAGGGGTGTATTGTTCATGAGCCAGCCGGTGATCAGCAACCCGATGCAGGAGAGCCCAAGAGTCCAGTGGGTGAGTCTGAGTCTCCTGCTCCAGACCAGGACCCGGCTGACGTTAGTTACCTGCATATTCAATCACCCGCCTACTCACTTTCGTGGTGCTATTACAGCATGCATAATCCATCAACGGAACGAGAATAGCCTGGACAATTGTCATGGTCTTTGTACAGATTGGTTGTGTCCCGGTAGGCTGTTGTCAAATCAACGACCACCCGGATGTATTATGATCAGAGAGAGAAAAAGCAAAAAAGAACGCAGAGTCGAGCGGGATCAGGCAATGCTGCGGTATACCAAGCAGCGCCAGAGAAACCTGTTGGCCAAATCCGGAGAGCATGAGTTTATCGTCGTGCTCGATCATATGAAGGCTGGTTTCAACGTGGCGAAGATCTTTCGCAGTGCCGAGGCTTTCGGCGCACACGAAGTTCACTTAGTGAATATCGGTCCTTTTGATCCTGCGCCCGGGAAGGGGGCATTTAAAAAGGTACCGGCGCGTTTTTTCGACAGCTTTGATCAAAGTTATCGGGAACTTACTAAACGTGGATACCGGATTGTAAAGCTGGAAGGAGGGTGTAAGCGCCTACTCACAAATTTCAGTATGGATAGCAGGATTGCCTTTGTTCTGGGCCATGAGGAGTGGGGTCACAGCTTCAACGAGGAGGACTACCCGGATATCCTGTCGCTGTCCATTCCTCAATTCGGGCAGGTGGAGAGTCTGAATGTCTCGGTGGCGGCATCTATCGTTATGTACGAGTATGTGCGCCAGCATCAGAGTCCGGTGTGACCCGGTTTTCCCGATTGGGCGACATGTCGACCAGGGCTATAGTTGAAGTCTATCGGTCAGGGAATTCTATAGACTTCATCGTCAACACGGATACGACAATGACAGTCAGTGACGCGAGTAGTAACCATGTCATTTGATTTCTCCCCTTATTATGTTTGAACTGCATTGAGCCGGATACGCCAACCATAGATCAGATACAGTCGATTTTATGTGATATATAACTGAGTTAGCTTAAGAAAGGCTTAAAAAAAGCGTGAATCAGTTCACATTCGTTTGCAATTAAAGACGGGACCTGCCCATAAAGATCAGAGTGGGGGGGCGCTCGCTGTCTATCCTGATACGCGCAAGGCTGGCGGTGGCAATGGAAAGCCGGTACATGGAATTGAGGGGGGCTTGCAGGGTGTGGTTGATAATCGAACGAATCACGCCCGCATGGGCCACAAGCAGCAGATGCTGGCCCTGAAAACGTTCACAGGCGTTGCTGTAGGCTTCAAGAACCCGTTGATTAAAGTGATTCAAATCCTCGGCCCGTTGAGGCCGGTTTTGAATAGGGTCGTGGTAAAAGCGTGACAGGATTGTCCGGTCACGCATGCGAAGCTGGTCACCCGTTTGACCTTCCCAGTCGCCGAAACCAACCTCTTTCAGTCGTTCATCAAGCTCTACGGCAATCTTGAGTTCGCGTCCCAAGGCAGTGGCAAATTCGCTGCAACGACGGAGGGGTGAACTGACAATCGCCTGCCAGGGGCGTCCGCCGGAAACGGCTTGCCACATCTGTTCCCATCCTCGGTCACTCAAGGGATCATCAATCTGTCCGCGATAGCGACTCCCGCCGACAGGTTCTCCATGGCGCAACAGGTCGATCCTGGTGGCCCTGTCAGCCACCTAAACCAGTCCACTGAATGTAAAAAGCGCAACTATCACCAGATAGACTACAAGCGATCTCCAGACGAGGGCCATTGCGGCCTTTGCAAGAAAGCTGAAGGATTGCACCCCCTCATTCGCTTCGTTGATCAGCGTCGAGAGCCGCATGGCGCCGCCGCCTGTACAGATCAAGGTCCCGCTGTTGCTGTCGGCGAATTCGCTGAATCGATTTTCGTGGTAACTGCGCCAGCCGTAAAGGGCATCCTCGAAACTGCCCGCGATGGCGTAACAGAAAGTGGTCAATCGGGCAGGTATCCAATCAAGGATTGTCACTAACTGTTTGCTCTTGAGGTGGAGATCGGGATCTTGATTGGCCTGCTCCATTGTCGGCAGCCAGGTGGCGATGCGATAGGCCATCGAGCCGATTGGACCCAAGAGTATGAACCAAAAGAGTACCGAAAACAGACTTTGGTTTGCCTGGGCCAGCACACCTTCGGCCACAGCTTGAGAGCGTGCCGGTTCGCTGGTTGGCGGTTCATCCTTGATAAGGGCGGCGGCAGTGGCCCTGATTTCGTTATCCTCGTCACTATCGATGGCCTCGATATAGCGATTGACTTGCGAGTCCAGGTCATTGGGGCCCAGACAGTAGAGCAGAATTGCCACCGAGAGTGCGAACCAGAGCAATCCGAATAGGGCATCTTCAAACAGGTGTTGCAATATTGACAGCGCAAATACGGGTGGCAGTATCAACAGCAGTACCCCGATGACACCCTGCCTCATCAGCTGGGGTAGCTGGTGCCGCTCAAACCACTGGCAATAGGCAGTAAACCAGCCATTGTCACGCAGCTCGCTGTAATCGAGTAGAAAACGTTCTGCTATCAGGCAGAATAGAATGATCGTAAGAGTCATCGGGCAAGTGTCAGATAATCGAAGACAAGTTTCAATACATATCCTGAGGTTTGAGGCATGTTATGCAGCTTTGTATAGCATTCAACCCTTACAAGCTGGCTCCCTTATCGATGTGATGCCTCGATAGGGACATGCCCTGCGAAGCAAACATCACCATCACCAGGCAGCGGCTGGATCTTCCTCGGGCAGGGTTCTCATTGTATGGCGGCAGGGAGAGTCACTCCGGTGCTGATACGGAGTCTAAATAGCGTTGCCAGTCGAACATCGGCCCCGGGTCTGTTTTACGCCCCGGCGCAATGGCGGCATGGCTTGTTATACGATCGAGGGTGATCGCAGGATAGTAGTGCATGACTTCTCTGGTGACTTGCTGCAGGGCCCGGTATTGATCATCTGTGAAGGGTATCTCGTCCGAGCCCTCAAGTTCTATGCCGATGGAGAAATCATTGCAGCAGCTTCGACCGCAATAATGGGATTCCCCGGCATGCCACGCCCGTCGGTTCAAGGGGACATATTGCGTTGTTTTACCTGTGCGCTGGATGAGTAGGTGACAAGAGACCTTGAGTGCTTTGATCTCGGCAAAATATGGGTCTGCCGTAACATCGAGTCTGTTCATGAACAGATCATCGATCCAGCGCCCTCCGAACTCGCCGGGAGGCAGGCTGATACTGTGAATGACAAGCAGGTCGACCTCGGTTTCCGGAGACCGGTCATCCATGTTTTCCGATGGGTGAAACTCAGCACAACCCAGTAGAATGTCTTCAGATTGGATCAACTCGGTTCAGATTTGGTTTTGAGCCCTTTCAATACCATATCGGTATAGCTGACGATACCCACGATTTCGCGGTTGTCCACGACAGGCGCTCGGGAAAGGTCAAAGCGGCTGAAGATTCTTGCGCAATAGCGAATGTCCATGCTTGAAGAGACGGTCAATGCAGGCTTGGTCATGATTTCATAAATATTGACCCGCTCCGGCGCCCGGTCCTTGGCCAGTACCTGGCGGGCAATATCGGAAAGCATCACCAATCCATACTCGTCGTCGTCATTGCGTTTTTTGACAATCAATGATTTGGTCTCTATATGGATCATGCGTTCAAGTGCCATTAGTACGGTATCCATCCCGTCGACCATGTCAAAGTCGGTTTTCATGACATCCCGAACCCTGATTAGTTGTCGATCGCTCATAACTCCTCCTCGATAACTTGTGTGAGTGTCTGGATCTGGTGGCTGACGCCGACAGCATCTTCGATGTCTAGTTGAAAGGCGATGCCATTTCCCGGTTCTTCATCAAACTGGCCGGCTTTTGAGATTGTCTCCAGAATGGTACGACTGAGATGCTCCTCGACCAGCAGCAACAATACATCCCGTTGAGTATCAAGGGTCAAACCGAGAAATGTCTTTGACTGGTTGACGCCCTCGCCACGCGCATGATTGATGACTGTGGAGCCTGTGGCTCCTGCGGATCGGGCGGCCTCAAGAACCTTTTCGGTTGTAGTGTCTTCTACCAAGGCGATGATGAGTTTGAAGTGCATGAGATTTACCTCGTTGTATCATCTGTCTTTATTTTTTTCGAACGCCATTCGCTCAGCTGAGCGTAGGCCATGACTGACATGATCGGAAAAAGGCTGGCAAAGGCGATGAGGCCAAAGCCGTCCATCACAGGATTGCGTCCAGGTATATTACTCGATAGCCCAAGTCCAAGAGCCGCAACCAGTGGAACCGTGACAGTGGAAGTGGTTACCCCCCCGGAATCGTAAGCCAGGGCAATGATCGAGCGAGGGGCATAGACTGTCTGCACAATCACCACCACATAACCCGCCATGATGTACCAGTGTAAAGGCGTGCCGGAAATAATCCGGTAGCAACCCAAGGAGATGCCTACCGCAACGCCGATGGCTACCGCAATGCGTAATCCCCACTGACTGATGGCGCCTGCAGAGACTTGATTCGCCTTGATGGCGACAGCAATCAGGGAGGGTTCTGCAATGGTGGTGGAGAAGCCGATGCTGGCCGCAAACAGATAGACCCAGAAGTAGTGGTGCCATTGAACGGTACCGGCCGTAGTGGGAATATTGAGTATTTCAGGGGAGGTGAGCTGATTCGCCATCAACTCGCCCAGTGGGAAGAGGGCCAGATCCAGCCCCTCCAGGAACAATACCAGGCCAATCAGAACCAGAAGAAAGCCAAACAGGACCTCTTTAGGGTTTTTTATCGGTCTGCGCAGAACCAGGAACTGGAAGCCAATAAGGATACCGGCGATCGGCAGGACATCGAGAATCGTGCCTATCATCACTGCGAAGAAGTGCTGCAAGGCTTCGTTCATAGCAACAATCCATATCCCATGACGAAGATCATCGGGGTCAGAGAGGCAAAGGCGATCAAGCCGAATCCATCGGTCATTGGATTGCGGCCCTTGATGCTGGAGGCGAGTCCTACGCCAAGGGCGGTAACCAGGGGAACGGTGACCGTGGATGTAGTGACCCCACCTGAGTCATATGCAATACCAATAATTTCTTTTGGTGCTATAGCTGTCATTAATACAACGCCAAGATAGCCGCCAATGATCAGATACTCCACGGGCCAACCCTTGACGATACGCAATACGCCGAACAAAATTGCGAATCCGACGGATATCGCTACGGTGTAGCGTAATCCTTGGGCATACTCCTCTTGTGCATGGGGTGTATTTTCGATCATTCCACCGACAGCGGCCACATTGGCTGCCTCCTGGGCGATTTTGATCAACGCGGGCTCAGCCACCGTTGTACCGAATCCGAGGGCGAAAGCGAACAGCAGCAGCCAGGTCAGGCTGCCCTTCCGTGCAAAATCCCATGCCATACCTTCACCGATTGGAAATAGGCCGAGATTCAAGCCCTCGATAAACAGGGTCAGGCCCAGCAGGACCAGCACAGATCCTATGAGGATGGTGCCGAGATTGGGTATTGGCTGTTGCAGGACCACCAACTGAAAAAAGGCGATAACAAGTACAATCGGCAGCAGATCACGGGTGCTGTCGGCAAGGGAAGAGAATAGGCGTTTGAGTAGGCGCATCGATGGAAGTGGGGCTGTTTCAGGTCGTTTATTGCTCTTCTGTGAGGGGAGGCCTTTTGAAGCTATTCCTCAATCATTAAACAATACCTTAGATTCACGTTAGCTTCTATTCCTCAAATTACCCTATATTGGGGATCGGGTCGATCCGGTTTGGTGGTATAAACGCCCATAGTCATCAATTCACCTGCCAAATTGGGTGGGATTCTCTTTTCATCGATGGGTGGAAGAGTGGCTGATCGGAATTAATTTCGCAAAAGTATGAGGCACTCAGCCGGGATGGTGCCGGCTGGCGTGACGAACATATGATTGGTTTTTTGTAGAACTCATTGATTATACGTGCGTTTGGTGCTAATTTTCCCTTTGTGCCCTGGGTATTTAGCTTCATTTCTTGTCGGTGAAAGGCGTTTAGTGTGAGGTTATTCTCAAACGATATCCGTGAAGTAACATAGCCTTAGGCTAGATGCGGGTATCAGGGACCGGTCGGCATCATTTTGGATATTGATGGATACCTTCAAGTGGCAATAGATGCGAAGGCAAGACAACATTATTACATTCGGCTCAGCTGTGCCCCGTCGAAAAAAAATCACTCTTGACGTGAACGGACGTAGGATTGCGTCTGAATGTCGCAATCTCGTAGGTAAAACGTTACCAAAATTGATGAGTGGCCTATTCGAGAATCTCGATGATGCTCTCTATGAAATGGCCAACAAATCCGAGAGCAACGCCCTGCAGAATATCTATTTCGACTCCATGCGAGAGCTCCGCAAGCAGCGGTCAGGTATCGATCGCAAGTTTAACCAGGAAATCCTGCGGGCCTACGATAGTTACTGGCAAACGGGCGAAATAACGATCCAACAACCGACCCTCGATGAACTGAGTCTGGAATCGGAAATGTCGCTGGTGGATGATGAGGATCTGGAAGACTCATTAGCCGTCACTAATATGGTCAGCAAATCCGAGAGCCGCTACACCCGCGAACTCTATGCCATGAGCCAACGTTTCGGCTACCTGATCGGGGGTGGCTCTGTCGATGAGACTTTGGCCCAACACACCCCACTGGCACCGGGTGTCATCTGCAACGCATTCCAGATATCGATGGCGGGTGTATCAGTTGAGCTGCCGGTCAAATTGGTTGTCTACAAGTTGTTCGACCGCCACGTGATGCACTATATCGGTGGCCTGTATGATGAGATCAATCTGCTCTTGGGCCGTGCCGGCGTCATACCCAAGCTGACACCAAAGGTCCGCCGCAATCCGGTTTCCCCAAGCTTGCGTGGTGATGGGGGCGAAAGCCACATGGCAAGTGACTCATCCTATATGAGTTCATCCGCACCCGCATCCACCGCAACCGAAGAGGTGATCCAGGCTGAGTTGTTTTCAAACCTGCAGCAACTGCTCAACCTCAGACGTGCAAGTGCCGGTGGAAGCAGTCTGATGACATCCAGTCTGATGCTTACCCCACCGGCTGGCAATGTTCCAGTTGTTGATACGGGTGAGCTCCTGGGTGCGCTCTCAGCTATCCAGCAGTCGAATGTGGTGATGCTGCCTCAAGGGCGTCGAGTCAATCAACCCCTGACACCCGATGAGATGCGGGCTCAATTGGTCACTGATCTGCAGATCGCCAGGGATGGTCAGGTCGTACGTTCTCTTGGGGATGCGGATAACGATACTATCGATGTCATCTCCATGATCTTCGAGTTTATCCTCGATGATTACAGCCTGCCCGACGCCATGAAGGCTCTGATCAGTCGTCTGCAGATACCCATGCTGAAAGTGGCGATCATCGATAAGACATTTTTCAGTCAGAAGGTTCATCCCGCAAGACGTTTACTCAACAGTCTGGCTCAGGCGGCTGTTGGCTGGAATGATACAGGTGATCGTGCCAACGACACCCTGTATAAAAAGATCGAGCAGGTAGTAAAAAGGGTTTTGAACGAGTTCCACGACGACCCCGGTCTGTTTGCGGAGTTGGAAGAGGATTTCTCGAGTTGGTGGCAGAAGGAGCAGCGGGGCGCACAGATCGCGGAGCAGCGTACCAATCAGATAACCAAGGGAAAAGAGCAACTCAAATCAGCCAAGCAGATAGTTTCTGAAGAGCTAAACAAGCGGTTGCGCACTCAAAATGTCATTCCCGAGGCGGTGATGTCTATTCTTGAGGATGGCTGGAAAGATGTACTGTTACTCGTCTACCTGCGTGAAGGATCGGAGAGTAAAGGCTGGAGCGAGGCGTTGGATATCGTTGACAGACTGTTATGGAGTGTACAACCCAAATCTGAATATGGGGAAAGGCAGCAATTACTGCGCGGTATCCCTGAACTGTTGAGAAATATCCGCGAACGGCTGAACAGTATCTCATTTGATCAGCATAAAATGGCCAAATTGTTTAAAGAGCTGCAAAACTGCCATATTGGCGTCCTGCGAGGCGGAGACAGCAGTCAGATGCATACCGCTGGTACGATGCCGGTTAACCAGTATGAGATTCATTTTCCGGATAGCAAACTTGTGGCTGATCCCAACAGCCAACTGCAGGAGATGGCGGAAGAAACGATCAGTGAGAATGATGATTTCACTCATCAGGCGGTCGATATGGAAACCGGTGAATGGCTTGAAATCATTGATGGAAGCAGCAAGGTTCGGGTCAAATTGTCGTGGAAAAGCAATGTTACAGATACCTATATCTTCGTTAACCGTAAGGGCATGAAAGCCATGGAACTCACCACCTTCGGCCTGGCCAAGCGTTTGCGTGAAGGCACGGTGAAAAAGGTGGAGCTTTCAGCCAAGCCGATCATGGATCGAGCCCTGGATGCAATGCTCGATGCTTTGAAGAAAACAACTTCAACCTCTGCATCTGCCTAGGGCCGATTGGGTGAGTGCTAACAGGCCCTAGCCTGTTAAAGAAGCGGATTTATCCCTATCAGGCACCACATGCCACACAAAGCGATGGCTTGACGCCATGCATAAGCAGCTGATAAGAATTTCCAATCGACCGTATGTCGGTCTGTTGACTGTTTCATTACACCGTTATGAGGACAGGGTTGATTATGAGTGAAAAAATGACAGATTCCGGGCTGAAGTTTGAAGATCTGAACAAGGGGACAGGGGATATTGCAATATCCGGTAATCGGGTCTCGGTACACTATACCGGCTGGCTGCTCGATGGAGAAAAATTCGACTCCTCCCTGGATCGTAACCAACCCTTTGATTTTACTTTAGGCAAGGGCATGGTGATTGCCGGATGGGATGAGGGGGTTGCCGGCATGAAGGTGGGTGGAAAAAGAAGGCTGACGATTCCACCGCAATTGGGGTATGGCGCTCAGGGAGCCGGCGGCGTAATCCCTCCGAATGCCACATTGGTATTCGATGTTGAACTACTTTCCGTCGAGGGATGAATAGGCTGCCACCCCTCAGCCTGATCAATGAACAGGTCGGACTTGCATTGTCGGAGGATCTTGGTACTGGCGATTTGACTGCCGAGTTGCTGGATGAGCACGTGCTGGCGCGAGCACACATTCTCTGCCGAGAAGATGCCGTGATATGTGGTGTTGCCTGGGTGAACCAAGTCTTCGGTCAATTGGATGGGAGCATTGAACTCGATTGGCGGGTTGCAGATGGAGACTCTGTCACCCCCGGCTCGGTGCTTTGCAGGTTGCAGGGTAACAATAGATCCTTGTTGAGCGGTGAACGGACGGCCCTCAATTATTTACAGACCCTATCGGCAACAGCAACGGTAACACGTCGCTATGTGGAGGCAGTGCAGGGAACGGGTGTGACCATACTTGACACTCGAAAGACCATTCCCGGCCTTAGGGTGCAGCAGAAATATGCGGTGGCCTGTGGTGGTGGCCGGAATCACCGTATTGGTCTGTATGATGCCATCCTCCTTAAAGAGAATCATGTGCAAATTGCCGGATCGATCGAGGCCGCTCTGAAAAGGGCTAACCAGATCGCAACCGACGGGTTGGAGATCGAGGTGGAGGTGGAATCCTTGGCTCAGCTTGATGAGGCGTTGTCCGCCGGCGCCACAAGGATACTGTTGGATAACTTTGGGCTGAAGATGTTGCGTGATGCGGTGGAGATGAATGCCGGACAGGCAAGACTTGAGGCTTCCGGTGGCGTTAACCTCGAGACAATACGCTTGATTGCCGAGACGGGTGTGGATGATATCTCCGTCGGTGCCTTGACCAAGGATGTCCGAGCAGTTGATCTCTCGATGTTGTTTTTAGACTAAACAACCCTATTTCTATACGCGCTCATCGATCAGCGTGCCGATCAGTTCGTTGGCGGTTTTCAGGGTTTTCACTTGTGCCTTGGTATGGTTGGCGTGTTGTTGCAGTTCAACCATGGCACGGGAGAGATCAGTCGGTTTGGTTTGATTTGTCTGCTGGGTGCTGGCGATCTCCGATGCTACACGACGCATCCCCTGGAATCCCTTTTGAATCCCCTGAAGTGCCGGTCCTGTTATCGAATTGATACCCATGATTGATGCAGCTTCCTTTAAATACAGCCGTTCTAATCCGTTTGTTGGCAGTTTTTCCCGATTCTTTAGTTGATTCGTTCTTAAATAGTGGGCGGGTGGTCGAATTGGTGAATTCCGTTCCCGAGGGGGGCTGTAAAGTTCTGGTATCAGGCCTATGAAGTCCATTTATGACGTGGCGGGAAGACCAGTCGGACGGTTGTGAACTGGTGGTGGTCAGAGGGCAATGCCCAGTGACGGAAACTGGCGCGACGCAGTATGGGTTGTGTGTGTAAGCTGGCACCCCGCAGAGAGTAGTGTTTATCGTCAACAGCCTGGGGCGAAACCCTGTCATCGGGAAAGGGTTGAAATGAGGGATAGTGGTGATATTTGTTACCGCACCACTCCCAGGCGCGCCCCATTTGACTCACAACGCCCGTGCGCACTGCCAATTCCCACTGATATTCATGCTGGATCACGGCACCTGAAAATTCACCGTTTTCACGGCGGCCAACCCAGTTGCAGAAGGCTTGGGCCTCATAGTGGGAGATACCGGTGACCGGTTCATGGGGCGGCAGGTGGGAGATACCATTGATAGCCACTTCATACCAACCACCTCTATGATCCTGCCGCCAGTATTCGGGGTGTCTGTGACCATGATGATTCAGCCACTGCAAACCTTCGTTACTCCACAGAGATTCATCGCTATAACCGTCCGCCTGCATAAAACTGAGATATTGCGCATTTGATACCGGCGTCAATGCTATCCGAAAACTGCTGAGTTCAACGGCTTGTGGCGGCAGCTCATTATCGTAAGCGCGTGGTTCATCCCGGGCGCCGATGCGGTAGTGTCCCTGGGAAATCTCCCTGGTTTCCCATTTGGGTATACCGGGTTCAAGCGGTTCCTTGCATTGATATGCCTGATCCCGTTCCTGGAGAGATCGCTGGTTAAGGAGTATCAACATGGCTTCATAGAGTTTCGCCTGCTCTTGCAGCAGGAACCAGGGGAGCCTGTCATGATGGAGCCAGGGATGATCGGGCAGTGCGGATGGAGTGGCTAGTCTGCGCAGATGTTCGTCATGGATCTCCGAACCCCAGTTGATCAGGTGATCAACAGGTGGCAACCGGCTGCATTGTTGTTCCAGGGTCAATGCATTCGGAGAAAAGAGTTGTTCAACTCTCATGGAAAGGTCGTCATCGCGTTGTAACCGCTCTCTGAGCCATAGCAGTTCCAGATAGACGCCACGGCCGAAATACCAGTTGAGTGAGGCAAGTCGTGGATGAAATCGTCTGGCGCAATCTGCGTCTGGAATGGACGTCAATAGTTCAATCTGCGATGCGTGCAGACTGCTCAGTTGACCAAGCAGTGTGGTTGAGGTCATATCACCCTTTTCCGTTCGACAAAGCTGACTATGTTAACGAAGGGATATATTGGGGGGAAGTCTACCGACAGTTCTCAGGTTATAGTACGTCAAGACTCACTCTATGCTTCGGAACCCGGCAGGGTGAGGTTTGTCGTAGAGGATAAACTCATTATTAGACGCAGCCGGTGGGTTTTGGCAGCCCGCCATATTTGGTAATCGGTTTCATCGGACCCGTAAGCCAAAGCTTGAACATGGCTTTCTGATCAGCGCCTAGATATTTTGAGAATTTGCGGATAGGCGGCACTACGTTGAACTCATCATAATACTCCCGAGCTTTCAGGATCTGCCGCCATTTCTCATCGGTGAGTTCATACTCGTCGTCTTCTGCCATGGCATTGGCGATTTCCGGTGTCCATGCGTTCATATCGGTGAGATAGCCATCTCCATCGCGCTCAGGTAGTTCTGTATTCATTTTGCCGCTCCTATTACCAACTAAAAAGGTAGGTTATTTTCGAGGCGAAGTTTAATGTGAAATACCAGTCTGTTTCCACCCCAAAAAAATCCTGGTTTTAGGAATCCGGTCTAAGGCGTGTCTGATGTGGAAGTGTTGGAGATTGCAGCAATGTGTTTCAGGAATGCTGACTTATCTTCGCAACTGATTTTAAACTGGAGACGCCTCAAGCCCGTGGTCAGGCGGACATCCAGCCCAAAGGGATCAAGACCGACAACTTCGACGGGGGTATCGTCCGGTATGCCATTGCTATCGAGCAGTTGTTTCAGCAGATCATGGTTGTGGGAGTTCAACTGGTAAAGCAGTTCCGCTTCATCCGCAGTTGAAAAGGGGATGGGCGTCGGGATACGGCTTGGATCAAACCAGCGGGCAGATCCGAATCCGCCGATATAGTAATAGTGTTTCACATCCAGTCGATAGAAACGGAAGTTGAGTTCTTTCCGATAGCGGCGTGCCTCCGGATAGAAACGGAAGTATCGCTCGGCTGCGGCAGTTGAATTGACGGTTTCGGCCTGTGACAGGCAAGTAAGGCGAGCCAGTTGCTGCACGTCGCCAGTTCCCTGGCCAGTCAGTGTCAGGGAGCAGCGAGGGTCGTGTTCGAGGTTCCTTGTATGTTGCGCCAGGTGAGAAATCAGCAACAGAAGGTTGCCCTTCGTGTCGCGGCAAAAGGGCAATAGTGAACCAAAGGGGTAACCTTGGTATTTCACTGAATGAGTAGACAGTAAACCGTGATAGCTATCCGACCAGAGTTTGTTTATATCGTTTAACAGCTCTTCCGTTGATGATTCGGTACTCATTTTATTGTTCTCACCGTGGTTCAGTTAAAGCTTCGCAGTTCTGCTATTCAGACTCGATGCCCGGATTGAGGTCAACCTCCCCGAGCCGTTCTTGAATGGACTGTATTTTACCCTGAAGGCCGTGTTCTCTGGCTGGGCGGCTGTCGATCTTTATCGCGGCATAAACGCGCTGGCATCCAGCCCCATGAATAACCTGGGCAGCCTGCTCAACAATCGCCAGGGCCTGGGTGATATTCGGGGTTTCTATCAAGGTTCCCATCGCCGTTAATTGGTATTCGATTCCCGTACTGTCGATCATTTCGATCACCCGACTCACTTCTTCACTGACGCTCACCCCTCTGTCCAGGGGGAAGATGCTGAATTCCAATATTACCGACATGACTCGCTCTCTGAATCGCTCTCAACAGAACCATAGTATACCTCCGAGATATTTTACCCTGGATTGGGCATGGATGAGCGGTTGGCATTTGGAAAATGAAATATCGATTTAACAATTCTTCACAGGCTTTGGGTTTATTCCGGTGCAGGGATTGCCCTAAGCTGCAGACAGCCCTCAAGGGCCGGAACAGATATGAGCGTGCTGGCTTTTCTAATGGCTGGTGGCTGCCGGCTAGCTGATCGGAGTGGTTATGAAAGGACATGGGCTATTGGGTATCTGTTTATGGGGATTCTGGGGATTATGGGTGCATCGATAGGTGGATATCCTCTTGAATTTTTTGCGGTCGACAGCAAAGTGTTGATCGTGTCATTGATCACTGCAGCAGCAGGCGCGATACTTGTGCCGGCATCGCCGGACTGGACAACAAGCGTTGTACATCAATTTGGCCAAGCAGAGAGAGTATCGCAACAATGACTGGAGAAGACTCATGGATCTTACAATAGAAACTATTATGGACGCTTACGTTATCCCCTGGGGAACCAAGATCGTTATGGCGCTGTTGGTGTTCATTATCGGTCGATGGATAGCAAAAATGCTGACCCGTACGCTGAAAAGGCTCATGGAGAGAGGGAGCATCGACCAGATGCTGATCAGTTTCCTCGGAAATATCGCATACGCAGTACTGTTGGCGGTAGTGGTGCTTGCAGCGTTGGAGCAACTCGGTGTCAATACAACATCCGCACTGGCTATTTTGGGTGCTGCAGGCCTGGCCGTCGGTTTGGCATTGAAGGACTCGCTTGCTAGCTTTGCGGCCGGAGTGATGTTGATCATCTTCAGGCCGTTTAAATTGGGGGATTTCGTCGAAGCAGGTGGTGTGTCCGGCGTGGTTGAGGAGATTCGCATTTTTCACACGGTTCTCAGGACCGGTGACAACCGCGAGATCACTATGCCCAATGCGCAAATATATAGCGGCACTATCGTCAACTATTCCGCCAAGAATACGAGACGAATCGATCTGGTGATCGGTATTGGTTATGACGATGACATTAAAAAGGCAAGAGACCTGCTGCAGCAGATCCTCGATGCCGATAGCACAGTACTGAAAGATCCCGCGCCGACGATCATGTTGCTGGAATTGGGCGAGAGCAGTGTCGATTTTGCAGTACGTCCCTGGGTGAAATCTGGGGATTACTGGGTGACGCGGGCAGCGCTGCTTGAAGCCATCAAGACAGCATTTGATAAGCAGGGTATCAGTATTCCCTACCCGCAACGGGATATTCATATGATTCAAGCGACGGCGGCCTAAAAATTGTAGTCGCCGTATCCGTACTTTAAAAAACCTGGAGGTGTGATCATGCACATTAAAAGAATTGCCATAACCCTGGCCTTAACGCCGGTACTGATCAGTAGTCACGCAGTGGCAGAAAAGGGACTGGCCTACGATAGTGTTAATTCGGTTTGGCGTACCGGTTATGGTGAGTGTTGGACGACTTCCCATCGTGACAAGGCACCGGCTGATACCAGCTGTTTCGGTGAACCGGTTATGTCAAAGGCTGAAGGCGATGCCGACAATGACGGTGTTGTGGATAGTAAGGACCAGTGCCCAGGTACGCCAGCCGGGGTAAAGGTCGATGACAAAGGATGTGCCCTCGACAGTGATGGAGACGGCGTGGCCGACAGCAGTGATAAATGCCCGGATACGCCTGCCGGCGTAAAGGTCGACACCAGTGGCTGTGAACTGGATAGTGATGGTGACGGCGTGGTCGACAGTAAGGATGACTGCCCGAATACACCTGCCGGCGCTACGGTAACCGATGCCGGGTGTGCG
Source organism: Candidatus Thiodiazotropha sp. (assembly GCA_040506195.1). Lineage (GTDB taxonomy): Bacteria > Pseudomonadota > Gammaproteobacteria > Chromatiales > Chromatiaceae > Thiodiazotropha. The sequence continues at coordinate 732,851 of JBEVXH010000001.1, read as the reverse complement.
GTTCAGATCGTCCTGCAGAATGTCCTGTTTGAACTCAACAGCGATAAGGTCAGCGGCGAATACACATCCACATTGAACCATATTGCCGATTCACTCAAGGCACGCCCCGATATTAAATCGATTGAGGTTATCGGTCATACCGACTCCACGGGTTCCGCGACCTATAACCAGTCCCTTTCCGAGAGGCGTGCGAAAGCAGTGGCTGACTATCTAAAGGCACAGGGAGTGAATGGAACACTGTTCACAGCCAAGGGAATGGGGGAATCGTCTCCCATTGCCGACAATGCAACGGCAGAAGGGCGTTCGCAGAATCGGCGTGTCGAGTTGAAACTTGACTAAATATTGTCAATAAATAATGTTCATTAAGGCAACAGCTTGACTTTTGTCATGCTGTTGCCTGGAACTTACAGCGTATTATGGGAACATTTATGTTGACACCATTGCCAGGCAGTGGTCAGTTAGTAGGCATGGATCAGCTGAATCCCGAATAGCCGCGGCTGGTATGTCCGGTGTGTTTGAATCCTCACCGGTATGACGGGATTGTATGACGTTACTACCTTGGAGTCATCTATGCGAATAGCCTATCTGGAAGATGATAAAGTGCAGTCAGCGGTAATGAAGGAATGGTTGGAAGCTGAAGGCTATGTCTGCAGGGCATTTGATAATGCTGATGCTTTTATGCATGAGTTGCGTCATGAAACCTATGATTTATTGATAATGGATTGGGAATTGCCGGAAAAAAGCGGTGTAGAGGTGCTCTCCTGGTTGCGTGGCGATCGGGAGTGGGATCTACCCGTTTTCTTTATCACCCACAGGGATGGTGAGGCTGATATCATCGAGGCGCTGGAAAAAGGTGCCGATGACTACCTGGCGAAACCGGTCAATCGCGAAATCATGCTGGCACGGATCAAAGCCTTGGTCAGGCGGCATAGTGGTCGGCGCGATCATTTGGAAGTGAATGGTTTTTCACTTAACAAGGATAACAAAACGCTCACCTTGAACGGTGAGCCTGTGGATATGACGGAGAAGGAATTTCAATTGGCGTGGATGCTCTTCACCAACATCGGCCGCCTGCTTTCCCGCGACCATCTGTTGGAGAGCATATGGGGATTTGGACCGGGCCTGATGACCCGTACCGTGGATACCCATATTAGTCGGCTTCGCCGCAAACTCGGTCTGACACCGGAGAACGGATGGCGTTTGAAGGCGGTCTATCACCAAGGTTACCGTCTCGAGCAGCTGACCGAGCAAGAGTAGTTGGCTGGAATCAGGGTTTGAGCGGGTATATCCTATTGCATGCTGATTCCGGCATGGATTGCCAGTAATATTATCATGAAATCAAACATATAGGGCCATTTCGAAGATCCGGGGCGGAAGCCGGTTGAGTGATCTTCAAGTCCAAATTGTGGTCGATGAGTAACTGGCAAGATGACTAGAATCGTCACATCGCTGCTGTTCTTCATCCTTGTTGTGATAATGGGACAGGCATGGTCGGAAGACTGGGCCTATCGCATTCACGAGGGAGAGAATCTGTCCCTCGTCGCGGAACGTTTCCTCAAGTCAGGTTTCACTTCTGAACAATTGCAAATCTACAACGGCATCGCCAATGACAGGGAAATTCAGATTGGAACTGAAATCCGTGTGCCGATCGACTGGCTGAAAGAGATACTTGCAGGTGTAAAGGTCAATTATGTTTACGGGCATGCCTCACTGCGGCGAATGGGAGCGAGTGAGACAATCGACCTGCTTGCAGACACGATACTCAATGCCGGCGATAGGATTATTACCGGTATCGATTCTTCTGTTTCATTACAATTCGCGGATGATTCCACACTTTTGATTGGCGAAGAGAGTGAAGTGGTATTCGATGCACTCTCATCTTTTTATGGCATGGGTATGCTGGATACTAGGATTCGCCTGCAACGGGGGCGAATCGAGAATCGCATCAAGCCACTTAGAAAGCCGGAATATCGATATGAAATACACACCCCGGCTGCGGTGACCATGGTCCGTGGCACGGAATTTCGCGTCTTTTCGGGTGCCGGGGATGAACAGACCCGCAGTGAAGTGACTGAGGGGGGGGTCAACGTCACCGCTGAAGATGAGATTGTATTGGTTGAACAGGGAGAGGGGACTCTGATAGAAAAGGGTAAGCCCCCGTCTCCTCCGCGTGCGCTGTTGGCACAGCCGGGTCTGACGGAAATGACACACCAGTTCACGATGAATGGCGTAGTGATTGAATGGTCACCGCTTGTCGGGGCGGCTGCTTATCGCTATCAGCTCACCAACAGGGAGGAAGTGATGGTTGCAGGGGGAATCAGTACGGACAATCGCATTGAGTTGCCGCTACTGCCTGCGGGCGATTACCGGATCGTATTGAGAGGTATTGACGAATTGGGGTTTGAGGGATTCAATGCCTATCGTAATTTCACTCTGGAAGCGGTGGCGCCGTTACCTGTGCGGGTGGAGCCTGAAGCGCTGACAGCGCCGACGCTCTTTCGACCGCAGTTCAGTCGTCATGGTATCCATCTTCGTTGGTCACAGGTAGCGGGTGCTTGGGCGTATAGGTTGATTCTTGCCGGAGATGTCGAACTTGAGGATAGGCTTTTCACCAGATTGTCCGAAGATAACGCATTCGTTTTGCAACCCTTGCCCCCAGGGCGCTATTTTATCGTTGTGGAGGCGCTATCTGCGATTAACGATGATCGATCACGATCCGATATTTACCGTATCGGTATACCTGCTTGGTGATGGCGCAGTGTGATGGTGGAGCTTCCATGACAGGTAAAAGATGAGGGATGACATAAACCCTACAGGCACGGTGACACGATCCAAGACGTACTCAGAACGTACACGCAGTGCTTTGATCATGTTGCTGCTGACCAGCTTGTTGGCGGCCAGCAACTGGCTCTGGCGATGGGATCTGCTGCTGTATGATTTACAGATGGGTTTTATCTCCAAACCCGTTGCTGAAGATATCATTATCGTCGCGGTTGACGAGAAGAGCCTGGAAGCCCTGGGACGTTGGCCCTGGTCGCGTCAGATACACGCAAAGCTTGTGGACCGGCTCACCCAGGCAGGGGCCAGAGCCATTGTCCTCGATATCCTGTTCGCCGAGCCAGACCGAATCGATCCCGAATCAGACAACCAACTGATCCAGGCAATTGCCGCCAGTGAACGTGTGTTTATGCCGGTTATTCTCGAAGAACATCGGCAGGGAGGAATGTTGGTGGAGTCGATGCCGTTGCCGGCGCTCTCAAATGTGGCTGCGGGGCTGGGGCATGTGCATATGGATCTGGATGCCGACGGCATTGCCCGTGGCGTGTTTCTCTATGAAGGATTGGGCCAGGCGTATTGGCCGCATTTGATGCTGTCTGTGTTGAACTGGTTAGAGCCCGGGGAGGAGGGAATGCGTACTGCACCCACCAGCCAGCAGGCGCCGAATATCCACACGATCAACCGACATACCCATCGCCTGATACCCTTTTATGGCCCGGCAGGTCACTATCACAGATACAGCTACAGTCAGGTACTCGATGGCGATTTTCTACCCGACCTCTTCCGCGACAAGGTTGTATTGGTTGGTGTTACGGCGACTGGGATAGGCGATGCCCTGCCTACCCCTGTGTCCGGCTATGGAGTGCCTATGCCCGGTGTGGAGATCAACGCCAATGTCCTGCAGAGTTTGAGACAGGAAGAGGCGATTACTCCGGTTCCCTATCTGCCCCATTTGTTGGGCAGTGCCCTGGTCGTGGTTCTTCCTTTTGTTCTCTACCCCTACTTTCCCACCCGAGCGGCGCCGCTCGTGTCCCTGGTTCTTCTGGTCGGCTTTTTTCTTTTTACCATTGCGCTGCTGCATGGAGCTGAGTATTGGTTCCCGCCATCAGCCGCCTTGATCGGGTTGTTGCTGAGTTATCCACTATGGAGTTGGCGACGCCTTGATCAAGCGGTGCGTTATCTCAACGAACAGCTTGAACGCATGCAACGTGAGCAGCGTCTATTACCGGTAGAACAGCCTCTCAGCGATATGACTACGGCAATGGAGTTTCTTGCCAGATTGATGCCGTTGCAGGGATGGGCGCTTTACGATGCCGACAGCGGCAAGCAACTGCTGCAAAGCGGCGCAACACTGGGACCGCCTTTGGAATCTCTGGCAATCGGAGCATGGCAGCGATCAGGAGCAGAGCTATGGACTGAGATACAACGGCCGGATACGGCCTGGCGGTTGGGTTTGATCTGGCCGAGAAATGAGGTGCCGGTGGGCCGCTCGATGAAGCTGGTCGATGAGTTCGCCCTGCAATTCTCACTAGAATCAGAAGCTAAACAGGACAGTGTGTTGGAAAGAGTGGAGTTGCGCATGCAGCAGATGCAGGAGGCCAATGCCCGTTTGCAGCGCTTTCGCCATCTGATCAGTAATGCGGTGGGACAGATGGATGACGGGCTGATGGTCATCAATGGCCTGGGGCAGGTTGTGATGTCCAATCCCCGAACCTCCTTCTATCTTGGTCATCCGGCCGAAAAGGAGCTGTTGGGCGAGGATGCCTATCACCTGTTAAGCGTATTGCAGATACAAGGTGCGGATACCTGGCAGGAAGTCTTCAGGAAGGTATTGCTGCATAAAGAGCCTGTACGTTTTGAAGCCGTTCGCCCCCCCGACACTGAACTGTTTGTCCAGCTGAAGGCTCTCGAAGCGGTTGATACGGAGTTTCCGGGTATGATCATTAACCTCTCGTATATCGGTGCGTTGAAGCGATCGGAACGCACGCGGGTAAAGATGCTTAATTTTCTCTCCCACGATATCCGTTCTCCCATCACCTCTCTGCTCTCATTGACTCAGTCCAGGCAGCTGTTGGATGGGAGTGCAAAGGAGATGGCCGAACAGATTCAGCCTTTGGCGCGCCGATCGCTGAAATTGGCGGATAACTTCCTGCGCCTGGCTCGGGCCGAGGTTGCCGAAACCACCTCATTCACCGATACCAATTTTATTGAGGTGGCACATAATGCCGTAGACGAGGTCTATGTCCAGGCCAAAGCCAAGCAGGTAAGGCTGCAGCGGTTGTTTAACGAGGATGAAATGTGGGTGCAGGGTGATTTGGGTTTGCTGGAGCGGGCCCTGGTCAACCTGCTGGAGAATGCGATTAAATTCTCTCCGCCACAAAGCCAGGTGACGATGACCCTGTCGATCAGATACTCTCGACTGATATGTGAAATCGAGGACCAGGGTCCAGGCATCCCGGAGCACCAGTTGAATGACATCTTTATGCCGTTTATGCAGGCGGATTCAAATCAAATCCTGCGCAAAAAAGGTGTTGGTCTGGGGCTGAGTTTCGTCAAGGTGGTCGCGGAAAAACATCATGGTTCGGTAGCGGCAAGTAATAGGAAGAATGGAGGTGCGGTGTTTACACTCGATCTACCGTGTGAGGATAATGCTTCTCCTTAAGGCGTTAACTGTCCGCGCGGGATGGCAGTTCGGTAAAACCGTGTCGAGGGTGTTTGTTTGCGGCAAGGAAAAGTGTGCATAATGAGCGTTTTCGACAGATTATCCGGAGTGACCGATGCCGCAATACCGTTCCCGTACTACCACCCATGGGCGCAATATGGCCGGCGCCAGAGCCTTGTGGCGGGCCACAGGCATGCAGGATGGCGACTTCGATAAACCGATTGTTGCGATCGCCAACTCGTTTACCCAGTTCGTTCCGGGCCACGTACACCTGAAGGATCTTGGGCAGCTGGTTGCAAGAGAGATTGAGGCGGCTGGTGGAGTGGCCAAAGAGTTCAATACCATTGCCGTGGACGATGGCATCGCCATGGGGCATGGCGGCATGCTCTATTCCCTGCCATCAAGGGATATCATAGCCGACTCCGTGGAGTATATGGTCAACGCACATTGCGCCGATGCGCTGGTCTGCATATCCAATTGCGACAAAATTACCCCGGGCATGCTGTTGGCTGCACTGAGATTGAACATCCCAACCCTGTTTGTTTCCGGTGGTCCCATGGAAGCGGGCAAAGTCCGGTTGCATGGCAAGGAATATCACCTCGATCTTGTCGACGCCATGGTGTCGGCTGCCAATCCGGATGAGAGCGACGAGGATGTAGAGAAGATCGAGCGATCAGCCTGTCCCACCTGTGGCTCATGCTCAGGCATGTTCACCGCGAACTCCATGAACTGCCTCACCGAGGCCTTAGGGCTGTCGTTGCCCGGTAACGGTTCGCTGCTGGCGACCCACGCCGATCGGAAACAGCTCTTTTTGGAAGCGGGGCATCGTGTCGTCGAATTGGCTAAACGATGGTACGAGCAGGAGGATGCTACGGTCCTGCCGCGCAATGTGGCGACCTTCAAGGCGTTCGAGAATGCCATGAGTCTGGATATCGCCATGGGTGGTTCCACCAATACCGTACTGCATTTGCTCGCCGCTGCTTATGAGGGTGAGGTCGATTTCACGATGGCCGATATCGACCGGTTGAGTCGTAAAGTACCTAATCTTTGCAAGGTCGCCCCCGCCACGCAACAGTTTCATATGGAGGATGTGCACCGGGCTGGTGGGGTGATCGGCATCCTGGGAGAACTGGACCGTGCAGGTTTGGTTCATCGCGATGTGCCGACTGTCCATGCTGCCAGTATCGGTGAAGCGATCGATCGCTGGGACATCGTTCGCAGCATGGAGGAGGAGGCGCGAAACCGCTATCTGGCGGCACCCGGTGGCGTGCCCACACAGGTAGCTTTCAGCCAGTCGTCCCGCTGGCCCGACCTGGATATCGATAGAGAACAGGGCTGTATCCGGGATCTCGAACACGCCTACTCCCAAGACGGTGGATTGGCCGTCCTATATGGCAACCTGGCAAAACAGGGATGTATCGTCAAGACGGCCGGTGTGGATGAATCGAATCTTAAGTTTAGCGGGCCGGCACGTATCTTCGAGAGTCAGGAAAGTGCTGTAGAGACGATTCTGAATGACAACATCCAGGCGGGCGATGTGGTCATCATTCGCTATGAGGGTCCGAAAGGGGGACCGGGTATGCAGGAGATGCTCTACCCGACCAGTTATCTCAAGTCAAAGGGATTGGGCAAGGCCTGTGCGTTGATTACGGATGGTCGTTTTTCCGGCGGTACATCCGGGTTATCCATCGGACACTGTTCGCCCGAGGCGGCGGAAGGTGGAAATATCGGTTTGGTGGAGGAGGGCGATATCATCGAAATCGATATTCCGGGGCGCAGCATACAGGTAGTGTTGGGTGATGATGTGTTGCAGCAAAGGCGCGAGACCATGATCGCAAGGGGTAACCAGGCCTGGCAACCGGTCGGTAGAGAACGGACAGTATCTCAAGCCTTGAAGGCATATGCCGCATTGACAACTTCGGCCGCCCGCGGCGCTGTCCGGGATCTTACTCAACTCGATAAGGTGTGATGCGGCCACACTTTATCTTGTTTTTTATCATAGCGGGTTGCAATGGGGGTGATCCGACAGCCACCAATCCCGTACTGATTTTCGAGGATGCGTTTGAGAACTCTCTCGATGAAGTGGATATCCTGGCTGAAGGGGGTACCATGGTGCGCGGTTTCGATGCCTGGTTGAAACTGTCTCCCAAGTTGACGGCCCTGCATCCTCGCAATGAGGCTGAATATGCCTATCATGATTGCGAAGAGATGGTGGACTGGTTCCATACCGTTAGCGGTGATGATAATCTTCAGCGGCCGTATAGCGGACTGCTCTGCCGGGCCTTGAAGGAGACCAGATTCAAGTTTGACAATGGTCGCTGGCTGTTGACAGACCGAAGTCGAGGTTTATCCTACTATCGGATCTGGAAATATAATAACTAAATAACTGTAACGTTTAATTTCATGGCCATGACAAGTATTCACCCTGACACATTAGGGATATAAAAAAACCTGAGTAAGGTGAAATCAGCCGGAGGCGGATGGTGTATTTTGATCTCAAGCGGTGTTATCTGTTTGCTCACCTGGATGATAATCAATTCGAACATGTGAAAAAGATGGCTCATCAGGTAAGGCTCGGGGACGGTCAACTCTTTTTTCAATTGGGCGATCCGGCCACCCACTTTTTCCTGGTGCTGCAGGGGCAGATGAAACTGACGCGCCTCTCCATGCAGGGTCAGGAAAAGGTGATAGAGATTATTACGCCGGGACAGACCTTCGCAGAGGCGCTGATGTTTGGTGAGCACCCTGAATATCCCGTCAATGCCGTTGCAATCGGTGATACCTATCTTTTAAGCTTCGAAAGCGCCCCGTTTCTCGAGATATTGCGGGGGTCAATAGACACCTGCTTCAAACTCATGGGGGATATGAGTCATCGTCTCAAGAGCCTCATACGTGAAATCGATGAACTGACCCTGCAGAGCGCCAGCTGTCGAGTTGCCAGTTTCCTGTATAAAAGATGGCAAACCGGGATAGACAGCAGCAACAGTTTTGAGCTTCAGACCCCGAAAGGGGTAATTGCCTCCCGGCTTTCAGTGACACCGGAGACCTTTTCCCGCATATTGCACAATTTTTCCACCCTGGGATTGATCCATGTGGATGGCAGCCGGGTGGAGGTGCTGGATGAGAAAGGGTTACTTGAGTTTGCGGATATAACCGGCAAGATCAACCGGGAAATCTCGCCCACTTGAGGGCAATAGAGCTGTAGATCGCCTTGGATTTCACATCCATAGAGGCATTCCTCCTGTTTGCCGGGTATACTCTCCCACCTTGGCGATAATCAACCTTTTTAGTAGATGGTGATGAAGGACAGTTTCCCCTTTCCAGTAGCTCGAATCGGCCTCATTGGCGGCGGTCAGCTGGGGCGCATGATGGTCAAGGCGGCAAAGCGCCTGGGATGCACATGCGTGGTCCTCGACCCGTATCCCGGTTCCCCAGCGGGACAGGTTGCCGGGCATCAGATAATCGGTGGATATCACGATCCTGCAAAATTGCGTGAGCTGGCTGAATCCTGCGATGTGGTGACATTCGAGCTGGAAAATATCGATACAGAAACCTTGATCCAGCTAGAGCGCGAGGGGCATCGCATCAACCCTGCTCCCGCATTGCTCTCGGTGTTGCAGGATAAACTGTTGCAGAAGCAGTTTCTGGCACACAACGGCATTCCCACGGCAGAGTTTGTGGAGATGCCGGAACCCGAGTTACAAGCCTTTGAATCATTTGGCTTTCCGCTGGTGCAAAAGGCGCGTCGCGGAGGCTATGACGGTCGCGGTGTCTCGGTGATGCCGGTTGCGGAGGATTTCGACAATCATCTGCCAGTGGCGTCATTGGTGGAGCGATTCGTGGAGGCCAAGAAAGAGCTGGCGGTGATGGTCGCCCGCAACCAGGAAGGGGAGTGCATTGCCTATCCCACGGTGGAGATGTGTTTTCGCCCGGGTGAGAATGTCCTCGATCTGCTGCTCTGTCCTGCTGCAGTGAGTGCCGAGACAGCCGCGGCGGCGGAGGCACTGGCAACGCGCACCATCGATGCGCTGCAAGGGGTGGGTGTATTTGGCGTTGAGATGTTTCTCACCCGGAATGACCAACTATTGGTCAATGAAATCGCTCCGCGTACCCACAACTCAGGCCATCATACTATCGAGGCCTGTATCACCGATCAGTTTGAACAGCATCTGCGAGCCATATTGGATCTGCCGCTCGGCGCCACCGATCTGCTCTCACCCGCGGCGATGATCAACCTGCTGGGTGATACAGGGGCGCGTGGCAGACCCGTGATCGAGGGTATGGCGGCGGCCCTGTCGATAAAAGGCGTCTGTCTGCATCTGTATGGCAAAGCGGATGTGACGCCCTACCGTAAGATGGGACATGTCACCGTGCTTGATCCGGATCTTGGTGTGGCCAGAAGTAAAGCGGAGCATGTGCGCGATCTGATCAAAATTAGTGGAGAACAGCATCCATGAACCAACCAGTTGTGGGCATAATCATGGGAAGCGATTCCGATCTTCCCGTCATGCAGGAGGCGGCGAAGGTGCTGCAGGAGCTGCAGGTACCCTATGAGATGACTATCGTTTCGGCGCATCGCACACCCGACAGGCTCTACGACTATGCCCAACAGGCGGCAGACCGGGGTCTGCAGGTGATCATTGCCGGTGCGGGCGGCGCCGCCCATCTCCCGGGCATGGTGGCTGCTATCTCACCACTACCGGTCGTTGGCGTACCGGTTAAGACCTCCACCCTGAGCGGCGAGGATTCACTGCTCTCCATCGTACAGATGCCGCCGGGTGTGCCGGTTGCCACCGTCGCCATCAATGGCGCACGTAATGCTGGTATCCTGGCGGCACAGATACTCAGCACTGCCCAGCCTGAACTGCGCCAACGCATCATCGACTTCAAGCAGGCCCTCGAAGCGATGGTGATGTCCAAGGTCGAGATGATGGCGAAGCAGCAAGGTGGCTAATACTGCCTAGTATAAAAAGTCCGCAAATGAACGCTAATGAACGCAAATATGTGCGAAATACTTTATTAGCGCGTCCCCTGGTTCCCACGGTCCACCGTGATAATCCATACCTTGCCCCGCCGAATTCCTGATATCCGCATTTCCATTCAGGAGTATGGGAAAGAGGATAGAGTATTATATTCTAAAAATTTGCGTTCATTAGCGTTCATTAGCGTTCATTTGCGGACTATCAACCCCGTCCAGCTACACTTACTAGGTTGAAATGCCGGAGTTTCTCCCCAATCTGTAGGGTATCTAAGAATTTTTCGGAGTATTACCCATGCGAATGGACCGTTTGACCAGTAAATTCCAGATGGCGCTGGCGGATGCACAGAGCCTGGCAGTCGGGCGTGACCATCAGTTCATTGAACCGGTGCACCTGATGATCGCCCTGCTCAATCAGGATGGTGGCACAATCCGCCATCTGCTCACCCAGTCCGATGTCAATGTCAACCAGTTGCGTTCTAGCCTGAGCGCCGCCATGGAAAGACTGTCCAGCGTCGAGGGTGCGGCGGGAGATCTGCATATCTCGAATGACCTGGGACGGCTGCTGAACCAGACCGACAAGCTCGCGCAACAACGTAACGACCAGTACATCTCCAGTGAACTGTTTGTGCTCGCCGCAGCGGAGGATAAAGGAGAGCTGGGAGAGATACTGCGCACAGCGGGCGGATCCAAGGCCGCCCTGGAGCAGAGTATCGAGAAACTGCGTGGCGGACAGAATGTGGACGATCCGAATGCTGAGGATCAGCGCCAGGCGCTGGAGAGGTATACCATCGATCTGACGGAGCGTGCGGAGCAGGGCAAGCTGGATCCCGTTATCGGGCGTGACGACGAGATTCGTCGCACCATTCAGGTATTGCAGCGCCGCACCAAGAACAATCCGGTTCTGATCGGCGAGCCCGGTGTGGGCAAGACCGCCATCGTGGAGGGGCTGGCGCAACGCATCATCAACGGTGAGGTGCCGGAGGGCCTGAAGAGCAAGCGGCTGCTCTCTCTCGATATGGGCGCCCTGATCGCCGGGGCCAAGTTTCGCGGTGAATTCGAGGAGCGCCTCAAGGCGGTGCTCAACGACCTGGCCAAGCAGGAGGGACAGATCATTCTGTTCATCGACGAGCTGCATACCATGGTCGGCGCAGGCAAGGCCGAAGGCTCCATGGATGCGGGAAATATGTTGAAACCCGCATTGGCGCGGGGTGAGCTTCACTGTGTCGGGGCCACCACCCTGGATGAGTATCGCCAATATCTGGAGAAGGATGCCGCGCTGGAGCGCCGTTTCCAAAAGGTGATGGTGGAGGAGCCCAGCGTGGAGGACACCATCGCCATTCTGCGCGGTCTGAAGGAGCGCTACGAGGTCCACCACGGGGTGGATGTCACCGATCCCGCCATCGTGGCGGCGGCAACTCTTTCCCACCGCTATATCAGCGACCGCCAGCTGCCGGACAAGGCCATCGATCTGGTGGATGAGGCGGCCTCCCAGATCCGCATGGAGATCGACTCCAAACCGGAGGAGATGGACCGGCTCGAACGGCGTCTGATCCAGCTCAAGATAGAGCGTGAAGCGCTCAAAAAGGAGTCGGACGAGGCCTCGAAGAAGCGCCTGGCGGAACTCGAGGCGCATATCGATCGTCTGCAGCGGGAATTCTCCGATCTGGAAGAGATATGGAAATCGGAGAAGGCGGCGCTGCAGGGCACCACGCATATCAAAGAGTCCCTGGAAGAGGCCAGGCTCGAACTCGAGACGGCGCGCAGGGCCGGTGACCTGACACGCATGTCCGAGTTGCAGTATGGCCGCATTCCCGAACTGGAGCGACAGCTCGATATGGCGGCTCAGGCCGAGATGCAGGAGATGAAGCTGCTGCGCAACAAAGTCTCGGAAGAGGAGATCGCCGATGTGGTGGCCAAATGGACCGGTATCCCCGTCTCCAAGATGCTGGAAGGGGAGCGGGACAAGCTGCTGCGTATGGAAGAGGAGCTTGGCAGACGGGTAATCGGTCAGGAAGAGGGCGTGCGCGCAGTCAGCGATGCCATACGCCGCTCCCGGGCCGGGCTCTCCGATCCCAACCAGCCCAATGGCTCGTTTCTTTTTCTCGGCCCCACCGGTGTCGGTAAGACCGAGCTGTGCAAGGCTTTGGCGGAGTTTCTTTTCGATACCGAAGAGGCGATGGTGCGCATCGATATGTCGGAGTTCATGGAGAAACACTCGGTGGCGCGGCTGATTGGTGCGCCCCCCGGTTATGTCGGCTATGAAGAGGGCGGCTACCTGACCGAGGCGATACGCCGTCGCCCTTATTCGGTGGTGCTGCTGGATGAGGTGGAGAAGGCCCACCCCGATGTTTTCAACGTGCTGCTACAGGTGCTCGATGACGGCCGTCTCACCGACGGGCAGGGACGGACGGTGGATTTCCGCAACACGGTTATCGTGATGACCTCCAACCTGGGTTCACAGGTGATCCAGGAGATGTCCGGTGAGGAGCGCTATCAGGAGATGAAGGCGGCGGTAATGGAGACGGTGCGGCAGAATTTCCGTCCCGAATTCATAAACCGGCTGGACGAGATCGTGGTCTTCCACCCCCTTGCCAGCGAGCAGATCCGGGCCATCGCAAAAATCCAGATCGACTACCTGCACAAGCGGCTGTCGGATCAAGAGATGGGATTGGTAATCACCGATGCGGCCCTCGACCGGCTGGGCGAGGCCGGTTTCGATCCGGTGTATGGCGCCCGACCACTAAAACGGGCGATCCGGCAGCAGCTCGAGAACCCGCTGGCCCAGGAGATCCTGACGGGGCGCTTCGGGCCCGGGGATACCATCGAAATCGACAGTACCGATGAGGGTTTGATCTTCAGTAAACGTAAAGAGGTCACTGCGGCCTGATTTGTTGAGTCCGCAAATGAACGCAAATAAAGATAGTGTGTTTTCCCTGGTTCCCACGGTCCACCGTGGGAACCCATAACTTGTCTTGCTCTTGCCGATTGGCTGATCTCTGTATTCCTACACTGTAGCGTGGGACTGATGGTAACCACATTTAATTGGTTTTTTTAAATATTTGCGTTTATTCGCGTTCATTTGCGGACAATAATCTTAACTGTTTGCCATCTTAAGGTAGTTTCTGTGAAGTCCCCCCGTGGCTTTGATCAGGGCTTCCAGGCTGCCGTTGTTTTCGATGACATCGTCCGCACCCTGCAGGCGGGTTTGGCGGTCGACCTGGCTGGCGATGATCTGTCTGATCTGCTCCCTGGATATCTCATCTCGTGCGAGCACCCGTTCGATCTGCAGCGATTCGTCGCAATCCACCACTAAAACCCGATCGGCAAGTGACATCTGGCCGGTTTCAAACAGGAGTGGAATCACCAACACGGCATAAGGGGCTGATTGGTTGGCAAGCCAGCTCTTCATTGCTTCCCTGATGCGGGGATGAAGGATCCCTTCCAACCGTTTGCGTTGTTGCGGATTGTCGAACACGATTTTGCGCAGGGCTGATCTGTCCAGAGCACCATTGGCATCCAACAGGTCGTCACCAAAGGCGGCTTGAATCTCCAGCAGGGCGGGTGAACCGGGTTCAACGAGCTGATGGGCGAGCCGGTCGGCATCGATAACCGGTACATTCAAGGATTCCAGATGGGAGGCGACAGCACTCTTGCCGCTGCCGATGCCCCCTGTCAGGGCAATCACCAGCATCACATCATACCGGACCAGCGCAGATAGGCTGTGTTGATCTGCTCCCCCCACATCAGGCTGATCCAACCGGCTGCCGCCAGATAGGGGCCGAAGGGAATGGGGATATTGCGATCGCGACCGCGCACCACGATAAGCAGAATACCGACGACCGCGCCAACCAGGGCCGAGAGCAGGATGATCTGCGGCAGATAGTGCCAGCCCAACCAGGCCCCGAGCATCGCCAGCAGTTTGAAATCCCCATACCCCATGCCCTCCTTGCCGGTGAGCCGCTTAAAGAGCTGATAGACACACCACAGAGAGAGATAACCGGCGGCGGCGCCGATGAGGGCGGTGCGTGGATCGGTGAAGACATTTCCAAGACTGATCAGCAATCCCAGCCAGAGAAATGGGAGAGTGATATTGTCGGGAAGCAGCTGGACATCGAAATCGATCACGCTGAGGGCGATCAAGGCCCAGGTCAGAAAGAGTGCCGCCAGGGTGGCCCAGGTGAAGCCGAAATGGTAGGCGACAGCAAAGGAGAATAGACCGGTCATTGCTTCAATAACCGGGTATCTTGGACTGATTGGAGCCTTGCAATTGGAGCAGCGACCTCTCAGTAGCAGCCAGCTAATGACCGGGATATTCTCCCAAAACCGAATCTTATGGCGGCACTTGGGGCAGTGGGAAGCGGGTTGGCTGAGATTATAGGGCTCTGAAGGTGTGGTTGCCTGTTCGCCGTTCAATTCGGCACAGTCACTGCGCCATTGGTTCTCCATCATTTTCGGCAGACGAAGAATGACGACATTAAGGAAGCTACCCACCGTGAGGCCGATAACTAACGTCAAAAGCAGATAGGCCCAGTCGTATTGCTGAATGAAATCGAAAACAACCACGAAATGCTATGCTCGAATCAAAATAAACTGATGTCTAGTTTATATTACCGAACCCATCTTAAAGATTGGCAGGTACATGGCGACGACCAGTCCGCCAACAAGGGTACCCAGTACAACCATAATGATGGGTTCCATCAGACTGCTCATAGCATCAACTGCATTGTCGACCTGTTCCTCATAAAAGTCGGCTACTTTGTTCAGCATATCATCCAGAGCACCTGACTCTTCACCGATGGAGACCATCTGCACCACCATGTTGGGGAAAAGGTTACGTTGTCTCATCGCAAGTTGCAGTGACTGGCCAGTGGCTACGTCTTCCCGCATCCGTAAAACAGCGTCACTGTAAACGACATTGCCAGTTGCGCCCGCGACGGAGTCAAGTGCTTCAACCAGTGGTACTCCAGCGGCCGACATGGTGGCGAGTGTGCGGGAAAAGCGGGCAATTGCCGATTTATTGAGAATCATGCCGACCACAGGGATTTTAAGCAGTACACGATCGACAGAATGTCGAAAATTGCGAGAACGTTTCCATATATATGTAAATACATAAACAACTGCTACGAACCCAAGAATTATGGCCCACCACCAGTCTCGTGCAAAATGAGATAGATTTACCACGAGTTGAGTGAATGCCGGTAGATCAGCGCCAAAATTTGTGAAAAGCGATTCAAACTGTGGGATGACGAATATCAGTAAAATTGCTGTCACTACAATAGCTGCAACAATGATTGCAGCAGGATAAAACATCGCTTTTTTAATTTTGCCTTTGATAGATTCCGTTTTTTCTTTATAGGTGGCAATTTTGTGCAATAGTGTCTCGAGTACACCGGCGTGTTCACCTGCGCGAACCAGATTAACGAACAGATCCTCAAAATGCAGTGGGTGTTTTTTTAATGCATCCGCCAAGGCAGTGCCACCTTCCACATCCGCTTTAATGGTAAGGATCAGTTCCTGCATGGAGGGATTCTCATGTCCCCGACCTACGATATCGAACGCCTGTACCATGGGAACACCGGCAGACATCATGGTTGCCAGCTGTCGGCTGAAGACAGTGACGTCGGCGCCGGTTATCTTCTTTTTGTTAGTGAAGAAGGACGTGGCCTTTTTTCTGACCTTAAGGGGTGTTACCCCCTGTCGGCGTAAATCCGCCTTGACCATATTGATATCGGTCGCACGGCTTTCGCCCGTGAGGCGCGAACCTTTTTTGTCCATCCCTTCCCAGCTGTAGAGGTGGGATTTTACCTGAGCTTTTTTTCTTGGAGGCGCCATGGATTAGTCCTTGGTTACCCGGTTGAGTTCTTGGAGGCTGGTAATTCCCTGCATCACTTTACGCAGACCGGATCGGCGCAGGTTATTGACACCCTCATTATCCGCTTGCTCTTCCAATTGCAGCGATGAGCCACCTTCCATAATGATCTTTCCCATCGTTTCTGAGACAGGCATAACCTGAAATATACCAACACGGCCCTTGTAGCCACTGGTACACAGGTCACATCCCACAGGTTTGTAGATGGTGAAACCGGTATCAATATCCACTTCGGTGAATCCCTCCTCCAAGAGTGCCTCTCTGGGTAGATCATCAGGTGCCTTGCAGTGCTCACAAAGCCGTCTGGCGAGACGCTGGGCCATGATGAGCAGTACGGAGGAGGCAATATTAAAGGGTGGTACACCCATGTTGGCCAGACGCGTCAGTGTCTGAGGAGCATCATTCGTGTGCAGGGTTGAGAGGACAAGGTGGCCTGTTTGAGCCGCCTTGACAGCAATTTCAGCTGTTTCCAGATCACGTATCTCACCCACCATGACGATATCCGGGTCCTGGCGTAAAAAGGCTCTCAAAGCTTCCGCAAATGTCAGGCCTGTCTTGACATTGGTATTAACCTGGTTGATGCCTGGCACCTGAATTTCTACAGGATCTTCGGCGGTGGAGATGTTGACTTCCGGCTTATTGAGCAGATTTAGTGCGGTGTAGAGACTGACCGTTTTACCGCTACCGGTGGGGCCGGTGACCAGGACCATTCCATAGGGTTTGTTGATGGCGCTAAGAAACTTTTCGCGCTGTTCCTCCTCGAACCCGAGCGCCTCGATGCCGAGTTGTGCACTGGTGGGGTCAAGGATACGCAGTACAATCTTTTCGCCATACAGGGTTGGGCATGTATTGACACGGAAATCGATAGCGCGGGACTTGGAAAGTTGCATCTTAATGCGCCCGTCCTGAGGGACACGCCTCTCGGCAATATTCATGCGCGACATGACCTTGATGCGGCTGGATAGACGGTTGGCTAGATTGGAGGGGGGGTTGGCGACCTCGTGTAACAGTCCATCCTGACGATAGCGGATACGGTAGGTGTATTCGTAGGGTTCGAAATGGACATCGGAAACACCCTGTTTTATGGCATCCAGTAGTATTTTATTTACATATCGGACGACTGGTGCCTCGTCGACATCCAGCTTTGATTCATCATTTTCCTGTTCATCATCGCCACCGGAGACATCCAGGTTGTCCAGGTCGGCATCCAGCAAATCATCCATGCCGGATTCCTGGGCCTCCATAACCTTGTCGATGGTCCGTTTGAGCTTGTTCTCCTCGACTAGGATCGCTTCTGAAGCGAGGCCTGTATTGAATCGGATTTCATCCAGTCCCTGGTGGTTGGTAGGGTCAGATACGGCAAGAAATAGGCGGTTTCCACGACGAAAAATGGGTAAAGCATGGTGGCTGCGGACGAGTTTCTCGGCAACCTCGTCAGTAGGTATGACGCCAGGATCAAGTACATCAAGATCGAAGATGGGTACACCAAATCCTCGTGAGGCGGATATGGCGATATCAATACTATTTAATATTTGATTTTCAACAAGATAGCTGACATAGGGTACTTTATTTTTCAGTGCATCCGCGAAGGCGGACTCTGCCTTTTCTTCACTGATTAAGCCATCCTGGATCAGGCAACGTCCAAGCCCGCTTAGGTTAATTTGTTGTTTTGCTTTGGCCATCCTTAAACTATTCGATATTGTCTTTCATGTAACAACCTGTGTCGGCAGGCATCTTGGATAATTTAGGTTGAAGCTCCAATTAGTGGGCCTACCTGTGTGAATGTTATACATTTTACAATTAGCTGGGACCCTTTTATTAACTCTATACACGAGCTACAAGTAACAACCTATTGATGCTTATGCAATATAGTCTTGTATCCAATAGGAATCAATTTAACGTGATTATGTTTTATTGCGGGCAGGGCATTAAATAATGTTGGGCCTGAATCCCTACAGGTTGACTCTAATAATTGATAAGAGATTTGTCCATGTAGTTTGATGGATTTGTGGTTAAGTGATGTAAAAAGTGTATGCTCATGAAATTGCAGAAAGTCAAAAAAATGTCAATTTCTGACGAAATCTGGACATTTGTACTTTATTTTTGAAAGTGGTCTGTTGTTCGATATTAATTAATTTAAAAAGTAACTTATTGTTATTTACGGTGAAAATGAAATTTTTTAATTTTGGGCACAATTATTGCTGATTATTCCGCATGATTCGGGTGTTCCGTTTCAATTTGACATATAGCTATAGGTCTCTATTTTGATTGAGGACAATATTATGAGAAAACAATCTGGTTTTACGTTGATTGAATTAATGATCGTCATTGCGATTATCGGTATTTTGGCTGCTATTGCGCTGCCTGCTTATCAGGACTATACCGTTCGTGCCAAGGTATCTGAAGGTGCTATTGCAGCCAGCGCCATCAAAGTTGGTGTTACTGAATTGTTTGCCGATGATGGGCAGGATGGGCTTTCAAGATATAGTGGTGTAATTGCAAATGATCAGGCAAGCCTTATTACTGAGAAAATTACCGGAATTACCGTTGATGGATCAAACGGCCTGATTACCGTTACTCTGGGCGGTATTAGCCAACTCACGGCAGGTAATGACTTAGTTTACTATCCCACTATCAATGGGAATGCTCTAGCAAATGATAATTCTGCAGGCACCATTGAATGGGATTGCTCAACTCATACGACCATTGAGCCTAAATTCTTGCCCGCTAATTGCCGTAATTAGTTGTATGGTGTAGTGGGTTAATTTGGGATTAGCCCCTTCTTCCACATCAAACATTACCCCCTTTTAGGGGGTATTGTTTTTATAGGGTTCTATTTTTTATTCAAATACTCATCTTTTGCATATTGAAGATTATCGATATAGATAGTTGGTTTTATTCTATGAAGACAAGGTTAGGATAATATCCTTTGTTATTGTTACCAAAGGCCACTGTGACATGACGGCTAGATTATTGGTGTATATCATTCAAAAATATTTTGTATGTTATTGGTAATTCCATAAGCTGTGAGTTCTATATGCTGTGGAATAGCCACCTTCTTTCAGCGGTATAAAATATTCTTAATACTCAGAAGGCTTTGCTATTGAGCTTGCCATGCCTACATAATGGAACCACGAAAAGAACTGGATCCCCGGCCCTGCTGGAGAGGCATCGACAGTTTGAAAGATTAAAGAGCCTCACAGTAACTCTTATGCGTGAGCCGTCAAGCAAACACGCTAAGGAGAAACGATGAGACAAGTAGAAAGTTTAAGCCACACGAGTTGGGAGTGTAAGTACTATATAGAGTTTGTCCCAAAGTACTATCGGAAGGCACTTTTGGGCGGATCAGGCGGGAGCATGAAAAGAAATTTCATCGTTTGGCGAGGCAGAAAGCGAGTTTGATATAAGAAGGACATGTGATGGATGATCAAGTTCATATGATGATATCGACACCACCAAGATATACGGTATCGGGATTAGTATTGTTTATCAAAGGGGAATTTGCTATCCCACTGGCCCGTACCAACATGTGTCGTAAGAGGAACGATGTCTGTCATCATTTCTGGTCCAGGGGATATATAGCTTAGACTGTTGGCAGGGATGAGCAGATGATTCGAGGGTATATACGATAAAACATAGCTGAAGACAGCAGGATAGATCAAATAAAATAGACATAGCATCCCCTTTGAGGGATCAAAAGAGCCGATAGGTTCCGTTTGACATGTTGCTTCGAGCGGTTCATTACTAAAGCCCTTGTCTTTACCACGGGATACTTACTGAATTAACATTCAAGAAGCCAGTTTATAGTAGTAATATGCAAATTATGAGATGTTGTTACGTTACATGGCTCATGTAGACATTCTTTAAATGAATTCAGTTCAGATGCTGGAAATTATTGACTATGATAAATCTTGGCCAGAAGAGGCATTGGGCGTTAATAATAAATTATTTTATTGGCGCGTCGATAGTCTTTGCTACTTCAATTAAGCTCGCCAAACCCATCGCGTCTCCAGACCTTTGGTGGCATATGGCGCTTGGTAGGTATTTCATTGATACCGGCACATTGATCGCTGATCATTCAATATTCACATGGTCCAACGCGACATCCCATCACACCTACAATAGTTGGGTCTCTGATATCAGTCTATATTTGTTGTACGAATCTTCTGGTGTAGGCGGATTGCTTTTTCTGAGATATGCAATTTTTTTAGCAATTCTAGTAATGCCATTGCGTTTCTCTGTAACAAAAAATGTGGCTGACAATGCACTTGCATGGGTGGTTATTGCTTTAGGTATAAGCTTATGTTGGCCATCCCTCCTGGTCAAGCCTGAGTTATTCTCTATGGGTATGATGTTCTTGATAGTGTGGCTTTACTATAGGGCGAGAGCAATTGGAGACGACGCATGGAAATCGGTTTACTTGATTCCATTGATCATGGTGGTATGGGTGAATACACATGGTGCGTTTTTCCTGAGCTCATTGTTTTTTGCATCGACTTTTGTAGGTGAGCTTTTCAATATGATGTTCAGCTCAAGTCAAGCAATGTCAGCAAAGTTACGCAAGCATTATTTTATTGCATTACTACTCTGTGCATTGGCAACACTGATAAATCCCTATGGTATGGATTTACCTCTCAGTATAATAAATCTAGTGACATCTGAAGGGGCTCAGGATTACAGGGGAATAAAGGCATATCTTCCAACCTATATGTTTAATGAACCTCCATTTTTCCTATTAGATTATTTAATATTATTGATGATAGTTTTTGTAGTCCTTATCTGGCAAAAATTGAAAATCAGAATGACTGATTGGGTAGTTATTATTTCATTTATTGCGTATTGTGTACTTTTTACTCAAATGATACGTACAACTTATTTTTTAGCTCCCGTATTTATGTTTGCTAGTTTGGATCTGCTCTCAAGCAAGAAAAATTCGATATTGTGGCCAGAAAAATATATTTATAAGTATACGATCATTGTTATTGCGCTACTTTTAGTATGTTTAATCGTTTGGCGAGCACTAATATATGAATTTAGTGCGATAACAGATCCAGTTGGTCGAGTGGAGGCTATGTTGAAGATTGAACACGAGTTTCCACAAGCTGAATCTGAATTTATTAGAGATAATATGCCTGGAAAAAATATTGGTAATTCATATCATGATGGTGGATATCTAATATACCAATTATGGCCGGATAAAAAACTATTTGTAGATCCCCGATATTTTCCGTTTAAGTCATGGATAAAGTCATTTCTTGGTTTGTCTCTTGAAGGTGGAAAAATCGACTCTTTTATTAAAAATAATGATGCGGATGCCTGGCTTATAAATCATAAGCGTGCTGTTTTAATTGAGTGGTTTATTCAGTCAAATCAGTGGTCGCTTGCATTTATAGGTCCGGTTGGGTGTGTGTTTGTTCCATCAAAAGAGTTTAGCGGGATGATCGAATACTCAATAGAATTGTCAAAATTAAACAATATATTCATTTTGTCAGAGGTGTTTACTGCTGCATTAATGCAAAATAATATCGATTTGGCAAAAAATCTACGAACTTACACACAAGATAATGTCCATGACGGCCATGTTTATAAAGATCTTTTTATATCTGATCTGGACGCCCAGATCCTTGGTATGGAAGCATTGACAAAAGGTGAATATAGGCAAGCTGCAGAGCTTTTTTCAAATTCTAATTTTATTAAATATGCAAAAGTATTGAGTGCAAAACTATATAGAACTTTTGCAATAGACGCATGGAACACTAAAAATTACTCCATTGCTCGGGAGTGGAGTATTGCTGCCTATGTTGTTATGCCTGAAAAAATATTACCTGATATATATAATTTAGTGTTGACTGATTGGCATTCCAGAAATTCATCGGAAAATGCTTTGTTGCCTGATGATGGTATTGAATGGAAAGGCTTTGCAGAGTTACTTATAAAAAATAAAAAGAAGACAGATGATGAGAATTTAAGTAGTGTAGCTGAATCCATGCTCAGAGGCAATTATAATGGTGATGCTTATTTGTATCAACACTCTGGATACAAGAGTAAAAGCAAGGAGTAGTTGAATACTTCAGTCTGAAAATGCAATATCAACAGTAACACTAGTTAAAAGTAGAAAAATTCTTTCGAAGAGTATGATGTGTGTTTTAATTTACAGAAAATATCTTAAATATGAATGTAAGCTTTAACAATTTATAAAATGAAACGTAAATTGATGATTTTGGGTGCGGGAATATTTCAGGTCGCGGCAATTAAAAAGGCAGTCGAGCTTGGTTACTATGTAATTACAGTTGATAATATACCAGATAATATTGGTCATAATTACTCCCATGAATCAATGAATTTAAGTACAGCAGATGCAGAAAAAGTTATAGAATCTGCATTTAGAAAAAAGATTGATGGTATTTATGCTATGGCATCAGACGTTGCACTACCAACAGTTGCAAAAGTAGCAGAGGCGTTATCCCTTCCAGGACCGGATGTGAAATACATTTATACAATACTTAATAAGATCACATTCAGATCATTACAAAAAAAATTAAAGATGGATTCGCCTCAATTTATTGAAGTTCGTGACTTCAACAAAGCTGTAAGTGAATGGCGAGGTGGTCCTGCTATTATTAAACCAGCGATGAGCTCAGGTTCCAGAGGGGTATCAATGCTTGAGCAAATGGATGTTACATCACATGCTTATTATAAATCAGCCTTAAAGTTGTCAAATAATAATTGTGTGTGTTTGGAGGAATACATCGATGGTCAGGACGTTAGTGTAGAAGGATTTATTTTAAACAATAAAGTTCGATATGCTTTTATAAGTAAGAAATATATACATAACTTTGCTGTAGTAGGCCATGAATTACCGAATAATATTAGTGGGAAAATACAAAATAATATAATTGACCAGATTCAAAAAGTTGTCGATTCAGGAATCGTATCGAATGGACCATTTGATGCCGACTTCAGGATAGGTGAAGGTCGTGTAGTTTTGTTAGAAATAGCACCGAGATTGGGTGGAAATGGATTACCTGTTCTCGTTGAAGCGGCTTATGGCATTTCGTTAATAGAGCTTTCACTAAAGTATGCAATGGATGAACCTTCTCAAATATTAGATATAAAGCTCGAAGAAAATGTAGTACCACATGTTTCTATATTACTCTATCCAGAAAGAACAGGCACCGTTGAATCACTGGCATCTGAGGAATCAATTATCTCAAAATTAGATAAAGTAGAAGAGTTATGTATTAATTTGGTTCCTGGTCAGAAGGTAGATCGATTTGTTCATGGAGGGCACGTATTTGGCTATTGCATTCTAAATATTACAGAAGGCATAGGATTTAACAAATTGGCCGAACAAGTAAAAAGTGCTATTTCAATACAATACAATTAGGCGGTGATATATTGAATATTAATAATGATATCGCATATTCTGTTGTGATCCCTGTATTCAATGCAGAGGAAACATTATACGAATTGACTTCAGAACTTATTCAGCATCTCACTTCTGCATCGAAATCATATGAGATTATTTTTGTTGATGACTGTAGTGGGGACAACAGTTGGAATTTAATTCGTGAGTTGGCAGCTGAATACGCAGTGGTAAGAGGCTTTCAGTTGATGCGAAATTCTGGGCAAGGTGCAGCAACTATGGCAGGACTTGCAAAATCGCGAGGCGCCCTTGTTGTAACCATGGATGATGATCTCCAGAATCCTCCATATGAAGTGCCTCGATTATTCGAATTCATGGAACAGCATACTGAAATAGATGTGTTGTTCGGCAGTCCAAAAGAAAAACGTCATGCATTGTGGCGGCGTGCAGGTAGCGAGATGATTAATCGTTTGAGTAATATAATGTTCGAACAGGAATCGTCTTTTAAGCTTACGAGTTTTCGTGTTATCAGGCGGGAAGTATTAATTCCCTTGCTTAAATTGAACGTTCCAGAGCCGGCGATTGGCGCATTGTTAACAACGTTGACAAAGCGCTTGATTAATGTGAATGTCGATCATGCCCCGCGTGTTGCTGGGGGGAGTGGGTACTCAATAGGTCAACTTCTGAGACTGACAATGAGTAAGTTTTTGGGGTTTTCAACCTTCCCGCTGCGCTTTCTTGCAACATTAGGGGTTATTGGTATAGGTATAAGCTTCTTACTTGGTATGTATATATTGTTTAGATATTTCTTCGGTAATATTGTTGTTCCTGGTTGGACGACACTGTCGCTCCTTCTTATTGGGCTTTCAGGCTTCCTGTTTTTGGCTTTTGGAATAGTCGGTGAATATTTGCAACAGATTCTCAATATTACAAGACTTAATCCGACATACGTGCTGCGATCTACAGAAGAAGAAATCAGTAGTGATGGAAGTAGATCAGAGTATGTGCTATCCAGTAATAATGATTGAAAACAGACAAGCTTATGATGATAAATTGATATTAATACAATAGTTAAGTATAGAAAGTGTGTAAGTTATTTATCAGCAGTCGGCCAAGATTAGTATTGATTAGATAAGCTTCTAAGGCATTAGTATTTAATGATTATTAATATGATTATTCTATCGAGTGATTTAATAAACAATAAAAATGTTCGATGATAAAAAACTGTTATTAATGGCAAAAGAAAACCCGCTAGGTTTTTATGTTTGCAATATGGATACTTTTGATTTTAATTATCGTGAGTTTTACTCGGCATTCATCTGCCACTATGACAAAATCAAACTAGCATACTCCTACAAAACAAATTATCTACCAGCACTATGCCAACGCATAAAACACTTGGGTGGTTATGCGGAAGTAGTGTCGAGAATGGAATATGATCTCGCATTGTTGCTCGGAGTTGCAGGTGAGGATATAGTTTTTAACGGTCCTCTGAAAACATATGATGACTATCTATTAGCCTCAAAACATGGATCATTGGTAAACCTTAGTGAAGCATATGAAGTAGATCTGTTGCAAGACCTGTCTAGAGAATATAAGGAAATAAAGCACAGAGTGGGAATACGTTGCGCAATTCAGCTACAGGGAGAAATGCCAAGTCGTTTTGGTTTTGATGTGAGTGGCGAGCATTTTCACTCAGCCATAAATACTATATCAAATTTGTCCAATGTGCAGCTTGAAGGGCTACACTGTCACATGATACCGGCCGAGCGAAGGCCTGAAGACTACCATGAGATATCGTCCCGACTTGTTGAAATAAGTAAACAGATTTGGGGTAAGGAAGGTCCTGGCTTCTTAGATTTGGGTGGTGGATTTTTTAGCAATATGTCAGCTGATCTTAGGCATCAGTTTAAAATAAAAATTCCAACATTCAAAGAGTATGGAATTGCAATTACTGAGCCTTTTGTATCTTCATTTGGAAGGAACGGTGGACCGCAATTGATACTAGAACCGGGATTGGCATTGGTAGCGGATACATTGAATTTCATTTGTAAGGTTGTTGATGTGAAGAGAGTGGCTGGTAAAAATACGGTGCTTGTATCTGGTAGTGTCTACAACACAATACCCACAAAAAGCCAAAAGAATCTACCCTTGACGCATATTGAATCTGATAGTGAGAGCTCGCTATTCATCGAGCCTCCAATTGACATAGTTGGGTACACATGTATGGAAGATGATTTTCTGTATCGAGATTATGATAAAAGACTAAAAATTAATGATATACTTGTGTTTGGAAATGTTGGCGCCTATTCACTTGTACTCAAGCCTCCATTTATAAATGGTAATGTACCTGTTTTTTCTTATAGAGATAAATCAGATGAAAAAAAGATCTTAAAAAGAGAGGAGACTCTTGATGATATAATTAGAACCTATGAATTTGATAGCAAGTAAAAACTAACAGTATCCAGCCACAGAAACAGAAGCAGAGATAAATTAGGTGATGTCAAAAAGAACCAGCAATCATATCCTTGTTACTGGTTGTTATCGTAGTGGAACCACGATAGTGGAAAAGATTGTAAACATGCATCCAAATACTACTATTGCCTCACAACCATTTCCTATACTATTTTTTATTTTTAAAGAACATTTTAACGATATCAGAGGTATAAAAAGAAGATATCCGCTTGACCATTTATTTTTAGAAACTAGTTACGTAAATCATGATTTTAACAAATATTTACTAGAATATTCAATAAACAAAAAGACTTTACGTGAATTTCAAACCAGAATGCGTAATTATGCAGAAGGCCTTTGGACACCTGAAATTATTGATGTATTAGATCAACTAAAGCCAGGAACATTTTTTGATATTTACAAAAACTTATTAAACCTTTTGGCGACTATCTATTCAGCAAAAAGAGATGAATTAATTGGCAGTAAAGAAGTATTAATTGAAGAATACGCTCCGGCAATGATTAATGAGGGCGTTAAAGTAATATTCGTTGTGCGTGATCCTCGTGACATGATCACATCACTTAACTTCAGAATCAGGGATAACCTAACAGGCGAAAATAGACCAATACTTTACAGTCTTAGAGTATGGCGAAAAAGTGTAGCCTTCGCATATGCAGCCACTAAAAGTAAAAAAGGTTGTATGGTGCGATATGAAGATCTCGTATCAAATAAATGGCAAACATTAAATAAAATCACAAATTATCTAAGCGTTGAGGATTTTAAAAAAGATATATTCGATAACGGGATTGTTGATCAGAATGGAAAACCTTGGAAGGGTAACTCCTCATTTGCAGATCAGAATGGTATTTCGGTAAATTCTTTACAGAAATACAAAAAATATCTACCGCAAAATGTAAAGAGATTTATTGAAGTGTTATGTGCACCTGAGATGCAACTACTTGGATATACTTCGAATTACCTTATTGATGAAATAGATGAATTAATGGATTCCTATAGAGATCCATTTGAGTCTTCCCATAGTAAATTTCAAACAGGTTATAGTCATAATAAAGAACGGCTAAAGCAGGAAAAAGAACGTTTAAGGTTATTGAGGCGTGGTATAGGTGATGTTGAAATGCAGAGACAATGGTTCATCACGCCAGAAATATACACTGCAATGTCATCGATGCATGGCTAAATGGATACAACACTGTTAAAACAGATAGGCAACAAGAATATTGTCATTTCTGTTTTATTGTTGGTTATGGCTATATTCTGCAGGTCTCTTGCCTTCGTTTTTGCCAAATATGCAGCATTAGAAAGTATAGGCGGCGGCGTGACTGGTATAATTGTAAATATATATTATATTGCGGAAATTATGGCCCTAGGAATCCAGATGGTATTCTGGATGCTGGTACTCAAACGGATGCGTTTAAATATTGCCTACTCAGCAATGTCTTCTGTATATGCCGTAAATGTTGCATGGGCATGGTATTTGTTCGATGAAAATATAAATATGCTACATATTGTTGGATGCACAATTATCATAATTGGGATAATAATTGCCTCAGTATCACAAGAGGCACAGCAAATATGAGTGACTTCTCAAATCATTTAGCTCTGTTTGCTGCAGTCCTACTTACTGTCGGTTCTCATGTTTTGCTCAAAATAGGCAGCACTAGTACAAAAGGGTATTTAAACATGACTACAATGACAGCTGTAATGATGTTTAGCTTAGTAACGGTGCTTATAGTTTATTCATTACAGGCCATAATGCTTAAAACAGTGATTGCAATGAGTGCACTAACATTCGTACTGGTGCCAATTGCCAGTTGGATTTTTCTTAGAGAAGAATTAACTAAGCAGGGTATATTGGCATCTATTATCATTGTGTTAGGAATTATAATCTATTTATCTGGCGGTTAATCATTAAACTACTGAAGAGTATGTTATGAGGATCTGTACATTTTGTGATGCTAGGTATGATAAAAAGGAATGGCAATGCCCCACTTGTCAACTATCCCCGCCTGAGATTGACAGATTTCCTGTATTAGCCGAGAAATTAGCGCAAGCTGATAGCGGCTATAATGTTGAGCATTTCGCAAAACTCGCGCCATTGGAAGCACGCCATTTCTGGTTCAGATCTCGTAACAGATTGGTGATATGGGCGCTAAAAATGCATTATCCACGAATGGAAAAGATGTTCGAAATCGGATGCGGAACAGGTTATGTACTCTCAGGAATTGAAAGGGCTTTTCCGAATGTTGAGCTGTCAGCGAGTGATATTTATATTGCAGGTTTACAATTCACAAAAGGTCGAGTGGACAGGGCAGAACTATTCCAAATGGATGCAAGAAGTATACCTTTCGATTCAGAATTCGATGTCATTGGCGCCTTTGACGTATTGGAACACATAGTAGAAGACCAAAAAGCATTATTTGAAATGTATCGTGCTGTTAAACCAGGTGGAGGCATTATTATAACGGTACCTCAACATACATTTCTTTGGAGTCAGACTGACGAGCGAGCTTGCCACGTGCGTAGGTACAGTGTTGCTGAATTGAAGGAGAAAGTAGAGGAGGCGGGTTTCACAATCAAAATATCAACATCTTTTGTATCTCTGTTGCTGCCAGTAATGATGCTATCAAGATTACAGAAGCGAAAAGGTGATAACACTGATCAAACATCAGAATTGATGGTTGGAGGAGTAACAAACTGGATTCTAGAGAAAATACTTGACTTTGAGCGGATATTAATACGCAATGGACTACATTTTGCAGCTGGTGGATCACTTCTAATGATAGCAGAGAAATGAGAAACAAGTGAGGGTGCAATGAAAATCCCCTTTAATAAGCCATACATGACTGGCAAGGAACTTTGGTTCATCAGTCAGGCGCATGCCAATGGGCATCTGGCTGGGGATGGTGATTTCACAAGTAAATGCAATGCCTGGATAGAGAATCGTATTGGATGTGAAAAGGCACTCTTAACTCATTCTTGTACTGCTGCCCTTGAAATGACAGCGATTCTTGCAGATATACAACCCGGTGATGAAGTCATAATGCCATCGTACACCTTTGTATCGACAGCAAATGCCTTTCTCTTGCGCGGTGCCATACCTGTTTTTGTCGACATTAGAGCAGATACGCTCAACATTGATGAAAATAAGATTGAAGAAGTAATTACAAGTAAAACAAAGGCTATTGTTCCAGTTCACTATGCAGGTGTAGGCTGCGAGATGGATGTGATTATGGAGATTGCACAGCGCCATAATCTCTTGGTAATCGAGGATGCAGCGCAGGGAATCATGTCTAGCTACAAAGGTAGGCCTTTAGGCTCTATTGGACATATGGCCACGCTGTCTTTCCATGAAACAAAGAATATAATTTCTGGTGAGGGAGGGGCGTTACTAGTTAATGCTCCAGAGTTGGTAGAGCGTGCTGAAATTGTCCGTGAAAAGGGTACAAATAGAAGACAGTTCTTTCGGGGGCAGGTAGATAAATACAGCTGGGTAGACATAGGCTCTTCATTCCTGCCTGGTGAGATCATCTCTGCATTTCTGTGGGCTCAGATGGAAGAGGCGGAAGAAATAACAAAACGAAGATTGAATATATGGAATACTTATTTCCAGTGGTTTGAAGCATGTGAGAATTTGCAGCAGATCCGTCGCCCGATAGTGCCTGCTAATTGTAGTCATAACGCTCATATGTTCTATTTGCTTCTTCCTGATATAAAAGCCCGGACAGAGTTCATTACTAACCTCAAACAGCGGGATATTCATGCTGTTTTCCACTATGTGCCATTAGATAGCTCGCCAATGGGACGTCGATTTGGCCGTAAAAACGGTGATATGTCTAATACGGACAACATTGCTAATCGATTAGTGAGGTTGCCATTGTGGGTGGGAATTGAGGAGCATCAAGCGTACGTTGTCCAACAAATACTAGCATCTTTAAATTAGGCGGTTTCGGATAATAAGTGCAATTGGTAGAAGAGAGGCCAGCTGGTAGAGTCAGCGCTTCTCCCGACCAAGAGATGAAGCACTTATGAGCTACAACCAGCTGACCGAGAATGAACGATATCAAATTTTCATGCTAAAGAAAGCCGGACATTCGCAGAAAGAGATTGCAGGTCTGGTGGGGCGAAGTCCCTCCACCATCAGTCGTGAGCTGAGGCGCAACCAAGGATTGCGTGGATACAGGCCAAAACAAGCGCAAAGGTTGTCAGATGCACGGCGCAAAGGGGCCTATAAGGCCCGCAAAGTGACCCGTGATGTCATAAGTGCCATTGAGTCATTGATTCGTCAGGAATTAAGCCCACAGCAAGTCGTGAGCTATCTGGCCAGGCACCAAGGCATCTCATTGCATCATGAAACAGTGTATCAGCTGATTTATGCTGATAAGGAAAGCGGTGGTAATTTGTACACGCACCTGAGAGTTGCCTCAAAACCATATCGTAAGCGCTATGGTAGCTATGATCGGCGTGGAAAGATCAAGGGCCGGGTCAGCATTGATGATCGCCCAATGGTTGTCGACAGCGGCAATCGTATTGGTGATTGGGAGGGAGATACCATCATTGGCAAGGGGCGCAGAAGTGCGCTATTGACTATGGTTGAGCGTAAAACGCTTTATACCGTGATTGTGAGATTAACTGGCAAGCGGGCAGATCTTCTGGCTGAAGCAGCCGTTCAGGGTTTGCAGCACCTGAAGGATAGAGTGAAAACGATCACTTTGGATAATGGCCTTGAATTTGCCAGGCATGAAACTATCGCTGAAGGATTGGGAGCCGATATCTATTTTGCCCACCCATATGCATCGTGGGAGCGTGGGATCAATGAAAATACGAATGGATTGATCAGACAGTATTTTCCTAAGGGTACTGACTTTAACCAGGTGACTGATGCTCAAATTGAACATGTAATGAGCCGCCTCAACAATAGACCAAGAGCTACAAGAGGCAACAGGTCGCCGAATGAACTATTTATGGGGCAGCGAGAAGATTTGCTCGTTGCGTAATTGAATTGCAGTTATTACTTGAAACCGCGTTAGTTAAATAAGTCCTCCTTAAGGCATTACATTTAACTCTAATCAATTCCAAGTTTATCCAAACGATAGCGTAGAGAGCGTAAACTCATGCCTAATTTTTTGGCAGCTGCGGTTCTATTCCAGCGCGTCTCTTCAAGAGCTTTAACTATCGTCTCACGTTCTATCTGCTCCATTCTGTCATCTAGGGGCTGTGAGCTGCCAATACTATTTTCAGCACTCTGTTGATTGGCGGGTAGGTGAAGATCATCGGCTTCAATGGTGGAACCATCGAGAAGAGTGACCGAGCGCTCAAGGATATTTTCCAGCTCTCTGATATTACCAGGAAAAGCGTATTTTTTCAGTTTATTTAGGGCATTCGAAGAGAGCTTGGATTTCTTTGTGTCTGAATCTCGTGCGATACGAGTGAGAAAGTGATGAGCAAGTAATGGAATGTCTTCTACTCTTTCCCTCAGGGGTGGAAGTGGTAGTTCAATGACATTGATACGGTAAAAGAGATCCTGTCGAAAGTCTCCAGTTTCGACCATTCCAGAGAGTTCCTTGTGTGTGGCGCTGATAATGCGGACATCTACAGGAATTTCTTTTTGACTACCGACGGGACGTATGTGCTTTTCTTGAATTGCACGCAATAATTTCACTTGCATATGAAGCGGTAGATCTGCTATTTCATCAAGAAACAAAGTGCCGCCATCGGCACTGAGAAAGAGCCCTTGATGATCCTGGTTGGCGCCGGTGAAACTCCCTTTTTTATGGCCAAAGAGTTCACTTTCCATCAATTCCTGGGGGATTGCACCACAGTTGACGGCAACAAAGGGGTGGTCAGCACGTGGACCATTTTTGTGAATCAGCCTTGCTGCGAGTTCCTTGCCAGTTCCTGATTCTCCACTGATATAGACAGGTGCCTGGCTGCGGGCCAGCTTATCGATTAGCTGCCGGATTTGTACCATGGGAGGTGAATTGCCGAGCATGAGTGAATGTTCGGATGCACCCGATATGTCATGTGATAATTTGCTGGATGTATTCGGTTTACCCAACTTGACTGCTTGTTGCACTAGTTTGCGAAGCATTTCGAGATCAACGGGTTTAGAAACGAAATCGAATGCTCCCGCTTTGAGAGCCTCGATAGCGGATTCCATATTTCCATGTGCAGTGATCATGGCTACGGGGAGATGGGGGTAGGTATTATTTATATGCCGTACAAGATCAATTCCATTACCATCTGGTAGTCGCATGTCGGAGAGGCAGAGGTCAAATGGTTGTTCGGTAAGCAGTTTTTGAGCGGTATTCAGATCGAAAACAGAATGCGAGTTGATCCCCATACGCATCAAAGTGATTTCGAGTAGTTCGCAAATGTCCGGTTCATCGTCTACGATCAATGCCATCGGCTGGGTCATGTTGGTCTATCCCCGTGTTGCCAAAGGTCAAAGTGGAGTCGAAAACAACTGCCTCCTGTAGGACCTGGAATATATTCCAAACGGATATGATTGGTTTCACTCAGTTCTTTGGCGATATACAGTCCAAGCCCGGTGCCTGTGTTTCGCGTGGTGAAAAAGGGCTCAAATATTTGTTTTGCCACCTTTGGTTCAATGCCTGGCCCGTTATCGATTATATCAACGACAGGGTGACTGAATTCTTGAGTAACTCCACCAATTATATGAACTTTCAATGTATCCTTTGGACCATGTTCTCGGGCATTATTGCAGAGATTTGCTACGATTTGTCGTAATTGTTCTGGATCTGCAATGATTTCAGTGTTTGTAGGCTCAATCTGCAGAAACAATTGATGGCTTTCGAATCCATGATGCTTGATCAGTTCGATAATGAGCCTCTCTAGCCATGGTTTAAGTTGGAGATTATGTGGTTTTCCGGGGTCGCGGCGAGAGAGCTGAAGCACATTTTCTATCACCTGATTTACACGTTCGGTATTGGTTTTAATGATCTCTGTTAATCGTTGGTCCGCAGGATTCAGATCAGGTGATTCGTGGAAGAGTTGACTGGCGTGACTGATCGCTCCCAGGGGATTACGGATCTCGTGGGCGATGCTGGCCGTCAGTCTGCCCAACGAGGCCAATTTCATCTGTTGTGCCTCTCGGGTGATCTGGGAGGTGTCCTCAAGAAATATCAACATATCCCCTTTCTCCTCACCCCCCAGCGGATTGAAATGGGCCCTCAATTCAGGTCCTTGGCGTTGAGATTGGAAATTGTAGTAACGCCGTTTCGAGCCAGAGTGGTATTTTCTCATCATATGCGCGAGTTCCGGCGAAGCCTTGACCAGTTGATTCCCGCTGGTGGTGGTCGGCATGCCGAGCAGGTGCCAGGCGGGATCATTCATCATGATGATCATACCGGAGGCATCGATTACCAGTACCCCGGTGCGCATGTGCTGGATGACATAGGCGTTAATTTTGGCCAGGTGGTTCAACTCGTTCGCCCTGTCCTGCGCCAGTTTTTCACTTGTCCGCACGCGACCGCTCAGCACCAGGGTAAGCAGGGCGGTGGCGAAAAAGACGGCGCCAAGGAAGCCGGCCTGAACGAAGCGGGGCGATATGGCGGTCTTGCTCAGGGAGATATATATTTGATCCGTGATCACCGCCAGGGCCGCCAGGGCGGCAAACAGCAGTGCGGCGCGGCCATCGATAATCAGCGCGCCGGCAATGATTGACACGGCGATCAGCATGCCCATGCCGGTCTGGACACCGCCACTGGCATGGGTCAGCAGGAGAATGGCACTGATATCCACGAACAGGGCCAGGTAGGTTTGCTGCTCGGGATTAGGGGAACGCCAGAGAAAAAACAGCACGGAAACAAAGGTCAATGCGGTATAAAGTGTGCCGGTGATCGCAAACAGCTCGGGCACCACTGATCCTAGAAATGTAGGTCCGCTGCCTGAATAGAAAAAGAACATCAGGGTAAGTGAAAGGGTGATTCGATAGAGCAGATAGAGGCTGAGGGAGCGCCAATGACTTTGGTCAGCTCCTTTGTCGGCTTGGCCGCTGTCTTTCAGGGTATCATCGAGTGAGTCAAGCCAGTTCAGCATGATGTTCAGGAGTTCTGTTTCTCAGCCGCCTTCTGATGGGCTTTGCTGCAATAATACACATCGGCGCTACAGACCGCTTCGTTTTTGGGTAGATGGAGACCGCAATAGGCGCACTGGACACTGTCTACCGATTTGATCTGTTGCGATTTGTTGTTTTTTAGCTGGTTTTGTCGCCAGAAATGGCGGCCGATGAGGAAAACGCCCCATAGCGCCAATGCAATAAAAATGTACCTGAGTCCCATCCGGTTGATTCTTTATTATGTGTGGATAGGAGTCAATCGTGATGAATGGGTCTTGCAACATCCGCGGCAATAGTCTGCAATGCCTCTGGAAAACAGCGTTTGAATCGATTTGATCACATGCAGATTGATGGCTGACGCTTGACTCAGGTTGTTGTTGATTGGGTGTTCAATGGTGATCTGCTCGAATGAACTCATGGTTTCAGGTGATAGTTAGGGCCTGCTAACACTCATCCAATCAGCCCTGTTGTGCCTGAAAAAGCGCCAATCAAGGCGCGAGGAGAGAAGTTTGGTGATTCCAAATGAACGACGAGCAACGCCGAGTGGCGCTTTTTCAGGCACAACCCGCAGGGCTGGGGCTATTTTTCCGCCCCGCGGTGTTAGCATTCGCTCATGTAGAATGACTACACCTCGCTCATGCTGCCTTGCTGGACGAAAAAATAGTCCCAGCAGGGCTGATTAGATAAGTGTTAGCAGACCCTGAGGAGTTGGCCCTTGAAGTTAAAGATAGTACTCGCCCAGCTCAATTTCCTGGTTGGCGATATAGAAGGCAATGCGCAACGCATTATCGATGAAGCCATGGCTCATGCCGGTAAGGCGGATGCCATTGTATTTCCCGAGTTGGCGATAACCGGTTATCCACCGGAAGATCTGTTGTTGCGTGATCACTTTATCCAGCGGGTGGAGCTGGCGGTTGCACATATTGTTTCGCGGGTGCGGGGTATCCACCTGGTTGTAGGCTATCCGCGACGCAGGGATGGGGAGCTCTACAATGTGGCGGGGGTCTGGTGTGACGGCGAGATCCTGGCCGAATATGAGAAGCACAAGCTGCCCAACTACAGCGTGTTCGACGAAATGCGCTATTTTTCACCGGGCAGGGAGGCGGTGACCTTTGAGTTGCAGGGGGTGCGTATCGGGCTGACTGTATGTGAAGACATTTGGGAAGTGGAACCCGCCGCCATGAGTCGGGCCGCAGGAGCCCAGCTGCTGCTCAATATCAATGCGTCCCCTTTTCATATCGGTAAGGCGCCGGAGCGTGAAGAGCTGGTGCAAAATCGTGCCCGGGAGAACAGCTTTCCCATCATCTATGTCAATCTGGTCGGTGGACAGGATGAACTGGTATTCGATGGCGGTTCATTTGTGGTGAATGCCGCAGGCCGGCTCATTCAGCGCCTCGATTTCTTTACGGAGACCAGCGTTTGTGTCGATCTCTCCATGGAGGACCCGACGCAACATTCGGCCAGGATGATCGCACCGCTCGTGTCGGAGGAGGAGCGGGTCTATCAGGCGCTTGTCACGGGGGTTAGGGATTATGTGCTCAAAAATGGATTCAACGGTGCCATTATAGGGCTTTCGGGAGGTGTCGACTCCGCCCTGACGCTGGCGATTGCGGCAGATGCCCTCGGGCCGGATCAGGTGGAGGTGGTGATGATGCCATCCCGATACACCGCGGATATGAGTAACCAGGATGCCGTTGCCGAAGCCGAGTCGCTGGGGGTGGAGTATCGGACCATATCAATCGAGCCCGCCTTCAATGCCTTTCTGGAGATGCTGGCGGATGAATTCGCCGGCAGAGCCGTCGATGTGACGGAAGAGAATATCCAGGCACGCTGCCGCGGGATAATACTCATGGCGATCAGTAATAAGAAAGGGCGCATCCTGCTCACAACGGGTAACAAGAGTGAGATGTCGGTGGGTTACGCAACCCTGTATGGCGACATGGCGGGCGGTTTCGCCCCGATAAAGGATGTTCCGAAAACCCTGGTCTATCGCTTATGCCGCTACCGTAACTCAATGTCACAGGTCATTCCCCAGCGGGTCCTGGAGAGGGCGCCGTCCGCCGAGCTGGCGCCGGATCAGAGGGATAGTGATTCACTCCCTGATTATGCCGTGCTGGATGAGATTCTGGAGCGATATGTTGAATTGGATCAATCGGTTACGGAGGTCGTTGCGGCAGGATTCGATGAGCGGACGGTGCTGCGTGTGATCGGCATGGTGGATCGTAACGAGTATAAACGGCGTCAAGCGCCGCCAGGCATAAAGATCACCCGCCGCGCCTATGGGCGCGACCGGCGCTATCCGCTCACCTGGTCTAAACGAAATCGTTGAAAGTGGAAAGCCGCTTGATGAAATTAGTGGTACTTTCAAACGGTTGTGATAAGCCCTTTTGGGGTTTCAGTGAGTGATCAAGTTTCCTCTCGGGGATCTGTAATGAGATGCCTTGTTTCAACGTAATCAGATCCACAGGTGTAATCAGTGCCCGCAAATTACCCTCTATTCACCAGGGACCTGCTTCAAATCTCTCACCATAAATGGGCCGAATCGTCAGGATATTTACCTGATACAAGACAATGAAACGGTTGCAGGCATGGACGCGCCGCTCCAGGGGGCGTTACAATTCCGGCGAGTCGATTACTGAACTAGAATGAATTTCCTCAGCCGGGAGCGGAATATCAATGAAAAAAGTCGAAGCAATCATTAAGCCTTTCAAACTGGAGGATGTTCGCGAGGCCTTGTCTGAGGTGGGTATTACCGGTATGACCGCTACCGAGGTGAAGGGGTTTGGACGTCAAAAGGGGCATACCGAACTCTATCGTGGCGCAGAATATGTGGTCGATTTTCTACCTAAGGTCAAGTTGGAACTGGTGGTGGCCAGTGACCAGGTTGCGGCTTGCATCGAAGCGATCACCAATGCTGCGCGGACCGGAAAGATCGGCGACGGGAAAATCTTTGTGACACCGGTGGAACAGGTCATACGCATCCGTACAGGGGAGGAGGATGAGGCCGCAATCTGATCCGTGGAGGATCTCAGTCATGGCTAAAGTTGTTCTGTGGAGATCACCTCTTTTTCCGACTCAATTCCAGCCGGGTTATTCAAACGGCCGTTCTCAAGATTGAGGGTCAATACCCGTCTGGCATCATCTGCAAGCTCGGTCATACCCAGTCGTGAATAGGCATCCACCATGATCTCCAGCGCCCTTTGCATCGCGTCAGTGCGTTGAAACCGGGTAACCACCCTGTTGGCCCGGTTGGCGGCAGCCAGATAGGCGCCCCGCCGCATGTAGTATTCCGCGATGTGTATCTGATATTTCGCCAGGTTGTTTCTGAGGTAGAGCATCCTCTGTCGCGCGTCTGCAGAATACCTGCTGTCGGGGTAACGGCGTACGAGTTTGTCAAAGTCATTGAAGGCATCGAGTGCTGCACCGGCATCTCTCTCGGATGGATCGGATGGGAGTATCCGGCTGAAGATACTCTGGTTCCGGTTATAGTTGGTGATGCCTTTCATATAGTAGGCATAATCGACATCTGGGCTCTGGGGATTCAATTTGATAAATCTATCCGCCGCCATGATCGCCGATTCCGGCTCGCCGTTCTTATAGTGGGCATAGATGATATCGAGTTGTGACTGGGTGGCATACCGGCCAAAGGGAAAGCGTGCCTGCAATCCGTTATAGTGCTTGATCGCTTCATCATAATCGCCATCTATCAGCGCGCTTTTGGCTTCTGAATAGAATTGGCTGGCACTCCAGCTTTTTGTTACATCGATCTGATCCGGCATGGAACAGCCGCTCAGCAACAGCGTGACAAGGGTGATGATCGAGAACTTCCGGAACATGGCTAATCGATACCTAGGGCCTGTTTGATAAACGCTGAAGTATAACGGAACGCGTGATGGGGTATAACCCGTCAATGATTGCTTCAATGAAGTGCGTAGTGTGGTTGAAACGGCGGGTTTTGTAAAACAGCCACCTCAATGGGACAATACGGATCACCTATGTCGGACGCCAATTTCATTGATAAAGTTCCTCCCCGTTCAGTGGTGATCCCTGAAGAGTATGCAGGCAGCCGGCTCGATCAGGTGTTGTCCGACCAATTCCCCGAATTCTCCCGCAGCCGTCTGCAGCACTGGATAAAACTGGGCCTGGTGGAGCTGGATGGGCGCCCCTGCAAGGCCAAGCAGCGGATCCGTGGAGGAGAGCTGATCAATCTTCGGCCGGTACCGCAGGATGAGGTGGAGGCAGAGGCGCAGGCGATCGAAATCGACCTTGTCTATGAAGATGAACACCTGTTGGTGATCAATAAGCCCGCCGGATTGGTGATGCACCCTGCGGCGGGTAATCCCGACGGTACCCTGTTGAATGGTTTGTTGCATCATCACCGGCCCCTGCAGCAGATCCCCAGAGCCGGTATCGTTCACCGCCTTGATAAAGAGACCAGCGGTCTACTGGTGGTTGCAAAAACCCTGCAATCGCAGCATGCGCTGGTCGGGCAGTTACAGGCGCGGAGCGTTAAGAGAGAGTATCTGGCGATTGTGCAGGGGAAAATGATTGCCGGCGGCACCGTCGATGCGCCGATCGGCAGACACCCGGTCAATCGTCTGCGTATGACAGTCCACGAGACGGGAAAGCATGCGGTCACACACTATCGAATCGAGCAGCGTTTCCGTGCCCATACGCTGTTACGGGTCAGATTGGAGACCGGCCGCACCCATCAGATTCGCGTCCATATGCACCACATCCGCCACCCGCTTCTGGGTGATCCGCTGTATGGAGGGCGGCTTAAGCTGCCATCGGCTATCAACGATGAGCTGGCCGCTGCGATCAAGGGATTCAGGCGTCAGGCGCTGCATGCCACCCGGCTTGAACTGATCCACCCGGAGACGGGTGAGCAGGTCGCCTGGGAGGCGCAGGTACCCGCCGATATGCAACAACTGATCGATCTCCTTGCCGAGGATGCCAAACTATGATTGATGTGCTGCAGCCTGCATGGCCCGCACCTTCGAACGTGAAGGCATTGGTTACCACGCGCCAGGGAGGATGCAGTGCCGCGCCTTATGACAGCCTCAATCTGGCTGACCATGTGGGCGATGACCCGGCCAGTGTGGCTCGAAACAGAGCATTGCTGGCACGGGAGTGCAGGTTGCCCGATACGCCGTTTTGGCTCAGTCAGGTGCATGGCAGTTCAGTGGTCTCCCCGGACAGCGCCAATCCCGGATGCCTGGCCGATGCCGTCTATACCGACCAGCCCGGTGTTGTCTGTGCCGTACTCACGGCCGATTGCCTGCCTCTCTTGATCACCGATCGACAGGGTAGAGAGGTGTGTGCCGTGCATGCGGGTTGGCGAGGTTTGGCGGCGGGTGTGATCGAAAATGCATTGCAGCGCTTCCAGAGTCCCATGGAGGAGCTGGTAGTGTGGCTTGGACCCGCCATTGGACCGGCCGCATTCGAGGTCGGGGATGAGGTTCGCGACCGTTTCCTCGACTATCAACAGGCGTCAGCCCAGTCATTCACTGACAATCGTCCAGGGCACTGGCTGGCCGATATCTATGCATTGGCCCGCATGCGCCTCACCGATGCCGGGGTGGAGTTCATCATCGGCGGAGAATATTGTACCTTGACCCAGGACAGGCTCTTCTTCTCCTACCGCCGTGATGGAGTGACCGGTCGAATGGCTGCGATGATTTGGCGCGATTAGATTACCTGATTCACAGCGGGATCTGTTTCTGGACCAACAACCGGCACTCATTTATCCTGCATGCGGGAGTGTCCCGTCATGAACCTTGAGGAGTGAAAATGAATTGGCTGATGCTGACCCTGGTGGGTGAAGACCAACCGGGAATAGTTGCCCAGGTTACCGACGCGCTCTATCGTGGCGGATGTACCCTGGGGGAGAGTTCGATGATTCGATTGGGTGGTAACTTCTCCATCATGATGATGGTCGACGGGGGGCACGGTGAACAGACCCTGACAAACCTGATCGCACCTGTGGCGGATCGGCTGCAACTCAAATTTCATATCGATCCGATTCATGGCGGACTGCATCGACACCGGGTGCCCAACTTCCAGGTCAGGGTAAATGGCGCGGATCGCGCAGGTATCGTGGCGAAAGTGACCGGAGCCCTCGCCGAATGTGGCTTCAATATCCTTGAGCTGGCATCGGATGTGGTAGGTGATTCGGAGAAGCCTGTCTACATCATGACCATACAGGGCTATGCGGAGGCCGAAATCGAGACACTCGAATCGGCGTTGCAACCCCTTGCGGTGGAGGAGATCGATGTTCACATCTCATCCGTAGAGACCCTGATCGGCTGATCTCATGGCGATATTGGAAATATTGAAGCTGCCGGACCCGAGACTCAAGCAGCTGGCGGATGAGGTGACTCGCTTCGATGATGAGCTGCATGGGTTCATTGCCGATCTGGAAGAGACGCGCCAGGCAGGACCGGCCGCAGTCGGTATCGCAGCCCCCCAGGTGGGAAGGCCTCAACGTATCGTTATTTTGGATTGTTCCACCACCAGAAAACCGGTACCTAACCATGGACACCTGATTCTGGTAAACCCGGAAATCACCGAATGGGACGGCTTCGAGCTCGGTCGTGAAGGTTGTCTTTCAGTACCCGATTATACCGGGAATGTAATTCGTGCGGAGCGAATAAGAGTACGCTCGCAGGATCCTCAGGGTGAGGATCACGAATTCGAGATGGAAGGGTTTGAAGCGCGGGCGCTGCAACATGAGGTGGACCATCTCGACGGCATACTCTTTATCGATCGCCTGGTGAGCCGCCGCACTGACCTGTTTCAACGCAAGGTCTATCAGAAAGGCGGTAAAAAGTGAGAGGTATAAGCTTATCGGACGGGTGGGATGAATAAATGCCGGAGCAATCAACAGATCAAGGTTGATATTGCCGCAAATAGACGCCAATCACCGCAAACCATCACAAATAATATGACCATATACATGGCGAACATGCGATCCTTTACCTGGTCATCTATTTCAGTCAACCTCCCCGAGCTTACTGAGCGCTGGTGTATGCAATGCATCTCGTTGGACAATTTTTCTCACTGCAGATAGTTTGCGTCGATTTGCGGCTGGTTTATTTTTTTTACTACCTTGAGCAGGGTAAGCGCTAACAAAAAGAGAAAGTG
This sequence comes from Candidatus Thiodiazotropha sp., assembly GCA_040506195.1. Classification (GTDB taxonomy): domain Bacteria; phylum Pseudomonadota; class Gammaproteobacteria; order Chromatiales; family Chromatiaceae; genus Thiodiazotropha. Next base: position 691,497 of record JBEVXH010000001.1, on the reverse strand, counting down.
AAGCCACTTCAACAGTGAATACATTTATACTGACAATACTGCTGCTTGCCGTGGTCATGGCCATAGCCGGATTGAACAGGCGTTGCCGTGAAGCGCAGCGAGCCGAATGGGGCGTCGCCTGGTTGAACTGGCTGGATGGATTCAACCGCCTGTTTTGCCATGTCTATCATCGACTGCCAGAAACTGAATTGCGGTTGCCGGAAACAGACGGTGCGATCGTAGTATCCAATCACATCTCAGGGCTCGACCCTCTGTTGATGCTGGCGTCCAGCAACCGGCCCCTGCGCTTTCTCATTGCCAGAGAGCAGTATGAGCGTTTTGGCTTGCAATGGCTGTTCCGCGCGGTGGGTTGTATTCCCGTCGATCGGGAGAACTCACCGGAAAAAGCGATGCGCCAGGCGATCAAGGCGTTGCGTGACGGCGAGATAGTGGCACTCTTTCCCCACGGCAAGATCCATCTCGACAGCGATCCGCCGCGTAAGATAAAGGCCGGAGCCGCCCGTCTGGCAGTGTTGACCGGGCTGCCTCTGGTCCCGTTGCGTATCAGTGGCGTGAGTGGCCAGGGTGGTGTGATGCTGCCGGTTTTCATGCGCGGACATGCGCAGATACAGCCGCTTCCCGTGATCGAAGCGACCGGTCAATCGCCAGACAGCCTGAATCAGGCGATCCAATGCGCCTTGGATCAAATACCCCGGTGTTGAATCTCTGGCCTCCCGTTTACTCAGCAAGTATGATTGTGCGTTATTTTTGAGTAGGGTCCTCCCAAGGATTAACAATGAAAGTTACAGTTTTTGGTTCAGGCTATGTCGGTTTGGTTACCGGAGCATGTCTGGCAGAGGTCGGAAACGACGTCGTCTGCATGGATGTGGATGAGCGGAAGACAGCGATGCTCAAGCAGGGTGAGATACCGATATATGAACCGGGCCTCGAGGCCATGGTGGAACGCAACGCCAAGGCGGGAAGACTGCATTTCACCACCGACGCCGCCGAGGCGGTGGCGCACGGGTTGTTCCAGTTCATCGCGGTCGGCACGCCACCCGACGAGGACGGCTCGGCGGATCTCCAGTATGTGCTGGCGGTGGCGGCATCGATTGCGGAACATATGGATGACTACCGGGTCATCGTGGATAAATCCACTGTTCCCGTGGGCACTGCGGACAAGGTGAGGGAACGCGTCAATGAGGCCCTGCGTGCACAGGGTAAACAGGTGGAGTTCGATGTGGTATCCAATCCTGAGTTTCTCAAGGAAGGCGCCGCCCTCGACGATTTCATGAAGCCTGACCGGATTATTATCGGTACCGACAATCCGAGAACAACCGAGCTGCTGCGTGCCCTGTATACCCCATTCAACAGGAATCATGACCGCCTGATCGCCATGGATATCCGCTCCGCCGAGCTGACCAAATACGCCGCCAATGCCATTCTCGCCACCAAGATCAGTTTTATGAACGAACTCTCCAACCTGGCGGAGAGGCTGGGCGCCGATATCGAACAGGTGCGACATGGTATCGGCGCGGATTCACGCATCGGCTATCACTTCATCTATCCGGGGTGCGGCTACGGCGGTTCCTGTTTCCCGAAAGATGTCAATGCGCTGGAGCGCACTGCCCGGGAAGTGGATTACGATGCCCAATTGTTGACGGCGGTGGAGGCGGTGAACTATCGCCAGAAGCGGGTGTTGTTCGATAAGATCAACCGTCACTATTCGGGTGAGCTGAAGGGCAAGACCTTTGCCCTCTGGGGACTATCCTTCAAACCGAACACCGACGATATGCGGGAGGCATCCAGCCGGGTGCTGATCGAGTCGTTGTGGGATGCCGGTGCGAAGGTTCAGGCATTCGATCCGGAAGCGATGGAAGAGTGTCGCCGAATTTATGGTGAACGCGAGGATCTGGTCTACTGCAGCGACCAGGAGAGTACACTCAAAGGTGCTGATGCCCTGGTGGTGGTAACGGAGTGGCAGGTCTTTCGCAGTCCCGATTTCGAACAGATAAAACTCGCCCTCAGTGAGCCCGTCATATTCGATGGCCGCAATATCTATGATCCCAAGCGTCTCAAAGAGGCCGGTTTCAGCTACTACGCCATCGGCCGTGGCGATTGATTGCCCCGTCAGGTCATCTGTTGTCAAGCAAGGTGTTGTAGAAACGGGCCGCAAATAGTCGCAAACAATTTTAAGGTCCGCAAATAAACGCGAATAAACGCAAATATCTTATCGTTTCCACGCGGGAGCGTGGGAACTTAGAAGCACACTGGATAGAGTTCCATCTGACCTTTTCGCGGGGAGCCATTGTTCTGCCTGAGGTCCCCTTCATGCGGTAAAGTAAGCGTACTTCCTGTCGCTACTTAATAAGGAATTCCTCACTCCAGGCAAATGGATTCAGTGATACATCCCGACCCCTACATCAAGCTGGTCACAGAACTTGGCGATCTGCGCCAGGTAATGGCCATTGATGACATACGGAGTGACCAGGGGATTACTCTGGTGAAGCGGGGTGAATCGGTGGATAGCTCGAAATATGATCGGCTGGTAGGTCATAAACTACTGCGACCATTGGACTTTTCGTTGGCTGTGGAGAGTAGGGTAACGGCTGAAAAGCTGATGCGCGATGGCAAGCGGTTACTGCATGATGAGCCTGAACTCGAACAGGCCATAGATCGGCGCTTTATCCAGAGAGATCTGCTGACCCCTCTGGGGACCGTCCCGCTAGAGCCACAACTGGCATTCAAGTTGACGGTTTGCCGGGAATGCTGCGTTGACCGTTATCATCACATGGTGCGTGTCGCATTGATTGCACTGTATGTCGCTTCCCGCTTGAGGTGGCCCGCTGACGACAGGCAGGAGCTGGCGACGGCTGCCCTTTTTCTGGATCTTGGGGAGATGCATCTGGAGCCCTCGATCTTTACCAGTCGACAGCCTTTGAATATGGCGCAGCATCGCCAGATCTACTCCCATCCCGGTATTGCATATCGGTTCCTGAAGTTATTCCCAAGTTACCATCCCCGCATCAGCGAGGCGGTGCATCAGCATCATGAAAGACTCGACGGCAGCGGTTATCCCAATGGATTGTCAGGTGATAGCGTGACGCCCGCCGCCCGGGTGCTCGGGGCGGCCGAGCTGCTGACCGCGATCCGGCTGGAACGGAAAAACAGCGGCGGCAGACTCTTCTCCACCTCGGAGGTGTTGAAATTCAATACCGAACGGTTCGGCAAGGATATTATGGTGCCCTTGATCGAGGCGGCAAAACGTGTCGATGGGGCAAAGGATAATGCATCCTCGACGGGTAGCATCAATAAGACGATCCTGCAGGCGCGTATGAAGCTCCTGAACGATATATTGCAGGGCGCGGATGCGATCGATGTGAGCGGTGACAACGAAATGGCCAGGTTTATCGTGCAACAGCTGAAAAGCCTGACAGGCATGGCAAAACGTTGTGGTTTCGATCTGCGTGCCCCGGCCAAGTTGTTGAACATTATCGGTAATGAGGAGAAGGCGCTCGCTGAACTGGATGCGCTGGTCAGAGAGATGATCTACCTGGTACAGAGCACAGCCAGAGAGGCCCTGAGGCGTTGGGTCAAGGATGGAGTGCCCGAACTGGAGCAGGAACCCCTCACGAAATGGCTGAGGCATACGGATCTGGTACTGTACAGTGCAGGTTTTCTTTCCCAGTGACAGATTCAAGGGTTTGAAAGTAGGGTCTGACAACAATCCGGGCTGCTCCCTGTATATCGTCGATCATCTCAACTGCACCGCTGTCAGTTCCCGGGTGGTGCCCGGGTATGAAGCGTGTTTAACTCTGGTTTGAACCGTATGGAGTTATAACGCGTGCCTCTCTTCTCTTTTAAAGATTCCTGGTTCGTGTTCCTCGCCTTGCTTATTACAACGGCAATTCTGCTGGGAACCGATCTGCCAGGTGAAAACCGCCTGATGTACTCACTACAGGATTCCGGTCACTTTCTGATCTTCACCCTGCTGACACTGATCGCATTGTGGCCATATCATAAATTGCAGGACCGGCCGATATGGCCGGTAATGGCCCTGGCTTTGCTGTTCGGCCTCCTGATAGAGGCGGTACAGTATCTGATAGGCCGCGATCCTAGTTTTTATGATGTTATGCTGGATCTTCTGGGTATTGCCGCAGGCGGCATATTGTACGCCGGCTTCATCAGACGATCCCTGGCGCCCCGCTTCTCCATCGCCATTGTCTTACTGCTCGTTTTATTTGCCTTTGCCCAGCCTCTGTATTGGTACATTGCCTATCAGGTCAGGGCCGATCAGTTTCCCCGATTGATCGACCCGGATGATTTTTTCTCCAGGGCACTGATCGAGGGCAGCCAGGGTGGTGTGGTGCGCCATCTCGACCTGCCGGAGGATTGGTCCCTGCCGGGAGATCTGGGCATCGATTCCTGCACCTATGTCACACTGCTCGATGGACGCTGGCCCGGCATGGATATGCAGGAGCCTGAACCGGATTGGCGTGGTTATGAACGCCTCGAACTGTTGATCTATTCCGATCAGTCGGAGGATCTGCCCCTGACCCTGCGTATCCATGACCAAAGCCACAACAGGCGGCTGGAGGATCGATACAACCTGAGTCTGGTGATCCAACCCGGTTACAACCGCTTCTCCCTGCCATTGCATGAAGTCGAGGATGCGCCAAGCGGGCGCACCATGGATATGGCGGCTATCTCCGATCTGATGATTTTCGCCACGCGGAATCATATCGGCAGAGGTTTTTGTCTGTTGTCGATGGGGCTACGTTAATCAGTGGTAGCCATCATGAATGGGGTGCTTCTGCCTGCCAAACCAAGGTGATGGTTAAATCGTAGTTAATCATGCTGTGAATGATTTGGATGCCATACAACGGCGAAAGATAGTGACCGATTGGTCGGGGTGAGAGGATTCGAACCTCCGGCCCCTGCCTCCCGAAGACAGTGCTCTACCAGGCTGAGCTACACCCCGAATCTTGATCTGGGTCAGCCTAAAGCTGACGCAGCGAGCGAGAGATAGTAATGGAAACGGGTAGTCGATTCAATTGGTTCTGGCGACCGAGAAGTCTGCGAGGCTGGCGAGTGCCTGCCGATAGGGGGTCTCGGGCAGGGTTTCGAGGGCGCGTTTGGCCTGTTGCGCCTCCTGTTGAGCGAGTTGTTGAGTGTAGTTGATGGCGTCGCAGTCGGCGATGGCCTGCATGACGAAATCGATCTCTTCAAGGCCGCCGTTTTCTATGATATTCGCCAGGCGTCGGCACTTTTCCTGGCCGGCGCACTTCATCGCCTGGATCAGCGGCAGGGTCGGTTTGCCTTCCGCCAGGTCGTCGCCGATGTTTTTACCGATCTCCTTATTCTCCGAGTTGTAGTCCAGGGCGTCATCCACCAGTTGGAAGGCGATACCCAGATGCAGTCCGTAATCCGCCAGCGCCTTTTGCTGATCTTCGGCAACCTCGGAGATGATGCCGCCAAGACGCGTACCGGCCTCGAACAGGGTGGCGGTCTTGCGTTTTATCACCTCCATGTATTCCGCTTCGCTGGTGTCGGGGTTGTGCACATTCAGCAGTTGCAGCACCTCGCCTTCCGCGATGCGGTTGGTGGCGTGAGAGAGGACGTCCATTACCGGCATGCGGCCCACGTCGACCATCATCTCGAAGGAGCGGGAGTAGAGAAAGTCGCCTACCAGAACACTCGCCTCGTTACCCCATACCGTATTCGCGGTCTCCCGGTTCCGCCGCAGATCCGAGCCATCCACCACATCATCGTGCAGCAGGGTGGCGGTATGGATGAACTCGATGATGGCGGCCAGGTCGATATGCCTCCCGCCCGCGTAACCGCAGGCGCGGGCGGCCAACAGCACAATCATCGGCCGCAGGCGCTTTCCTCCGCTATGTACGATATAGGCGCCAATCCGGTTGATCAGCACCACATCCGATTTCAGCTGCTGGATTATCATTTTGTCGACAGCATCCATGTCGTCGCTGATGAGTTCGCGAATAGTTGTTATATCCATGGCTGTCATGACTTACACAAAGTCCACGCATGCTAGGAGGGGGTGGCGAGAGTGTCAAGCAGCATCTTTCTCTCATTAGCGCTGGCAGGCGGGGCAGAAGAATGTGGAACGCTGTCCGATGGTTTTGCTGCGAATAGTCCCGCCGCACCTTGGACAGGGCTTCCCCGGCTTGCCGTAGACCTGAAGCGACTGGGCGAAGTAACCGGGATTGCCGTCCTCTTTGAGAAAATCCCGCAGGGTGGTGCCGCCCTGGGCGATTGCCTCCTCGAGTAGGTTGCGGACCTCCTCCGCCAGTCTCTGGTAGCGCCGGCGGGAGATCCGGTTGCTGGGCCGGGTGGGATGGATGGCGGCACGAAACAGGGACTCGCTGGCATAGATGTTTCCGATACCGACAACGGTCTTACTGTCCATGATCAACTGTTTGATCACGGTCCGACGCACCTTGCCCCGGTCAAACAGATAGTCGCCGTCAAACCTGTCACCAAGGGGTTCCGGACCGAGATCGGCGAGCAGTGGGTGGTCGATGACCGGTTGATCGGTCCAGAGTACCGCGCCGAAGCGTCTGGGATCACGCAGTCTGAGTCGCAGGCCATTGCCCAGCAGAAGGTCGAAATGATCGTGTTTTTGTATTGCCGTATCATCTTCGACAATGCGCAGGCTGCCGGACATGCCGAGATGTATGATCAAGGTGCCGTGATGAAAGGCCATCAGCAGGTATTTGCCCCGTCTGTCCACCGATAACAGCTTCCTCCCCTTCAATGTGCTTGGCAGATTCTCGGGAATCGGCCAACGCAACCTGGGTTGACGGATAATGACCTGGCGTATGCGTTGGCCGGTGATATGGGGGGCTATGCCCCGGCGCGTAGTTTCGACCTCAGGCAGTTCAGGCATGCGTCTAGGTTCTCATGCTAATCTGTGGTTTTCGCCAGCCAGGCTTCAGCCGGTGCGATGAGGTGGTGATAGAAGCCGTCCGCAATCAGGTGCACCTCCCCCTGATGGTGGACATAACGCCAGCCATTGACCGGATCGCTGTTGCCGAAGCTGAGTGTCGTGTCATCGATTGTCATCATGATAGGGGATGGCGCCAGGCCGTAGGCTTCCAGGTCATCAGGGGCTGTGAATCGGCTCAGGCTGGGGGTCCGGCAGATTTTCAGCAGTTGCCCGACCCTGGATTGATCGGCGGGTTGCTCGCCGCTCATCCATTGCTCCTGTTGCCGCATCAAACTGATTTCACGCCCCTGAAGGTCATTGATTCTTATGCGGGTGATCTGTTGTGGATCGAGGTGAGTGAGTGGCGGCAGGGGGGCTGGTTGCGATAACCATACCAGCAGTCCCAGCAGACCTGCGACAGCAAGCAGGAGCAGATTGATTTTGGTTCTTGATACCATCGCTATGCACGATTCCGCCGCCAGGCCATGACAGCGCCGACAGCCAGTAGCATGAGCGGCAGCACAATCAGCGAACCGAGGCCGATTGTGCCGATGGCAAGCCTCGACAGATGCAGTTCGCGGTCGCTGGCTTGTGGCGCGGGTATGCCGATCAGCTGATCATCCCCGACCAGCCAGCGGCAGAGCGAGAGACCAAGATCGAGGTTGCCGGCATTGTTGAGATAGCTGTTGGCGAGAAAGTCGCCATCACCGATCACCAGTATCCGCTGATCCCTGTCATTGTGCCGGCGTTCGAGAGCAATGCCGATCGTGAGCGGGCCCGCCTCCTCACCTGCCAATGGATTGCGTTCGACATCACCGCTCAGTGGACCGGTTTCATTCCAACTCTTATCCAGGGTTTGCAACAGGGGTGTCGCTTCCCAATCCCGCTGCTCGGAGAGTGTGAGCGCCGCCGACTGTGGAAACAGGGTCAGCAGATTGAATCCCCGGGTGGCTTCGTGATTGGAATATTCCGGGACCACGGCGATGGCCGGATTATCGATACCCAACGCCTTGACATTGGCATCCACGATCGTGCCCGGTAACTGTTCGATACTGAACAGCCGCTGTATCAAATCACCCAGAATCCAGTTGTCCGGGTCGCTCAACAGCAGCAGGTTGCCACCCTCTGCAACATATTCGGAAAGCCGTTCAATCTCACCTGGCAATAGGGCGCGGATAGGGGAGGCGATGACCAGCAATGCGGTATTGTCGGGCGGGCCGGATGAAGTGGCGAGGTCAAGCCCCGCGATCTGGTAGCCCTGCTGTTTGAGAGATTGGCCGAACTCGCCGAGATCGTGATTCGCCTTGCCGGTAAGATCGCGTTCGCCATGGCCGCTGAGCCCTGCTATCCAGTAGCTGTTGTCGCGGCCCAGGCGCAGGATGGCGTTGCTGAACTGCTCCTCATCCACTTTCTGGATACGCTCCTCCCTCTTTTCATAGCGCAGCACAATCTCGCCGGATAGGCTGATGCCCTGTCGGCGTGCTTCATCAGGGCGGCGCAGGGGATCGATGAAGGTCAACTCGATATTTGGTTTGTGGTGCTGATAACGGGCCACAAAGCGTTGAATGCGGTCACGCAGCTTGGCCGTTTCTCCCACATATGCCGTTACGTTCAGCTCACCCGGTGTACGTTGCAGGATATCGATACTGGCTGGATTGAGGCTGTTGCTGCCCTGGCGGGTCCAATCCCACTGCATGTCGTAGCGACTGCTGAGCCAGGCCAGCAGCACCAGCAAGATGGTCATCACCAGATGGAACAGCAGATCGTTGAGACGTGAGCCTACCCAATTAATCATCCACGACGCCTCTTGTCGAGCCTGTATAACGCCAGGCCTAAAAAGAAGAGTATCAGTAATAGGAAGTAGGCCAGATCACCGAAACGTATGAGGCCGAGCTGCAGATCGAGATAGTGGGAGGGCCAGGCCAGCCAGTGCATAAAACTGCCGCCCTCGGTATTCTGATCGAGCAGTGAAATCAGCAACAGCAGACCATAGCTGCCTGCGGCCGCGATTCCCGGGTTCTCATTGAGTGTCGAGAAGTAGAGACCGATAGCGGTGAATGCGCCGCTCAACAGCAGTAAACCGAGGGTGGCGGCAAACAGCAGTCCGAAGTCGAGCCGGATGCCTGAGGAGAGGCTCACGCAGAGCAGTAGCGGTATCAGGATGAACAAAAACTGAAACATCAGGATAGCGAGAAACTTGCCCGCAAGTATGGAGAGGTTTGATAGCGGTGCGCTGCTCAGGAGCGCATAACTGCCGTCGCGAAACGACTCGCTGAAACTGCGGATCGTAATGATCGGCGTGATGATCAGGATCAGCACCGAGGCAAGACCATAGAGCTGCAATCCCAGATGATGGCTCAGTCCCAGGCTGCGGCTGGACGACTGCATACCGTTGAAGATCTCCAGCGTGGCGAGAAACTGCCAGCTCAGCAGGCTCAGGCTGAGACTGAAGATAACCCAGGGCAGGGGTGTGCGCATCAATCTCCGCCACTCCATCCAGGCCAGATAGGGTGTCATGAATGCCCTCCGGTAGTGGCCTGCAGAAACAGCTGTTCGAGACTCATCCGCTCCGGTTTCAGCTCAATCAAGCCCCATCCCCGCGCCACAATCTGTCGTGCCAGCTCGCTGGGTTGGCAGCCCGCTTCCAAGGTGATGCGGTAGTAGTCGGTGTGCATCTGCTCTGCCTCTGCAACCCCTGTCATCGCCTTGATCGAATCCGGCTCCGGGTTCCGGTCGAGGCCGATACGATAACAGGTCTGCGCCGGTGGCGTTATCTCCCCGCTATAGACGCTCTTTCCCTGCTGCAGAATGGTGACCCGGTTACAGGTCGCTTCTATCTCAGGCAGGATATGGCTGGACAGGATCACCCCTTTATCCTGGGCAAGTTCCCGGATCAATTCACGAACCTGGCGAATCTGTGCCGGGTCCAGTCCGTCGGTCGGCTCATCCAGGATGACAACCCGAGGGTCGTGAATGATCGCCTGGGCAAGACCGACCCGTTGTTGAAAACCCTTGGAGAGTTTTCGTATCAGCCGTCTTCCCGCCTGTTCCAGGCCGCAGCGATTCTTGGTGCGTTCCCGTGCCTGCATCGCTTGTCTTCTATTCAGTCCGTGCAGGTGTGCGCAGTCCCATAGATACTCATCCACGGTCTGGTCACGATGCAGGGGAGGGCGTTCCGGGAGGTAGCCGATAAAATGTTTTGCCTGGGTCGGCCGGTTTAACAGGTCCTCTCCACAGATGGATATGGTGCCTGTGCTGGGTGCAAGGTCACCGCTGAGCATCCGCATGATAGTCGATTTGCCCGCACCATTGGGTCCCAGCAAGCCAAGAATGTCACCCTGCATCAATTTCAGATCAACAGCGGATACTACCTGGCTGCTTCCGAAGTGACGGCTGAGTTGACTTGTTGTTAACAGTTTGGGCATAAGCGTAATAGTCGGCTGTCCGCACAGTGCGGGAAAGGCTGCCAAGGCAGAGACCTGCCAAACATATCACCCTTTGTAGGCTATGCAAGACCTTGTGTTTAAACTGATACGCAAATCATACCGCCGGCCAGAGGCAATCGCTGCGGTCGATGGAATAACGACCTTTGCGGTCGGGCTGAAAAGTGGAATTTGACCTCCAGGCAGTATTCTCCATACTGCACCGGTGCCGATCGATTCCACAATCAGACTGGGGTCTATTGACAGGCCCTAAACAGAGTATGTTTCCGATATGTGTGTTCACTGAAATGGAGGGTTGATGAACGGCTTTGTTTGCCAGAATGAAAAGGGTTATCTGCTGGGTGTCGATACAGGAGGCACATTCACCGATTTCGTTCTGTACCGCGCTGGAGAGATACGGATACACAAGGTGCTGTCGACGCCACAGGCACCGGAACAGGCCATCCTGCAAGGAATAGAAGAGCTGGGGCTTGGGACAAGCGATCTGGTTATTGTGCACGGCTCTACTGTCGCTACGAATGCCGCCTTGGAGGGCAAGGGCGTGCATACACTCTACATCGGTAATCGCGGCTTGCAGGATATCCTCACGATCGGACGTCAGGCGCGCAGTGAACTCTATAATCTGCAGCCGCACGCCAGGGTTGCGCCTGTGTCGGCGAACGACTGTCTGCAAACCGGCGGCCGCCTTGACAGCCAGGGAAAACCGGTCGAGCCGTTGAGTGATCAGGAGATCGATACGCTTAAGGGCGAGATTGCCCGCCGAAATCCCGAGGCTGTGGCGATTAACCTGTTGTTCAGCTATCTCGATGACCGCTTCGAAAAGAAGATAGAGGCGGCGATACCTGAAGGCATCTTTTGTTCCCGCTCCTCCAGCGTACTGCCGGCAGGCGGCGAGTATGAGCGGGGGATAGCCACCTGGCTCAACAGCTGGGTGGGACCGTTGGTGGAGGGTTATATCGAGCGCCTGCAGGCATGTCTTGGCGGGGCGCGTATCTCAGTGATGCAGAGCTCCGGCGAGGCGATCTCGGCGGATCAGGTTGCACGGCAGGCAGTGCGGATGCTGCTCTCAGGCCCGGCAGGCGGTTTGGTCGGTGCCGGCTATGTGGCCGCGGCATCGGGTCGCAGTCAGCTCCTGACCCTCGATATGGGAGGGACCTCCACCGACGTGGCATTGATTGACGGGAGTCCCAGATTGACCCGGGAGGGGCATATCGGACCCTGGCCTGTGGCTGTGCCGATGGTGGATATGCATACCATCGGCGCCGGGGGCGGCTCACTTGCCTGGGTGGATGCGGGGGGTATGTTGCAGGTAGGTCCGGAGTCTGCGGGCGCCGACCCCGGACCGGCCTGTTATGCCCGCGGTGGCACCAAAGTGACGGTTACGGATGCCAATTTGATCCTCGGCCGCTTGCGTAGCAGCGCTTTCCTGGGTGGGCGTATGCAACTTGATATGCAGGCGGCAGAGAAGGCGATGGGGCAATTGGCGCAGCGGCTTGGACTCTCTCTGCACAGGGCGGCGGAGGGAGTGATCAGGGTCGCCAACGAGCATATGGCGCGTGCCCTGCGCGTGATTTCAATCGAGCGGGGAGTTGATCCGCGCAGTTTTACCCTGCTCTCATTCGGTGGCGCAGGCGGGTTGCATGTGTGTGCCTTGGCCGACGCCCTGGGCATGCGCTCCGCCCTGGTGCCGCTCAACGCAGGTGTCCTGTCCGCCTTGGGAATGCTGGCAACCCGGCCGGGACGTCAGTTGGTGCATGCCCGTCTTGGGCTGTTGCAGGCATTGAGCGACAGTGAACTCCGACTGGCGTTTACACGGCTCGCACAGGGCGGAGTGGCGGATCTTATGGAGGAGGGCATAGCCAGGGATCGGATCGAGGCTGAATATGCCTTGGATCTGCGCTATTCGGGGCAATCCTATACCCTTACCGTCCCCTGGAGCAGCCTGGAACGGGCGGAAATCGATTTTCATGAGCGACACGAAATACGTTACGGCCATCGCATGTCGGCGCCCGTGGAGTTGGTTAATCTGCGTGTGGCCCTGCGTGGTCCGCAGACAACGGTTGCATTGAATGTTACAGCCGGATCCGAGCCGGCCGAGGCTTGCGAGTATTTGACTGTCTGGGGAGTGGATATGCCAGTGCCGCGGTATGAGAGAGCGCAACTGGCTGTGGGACAGGCGCTTGCGGGGCCGGCGCTGATTACGGAAATGGCGTCAACCACTTGGTTGGAGCCCGGTTGGCGTTGTACAGCGGATAGCGCCGGTAATCTGCTGTTCGAAAAGATGTCGTGAAGCCCGGCTGATCGGAGTCTACCGGGTTATCCTTCCGGACATAGAAAACCCGCCGAGGAGGCGGGTCTCTTCCAGGGAGGATTCAGGTCTATTTGATCTTCGATTCCTTATACATCACATGCTTGCGCACCTTGGGATCGAATTTCTTGATCTCCATCTTTCCCGGCTGGTTGCGCTTGTTCTTGGTCGTGGTGTAGAAGTGTCCAGTGCCGGCACTGGAGACGAGTTTGATTTTATCACGCATGACTCTGGGCTCCTGGGTTAGATTTTTTCGCCGCGGGCGCGCATTTCGGCGAGCACCGAATCGATCCCCTTCTTGTCGATGATGCGCATACCTTTAGAGGATAGACGCAGACGGACCCAGCGTTTTTCACTCTCGACCCAGAATCTGTGGGTATGCAGATTGGGGAGAAAACGACGCTTAGTCTTGTTGTGCGCATGGGAGACGTTGTTTCCCGTGACCGGGCGCTTGCCGGTGACTTGGCAGACTTTTGACATGGTCCAAACCTCGAAATAGTTATCCCTGGATAGGGGACATAACTACATCCCCTGGGCGAAAGGCGCGTATTTATATCAGAGTAAGGGTTGGGAGGCAAGTTAAATCATCCCGCGTTCAGCCAGCGAAACCGCTTCTCCCTCGCCGATCACGATATGGTCGAGAACACGGATATCCACCAGCGCCAGAGCATCCTTGAGGCGTTGAGTGATCTGGCGATCGGCCCGGCTCGGCTCGGCCACCCCTGAGGGATGGTTATGGGCAAAGATGAGTGCGGCGGCATTCAGCTCCAGGGCCCGCCTGACGACTTCTCTGGGGTGGACATTGGCCCCGTCTATCGTGCCGCGAAAAAGCTCTTCATAGCGAATCACACGGTGCCGGTTGTCTAGAAACAGGCAGGAGAATACCTCATAGGCATAGTGACGCAGTCTGGCTCGCAGATAGTCTTGGGTCTGTTCCGGAGTGGTCAGACTGCCGGATGTTTCAAGCTGCTCATGCAGGTATCGTCGAGCCATTTCGAGGACTGCCTGCAGTTGTGTGTATTTTGCCATGCCCAGCCCCCTGGACTTGCAGAAACGTCGCTGGTCGGCGCTGAGCAGATGGCGCAGACCGCCGAATTCGGACAGCAGGCTGCGCGCCAGGTCTACCGCTGTCTGGCCGGCAACACCTGTGCGCAGAAAGATGGCCAGCAACTCTGCATCCGAGAGGGATTCCGAGCCCCGCTGCAGCAATTTCTCTCTGGGTCTTTCATCGATGGGCCAATCGGTAATCGGCATAAAATAGACCTCCTTGTCTTTGATGTGGCTAATCAGGCTCCAGCCTAATCCGTACTTTCCTTTTGATCGATTGTTTCCACAACCATCCGGTATAGGCGGCCGGACCTTTTACGCTCTATTTGTACCGGCAAGTAGCCCAACGACGGTGCGAACCAGATGGTGTAGTCCGGCTTGCGTGACTCTTTGCTTCGCCTCACCCGCAGGCAGTTTATCAGGCCAAAGGGTGTTTCAACTTCTTCCTCACCCTCGACAAGAAATCTATAGCGCTTGATTTTTCCGCCGTCGGCCACCTGGTAGGAGATATCGTCCCTGCCCTTAGCCAGGTGCAGGCGGACCAGCAGTTGCTGGCTGAGTCTGTCCTGAGTGCCGGATGAGATGGGTTGGGACCAGGTGACACCGCCGCTGGTAGTGAGGACCTTGCCAGCCAGCCAGTCAAATACCAATTCTGTGCGCTCATTCTCATTCCCCAAATCCTTATAGGTATAACTGGTCGGTTGGATTGCGTCCCCGGTCAATCGTCCCTGACTTACTTCGATGATCTCATCGGCACTCAGCCAACCCGCAAGCATCCCCGGCAAGGTATGGGCATTATAGCGGTACTCACCCTTCTCATTCAGGCTGAACTCAAGCATCAATTCACCCAGCGGAATGACATTGCGCTTAACGCTGAATGTCGCTGAAAAGGGCTTCAGTAGTCCCTCTATGTCGGCGTTCAAAGGCATGCAGCAAAACATCGCCGTAATCCCCAATAGCCAGCCGCTGCGGTATCGGAGCCTGATCATTGATCAGCTATCCGATAGGTTCCAGTGGGGTGAACACCACGGGTTTTTCAAGCCTCTTTCCATTCAGTATGACCTCGCCATTCTCATCCATTGATAAGCGTTTCTCTGCGAACCAGCGTATTGCCAGGGTGTAGATCTGGTGCTCCCTCCGCAACACCCTGGCCGCAAGGCTGTCAGCGTCGTCGTCCTCCAATACAGTTACCTGGGCCTGCACGACCAGTGGGCCGCCATCCAGTTCTTCGGTGACGAAATGGACACTGGCCCCGTGTAGTTGATCGTGCGCTTCCAGCGCCCGTTGATGCGTGTTCAATCCAGTATATTTCGGCAGCAGCGAGGGGTGGATATTCAACATGCGCCCCGCGTAGTGCCGAACGAACCCGGTCGTGAGAATGCGCATGAAACCGGCCAGGGCGATCAGACCCGGCGAGTAGCGATCGATTAATTTCATCAGTGCACGGTCGTAGCTTTCCCGGTTTGTGAACTCCTTGTGATTGAGGATAGCTGTTTCGATGCAGGCCTGCTCGGCCCGTCGCAAACCGTAGGCATCAGGGCGGTTGCTTATGACAGCGCGGATCTCAATGGGGAGATCGATCAGCATGGTATCGATCATTGCCTGCAGGTTGGTGCCACTACCGGAAATCAGTACCACGACAGGTAGTCTTGACGCGCCACTCACGCAAGCGGTCCGTTTATCTCAACCCTGATATCGGTATTGTCTGCGGATTCTATTGCCCCGACCACCCAGGCGGTTTCACCCATATCTTTGAGCAGCTTCAGGGTGGTTTCGGTCTCTTTTTGTGCAACACAGACAATCATGCCGATGCCGCTGTTGAAGGTGCGTAACATCTCGCCGTTGGCCAGCTTGCCCTGAGTTCGCAGCCATTCGAAGATGGGCGGAAGTTGCCAGTTGCCGCTGTCGATCACCGCTTTGCAGCCAGCGGGAAGGACTCGAGGTAGATTTTCGGGCAGTCCTCCACCGGTAATGTGGGCCAAGGCATGAATCTCCACCTCCTGCATGAGGGCCAGCAGGGGTTTGACATAGATTCGGGTGGGCGACAGCAGTGCATCACCCAGGGTGCTATCCTGGAACGGCTGATCCAGGTTTGCGCCCGTGACCTGGAGTATCTTGCGTATCAAAGAGTAGCCGTTCGAGTGGGGTCCGGACGAGGCTATGCCGATCAGTGTGTCACCCTCCTGTACCCGTTCCGGGAGTATCAGGCGGCTCTTTTCGGCAATACCGACACAGAAACCGGCCAGATCGTAATCGCCCTCCGCGTACATGCCCGGCATCTCGGCGGTCTCACCGCCTGTCAGGGCCGCCCCGGCCTGTTGACAGCCGGCCGCGATTCCCCGTACGACATCGGTGGCGATCTCCACATCCAGTTTTCCAGTGGCGTAATAATCCAGAAAGAACAAGGGTTCGGCGCCCGCGACTACGATATCGTTGACACACATAGCCACCAGGTCGATGCCGATCGAATCATGGCGATTGAGTTCCAATGCCAGTTTCAGTTTGGTGCCAACCCCGTCCGTGCCTGAAACGAGCACCGGTTCCCGGAATCGGTCCAGCGGTAGTTCGAAAAGTGCGCCAAACCCACCGAGTCCTGCGAGTACACCTGAACGGAAGGTCTGTTTAACAATCGGTTTGATACGCTCGACCAGTTCATTGCCCGCATCGATATCAACACCGGCGTCCCGGTAGCTGAGTGATGAGGGGTTGCTGGGTTTGGATTCATACTCCACGGGATGATACTCCGGCTTCAGGCCCTAGGTGATTCAGACCGGGATTCTAACAGAAGAAGTGGGACTCAGTGAGTGTTGTACATGTCCTGATTTTCATCTTTTCCGCAGGCGCGTTAAAATTTCCCGCTATGCGACGATCCGATTAGGCTGGTTCTCGGTGCCGAGCCATGTTTTCATTACTGAAAACCAAGTAGCCGGATAGTGATTATCAGAGAACCCTTGTGAAGTGTGACGATTCAATGATTCAAACTCGACTGAAGATGGCTTTCCGGTGGTTGATGTTTTCGGCTGCTCTGTTGTCGGCGCCATGGGTATCTGCCGAACGGGTGGGGAAGCTCTATGAAGCGGAGGTTCCGGTTCACGGCCAGAGCGCACAAGCGAGGGCGGATGGAATTCGCTCGGCCTTCGCCAACGTAATCGTGAAGGTGAGTGGTGATCGTGGCCTCTTGAACCATCCCGAGATCCCCGGCATCCTTAAAAAAGCGTCCGCATATATCCAGCAATATCGCTATAAGACACTTGAAACCTCCAACCCCGAGGCTGCACCGGATTCACCGGATCGCCTGTTGTGGGTGCGTTTCGATGAGCGGGCGGTCAATCGTCTGCTACGTCAGAGCGGGGTGCCGGTGTGGGGTGGTACGCGACCATCCATCCTGGTCTGGTTGGGCCAGGAACAGGGTGCGCGACGTGACCTGTTGTCACTCGAGCGGGAACGGCGCCTGAGGCACTATTTAAACAGGGTGGGGGAGTCACGGGGTCTGTCATTTCTCTGGCCACTCATGGATATGGAGGACCGAAACGCAATACGGGTAAGCGATCTGTGGGGCGGTTTTGAGGAGAATATCCGCCGGGCCTCTGCGCGATATCAGCCTGATGTGATTCTGGTCGGCCGTATGATCCGGCAGGGTTCACGCAGTTGGCGAGGTGAGTGGTTGCTCTATCTGCCCGATAAAGTCAATCGCTGGCAGACCAGTGCCGAAGGTAAAGTGGCCCTTGCCAGTGAGGGCTTGAATCAAGCCGTTGATGCCCTTGCGTTGCGATTTGCTCCACAACAGGTTACTCAGGGGGAAACCGATATCAGGATTCGCGTACATGGACTTACAAGGTTGGCAGACTTTGTATTGGTTAAAGAATATCTGCAGTCGCTGGCGATGATCGAACAACTTGATCTGCTATCGGCTGATACCGAAAAGGTTAATTTCAAGGTCCGTATTCATGGCAGTAGGGAGGCATTGGAGCGTGGTATTCAACTTGGTTCCGTGCTCGACCCGGTGGAATCCCTCGATTATTCGGCAGCAGTCGAAAACAAGAACCCAGAGGTGGTCGTTGGCGAAAGTCTGGTATATCGCTTGCGTTAGGGTCTCTGAAATCATCTAACAATATGGGACACTACACACGATCTACACCCAGCGGGGTTGTTATTCGTACATTTAGAGTGATTACACATCGCTCATTCAGCTTTGCTGGACAGACAGTAATTCCGCCAGGACCGATTGGATGAGTGTTTACTGGCCCTAGCATGATACGGAGCCGCCATTTCGATGCAGAGTAAGGATATCCCCAACCTGATCAGTGTACTGCGCATCTTATTGACTATCCCGATTGTCTGGTTGTTGTTTGAGCATGAGTTCTCCTATGCCCTGATACTGTTCGCAGTAGCCGGTATTTCCGACGGCATCGATGGTTTCCTCGCAAAACGGTTTGGTTGGCAAAGCCACCTTGGAGGCTTACTCGATCCTTTAGCCGACAAAGCCCTGCTGATGAGTTCGTTTCTGGTGCTCGGAGGTTTGGGGCTGATTCCCGTCTGGCTGGTGATCCTTGTGATCTTCCGCGATCTCACCATTATGGGTGGAGCGCTCTATTATAATTTCAGTGTTGAAGAACTGGACGCTAATCCAAGCCTGATCAGTAAGTTGAATACATTGTTACAGATAGTGCTGGTGCTGTTGGTGGTGACAAATGCCGGCCCCTTTACCCTGCCTTCCCAGCTGCTGATCTGGCTCACCTGGGTTACCGGATTCACCACCCTGGTCAGTGGTATTGCCTATGTCTGGGTATGGACAAACAAGGCGCGCGACAAAGGCTGGCGCTGATGACGCCGTGGCGGATTGGAGGTTGTAATATCCGGTTATAGCAGGTAAGTCTGTAGTGCGGATGGTGTTTTTCTTTGGTCATGTTTAGACTTCACTAGGTATCAACTGAGAGTAGATTGAAATCATGGAGAGAGAGAATGAACTACCTGACTGTTATTGTCGTTGGCGGTTGCCTGCTGTTGTCTTCAGTAGCCATTTCCGAAGAGTCTGTCAAGGGTGCAGGTATAGAGGGGAATCGCTATATCGGGGTTATGGTCTCTTCCCCGCAATACAAGGAGGATGATTCCAATACCGATTTTCGCAGTGCCGGCCTGCTGGTGCGAGGGGGCATGGAGTTCAATGAGTTTCTGGCAGTTGAAGGTCAGTTCGGTCTGTTTGGCGAGGATGTGGTCAATGACCGCAGCTATCAGATCGAGTATCTGTTGAGTATCTACGCCAGGGGTAATCTCCCTCTCCTCGACAGCCGGACCCGACTCTATGCCTTAGGTGGAGTGACCCATTTTTCCGGTAATGTCCCCGGTTTCAGCAGTGTGGATGAGACTGCGATTGGCTATGGTATTGGTCTCGAACTCTATGCGGACGAACAGAATGCGCTGACGCTTGAGTGGCTGCGTCATGCTGTCGGCGATATCCATAACGTCGACTACAAGCTGGAGTCGGCCAGTCTAGGGTTTGTTCATCGCTTTTAGGGACTTTATTACTGCCTGCAGGGTGCCGCGCATTGGTGTCAGGCAAACACTGTCTGGGCATCGAATACCGGCCCATCGACACAGACCCGTTTCATCGCCGGCCCCAGAGGTGTCTGCACCTCCACCACACAGCCGGCGCAACCGCCGACGCCACAGGCCATGAACTCCTCCAGAGAGACCTGGCAGGGTATATCATGGTTGGCGGCCAGTTGCGCAACCGCTTCCAGCATTGGGTGGGGGCCACAAGCAAAGATCTCAACCTCAGACAATGCCTGCATGTTGAGGGAGCTGATCCATTGTTCGGCCAACTCAGTGACATAGCCTTGAAATACTCCAGGAAAGCCCTGCAGACTGGCAAGCCTGCAGCCTATCCCCCAATCGTCCAGCAGCGGCATGCTGGCGATCACACCGTCGGCCAGCCCTGGAATGATGATTTGAGAGGGGATGGATTGAAAAGGAAATGGCACCTCAGAGCCGAGAATCACAAAGGGTTGTTTCTGCGGGTCTTTACGCAAGGAATCAGCCAGAAATAGCATTGGAGGCATGCCCACACCACCGCCTATCAAAAGGGGTTTGTTACGGCCTGGGCTAGGAGTGAAGGGATTACCGATAGGGCCCAAGAGGCTGATCTTCTCCCCGGTCGTGCGTTGTGCCAGCAGTCCGGTTCCCTTGCCTACACGTTTATACAGCAGCTCAATCCAGCCATGCTTGGCGGAGCAACGCATGATAGAGATCGGTCGGCGCATTGGAAGCTGCGGGTCACATGTGAGATGCACAAAACTGCCGGGCATTGCCTTTGCGGCGCAATGGGGAGCGAGCAGGCGCATGATGAACTGATCGCCGGCAAAAGCCTGGTGTGAAAGGATTTCAGCATCTTCAAGAAAGACGGTGTCACGTTGCATTTTCTTCATGGATATTTTGAGAATAGACCACTCGGCCTTTCAATAGTGTGTGGGTGACCCGTGCCGGCATTTCCCAACCCGTGAACGGTGTGTTTTTACCCGCGCTGAGGAGTTTCTCCCTGGCTACGATCCAGCGTTGACGGGGATCGAAAATACAGATATCCGCCGGGTGGTTTGGCGTCAATCGTCCCATCCTCAGGCCGAGTATGTCCGCCGGGCCACAGGTTAGGCGGGCAATGGCGTCGCTCAGTTCCAGAACCCCCTGATCGACCAGTTTCAGGGTCAGGGGTAACAGGGTCTCGAGTCCCGAGATACCCGGTTCCGTGTCGGGGAAGGGTGATGCCTTGGCGTCTGCCTCATGGGGTTGATGGTCGGAACAGATTGCCTGAATGACATTGTTTGCGACAGCATCGCGTAGGCCATTACGGTCACTGTCATTTCGCAGAGGGGGGCTGACATGGTGGTTGCTGTCGAAACCCTCGATATCCGTTTCGCTCAGATGCAGCTGGTGGATGGCTACATCGGCACTGACCCGTCGCCCTTCACGCTTGGCCCACGCCATGGTCCGCGCAGCACTTGCACTGGAAAGGGCGTGAAAGTGGATTACAGCTCCAGTGGTCTCCGCCAATGCAAGATCGCGGGCAACCGCAACTGTCTCAGCCGCTTCGGGAATGCCAGGCAGACCCAGCCGGTCGGCGACCTTGCCCTCATGTGCACAACCGTTGTTACTGAGGTAGTGATCTTCCGGACGTAAAATGATCAGTAGATTGAATGTGGATGCATACTCCATGGCTCGACGTTGAACCAGGGTATTGGCTAACGGGGTATAGGCATTGGTGACAGCTATGCAGCCAGCCGCCTTGAGTGCCGCCATCTCGCTCAGTCGATCGCCTTTCAGGGCCTGGGTCAGAGCCCCCTGGGGCAAAAGACGGCAATAGCCCGCTTTACGTGCCTTGTGTCGGATCTGTCCGACCACCGCAGGTGTGTCGATTACCGGATAGGTGTCAGGGGTGCAGCAGATTGTGGTGATCCCGCCGCTGGCCGCGGCCTGGGTTTCACTGGCTATAGTGGCCTTGTGCTCCGCCCCGGGTTCCCGCAGGTTGGCGTTGAGATCGATCAGGCCGGGACAGACAACCTGTTTCGTGGCGTCGATGGCGAGAGTTGCCTGAAACTCCCTCGGGGGGGAGCCGAGGCAGAGGATTTTACCGCCGGCGATGTGCAGATCAGTAATCTCGTCAATGCCGTTTGCCGGATCTATGACCCTGCCACCTAGGATTGAGATCTCTTTCTTCTTTCTCATCCCGCCACCTCCTGCATGCGTAGGTTCTGGGTGCCTATAACCTTCGAGATCACCGCCATGCGTATGGCAATGCCATAACTGACCTGCTGCAGGATTACGGATTTTGAACCGTCGGCTACCTGGGAGTCCATTTCGACACCACGGTTGATGGGCCCTGGATGCATTACGATCGCTTCCGAGTCGGCCAGTGCCAAGCGTTTTTCAGTGAGTCCGTAAAGACTGAAATACTCATGCTCAGAGGGGAGCAGTGCACCCTGCATACGCTCTTTTTGCAGACGCAGCATGATGATGACGTCCACATCCCATATACCCTCTTCCATATCGTGATAGACATGAACACCGAGACTGCGCGCATCCGACGGCAGCAGTGTGCGGGGAGCCACAGCTCGAACTTCCGAGACCCCGAGCGTATTCAGGGCGAGTATTTGCGAACGGGCTACCCGCGAGTGGAGTACATCGCCGACAATGGCTACCCGCAGTCCGGAAAATTCACCTTTGTGCCGGCGGATGGTGAACATGTCGAGCATCGCCTGGGTGGGATGGGCGTGACGACCGTCACCGGCATTGATGACGCCGACTCCCCGATCGGCGTGTTGTGCAATGAAATGGGCGGTCCCACTGCTGGCGTGACGGACGATGAACATATCCACATGCATCGCTTCCAGATTGCGCAGCGTGTCCAATAGAGTTTCACCCTTGGAAGTGGCGGAAGCGCTGATGTTGAGGTTGAGGACGTCCGCCGAGAGACGTTTTGCTGCCAATTCGAAGGTGGTTCGTGTCCGGGTGCTGGTTTCAAAAAAGAGATTGGCGACTACTTTACCCCGGCATAAGGGGACTTTCTTAATGGTTCTTTCGGAGACGCCGGTGAATCCCTCTGCCGTGTCGAGGATTTCAGTCAGTGTCGCCCTATCCAGTCCATCGATGGTAAGGAAGTGGAGCAGTCTCAGTTCGTCATCCAGTTGCAGGGTTTTATTGCTGAAACTCATAGCCGTCTAACCTTGTTCATCACTGCGGGAACTCCGATTTGTCTTGGTGCCGATCACCAACCCGAGCGGCTCGGGCCCAATCAAGGTGATATGCTGGTTCTGCTCCAGCTCCGGGTGCAATCCGACCACGTCAGGCTGTATCGGCAATTCCCTCCCGCTGCGGTCGACCAGTGTGGCCAATATGATCGATGCGGGACGTCCATAGTCGAAGATCTCATTCAGTGCCGCCCGGATGGTCCTTCCGGTATGCAGCACATCATCGACCAGGATGATATGGCGATCATCTACCGGCGTGGGGAGGTCGGACGGATGGACTTCGGGATTCATTCCGATGCGCGTGAAGTCATCCCGATAAAAAGAGATATCCAGCGTACCGAGAGGATCATTCAATCCGAGCTGGTTGTGCAGTATTTCAGCCAACCAGACACCGCCGGTACGGATACCGATCATTAACGGATCTGTTATCTCCCTTGAGTTCGACAGAGAACGAACTTTATCCGTCATTGCGTCTACCAGGGTTCTCACCTCATTGGCATCCATATACATTTTTCTATTGTTCATTTAACCAGGTTTCCAAAATGAGTTTGGCTGCTACGGCATCATAGTTTTCCAATCGCTTGGCTTTATGTCCCAGTCTGTCCCTGGCTTCGAAGGAGCTGTAACGCTCATCAGCCAGATAGACCTTGATATGAAATCGCCCCTCAAGTTGTCGTGAGAAGCGTAATGCCGGTTGTGTGGCATCTGTTTCGCTGTCATCCACATCGAGTGGCAGACCGACTACAAGGGCCTGAGGTCTCCACTCTTCAATAAGGTTCGCGATGCGTTGCCAATCAGGCTTATGATTAACCAAATGCAATGTTTCCAGCGCGGTTGCCGTACCTGTCACCGTTTGCCCGACAGCTACGCCTATTTTACGGCTGCCGTAATCGAACCCTAGCAGGGTGCCCATCCGATATCGTTCTCTATGCGTGGCCAGTATCACCGCTCAACAGGTTCAGGTCCACGCCGAGCAGGTCGGCTGCTGCCTGCCAACGCTCATCGCTGGCCCGGTTGAAGATGATGTCGCTCTCAGCCGGTCCGCTCAGCCAGGCATTCTGAGCCAATTCACTCTCAAGTTGGCCCGCGCCCCAACCGGCGTATCCAAGGGCAACGAGATTGTGTTCAGGACCCTTGCCGGCAGCGATGGCCTCAAGGATATCAAGTGAGGTCGTGACACTGATATCTGTGGTGACTTTCAGCGTCGAAGCCCATTCCGTGCTGGATTCATGCAGCACGAATCCCCGGTCACTCTGTACAGGACCGCCGATATAGACCGGCTGTTCAGCGATGTCGTCGGTACTGACCTGTATCTCCAGTTGTTCGAATATATCCGCCAGATGCAGATCCATAGGGCGATTGATGACTATACCCATTGCACCGTCAGTGGTGTGCTCACATATGTAGGTGACGGTATGGAAGAAATTCGGGTCCTCGAGGCGCGGCATGGCGATGAGGAAATGGTTGGTTAAATTGGTTTCAGGACGCATGGCCTATAGTATCCAGTTGCAGACGCCCCGCTGCAACAGCTATTGCGAATTGAGCCGGCCGCTGCGTAAAAACTGCCAGGTGCGGGTGATATCGAGAATATCGGTCTCTTTTCTGATCTCGTTGGGAAACGGTGAAAAGGGAGCGGCCAAACGCACGATTCGGACTGCGGCGTCATCAAGGATCTTATGGCCGGAGGAATGGAGTACCTTGATCTGTTCAACGCTGCCATCAGCCTTTACCGCCACATGGAGTACCAGATTGCCGTAGAGTCTGCTCCTTTTTGCCTGGTCAGGATAGTTGAGATTACCTATTCGTTCCACCTTTCTCCGCCAGGCATCCAGATATGCGGCATATTTATACTCTTTTGTGCTGGCGTTTATCGACTTTCGCTTGGGCATTTTCGCATAGGCCCGTGTCTTCTTTTCCAACTCGGCGGTCACTCTGGCTATTTCCAACGCCTTACTGTTCAACAGCTGTTTGGTTGAAGGAGTGGGTGGAGGGGCTTCCCGGGGGGGTGGAGTAGGCGTCTTCAGCTTGGAGATCGCAGTGTTGAGTAGAGGCTTTTGGGGTTGTGGTGTCACCGGTTCTGTCGGTGTCGACAATTCGGGTATTGGTAGAGCCAACGGTGCCGCAGCCTCTGATGACGGGGGTTTGACCAGTTTGCTCTCCTCACCTCCGCCCTGTTGACTGGTCTGGGCAAGAAAATCGGGTTTTTCATCCGTCTTGTTCTCTTCTGTTGGACGTCGCAGTACCATCACCTCCAGGCTTTGCTGGCGAAATTCCGGTTTGCTTTTTTCGGTTGGTTTGAAGGTGATGCCCAGAATGACGAAGGCATGGACGCAGGCGGCGGCGAAGAGACTCACGCCCAATAGATCAGTCTGTTTGCCGATGACCATCATTTGTTTAGCTTATTGCTAATCGCATCCATTAGATCTGCAGCGATATCGAGTCCGTACTGGTTATCCAGTTCTCTGATACAGGTGGGGCTAGTGACGTTTATCTCGGTCAGATAGTCACCGATAACATCGAGCCCTGCAAACAGAATCCCCCTCGATCTGAGTGCCGGACCGACCTGTCCGGCGATCCATCTGTCACGGTCTGTAAGGGGTACGCCTTCACCCCTGCCGCCAGCCGCCAGATTACCCCTGGTCTCGCCTTCTGCGGGGATTCTCGCTAGGGCAAAAGGTATAGGTTCTCCATCAATCATGAGTATACGCTTGTCACCGTTTGAAATCTCAGGAATGAATTGCTGAGCCATGGCGTAACGGCTGCCATGGCGGGTCAATGTCTCTATGATTACACCCAGATTGGGATCATTCCGGGCTATCCGGAATACAGACTCACCACCCATTCCCCCCAAAGGTTTGAGGATCACATCACCCTGTTCCTGATGGAATGTGCGGATCTCATCGGCGTTGCGGGTCACCAGAGTGGGCGGGGCGCACTGGGGAAAGTGGCTGGTAAACAGCTTTTCATTGGCATCGCGCAGGCTGTTGGGGCGGTTGACCACCAGGCAGCCGTGCATCTCGGCCTGTTCCAGAAGATAAGTCGAATAGATATATTCCATGTCGAACGGTGGATCTTTGCGCATCAATACGACATCCAATTGATGCAGGGGCAGGTTGTGCCTTTTACCGAACTCAAACCATTTCGATCGATCGTCCCGGATCTGCAGATCACAGGTCGATGCCCAGCAGACGCCATCCTTTAGTGAGAGATTTTTCTGTTCCATATAGTGAATTCGCCAGCCCTTGGCCTGTGCGGCAAGTAACATTGCAAAAGTACTGTCTTTTTGGATTTTGATGGTACCGATGGGGTCCATCACTACGCCGAGTTGTATGGTCATGGAGGCATCTTAATGGGTAAAAAACAGAGTTAAGTTTTTAAATTCATTGCCGATATGGTGACTTACATATGGCAGCCAGCGAATTATTGCAAGCTTTAAGTTTCTGAATTGGGAAGTATATTCTTGATGCAGACAGGCTGTCTTGCTATTTTGGGAGTGTTATATATCAGGTTAATGGAACTGACCGGGATGCGGAATCCCTCTGATGGTACACCACCATCAGTGCGATAGGGTAGTGTCGGAGTTAACTTAAGATAATATTGAGGTGTATTGCGATGGCGGCACGGTATGCCCGTATCACCTGCGAATTTTATATCTTTTTGAAATTCAAGGTATTTGCGCTGTTTGCAATGCTTTTATTCGCTCAGTTTACTGTTGCTGAGGAGGATCCCTATCTGTCAGCTATTTCGTCTGAAGCTGAAAAGGTGGAGTCATCTGATGCCGCCACTGGCAGCGAAGTTGACGATGAAGATGTGGTTGACGGGCCAAGCCTGAAGGCATTCGAGGAGGATCTCAAGGCGAGTTACATGGGTAGTTTTACATTTTATAAAAAATTGCCAAGACGCTCTCGTGAAGAGGTATTCGAAGAGTATAAAGGTGGGGCGTCGATCGATGAGATACGTAAAAAGATTATGGATCGCTTTCTCAATCAATAGGCGTTATGCAGGACCTGATATCATCAGATGTTATTTTTTGAGTCTAGGCCAAGTGGAAGCAGAAGGTTAAAGCATATGAAATGGTTCTACTATGGAACGCTGGTAGCTTTGGTGAGCTTCTTTCCTTTGCAGTCAATCGCGGATGAGTTGCAGGTTGGAAAGGAGATGGACATTAAGCTGACAAGTGATAAGCCCTATCTTCATGTCATCCACGAGGGAAAATCGGTGAAGGTACAGCGGGTACAGGATCCGGAGTATGTGCTCAAGGGATATTATGCGAAGACGGCTCGTAAATGTCCGCCGTTCTGTCTGCAGCCGATGCAAGTGGATTCCAGTGTGGCTACAATCGGTGAGGTTGAGCTCTTCGACTTTATGGAGACGAAATTCCGAGATGGCAAAGGAATCTTGATTGATGCCCGCACCCCTGAGTGGTTTGAGCGCGGCACCATCCCCGGATCGATCAATATCCCGTTCACTGTGCTCAGTAAAGCAGGTACTGAGGAAAATAATGATGCGTTAAAGCTTTTCGGGGGTAGACTTAGGGGGGAAGTTGGCTCGATCTCGCGTAAGCTCGAGGAGATGGGCATTATCAATAGCGAGGGCAAAACCGATACATGGGATTTCACCAATGCCAAAGAGCTCGTTCTCTGGTGTAATGGTCCGGAATGCGGACAATCCCCCAGGGCAATCAAAGGGCTCCTGAGTGTAGGTTACCCTACAAACAAAATCTTCTATTACAGAGGTGGTATGCAGATGTGGCAACTGTGGGGGTTGACGACAGTGGTGCCAGGGGAATGAGCTACTCCGTAGTTGCAAAAATAGGGTTGCTGGGGTGTTATGGGCCTCAGCATTTATTCAGTTTAACTAGGTCCGTGACATGAGGATTTTGATGTGAGCGGTGATGATAATGAGATGGACATATCTGGTGTCAAAGTCATGGTCATCGATGACAGTAAAACAATCCGAAGGACAGCTGAAAGCCTTTTGAAAAAGGCAGGGTGCGAAGTCACAACGGCTACAGACGGTTTCGAAGCATTGGCAAAGATTGCCGATCACCATCCGGATGTGATTTTTGTCGATATCATGATGCCGCGGCTCGATGGCTACCAGACGTGTGCTCTGATCAAGCACAATGATGTCTTTAAGAAAATTCCTGTGATCATGCTCTCGAGTAAGGATGGGCTGTTCGACAGGGCGCGCGGGCGTATCGTTGGATCGGAACAGTATCTGACCAAACCTTTCACAAAGGATGAGTTACTCGGGGCGATCAAACGCTATGTCAAGCATGCAGCATGAGTTTTAAAGACATTCTGACATCAGCCGATAAGGCAGAAAACCACCGGGTAGAGAAAGACGATGATTAAAAATATATTTCGCAAGGGCCGCGAACAATCCGTCGAAAGCGATGTGCCGGTATCGAGTCAGTCAAAGGCCAGGGTTCTGGTGGTCGATGATTCACCCACTGAAATACATATCTTCAAGAAAATCCTGGAAAAGCAGGGATATCAAATACTTGTTGCAAAGGATGGTCAAGAAGGCGTCGATGTGGCCAAGCAGGAACTGCCCGATATCATCCTCATGGATGTAGTGATGCCGGTTTTGAACGGATTCCAGGCCACAAGACAGCTGAAGAATGATGAGTCTACGGCAAGTATACCTGTCATTATGGTCACCACCAAGGGGCAGCAGACAGATAAAAACTGGGGAATGCGCCAAGGTGCCACGGAATACTTGGTAAAACCAGTGGCTCCTGCAGAATTACTGCATAAGATCAAGGCCTTGATCGATGTCTGATACAACCCTTGCGCCTTCCTCCTCTGTAGAAACACCACAGGCTGTGGTAGGGCTCCTTGCGGAGCTGGAACAGCGTTGTAGAGACAGGGCCTATGGTCTGCCGCAACAGAAGCTGATTCAGAGCTATTGGGAGGGCGTGATGTTCTATGTGGGGGAGCATCGTTTCGTTGCGCCGTTGAGTGGCGTCAAGGAGATCCTCAATCACCCCACTTCGTTAACACCCGTACCAGGTTCAAAGACTTGGATGATGGGAGTGGCGAACGTCCGTGGGACATTGATTCCTGTAGTTGATCTGCAGCTCTATCTGATCGGCATGAAAACCCGACATGGAAGGCGCAGTCGAGTGCTTGTGATTACCCTGGGAAGCGGTTTGACCGGGGTATTGGTCGGGGAAATGGTGGGTATGCGTCACTTTGCCAGGGAGACCGCGAGAAAGACGCAGTTCGTCAACGACAAATTTTCAAAATATGTTCAATTCGAATTTGATCAGGATGGCATGACATGGCCGGTTTTCAGTCTCTCGGCTCTAGCAGAAGACCCGGGCTTTCAGATTGCCGCGACCTGATGCAATGGTGAACATCGGATGAGGACATGGGCTTTAGCTTTCGGGAGAATTCAGAATGAAAGGTAGACGCGCGGGTAGTACGTTGCCCTCCAACAAGGTCATCACCATATTAGCCATTTTGGTATTGGTGAGTCTAATCCTTGCACTCGTAACCTTCTTGCACAC
Source organism: Candidatus Thiodiazotropha sp. (assembly GCA_040506195.1). Classification (GTDB taxonomy): domain Bacteria; phylum Pseudomonadota; class Gammaproteobacteria; order Chromatiales; family Chromatiaceae; genus Thiodiazotropha. The sequence continues at coordinate 662,516 of JBEVXH010000001.1, read as the reverse complement.
GACCCAGCGTGAATCCTACGACGAGCAGTACCTGATCCGTGCTGCCGAGCAGCAGGTACTGGCTCAGCGAATCGCAAAATATGCTATATCCGCCGCTCGCGGTGAATTGCAGTCGTTTGCGCCGCTGAAGAAGAGTCGTGACCGCTTCGACAACATCATGTGGGAGCTGAAGAACGGTACAAAAAGCCAGGGGCTCCCGGCTTCGCCCATAGAGGTAATGCCTAAGGTGCGGAATCTGGAGAACAAGTGGCTCGAATTACAGGGAAATATCGATGAAATCCTGAAAGCGCAAGAGAATATTCTTGCGATCGATGAGTTCTCCGCCGTCGTATCCGAGTTTGTTCCCCAGTTGCAGGAGTTGTCGGAAGAGTTGGTTGAGGTTCTGATCAGCAGTAACGCCCCCAGACGGCAGATCTATATCGCCACCGAGCAAGAGATGTTGATTCAGCGCATCAACTCAAACGTCAATCTGGTGCTTGAAGGTGGGCAGGAGACCGCAGCGGCGATCGACCAGTTCAGCCGCGATGCCGATTTCTTCGGCCGTATCCTGCAGGGATTGCTGAATGGTGACAAAGAGTTGGATATCGCCAAGGTCGATGACAAGATCGCCAAGCAGAGACTGACGGATGTCTCCACGCTGTTCGCCACAATCAACGACAATACCACCGAGATCATCAGTAATATTCCTGATGTGTTGCCTGCCCTTGAAGCGGCTTCCGTGGTCAACAATTCATCCGACAATGTAAGTAATGCAGCAGAAGAACTGATCGCGGCCTTTGGCGAATCTCCGGGTCGTTTCTCCGTTCTCGGCATAAAGGCGGGACCCGTAATGATCGCCGTGTTCGGTGCTGCAGCGGTGCTATTTCTGGTGCTGTTGGGCGTGCAGTTGATTATGGACGCCCAGCGTCGGGAGCAGGAAAGCAAGAAACAGAATGAGGCAAATCAGAAAGCTATCCTCCAGCTACTCGATGAAATGGGTGATCTGGCGGATGGCGACTTGACCGTGACGGCAAGCGTAACAGAAGACATTACCGGCGCGATTGCCGATTCCATCAACTATGCGATCGAGGCGCTGCGTGAACTGGTAACAACCATCAACAGCACCTCTGAGCAGGTCTCTGGCGCGACCCAGGAGAGTCGCGCCACGGCTATGCATCTCGCCGAGGCGAGTGAGCATCAGGCAGAGCAGATCACTCAGGCGAATGATTCGATCAAGACCATGACCCAGGCTATCGATCAGATGTCGCAGGATGCGACCGAATCGGCGGAGGTCGCGAAACGTTCGGTGGAGATAGCGAGTACCGGTGCTGGTACCGTACGCAAAACCATCTCGGGTATGGATAATATTCGTGAACAGATCCAGGAGACTTCGAAACGTATCAAGCGCCTGGGTGAAAGTTCGCAAGAGATCGGTGATATCGTCGAACTGATCGATGATATTGCGGATCAGACCAACATCCTGGCATTGAATGCAGCCATGCAGGCGGCCATGGCCGGTGAAGCGGGTCGCGGCTTTGCGGTGGTTGCGGACGAGGTGCAACGTCTTGCTGAACGTTCAATCAATGCCACCAAACAGATTGAAGCACTGGTTAAGACCATTCAGGCAGATACCAACGAGGCAGTCACCTCTATGGAGGCGAGCACCTCAGGTGTGGTCAAGGGAGCGACTCTGGCCGAGGATGCCGGTGAGGCATTGAAGGAGATTGAGAGCGTATCCCAATACATCGCTGACCTGACGGGTAAGATCGCATCATCAGCACAGGATCAGTCAAGTCAGTCGGTGACTGTCAAGGATACGATGAGTGTTATTCAGGAGATCACCAATCAGACTTCGGAAGGCACGCATCAAACGGCTAACTCGATTGGCATGTTGGCGGATCTTTCGGATCAGCTGCAGAAATCCGTTGCTGGTTTCCGGTTGCCTTCTTAGTGGCCGAGATCTTCGATTGATGCGAATACAGATGCGAGTTGCCATGGTCATCCCAACAACCATCCTGATTGGAGTGCGCCAACATGAGTAATGCGCAAGAATTTGGCGCTCTGAATTGGGTAAAGGATGAGTTGGACATCTCCATTCGCCATGCCCGGCAGGCCCTTGAGGCCTATGTGGAGCAGCCCGGAGACGGCAGTTCGCTCGCTGTATGTGGTGATCATCTGCATCAGATTGCCCGTGTCTTGCAGATGGTTCAGGTGTATGGCCCCAGTATGCTCACCGAGGAGATGGAACTGGTTGTCAGAGACATGGCGGAGGGTACGGTCAGACAAGAGGAGGATGCGGCCGAAGCCTTGATGCTGGCACTTATTCAACTGCCGGACTATCTGGAGAAGCTGCAGGGCGGTGATGCCGATATTCCGATGATTATTCTGCCATTGCTGAATGATCTGCGTGCGGTGCGGGATGCTCCACTGCTGTCGGAAGCGGCACTGTTCAAGCCTGAAATCGACACGGCTCGGGCAACGGGTGAAGCAAATGCTGAGTTGCCGATGTACGCCCGCCAGATCAGGCAGAAATACCATTTAGGCCTGCTCAGTTGGTATCGCAAACGGGATACCATTCACGGCTGGCCGCTGTTGCGGGATGTTTTCGCCACTCTTCATCAACATGCGGGTACAGAGCCGGTACACCATCTGTTCTGGATTGCCGAAGGTCTGATGTACGGTCTGATCGAGGGATCGATTGCCCCGGGAATTGCTGTTAAGCAGTTGTTCAGCCGTCTCGATCGCAAGATAAAGACGATTATCGACTTGGGTGAGCAGGCGCTGGTCGAGACACCGCCGGAAGCACTCTTGAAGAACCTGCTCTATTATATTGCCCGGGCGGAATCCGACAATAGCCTGATCAAAGAGATCAAGGATGCCTATAACCTCGATTCCGTCATGCCCAGTGAGGCTGAACTGACCGAGGGCAGGTTGGGCTTGACCGGCTCCAACGCTGAATTGGCTGAGTCGATCAAGGATGCGGTTGGCAGTGAACTGACCCGCATCAAAGATATTCTCGATCTGTTCATGAGGGATGAAAAGCCTGATATGGAAATGCTGGGTCATCTGGAGGCCCCCATTCGGAAACTGGCGGATACACTTGGCATGATCGGCCAGGGTGCATTGCGATCGAGACTCAATCGGCAAGCCGACAAGGTAAAGAATTTCGTTGAGCAGGAAGTACTGCCTGAAGAGTTCGAACTCATGGAGATGGCTGGAGACATTTTGTATGTGGAATCCTCGCTCAGTACCCTGCATACCTTTCAACCTGTAAAAGGGGATGGGTCGACTGATGCCGATCTGGTGCAGAGTCTTCCGGAAGGTGAATACCAGAATCTGATCAAACAGACGGTCAGGGAGGCGAAAGTAGAGATTGCCAAGTCTAAGGAGGCGATCATCAGCTTTACCGAGGCCACGGATAACAGCTCGGTTCTAGATAATGTCTATGAGAGTTTCAAGCGGGTTCAGGGGGCGTTGAACATGCTCAACCTGCGTGATGCCGCTGAACTGATGTATCACACGGGAGAGTTTGTACAATCCTACCTGATCGATGATGAACACATACCTGTCCGTCAACAACTCAACTCCCTTGCGGATGTGGTCAGTAGTATCGAGTATTATCTGGAGACACTGGTGGATGGGGCCGGTGATCGTCAGGAGATACTGGCAATCGCCCAGTCTGCATTGAATGATCTGCAGAATCTGGGCGGTGTCGAGATCACGACCTATACCGAACCGTCCGAAAACATCAAACTCGAAGAGTCGGCCGATCAAACAGAGGGCTTTGAGCTCGATGAGGAAGAGATCTCTGATCTGGAACTGAGTGCCAGTAGCCTGCAGATAGAGCAGCCGCAGCCTGAGCTGGAAATCATCTCTGAAGAGTCCATGGACTCGGCGCCTGCACAAGAGGCTGAAACTCAGGAACCAGAGCTTGAAATCGAGCAGGAACCCGAAATCGCATCTGTTGATAAGCCCGTGTTGGAGGACATCGATCCTGAGATCCTTGAAATCTTCACGGAAGAGGCGCGGGAAGAGCTGGAGGTAATCCAGCAACATCTTCCGCGGTGGCAACGAGATCAGAATGACAGAGAGGCGCTGGCAACATTCCGGCGTTCGTTTCATACGTTGAAGGGAAGCGGACGCCTGGTTGGCGCGAAAGTGATCGGTGAGTTGGCCTGGGCGGTTGAAAACATGTTGAACCGCCTGATCGACGAGACCATCAAGGTCAACCCCGACATGATGGATCTATTGAACCGAGTCACCGATTCACTGCCGGAGTTGATCAGTTGCCAGGAAAAGGGTGTATATCCGGATCTGGATGTCGATCTTATCCAACGCCAAGCCTATGCGTTGGCTGATGGCAAGCCCATGCCTGTCGCCAATCCGGAGCAAATGGAAAGCTTTGACGTAAAGCCGGCAGAGGAAGAGCTACTCGAAATAGATACCCAGCCATCTGAAGTTTCTGAGGATGTCTTGAGTGAAACTGCCGTACCGGTGGGTGAGATTGAAGAAGAGTACGAAGAAGCGACAGATGCAGGAGAAACAGAATCAAAGCAGGAATTTGATACCTTTCTCGATGAACTGTCGAGTCTGGAAGTTGACACTGATCGATCTGAAGTCTCCGACCAGGACCATGAACCAAGTGCTGAAGCTGCAGTCTCAGGGACAGATACCACAATAGATGCCGAAGAAATATTCTCGGAACAGGCGGCCGAACAGGGGTTGCTTGAGGAATTCACCGATTCAGATTTAGAGATCGAGATAGATTCGGAGTTGCTTGATGTCTTCGGTGAAGAGTCCGAGGAACATATACTGGAGATCGAGCAGTTCATCGAAGGGGCCAGAAAAGCGAAGACGGAGATACTGATACCGGAAGAGGTGGTGCGTGCTTGCCATACCCTGCACGGTAGTGCCCATATGGCGGGTATCTCACCAATCGCCATGCTCAGCGATGCGATGGAGGACTATGCCAGGGCATTGCATGAGCAGCAAATGGTTGTTGATGAGGAGATCCTTGAACTGTTCGGTGGCAGTGTTGGTTACATTAGGAAGCTGCTCGAGTGGTTACCTGAAGAAAGTCTGCCCGAACCTCATATTGACACCTACCTTAACGGTTTGCGCAGTGCGCGTGCACAAATTGAGGTTGAGGAGCGGGTAACCGTCGAATCACGGTCTGAACAGGAAGAGGTCCGTTCAAAAACTGACGATCTGGAGCCAGTGTCTGAAGTTGATCAATCTGTTGAGGAAGCTGGGGAGACGGTTGTAGGGGAGCTGACGTCAGAATCGGAAATCGAGGAACCTGTTGAACCGATCACGGATGACGCCATCATACCATTCCCTGCGGATGAAGATTCGCCACCTGGCGAGGTGAAGATTGATCTGCCCGGGACAGCCGATATTCCAACTCAGGATGCGATTGAATCGAACCTGATAGATCTGGCCGGCTACCAGCTCGATGAGGAGCTGTTTGAGATTGAGGGAGATGATGAGCTGGTTGAGATCTTTGTCGAAGAGGGACGGGAGCTGTTGGACAATCTCGAACGACACTACAACAGATGGACTGAGTCTCCTCTGGACACTGCGGTCGTAGACGATTTCAAACGCTCCCTGCATACCCTCAAGGGGAGTTCCAGGTTGGCAGGAATCAACCCGATAGGGGATCTGAGCCATGGTCTGGAAAACCTTTTCGAACGCATGTCTCGCGAAGAGATTAAACCGGATGCCTCTCTACAGAATATGGTTCGCCAGGCTCTGGATGTCCTGGCGACACAAATCGATGATGCCGAATCGGGCGGAAATGTACGTATCTCATCTCAACTGCTGTCCAGCCTGGAGGCACCTCTCTCAAGTGCCGGGCTGAATGAGGTAGATCAGGTTGAAGTCGAGGATGAGACTATTGAAGGGGATCTGCAGCTGGTCGAGGTTGAGGATGACGATCTTGAAGAGGAACTCCAGCTAATCGATGTCGAGGATGAGGCCGTTGAGGAGGAGCTGCCACTGCCCGAGGACAACGTGCTTGGTGGGGAGCTGGACCTCGCTGAAATCGATGATGACGCCCTTGAAGAAGAGTTGCGAAAGGCAGAAGAGTCGGGTTTGGAACCTCCGCAGACAGAAGCGATGGATACCACCTCATACTATGACGAGCCAATGAGCTTTCTGCATGACGGCGAACTGTTCGAGGTGAGCGAGGATCCGGAGCTGGTTGAGATCTTCATTGAGGAATCACGGGAATTGATGGAAACCCTGGAGGACAATTATAACCAGTGGTGTGAGAACCGGGCAGACCATACAGGCCTGGATGGAATGCAGCGGGCGTTGCATACCATCAAGGGAAGTTCGCGTCTTGCCGGTATCGAGCCTGTGGGTGATTTGAGTCATGCCATGGAGTCCTTGCTGAACGGAGTAATCAGGGGGCAGGTAGACATATCAGATAGAGTGTTTGCTGTTGTACGCCAGGCACTGGATTTGATTGCCACTCAAACAGATGATGTCGCCAATACCGGTAAGGTCCATCAAGCTGATCCGATGGTCGAGCGGATCCAGGAGATCATCGATAATGCGTCTCTGGAAGAGGATTCCATTGAAGAGCTCATAGATCCGAACCTTGAGGAAGAGTTGGAAGAGTCTGAGAGGGGTGCTGATGCAGTTGCTGAATCGGCCCATGGCGATGAAGATTTGGTGATACCTTTCGAGAGCTTCAATCTTGATGGTGTCAACGAGGAAGCAAGCAATCTGACAGATGAATCATTCATGCTTGCGCATGATGAAGTACTGCTTGATGTCGGTGAAGATGATGAGTTGGTGCAGATCTTCATTGAAGAGGCGAAGGAATTCATTGAGCATATCGAAAACAGTTATCAACAGTGGTTTGCAGATGTTGAAGACCATGCAGCCATCGATGGTGTACAACGCAATCTGCACACATTGAAAGGCAGTGCGAGATTGGCTGGCATTATGCCGGTTGGCAATCTGAGTCATGCCATAGAATCGGTGATGACGGCCATTGTTGAAAAAGAGATTGATCCGATCGAGACGGTCACTGATTCAATGAGACACGCCATCGATCATCTGGCCCAGCAAATCGAGACAATCGCGAAATCCGGTAAAGTGCCTGCCTCTGATAGCGAGGTCGATCAGCTGCAGAATCTGCTTGGCGGCGAACCCACGCCTTCACATGCGGACTTGGTGGAGCCGATCCAGGAAGTACAGGAGGATGAAAGCAGCGAAGAGATGGAAGCGGCTGAAGAAGTCATTGAGTCGGCGACAGTACTCCCGTTCAACGATGAGATTGCGAAGCTGCTTGAACCGGATAAGAAAGAGGATGAGGAGAGCTTTAAGCCCACCAAGGAACAGGTGCGTGTCAATGCGGATCTCATGGATCGCCTGGTTAATCATGCGGGTGAGGTGAGTATCTACCGGGCGCGACTCGAACAACAGAATAGCGTGCTTGGGTTCAACCTGTCAGAGTTGGAGCAGACAGTTTCACGTCTGCATAATCAATTGAGAAACCTGGAAATCGAAACCGAGGCACAGATCATCTACCGTTGGGAACGGGAACATGAGGATGACCGTGATCGGACCGAGTTCGATCCGCTCGAACTAGACAGATTTTCTACCATGCAACAGCTCTCCAGGGCCTTGATGGAGACAGTCAACGACCTGGGGAATATCAATGAGTCGCTGAGAGACCTGCAACGTGAAACGGATACGTTACTGTTGCAACAGTCGCGTATCTCCACTGATCTCCAGGACGGGTTGCTGCGCACACGCATGGTGCCGTTCGCTCAACTTGTACCCAGGATGCAACGCCTGGTTCGTCAGACCGCCGGTCAATTGGGCAAGAAGGCCAATCTTGAGTGTTTTGGTGTTGAAGGGGAATTGGATCGCAGCATCCTCAACCGCATGGTACCGGTACTGGAGCATTTGCTGCGCAACTCGGTTTCCCATGGTATCGAGTTTCCTGAAGATCGTCAGAAGGCAAGTAAGCAGGAACTGGGCAGAATTTCCCTCTATCTCGATCGCGAGGCGACCGATGTACTCATCACACTCTCTGATGATGGGAGAGGATTGGATATCGAGGCGATCCGCAAACGTGCCCTGGAACAGGGCATGATCGATGCCAATGCCGAGATCAGTGATGATGACTTGATTCAGTGCGTGTTGTTGCCAGGATTCAGTACTGCAAAAGAGGTTACTCAGATATCAGGACGAGGCGTTGGTCTCGATGTGGTAACCAGTGAAGTCAAGCAGCTGGGCGGGTCTTTGGAGATCGATTCACAACCCGGTCGTGGCACCAGTTTTATCATTAGATTGCCACTGACCCTTGCAATCTCCGATGCCCTGTTGGTTCGCACGGGAGAAGAGATCTATGCGATTCCCCATGGCAGTATATCAGGCGTCGTGAGGATTCGCCGTCAAGAGCTGATGGCCTGTTATGAGGGGGGGCGTGAAGGGTTTAGCTACGGTGGTAAGAACTACAAGGTCAGTTATCTCGGTCGTATGATGGGAGTCGGGCAGCACGAGATACCGGAAGCGACGCGCTGGCTGCCCCTGTTGTTGTTGCAGACAGGTGAACATCAGGCTGCATTGCAGGTCGATGAACTGCTTGGCAGCAGGCAGGTTGTGGTGAAGTCACTTGGTAAGCAGGTTGGTAGTGTGCGTTGGATTACCGGCGGCACTATTCTTGCCGATGGAAGGGTGGCATTGATACTCGATCTTGCCGCCCTTGTGCGTATGGATGCCACTCATGCCGCTTCCCCGCTCAGCATAATCAAGGAGGCACCGAAAAAGCGGGCAGAGGATCAGTTACGGGTTATGGTGGTGGATGATTCCATTACCGTGCGCAAAGTCACCAGCCGCTTGCTGGAACGCCACGATATGGAAGTTGTCACGGCTAAAGACGGGGTCGAAGCAGTTGCACTGTTGCAGGAACAGGTGCCAGATATCATGTTGCTTGATATCGAGATGCCGCGAATGGACGGATTCGAACTGGCACGGCATATCAATAACTCCGTCGACTACTATGGTTTACCGATCATTATGATCTCATCCCGGGTGGGTGATAAGCATCGGCAGCGCGCCATGGATTTGGGTGTAAAACGTTGCCTTGGTAAGCCATACCAGGAGAGTGAATTGCTGGATAATATCAACGAGGTCCTGGCGGAAAGCAGATTATGAGCCGAGCCGTTGTCAAGGAGGTCAGAAGTGTCCTCATTCCACTCCATGAACTTCAACTCCTGTTGCCGAATGCAGTCATTGCTGAAGTGATAGGTTATCAGCAACCCGAGTCTGTGGAACAGGGAAAGCCTGATTGGCTTGTAGGGAGCACTATCTGGCGCGGTGTGGTTATTCCCATTGTCTCATTCGAGGGTATGCTGGGTGCGCGGGTCGTCATACCTGGACACCGAGGCAGAATCATGGTCATGAATACTCTGAACCAGCGACAAAAGCTCACCCATATCGGCTTGGTGGTGCAAGCCATCCCGAGCCTTGTCAGAGTAAGTGCCGACAACGTCATTCCGCTCAATTCGGAAGATGAACTCGATCCACTGATCAAGCAGCGGGTGGAGTTGGATATGAATCCGGCAATGATACCTGACCTGGATGAAATCGAACGACAAGTTTTAGATGTCGTAAACTGACACCCGCCCTCATCCCGCACCCTTGTCTCTACATCAGCGCTATATAGAAATACTGCAAAAAAACGGATTTGAACCTGATTCTCATCAGGAGACAGTAGTTGCTTCCTTTGAACGCCTTGCCGGAGAGTTGCGACGGAAAACAAGATCCAGTGGCTGGTCTTGGTTTAAGCGGAATGCATCTGTCGAGGGCGTCTACCTTTGGGGTGGGGTTGGCAGAGGTAAAACCTGGTTGATGGATCTTTTTTTTCAATACACCAGGGAAACCGGTATCGAACGCCATCACTTTCACAGTTTTATGCGTCAAATTCATCAGCGTTTGCAGCATCGCGAAGGTGAAAGTGCGCCGATGGAATTAATTGTTGCCGAAATGGCGCAACGCATGCAGGTATTGTGTCTCGATGAATTCAACGTTATCGATATCGGTGATGCCATGCTGATGCGCGGCCTGCTGGAAGCATTGGAAAAGTCTGGAATAATTTTGGTGACAACCTCCAATAGACATCCTGATGAACTCTACCCAGGGGGGCTGCAACGGGACAGCTTTCTTCCCGCCATCGAAATCCTTAAACGCAACAATCATGTGATCGAGTTAATGGGGGATGATGATTACAGGCTGCGGCTGTTTGAAGCGTCAACCGTTTATCATACGCCATTGGGAGACAATGCGGCGCAACAGATGAAACAGGAATTTGATCGCCTGGTGTGCGGAGATGTGGAGAGTGGCGGGCGTTTGTCAGTTCCGGGTAGGGCGATCCGATTTCTAAAGCGTGCAAATGGCGTGATCTGGTGCGACTTCAATGCCTTGTGTGGTCCTCCCCGCTGGCAAAACGACTACCTTGAATTGGCGCGTTGCCACCATACGGTGTTTATCTCCGATATTCCCTATCTTGACGGCACCTGGGATGATCGCACACGTCGTTTTATCAACCTCGTTGATGTATTTTATGACCGGAAGGTCAAGCTGGTTATCAGTGCTGAAGAACTGCCGGAACGACTCTATGCCGGTACACGTTTGGCATTTGAATTCAATCGAACCGCAAGCCGCCTGAAAGAGATGCAGTCTGCCGCCTACCTTGAGGCGCCGCATATCGGCTGAGTTTTCAATCAGAGAAATCACCCCAAAGCGTTTGTGCCGCGGCAATGGTCGCCAGTGGCGCCGTTTCGGTACGCATAATCCGCGGACCCAGCCGAACACCGATAAAGCCCTTCTGGATCGCGAGTTGGCGTTCATTGTTCGACAGCCCGCCTTCGGGCCCGATGAGGATTGAGAGGTTGGTTTGGGGAGCATCGATCTGATGCAGGGTTAACCGGCTGCGGTGATCCAGTAAGATCGTCGTGGCCCCCTCTTTAGTACTCAATGCGCTTCCATACTCCGCCGGTTTGTCGACAACCGGTATGCGGCATCGTCCCGACTGTTCGCAGGCATTGATAACGATACGCCTCCAATGTACCAGTCGGCGGGTACTCTTTGTTTCATTCATTTTGATGACGCAACGATCGGTGAAGACAGGTGTAATTCGGCTGACACCGAGTTCGGTCGCCTTTTGTATTGCGAAGTCCATGCGATCGCCTCGGGAGATGCCTAATATGAGGTGAATCGCCAGATTGTTTTTCGCTTCATACCTGATTGGTTCGCCGATTGTGGCGGTTACCTTCTGTTTGCTGACCTGAGTAAGTGTCGCGCCATACTCCTCACCGTCAGTGTTAAACAGTGCGACATTGTCTCCGGCACGAAGTCTCAACACCTGGTTGATATGGTGTGACGGTTCTTCCTCGAGGGTAACCTGCAAACCATTCTGCAGGGGATGAGAAGTGAAGAATCGATGAATACGCATGTTGCGAATGACCTACTTCAAAACAGAGTATTGAAAATGTCCGCTAATGAACTCACATCAGGCCCTGGTTACGGTCATCGGAATTCACTTTGTCATGGCTAGCTTGCTGTTTCCCGGGTGCCTTCGGGATACTCGGCTTTCAGGATTGCCTGGGCAGCAAGGCGTTGATCGATTAGATTCTTAACCATTATCAAGAGTCCCAGACCTATGAATGCACCGGGTGGGAGGATTGCAATCAGCATGCCGGGGAAATTATCGATCTTGACAGTGAGTCCCTGTGCGGCCTCGCCAAACATCAGATGCGCCTGATCGAACAGTGTACCCTGCCCCACCAGTTCGCGCATACCGCCAAGTGTAACCAACACTAAGGTGAATCCGATACCGATACTTATACCGTCCACCAGGGAATGAGAGAGATTGTTTTTTGAAGCAAAGGCTTCTGCGCGACCGATGATGATGCAGTTGGTTACGATCAAGGGAATGAAGATGCCGAGTATCTTGTGCAGCTCATGGAAATAGGCATTCATACTTAGTTCAATGGCGGTGACGAATGAGGCGATTACCAGGACAAATACAGGTAGGCGTACTTCAGGGCGTACAAAGCTGCGTATCAGAGAGACTGTTGTATTGGAAGCAACCAGGACAGCTGTCGTTGCAAGCCCCAGGCCAAGGCCATTGATGGCTGTATTGCTCACCGCAAGCAGGGGGCACAGGCCAAGCAGGGCGACGAGTGCCTGGTTGTTGTGCCACAACCCGTCAACGATGAGATTGCGGTATCTTTGTTCAGCCATAGCTTATCCCTTATGCTCTATTGTTGGGGATCGATCGTACAGCGCATCTTTGTGATCCCTCACATAAAGCAGTGTCTTCTTCACGGCCTGGACAATGGCGCGTGGTGTTACGGTAGCACCGGTGAACTGATCGAATACGCCACCATCCCGTTTGACGCCCCATTTCTTCAATGGCGGATTGTGCAACGATTTGCCGTTGAAACTGTATATCCAGTCTGAGCGCGATTCCTCAACCTTGTCACCCAAGCCGGGGGTTTCTTTATGACTGATCACTCTTACGCCACCTAGCGTACCGTCATATCTGACCGCCACCAGCAGTTTGATCGGTCCACTGTACCCGTTGGGTACCACAGTGTTCAGTACAACCGCCACCGGTTGTTCCTGCTTGCGGCCGCGATAGACAGTCGTCTGATCCCGGCCGAGGGAATCTATTGCTCTGACTGTGATGACATCGGAGATCATATCGTTGTCAATGCTCTCAGACGGCACAAGTGCATGCAGCGAGCGTAACAGGGCTTCGCGTTCGTTCAATTCGATGCGTTCTTTGGTAAACGCATGGGTCATGGTCACCAGCGAGGTGCCTAAAACCGCAAATGATGCAAGGATTGCGGCTGCAATCAGTATTGCATGTCGGTTATTCACGCCTCACCTCACCATGTCCGTAGGTTCGCGGGCGGGTATAGTAATCGATGGTCGGTGCTGCCATATTCATCAGCAGTACTGCAAAAGCCACAGCATCCGGATAACCTCCCCAGGTGCGGATGATATACACCAGCACTCCGATTGATGCGCCGTAGATCAACTGGCCGGTTCGAGTGGTGCAAGCGGTGACGGGATCGGTTGCGATAAAGAAGGCACCGAGAATGGCTCCGCCGCTGAAAACATGAAACAGCGGAAAGGGGAAGCTCTCTGCATCGAACAACCAGAAGATGGCCGCCATGCCGGCCAATCCGCTGAGAAATGCCAGAGGTATATGCCAGGTGATGGTACGCTTGTAGACCATCCAGATCCCACCCATCAGGAACCAGTTGCCGATCCACTCCCAACCGAGACCGCCAAAATCACCCCACAAGGGATTCTGCCGGATCTCGCTGATCATGTGATTGAGATCGAGATTGGTACGCATCTGGTCCAATGGAGTGGCCATGGTGAGAGCGTCCAGTGTTATCTCCTGAGGCAGTGCGCCGGTAAACTTGTATGCCAGGATTTGTGACAGATTGAGCTGTTGCTCCGCCAATATGAAAGGAGGCAACCAGCTGGTCATCTCCACCGGATAGGAGATCAGCAACAGGACGTAGGCCGCCATGGCGGGATTGAAAGGGTTATAGCCCAAGCCGCCATACATCTGTTTAACCATAATGATGGCGAAGGCCATGCCAAGAATAACCAGCCACCAGGGCAGCAGCGGTGGGATGGCAACCGCAAAGAGCAGGGCGGTGACAACTGCGCTTAGATCCAACAGTGCCGGTATCACAGGGCGCTTGCGCAGTTTGATCACCGTGGCCTCGAAAGCGGTTGCGGCGATGACAGCCAGTATCAAATTGATCAGCACGCCCCAGCCGAAGTAGAAAATCAGGGCAATAATCCCGGGTAAAAGCGCCAATACGACCTGCAGCATCACCTTATCTACCCTGTTGATGCGTTTGGTGTGGGGAGAGCTTGTAGTATGGAATTCCATTATTCGGGATGCTCCTTCTGTTGCTCCTTCTCCTCTCGGGCAACCAGGCGTCTCTTGTCCACTGCCTCGATCTGCGCCTGTTGGACGGATGTCAGGTTATCGGTATTTCTTGGCCTGTGCTGTTGCCTGGCCTTTTTCTCGGCCGCTCGTTTCATGGCCGCTTCGATGGCAGCTTGCTTGGCATCCTTATCGCTGGCTTCCTTTTTGGATTCTTCCCTCTTCTTCGCCGGCGGTTTACTCTTCAGGTCCTGTTTCTTTTTACGCAGCCTTGCTTTACGTTCCGCTTCCAGTCGCTCCAGGCGTGAGACCCGGAAGTCGTGCCGCTGTTTGGCGTGCTCGGATTCACGGCGTTCCTGCTCCTGCGCCCAGCTCTCCGCCTTGGCATAACGATAGTACTGGACCAGCGGGATATGAGAAGGGCATACGTGTGAGCAACAGCCGCATTCGATGCAGTCGAACAGGTTGTAATCCTGCGCCTGTTCCAGGTCTTTGGCCCGGCTGTACCAATAGACCTGTTGCGGCAGCAGATTGGCTGGACAAACATCGGCACAGCGTCCGCAGCGGATGCATGCCCGGGCCGGTTGCGGTAGCGGACTCTCCTCTTCGCTTGGGCAAAGCAGACAGTTGGCGCCCTTGGTGATGGGGACCTGGTCAGTGTTCAGGTCAAATCCCATCATGGGGCCACCCAGAATCAGTTGCTGCGGCTGTTGTTCGATATAGCCGCCGGCCTGGGCAATAAGATCCCCGGCAAGCATACCCAGCGGGGCTTCAAAGTTACCTGGCTCACGAATTCCCTCGCCGGTGATCGTCACGATACGGGAAACCAACGGCCGGCCTTCGAGCACTGCGTCTGCGATAGCTGCGGTAGTGGCGACATTATGGCAGATTACACCCACTTGGGCAGGAAGGCCGGAAGTGGGTACCTCGCGCCCGGTGAGGATCCGGATCAGCTGTTTCTCGCCGCCACTGGGATAGAGTGTGGGAATACGCACCACTTCGATATTCTCTTCGTCCCGCAACTCCTGAAACATGGCGAGAATCGCTTCGGGTTTGTTGTCTTCGATGGCGATCAGACACTCTTCACTCTGCAGCATGTGCTGTAGAATACGTGCTCCCTCCATCACGCGGCCTGCAAAGTCCCTCATCAGCCTGTCATCGCAGGTGATATAGGGTTCACACTCGGCGCCATTGATGATCAGGGTCTTGATGGGCTTGCCCGGATTGAGTTTTATCGCGGATGGAAAGGTGGCGCCACCCATACCCACGATACCCGACTCGCGGATGCGTTGGCGTAATTCTCGAACATCTACAGATTTAAAATCGGTCATTGGTTCAGGTAGATCCACCCAGCTGTCATCGCCGTCGGGTTCGATGACGATACATTGACCGGTCAGCCCTGATGGATGGGGGACAACATGTTCGCCTATCTCGATGATCACACCTGAGGTGGGTGCATGCACAGGCGCGGAGACCGGGGCGTTAGAATTGGCAAGGATCTGTCCTTTGAGTACCTTCTCTCCGACGGTGACCAGGGATTGCGCCTGGACACCGATATGCTGCTGCAACGGCAGCACCAATCGGTCGGGCAATGTGGCCTGCTGCAACGGCTTATCCAAAGAGATCTCTTTCTTCTCCGGCAGGTGCAGGCCGCCATGAAATTGCCACAGCTTCCGGGTCTTGCCTTTTTTCGATTCAACATACATGGGATTCAGCCTGCCTTCCTGAGTGCGTCGGGAGTTGCAATCTCCTCCAGGCCGCTTTGTGGGAAGGGCCAGCGCCAATTTCCCGTGTTCATTGCTATCGGTTGCATCACAATGCAGTCGACAGGGCAGGGCGGCAGGCAGCGTTCACAACCCGTACACTCGTCAAAGATAACGACATGCATCTGTTTAGCGGCCCCGATAATGGCGTCTACCGGACAGGCCTGCAGGCAGAGGGTGCAACCAATGCACTCCTCCTCCTTGATCAATGCGATGGCTTTCGGTTTCTCCAGTGCAACAGTTTCATCCAGGGGCATGGGATCCCGCCCCAGGAGATCGGCGAGTGCGACCATGGTGGTTTCTCCACCGGGTGGGCAAAGATTGATCTCCGCTTCGCCACCGGCTATGGCCTCCGCATAGGGGCGGCATCCTGCAAAACCGCATTGACCGCATTGGGTCTGGGGTAACAGTTGTTCTATCTGATCGGTAATCGGATCTCCTTCCACATGAAACCGGATACTGGCATAACCAAGCAGAAGGCCGAACAGGGCGGCAAGGGTGGAAACAGTAAGGATGGCAACTAACATTGATACGTAATCCTTACGAGGCGACCAGTCCCGCGAAGCCCATAAAGGCCATGGACATCAAACCGGCGGTGATCAATGCGATTGCGTTTCCTTGCAGTGGTTCAGGGACATCCGCAACGGTAACCCGTTCACGAATACCGGCAAACAGTACCAGGACCAGAGAGAAGCCCACAGCGGCGCCGAATCCGTAGAGTGCGGACTCGATAAAACCATGCTGCTCCTGGGTATTGAGCAGGGCCACGCCAAGCACCGCGCAGTTTGTGGTTATCAGTGGCAGGAAGATACCCAGCACCTGGTACAGCATGGGACTGGTTTTATGCATCACCATCTCGGTGAACTGGACCACAACCGCAATCACCAGGATAAAGGCGATGGTGCGTAGGAATTCCAAACCGAGGGGAATCAACAGATACTCATTCACCAGATAGGAGCAGATAGCGGAGAGGGTGAGTACGAAGGTCGTGGCCAGCCCCATGCCGGTTGCCGTTTCCAGCTTGCGGGAGACACCCATGAACGGACACAGTCCCAGAAATTTCACCAGGACGAAGTTGTTTACCAGCACGGTGCTGATCAGGATTAGGGCGTATTCTTGCATAAAATTAACTGTCAATACGTGTTGGCGTAAGGATAAGCGGCTGTTTAATTGGTTACAACTCGTGTCTAATAGGTAATTTCACGATACTATGCGTGTCCAGACCGTTTACCGCATTGATATGCCGCAAATGGCGCGGTTTATGATGAAAAAATAGTGTTTCAGGCCATAAAATCAGGCCTGAAACCCTCACGATGGGTGGGTATTCCAATAATTTAGATGTAGTCTTGGGTCAATATTACCTCGCCTGTCCGCAGTGACTGATAACAGGCGCCTGTCAGAAAAACAGGCCATAACGAAAAATAGAGGATGAGGAGTGAATATGAAATTAGAATCATTGGCGCTACATGCAGGCTATGAATCGGAACCCACTACCAAGGCGGCTGCGGTTCCCATCTATCAAACCACCTCTTATACTTTTGACGACACCCAGCATGGTGCGGACCTGTTCGATCTCAAGGTGGTCGGCAACATCTACACGCGTATCATGAATCCCACTACGGCGGTGCTGGAGCAGCGTCTGACCGAGATGGAGGGTGGTATCGGTTCCTTGGCATTGGCGTCGGGAATGGCGGCCATTACCTATGCGATCCAATGCATCGCCAGCAGTGGTGATAATATCGTCAGTACAAGTCAATTGTACGGGGGCACCTATAATCTCTTCGCGCATACCTTCCCTCGTCAGGGAATTGAAGTACGCATGGCCTCATTCGACGATTATGAGAAGCTTGAACAGCTGATTGACGACAGGACCCGGGCCCTGTTCTGCGAATCCATAGGCAATCCTGCGGGTAACGTGGTGGATCTGGACAGATTGGCCGGGATTGCCCATCGTCATGGCGTTCCTTTGATCGTGGATAACACGGTGGCCACCCCTTATCTCTGCCGTGCCTTCGATCACGGCGCCGATATCATTGTTCATTCACTCACCAAATATATCGGCGGTCATGGCACCACGGTCGGCGGTGTGATCATCGATTCGGGCAAATTCGATTGGGTGGGAAACAAGGCGCGTTTTCCGATGTTGAATGAACCTGATCCCTCATACCACGGCGTCGTTTATACAGAGGCGCTTGGCCCGGCCGCCTATATCGGTCGTTGCCGGGTAGTGCCGCTGCGCAATACCGGTGCCGCGCTCTCCCCGCACAGTGCGTTTCTGATCATGCAGGGCCTGGAAACCCTGGGGCTGCGTATGGAACGCCACTGCGAAAACTCCCTCGCAGTGGCGGAATACCTGAAGCAGCAGGCGCAGGTGAAGTGGGTCAACTATGCAGCCCTGCCGGAGAGTCCGCACTACGAACGCTGCCAAAAAGTCACCAAGGGACAGGCATCCGGCATCCTCAGCTTCGGTATCGAAGGAGGCCGTGAGGCAGGCGCCCGTTTCATCGATGCATTGCAGATGATCCTGCGCCTGGTCAATATCGGCGATGCCAAGTCCCTGGCATGCCACCCCGCCACAACCACCCATCGCCAGTTGAGCGAAGAGGAACTGGCAACCGCAGGAGTAAGTGCGGACATGGTGCGCCTCTCCATCGGCATAGAACATGTGGACGATATTATTGCCGACATCAGCCAGGCGCTGGAGGCGGCGAAGGGATAAACTGGCGTCGTCACATTTCGATGAACTGTTCTGATCCCCTCGCTCATTCTGCCTTGCTGGGCAAAAAAATAGTCCCAGCAGGGCCGATTGGATTAGTGTTAACAGGCCCTAATACAGTGTATAAGTTTCTGCGGCATGATCGTTGTGCATTCATGGGCCAGCATTGAAAAAACGAGTGATGACATTGCGCTGCCTGAAAACCTGAGCCGCAAGACGACTTTGCAAGGATGCGATCAAATAGCCGATGGCGGCTGGCAGGGAAGCCGGTTCGGGGATCGGCACACTGCCGTGTGTGCGTCACTGTCCAGAATGTACACTCCTTTATCAACTCATTGAGGAATACTTCCCACAATCAAGGTGCACCTGAAGTCATTGGGCATGGTATTGCCGTGTTAAGCATCTCGTGGTATTCAGCAGCAAACGCCGAGGCTTCTATTACAACTGTGGCGCCCGGGAGAGAGTGTTGCATTGCTGGTGGGCGAGGCGTTTCCCAGCAGCCACATATCCTCGTGCTGGCTGGGCACATAGAAAAAGACCGCCTAGATCTCCATCGTGGTGATGATAGGGACGGTTATGATTAAACCGATGCGCACCACAGCATCCCTGACATTTTCGATATTCTGTTCAGGGGAAGAGAAGGCAGTTGAAATAGTGGCTACAAGCCACTGAATTACTAAAGAGTTTGCATGTTGGATGGGAAACGCATCAGCAATCTGTTGATTCATCGACAGTCATGATTCCTCCGAGATGTCGTCTATAACGGATAATGCAGCATAACTGCTCTGAGCGTCATTATGCGATATTATGACTAGATGACGGGACGCTACTGCTCTATCACTCAAGGACCTTATATGTCGGGCTCGTCGTTGGGTGTCAGCGGAGACCGGGTAACGTGAGATTATTCCTATTACTTCTATTCATATTTGCTATGGTGTCATCTGCTGATGACAAGCCTTATGTGCCGGACAGCCTACCGGGAGCAACGGTCGTCACTGCTGAAGAGACGATCGAACTGATACTGACCAATCCGGATCTAGTTGTAATTGATGCAAGAAAAAAGACTGAATATATGAAGGGACATATCGAGGGTGCCCATAACATCCTCAATACGACACTTACACTTGCCGATCTTGAAGCGGTGTCTCCGCATAAGACAAACCCCCTACTTATCTACTGCAACGGTATCCGGTGTCAACGGAGTTCCGACGCAATTTCAAAAGCTGTCAAATGGGGCTATTCGGAAATTTTCTGGTTTCGCGGTGGATGGAAGGAGTGGCTGGAAAAACGATTACCTGCAGTCACTGAATAGTCGAACCCATAATAATATAAACGACCAGAAACATGCGTGTTGAGAACTTATCCATCAAGACGGTAACCGTCGCCATCTATGTGATGGTCGGTATCTTCTCCATTCTGCTCTCTCTGCTGGCGAGTTCCTATTTCAAACAGGCGGCACTCGATGCGCAAATCAAGAGTCTCTCCAGGGTAATGGAAGTTGCCTCACAGGAGGTGGTTCGAGAGATCAGTAGCCACACTTTCGATCTGGGTATGAAGCTTGGCCACAACTCCCGTTTGATAGATGCGCTTAAGCAGCCCCGTGATACAGAGAAGATTTCGGGTGTCGTAGAGGTATTGAACGATCCGTTTATCAGCGGCTTTGCAGGATTTGCCAAGATCAATCTCGTGAAACTGAGGCTCTACAGCCTGGACTTGGAATTGTTGGTGCAAAGCGATGTGGGAGAGCAGCGGTTGGAAAGCCATCTTCCGCCATACATGGCAGCTAAACTGGTGCAGGGAAAAAAGATCGATCGTCTGAAGGCGATTGACGCACTCTGGTATTCACCGGTGGGTCCTCTCTTTTCAACCCTGGTGCCGGTGGGAGGACTGCGTGCCGTGGGTTATCTCGAAGTTATCGTCGATCCGGTCTTTAATCTTCCCGATGTCAGCCGCATCACAAAAACGCCGGTAAAGATATTCGACATCACCGACATCAATGCTGCTGTTGCTACCGAGCTGGAAGATGAGAAACATCTCCCTGTGGAGTACACGCTCCATACCTCCTCGGGCAGGCCTGTATTCAAGATTGTCGGTTACGAGGATGTCAGCGTATTGCTGCAAGAGATGGGTTTCACCCAAGTGATAACCACGGCCGGGTTTATCCTGATCACGCTGAGTATTCTGTTAATCGCTCTTTGGATGTTTCATCGATTTCTGTTTGTGCCAATGGACAGATTGGTTGATGGTATGCGACAGGTGGCTGACTGGAAAAGAGATGTGCGCGTCAGCAAGAGGGGGTTGCTTGAGTTCGCAACCCTTGCTCAGGGTTTCGAGAGAATGGCCGGGCAGATACGCGTCCGCAACAGCGAGCTCGAGCGACTTCTCGATCTGGACGACAGCGCAATCCTCTGTTTCGGCGAGGAGGGTGAGGCCATCTATTTCAATCAGGTGGCGCTGAAGCTTTTTCACTATACGCAAGAGGAGATTAGTCAGCTTGATCTTGCTGATTTTTTTCCAGGGGCGGAGACTATCAGTGAACTGGGTCAGATCTACCCGCCGGATCAGGCACAGCACCGGCAACTTGTGTGCGTGACAAAGGATGGGCGGAAATTCGAGGCAGATGCCGTCATCAATCCTGTGAGTGTATCCGATGGGATCAGGCAGACCATCGTCATGCGGCCGATATCCGGTAATGAGGGTGAAAATCTGACTGAAATACTCGTCAACAGCATTGAGCAGAACGAGCAGCGCCTGCAGGCTGTCGAAGCGTCGCTGGGCACAATTCTTGAACTTGCGCTTGTAAGTTCGAGTGAAGCAGCAGGACCCGATGCCTATGTTCAACCTGTCGATGGATCGGATCACGAGATTGAGCGGCAGTTGCTGAAAGAGAAGGTCGTGTTGGTGATGCACTCAGCCCTTGCATGCTGGGAACACGACCTCGGCAAAACCAAGCTGGCGTTGGCAGAGGAAAGTAGGATTTGGCCTGTCTATATAGACAAGTCCACCCCCACAACTCGTACGCTGGATAGATACCTCAACCTGGATAGCTGTCCCAACAACCCGCGCAGCAAGAGGGCAATTGCCACTGCCGAATTTGTGCTTAAATGTATGAATCGAAAAGTCACTCCCCAGCGTACCCGGCTCCAGCAAGCGTTGGATGAGCTGCGATTACTGCTCTCAGGCTTGAACAACAAGAGAAGTTAACCTCACCGCTTTGTTTTCTCTGTCCCCTCCAGGCAGCTCATTCACGGAACCCGCGGCAATCACTTGTCAGGTTTCGTTGGAATATGGCTGATGAGTTTCGTAATCTATTGAAATAATTGAACTAAAAGAAGTGTCTTCTAACGTACGAATTCGTACGAAAAAACCTTTTGTCCAGTCACGTTTATGTCGGTACTTTTTATGCCTGTAAGGGAGACACACCGACTGCTCAGTCGACCGGAACGGTCTATTTCGAGTGCTGACAGTGGGTGATAGTGCATGGCATCCCGCCATTCCAATAACAAATAAGAAATGCGTGACGACTGTTGAAGTCGAGTTTGCGTCAACAGGGCTATCCGCGCTTTAAGGTGGGGTCACTGCGCTTGTCCGGGTATCTTCTAATTGGCATTTGCGGAACACCCATGACATCACTGATGCCCATACGGGCTATCTCTGAATTATGAATGATTAGTGGAAACGCCAAGGGTTATCGTTGGTTAGAAACAGATGGGAGGAGTAATGAAGTTAAGTATGAAGAGACGGGCATGTGTATCTGCGGCAGTGCTGGGATTGTGTATGAATTCGGCCATGGCGGTCAGCATCACTTCTGACGGTAAGGATCTGGGCAATCTTGATGTTTTGATCAAGGGCATGTCCATCCTGTCCGCCAAGGACAATGGGTATGATCCGAACAACGGTACCTCCTACTTGCTCAAGCTGAAGTATGAGAGCCAGGCATGGAACAATCTGAAGGCCGGTATCGGTTTCTACGCCAACGGCGATATATTCGGGATCACCGATTTTGACACGGAACGTGTTGCCCGGGGTATGTTTGTAACCGATGACGGTTCCACAAAATCACATCTAGGCGAGCTGTACCTCAAATACGACGCTGAAAAATATACCCTGATTGGCGGTAATCAGCGTTTTGCAACCCCTCTGACCACCATCACCTACAGCAACATACCGAATTTCTACAGGGCTTATGGTGCATCCACAAGCGCCATTGAAGGATTTGAGCTGGGTGTAGCGCAAATCACTGAGATGTCTTTCGGCTCCCGCGCCATGACCGACTTCGGACTGATTGGAGAAGGGACAAAAACCGCCGGTGCCGCAATTAAATCCAGCTTGATCGGACAGGCGGAATTTCACGAAATCAGTACTGCTACATTCGGCAGCGGGGCAGAGGATACCGATGGCATAACGGTGGCGAATGCGGCCTATACCGGTTGGAAAAATACCAAGATAGGACTCTGGGACTACTATGTGGATGACATCGCCAATAACATCTATCTGCATGCCGACACCATGATACCCCTGGATGGGATGAAGTTGAAACTCTCGGGGCAGTACCTGAATCAGCAGGAGACAGGTGATCAATTGGGTGGTGTCCTCGATTTCGATCTGTTTGGGCTCAAGGCCGCACTGGGCAATAAAAAGTGGTCTGTCTATGCCGCTGTCAACAGCTCTGGTGGCGATACCGCTATGTTGAACGCCTGGGGTGGCGATCCTGCCTACACCAGTTCCATCTTCTCCCGAAATGAGTATCGTAAGAATGTCGACGCGTATAAAATCGGCGCTTCATACAAGATTTTGAAAAATCTCATAATCAAGGTGAGTTACGCCAACTATGGCGAATCGGAGACCTCTGCGCCACGCAAGGTGCTGGGTCTCAGCGGCCCGGGGGTGGTGGCGCCGCAGACGGATGCCTACGAGGCGGATATCGTAGTTGTCTATAAGCCCAAGAAGAACGTCATGCTTAAAGCATTCCTGGCTAATCGGGGTAGTGAATACGACGGTATCGAGGGTAAGGGTCTGACCCAGAACCACTTCAGGGTGATTGCATCCTACAAATATTGAGAGGTGTTTGGTGTGGCTAAGCAGACGAAGAACTGCAGGATGGAAAAGATGATTTAGTGGTCATTTCGTGTTGCTGAACAAGTCACACGCAAGCCCCGCAAATGCTATGTATTTGTGGGGCTTTTTTTATCGTTACAGATATGAAGAGTATCGTTTTTCTCCGGGCAAAATTTCTGCCATCAAAGATTGAGAGTATTTGCTGAATTGTGTGTTCATTGATAGTAAAGAGCTGTGCTGTTAGTACGGTCCTATCTGGCTTTTTGTAAACTTAACAAAGGTGACAGAGGGGTTAACGTGAACATGGTGTGCGTGTAGGCCTGGTCGTTCAGGCCGGCGACTAGCTCCAATACATGTTCCGGATTAAACGGCTTTTCCAACCAGGGCCGCGCAGTCGCCCTGAGGCATGGTGATATGCTTGCTGACAAGGTGTCGCCGGTGGTGAATGCTGTGCGAGCAGCAAGCTCGGGATAATTCTGTTGCAAGACACGCCAGAGTGCCGGTCCATCCATATCCGGCATACGAATATCGCATGGCAGGATATCGCGCCGATGGTCTCCCAGCCAGTCCAGCGCCTCGCATCCGCTGTTGACCCAGATGGTCACGAGTCCCGTCGACGTCGGAATCTCCTCCAGCAGCTCGGAAATTTCGCTTTCGTCATCGACGATCAGGATATGTTCCTGCAGGGATGGTTGCGCGTCATCTATATCAGGTTGCTTGCTGTCGGCTTTGTCGGATAGTTTCAAGTCCAGCCATAATAAAAAAGCGGTACTCTGTTCATTCGCTTCAAGACAGAGATCAACACTATGATCGCGGTTATTGCGCTGGTATCCGCATCGATTATACCATGCATTTTATGGTCTCTTATCGCTCTGCCTTGAACGTGCACAGAAACCCGGCATGGGCGGTACGCTATGCGATGAAACACAAAACCGTCCAGATTTCTACGGCCAGCCCGGCACAGTTTCTAGGACTGGGAGTGCTGGTTTCTCCGGCTTTGAACCGATTGCTCGCTTTGGTATGTTGAGTGCGCTGGTAATCGTTGCAGCCTATTTTTCCAACCTGGCGATCATGCCTGGGTTACTGCTCATGCGTACACCGGGCAAATATGCAGAGGCATGGTTGTATGCCATAGTCAGGACGATCTGTGGATTGCTGCTGCGAAAACTTGCAGAAAATCCACAGATCAATGCAAATGATTATTGATTGGCGGGTTGGCTGTTAGCAGCCTCTCGGGACTATATTACATAACCCGCCTTACCTTTACTTCACCCGCATCCCCGGTTGCGCCCCCTCGTCGGGATTGAGGATGTAGAGCTCCTTGCCGCCGGGCCCGGCGGCCAGCACCATGCCCTCGGAGATCCCGAAGCGCATCTTGCGCGGCGCCAGATTGGCCACCATCACCGTGAGTTTCCCTTCCAGCTCCTCAGGTGCATAGGCCGACTTGATACCGGCGAAGACATTGCGGGTCTCGCCGCCCAGGTCGAGGGTTAGCTGCAGCAGCTTGTCGGCACCTTCCACGTGCTCTGCATTGACGATGCGGGCGATGCGCAGGTCGAGCTTGGCGAAGTCGTCGAACTGAATGGTATCGGTGATGGGGTCTGTGACCAGGAGAGAGTCGACTGCAGGTCTGGCCGCCTGGGCAGGTGCCTGTGCCGCCAGATCCTCTTTCGAATGCTCCAGCATGGCCTCGATCTGCTTCGAATCGACCCGGGTCATCAGCGGTTTGAATTTACCGATCCGATGTCCAGTCAATGGTGTTCTCAGCTGTTCCCAGGTCAACGGCTCGATCTGCAGGAAGGCCTCCGCCAACTCGGCGGTACCGGGCAGGATCGGCCGCAGATAGCCGATCAACAGACGGAAGAGGTTGAGGCCGTCGCTGCAGATGGCCTGCAATACTGCTTCCTTTCCTTCTTCTTTTGCCACCACCCAGGGTTTCTGTTCATCGATATATTGGTTGGCCCGGTCGGCCAAGGCCATGATCTCGCGTACTGCGCGGCTGAACTCCCGCTTCTCGTAGTGCTCGGCAATGGCCTCGCCGGCGTTGACGAAGTCGTTGAACAGGGTTTGCTCGGTAACCTGCCCCGCCAACTTGCCGTCAAACCTTTTGGTGATGAAGCCGGCGCAGCGGCTGGCGATATTGACTACCTTGCCTACCAGATCGCTGTTGACCCGCAGGGCGAAGTCCTCCAGATTGAGGTCGATGTCATCCACACCGGAACCCAGCTTGGCGGCGAAGTAGTAGCGCAGGTACTCAGGATTGAGGTGATCCAGGTAGGTGCGGGCCTTGATGAAGGTGCCGCGGGACTTTGACATCTTGGCCCCGTCCACGGTGAGAAAGCCGTGGGCGTAGACCGCGCTGGGGGTGCGGAATCCGGCGCCGTGCAGCATCGCCGGCCAGAATAGGGTGTGGAAGTAGATGATGTCCTTGCCGATGAAGTGGTAGAGCTCGGTCTCGCTACCTTCTGCCCAGTACTCGTCGAAGTCGAGCCCATCGGTCTTGTCGCAGAGGTTGCGGAAGCTGGCCATATAGCCGATGGGTGCGTCGAGCCAGACATAGAAGTACTTGCCCGGGTGGTCCGGGATTTCGAAACCGAAGTAGGGAGCGTCACGGGAAATATCCCACTCCTGCAGCCCGGCCTCGAACCACTCGCCCAACTTGTTGGAGACCTCGCTCTGGACATGCCCGCCACCGGTCCACCCTTTCAGCATGCCTTCGAAGTCGGCCAGTTTGAAAAAATAGTGGTCCGATTCGCGCTGCTCCGGTACCGCGCCGGAGATGGCGGAGACGGGGTTCTTCAGTTCTGCCGGTGAGTAGCTGGAGCCGCAGACCTCGCAGTTATCGCCATACTGGTCCTCGGCGCCGCACTTGGGATTGGGACAGGTACCCTTGATGAAGCGGTCGGGCAGGAACATCTGTTCCACCGGGTCATAGGCCTGGGTGATGGTACGTTTGACGATGTGGTCGCTATCCCGATTGCGTTCGTAGATGGTGTTGGCGCAGGCCTGATTCTCCGGTGAATGGGTGGAGTGGTAGTTGTCGAAGTCGATACGGAAGTCGGCGAAGTCGGCCTGGTGCTCCTTGGCCACCCGCGCGATCAGAGCCTCCGGCTCAATGCCCTCCTGACGGGCGCGCAGCATGATCGGCGTGCCGTGGGCGTCGTCTGCGCAGACATAGGTACACTGGTGCCCGCGCATCTTCTGAAAGCGCGACCAGATGTCGGTCTGGATGTACTCCACCAGGTGGCCGATATGGATCGGCCCGTTGGCGTAGGGCAGGGCGCTGGTGATCAGGATCTTGCGGGCTGTCTGGTTCATCTCGTTTCCAACTCGTCTGCTTGTCAGGCGTAAAACCATCAATTATCGCACAACAGCCCGTTAAATAAACGTGCCATGAGTGGAAAGGGGGCCTGAGATCAAGAAGTCCGCAAATGAACGCGAATAAACGCAAATGGCTATATATAAACAATTGTTGTTATGTCAGTTCGATATGATGTCAGCCTCGGTTTGTCGGTATGCGCAAAGCAGTTATTGAAGCCGAACGGGATGTTCCTCAGTATCGCAGTCAAAGGTTGTGCATGCCTCGATAATGATGTAGGCATCCATGGGCAGGCTGTCGACGATCTCGTCAACATCGAACTTGGCGGCATCGTCCTCGTCACCGCAGTACATCACCAGGTCGTTGCTGAAAAAGCACTCCTCGTCATTTCGTGTATCGTGGTTGCAGGATCCAAAAGCATCACAATTGGCGAATCCAAACTGAATGTCGTTAGATTCGTCGAGATTACTGTTCACACTGAGAAAGAATCTTACTGTATAGCCAAAAGCGCCGTTGTCATCAACCTTCCAGATCAGATCGAACCTGCCGCCATTGATCGCCGGGTCGATGGATGCGCGGCCATCTTCCAGATCTTCGGTAGAGACGGAAACATCAAACTCCTTAATATCGACATCACTATCATTGCCGCAGCTTACGATGATCAGGCTGATCAATGAGGTGAATAATAAATTTTTAATCATGGTGAACCCTTCTTCCGTGGATAGGCAGTGATGATGCATGAGAGTCATTTCGATCAAAGCTTAAGATGATATGACATTTGATGCATATAGAGTACTCGATATTCGGCGTCTGGGTAACGGATCAGGTTTTCCGGTCAGACCAGAAACAGGAGGATCAACACACCTAAAATCAAACGGTATATGACAAAGGGCAACATACCGATAGTTTCTATAAAACGCAGAAAGTAGTGGATGCAGAGATAGGCTGTGATAAAGGCAAGCCCGGCCCCCAGGCTCAGTGAGAGCCAATCGGCAGATTTGTCACTGCGTATCAGCTCCAGGGTCAGCAATCCACCTGACAACAAGATGGTGGGAATCGAGATCAGGAATGAAAAGCGGGATGCGGCTCTACGGCTCAGTCCGAGAAAAAGCCCGCCGGTAATGGTCGAACCGGAGCGGGAGGTGCCGGGTATGATGGCCAGTGCCTGAAAGAGACCGATCACAAGTGCATCGAGCCAGCGGATATCATACTCATCCCGTTGACGCTTGCCGATGCGATCGGCAATCAGTAACAGGATACCGAAGACTATGGTGGTAATGGCAATCACCAGGGGTGAGCGCAGATCGGTCTCCACCAGGGATTTCATCAGCAGGCCGAATACCCCGACAGGCAGGGTGGCAATGATGATCATCCAGCCCAGGCGGGACTCTCTGGAACGGGCCGCGGGATTAAACCAGGCATGGAAAAAGTCACTGCTTATGGAGACGGCTTCGTGACGGAAATAGCCGACCACCGCGGCCAGAGTTCCAACGTGCACTGCCACGTCGAAGGCGAGTCCCTGATCGGAATAATCGGTGACGATGGGCGCCAGGATCAGGTGAGCGGAGCTGGAAATCGGCAGAAATTCAGTCAATCCCTGCAATGCGGCAAGGATGAATATCTGTATCAGCTCCATAACAGGAACGGTACCCGTCAGTTATTGGACCAGGGGACATCCAGCTGTTTTCTCTCCCAGGCAAGGGATGAGCTGGCGATGGACGCAAGGTCATCGTAGCGAGGTGTCCAGCCCAGTACCTCGCGCACCTTTTCAGCCCCTGCCACCAGTTCCGGCGGGTCGCCCGCACGTCGCTCCGCCTCGATGATGTTAAGGGGTGAGCCATTGGCAGTTTCCACTGATTTCAATAGCTCACGCACAGAATAACCATGGCCGTAACCACAATTGAGGGTGGTCGATTCGCCGCCATTGCGCAGATATCCAAGGGCCTTGACATGGGCGTCCGCCAGATCTTCCACATGAATATAATCGCGTACCCCGGTGCCGTCCTTGGTGGGATAGTCCGTACCGAAGATGTAGACCGCCTCACGTTTGCCCACGGCGGCTTCACAGGCCACCTTGGTCAGCAGGGTCGCCTTCGGCGTCGACTGGCCGATCCTGCTCTCCAGGTCGCAGCCCGCCACGTTGAAATAACGTAGGGCGACATAACGCATATCGCCGGCGGCGGCAAGATCGCGCAACATCATTTCGGACATCAGTTTCGAGGTACCATAGGGATTGATCGGATTGGTGGGTGCCTCTTCGTAGGCGATCCCCGATTCTGGTATGCCGTAAACCGCCGCTGTGGATGAAAAGACGAAATGCTTGACCCCGGCTGCGGCACAGCAGGCCAGTAGATTCCTGGTATTGCAGGTGTTGTTGGCGTAGTACTTGAGTGGATTCTCCACGGATTCGGGGACGATTGTGTGGGCGGCGAAATGCATGACGGTATCGATGCCGTATTCAGTGAGTATGCGGTTCACCAGATCCGGGTCGCCTGTATTGCCGACGACCAGCTCACCATGCAGAACGGCCTGGCGAAAGCCGGTGGAGAGATTGTCAAGGGTGACCAGCTTCTCACCGGCCTCACCCAGCTGACGGGCTGTGTGACTGCCGATATAACCCGCACCACCGGTAACGAGAATCCCTTTCTGTGACATTTGACATTCTCCTTAATTGTAGTGAATGGCCGTTGATAAAAATGAGGCACATGATAGCGGGGCTTGGGGGCGGAGTCATGTTTTCGGTGGTTGTGGTCAGCAGTCAGCAGCCGGAAGTGGCCGGCGGTCAGGGGTGAGGTGATCGGATTTTGAATAGCCTTCTGGTGTTGGCGGTCGTTTGCTCTGCGATCAGTTGCGGCTGTTGATTGCGCAGTCGGGCGACCGTCTGCAGGATCTCGGGTAGGAAGGCAGGCTCGTTGCGTTCCCCCCGGTGATGGCTGGCGGGCTGGTCGGGCGAGTCTGTTTCCAGCAGGATCGCTTCCAGCGGCAGTGATTTGATCAGGCGGTGAAGCCGTTTGGCCCGGTCGTAGGTGATCGGGCCACCGAAGCTCAGATAGAATCCCATGTCGATCAGCCGGTGAGCCTGTTGCTCGCTGCCGGAAAAGCTGTGCAGCATGCCCTGTAGACCTGCAAAGCGGCGCAGGGTGTTGATCACCTCTTCCACCGATCGCCGCGCATGTATGATCACCGGCAACCCCTGTTCCGCGGCGACCTGAAGCTGTTGTTCAAAATAGTGTTGCTGCAGTGCCGGTTGGGGGTCCTCGATAAAGAAATCGAGACCGCATTCACCAATCGCTACGGGGTGTTCCTGTTCAATCCAGTCCAGTAACATGGTCAGGTGTTCATCGCGATGGTCCGAGAGATACATCGGGTGAAGACCATAGCTGGGATAGAGCCCGCTGTGCTGCTCGCACAGCTGTTTGATTCTTGGCCACCACGCTGCCTTGATGGCGGGAATGATCTGTTCCAGGACGCCTGCGTTATGGGCGCGTTGCAGGGACTGTTCTCGGTCAGCACCGAAGCTGACATCGTCAAAGTGGCTGTGGGCGTCGATCAGCCGCGGGTGAATACCCATTGGTCTTCCTTGGAGAGTCGTTTGTCGAAACGGTAACCGTCCCAGTCGAAGCCCTGGATTTCCTGGGGATCCTGCAAACGGTTGTCGATGATATAACGACTCAACAATCCGCGCGCGCGCTTGGCGAACACGCCTATCATGCGATAGGTGCCGTTCTTTTTTTCCTTGAATTGCGGGGTGATGATGCGGCCCTGAATCAGCTTTGGTTTGATCGATTTGAAATACTCGTTGGAGGCAAGGTTGATCAGGATGTCATCACCCTGGGCCTTGAGATCCTTGTTGATGGCCTGCGTGATCTGTTCCCCCCAGAAGGCGTAAAGATCCTTGCCTCGTTCATTGGGCAGCTTGGTTCCCATTTCCAGGCGATAGGGCTGCATAAGATCGAGGGGACGCAGCACACCGTACAATCCCGAGAGGATTCTCAGGTGACGTTGTGCGAATTTGAAGCCCTCTTTGTCTAATGTCTCGGCATCCAGTCCACCGTAGACATCCCCCTTCATCGCCAGTGCCGCCTGTTTGGCATTCTTCAGGGTGAAGGGTGTCTTCCAGTCATGGTAACGGTCGAAGTTGAGTTCCGATAACTTCATGCTGAGTTTCATCAATTCGGCCAGGTCCATGGCTGAATAGTTTCGCAGGTTGTTGATCAAACTGCGTGACTGTTTCAGAAATGCAGGTTTGGTATGGGTTGTGGTAACCGGCGGTGTCTCGTAATCGAGGGTTTTTGCGGGGGAGATCGTAATCAACATCTGACTCTACTACCTGGATCATGTTAACACCTCAATGATCGCCAGTGTCGGGATCAATTACAACCGTTGCATGCTCAGGGTAAAAACCCCGAGTCTCTCGGGGCTACTGCCGCTGGTGTCCAGAGACAGGCAGTCGCTTTATTGTTCCGGTCAGTTAGAGACTATACCCATCCCATGTTAGGCTTGTGCTCCTGTATCCGTCTGACTGGGTATACGGTGATTAAACACAGCATAGATGTAAGGCTATGAGCCGTTATGAGTGAGGAGATATTTCAGCGACTAATGCAGGTGGTTCAGGGTCTGTATGCGGAAACCGCATCCTTGACTGAAAATGATAGCGAGCTGCAACTCTGGTACAACTTGGGGCTATGCGGATGGTATGGTCGAGACG
Organism: Candidatus Thiodiazotropha sp.; assembly: GCA_040506195.1. GTDB lineage: Bacteria > Pseudomonadota > Gammaproteobacteria > Chromatiales > Chromatiaceae > Thiodiazotropha. Next base: position 631,031 of record JBEVXH010000001.1, on the reverse strand, counting down.
ATGCAAAAATTGGGTTACCCTGCACCACTGGAGGCCGCTGGTGTTGTCGTTGATAGATCGTTGATTGCCGGCCACGAATTGCTGCCATGGGGAAAGGCCTACCGGCATGGGTTTGAAATGGGTGAAAAAGAGACTGGTGAGGTGCTGTAGCCAGGCCCTGTTACCCCTGAAAAAGTGCCTATCGAGGCGTACCCCAAGGGCACTTCCTTCGGGGCGTACCCCAAGGGCACTTCCTTCGGGGCGCACCCCAAGGGCACTTCCTTCGGGGCGCACCCCAAGGGCACTTCCTTCGGGGCGCGAGGAGAGAAGTTTGGAGATTCCAAATGAACATAAAAAAATCATACATCGCTCGTTTTGCCTTGCCGGACGAAAAACCGGTACCGGCAGAGCCGATTGGTTGAGCATTAACGGGCCCTTATGAAAATCGTCTCATTCAACACCAACGGCATTCGTGTACGCGAGCACCAGTTGAGTCAGCTCAAGGCTGTCTATGATCCGGATATCATAGGCATCCAGGAGACCAAGGTGCAGGATGCGGACTTTCCTGTTGAGATGATCGACAGGCTTGGTTACAAAGCGGGATACCATGGCCAAAAGACCCACTATGGCGTGGCTTTGCTCTCCAAGGCAGAACCGATTCTCATCGCCAAGGGGTTTCCCGGGGATGCCGAGGATGCCCAGCGCAGATTGATTGTCGGTCGCTACAACTCGCCAAAGGGTCAGCCTCTGACCGTGATCAACGGCTACTTTCCTCAAGGTGAGAATCGCACTCATGAGGTTAAGTTTCCCGCCAAGCGTCGCTTCTATGCCGATCTTCTCGATTACCTTAAAAGCGAACATGATCCCGGTGAGGCTCTGTTGGTTATCGGTGACATGAATGTGGCGCCGCTGGACAGCGATATAGGTATTGGTGAGGACAATGCCAGGCGATGGTTGAAAACGGGTAAGTGCAGTTTTCTGCCGGAGGAGCGCGATTGGCTCAAGGCGTTGCAATCCTGGGGACTGCAGGACAGTTTTCGAACCCTCAAACCGGACATAAGTGACCTTTTCAGCTGGTTCGATTACCGCAGTCGGGGGTTTGAGCGTGAACCGAAAAGAGGGCTGCGCATCGATCTGGTGTTGGCCACCACCCCATTGATCGAGTGCTGTGCCGATGTAGGTATCGCTTACGATGTCAGAGCGATGGAGAAACCCTCAGACCACTGCCCGGTCTGGGCCGATTTCGATTATTGATACCTTAGGGCCAATTGGATTAGTGTTGACAGGCCCTAACCTTTGCATTCGGGTGAAGTCGATGCCGGAGGTCAGTCTGCGGTTTTATGAAGAGCTCAACGATTTTCTGCCGCAAGCCTTGCGCAAGCGCAGCTTCGCATACAATTTCAGGCCGAAATTGAGTGTCAAGCATTTGATAGAGAATCTTGGTGTGCCCCACACCGAAGTGGAGGTGATTCTGGTCAACGGGGAGTCAGTCGATTTTAATTACGCAGTGCGACCGGATGACTGTATCAGCATCTATCCTGTGTTTGAGTCCATGGATATCACTCCCCTGCTGTGTCTTCGGTCCCGTCCGTTGCGCTCGCTTCGATTTATTGCCGATGCACACTTGGGAAAACTTGCACGATATCTGCGACTGCTCGGTTTCGATTGCCTGTTTTTCAACGATACCGGCGACAAGAACCTGGTCCGGATCTCAGTGGAACAGGGGCGGGTATTGTTGACCCGTGATAGAGATTTACTGATGCATCGAGCCGTAACGCGCGGCTGTTTCATACATGCAACCCGACCGAGGCGGCAATTGATAGAGCTGGGACAACGGTTGCAATTGGCAGGCATGTACAATCCGTTTACCCGCTGCATGGAGTGCAACGGCCAAATAACGGCAGTGGAAAAGTCGCGTATCGAGGATCAACTGCCAGGCCGCGTTCGTCGACACTATAATGATTTTTGGCGTTGTGATGAGTGTGGACGTATATATTGGAAAGGGAGTCACTACCGTGAAATGCGGGCATTCATCGACTCCCTGGCCACTCCGTTAACGAAACAGTAGGAAATAATAGTGATGCCGCAATGGATAGTATTGATCTTACTCAGCCTCACTTCCGCTGTACTCCCTGCCGAGGAGACAAATGACAGATGCCTGAAACGGGTCTTCATACACTATTGCCTGGGGGGAAGCATGGACCGGCTGCTGCAGCAGCGTCCAGTCGATATGGATCCCATCGTCAATGGCGATCGCGCCGGCATCATCTATACCAAGGGTCGCGAGCGGATCTATGTGATGGCCTTTCAAGGCCGTATCTACAAGGTGCTGAAGACCTATGATCCTTCGAATCAGGTAACCCTGCAAAGGCTGCAACGTACGCTGAGCGATAAGTATGGCAAGCATCGGGATATCAGCTATCTGCCTAAATATGCACGAAACATGGCGGGAAAGATCGGTGCCGTGCGACGGGGTGAGGGGGAACTGAAGTATCGCTGGCAGCTACCCCTATCGCCCTGGCGTGTCGAATTGAGCTGGACTCGCAAATTGGGAATTACCCTCGCCTATCTGGTGAATGCACTGGATAGGCAACAGCGAGAGGCCGATGAGAGCAGTCTCTGAATACGGTTCATTTGTGACACCGGTAAAAAAATCACAGAGTGCTTTCGCCGACACCGGGTACGGATGGTCAAAACCATATATAATTTATGGACTTAACAGGAAGGATATAGGAATTAAAATCATGATGCACTTATCGATTCGTTTTATCAGTCTGCTTTTTTCGCTACTGCTGCTACAGGGATGCGGCGGTGGTGGCGGTGGCGATAGCGACGGCCCCAACTCGACAGGCGGTACGACCTACACCGGCTCGACTGCGGAAGCCACCATCGATGCATCGAATGCCAAGGATCTTGCCACAGGAGCGGCTTCAGGCACGCAACAAGCGGTCGTATCGGATGCCTTGTCGGAAGTTGCGATGCGACCACAGGAGACACCCGCTTCCAAGCTGATGGAAATGGCTCCAAGGATTGCCCGGTGGATAGACCGGCTGAGAAGTTCCAATGCCGCCAAAACGACCGACTTGACGGCGGAAATCTGTGATGCGGGCGGTCGCGCTGTTGCAGATACCAATGACGCCGAGACCGAAGGCAGCATAATCTTCACCAATTGCGCCCTGAGTGATATGGAGGGCGGCACATTGGTGGTCAACGGAGCAGTTACATTCAGCGCCAATACCGGTGCCGACAGTTTGCGCATGGTTTTCAATGTCACTGTCACCTACATCGGTGAATCACAGGCGATCAACCTGACCCTTGCCTGCAGCAATATCTCCAGTGCCTCCGTGGCCTGTTCCATGACATCGGATTTCACCGGCATCGACGGCAGGGTTTATCGTGTAGAGGATCTATCGGTAAGCGGCAGTGAGTTTTCCGGGTTCTATGTCAGTATGACTTTCTATGATCCGGATCACGGGCGGGTCGATGTGACAACCTCCCAGCCACTCACCTACGATTGCGCGGAAGCCGTTCCCGGCAGTGGCATGCTTACCCTGAGTGGAGGCGGTGGCAGCTTCGCAACGGCCAGTTTCGACAATTGCAGTGCATATACCGTTACCGTCGACGGGGTGGGTACAACTTACAACTGGTAAGTCTACGGACAATGGTCTGAGCGTATCTTCGGCTGCGTTCAGACTGTCTTTTCATTCTCCCGGGGTGTGCTCGACCTCTATGTTCCGGACCTCCCCCTGTAACTGCAACGATGCCTCATCGATACCGCTTATCAAAACCTCGACGATGCGGTTTTTCAAATCGACTCCGCCTGGCCCTGTTGCCTTTACCCGCAGATAGTTGGGAGTGTAACCTCCCCAGCCATGCTCATCACCGCCTTCGATCAGGATCGGCAGGGTACGGCCGAGGTGGTGCTGCAGCGCCTTTCGTTTCAATCGCTCACCCAGTTGATGCAGCGCTTGACTGCGTTGCCGCTTGGTTTCCCGACTGAGCACCCCCGGCAGGCTGGCTGCCTTGGTGCCCTGACGGGGGGAATAGGCGAAGATGTGCAGGTCGCTGAAACCGATCTCTTCGACGAATTCGAGGGTTTCCCGCCACTCCTCTTCAGTCTCACCGGGGAAGCCGACGATGATATCGGTGGTGATATTGATATCCTGAACATGTTCTCTGGCCTGATCGACCAATCGGCGATACTCATCCCTGCGACAACGCCTGGCCATACGTCTCAGTACACTGTCCGATCCGCTCTGCAGTGGCAGGTGCAGGTGAGGCATAAAGCGGGGGTTGTCGAACAGGGTCCAGAAATCTTCGGGCAGGTCCCAGGGTTCGATGGAGCCGATACGCAGGCGGGGGATATCTGTCTCCCGCAATATCCGGCGGATCAATTGGGGAATGGAAGCATCTATATCAGCGCCATAACCTCCGATATGGACCCCGGTCAGTACCGCTTCCTGAATCCCCTGATTCTGCAGCTGGTTTATCTCGGCAATGATCTCTGCAGCCGGGCGACTGCACTCTTCACCCCGGGCCAGGGTAACGATGCAGAAGCTGCAGCGATAGCGACAACCGTCCTGGATCTTGATGAAAGCACGCTGGCGTCCCCGGGAGAGCAGACCTGTGGCGTCCGGTTCGGTGGCGCTCTGGGGCATCAGGCTAAGATCGAGTCTCTCGCTGACGATCTCCACCAGCCGTCCTTTATCCTGATTGTTTATCACCAGATCCACACCCTCTATCTCCGCCGCGGCATCGGGATTCAATGATGCATAGCAGCCACTGACCACCAGACGGGCATCCGGATTTTGCCGGCTGCTGCGACTTAGCAACTTACGCGATTTTCGCACCGCCTCTTCGGTCACGGCGCAGGTATTCACCACAAGCAGGTCAGCCCCTTCCATCTGTTTCGTCATGGCATGGCCAAGGGCCAGAAAGTCGCGGCTCCAGGTCTCCATCTCCGCCTCGTTGAGACGGCAGCCCAATGTCATCAGGTGTATGCGCATGTGAGATCGGTCCAGAAGTGTGTCTATGGGGTTTGACTGGTGGGCAAAGGTAATGTCTGCACTGCCCGGATGCAAGCACGGACTCAGGTTTTGAGTCACCGGATGGGGTATAGTTCTGCCATGGAATGGTTTACCCAAGCTTCGACCCTGCTGCAGGTATTGCTGATCCTCGGATTCGTCTGCCTCATACTGCTGGGCTGGGTGCTCTATTGGCTGGCACGGCTGCTCGATACCCAGCAGCGTGAACAGCGCGCCCGTATTCACCATCAGCAGTCGCTGCTGGAATCACTGCATGCGCAGGAACGCCACTACACCCGGGAGCAGAGTGAATTGCGCGACCTGATGACCGAGCGGATCGCCCGTGGCGCCTTGGCCCAGCAGCGCCTGCTGCACGGGATGCAGCAGACCCAAATGGAGCGGTCAGACAAACTCTATCAGGGCATGGAGCGGCGCTATGGCGAGATGCAACAGCACCTTTCCGAGGGTACCGGGCGTCTGCGGCTTGAATTGCTGGAACAGTTCGAAGGATTGAAAAAAGCGGTTACCCAGGGCCTGGGAGAGGGCAGGCTGCAACAGCAGGAGAAACTTGGTGAGCTGCGTGAGTCCCTGGCGCAGTCTCTGGTGCGGCATCGCGAGGCCTTCGACGAACGTCAACTGGAGACCATGCGGCAGCAGCATGAAACCCTGCAATCCGGGATGGGCGAGGTGCGTAAACAGGTGGCTGAGGCGTTGACCCAGCACGCTGACAATCTAGGAAAGAAGGTGCAGGGCCTGACAGAGACAACTGACAATCGGCTCAAGGAGATAAGCGGTCAGGTGGAGAAACGCCTCAACGAGGGTTTTGAGAAGACCACGGAGACCTTCAATCAAGTACTCACGCACCTGACCCGTATCGATGAGGCGCAGAAGAAGATCACTGAACTCTCCAGCAATGTGGTCAGCCTGCAGGAAGTACTTGCGGATAAACGTTCCCGTGGTGCTTTCGGTGAGGTGCAGCTGTCGGCGCTGGTACGCAATGTGATGCCGGAATCGGGTTTTGCCCTGCAATACACCTTGAGCAATGGCCGGCGGGCGGACTGCGTGCTGTTTCTGCCCGATCCCACTGGCAATGTGGTGATCGATGCCAAGTTTCCACTGGAGTCCTATCAGCGCATGCTGGACGATCAGCTGGCGGAAACAGAGCGTGTTCAGGCGCAACGGCAGTTCCGCAACGATATCAAAAAACACATGGAAGATATTGCTTCCCGCTACATCATCCCAGGAGAGACGTCAGATGGGGCAGTGATGTTTATCCCTGCGGAAGCGGTATTCGCTGAGATCCATGCCCACTTCCCCGATCTGGTGGAGGAGGCGTTCCGCAAACGGGTCTGGCTGGTATCGCCGACCACCATGATGGCAATTCTCACCACCGCCCGTGCCGTACTCAAGGATGCGGCCACCCGGGAGCAGGTGCATATCATCCAGGATCATCTGCACGCCCTGTCGAAGGATTTCGGTCGTTTTCAAAACCGCATGGATAACCTGGCGAGGCACATCGGCCAGGCCCACCAGGATGTCAGTGACGTCAATATCTCAGCACGCAAGATCACCAATCGCTTCGAGAAAATCGAGAAGGTCGAGCTCGAGGAAGAGCAGAGTCCGGATCTGCCGGTGTTTCGTAAGGCAGCCCTACCCGATGCTGAGGATGATTGACAGGTCCCGGCTGAGGGAAAAGCCGCTAATAGCGCAAAACGCCGCCAGCGTACGCAAAATAGGGCTTACCTTGCCGGAATAGATTGGCGCTTTTTCAGGGGCAACAGGGCCGACTGGATTAGTGTTAACAGGCCCTGAGCGGCAATATCGGCATTTTTTATCATTAGAGCGTTTATCAAATGGGCTGCTTCTTCCCATGATCGTCCAGGCAGACATAGGTGATCGTGGTGGTGAAGACACTCTCTTCCTTACCGCTCTCAGGATCCTGGGCAAACACCTGGGCCAGGTATTGCACGGATGTCAGCCCTTTGTGGCTTTGTTGAATATCGAAGCGAAGAATGGTCCCCTTTCGCACACTGCGATGAAATTCCACGCGATCCATGCCGATGGTGACGAATCGTCGCCCGGGATAGTCATGAACCGCGGCTATCCAGGCGTATTCATCCACCCATTGCAGCAGATTACCGCCAAAGAGGTAGCCGTATTGGTTGAGATGTTGGGGTATGACCAGCTTATGGTTTTCCATCACATCTCCATCCCCGGAACATGCAGGCCGGGTGGTGGAGGCGTGGGTGAGTTCTGATGCATCAGCAGTCGCCAACCCTCTCCGGTTTTACGGAAGATGTTGGTGGCGTAGACAGGTTGTGGCTCATCTTGCCCGGGGCTTTTTACCAGCTCCTCAATCAGGTGGATAGCAAGATCGGGGGTTTCGACCCATGCCAGATGTTTGGTCTGAATGTCTAGGCTAACATCACTTTGCATCAGTGGCTCCCAAAGCTTTCTGATCGCATCTTTACCTCTTTGAGCGGCCATCATCGGCAATAGACAGAGCACCTCTTCGCACTCCTCCCATACCGCCATGAATGCCTGCAGATTCTTCTCTTCTATAGCGTCGTAGTAGGCGTCTTCGGCATCTTGCGGTGTGGTATATGGGTTGCTCATCGTTTTTCCTGTGTGGTATCTGCCGGTCAGCACTTCAACCCCGGCTGAAAGCTGATCGGTCTGTAGATGCGGAATAGAGGAATGATACTCATTGATGGAAATCATGGCGAGGGGCAGATGTCACTCGAAATGTGTATCACTATCCTATTATCCACCAATACCGAATGTAGCCGAAAGATACCCCTCTGACATTGGCTGCCGGAGTCTCCCGTCAGCTTGATGTCGGCGGGATGTCTCTCTGATTCTGGGGTTATTGCAGCGGCTAACCGACGCCCTCGTCGAAGCTATTCCCTAACTTCACAGCTTTCCGTATCATCTGGCCTCGCTTTCCAAGTCAGTGACCCGGAATCAGATAGGACAATATATGTCTGACACAATCGACCAAAGCCTTGAGGGAATTGAACAGGTTCCGCTGAGCCAGTTTACCGAGCAGGCCTATCTCAACTACTCCATGTATGTGATTCTCGATCGCGCCCTGCCCAACATCGGAGACGGTCTGAAGCCGGTCCAGCGGCGTATCGTATACGCCATGTCGGAACTGGGGCTGAGTGCCACGGCAAAGTTCAAGAAATCGGCCCGTACCGTGGGTGACGTGCTGGGTAAGTTCCATCCCCATGGCGACACTGCATGTTACGAAGCGATGGTGTTGATGGCGCAGGGCTTCTCCTATCGATACCCTCTTGTCGACGGTCAGGGCAACTGGGGTTCAGCGGACGATCCCAAGTCGTTTGCGGCCATGCGTTACACCGAGTCGAGGTTGACCGCCTACGCCCAGCTGCTGCTTTCAGAACTTGGCCAAGGCACCGTGGAGTGGGTGCCGAATTTCGACGGCACCCTCAAAGAACCGTCGATCCTGCCCGCCAGAGTGCCGAACCTGCTGCTCAATGGCACATCCGGCATCGCAGTCGGCATGGCAACCGATATTCCACCCCACAATCTACGGGAGGTGGTAAGTGCCTGTATCCACCTGCTGGAGTCGCCAAAGGCAAGTGTCGCTGAATTGATGATGCACATCCATGGGCCCGACTACCCCACTGAAGCCGAGATCATCACGCCGGCGGATGAGCTGTTGAGGATCTATGAAAACGGCAGCGGCTCGATACGCATGCGTGCCCGATATGAACGGGAGAACGGTGATATTCTCATCACAGCCCTGCCGCATCAGGTCTCCGGCGCCAAGGTGTTGGAACAGATTGCTTCCCAGATGCAGGCGAAAAAGCTGCCGATGGTCGACGATCTGCGAGATGAGTCGGATCATGAAAATCCGACCCGCCTGCTCATCGTACCGCGCTCCAACCGGGTCGATGTGGAACGGGTTATGTCACACCTTTTCGCCACGACCGATCTGGAACGGACCTATCGGGTGAATATGAACCTGATCGGTATCGACGGACGACCGACGGTCAAGGATCTTCGCTCCCTGCTCAAGGAGTGGTTGCAGTTTCGCACCGAAACAGTGCGCAGGCGTCTGCAGTATCGGTTGGACCAGGTGCTGGATCGTCTGCATATCCTCGAGGGCTTGATGATCGCTTACCTCAATATCGACGAGGTGATCGCCATTATCCGCCATGAAGAGGACCCCAAAGCCGAGTTGATAAGGAGATTTTCCCTCTCGGAGACTCAGGCAGAAGCGATCCTCAACCTGCGCCTGCGCCATCTGGCCAAGCTGGAAGAGATGAAGATTCGCGGTGAACAGGATGAGTTGGAGCAGGAACGAAAGTCTCTGGAATTGATTCTCGGTTCCAACCAACGACTGCGTACCCTGATTCGCAGGGAGCTCAAGGCCGATGCTGAACAGTATGGGGATCAACGCCGCTCACCCATTGTTCGGCGTGAGTCAGCGGAGGCACTGGCAGAGACCGACCTGACCCCGAGTGAGGCGGTTACCGTGGTGCTGTCCGAAAAGGGGTGGGCGCGTTCCGCCAAGGGCCATGAAATCGATCCGGCGACACTGAACTACCGGGCGGGTGACAACTTTTTGGCCGCTGCGCGATTGCGCAGCAATCAACAGGCGGTATTTATCGATTCCAACGGGCGTAGCTATTCACTGCTGGCCCATACTCTGCCTTCCGCCCGCAGTCAGGGAGAACCCCTGACCGGCCGTCTCTCACCGGCTGCCGGTGCGACTTTCATGGCCGTTGTCGGTGGCGATCCTGATGGGGAATATCTGCTCGCCTCCGATGCGGGGTATGGATTTCGGGTCAAATTATCCGATATGCTGGCCAAGAATAAATCCGGCAAGGCCCTGTTGTCGTTGCCGAAAGGAGCCCGGGTTCTGCAGCCTGGCGTCATATCGGACCATAGCCATGATAGAGTCGTGGCTATCTCCAATGAGGGCCGCATGCTGGTTTTCCCTCTCTACGAACTGCCACAACTCGCGCGTGGCAAGGGTAACAAGATTATCGGTATTCCCGCCAAGCGTGTGGCTTCGAGGGAGGAGTTCGTGGTCGCTCTGGCAGTGGTGCCCCAAGGTGCCAGCCTTACCGCTCATGCAGGCAAAAGGTATATCGTACTCAAGCCGTCAGACCTGGACGGTTATCAAGGTGAACGTGGACGTAGGGGAGGTAAGCTTCCTCGTGGATTTCAACGTGTCGACAGGGTTGAGGTTAACAGTTAAGCGACATCCCGCGCAGGTATGGTGGTATCTGCCGCATGGGTTCAACAAGGCCGTCTAATTGCATGATGGATAGATTGCAGCAACGAAGTGGGACAGCATGATTTCAGGCCATTGGCAATAGGCGGATAACGCTGTTTAGAAGCAATTGGCTTGGAGACTTCCACCGTTCATCGCTATAATGATGAGTTCACAGCAGGGCTATGGTGTTTTTTTGCCGCGTCCAAGCTGCAAGCGAAAGTGGCGGAATTGGTAGACGCGCTGGATTTAGGTTCCTGTGGGGCAACCCGTGAGAGTTCGAGTCTCTCCTTTCGCACCAGTTTTTTCCTCGTGATTGCCAATTGCAATTTCCAGGATATTTCCAGTTTTTACAAATATATAGTGACAGATCAAGGCTGTCAGGAGAAGAACCATGCAAGTTTCGGTGGAATCGGGTGAAGGGCTAGAGCGACACGTTACGGTCGAATTGCCGGCTGAGCAGATTGAGGTGGAGGTCACCAAGCGTCTGAAGCAGATTGGTCGAACCGCCAAACTGGATGGCTTTCGTCCGGGAAAAGTACCTATGAATTTGTTGCGCCGAAATTACGGTGGCCAGGTCCTGCAGGAGGTCTATGGTCAAATGATCGAGAGCAGCTACCAGGAGGCGATCCAGCAGGAGAAGCTGCAACCCGCGGGGATGCCGAAGATCGAGCCCAAGGAGAGCACCGAAGAGGGATTATTCAGTTATGTGGCCACCCTGGAGGTTATGCCTGATATCAAATTGACCGAGCTCACGGGAGAGATCAAGCAGCCCGTTGCGGAGATCACCGCGCAGGATGTCGAGGATATGATCGAAAAACTGCGCAAACAGCGTGCTGCCTGGAACAGCGTAGACCGTGCCGCTGCCGAGGGTGATCAAGTGAAGATCAGCTTCAAGGGTTTGGTCGATGGGGAGGCGTTCGAGGGCGGCAGTGCCGAAAACGTGGATCTCGTGCTCGGTTCCAATCGCATGATCGAGGGCTTTGAGAGTGGTCTGGTGGGAATGGTCAAAGAGGAGAAACGCTCCATTGACCTGCAATTCCCCGAGGATTACCGGGTGGAAGAACTGGCGGGAAAACCGGTAACGTTCGAAGTCGAGGTGAATGAGGTTGCGGAGGAAGTGCTTCCCCAAGTCGATGATGATTTCGCCAAGGACTTTGGTGCCGGTGAAGGTGTGGATAAACTGAAGGAAGATATCCAGGAAAACATGCGGCGTGAACTTTCACAGCGTGTCAAGGCTCGGATAAAGAGTCAGGCGATGGATCTTATTTTCGAGCAGAATAAGATCGACATTCCCAAGGCGCTGATCGAGGAGGAGATCGAGGCGCTGCGTAAGCAGACTCGGGAACAGATGGGACAGGGAGCCGGTAGTTTCGAATTGCCCCGTGAGATGTTTGAAGATCAGGCCAGGCGGCGTGTGACCCTGGGCCTATTGATTGGTGAGATCATTAAACAAAACGAGATTCAGGTCGATAACGATCGTGTACGCCAGACAATTGAGGAGTATGCGGCCAGCTACGAGCAGCCGGAAGATGTTGTCAAGTTCTACTATGGCAATCAGCAACAATTGGCTTCGGTACAGAACGTGGTTTTGGAAGACCAGGTAGTCGACTGGGTCATAGAGCAGGTGGAAGTGGTGGATGATGAGACCACATTCGCCGCGTTGACAGAGCAGGGTTGACCCTGAGGAAAAAAAGCAGCTATGAACGAACAGTTTTCATCAGGAATGCCGGATGCACAAAACCTTGGTCTGGTACCGATTGTCATTGAGCAGACAGCCAGGGGTGAGCGCTCTTTCGATATCTATTCGAGACTGCTCAAGGAGCGGGTTATCTTTCTGGTTGGGCCGGTCGAAGATCATATGGCCAATCTGGTTGTTGCCCAGCTCCTGTTTCTTGAGTCGGAGAATCCTGACAAGGATATTCACCTCTATATCAATTCACCTGGAGGATCGGTCACTGCGGGCCTCTCTATCTACGATACCATGCAGTTTGTCCGTCCTGATGTCAGTACCATGTGTATCGGTCAGGCAGCAAGCATGGGGGCGTTATTGTTGGCGGGTGGCGCAAAGGGAAAGCGGTATTGCCTGCCGAATTCCCGTATGATGATCCACCAACCCCTGGGTGGTTTCCAGGGACAGGCGACAGATATAGAGATTCATGCGAAAGAGATTCTGTTGTTGCGGGAGCGTTTGAACTCCATCCTGGCCCAGCATACCGGTCAGAGTCTGGAGAAGATCGGGGAGGACACCGAACGCGACAATTTTATGGGAGGCGAGGAGTCTGTAGCCTACGGCCTGATTGATTCTGTACTGAGGAATCGTGAAGGGGCGGCAGACTGAACAACCTGTCTCTGAGGGCGGTTAGCGACTGTATCGAAGGCCTGATACACAGATCAGAGTTTCGTGACTCTGACCTTGCCATCTATGCGCAGTTAGATATGATTGGGTTAAAGGCAGGTTGATTTCGGTTCGAGGAGTGAGATATGGGCAGTGACAAGAGCGGAAAAGGCGACGACGGCAAGCTGCTGTATTGCTCCTTTTGCGGCAAAAGCCAGCATGAGGTACGCAAACTGATCGCCGGACCTTCCGTCTTCATCTGTGACGAATGTGTCGAGCTCTGCAACGACATTATCCGTGAGGAGATGCAGGATCCCGGGGAAGAGAGTATCAACAAGCTTCCCAAGCCTCACGAGATCAAAAAGACCCTGGATCAATATGTCATCGGTCAGCATCGGGCGAAGAAGGTGCTATCGGTCGCGGTTTACAACCACTACAAACGCCTCGATACCATCGGTAAAGAGAGTGATGTGGAGCTGGCCAAATCCAATATCCTGCTGATTGGGCCCACCGGATCGGGCAAAACCCTCCTGGCCGAGACACTCGCCAGGCTCCTGAATGTACCGTTCACGATTGCCGATGCGACTACCCTCACCGAGGCGGGTTATGTGGGCGAGGATGTGGAAAACATCATCCAAAAGCTGTTGCAAAAGTGTGATTATGATGTGGAAAAGGCCCAAACAGGCATAGTCTACATTGATGAGATCGACAAGATTTCCCGAAAATCAGACAACCCCTCTATTACCCGGGATGTATCGGGTGAGGGTGTACAGCAGGCCCTGTTGAAACTGATCGAAGGTACGGTGGCCTCCGTACCCCCCCAAGGTGGGCGCAAGCACCCCCAGCAGGAGTTCCTGCAGGTCAATACCTCGAATATCCTGTTTATTGTCGGTGGTGCCTTCGCCGGATTGGAAAAGGTCATCAAGGACCGTTCCGAAAAGGGTGGTATCGGGTTTTCAGCGGAAGTAAAGAGCAAGGACGACTCACGCTCCATCGGTGACATCATCGTCGATGTGGAACCCGAGGATCTGATCAAATATGGTCTGATTCCCGAATTCGTCGGTCGTCTGCCTGTTGTGGCCACGCTGCAGGAGCTGGATGAAGCCTCGTTGGTGAAGATCCTCACCGAACCGAAGAATGCCCTGACCAAGCAGTACAGCCGCCTGTTTGAGATGGAAGGCTGTGAGCTCGAGATCCGTGAAGACGCACTGCGCGCCATTGCCCGTAAAGCCATGCTTCGCAAGACAGGCGCACGGGGATTGCGCACCATCTTAGAACAAGTACTGCTTGACACCATGTACGATCTTCCCTCTATGGACGAGGTGACGAAGGTCGTGGTGGATGAGGCAGTGATCGCCGGCGAGTCTGAACCGCTGATGATTTATGAAAACAGCGACAAGCAGATCGCCGCATCCGATTAGCATAACATCACAAACATAGTGGTATGTCCTGCATGCGAAAGTCTGACCGGCCGGATTGACTGACAGATACTGGTATGTTCTTGAATTCATAACATATCCATTGGGTATGTTGGTCAGCAGAGGGTATATATCTGCGCTATTCATTGCATTACAGGCTTGAAACATCCAGATTCCACCCTTATATATGTCCTTAATAGTGTTGATCCGAAATAAATGGATGCGGATTGAACATAGTTACCCGCCAGTATCAAATCCCTGTACTGACTGTCATACCTGAGGTTGAAGGTTTTTAGGCAGAGAGACTGCCGAAATGAGGATAATTTAATGGGCCACGAGTACACAGATTCCATGAAGACGATCAGCCAGAATAATCTCGTGCCGGTTTTACCGTTACGCGATGTGGTCGTCTATCCCCATATGGTCATTCCTCTGTTTGTCGGCCGTGATAAGTCGATCCAGGCACTGGATTCGGCGATGCAGAGCAATAAGCAGATTCTGCTGGCAGCACAAAAGAGCGCTGATGTGGATGATCCGGATGTGGTTGATATGCATGCAATCGGCACTCTGGCAAACATACTCCAACTACTTAAATTACCTGACGGTACTGTCAAGGTGCTCGTCGAAGGCGGAGAGAGAGCGCGTATCACGGAATTCGTTGATACGGATGAGTTCTTTACCGCCAGGCTTGAAACCCTGACTGACACGATCGATGTTGCGGGCCGGGAGAGCGAGGTATTGATGCGCTCGGCCACCAACCTGTTTGATCAGTATGTCAAGTTGAACAAAAAAGTGCCCCCTGAGGTGCTCACGTCACTCTCAAGCATCGATGATCCCAGCCGTCTCGCAGATACCATCGCTGCGCATATGTCATTGAAGCTGGAAGAGAAACAACATGTTCTTGAGATGCCCAACGTGCGTGAGCGTCTGGAACATCTGATGGGATTGATGGAGGGTGAAAACGATATCCTGCAGATGGAGAAACGGATCCGTGGCCGCGTAAAGCGCCAGATGGAGAAGAATCAGCGCGAGTACTATCTGAATGAACAGATGAAGGCGATTCAGAAGGAGCTCGGCGAGATGGAGGATGCGCCGAACGAGATTGAGGATCTCACCAAGAAGATAGAATCCGTCGGTATGACCAAGGAGGCCAAGGAAAAGGCAACCAATGAGTTGAACAAACTCAAGCTGATGTCCCCCATGTCTGCTGAAGCCACGGTGGTGCGTAACTATATCGATACCCTGGTCGGTCTGCCCTGGAAGAAACGGACCAAGATACGTAACGATATCGGTGCGGCCGACGCGGTGTTGAATGAAGACCACTATGGTCTGGAGAAGGTCAAGGAACGTATCCTTGAGTATCTCGCGGTACAGCAACGTGTACGAAAACTGAAAGGACCGATACTCTGTCTGGTGGGGCCTCCCGGTGTCGGTAAGACCTCCTTGGGTCAATCGATAGCCCGCGCCACCAATCGCAAATTCACCCGCATGGCCCTGGGCGGGGTAAGGGACGAGGCGGAAATTCGAGGACACAGGCGTACCTATATCGGTGCATTGCCCGGCAAAATCATCAACAACCTGAGTAAGGTCAAGACCCGTAATCCGCTGTTTCTCCTTGACGAGATAGACAAAATGGCGATGGATTTCAGGGGTGACCCGGCATCGGCCCTGCTGGAGGTGCTCGATCCGGAACAGAACCACACATTCAATGACCACTATCTCGAAGTCGACTTCGATCTGTCCGAGGTAATGTTCGTTGCGACCGCGAATACCTTGAACATCCCTCCGGCGTTACTCGATCGCATGGAAGTGATCAGGCTGTCCGGCTATACCGAAGATGAAAAGGTCAGTATTGCCGAACGCTATCTGGTGCGTAAGCAGATGGAGAATAACGGATTGAAGCCCAACGAACTCATCATCAGGGAGTCCGCGATACGCGATATCGTCCGTTACTACACACGTGAAGCGGGTGTACGAAATCTGGAACGGGAGATTGCCAAGATATGCCGTAAAGTGGTGAAGGATATTCTGCTGAAGAAACCAAAAGGCAAGATCACCGTCACCCCCAAGAAGCTTGAAGACTATTTGGGTGTTAAAAGATTCCGTTATGGCCGGGCGGATGAACACGATCAGGTCGGGCAGGTTACCGGACTGGCCTGGACCGAAGTGGGAGGTGAACTGCTGCGCATCGAGGCGGCATTGATGCCTGGCAAGGGCCGGCTCAGTCATACCGGTCAATTGGGTGAGGTCATGCAAGAGTCCATTCAGGCGGCCATGACTGTTGTCAGGAGCCGTGCAGATTCTCTCGCTTTAGAAGAGGATTTCCACCAAAAATGTGATGTTCATATCCATGTGCCCGAAGGTGCGACACCGAAAGACGGCCCTAGCGCAGGTGTCGGTATGTGTACCAGTCTGGTATCCGCTTTGACAAAAATACCGGTTCGGGCGGATGTGGCAATGACGGGGGAGATCACCCTGAGAGGTGAGGTTTTACCGATCGGCGGACTCAAAGAGAAGCTGCTTGCCGCTCATCGCGGAGGTATCGCAACGGTTATCATTCCCGAAGAGAATGAACGAGATCTTGTTGATATACCGAAGAATATTAAACAAAATCTTGATATCAGACCGGTCCGCTGGATCGATGAAGTGTTGCAAGTGGCACTCAATGAGATGCCGCAACCGAAAGAGGGAAAGTCGGCGGATGCGACACCGACTAAGGGCGGACAACAGCAGGATGGCGACGAGGTCAAGAAACGGGGTGCACCGACCAAGCACTAGTATGATTCGAGATGCTACATCTCTGTCACAACAGCAACAAATGTTGAGAATAGGTCTTCTGAGTTGCTTGACAGGGTATCTGGCAGCCGGTATAAATTCTGGCGTTTCGGGCCCCAAGCGGGCCATTACATAACGCTTCTAAAGGCGGTAGTTCCGCCAAGACCATCACAGGGGAAAATGATTAATGAATAAGGCCGAACTAATTGAGGCAATGGCGGAATCTGCGGATATTTCCAAAGCGGCTGCCGGGCGTGCGCTCGACGGTATGGTTGACGCAGTAACAAAAGCGATGAAAGAGGGTGATACGCTCTCGTTGGTAGGATTTGGCACCTTCTCAGTGAAGGAACGGGCCGCTCGCGAAGGCCGTAATCCTCAAACTGGCGAGACGATTAAAATCAAGGCCTCAAGAATCCCGTCATTCAAGGCTGGTAAAGCATTGAAGGATGCAATAAACTAGCGCGCCTTCAGGTGAGGTATCTCTAACCGGTTGACGATATACCCCACTAGCAGGGTGCTTAGCTCAGCTGGGAGAGCATCGCCCTTACAAGGCGAGGGTCGCAGGTTCGATCCCTGCAGCACCCACCAAATCGGAGCGGTAGTTCAGTTGGTTAGAATACCGGCCTGTCACGCCGGGGGTCGCGGGTTCGAGTCCCGTCCGCTCCGCCAACTTTGATCATCAACGGGGTATCTGGCAGATACCCCGTTTTTGTTTTAGACGTACGGCACCTGGTCAACTTGCCCCAGGTGTAAATAAGTGAGTCACTGGTCATGCTTCAGGTTATCAGAGATAAAGCGCAGGGTTGGATCGCATGGGCGATCGTAATATTGATTTCGATTCCATTCGCACTTTGGGGAATCCAGTCCTATCTGGGAGTCGGTTCCGAACCTATTGCGGCAACAGTCAACGGCGCCGAAATTAACGAACGCACCCTGGATAATCAGTACCAGCGCTTTCGTCAGCAACTGCGCGAGCAGCTCGGGGCAGCCTATCGTCCGGAAATGTTCGATGACACCAGGATGCGCAAAGAGGTATTAAACCGTCTGATCAGGGATGAGCTGGTGCAACAGACTTCCAGCAGGATGGGATTACGTGCGGGAAGCAACATGATCCAGGCCTCGATACTGAGTATGCCGACCTTTCAAAAGGATGGACGCTATGACCAGCAGACCTATGAACGTGCATTACGCTTACAGGGTCTCTCGCCCGCTGCTTTCGAAGATCGCGTACGTCGCGCCTTGGTTGCGGAACAGCTGTCACAGGCGGTTCATGCAGGTAGTTTTGTCACTCCGAAAGAACTCAATGAGAGTCAAAGGTTATTGAAACAGACCCGTGAATTATCCTATTTCGTGGTTCCCGCCAGTGATTTCAAACTGAGTGATGAGCTCTCCGATGATGAAATCAAGACCTATTACGAAGCCAACCAAAGCGCCTTTATTTCGCCTGAAAAGGTTAAGGTCGAGTATATTCTATTGGATGCCGGGACTGCAGGCGGCACCATTGATGTCGATGAAGAGCGTCTTCGCGGTTACTATGAGAACAATCAGGATGAATTCGGTCTTGCAGAGCAGCGCCAGGCCAGCCACATCCTGATTCTGGCTGCTGCAGATGCGGATCAATCGACAGTGGGTGAAGCGAAGGCAAAGATAGATGCCTTGGCCGAAAGACTGCGTGATGGTGAATCATTCGAGGAACTGGCCAAACAGAACTCCCAGGACCCGGGTTCCGCAGCCTCGGGCGGTGATTTGGGTTTTTTTGGAAAAGGTATTATGGACCCGGCCTTTGAGTCCGCTGTCTATGCCCTCCAGGAGGGTGGGGTGAGCGAGCCTGTGCGTACCAGTTTCGGTTTCCATCTAATCAAGCTGACAGGGATCAAGGATGGGACTGTCAAACCGTTCGAAGAGGCACGGACTGAAGTAGAGGCGGCCTATCGCAAGTTCGAGGGTGAACGACTCTATTTTGAACTGGCGGAGCAGCTTGCCGATCTGAGCTATGAGGACCCGGACAGTCTGGAATCTGCCGCGTCCGTGTTGGAGCTTAGTATTCAGCAGAGTGACTGGGTAACCCGGGAACAGGGTGCAGGTGTATTCGCCAATCCCAAGGTGAGGACGGCAGCCTACAGTGACGACGTGCTGAAAGAGCATAACAACAGTGAATTGATCGAGATCGATGGCACCAGCTCTCTGGTGCTACGGGTCCTTGATCATCAGGAGTCCTCTGTGCTGCCGCTGGATGAGGTGAAACAACAGATCACCGAGACCCTGCAGCAGCAAAAGGCCGAACAGCAGGCCCAGGCCGAGGCAGAGAAACGAATGGCTGAAATGGCCGCAGGTGCACCCATATCGGATGTCGCCAATAGCTATGCCGTGACCGGGCCAATGACGGTGGATCGAAATGACCGGCAAATCCCGCCGGGTTTGTCGAGTGCGCTTTTCCGCACTGCAAAGCCGGCTGTCGGTGGATCATCGCCAGGCACTGCACGGCTTGCCGGTGGAGACTTTGCCGTCTATCTGCTGACGGGTGTCATAGAGGGTGGCGCTGACGATGAGAGCAATCTACAACAGCAAGAGAGCCTGCGTCGCATGCTGGGCAGGGATCACTATGAAATGGTGTTGACCGATCTGGAATCCCATGCGGATATCGAAATCCTGCTGAATTCCGATAGCGAATAGGTCGGCATCGATTCGGCATCAAACGGTGCCGAGAATGTGGTATCCCGAGTCTACATAGATAATATCCCCGGTGATTCCCGAGGCGAGATCGGAACAGAGAAATGCGGTGGTATTGCCCACCTCTTCAATAGTGACGTTGCGGCGTAATGGATTTCTTTTCTCCACCTCGTCGAGCATGCCCTTGAAGTTTTTGATCCCAGACGCAGCCAGAGTCCTGATCGGGCCTGCGGATACAGCATTGACCCGGATGCCTTCAGGGCCGAGTGATTCGGCCAAATAACGAACGTTTGCCTCCAGGCTCGCTTTCGCCACTCCCATGACATTGTAGTTGGGGACCGTGCGTACTGCGCCAAGGTAGCTCATGGTGACCAGGGATGCGTTTCGACCCTGCATCAATGGTCGTCCGGCCTTGGCGAGCGCGGCAAAGCTGTAGGAACTGATATCGTGAGCCAATGCGAAACCCTCACGGGTCAGATTGTCAAGATAGCCACCTTCCAAATGGTCGCGGGGTGCGAATCCCACCGCATGCACGATGGCGTCCAGATGACCCCACTGTTTTTCCAGGGTGCCGAACAGGTCTGAGGTCTGTTGGTCACTGGTGACATCCAGGGGCATAACAATATCTGCAGCAAACTTTTCGGCGGCATCGTCGACGCGTTTTTTAAGTTTTTCCGTCTGATAGGTGAGTGCCAGCTCGGCACCTTCGCGGTGCATGGCTTCGGCAACACCCCAGGCGATGGAGCGGTTACTGGCAATGCCGACAATGAGTACACGTTTGTTTTGTAAAAAGCCCATGGAACAATTCCTTACAGGAGTTATCGATATATGCACGGGGACCGGCACATAGACAGACTCACTTAGAGTTAAACTACGTAACTTACCGGAATTTATCATCAGCGAAAAGTGCAGGTGATCTATACGGGGCTACTTGAAAAACCTTTACCCAGTTTCTTCATTGTTCACATCACACAGGATCGCTTACTCTTTCAAGTCCCGGGAAAGCATAATAGACTCTCTAAGGCCTGTTGGATTAGTGTTGACAGGCCCTGATTTTTTTAATTATTTATCCTGGGTCACAGGAGTAACTTCATGCAGCGACGCTTAAACGGTCGGGATGTTCTCTATTTCGGTGGTCTTGCACTGTTGTTGATCACCATCGTCCTGGTTATGTATATGGTCGACCGGCAATGGCAGAAGATGTCTCGCATGGAACAGTTGATGCGTGAGCAGGCTGGAGACATCCGGGAGATAACAGGTCAGATCAGAAGTCTGGATCAACGCATCCAACAGGGGGTCAATCTGGCGCAACAAAGCGGTTCGTCTCAGCAGGGTCAAATGCCCATGGCATTCGAGCGGGCCTATGCCGTTACCCAGCAGCCCGATTACAGTCAGGGGGACTGGCTGGTGCAGGCATTCGGCGTCAACCTGAAATCCCTGACCCCGTTTATTTCACAGGACGTCTACTCGTCACAGGTGCAGAGTTATATCCTGGAAACCTTACTGATCCGCAATCCCGATAGCCTGGAGTGGCAGGGGCTGTTGGCCCATGATTGGTCTGTCAGCGAGGACGGTCTTACCTTTATCTTCAAGCTTCGAGAAGGATTGCAGTTCTCGGACGGTATACCGCTGACGGCCGAGGATGTGGTTTTTACCTTTGAGTTTATTATGACCGAGGCGATTCAGGCGCCGCGGGAGCGGGCCTATTACGCGAAAATCGAATCGGTGGAGGCCATCGATCCACTGACGGTAAAATTCCAGTTTGCCGAACCCTACTTCAATGCACTTTCATTGGCCGGGGGTATGGAGGTCATGCCGAAACACTTCTACCAGCCCTACCTCGAGGATCCCAACGGCTTCAACCAATCAAAGGGGCTGTTGTTGGGTTCAGGTCCCTATCGTCTTGAAGACCCGAAGGGTTGGGCGCCGGATAAAGGAGGCGTGGAGCTGCGTCGAAATCCCCGTTACTGGGGACCTGTGGAACCGGCCTTCGACCGGCTTATCTGGCGTGTGATCGAAAACGACAGCGCGCGACTCACCACGTTCCGCAACGGTGAGATCGATACCTATGGTTCGCGGCCAAGGGAATATCAGCAGTTGATCGATGATGAGCAGATAGGCGATAAGGCTCAGCATTGGGAGTATATGAGTCCGGTGGCGGGCTACTCCTATATTGGCTGGAATCAGCTGCGTAACGATGGGCCGACCCGGTTCGCAAAAACTGAGGTGAGGCAGGCGATGACCTATTTGATCGATCGTCAGCGCATTGTCGATGAGATCTATCTCGGTTATGCAGAGGTCGCTGTGAGTCCATTCAGCGCCAGCAGCAAGCAGCACGATCCCGCCACTACGGCGCGCAACTATGATCAGGCAAAGGGGATTGAGCTGCTATCCAAGGCGGGGTATGCCGACCGTGATGGAGACGGCATCCTCGAGGACAGTGACGGCAGGCCATTCGAATTCGAGCTGGTCTATTTTCAGGGTAATGAGGATACCGGACGAATGGTGTTGTTTCTGAAGGATATGCTGGCCCGTGCCGGTATCCTGCTGCAGCCGAAGCCCACTGAGTGGTCGGTGATGCTCGACCTGATGAAGAAGCGGGATTTCGACGCCATTACACTGGGGTGGAGCAGCGGTCTTGAAACAGATCTCTATCAGATGTTTCACAGCAGTCAGATCGCGGGAGGCGGGAACAACTTCATCAACTACAGCAACCCGGAGCTGGATCGCCTGATCGAGGACGCGCGGGCTACCGTTGATGAAAAGAAGCGCATGCCGCTGTGGCGTCAGGCAGAGGCCCATCTCTTCAACGACCAGCCCTATACCTTTCTGAGGCGGAGCAAGAGCCTGGTGTTCATCGACCGGCGCTTGCGTAACGTGGTCAATACCAAGGTCGGTCTCAACCTGGGACAAGTGCCTCTTGAGAACTATGTCCCCATCGTTGAGCAGCGATACACCCAATAGATGCTGACCTATCTGCTTAGACGTCTGCTGTTGATGTTGCCCACATTGCTGGGCATTACCCTGGTGGTGTTCGTGGTCATGGCCGCATCGCCCGGTGGCATCAGCGCCCAGAGTCTGGTGGAGGGGCAGAACCTGGACCCGGAGGCGAAGAAAGAGATCGAGGCCTATTACAATCGTCTCTACGGGCTGGATGATCCCCCCTATCTGCAATATCTTCGTTGGTTGAATAATGTCTCGCCAATCGGTTTTACCTTCGATGAAGAGAATCGGATGAGCGGCTTCTCCTTCTCCAAAGGCTCCGACCTGGGGCGCAGTTTTCGCTATGGGCGCCCGGTCACGGAGCTGCTCTCGGAAAGAGTGCCCATTACCATCCTATTGAATGTTCTGAGTATCCCGATCGTCTATCTGTTGGCGCTGCTGGTCGGCGTGCGCGCAGCAGTCGAGCGGGGACGCTCCTTCGATGTCAGCAGCGGCATGATCATGCTCGCACTCTGGTCGGTGCCGACCATGCTTGCAGGTGTGCTGATGATCGGTTTTTTCGCCAATGAGCAGTATTGGCGTTGGTTCCCCACCGCCGGTTTGAGCGATCGACTGGTACTCGATCAGGTGTTCATGCCCCATTGGTCGAGCCTGTGGGATATAGCCCTGTTGTTCATGGTGGTTATGCTTGCGATCTCACTCTTTCTGGCGTTGGGGCGTCTTGCCTTGCGGCCGTTCAGGGAGATCGTATTCGGTCTTGTCTGGGCATTGTTGGGAACGGCCATGGTCTATCAATTGCCTGAGGCGCAACGTTCCCTGTCATTGTGGATCGGCGTTCCAGCCATCTTCGCACTGCTTTCCGCCTGGCTGGCAAGCAGTGACTACCGTCTGTTGCGACAGCTTGGATTCCTTACCACCGGTCTCCTGGTGGGGCTTCTGCTCGCGGTCTACTGGATGCAGGGAAACTGGGTGAGGGGATTTCTGCTGGATCGGCTCTGGCATCTGGCACTGCCGGTGATCTGTCTCGCCTATGGTGGTTTTGCCGGCCTTGCCAAGTTGACCCGCACCGCGGTGTTGGAGAACCTGCTTTCCGATTATGCGCGCACCGCCAGAGCCAAGGGGCTGGCGGAAGCAGTGGTGCTGTGGCGACATGTTTTCCGCAACAGCCTGCTTCCCCTGATCACCGTGGCTGCCAGTCTGCTGCCCAGCCTGTTGGCGGGTTCGGTTATCGTGGAAAGCATTTTCAGTATTGAGGGTATGGGCAAACTGGCGGTGGAGGCGGTGCAGACCAGGGATCGTGAATTGGTATTGTCGATCACTCTGATCGGTGGTTGTCTGACCCTGTTGGGTTATCTGCTGGCCGATATTTTGTATGCCTTGGCCGATCCGCGGGTGAGCTATGAGTAGGGCTGCGAAGAGGCGTCAGAGCTACTGGCGCAGGATTCTCGGCCAGACCTTTATCCGCTGGGGCGCACGTCTGGGTTTGCTGTGGGTGGGGATCCTCGCCCTGGTGGGTGTTTTCGCCCCCTTCCTTGCCAGCAGCTTCCCATTGTTGCTCAGTCATGACGGCGAGATCAGCAGTCCGGTACTGAACTATCTGCAGCCGGTCGATGTGCTCTTTCTAGTGGCTTTCATCACCCTGTTGTTGCTCTATCCCTGGCAGATCACATTGCTACGCAAGTTTTTGATCATGCTCTCCGTGCTGTTGGTGGCGGCGCTGTTCGCTTACCTCTGGGTCAAGCCTCAGCAACTGGTTATCTATGAGCAGTATCGGGTTGCGGATGCCGCCGGCGATTATGACTGGGTAGTCTACCCACCGGTTCCCTTCTCACCGAAGGATTACCAGAGGGACCGGGGCGATACCGGTTTGGAGGCGCCCCTTTCGCAACTTTCGCGAGCCCATTGGTTCGGTACCGAACAGAACGGGGCCGATGTGCTCAGTCGCATGATCCATGCCTCCAGGATCGCCCTCGGCATCGGCTTTGTGGCCACCGGGATCGCCATGTTGCTGGGGATCATTATCGGTGGCCTGATGGGCTATTTCTCCGGTGTGGTGGATATCCTCGGCATGCGTCTGGTGGAGATTTTCGAGGCTGTGCCGACCCTGTTTCTGCTATTGACCTTTGTCGCCTTCTTCGGTCGCAGCCTCTATATCATGATGGTGATCATCGGTATCACCAGTTGGCCAGGTTACGCCCGCTACGTGCGCGCCGAGTTTTTGCGTCTGCGCAAGCAGGACTTTGTCCAGGCGGCCGAGGCGGCGGGCCTGCCGCTGCCTTCGATTCTGTTTCGTCACATGTTGCCCAACGGCATGGGTCCGGTGTTGGTGGCGGCCAGTTTCGGCGTGGCATCGGCGATTCTCGCCGAGGCGACGTTGAGCTTCCTCGGGCTTGGCCTGGTGGATGATCCCTCCTGGGGTGAAATGCTCAATCAGGCGGTACAGTCATCCCGCTTCAACTGGTGGATGGCGGCCTTTCCTGGCGGCGCCATCTTTCTCACGGTCTTTGCCTATAACCTGATCGGTGAATCGTTGCGAGATGCCATCGATCCCTATCTGAGCAAGTCGGGCTGATGTTACTGTCGGTGAAACAGCTCCATACCTGGTTTGTGCACCAGGGACGGACCATCAAGGCCGTTGATGAAGTCAGCTTCGAAATTGCACGCGGGGAAACTTTCTGCCTGGTCGGTGAATCGGGCAGCGGTAAATCGATCACTGCACTTTCAATCATGCAGCTGCTGCCGAAATCCAACCTGCAACGACATAGGGGTGAGATCCACTTTCATGCTCAGGGTGAAGCGCCGGTGGATCTGGCTGGCCTGAGTGAGGCTGAGATGCAGCAGGTACGGGGAGGGAGGATCGCCATGATCTTCCAGGAACCCATGAGTTCTTTGAATCCCGTTTTTACCATCGGCGAGCAGATCCTCGAGGCAGTAAGACTCCACTTTCCCGAACTCTCCGAAGGGGAGGCATGGCAACGGGTATTGGAATCCCTGGAGGCGGTACAGCTGCCCGATCCGCAGACTCGGGTCCACAGCTTTCCCCATCAGCTGTCGGGGGGGCAGCGTCAACGGGTGATGATCGCCATGGCCATGGCCTGCGAGCCCGACCTGTTGATTGCCGATGAACCTACCACGGCGTTGGATGTCACGGTTCAGCGTGAGATCCTGCGGTTGATGAAGACCCTGCAGCAGCGTACAAGTATGGCAATTCTGTTTATCACCCATGATTTCGGTGTGGTGTCCCAGATTGCCGACCGCGTCGGTGTCATGCAGCGGGGCAAACTGGTCGAGACCGGTGGCACCGAGCAGATAATTCACCGTCCCGGCCATAGCTATACTCAGGCATTGATTGCCGCCCTGCCGGAGAATCTGGCCCGCAACCAGCCCCATGAACAGCGTGGTGATCAGATGCCATTGATCAGGCTTTCCCGGCTGGAGATCCATTTTCCGGTGCGAAAGGGGTTGCTGCGGCGGGTCGTCGATCAGGTGCGCGCGGTGGACGGTGTCGATCTGGAGATACCCCGCGGAGAGATTCTGGCGCTGGTCGGTGAATCGGGCAGCGGCAAGACGACTCTGGGGCGGGGTATCCTGCGCCTGACCGAACCCACCGCCGGTCGTGTGGCATTCGATGATACCGATATCACAGAGATGAACAGGTCGCAGCTCAGGCGTTTTCGCCGCCATATGCAGATCATCTTTCAGGATCCCATATCATCCCTGAACCCGCGTTTGAGTATTGCCGCTATTCTGACTGAAGCGATGAAGGTTCATGGGATCGGCGAAAATCAGGAAGCGCGTATCGAGATAGCGAGAGACCTGCTGGATCAGGTACAGATGGAGGAGGATAGTTTGTGGCGCTACCCGCATGAATTTTCCGGCGGTCAGCGGCAGCGGATCGGTATTGCGAGGGCGCTCTCCCTGAACCCCTCTTTCATCGTTTGTGACGAGATCACCAGTGCTCTGGATGTCTCCGTGCAGGCGGAAATCTTGCGCATGCTGCTGGATCTGCGAGCCAAGCATGGGCTCACCCTGCTGTTCATTACCCACAATATCGGTGTGGTGGAGTATGTCAGCGATCGCACAGCAGTGATGTACCAGGGCAAGATCGTCGAGCAGGGGAGAACCGAGGATATTGTAAATCGTCCGGACAATCGATATACGCAACAACTGATCGCTGCGGTGCCGAGGGTGCCGGTCTGAACCAGCCATGATCGATCACTTGCTGAAGATCAGCGGTCTGCGGCTCACTTTGAAAAGCGCAAACAGCGGGTTGCGTGTTGTTGAGGATCTCGATCTTGAGATTCAGCAAGGTGAGACATTTGCTCTGGTAGGCGAGTCGGGTTGCGGCAAGTCGATGACAGCGCTGTCGCTGATGCGATTGTTACCACCCTCCATCCGCATCGAGGCGGGAAGGATCGATTTCAACGGTCTCGATCTGGTGGATCTGGATCGGCAATCGATACGGCGCCTGCGTGGGGGGCAGATGGGCATGGTCTTCCAGGAGCCGATGACCTCGCTCAATCCGTTGATGAGTATCGGTCGGCAGATTGCCGAAGCGGTGACGCTGCACGATGATTTGATGAAGAGTGCGGTCAACCGGCGTGTGATCGAGTTATTGCAGGCTGTTGCAATCCCGGATCCGGAGTGCTGTGTCCATCGTTATCCCCATCAGCTTTCCGGTGGGATGAAACAGCGGGTGATGATTGCAATGGCGCTGGCGGGTAATCCCAAACTTCTGATTGCCGATGAGCCCACCACTGCCCTAGATGTCACCATGCAGGCCCAGATTCTGGATCTGATGAAGCGCTTGCAGCAGACAAAGGGCATGTCGATCCTGTTGATCACGCACGATCTGGGTGTGGTGGCCGAGATGGCGGATCGGGTTGCTGTCATGTATGCGGGTCAGATAGTCGAGAGCGCCGAGATAGGCGCTTTTTTCCGTGATCCCAGGCATCCCTACAGTCGTTTGCTGTTCGCTTCACTGCCCGAGCGCAGGCGTCCGGGTGAAAAGCTGGCCGTGATCGGAGGCGCTGTTCCGGCCTTGGGCGGCGAATTCATCGGCTGCCGCTTTGTTGCTCGTTGTGATCAGAGCAGGCAGGCCTGCCATGAGACGACACCAGACTGGCTGCCGGGAGAAAACCGTTCCGGAGTGCGTTGTCTGCTCTACAGGAATGAGATGTTTAAGCTGAATGTGAGTGATACTGATCGCGTGTCGCATCATTCATTGCCGGACAGAGATGGGAGACCGCTGTTATCGGTCGAGAATCTGCGGGTGCACTTTCCTGTCCGTAAGGGATTGTTGCAACCTGTGGTCGGTCAGCTGAAGGCAGTGGATGGCGTCGATCTGGTTATCGCCCGAGGATCGGTGGCGGCATTGGTCGGCGAGTCGGGTTGCGGTAAGTCCACGCTGGGCAAAGCAATTCTAAAACTCATCGACTCGACCGGGGGGCGAATTGTAATCGATGGTAAGTCGCTTAGCGACATGCGAGGGAGAGATCTGAGACGGCTGCGTGGTGATATCCAGATTATCTTCCAGGATCCGGTTTCATCGATGAATCACAGGATGAGAGTGGCTGATATCGTTGCCGAGGGCATCGTTGCCCAAGGTACCCATAGTGGGGCTGCGCTGAGGCGGCGTGTCGAGTCCCTGCTGCAGCAGGTCGGTCTGCCGGCATCGGCCGCCAATAGATATCCTCATGAATTTTCAGGAGGCCAGCGGCAACGTATCTGTGTGGCGCGGGCGCTGGCGGTGGAGCCACGCCTGATTGTCTGTGACGAACCGACCAGTGCACTGGATCTTTCAGTACAGGCGCAAATCCTCAATCTGCTCAAGGATTTGCAGGGTGAGTTCGGGCTCTCCTATCTGTTTATATCTCACGATATCTCCGTGGTGGCCTATATGGCTGACGAAATTGCAGTCATGTATCTGGGCAGAATAGTGGAGAGGGGGCGGACCGATGAGGTTATGAGACATCCTCGGCATCCCTATACGCGCGCACTGTTCTCAGCTGTTCCTGTACCCGATCCCGGCAGGCAGCGAACAGTGATTCAGTTACCGGGAGAACCACCGTCACCGGTCACACCGCCCAGTGGGTGCCATTTTCATCCGCGTTGTCCGCAAGCTGAAGCGAATTGTATTTCAGTCTATCCTGAAGAGAAATACATCACTGAGACGCATAAGGTCAGCTGCTTTCATGTCAATACCGGCAAGCCATGATAGGTTTTATTAACACAAAACAAATTCCAGTAGTTTAAATTCAATAAAGTAATCCGGAAGTCGTGCCGATCTCGCTATGAGGGTGAATTTCACTCAACATGTTACTTGCGAAGGTGTACAGCCATGAAAAAAATCTCTCTTCCACTTTTTATTGCCTTGTTGCTAGCGGTTGCTGTCAGTGATGTTCTAGCGGTCACTGCCAGTGAATATGCTGTGGTCATTAATCTCTCCGGGAGACAGAGGATGTTGACTCAGAAAATGTCCAAGGAGATGCTTCTGATAGCAAATAAGATAGATGTGGAAGGAAACAGGGCGAATCTGAAAAAAACCGCCGAGCTGTTTGATACCACATTGACAGGTTTGCGTGATGGAAACGCTGAAATGGGATTGCCTGCGACAGAGGGAAGGGTGATTCTCAAACAGTTGGATAAAGTCAGGAAATTATGGGATGAATTTCAATCGGTGGTTTCCGAAGTCGTGCAGGGGGGGAGTGTCGATATTGCCAAAGTGGCGCAACTGAATCTCCCATTGCTGAAAAATATGAATACCGCGGTTCGCTTGTATGAAAAGGAGGCCAAAAAGGCGACAGGCAAGAGTGCAGGTGTAGTGATCAATCTTGCCGGTAAGCAGCGTATGCTGACGCAAAAGATGTCGAAAGAGATGTCGCTTGTGGCCTTGAAGCATAATACGAACGACAATAAATCCGATCTTCGCAGCACAGCCTCATTATTTGACCGCACGCTCAAGGGACTGCTCGATGGAGATGGGGATCTGGAACTCCCGGGCACGAAGGATAAGGCTATCCGCAGTCAACTGATGGTTGTTGCCGATCTGTGGAAAGAGTTCAAGCCCCTGGTAGAGCGTGCGGCAGGCATTGATGCCAAGGAGGTTTCTAAAGATGATCTCTTGCAGATGTCAAAACTGAACCTTCCTCTGCTTAAAGAGATGAACAAAGCAGTAAAAATGTATGAGCAACTCGAACAGTAGTTGTCCCTGTCTCGTTAAGAGGTGACTTGTCATGTCAATCTCATCTTGGTATGTCGCAACCGTCAGCCTTGTCTTTGAACGGTTTAAGATTCGTACGCTGGTGTTTATAGGGATGGCCTTTTTCATTGCATTGATGCTGTTTACCACCCTGTTTGCACTATATCAACTGGGACGTACTACGGATGACCTCTCAAAGGCGGCCGAGCAGGCAGTCGATATTCGCAACGTCGTTGAAGAGGTCGAGGATGGTTCTATCGTAGCGTCATCCTCGGCATCCAAGCTTAGCGACGATATGAACAGCACACTTCTTAACATGCTCAAGACCAATGTGTCCGATATGGCTCAGATCCAGTCCGCATTCGAGAAGATGGTGAAAAACCTCAATACCTTGATCGAGGGTGAGGAAGATGATCCAACAATGCTGATGCTCGAAATCGAGGACATTTACGAGCAGGTCAGACGGGAATCCCTACCACGGGTCAGAAGTATCGTCGGCGAATTCAAGAAAGCGGCGCAAGAGGGTGCTCGCCAGGCGAGTGTAGCGAAGGATCTACAATTGCTGGCGGAGACGTTCAAGGAAAAATCGGTTAAGGCGGCGGCGGCATCCGAAGTCATCGAGCAGGATTCGGCGACCTCGGTGCAAAAGGCAGAGCAAAGTGTGCAGTTGCTGATACTGATCATAGCGGTATCAGTTGTGTTTGTCTTTATAACCTCATTCAATACATATTTGGTTATTAATCGGCCGATTTCACTGATGCGCGAAAGGATCAAGGATATTGCGGAAGGAGAGGGAGACTTGACCAAGCGGCTCAACGCGGATGCAAAGAATGAATTGGGTGAGCTCTCCCACTGGTTCAATGTGTTTATGGATAAGCTGCAGACATTGATACAAAACGTCAAGGAATCGAGTGGAAAGATGACTGATGCAGCTTCTCAAATGTTGGAAATGACTGAAAAATCGAGTGCTGGCGTTCTTCATCAGAAAACTAAGACGGAAGAGATCGTGCATGCCATGCAGAATCTTTCTTTGACTGTTGAAAGCGTTGCGGAGAGTGCCGCAGCGGCTGATAAGGCCACCGATTCTGCAGAAAAGGAGTCATTAAACGGCAGGGAGGATCTGCGAATGACCATCAACAGCATCACGACGCTGGCAGAAGAGATCGACACTGCTGCAAGTATTATCAATGGTTTTCAAAAAGACAGTGAAGATATCGGTGGTGTGCTGGATGTTATAAAGGGTATCGCTGAACAAACGAATCTGCTGGCATTGAATGCAGCGATCGAGGCGGCGAGAGCCGGGGAACAAGGCAGGGGTTTTGCTGTTGTGGCTGATGAAGTTAGGACTCTTGCCACCCGGACACAGGAATCGACACAGGAGATTCAGGAAATTATCATTCGGTTGCAATCCGGAGCGGAGCAGGCGGTTACCGCCATGAACTCAGGTAGGTCGCGTGGACATGAGACGGCACAACAAGCGAAACAGGCTGGAGTATCGCTGGAATCGATAACGCAGGCTGTAAACCAAATATCTGCGGTCAACTCCAAGATTACCGATGCGACAGTTGATCAACGCAATGTCGCTTCAGATGTCAATGATGGGATAAATACAATCAATCAGGTGGCTGAACAAACGGCCACCAGAGCGGAGCAGACCACCAGGCAGGGAGAGGTGGTCTCCCTGCTTGCCCAGGAACTTAACACATCTGTAAAACAGTTCAGGGTGTGAGTGGGTAGACTCTATTTTCCTTCGGGGCACACTCCGAAGGGCTGGGGCTGTTTTCGCCCCCAGCGGCGTTATCTTCGCTCATGTAGAATAACTACACCACGCTCATTCTGCCTTGCTGGGCACGAAAACAGCTCCAGCAGGGCGTATTGGATTAGTGTTAACAGGCCCTAAGATGAATGCCCTTCAGTCCCGGCTGAGGAACAGTGCGGTGTTGATCAGTCAGGACTGAAAAAAGTTGAATTTCATTTTCGATTCCGACATATATGATCTGACCATGCCGGGGGAGGAGTATGACTATGATATTCCTGCCCTGATGACGCACCCAATGCTGTGAAAGCAAAGGGCTGTAATTATGTGATGGTTGTGGAGCCAGAGTGAATGCGCTTATCTTGCGGATCTGTGTGGTGGTCAGTGTTTATACGCAATATGCCGCTCTTTATGGGATTGTGGTAAACCGTTGCTGTGACGTCAGTCCGGATCACTGGCCGATTTGCACAATAGAAGAAGTGGTTTCACAATGGGCTAAGATAATATAACCAACCTGACGGGTGACCCTATGTCGATCGATTGGACTAAAACAGCTGCGGCTATATGGCGACCGCGCAGAGGCGATCTCAGAGCCGTTGAACATATCGATCAAATAGGGCTTGATCAGTTGGTTGGCATTGATGATCAAAAGTTACAGTTGTTACGCAATACGGAACGTTTCCTCTCCGGAGAGGGCGCCAACAATGCGCTGTTGTGGGGAGGCAAGGGTAGTGGTAAATCCTCACTCATCAAGGCGGTGTTCAATCGCTACCGGGGGCAGGATCTGCGACTGATCCAGGTCGATAGAAACGATTTGATCGAACTGCCGGAGATCGTAGACGGAATCAGAGGGTTAACGCAACGATTCATCGTGTTTTGCGATGATCTGACCTTTGATGTGGGCGAGGCGTCCTATCGTGCTTTGAAGAGTGTACTGGATGGCTCCATAGAAGCGCCTCCCGCGAATGTGCTGATCTACGCCACATCCAACCGGCGTCATCTTCTGCCTGAGTTCATGAGTGAAAACCGGGAAGCAAGGATGGTGGGGGATGATCTCCATTTGGGTGATACTACCGAGGAAAAGCTGGCACTGTCAGACAGGTTCGGTCTGTGGCTCTCATTCTATCCGGTGAACTGGCATGGCTACCTGAAGATAGTGGATAGCTATTTTCCTGCGTACAGCGGGGATCGCAAAGCACTCCATGAGGCGGCGAAACAGTTTGCAATGGCGCGTGGAGGGGCAAAAAGCGGCCGGGCCGCAAAGCAGTTTTTCAAGGCCTATTCATAGGCTATGTGAAGTTGTGATACCCGGCGCTGTTGCATCTGATAAAGCGTCGATCAAGGCGTACCCCAAGGGCACTTCCTTCGGGGCGCAAGGAGTGAAGTGTTGAAGATCCGAATGAGCGACGAGCACAGCCGAGTAGCGCTTTTTCAGGCGTGCCTCAAGGGCACTTCCTTCAGGGCGTACCCAGCAACCAATTGGATGAGTGTCAACAGGCCCTAGTATGAAAAAAGCCATAGGCAGAGGTCTGGCCAGCTGGTCAATACACCATCCGATCGGTGTAGTGATGATAACACTCGCATTCATGGTGCTGGGCCTCATGGCGCTTGGTCGTCTGAGCGTAGACCTTCTTCCGCATGTCGTTTACCCGTCAATTGCGGTCAGGGTGATCGATCCCGGTGTGCCTGCGGAGATTATGGAAGATCAGGTGACACGCCATTTGGAAGAACAACTTTCGATAACTGAAGATGCGATCCATATTGGTTCGAGAACGCGTGAGGGGCATAGTGAGGTCAATCTGGCGTTTAAGTATGGCACGGATATAGACCAGGCACTGCAAGATGCAAGTACACGTTTGGATCGTGCCAGGCGCTTTCTGCCGGACAGTATCGATCCACCGATTATCTATAAGCATGATCCGTCCCAGCTGCCGGTAGCGGAATACGTCATCAGCTCATCTCTGCGCGATCCAGTGGCGCTGCGCAGTTGGATGGACTATGAGTTCAGTAAATCATTTTTGAATCTACCGGGCGTTGCCGCTGTTGAAGTGGGTGGAGGATTGGTGCGCGAAATCAATATCTATGCGGACCAGCAGCGTATGACTGGTTTAGGTATGCATCTATCCGACCTGACGGATGCCCTTAGGGCATCGAACGTCGAGACTGCCGGGGGGCGGCTCATCACTGAGCAGGCCGAAATTAGTGGCCGGACTGCAGGTCGATTTCGGTCTGTGGATGATATTCTGCAGTTACCGTTAAGACGCGTAGGGGAAGATGATACAACTACCCTGATTCGGTTATCAGAGGTTGCTCAGGTGGTGGATGGTGCGGAAGATGAACGAATGCGCATTCGCCTCAATGGTCTTCCTGGAATAAAGCTATCGATACAAAAGCAGCCTACTGCAAATACGGTTGATGTGGT
Organism: Candidatus Thiodiazotropha sp.; assembly: GCA_040506195.1. GTDB lineage: Bacteria > Pseudomonadota > Gammaproteobacteria > Chromatiales > Chromatiaceae > Thiodiazotropha. The sequence goes on along the minus strand of JBEVXH010000001.1, from coordinate 597,257 downwards.
CGATCATGTTACGTCCAGGTTGGAAGAGCTTAAAGACCAGGCGCTGATACCCAAGGATATTCAAATACACCCTGTCGACGACCAAGCCCGATTTGTACGGCGGGCACTCGATAATGCCATCAGTTCGGCAATGACCGGTGCTGTATTGGCGATGGTGGTTGTATATCTGTTTTTAGGCAGTATTAGGCGCATGTTGATTATTGGGTGCGCCATACCGATCGCCATACTCGTTACCTTCATACTGATGTCTAGTGCCGGCCTGACGCTTAATATCATGAGCTTGGGAGGGTTGGCCTTAGGTGTCGGTATGTTGGTGGATAGCACCATAGTGATGTTGGAAAATATCTACCGTCACCAAAGGGAGAAGTCAAAAAGAGAAAAGGCCACTCAAATATCCAGTTATGCCGCGAGTGAGGTAAACAGTGCAATTGTAGCCTCGACAACTACCAACCTGGTGGCTGTTTTACCGTTTCTTTTTGTTGGCGGCCTTGTTGGGCTGCTTTTTCGTGAGTTGATCTTTACCATCTCTGCCGCCATTTTGGCGTCAATGATAGTTGCCTTGACTCTGGTGCCGGCGCTTTCCGGCAGATTGTCTATTGGCCTTAAAGATCGGTTAAGGCGGGCAATTGATAATCTGATGCTGAAACTGCAGACCGGCTACTCCGGTTTGGTTGATGTTTTACTGCGGAAACCGTGGCTGCCTCTGGTAATATTTGTGTTGTTGCTTGTAGTTTCAATATTCAAGCTGGTGCCGGAGAAGCAGATATTCCTGCCGCAGATTGATGAGGGTCGTATCAGCATAAGGCTTGTTGCAGATCGCAGTATCAATTTGAAAGGCATGGATGATCTGGTGTACAGACTCGAAGAGATAATAAGGCGCCAGCCGGAAACGGAATCCATATACTCTCAGATAGGTGGGTTCGTATTTGGTCGTTCGCGCTACGAATCAGTCAACAGGGCCAGTATCAAGGTGATCTTAAAGCCCGCCCGTATGAGACAAATCAGTAGTCGGGGCTGGGTAGACCGTGTCAAAAAAGAGATCGAACAGGCCAAATTACCCGGATTTTGGATGGGTATGAGGGTACAGGGTGTACGTGGAATCCGGCTGAATTGGGGTGACGATGACCTCAGTGTACGAATAAAGGGGCCGGATCTGGATGTTCTGAGCCAGCTTGCGGTGGAGGTCAGTGAGAGGCTTGAAAAAGTATCCGGGGTAAGCAATATCGAGAGCAGCAGTGATGATATTAGGCAGGAGATCACAGTCTCAGTGGATCGCCAGCGGGCAGCCTATTTCGGTATCGATGTGGATGAACTGGGAGAAATCGTCAGTCTGGCTCTGAGTGGTGAGGTTGTTACGGATTACCTTGAGGGGGGGCGAAGTATACAGATAAGAGTAAGGTTATTGGATTCGGATATCGCTACTCCCGCCGATCTTGAATCTATCGTCATGTTCAGCCGGACCGATCCTTCAGTGCCGATACGCTTAGGGGAGTTGGCCAAGATAGAGTTATCGCCATCCTTTGTGACAATCAGGCGAGACCAGCAACAGAGAATGTCTGAAGTTAGCGCATCGTTGGGTGGTGACCTGTCATTACCAGAGGCGATATCGGAAGTGAGAAGCATTGCTGCGTCTATGGATCTGCCAACCGGTTACGCCATAAATTACGGAGGTAGTGTGGAGGTTATGAAAAAAGGGCGAGATAATGGAATTCTGCTGCTCTGTCTGGCGCTTTTTCTCGTGTTGGTTGTAATGTCGGTTCAGTATGAATCACTGAGAAATCCCTTGATAATCATGTTTTGTGTACCTTTCGGTTTGATCGGTGTCGGGATAGGATTGAACTGGGCGGATCTGCCAATCTCCATGCCGGTTTGGCTGGGACTGATCATGCTGGCTGGAATTGTAGTGAACAACGCTATCGTGATGGTTGAGTATATCGCATTGCGAAGGGATGCGGGACAGGATAAGGATGCTGCCATAAAAGAAGCGGCTCAGCTCAGGTTGCGACCGATTCTGATGACTACACTGACAACGGTTGCCGGAATGACGCCGCTGGCATTGGCGCTGGGAGAGGGATCGGAAATGTTGCAACCTCTGGCTGTGACATTAATATCCGGACTCTCCTTCTCCACCTTCGTTACTCTGTTATTGATACCATCGGTCTATCGACTGATCGGTCGGTGATGAACAATCAGTGACTGTTCAATCTTCATTTTAGTGATTGAAGCGTGTCTCTTACACAACCATGACGGTTGTGTCTTGCAAATAACGGTAGTCATTTATGGCTGACCCTGTTCCTGCCCAGCTGTTTTGAAGTGTAAAGTGCATCATCCGCTCTCTTTATAAGAGAGTCGGCATTATCCCCTACACGGTAGCCGGTGACACCAAAGCTGCAGGTTACCGGTTCATCAACCTGGAACTGAGCCTGTTCGATAGTCGTTCGCAGGCGTTCGGCAATCTTGAGTGCCGTATCCAGATCAGTGTCCCGGCAGATGATGATGAACTCTTCACCTCCCCAGCGACCGATGCTGTCATTACCCCTGGCCGACGTTGCCAGGGCATGGGCTACACCTCGAATCACATCATCACCGGCTTGATGCCCATAGTGATCGTTATAGTGTTTAAAGCGATCGATATCGAGGATGATCATTGCGAGTGGAAATGGGCGGTGACTCGTCTCAACCAGGTACTCTTCAATGATTTGATCGATCTTACGCCGATTATAGAGCTGGGTGAGGGCGTCGATCTCCGACAGTGTGGCCAGCTTACGGTTTTTTAGCGCAAGTTGCTTTTGCGTCTCACGTAGCTTATCCAGAGCGTTATTCAATTCGGCATTCTGTGCCTGAAGAATCTGTTTTGTGAGTGCTTTTGATGCAATCAGCCTGAATACTCTTGCAATGTATACCGCCAGGACAACAAAGGCTGAAAGAAAGATGAGTTTAAGAATAATATTGACATTGCTGACGCGCTCGGAAACGAACTCTTCGGTAATGGTCCCGAGTACGATGGTTTGATCATGGATGGCGAGGGCAACAATCAACAGGTAAGCGCCGATACTGAGCAAACCACTGGCCAGGGTCAGTATGGGAGAAAATCGCAGGGTCGAGAGGCCAATCCAAAGAAAATAAAGAATAAAGGCTTCTGTCTTGAATGTGCGAAAGGTGCCGAAACTATAGATGACGATGGATAGCAGCAGGATGTCGATGCTGACAGACGGGTACTTGATCCAGCTGGGTGGATTTGGATCTTTCAGCTTAAAGAAGACATAGATTCCATAAATGAGGTTGATGAGTGATGCCGATATAATGGCATTGAATGAGTGTGCCGGTAGCTCTTGACGTATGCCAAAACCTACCGCGAAGTAGAGAAACGTCAGCAATAATCTGGCATAATTGGCATAGCGTTCGCTTTTTCGCTCTTCATGTAACAGCAGCTCTTTTAGTTGAGTTTCAGAGACGGCTTCATTGATTGGTTGCACCACTCATAACTCCATTCATTCCTTGTCTACCTGAAAAAATATCTTCCTGCCATATCCTGCAGTCATAACACGGTTTGTATGCCTAAAGCATGGTTTAGTTTAAAAAAACCATGTTTAATATATCCCTGCTGTATTCATGGTTATCATCCTCATTAGAAGTGTCGGGCACAATGTATGGCTAGCGATATTGGCGTAAGTACCACCATTCGAACAGTCGCTTAAGCCAATGGAAGATAGTCATATTCGGCATCACGATGTTTTTATTTTCGGTTCTTGCCACGAGCATTCCACTGGTTTGGCTGTCTACAATACATACCAGCTCCACTTTAAAGGTCTCGCTTGGCGTATCGCCCTTGAATTCAGCGAGCAGGTTTTTGGCTGCAGCCGAAGCCTGAAGATCAGCCATATGAGCCTGTTTGGGCATCCACTCCGGGCCCGGGAAGCTGCCTGAGTCACCCGCAACATAGACGTTGGACATGCCTTCGACCCGGCAATTGGCATCGGCCTTGATCAGACCCCCGGATGATCGTGGTAATTCAGTATTGTCGAACCACCGGTTACCGGTCATGCCAGGCATAAAGAGTATCAGGTCGGCATCGAAGCCGCCTCCCTCGGTGACAACGCTTGTCGCCGTGAATTCCACCATTTTATGTCCCAGATGGGTTTTGATATTTCGTTTTTCCATCTCCTGGATCAATCCGTTAACAGCCTTGGGACCCAGCCGTTGGCCAGGTTTTTCCGCTGGTGTGAAAAATATGAGTTTGAACCTGTCACGCCGTTTTTCGAGCCTCAATTGACGATCGATGCCAAACAGGAATTCGAACATCGGCCCGCCACGCATCGCACTTGGCTCTTTGGGATTGCCGGAAAATCCTATGGCAATGACACCGCCATCCAACTCTCTGAGGCGATCACGGATTTTCATGGTAGCTGCTATGCCTTCACAAGGTGTTATGGCATTTTCGATTCCAGGCAGTTTTTTTATGAAGCGGCCTCCCGAAGCGATGATCAGACCATCGTTCTCAACTTCACCGTCAGTGGTTTGCAGGATCCTGCCATCACCACTGAGTCCGGTGGCCTCGGCAGGATGGTGTTCTACCTGCATGCGTCTAAAAAAAGGCCCCAGAGGAATGATGAGATCATCGGGTTCGCGTATACCTGATGGAATCCAGATCGAACCTGGAAGATAGTGAAATTCCGCTTTGGGACTGACGACGTTTATCTCAATCGACTTATTCTTGGACCGAATGGTCTTGATAGCGGTCAGTGCCGCAAAACCGCAGCCAACTATGGTTACTCTTTGCATTCCTCAAGCTCCGACTATTTTTTAGTTTCTACATATCACCGGTAAGGGCTGACAGATCTCTTTTTTTCTCTTAGGCTGAGAATATACGTGATTCCGAGCTAAGTCGGAATTTACATTCCCGCATCTTTTTCACACAACATAGTCGATCAGGGATTTACAATCTCCAATCCCGTTATGGACCGGCAAAATTATGGCCCGCTGGGGTAGAATCCGACAAAAATTCCCCGGTTGATGCCATGCGTGGAAAACGTGAAGGGTTGTGTTCCGGACAGCGGGGGCTTACCGGAAATCAACTCTGCTGCAGTGTCCCATGTTATTCGATGATTTCAATGTGACGAGCGGCTATTATCCGTTGGGCGCGTCACGCCGGGAATGGTGTGCCCTTTCCATGCAGCGCGCCTGGAGGGGTGATAGATTAGAGACCAACCGCGCCTGTCAGAGACCGATCAATTCGGCATGCAGTCCTTGAAAGTGGGTTATCGCCAACAGGTCTTGACTGTTTACCCGTTCAGGATTGTACTCAATCACAAACAGATGCGGTCGCTTGGGGTCGTTATGAACCGAGACGACGCCATCCCGCACGCGAAATGCGTCTTCCAGTTGAGCGAGGCCGTCGCTATCCAGCGTTTCATCCACGTGTAGAGTTATATCCGCGAGATCGATATTCATGATTTCTCCCTCTCATATCCGTGCTTGAATATTGTATGCCAGATATAACCATTTCAAAGCGGTATTGCGCTTGTTAATGGCGATTGGTCTGTTTATTGAATTTAACGTTTATGGCCGAACCCCACCAACACATGCAATCATGTGCGAGTGACCGACTTTTTCTTTTAGTATAGGAAATGTTTCGCTGGAAGTATTGCGCCTGGTTGCAGGAGGGATATCGTGCAACCGGTCAATTTACGGGCTCTACCTTCATGCCTGGTTCGAGCTTCAGGAATCCTTTGGTGACAATCCGGTCGCCCGTCTCCAATCCCTGTACGATTTCAATCCTGTCGGCAATCCGCATGCCGCTCTTTATCGGTGCCCGCTGCGCCTGCTGCCGTTCATCCAGCCTGAAGACAAACTCTCCCTCGGTATCGCGTTGCAGTGCTTTGAAAGGGACAGTGACTCGGTCCTGTGTCGCGGTCTGCAGCATGACCCGGCAGAGTTGACCTGAACGGGCGCCGTTCGGGATCGGTTTAAGAACAACCTCGATTGTTCCCATGCGTGTCTTTTCATCGAGTTCAGGATAGATCCGGTGAATCCTGCCGCTGAAGGGTTGTTCGCCAAGGCCATCTATCCGTACAGTGACCGGATCATCGCTATTCAGCTGGGGCAGCAACAAGTCAGAGACCAGGATACTGATGATCAGGCTCTCGGGATTAATGATTGTCATCAGGTGGGTGTGGCGAGGTACTACATCCCCGGGCTCCACCAGGCGTTCGCTGACAACGCCGGCAAAGGGAGCGCTGATACGCGTATACCCCAGCCTTGTCTGCAACACCCTTTTCTCCGCTTCGGCTACGCTGAGATCTGTCTGTGCCTGCGCCAGCTCGTCCTGGGATACCGCCAGCCGTTTCGCCAATTCCTCCTGGCGTTTGAGGTTTAACCGCATCTGTTTTGCGGTGGCCACCGCCTTCTCCAATTCCGAGTTAAGCAGCTCCTCATCCAGCGTGACGATGGTCTCGCCGTCAACCACGCTGTCGCCTTCGAAAAATGGCAGTTCGGTTATTCTGCCCTCTTCCTGGTTGAATATTCGAACAGTCTGACGGGGTTTCAGCGTGCCGTTTCGTTCATGGACAGGGCCCAATGCCCGAAGCTCGACAACTTCGATGGCTACCAGATGTGTCTTATCTTCATCCTTGACTCGTTTGCCATGCGCACTCTCGGTTGACGACTGCGAACAAGCAGCCAGCAGGATTGATAGGAGCGCGATGCCGGGTGCGCTCAGGCAATGGGGTATGATCCTCATCAGCAAATCGCTGCTCAGGCCAGGCCGACCGGCTTAGGCGGTATGCCGTTGGGTACGTAGGGATGGTAGTGCTTGACTTTGCGTCCAAGGTTACGCTGCACGATTACGCCAATGATCTTAAATTCGCCATCTTTGAGAGGTATGTCGGGATAACCCGATTTCAGTGCAACCAATCTTTTAGCTGACTCCCCCTCTGATATGTATTGGCGGAACCAGCGCTCGCCTTGGGCTTCAGCCACAACGAAAGCACCGGATGCGCAAACTTCGGAAGGCTCGATAACGATAATGCATTTTTCGGGGAACTCCGGTTCCATACTATCATCCAGTACCTGCAGGGGGTAAAGCTCGTTGTAACTGCAATCTTCACTCATCGATAATCACTAACTGTATCTGTTTTGGGGTTGCCAGGCTGACCCTCGTGTATGAAACGGAGCTTTGGTTGCTATCAATCGCTCCTGCCGGCGCTGATTTTAATCGATTTTAAATGGCGTGAAAGGACTTAAAACCAGAAATTCCGCAGGTGAAAGCGCATACTGGCGCTAATTTCGCTAAAATTCCGCTTCCAATCCACTCTTTTCCCCAATATTAGCATGGTCCACTCATCCAGAAGCCAACCTCAGGTCCACAAAGACCGGCGTGACTACCACAATCTTCGTAACATGCTGCCATTTTTGTGGGAGTACCGTGGACGGGCCCTGCTTGCCTTGGGATGCCTGGTGCTGGCAAAGCTGGCCAATGTGGGTATCCCGCTGGTGTTGAAAGAGATAGTCGACGCCCTGGATAAGGGTGATAACGCCCTGTTGATACTGCCGCTTTTTCTCCTGCTTGGTTATGGGGCGCTACGTCTCAGCAGCTCGTTGTTCAACGAATTGAGGGATGCCATCTTTGCGCGCGTGCGATATCGTGCGATGCGTAATCTCTCCAACCGCGTGCTTGCCCACCTGCATGAACTGTCGTTGCGGTTTCATCTGCAGCGTCAGACTGGTGCGATCAGTCGCGATCTGGAGAGGGGTACGCGCTCTGTTAGCACGATATTTAACTATCTGGTGTTCAGCATCATCCCCATGGTAGTCGAATTCGGCCTGGTGGCAGTGATCATGCTTAGCCAATATGAGGTCATTTTTACCCTCATCACCTTTGGCACAGTCGCTGTCTACGTCGCCTTTACGCTGGCGATTACCGAGTGGCGCATGGAGTTCAGGCATACCATGAACCGCCTGGATTCACAGGCCAACAATCAAGCCTTCGACAGCCTTATCAACTACGAGACAGTTAAATATTTCGGCAACGAACCGTTGGAGTTGGGGCGCTTCGATGAAACGCTTTCACAATGGGAGGACAACGCAGTAAAGAGCCAGACCTCAATGTCTCTGTTGAATTTCGGTCAGGGCGGGATCACCGCCGTCGGGGTAACTTTCATTATGTTGTTGGCCGCCAACAGTGTGGTAAAGGGGAGTATGTCGATCGGAGATCTGGTGCTGGTGAATGCGTTTATGTTGCAACTGTTTATACCGCTTAACTTTCTAGGCATGGTCTACCGTCAGATCAAGTACTCGCTTGCCGATATGGACCTCATCTTCAAACTGCTCGAGGAGCAGGCGGAGATAACCGATGCGAAGGATGCCAAACAGTTGCAACTGGTTGCTGGGGAAGTCAGGTTTGAACAGGTCGATTTCCACTATCAACCGGAAAGGGAGATTCTGCATAAAGTCGATTTCACGATAGCTGCCGGTGAGAAGCTGGCCGTGGTGGGCCATAGTGGGGCCGGTAAATCCACTCTGTCTCGACTCCTGTTCCGGTTTTATGATGTTACCGATGGGCGCATCAAGATAGATGGACAGGATATTCGACACGTCACCCGCAGCAGTCTGCGTTCAGCGATTGGCATCGTGCCGCAGGATACAGTGCTATTCAATGATACGATTCTCTATAATCTTGCCTATGGCCGGCCGGATGCCAGTCATGAAGATATCGAAGAAGCTGCGCGCATAGCGCACATCGCTGAATTTATTGAGCAGTTGCCGGACGGCTACCGGACGGTTGTGGGTGAGCGCGGACTGAAACTGTCGGGCGGTGAAAAGCAGCGGGTTGCCATCGCGCGTGCGATGCTTAAACGACCGCGCATTCTGGTTTTCGATGAAGCGACCTCTTCGCTTGATACCAAGACAGAGCAGGCGATTCAGGAGACACTGGGCGAGGTGGCGAGGCACCATACAACCCTGGTGATTGCCCATCGTCTCTCCACAGTAGTGGATGCCGACCGTATTCTGGTCATGGAAGGGGGGCGCATCATGGAGCAGGGCAAGCATCATGAATTACTCGGGATGGGCGGTCTCTATCATCAGATGTGGCAGCTGCAGCAAAAAGAGAGACAGGCGTTGGAAATGATAACCACCACGGATTCGGTCGCGTGATAAAGCTTGACTACCAATCTGGTGTACACAATCGCGCCCCGTGGATGCGGGCGCCGGTCGGTGTGATGTCTGTCCAGTCCGGGGAAGGGTATATCCACGGGTGGCATGAATGAAGATCTACCTGGTCGGTGGTGCGGTGCGTGACCAGCTATTGGATCTGGTGGCCACTGAGCGTGACTGGGTCGTGGTCGGATCAACCCCAGATGAGATGCTGGATGCCGGTTTTCGGCGTGCCGACAGTGAGTTTCCTGTGTTTCTGCATCCCGAAACCGGTGAGGAGTACGCCTTGGCGCGCACCGAGGTGAAGACAGCGACGGGTTATAAAGGTTTTCAGGTCGAATGTGGCCCGCATATCACGCTTGAGCAGGACCTGTTGCGAAGAGATCTGACCATCAATGCCATGGCGATGACTGAGCGTGGAGACTTGATCGATATCTGCGGCGGCCGTGATGATCTCGACAGTGGCATGCTTCGTCATATTACAGACGCATTTACCGAGGATCCGGTGCGTCTGCTGCGGATTGCGCGATTCGCCGCCAAGCTGGGTTGTTGGGGGTTTCGGGTGGCGCACGGTACCCATGCCCTGATGAAAAAGATGGCGCTTTCAGATGATCTGATGAGTTTGAATGCGGAGCGCATTTGGCGGGAGATGAAGGGTGCATTCTCAACCCCGCAACCCTGGCGATTTTTTGAAGTCCTGCATCGCTGTGGAGCGCTGCAGCGGTTGCTTCCAGAGCTGGCTGAAAGGATGGTTTCAGGTGGCCATGAAGAAGAGACAAGGGACGAATTTACGGCGCCGCTGAAGCGGGTTGCAAATGAGAGCGAAGATCCCGTAGTTCGGTGTGGCGTGGCAATGTTCGATACCGTCTCGCACCTCGCGCAGCCGGATCACTGGATGCGGCAACTGCGCATCGAAAAGGCGGATCGGCAGTTACTGCACGACCTGCTGCGATTCCATCGACTCTCCCAGGAACCGGAACAAGCTGAGAAAATACTCCGATTAGTGGCGACCCTCAATCCAAAGCGACAACCCGTGCGATTCCACCGCTTTATTGCGGCATCACAAGGTTTATGGCCGCAGTGCGTGGAAAATCTGTTACCCAAATTGGAATATTCGGCTGAACTCCTGGGTTCGCCTATGCCAGAGGAACTGGTCCGTTCCGGACTGGAGGGGCGGGCGCTGGGTGAAGCACTGTTTGACTGGCGTGTGGCTAGATTGGAAGAGGTGATGAGCCAAACCCGCGGGTCGAACTGACCGTAATTCCGGGTTCGTGATAGAGTCTGTCTATGCAAGTCGAAGAGGAACAGCTGTCGATGAACAAAGTCCCTGACAATGCCGGGGGTAATGATCGTCCGCAAGATAAACTAACCTGGATGGAGGGTTTGATCGATTCGAAGCACTGGCCAAGCCTGAGAATCCTGTTTACCGGTAACCTGCTCCTGCCCATATCGATTTTGGGTGGCAGTGTCGTGGCAAGCCTGTTTACTGTATTGATAATGTTCAGTTATCAGCAGGGACGTTCCGCATTGCAGGTCATACTGCTGTTAAGCATAGTGTTGACACTCTTTTCCCTGATATTGGTGCTGATACGCCTTCGCAGTCAACTATTGCATCCACTGTCGTCGCTGGAACAATTCGTCAATCAGGTCTGTCAGGGAGAACCGGTTGCCAGCAAGGGTCATGAACAGACCGGTGTGCTCAGCGGCATGGCCCGCGATATCGATAGCCTCAGCGAGGAGCTTACCGATATATACGAGGATATGGAGGTTCGGGTGGCCCGCCAGACAGCACGACTTGCCCAGAAGACCACCTCCCTGCAAGTGTTATACGATGTGGCGGCGGGTATCAATCAGTCGGAAAATCTTGACGAGCTGCTGTTGGAGTATATGGGTGTCTTCAAGCGCATGGTAAATGCCCGTTCAGCCACTGTGCACCTGGTTTTGCAGGATGACCGGGTACGCCAGGTCGGCTGTATCGACCTGCAGGGAAGGCTCTACAATGAACAGGAGATGCTGCCGATAAAACTCTGTCAGTGCGGCATCGCACTGTCACCGGGTGATATTCTCTGCAGCCAGGATGCCCGTGTCTGCTCCCGCAGAAATAACCGGACCATGTTCGGGGTGAATGAGGTTGAGCGTGTATCGGTGCCTATGTGGTATCACGGTGACGTACTTGGATTCTATCATCTGTATGTGGGCAAACCCGGCATCTACGACGGCCGGGAGGACGTACTTGATATCCTGAACACCATTGGCAGTCATCTTGGTATGGCGGTCGCCAAACAACGGTCGGACTCGGAAGCGAGGCGCTTGTCGATCGTCGAAGAGAGAACCTCATTGGCCCATGAACTGCATGACTCGTTGGCGCAAACCATTGCCAGCTTGCGCTTTCAGGTACGTATGCTGGAGGAAACGCTGCAAAACGACCCGATCTCCGAGAAGGCAACCCAGGAGGCGCAAAGAATTCACAACGGGCTGGACGAGGCTCATGACGAGCTAAGGGAGCTGATCAACAGCTTCCGGGCTCCCTTTGACCAACGGGGGCTGGTGCCGGCGCTGAGCAAGCTGGTAGAGCGTTTCAACCAGGAGACAGGCATACCTGCCTTCTTTCAACCCGATTGCCTTAAAACGGATTTGGATACCAGTCAGGAGATGCAGGCGCTGCGAGTTGTGCAGGAAGCGTTGGCCAATATTCGTAAACACGCCAAAGCCCACACAATCCGCGTCTTGTTACGTTGTCGCAGTCCGGGTAGTTATCTGATTCTGGTGGAGGATGACGGTGTGGGTTTTGAGGGAGCGGTGCCGCAGGGAAATCCTGGAGAACACATCGGGCTATCTATTATGGAGGAGCGGGCCAGACGAGTCGGTGGTGAATTGTCGATCGAGAGTGAACCCGGTGAGGGTACCCGGGTAGAGTTGGTGATCCGCAATGATAAAAATGAAGCAAGTCTACAGAGGTGAAACAAGATGCGGGTATTATTGATAGATGACCACGCCCTTTTCCGTATCGGCTTGCAGGAGCTGCTGGAGCGTCGTGGCATCGATGTCATTGCCATTGGCGATTGCCTGAAGGGGATCGAGACTGTGGCGACGGAGCGTCCGGATGTGGTGCTTCTCGATATGCGTATGCCTGATATGACCGGCACCGAGGTGTTGAGCGTGCTGCGTAAGCACTATCCGGATATGCCAATCAGCATGCTGACGACCAGCCGTGAGGAGTCGGATGTCATTGAGGCCCTGCAAAACGGCGCCCAGGGTTATCTGTTGAAGGATATGGAACCCAATGAATTGATTGATGCGCTGCAGCAGATCAAACAGGGACAGACGGTTGTCGCAAAAGAGCTGACCGGCGTGTTGGCTAAGGCGGTACAGGGGGAAAGTCAAAGCAGCTCACCACAGACCTCTTCATTGGATGAGCTGACGCCTCGGGAACGGGAGATCCTTTGCCACTTGGCTGATGGTCAGAGCAATAAGGTCATCGCCCGCAATCTGGGTATTTCTGACGGTACGGTAAAACTGCACGTAAAAGCGATACTGCGTAAACTGGAGGTCCATTCCAGGGTTGAAGCGGCAGTGATCGCAGTAGAACAGAATCTCTGTTCTCGTGGACAACTTTGACCTGTGCCATGCATGACATTTATCAGGGCATGAAAACAAAAAACAGGTTTTTCTGTCATCTGCAATTTCAATCATTTCAAACGCGGGAAAACCGGAAACCTCTCTATGCGGCAGGAACCCCCGTACCAATCCGAGGTTTCATTGTCTTGCCGGACGACAACATAGCCTCAGCAGAGCCTATTGGATCAGTGTTAACAGGCCCAAGAAAGACAGATGAAAAACTTCTTAAACTTGATCAGTGATAGCCTCACTGATGTCAAAGAGATAATGCCTTGGGATCTGGAAGAACGGATGCAGGACAACCCCGGGTTACTGATTGTCGATGTGCGTGAACCCTATGAGTATGATGCGATGCATATCGAGGGTTCCCTCGCCGTACCCCGAGGTATTCTAGAATCGGCATGCGAATGGGATTATGAGGAGACGGTTCCGGAACTGGTGAATGCGCGGCTGCGTGAAATCGTCGTAGTCTGCCGCTCCGGTTATCGCAGTGTACTCGCCGCATATTCCATGCATGTACTGGGATATGAGAATGTAGTCTCTCTGAAAACCGGTCTTCGGGGTTGGAACGACTACGAACAACCTCTTGTGGACAGGCAGGGCAAAGCGGTCGAAATCGAGCAGGCCGATGACTATTTCACACCCAAGCTGCGCGAGGACCAGCTCAGGCCAAAGATCTAATGACGCCTACCCTGCTGGGACCAGGTGGCGCTTGCAACACCGAAAACACTCTGAAAAATCCCGCCATTCTGCTGTTTGAGCAGGCAACTGGTGCGGCAAGCCGCACCCTACATTAGCCCTCATGTTCGATCGATTGTCATGTTCAATAGTCGACCGGCGAGGTGGCGCCCTGTTCTGAATGGGGCGGAGCTTCATACCATGCAAGTTTTTCCTGCAACTCCACTACACGGCCGACGATGATCAGGGTTGGCGGTTTTGGATGTTCCTGTTCGACGATATCCATAATCGTGTCAAGCGTCCCCGTGAATACCCGTTGCATATGTGTTGTGCCCTGTTGAACCAATGCGATCGGCATTCCTCCGCCGACGCCGTGATTTTGTAGTTCCCGACAGATGACAGGCAGGCCAACCAGACCCATATAGAAGACAATGGTCTGATTCGGTTGTGCCAGCATTTCCCAGTTGATATTCATACTGCCGTCTTTCAGGTGTCCGGTAACAAATGTCACCGACTGGGCGTAGTCTCTGTGGGTCAGGGGTATGCCGGCATAGGAGGCGCAGCCGGAAGCGGCGGTTATGCCTGGTATTACCTGGAAAGGGACCCCCTCTGCGGCCAGGGTGTCGATCTCCTCACCGCCGCGTCCGAAAATAAAGGGGTCTCCACCTTTCAGCCGCAACACCCGCTTACCCTGCTTGGCGAGTTTTGCGAGCAGTTGGTTGATCTCTTCCTGACGCATGGTGTGTTTGTCACGCTCTTTACCGACGTAGATGTGCTCTGCATCATGACGGGTCATATCGAGAATCGGTTTGGCCACCAGGCGGTCATAGATAACCACGTCTGCCTGTTGCATCAATCGCAGAGCGCGGAAAGTCAGCAGATCCGGGTCGCCGGGACCGGCGCCGACCAGATAGACCTCTCCCGTCTCATCGGGTGAAATGGGCATACTCAGTGCCTTTTCCATCAACTGGTCGGCTTCGTCGTCATGACCGGAGAATACCCGTTCAGCAACTCCCCCCTGGAGAATGCGGTCCCAGAACAGCCGCCTCTCTGCGGGTTCTGCGAAGCGCTCCTTTACCCGTTGTCGAAAGCGATTGCAGAGTTGTGCCAGGCGGCCATAACCTGCAGGAATCAAGGATTCGAGACGGGAGCGGATCAGACGCGCCAGGACGGGTGAGGCGCCACCCGTAGAGATTGCGGCGACAACCGGAGAGCGATCGATGATTGAGGGTACGATGAAACTGCACAGTTCCGGTTGATCGACCACATTGACCGGTATGCGCAGATTGCCTGCAATCTCGGCTATGTGTCGGTTTACCGCGGAGTCGTTGGTGGCCGCGATGGCGAGATGTTGCCCTGACAAGTCCTCATCCCGGAACTCTCTGGCCAGGTGTGTATATCGTCCCATATCACGCCAGGTGGTGAGGTTGTGGCATAGATCGGGAGAGATCAGAGTCACGTCGGCACCCGATCTCAGCAGCAGCGCCGTTTTTCTTTCAGCAATGGCCCCACCACCTGCGACCAGGCAGGAGCGATTCTTCAGATTGAGGAAAATAGGGAAAAATTCCATAATAAAATCAACCGGATAGTGTAATAATTGATGAGTTTGGTTTCATTGGCCGTGACTCTACCATGACTCAATCATCCTGAAAAACCTAAGCTTAACTGAGGTAATATAACTTGCAATATTTAAACACATTAATATACTAATTAACCCTGTTATCAGTTTTGAAAAGGCGAAACGGCAAGTGATGATTCAGGAAATTGATGCTCACGATCTACAGGCCCGTATCAACGAGGGTGATGACTTCCTGCTGCTGGATATCCGTAGCGCGGGTGAAATCGCTCAGGGAGTACTGCCAGACGCAGAACATCTGCCGATGCATCTAATACCTTTGAAAATCAGCGATTTGCCAAAAGACAAAGCGATCATTCTCTACTGTCACAGCGGAGCGCGTTCCTATCATGCATGTGCCTACCTGGCCCAGCAGGGATTCCAGAACGCAATCAATCTGCGTGGTGGCATATTGGGTTGGGCAAGATCGGGCTTTCAACTGGCCGCCAGACTGGCGAGTTAGTTATCGACACTGGCTATCGGATATAGCGCAGTATTCATCGACATTCGGGCCGCCCGGTCACTTGCGTTTGTCAGACGCATGACATATAAAGGTCCGTCTGTTTATTAACGACAAACATAACCACATTAAGATTATAGCTGGAGGTCATACCATGGCAGATTTTGATCAAGAACTGGACGCAAGCGGGCTCAATTGTCCACTGCCTATTCTGCGTGCTAAGAAAACCCTGAATGGTATGGAATCCGGCAAAGTGTTGCACATCATCGCTACCGATCCAGGTTCAGTGAAGGATTTTGAGGCGTTCGCCAACCAGACCGGCAATGAGTTGATGGAGTCTAAAGAGGTCGGCGGAAAATTTGAATTTCTGATCAAGAAGGCCTGATTGGAGTTATTCAGGAGACAACACAATGTCAGACGAAAAAAAATTAGCCATAATCGCAACGAAAGGTTCCCTTGATTGGGCGTATCCTCCGTTTATTCTGGCCTCCACCGCTGCCGCCCTTGGCTATGACACTGAAATATTTTTCACTTTCTATGGCCTGCAGCTTCTGAAAAGGAATCTCGACCTGGAAGTGACGCCACTGGGAAATCCCGGTATGCCGATGCCGATGGGTATGGATAAGTGGTTTCCGGTACTGGGTCTGGCTCTGCCGGGAATGCAGGGCATGATGACCGGTATGATGAAGAAAAAGATGGCCTCCAAAGGGGTAGCGGATCTCACCGAATTACGCGAGCTTTGCCAGGAAGCCGAAGTCAAGCTGATTGCCTGTCAAATGACGGTCGACCTGTTTGAGATGAACACCAGCGAGTTCATAGACGGTATCGAATATGCGGGTGCCGCACGCTTCTTTGAATTTGCAGGTACCAGTGATATCTGCCTTTACATCTAACCCGTTGTAAAATGCAGTCGCGGCGCCGCCCCAAAAGGGCGGCGTTTTTTTTGGCGCAGAAAAAGATTCCACCCCTGATTTGGTGGGAAGATAGTTGAAAGAACAAGCCGCAAATGGACGCTAATCACCGCAAATACAAAAGCAAATTGTCTGCCAAGGAAGCCGACCAACGAATTTCAAACCCAATGCAATGTTTTCTGCAAACCTTAGGAACTCTTGATTCAATTCAAAAGGCAATGGATTGGGTGGTAACCTCGCATGTTGTCATACCATTTGCGATATTTTGCGGTGATTAGCGTCCATTAGCGGCCTGTTGTTTTACGTTGTAACGATTTGCGGAAAAGGCAAAAAAAAAAGCCCCAAGCGGGTACCCGGGGCTTGCTGTTAAAGAAAACGCGTCTGCTTACATGAAGTGTTTCTTAATGCCGATGCCAAACAGGTGGACACTCGATTCATAGTCACCATTGACGGCGCTGGTGCCGTTGGTTTCGCCTGCATCCGGTGCCGCATGAACGAATGTTGGATCGATATCCAGCGTTCTGTCATCGAATTTGACATACATATAACCGGCATCGATGGTCCAGCCGTTGCTCAGGGTGTGCCCCACTCCCAGGCTGAAGAGTTGGCGATCCGCATCGGGTATGCGTGGGCTGTAAAACTTATCATCCTGCGGCGTTTCATCGAATGTGTATCCGATGCGCAGTTGGGTTGCCTGGGTGAAATCGTAGCTGATACCGATCCGGTAGGCATTGGCGTCATCCCATTGATTGAGACTGGTGACGATATTGGTGCCCAGTTGATCCTGGTCGACGACGAGTTTATCGAATGAACTCCAGCCCGTTCGCGTGACATCGAACTCGATGGCGAGTTTGTCCGTAGCCTGATTTCTGACCCCGACCTGCAGACGCCAGGGTAATTTGAGATCGGCATTTACCTTGTTCGTCAGGAAAGAGGGTAGCGCACCCGCCGGCAGTTCGACCGTGCCCTCAACCGGAATATTCGCCTCTGAGTGGTAACTGCCGCCAAAGCTCCACCTGCCCTGGTCGATCATGAACCCCAGGTTGAAGCCCACACCGCGACCGTCACCTTCCAGGTCGGCTGCAGGATTTGAACCCGGCATGCCGGCATTGATATCACCGTTGAAGATGACTTCGCGCATCCAATAGTAGTCGACACCACCGGAAAGGCTGGCATTCTCGTTTATTTTATAGGCCACACTGGGGGAGAAAGCGACAATCTCCAGCTTGCTCTGTGTCGGTATGGTGGTACCGGGTGGATACTGAGCATCGAATGTTCCCGCTGGCCATTCAGTCTCCAATCCAAAAGGTGCGTTGACGGACAGGCCAAGAGACCAGGTTTCATTGAGCTGTGTAAAGGCGGTAAGGGCAGGAATCGCTACGGTATCGTTTGCCTCGCTGTCGACGGTTCCGGATCCCGTATCGACGCTCAGGTCGGGTACAACCAGCAGCAGGCCAAGCTCCAAGGCGCTACCCGTATGAAATGCCATTGCTGCAGGATTATAAGCGATCGCTGAGAGGGAATCAGGGTTTGCAACCATGGCATTGGAGAGGGCGAGGCCGGTTATATTCAACTCGGGAACCGCGAATCCTGATGCCTGGGCTGTCTGATTCATGCCCAACATGGCGGCGCTGCAGGCCAGCGCCAGCCGAGAAATCTGAAGAGTTTTCTTATAGTGTGTCCGCATATGTCCTCCGCCGTGATTATCAATTATTGTAAACCAGTCCCGATCACCCCTGCATACTTGTTGTTGAGCATGCCGTTCTGTTGCGACATAGACTTACCCATTTGGGCTGCATTGGGACTAATTTCTGTGAGGCTAGAGGATTTTTCATCGAATTGCCATGTTTTGAAGCCCCGAATATACATCTTGAGCGGTGCTTTCCTTAACGATTTCATCCAATATCGCCTCATCCCTGTCAGTTTGCCTTAACAACTCCCATAGCCTGATGAGATATGGTATAAATTGAGTTTATCTAGATTAAAGGCTGGTTGATAGGACCATAAATACAATGGCGGATCGAAGATTACAAGTTTTTCATACGGTTGCGCGTCTGCTAAGTTTCACCAAAGCGGCGGAGACCCTGCATATGACTCAGCCGGCCGTGACCTTCCAGGTACGCCAGCTTGAGGAATATTTCAATACCCGCCTGTTTGATCGCACCCATAATCGCATCAGCCTGACAGAGGCCGGTGAACGTGTGTATGAGTACGCTGACCGGATTTTCGACCTCTATGCCGATATGGAAAACTCCGTTCGTGAGATGACGGGTGAAATCAGAGGGGCACTGACAATTGGCGCCAGTACAACGATCGCTGAATATATGCTGCCCGCTCTACTGGGTGATTTCGGTGCCCGTTACCCGGAGGTCACCATCCACTTGCGGGTCTCTAACTCAGAAGGCATCGTCTCGATGGTCGAGAACAACACAATCGACCTGGGTGTTGTCGAAGCCCCGGTCGGCAATAAGAATCTGGTGGTCGAGATGTGTCGTGAGGATCATCTGGTTGCGATCGTGCCGCCCAATCATGATCTGGCCAATCTTGAAACGTTAGAGATAAAGAAACTTCTTGAATACCCGTTTATTTGCCGGGAAGAGGGGTCGGGCACCCGGGAAGTGATCAATGAATATCTTGAAAACAACTCCTGCGATACTGCGATGGACATCTCTATGGAACTGGGCAGTCCGGAAGCGGTGAAAGGTGCGGTTGAAGCGGGGATGGGGGTCTCCGTGGTCTCCCGCGCCACTATCCAGAAAGAGTTGAAACTGGATACCTTGCGCGCCATCAACCTGATGCCGAAGCTGGAGCGTCCTTTCTCTTTTGTTCATCAAAAGCAGAAATTCCGGTTGCGCGCCATGGAGGAACTGCTCGACTTTGCCAGAGGTTATTGTGAAGATCACGCCGAGGAGCAGCTCTAGGGCCGATTGGATTAGTGTTAACATGCCCTAGTGTATGGCAATGCACTAGCGGTCCGGTCATTGTGACAGAGTTGTGTTATCGACAACGACGCAGAGGACGGGATCATTGTGCATTTTGTTCCTAAACAGCAGAAACTAGCGGCTGACCAGCAGCGGTTACTGGACCTCTTCGATCGATTGGACTCTCAGCAACGACAGACCCTGCTCTCCTTTGCCGCTTTTCTGTCGAGTCAGGAGAGCGTCGAGAGTGAGCCGGAGGATGAGGGGGCTCATGAGCCAAAGCAGATCGAACGGCCTCGGGAGGAGTCTGTTGTGAAGGCCATCAAGCGTCTTTCAGAAAGCTATTTCATGCTCCAAAGAGAACGACTGCTTGATGAAACGTCGTCATTGATGATGGCTCATATGATGCAGGGACGTGATGCCGTATCGGTCATCGATGAGTTGGAGGCACTGTTTGCCCGGCACTACCAAAACTATCTTGATGATCGTTAACAGACCCTCGGCAGTGCTTTCAAGTAGGTAGTCCTATGCAGGTTGTGACAAATTGGTTCAAGCGTTACTTTTCCGATCCTCAGATCGTCTTCCTGACGCTTTTTCTGCTGCTCTTTTTTGGTGTCGTCATCACCATGGGGGATATGCTCGCCCCGGTGTTGGCGAGCATCGTTATTGCCTATCTGCTGGAGGGCGTCATCTCTCAGTTGGAGAAACGCTCATTTCCAAGATTTCTCTCAGTACTGATTGTATTTATCCTGTTCCTGTTGTTTGTCACGCTGGTCATGTTTGGCCTGATGCCGCTCCTGTCCAGCCAGGTGACGGAGTTTCTGCAGCAGTTGCCAGTCATGATTTCCATGGGGCAACAGGCACTGATGCAACTGCCGGAACGCTATCCCGATCTGATTCCACAGGAGCAGGTCGATCAGCTTATCCAGCAGATAAGGAATGAGATAGCCTCATTTGCACAGCAGGCCGTCACCTGGTCCCTCGCCTCGGTGGTAGGCGTTATCACATTGATCGTCTACCTGATTCTTATGCCGCTGCTGGTGTTCTTTTTTTTGAAGGACAAACACCTGATCATCGACTGGTTTGTGATGTATCTGCCCAGGCATCGACGCTTTGCAGGTACTGTCTGGAATGATGTGGATAAACAGATAGCCAACTATGTCAGGGGTAAGTTCTGGGAAATCGTCATTGTTTGGGCGGTCAGCTTCGTCACCTTCAGATTGCTTGGGTTGAACTATGCGCTTCTGTTGTCGATGATGGTGGGGCTATCGGTGATCATTCCATACATCGGGGCAGCTGTGGTCACTATCCCTGTACTCTTCATCGCCTGGTTTGAATGGGGCTGGAGCAGTGACTTTGCGTGGCTGGCCGTGGCTTATTTCATCATCCAGGCTTTGGACGGCAATGTGCTGGTGCCTCTGTTGTTTTCGGAGGTGGTCAATCTGCACCCGGTTGCGATCATAGTGGCGATCCTGGTGTTTGGCGGATTCTGGGGCTTTTGGGGTGTTTTTTTCGCGATTCCCCTGGCTACATTGGTACAGGCTGTTTTGGTGGCTTGGCCGAAGAGAATCGAGGGAGAGGTGATTGACAGGGCTTAGTGTGGTGTTACGGATAAAGGCCACATATCAGCGTGACACTGAGCGAGCAGCCACCAGGCGCGCTCCGCAGGGAATGCGTGCCCCTGCCAAGGAGTTGCGCCAGGGCTGTAGGATCAGCGTGGGTGGCCGTTTCAGGCTGTCTTCTTGGTGTTGATTCCGAACAGTGTCCACAGGGGACAAAAGGAGACGAGTCCGGTGACCAGGGGAACCGCACCGATTGCACCCCACCAGTTGACGGGGTCACTCAGAAGAAAACCCCAGGCGAGAATCGCCAAACCTGCGACGATCCGGATTATTCGTTCAATACTGCCGATATTTTGAGTCATGATCCGCTCCTTAATTTATTGACTGGTCAAAAGCGATACGCCCCCACTAAATGGATGTGCTACGAGCATCCCGGCGTCGTTGAGGATTGAGCATACCTGGAGCAATCAGCATAGTATGTGACAAAGTCACACACTGCCATGTATGGTTGAGTCGTTACTCAGTGCTTTTGTCGTTCAGATGATCCCGGTCCTCCAGGGTTATTGCACCCCGGGTGATTGAGATCAAACCCTGTTGCTCGAAGTCCTTTAATATTCGGCTCACCACTTCACGGGAAGTGCCGAGATCGGAAGCAATCGATTGATGCGTGACCTGCATGCGGTTACTGCCGTTGTCGCTATTCTGCAGCAGGTAGCCTGCGAGCCTGCGGTCCACCCGCCGGAAAGCGACCTCTTCGACGACGCTGATCACATCACTGAGTCTTTCACTGATAAGCCGGAACAGATAGTCTCTCCAGGCTTGCTCATTATTTGACCAGCGCACGACATCGGAAGTCGATATGATCACGGCCTCTATCGGCTGTTCGCTGACGGCAAAAGCCGGGAAGGGCTTTTGGCTCAAGATACAGGAGGCGGTCAGGATGCAGCTTTCCCCGGGACCGATCCGATAGAGGGTAATCTCTCTGCCGTTTTCACCGATCTTATAGACCCTGGCGGTACCTTCGATCACCAGTGCCAGATGGCTGCACTGCATGCCTTGCTGGCATATCGGCTGATCAGCTGGCAGATGTATGACTTTTGTACCGCCAAAAAACTGCCGTACGAAATCGGCATCGGCGCACTGTAAAAAGTGAAACTGTGTGATCAGCTCATCAATGACTGCAGGGTCGGTTATCATGGCGGACTCAGGTTTGCGTAACGGTCGAATGTCTCGCTATCGCTGACAAAGAGAAGATCATTCGACTCTACTATAATTGGTGACGCTGCAGAAACAAGTGCGGCAACGGGCTTTAATTGCACAGATTTGCTACACTTGTCCAAGCTTATTATGGTAATTTATGCACAAAGGGTGGGGGTTTAATAACCCGGGCAATCGGGCATGACGGATCCAAACGAAGAAGCGACTAAAATAAAAAAGGAGCGGGTACGGTTGTTATATGCAAACGGTACCACGCTTGTTATCGCCAACCTTATTGCCGGACTGATCTTCTTTTATCTTAACAGGGCCTGGGAAATCCCGTTGGGGTTGATCTGGGGTGGTTTGCTGACGCTGGTCCTGGTCGGTCAGACCGTGCTGACCTTCATCGCGCGCAGAAGTGCCCTGGAACGCATGCAGATGTGGCGTTATGCGTTGTTGCCCGGCATATTTATGCTGGGATTGTTATGGGCCGCCGCACTGATCCATCTGCTGACCCATCCCATGGAGACCGATTACCTGGTCATCGATCTGGTATTGATCGGTACGGTTTTTCTTCTCACTGCGCTTTTGCTGACCATAGACACCTTTTTCAGCATCATTTTCGTCCTGACCGCTTCCGCACTCGTGTTTCTCAGCATTTCTGGGAACAAAGATCTCGTATCCGATGAATTTCTGATCGGGATGATCGCCTATGCCTTGGCGTTGTTGATACTATCGGCCTGGATGATGGTGTATCAGCAGGGTTTCCTGCTGCTTGCCGCTAACCGCGTGTTGCTGCGTGAACGCATGGTCGCTTCCGAGACCGAGCTCAGCGAAATGAGGAGTCGTCTGATCGTGGAGAACGATCAGCGACAAACAGTGGAGCAGGAACTGTTTCTGGCCAAAGAGGCGGCTGAGAGTGCAAATCTCGCCAAGTCAGAGTTCCTGGCCACAATGAGTCATGAAATCAGGACTCCGCTGAACGGCATCCTGCCGATCCTTGAAATGCTGTTGGAGACAAAACTGAATGGTGAACAAAAGCAATTTGTCACCACTGCGCTCAACTCTTCACAAGTGTTGCTCAGTATCATCAACGATATTCTCGACTTCTCCAAGATCGAAGCGGGCAAGTTGGATCTGGAGTTTATTGATGTCACCTTAAAGGATGTCATCAGTCAGGTGACGTCATTGATGAAAAATGCCGCTGACCGGCGCAGTTTGAAGCTTACTTACACTATTGCCCGGGATGTGCCGAGAACCGTGCGCGGAGATCCAATTCGGCTTCGTCAGATCCTGACCAATCTGGTCAGCAATGCAGTAAAATTCACCGAGAAGGGCGAAGTTTCCGTGGAGGTTTCCAGCCGTCAGTCGACACGAACAGAGGTGGAATTGTTGTTTGCCGTCAGGGATACCGGTATGGGGATGTCGGATGAACATGTGCAGCGTCTTTTCGAACCGTTTTCTCAAGCTGATGCATCGACCACCAGAAAGCATGGTGGAACTGGATTGGGCCTGGTTATTTGTAAACGCCTGACCGAACTGATGGGGGGGCGGATCGGCGTGAAGTCTCAGATAGGAAGGGGATCCTATTTCTGGTTTATTCTGCCGATGAGAAAGTCACTGCGGGAGATTCCTTCCAGCCGGCGAAATCTCAATGATATCCGCACCCTGTTGGTGGCTGAGAAAAATAAATCTGAAATCAAGGTGTTGGCGAATTCCCTAAAAGAACTGGGGATGATACTGGAGCAAACAGATGACCAGTACGACGCGCTATCCAAACTGAAAACGTCAGCAAATCTGGGCGCCAGTTGGCGCTATGAACTGCTCGTGATCGATGCTGAATTCACCAGTGTCAATCTGCTTCAGGTTGTCAATTCCGCACGTGAGATTGCCCACATGAGAGATGTCAATGTTTTGGCGATCAATGTTCCTGAAGAGAGCATCGAAACGCTTGAAGGCTTGTCGATAGAGTGTTTGAGCGGTAGCGGCAGAAGCAAGGATATCAAACAGCGGCTGTATAGAATCTTCGATGTGGAGCATATATCGACGGTATCCACCACACCCGAAGAGGTTCCGGTTCCACGGTTGCCTGACGATCACCTGAGCTGGCTCGACAAACAGGGTGGCGAGGAGAGTATCGGGCAGCCGGGGAGCGAGAGGGGGGAGGACCGCGAAGCATTGATGCAACACACCCTACTCGCAGGGCGTGTGCTGGTGGTTGAGGATAACCCGGTCAATCAGGCGGTAGTGAGGAAAATGCTGGAGAAGGCGGGGCTTTCGCCGATAACGGCAAATGATGGCATGGAGGCGATGGAGGTCATGCATCAGGAACAGTTCGATGTGGTCCTGATGGATTGCCAGATGCCGCGCATGGATGGTTATGAGGCGACTGAGGCGATCAGGGACAGGGAGGCTACCCATGGACTGATGCGCACGCCGGTGATTGCCATGACCGCGAACGCCATGGCGGGGGATCGGGAAAAATGCCTGGCGGTCGGCATGGATGACTACCTCTCGAAGCCGGTCAAACCTGCTCAACTTGAGAATATGCTGCGTCAGTGGCTGCCCATGGAGGAGATGATCGGCCAGAGTGAGAAGCGCTTGGTGGTGGAGCAGGTCAGTGGTGGTGAAGAGATATCGATGGAATCAATCGATATACAGAGTGAAAGCTTGCAGAGCGAAGGAGGCAGCAGTATGCCAGTCAGTGGCATGATAGACCGCACCGTTTTGGAGGAGTTGTATGAGATCATGGAGGACGAATTCGTTTCCGTGCTCGAGAGCTATCTGAAAAGTGCGCCCGGGCTCATGTATGGTATACGGGATGCCGTGAAGGATCGCGACATGGATGCCCTGGTGAAGTCAGCCCACCCGTTAAAATCGAGTAGCGCCAACGTGGGGGCGATGGAACTCTCCATCCTGGCCCGAGATCTGGAGTTCAAGGGGCGTCAGAATGATACCTCGGGATTGGTCGGCAGTTACAACCAAACTGCAGATGTATACCGCAGGACCATATCTGAACTGAAGACAATCATTGACCGGGGCAGTATTCATTAAGGCTGTTATCGCCCAGGTCGCTTTTCCTATCCAACAACTATTGATGTACATCCTTTGTCGCTGGCCAGGGTAGGCGAGCCTATCCGCCATAACGGCTTATAGATTCTCGGATGCGTAATCCGCAAGCCGCGATCTCTCCCCCCTCTGCAGGGTTATATGTCCGCTGTGGGGCCAGTTCTTGAAGCGGTCGACGGCATAGGTCAGGCCAGATGTGGTTTCTGTCAGATAGGGTGTGTCGATCTGGGCCACATTGCCGAGGCAGACGATCTTGGTGCCGGGCCCGGCCCGGGTGACCAGTGTCTTCATCTGTTTCGGGGTCAGATTCTGGGCTTCATCGAGAATGATGTATTTGTTTAAGAAGGTACGGCCCCGCATGAAATTGAGGGAATGGATACGGATCCGGCTGCGCAGCAGATCTTCAGTGGCAGCGCGTCCCCATTCACCCCCTTCTGTCTGGGTCAGGACCTCCAGATTATCCATCAGCGCGCCCATCCAGGGCGTCATTTTCTCTTCTTCAGTGCCGGGTAGAAAGCCGATATCCTCGCCCACCGGTACCGTAACCCGGGTCATGATGATTTCGCGGTAGAGATTCAGGTCAAGTGTCTGCACCAAGCCGGCAGCCAGGGTGAGCAGGGTCTTGCCGGTGCCGGCCGTGCCCAGCAGTGAGACAAAATCGAGCTCGGGGTCGAGCAGCAGATTCAAGGCGAAATTCTGCTCCTGATTGCGTGCCGTGATGCCCCACACCGCGTGCTTGGGATTGGTGAAATCCTCCATCAGTTCAATGGTTGCATTGGTCTCCTCTTTCTTTCTGACGATGGCTTGAAAGCCCTCGTCTCCCGGCAGATGCAGGCATTGGCTGGGATACCAGGCTTCAGTATCGGGTCCGGCGATCCGATAGAAGGTCCGTCCCTCCTCCTGCCATGACTCGAGTTCCTTGGTGTGCTGCTCCCAGAAACCCGCCGGCAGGCTCTCCATGCCGCTGTAGAGGAGATTGACATCCTCCAGGACCTTGTCATTGGAGTAATCCTCGGCATGAATGCCGACCACGGCCGCCTTGATGCGCAGGTTGATATCCTTCGATACCAGTATGATTTTTCTTTCGGGGTATTCCGACTGCAGGCTGAGGGCGGTCGCGAGTATTGTGTTGTCGGGTGTATTGCCCGGCAGTGTCGAGGGCAGGTCACCGCTGATTGGCTTGGTCTGGAAAAAAAGATGGCCGCTCAGGGACTCGGTGCCGCCATTCAGCTGCAGGGTGTTTAGAGGAATGCCGTCACAAATGGCGGATTGAGGTACATTGCCCATCAACTCATCGAGGAAACGGCTGGTTTGGCGGACATTCCTCGCAACCTCAGACATACCTTTTTTCCCCTTATCCAGCTCTTCCAACACCACCATCGGCAGGTAGATATCGTGCTCCTTGAAGCGGAACAGGGCGGATGGGTCATGCATCAGTACATTGGTATCGAGGACGAAAAGACGGGTATTGTTGGATCGTTTTTTTGACATCTGTGTATCGGTTTATCTTATCTGAATGACTAGGGCCTGTTAACACTAATCCAATCGGCCCTGCTGGGACTATTTTTTTGTCCGGCAAGGCAGAATGAGCGAGGTGTAGTTATGCTACATGAGCGAATGATAACGCCGCTGGGCGGAAAAATAGCCCCAGCCCTACGGGTTGCGCCCCGAAGGAAGTGCCCTTGGGGTGCGCCCCGAAGGAAGTGCCCTTGGGGTGCGCCTGAAAAAGCGCCACTCGGCGTTGCTCGTCGTTCATTTGGAATCACCAAACTTCTCTCCTCGCGCCTTGATTGGCGCTTTTTCAGGCACAACAGGGCCAATTGGATTAGTGTTAACAGGCCCTAAGCCAACCCGGTGACAGTAGTGAATAGACTACCCACCACGACTGGCATGGGTGTTTTCGCTGATTTGAGAATAGGAACGATAATACTTAGGCAAGTTTTCCGGCTCGCATCGCCTTCAAGGTGTCCAGGACTTCCTCTGCGTGCCCCTTGACTTTGACCTTACGCCACTCCCGGCGCAGATATCCACTCTCGTCGATCAGAAAGGTGCTGCGTTCTATGCCGCGTACCTGCCTGCCATACATCGATTTCATTTTTATGACGTCGAATGCGTGACAAAGTTTCTCCTCTTTATCGGCGATGAGGTCGAATGGAAATCCTTGTTTTTGCTTAAAATTTTCCTGGGCCTTCAGGCTGTCCCTGGAGGCTCCGAGGATAATGGCGGATTGGCGTCTGTACTTCGCAATCAAGGCGCTGAAATCCAGCCCCTCCCGGGTACAGCCCGGAGTACCGGCTTTAGGGTAGAAATAGAGAACGATGGGTTTTCCATGAAAGTCGGTGAGTTTGATGTGCTTGTCGCCGGTAACTGGTAGCTCTATATCGGGCACGGGGTTTCCGATGGTGATGGCAGGCATAATACGCAGCTTCCTCTTTAGCCCTTGATGGGTTCTATGACGGCATCCAGATTCAAGGCATCGCAATAATCCATGAACTCTTCCCGCAGGGCGGCAATGTGGATTTCGGAGGGTATGCCCACACTCATGTGTACCGAAAACATGGGGGTGCCCGTGTGGGCCGCCGAATAGCTGTTGGTTACCATATCCTCTATATTGATATCGCGCTCAGAGAAGAATTCAGCCAACTGATTGACAATACCGGGATGGTCCATGGAGACCACTTCGACCATGTAAGGCAGGAGGTTGCTGCTGCGCACCTTGCCTTCCGTACGCTTGCAGATGATGGTGAGTCCCAGGTCCTCCTGTAGTTCGGGTACGGCGGATTCAAGTTTCGCCAGGGTGTTCCAGGGACCCTCGATCAGCAGCAGGATGGCGAATTCCCCCCCCAATACCGTCATTCTGCTGTCGGTAATATTGCAACCTTCATCAAGTATCTTTCTTGAAAGGGCTTTGACGATCCCAGGCTGATCTTTTCCAAGTGCTGAGATGACCAGATAATTCTTTGGCGTAGACATAAAAATCGCTTAGTGTCGTATGGTTATTGGGAATCAAGCGTAGAGTGTAACACCTGTTATCTGCGTCTAGCGATATTTTTGCAACTATCCGGGGGCGCTTTTCCCATGCTACTTGTCATCATCACAAGCCACAGGATACCATTGCCGATTATTCAATGAATCGGGGTGCGGGGCGATGTTTCACGGCAGTATGGTAGCAATGATTACTCCCATGGTGGAGGACGGCAGCCTGGATGATGCCGCTTTACGTGCGCTTGTGGAGTTTCATATCCGGCAAGGCAGTGACGCGATCGTCGCAGTCGGCACCACCGGCGAGTCCGCCACCCTGGACGAAGAGGAGCATTGCGATGTGATCCGGCGGGTGGTCGACTATGTCGACGGCAGGGTGTCTGTGATTGCGGGTACCGGTGCGAACTCGACCCGGGAAGCCGTCACTCTGACTCAATGCGCCAAGGAGTCGGGTGCGGATGCCTGTCTTCTGGTGACCCCCTACTACAACAAACCCACTCAGGAAGGGCTCTATCAACACCATAAAGCGGTTGCCGAGGCGGTTGATATTCCCCAGATTCTCTACAATGTGCCGGGGCGTACCGCCTGCGATATGCTGCCTGAGACAATCGCCAGGTTGGCGCAGGCGCCGAACATCATCGGGGTCAAGGAGGCAACCGGTGATCTGACGCGATTGCATCGGCTGCGTGAGCTTTGTGATGACTCATTTGAGTTTTACAGCGGCGATGACGCCACTGGCTGTGAGTTCCTGTTACAGGGCGGACACGGCGTCATCTCGGTGACTGCGAATGCGGCGCCGCGCCTGATGCACGAGATGAGTATTGCCGCTCTGGCCGGCAGAGATGAAGAGGCGCGTGCGATCGATGCGAAGCTGGCTGGATTGCATAGTGCGTTGTTCGTGGAATCCAACCCCATTCCCGTGAAGTGGGCAATGATGAAGCTGGGTTTGGCCAATCGTGGGATCCGGTTGCCGTTGACGTGGCTGAGCCCTTCGGCGGAAGATGAGGTTTTACAGGCAATGCATCAGGCCGAAATTCTATGACCATTCACCAGGTGGGTATTCAGTACGGACCGTGCGTACCTGAATGGCCTCATTGTGTCTTCGTCAATGTATAGTGATTCCGTTTCAAACTTATCGCTCGTTTCCATTGTCATAGGCAACACATAATTACCAGACGATATTCTTAGACATGCAATCAGCTTTCGCTTTTCTGATAATCATTTCTCTGGCCTTCACGCTGACCGGATGCAGTTCCGGAGGCGGCTATTTTTCCGACTCTGAACGTGTCTACCGCTCTCAGAAGGAGACGGTCGATGACCTCGAGGTGCCGCCGGACCTCAGTCGTTCGTCAATACAGGACGCCATGGCGATACCCGGCGCCGGGGCATCGTATGAAGAGTATGCCAATAAACGAGGCGGCGGCGGGGGTGCGGCCATATCTGTGAAAGATGAGGTTTTGCCGGAATTCAGCGATATAAGGGTTGAGCGTGACGGCGATCAGCGTTGGCTTGTGATCAATGCGGAAGCGCAGGACGTGTGGTCGAAAGTCGTCGAGTTTTGGCGCAGTAACGGACTCCTGCTGGTGGAGCAGGATCCGACCGTCGGTGTCATGAAAACCGACTGGCTCGAGAGTCGTGCCGATATTAAGCAAGGCCCGATTACCGAGTTTTTTCGCAAGACCCTGGGCAGTATCTATTCATCGGCTACGCGCGACCAGTTTCGCGTACGCCTGGAGAAAGGGTTTGCGCGCGGAACCACCGAGCTCTATCTGACTCATCGGGGCATGGAGGAGAAGCTGAAGGAGGATTTCAGCGGTAATGCCGACACGACCTACTGGACCCCCCGGCCCAACGATCCGGGTATCGAGGCTGCGATGCTACGCAGTATCATGGTCTATCTCGGGATGGCGAATGAGAATGCGGAACAGGCCCTGGCTCGGGGAGATGAGCGGGAACAACGGTCCAAATTGATCAAAACCGGGGAACGCTCCGAGCTGTGGATCAATGAGGGCTTTGCCCGCGCATGGCGGCTGACCGGCGTTGCACTCGATCGTGTCGGCTTTGCGGTGGAGGATCGGGATCGCTCATCCGGCATCTATTTCGTTCGTTACAGCGAGTTGTCGGGCGCGGGTCAGGAAGACAAGGGGTTCTTTTCAAAGCTGGCTTTTTGGCGGGATGATGAAGACAGTATCGATAAAGAGACTCAATACCAGGTCAAACTCTCGGAACTCGATGAAAGAACGCGGGTACGGATCAGAGACCAGGATGGTGCTGAAGCCGACATCAAGGCGGCCGGAAGAATTCTTGCTATGATACACGAGCAGATTCGCTGAGGCGTGTCGTTACGATTCGCCATACTGGGTAGCGGCAGCCAGGGAAATGCCCTGGTTATCGAGACCGCGTCAGTCAGAATTCTGGTGGACTGCGGGTTTCCAGCCCGCGAAATCGAGCGTCGCCTGAGCGGGCTGGGCATTGAGGCGGATTCTCTGGCCGCTATTCTAGTCACCCATGAGCATACGGACCATGTCCGTGGCCTGGGTCCCCTGGCCAGGCGTTACGGTATTCCGGTATGGATGACTGCGGGGACGTTCCATGGCGCCAATTACGGTAAGTTGCCCACTCTGCACCAGATCGACAGCCATACCGGGTGGTGGTCCATCGGCGACCTGGCTGTGGCCCCCTATCCGGTCCCTCATGACTCCAGAGAGCCCTGCCAATTTCTTTTTCGTGCCGGGGGAGGCACGCTGGGACTGCTTACGGATACGGGTTATATAACGCCGCATATCGCAGGTATTCTGCAGGCATGCGACAGTCTGGTGCTTGAATTCAATCATGACTCGCAGATGTTGGCGAATGGACCCTATCCCCCCAGTCTGCAGACAAGAGTCGGGGGATCCCATGGCCATTTGAACAATCACCAGGCGGTTGGATTGCTGAAGCGTTTGCAAACGTCCCGGCTGCAACACGTGGTGGCATCCCATCTGAGTGAGAAGAACAACTCCCCCGGACTGGTGACTGAGCTGGTGCTTCAGCAGTTGCCCGACCTGTGCGATCGGTTTTCCATCGCATCCCAGCATGATATTACAGATTGGTTTCGACTGCCGCTGACACAGCCGGTCTGAAATCCTGCCAATATTAGCTCATCGCAAAATACTTAAATAATTTTAATTTTCAGTAGGTTGGGTATAATCCTAAGGTTTTTTATCAAAAGCGGTTTTTGCCTCCTCTCCCGGCTTTACCGCAATATCATAATATCGGAGAGGATGGAGGTATTGTTCAATGGCGCATATCGTCATTATGGGTGCCGGTACGGGGGGTATGCCCTGTGCCTACGAATTACGCATGGAGCTGGGGCGTGAGCATGAGATCACGATGATCAATGAACGGGAGTATTTCCAGTTCGTGCCGTCCAATCCCTGGCTGGCTGTAGGTTGGCGCGATCGATCACACATCACTTTTGATATTCGTCCTCACCTGGAACGCAAAGGTATCAATTTTATCTCCAAGCGAGTCGTAAAAATCGATCCCGATGCAAATCAGCTGACACTCGACGGCGGAGACACCGTCAACTACGACTACCTTGTTGTCGCAACCGGCCCGCGGCTTGCTTTCGAAGAGGTTGAGGGTTCGGGACCGGACGGTTTCACCGAATCGATCTGTACTGTGGATCATGCGGAAAGGGCCTATGGCGCCTACCGGGATCTGCTGGATGACCCTGGTCATGTGGTTATCGGCGCAATGCCCTTCGCCAGCTGTTTTGGTCCCGCTTATGAATTCGCCTTCATCATGGATTCTGATCTGCGAAAGCGTAAGATGCGAGACAAAGTACCGATGACATTCGTGACATCCGAGCCATATATCGGACATCTGGGCCTGGGTGGTGTTGGGGACTCTAAGGGTTTTCTCGAGAGTGAGTTTCGCAACCATCATATCAACTGGATCACTAACGCCAAAGTAACGAAGATCGAACAGGGCAAGATGGTCATCGAGGAGTTTGACGATTCCGGGCACAAACTGAAGGAGCATGAGCTGGATTTCACCTATTCGATGATGATCCCCGCATTCAAGGGTGTCGATGCTGTCGCCAACGTTGAGGGTTTGTGTAATCCCCGCGGTTTCGTTTTTGTCGACGACCATCAACGTAACCCGAAATATCCGAATATATTCGGCGCCGGTGTCTGTATCGCCATCCCGCCCGTGGAAGCGACCGCGGTCCCTACCGGGGCGCCCAAGACCGGCTATATGATCGAGTCGATGGTGACCGCCATCGTTCACAACATCGCGGATGAACTGGCCGGCAAGGAGGGTACGACCCTGGCTACCTGGAATGCCGTCTGTCTCGCCGACATGGGAGATACCGGCGCCGCATTTGTCGCATTACCGCAAATCCCGCCCCGTAATGTAGCCTGGTTCAAAAAAGGCAAGTGGGTGCACATGGCCAAGATCGCCTTTGAAAAGTATTTCATCCGCAAGATGAAGAAAGGGACCACTGAGCCGATTTACGAGAAGTACATCCTCAAGATGCTGGGCATCGGAAAATTGAAATAGCTCACTATCACCAAGTCACCGATTCAGTGACTGAAGATTGTGGTTATCGGCCAGGGTCAAGCAGGGGGCTGTCCCAAGCACTCTTGAGACCCTGAGCGCTACCTTATTGGGCGTCTGAGTAATAATAACCATTGGGTGAATTTGATATGCTGCGCACTCGGCAGGTGGAAGTGAGGCGATGACTGTGCCAATAAACAGACGCATTACCCGGGGTGTTCCGGTCGGTGGTGTGCGGATCGGTGCCGGCAATCCCGTCGTGGTGCAGTCGATGACCAATACCGATACGGCGGATGTGGATGCCAGTGTGGAGCAGATCAAGGCGCTCGCCCAGGCCGGTTCGGAACTGGTGCGACTGACTGTCAACAATGAGGCGGCGGCCGGGGCGATACCGGAGATTCGCGATCGTCTGGCGCGCCAGGGTATAGCGGTACCGCTGATCGGCGATTTCCACTTCAACGGCCATCGTTTGCTCAGAGACCATCCGGCTTGTGCCGAGGCGCTGGCCAAATACCGCATCAACCCCGGAAATGTCGGCAGCGGCGAGAAGCGCGACAGCCGATTCGCCGGCATGATCGAAACCGCCTGCCGCTTCGATAAGCCGGTGCGTATCGGCGTCAACTGGGGGAGTCTGGACAAGGGGCTGGTAGCGCGCCTGATGGACGAGAATACCCGGGCCGAAAAACCTCTCGACAGTGTCGAGATGGTGCATAAAGTGATGGTGGTGTCGGCCCTTGAGAGCGCTCAGCGTGCCGAGGAAGTGGGGCTTCCGGCCGACCGTATCGTACTCTCCTGTAAGATGAGTGGAGTCCAGGACTTGATTGCCGTCTATCGAACCTTGGCGGCTGAATGCGACTATGCGCTCCACCTGGGGTTGACCGAAGCGGGGATGGGCTCCAAGGGTATCGTCGCCTCCAGCGCCGCCCTTGCGGTGCTGCTGCAGGAGGGTATCGGTGACACCATACGCATCTCACTGACCCCGGAACCCGGTGGGGCGAGAACCGAGGAGGTGATTGTCGCCCAGCAACTGCTGCAGTCGATGGGTATTCGCGCATTCACGCCAATGGTGGTTGCCTGCCCGGGATGCGGCCGCACCACAAGCAGCTATTTCCAGCAGCTCGCCAAGGATGTGCAAAACCACTTGCGCAACATGATGCCGGAGTGGCGCAAGGCGCATCCCGGGGTCGAGGCAATGTCCGTGGCCGTGATGGGGTGCGTGGTGAACGGGCCTGGGGAAAGCAAACAGGCTAATATCGGTATCAGCCTGCCGGGAACCGGCGAATCGCCGTCGGCGCCGGTGTATGTGGATGGTGAAAAGGTGGCTACGCTTAAAGGCGATGATATATCAGGGCAATTCATGGCATTGGTGGATGACTATGTCAAACAACACTACTGATAAAAAGTGATGAACTTCTGATTTCATCACCCTATCCCGGTCCTAGATCGAAATCGATGGAAGGGGATCGCAAACGACACAAACATACCGGAGGAAACTATGAAGAGAGTGATGATAGCCGTATCCCTATGCTACGGTATCTCGATGGGTGTGGTGGCGGATGAAGCCGCACCGAGTGTCAGTGTCAAGCGCCTCGCGCTGGAGTCGGCGAACCGGATCGCCCTGGGTGCGATTGAGGCATGCCGTAAACAGGGTATCCAGATCGGCGTCACGGTAGTTGACCGGGACGGTACGGTACAGGCGGTCATGCGTGACACAATCGCTGCCCAGATTACGGTGCCGATCAGCCGCATGAAGGCCTTTACGGCGGCTAATTTCAATGCGGCGACATCAGCATTGAAGAGTCGCGCGAACACACCCATCGGCCAAATCGATGGCCTGGTCATGTCTGCCGGTGGATTGCCCGTTCAGGCAGGAGGTCAACTGCTTGGCGCCGTGGGCGTGAGTGGCGCGCCGTCCGGAGAAACCGATGAGGAGTGCGCGCAGGCCGGTATCGATACTATCATTGACGATCTGGAGATGGAGATGTAACGGCCAGCTCCCGGGATGACCCGCGGGGTGTGAAAGTCGTAACGATAGGATCGCCCGTCAAGTGCCGGTGCGCCCCGCGCCCTAGTTAAGAGTGCAATTGCACATCTTCCCGATGACCTTGTGATGCGGCATGCCGAGAGGAGTGGCGCTCATCGCTCAGCAGGGATCTCGTCCACTGCTCCATGAGTGCATTCGCAACCGGCATGGGGGCTTCCATAAACGAAAGCGTGACACGGTTGTCCGTCTCACAGACACCGAGCGAGCGGGGCCGTGTGGCCAGCTGCTCGGCATCCTGCAGGCTGAAGCCGAAACAGAAGACAATATTATATGCGGCGACGATATGCTCGGCGACAATGCCTTCCGCCAGTTCCGAGGTGTGTTTCAGGTGATCGAATGTGGTGATATAGCGTGCGGCCTTATGTGATTTCACCTGTTCCACAAGAAAGGCGACAATCTCTTCGGTTGTGTCGAATCTGCATTCCGAAAAGTCCATTTCAATGCTGAAGATCGGAATCCCGGTCTCCTTGACGACCTGTTTCAACTTACCTCTCCCTTGCCTGATGAGTCAGGAGGGCAGAATAAGATAGCGGATTGCTGCAGGCATTGAAAAAGGTCAATCTTCCGCGATTCTATGCAGATTCGGGATATCCAGGAGGAAATGATTGGTGTTGGTTTCGACCAGCAGGCTCTGGCGCTTGAATTCAGCGATCGTACGGCTGGCCGTCTCGGTGGTGATACCCAGCATGGCGCCCATGTCTTCCCGGGCGAACAGGTTGCATTCGCTCATCTGCGTATCCTTGACGAGGCGCAACAGCAGACGGGCCACCCGCTGTTTGGCGGACCCTGTGGAGAGTTCGGTCAGCCAGGCGTCGGCCTCCTTCAGGGCGCGCTGCCAGCGATTGAGCAGTTCCCGGTGGAGGGCGGGATTCTCCCTGCTCAGGCTCTCCACCACACGCACCGGCAGGGCACAGACCTCGGTCTCATGAAGTACGACCGCGTCATGCTGATAGGTTTCGCCTACGATGCACTCCAATCCCGTAATATCGGTGGATCGGATCAGGCGGACGATCCGCTGGCTGCCGTCAGGCAGGTACTGCACAAGCTTCAGGACCCCCGAACGCACCGTATACATACGTTCGCCCTTATCACCCGCGCGGTAGAGTGTTGAGCCGACCGGTAGCGTATATTGATCGATAGGATCGTGTAACTTCTCGAAATCCTTCTCTTCCAGATTGGCAAACAGCACAGACTCGCGCAGGGAGCACTTCAGACAGTCGGCCACACCATCCCTGGCATCCGTGAAAGCGACATTTTTAACCATTGCAATGTTCGTCTATAAGAGATGGATCGTCATCACCCGTATAAGCGTTGAAAAACAGGGTAGTTCAGTCAACAATACCAGATCGGAGAGAGTGTGGATAGAGCCTTCCGGCGGGCGGTTTTTCGGCTGGCAAAAGGGAATCCGGGGGCATCAGCGAGGGTGTATTCCTGCTTAGGGTCCAGCTTCTCGACGACAGCCGCGGTGCCGGTGTGCCGGGGTCGGCAATCGAATCGTTGCAAGATGTGGAAAGCGGCCACATGGATGCATATTTCATCAGTAAACAACAGGACATGTCATTGGAATTCTTGCAATAATAGCGGGAGTCCGTACATGGAGGCGGGTGATGACAAGCAAACCGGTAGAGGCTTCAGCGCAACATATCCTGGTGGTCGATGATCAACCGGAGAATCTGCGAAGCCTGGATCAGATATTAAGCTACAGCTATCAGGTCTCTTTGGCGGCCAATGGCCAGGCTTGCCTTGAGCAGGTGGCGCAAAGCACACCCGATCTTATCCTGTTGGATGTGGATATGCCGTTGATGGATGGTCTGACCGTGTGCCGCCTGGTGAAGGCGGATCCCGCCATATCCATGACCCCCATAATCTTCGTGTCGGCCTTGTCCCGCCTCAGCGAACGCCTTGCCGGTTATCAGGCCGGAGCCGATGATTATGTGACCAAGCCCTATGATGTGGATGAACTGCTGGCCAAGATTCGCATTGCCCTCAATAACCGTCACGATCTCGAAGCGGCCCGGGAGCGCGCCCTCCTTGCCCAGGAGGAGATGGAGGCTTCTCTGGCAGCCTGTCTCGAACTGAACCTGCTCGCCGATTTTATCGATAACAGCCTCGATTGCGATGATTTGCGTACCCTGGGTGAGGGTCTGCTGGAGACCTTCGATCGTTTCGGTTTGAGGGTGATAGTCAGGCTGGTGGAGAGCGGACACTACTTTTCCCACGCGGGTGAAGTCGGCATGCTGGACCAGGAGATGATGGAGAGCCTTTATGACAATGGCAAAATCATCGATTTCGGCCACCGTTCGCTGTTCAATGCAGAATCGGTTTCCGTGCTTGTGCGCAACATGCCTGTCCATGACCGGACGCGCTGCCAGCGTTGGCGGGACAATCTCAAGCTGCTGGTGGAGGTCGTCAACAGCCGCATCTTCAGTCTGCAGCAGCAAAGCAACGGGCAGAAGGAGCGGGAGCGCCTGCAGCCCCTGATCGCGGGTATTCATCAGTTGATCGAGAAGCTGCAGCACTCCGGGGACGATCTGAACTGGGATCAGGCGTGCCGCGACCTGAACCGGATACGCATGGCCTGGGAGTCACAGCAGGCGTGACTCCCGGGCCCTCAAGCGCCGCTCAACCCACCTTCGGCAAATGGCTGAGTGATGCCTGAATCGCATCGTCCGGGTAGTCGAAGTCTTCCAGTTCCCCTTTGAAGTAGCGGTCATAGGAACTCATATCGAAATGTCCATGACCGGACAGGTTGAAGAGCAGGGTTTTCGCCTCACCCGTTTCGGCGCAACGTTTCGCCTCCCGAACGGTGGCGGCAATCGCATGACAGGACTCCGGCGCGGGAATGATGCCCTGGGTCTTGGCGAACAGTTCGCCGGCTTCAAAGGTCTCCAGCTGGGGGATGGCCACCGCGCTCAATAGCCCCTCGTTGTAGAGCTGACTGACGAGCGCCGAATCGCCGTGATAGCGCAGCCCCCCGGCATGGATGCCGGGCGGCATGAAATCGTGGCCCAGCGTATACATCTTCGTCAAGGGCGTGAGGCCCTCCGTATCGCCGTAATCATAAGCGTATACGCCTTTGGTCAGTGTCGGGCATGAGGTCGGTTCAACGGCGA
Source organism: Candidatus Thiodiazotropha sp. (assembly GCA_040506195.1). GTDB lineage: Bacteria > Pseudomonadota > Gammaproteobacteria > Chromatiales > Chromatiaceae > Thiodiazotropha. Next base: position 559,389 of record JBEVXH010000001.1, on the reverse strand, counting down.
CCAGATCGATCTCCTTGCCCGCCGCCTTGTCGGCAAAGAACGGGAAGGCGATCCCGCCGAAGTTCGAGCCCCCTCCGCAGGGAGCGTAGATCGCATCGGGATATTCCCCCACAAGCTCAAGCTGCTTTTTCGCCTCTTCGCCGATAATGGTCTGGTGCAGCAACACATGATTGAGCACCGAACCCAGGGCGTAGTTGGTATCCGATCGGCCGGCAGCCTCCTCGACGGCTTCGGAGATGGCGATACCCAATGACCCGGGAGAGTCGGCATCCTGTTGCAGGATATGGCGCCCCGACTGGGTCATGTCGGTCGGGCTCGGAAAGACCTCGGCGCCCCATGTCTCCATCATCGAGCGACGATAGGGTTTTTGCTGATAACTGACCTTGACCATATAGACCCTGACTTCCAAATCGAACAGTTGCCCGGCAAGGGCCAGGGAACAGCCCCACTGCCCCGCCCCCGTTTCGGTGGCGAGTCGTTTGATGCCCTGAAGTTTGTTGTAATAGGCCTGCGCGACCGCGGTATTCGGTTTGTGCGATCCCGCCGGGCTGACCGCTTCATTCTTGAAATAGATCTTGGCGGGAGTCTTGAGCGCCATTTCCAAACGTTCGGCGCGATAGAGGGGGGACGGCCGCCACAGACGCAGCACTTCACGGACCTCATCGGGAATAGGGATCCAGCGTTGCGCGCTCACCTCCTGTTCGATAATGGCGTCAGGAAAGATTGCGCTGAGAGCATCCGGCGTTACCGGAGAGCCGTCGGGGGCAAGGATCGGCGCCGGTGGATTGGGCATATCAGCCACGATGTTATACCAATGGGTCGGCATATCTGCTTCTTTCAGCAGAATCTTGGTCTTCATAAGTTATCGTCTCCCGCTACTTGGCCCGAGTCCCAAATAGTGATTTGATAGCCCGTCCATGATGCAGATCTTGTTGGATTGGAATGGGTGTTTTTCCACATCCTGGTAACGATGCAGGATATAAATAAAACTACCGATAAATTAACATGGCGATAATCACATAATGATTGATTTTTTACCAGCAGAGCTGATTGGATCAGCGTTAACAGTCCAAGGATAAAGCTTTTTAACTGAGAGATGTCATGAATGATTCCACCCGGGTATTTCGATGCCGCTGATCACCTTGCGCAGGCTGCATCTCAGCTATGGCGATCGGCCGTTACTGGATGATGTCGATCTCAACATCGAAAAGGGGGAGAGGATTGCGCTGCTCGGCCGTAACGGGGCCGGCAAGTCAACCCTGATGCGAGTGATTCAGGGTGGTGTCGTGCCGGACGACGGGGAGCGTGTCGTGAGCAGCGGGACAAGGATTGCGCATCTGATCCAGGAAGTACCGGATGAGATCGAGGGGAGTGTCTTCGAAGTGGTGGCGGACGGCGTCGGTCAGCTTGCCGACAGGATAAAGGCTTACCACAGAATCAGTCATCAGCTTGCGGAGACGGGCGATGACAGCCTGTTGTCATCGCTGTCGAAGGCTCAGCATGAACTCGAGGCCGTTGAGGGTTGGCAACTGGAGCAACGGGTGGAGACCGTCATATCCAGAATCGGTCTGGATGCGGAGACGCAGTTCAGTGCGCTGTCGGGAGGTCTGAAGAGGCGTGTCTTGCTGGCGCAGGCCCTGGCGCTAGAACCCGAGTTGCTGCTCCTCGATGAACCCACCAACCACCTCGATATCGAGGCCATCCGGTGGATGGAGGAATTTCTGCTCGGTTATCCGGGTGCAATCCTCTTCGTCACCCATGACCGGGCCTTCCTGCGGCGGATCGCCACCCGGATTCTGGAACTGGATCGCGGCAGCTTGACCGACTGGCCGGGTGACTACGCCAATTTTTTGCGCCGCAAGCAGGAACTGCTGAATGCGGAGGAACAGGCCAACCAGCGTTTCGACAAACGGCTCGCCGAGGAAGAGATCTGGATTCGTCAGGGCATCAAGGCGCGGCGTACCCGCAATGAGGGCCGGGTCAGGGCGCTTAAGGCAATGCGCGAGGAGCGACAGCAGCGGCGCGACCGGCAGGGCAGGGTAAAGATGCGGATCGATGCGGGAGAGCGTTCAGGCAAGCTGGTCGTGGAGGTCGAGGATATCGGTTACGCCTGGGAGGAGAAGCCGGTGGTGCGGGATCTCACCACCACCATCCTGCGCGGTGACCGGGTGGGCGTCATCGGTCCAAACGGCTGCGGCAAGACAACCCTGTTGAACCTGCTGCTGGGCGAACTGCGGCCCGATACGGGCAGAATCAAACTCGGCACCCAGCTGCAGGTGGCCTATTTCGACCAGCTGCGCGGTCAGCTCGATGAGGAAAGCTCGGTACAGGACAATGTGGGGGGCGGCAGCGACAAGGTGGAGGTCGGCGGAAAAAGCAGGCACATCATCGGCTACCTGCAGGATTTCCTGTTTACCCCGGAACGCGCCAGAAGCCCGGTGAAGGCGCTCTCCGGCGGCGAGCGCAACCGTCTGCTGCTGGCCAAGCTGTTTACCAAGCCGGCCAATGTGCTGGTGCTCGACGAGCCGACCAACGATCTGGATGTGGAGACGCTGGAGCTGCTTGAGGAGCTGCTCTCCGACTACCCGGGTACCCTGCTGCTGGTCAGTCACGACCGGGAGTTTCTGGACAATGCGGTGACCAGCTGCCTGGTCTTCGAAGGTGAAGGCAGGGTGGCGGAATATGTCGGTGGTTTCAGTGACTGGGAAGCCCATGCCCGGGCCAGGCAACCGGCGGGGTCGAAACCAAAGGGCGGGAGCGGGGTCAAGTCTGTTGCAGAGAGGCCGAAAAAGAAGAGTGAGAAGCTGAGTTACAAAGACCAGCGGGAGCTCGATGCGCTGCCTCAGAGGATCGAAGCGCTGGAAGTGCGGCTCGACGAGCTGCAGACCAGGCTGGGCGATCCGGACCTCTATCGCACCCGGGGGGAACTGGCCGCAGAGCTTCAGCAGCAGATGTCCGCGGTGCAACTGGAACTGGATCAGGCCTATGAGCGTTGGGAAACACTGGAATCGATGCAGACCGGCAGTTGAACGAAGTGCTTTTACCCTGTTCCTGCTTACACTGATGACGCTGGTTTGGGCCGGCGGCGCCATGGCGGGCGCCGGCTGTGCCGTGGCGAAGCGTCTCGGCGACTCCCTGGCCATCGAATGGGTGGCCGCTCCGGACGAGAGCGTCGAGTCGGCCATCCGCAAGGCCAAGCAGAAGCTGATCGAACAGGGTTACCGCAAGAAGGGTCAGGACGTTCACGCCCAGGCCGCTATCGGGTTGCGCCATGCCCACATGGTCATAGTCAAGACCACCTATACCACAATGACGGGGCGCACCCGCACCAGCTACGGCTGCGGCTACAGCCCGCGCTCGGCCGCCGAAGCGGAACGGGCGGCGCTCTATGACCTGCGCAACTACTCCTGGGGCTGGAAGCCGGAACTGGGCTATGAGGTGCTGCAGTCGTTTCGCTATTGATCTACCGCGATTGAAGCGATACCTCCAATAGAAGTGCCGGTCCGGCTCTATACTTTAATCTGAAGCCCCGTACCTGGAGCTGTAATTGGCCCTTGGAACCCTTGAGTTACCCCGGAGGAACGGGTTGCAGCAGGATTCCTATCGTTCGTCAACCGATCCCGGTGCAGACGACGCTTCCGGAGGTATCACCAGGGCATTGATTGGAGGCCGGCTTGAAGTGATCGACAGAAAAACGCACTGGCAAAACATATATCGGGATAAAACCCCCTCGGAAGTGAGCTGGTATCAGTCTGAACCGAAGCTGTCGCTGGAACTGATCCGTCGCTGCCGGGTCGCCAGGGACGGGGCGATCATCGATGTAGGGGGTGGTGCGTCGGTACTGGTCGATCACCTGTACAGGCAAGGTTATACGAACCTGGCTGTATTGGATATCTCCGACAGGGCGCTGGCTGTGGCTAAACAGCGACTGGGAGATGCGGCAGGTGAAATCGAGTGGTTCGAATCCGATATTACAGAATTCAGATCGCCCCACCTGTTTTCGCTTTGGCATGACCGGGCTGTGTTTCACTTCTTGACCGATAGATCGGACCGGGACGCCTATATGGAGGCGTTGAAGCTGGCATTGAGACCGGGCGGCCATCTGATTATCGCAGCGTTTGCGATCGGGGGTACGAAAAAGTGCAGTGGTCTGGATATCGTGCAATATGATGCATCAAAGCTAAAGCGTGAGTTGGGCGTGGCGTTCGAGTTGGTGGAAGAGAGAAACGAGATGCATATTACGCCGGCAAACAAGGCGCAGCAATTTACCTATTATCGTTTTGCCAGGCCCAACTGACCACATCCGATTAGTGTTAACAGGCCCTAAGATTAATGGCTATCTATGTTTTACTGGCGATAAATATCGCCAGCATATTCATCTGTCACCAGATCGCTAAATCGCGTGGCGGCAGGCCGGTATTGTGGGCGGTTCTGGGTGCGGCTTTCGGTCCGTTTGCGATCCCTTTTGCATTAATGATCAAACCCGGCCCGCTGGATGGAACGGGAAAGTAGTCCTTTATCCCGCGGGTGATCTCTCTGATCGATTCCAGGTGCCGGCAAGGTTCGGTTGTGCAGGATCATTCGCGGTTCGCGCTGTCTGTCGCGGCCGGTATCACGACATGTGGGCAGTTCGCCGCGATCTCCTCATACACCCGCCATGACGTGCCCTCATACCTGCGGGAGAAATGGAACGGAATCAGGTGGCGGACAGCGGCGCTGTTGGCGATCTCCGCGCAGGCGATGGTGGTCAGGTGGCCGGTGCGCCGGGCCTGCGCGGCATCCTTCTGCATGAACGGGGATTCGCAGAACAGGGTGTGCGCCTGTCCGGCCAACAGAGTGAGTCGAGCGCGGTTGCGGGGCGTGTCGGCCAAGTCGGTGGCATAGACGATTTTGCCGCCGGGCGTGGTCTGGGTGAGGGCGGCGGCCAAGGCGCCGACCGTCTCGCTGGTACTATCCGGCAGGGAAAGATACTCATCCAGCCGCTGTTCGATCATCAGCTGCTTCAGCCTGGTCAGCCAGGGACCGGGTTGCAGCCCGCGTTCACTGAGCTTCTCCTCGAGCACATTGATCTGCGGCGCAGGTTCGAAGGCGTAGGCGATGACGGGTATGCCGTGCTCGAGGGTGACGGCGCGCACGCGAAATCCGGGCTCATCGACTAGGATACCATCCTTGATCACAGTCTCACCGTTTGGCCGAATGCCTGCCGAACCAGCCTGCAGATTGAAGCGGATCAGTCGTTCGCCATGCAGCTCGGCGATCTCGAATCGGGGGCCTCGATCACCGATGCGGTCCCAGTGGATGCCGTTGATCAAATGCTCTATCTGCGTAGCGAGTCCCGGAGGCCCGTGGAGCCGGCATCCTCCCGATTCGCCGATACGTGATCGCAGCAGCCAGAGAAAGCCGCAGATGTGGTCCATATGGGTGTGGCTGATGAAAACGTCGCTGACCTGGTGCGCGATCCGCGCCGGGAGCCGCGCGCCGTCGCCCAGGTCGAAGAGCAGGCTGCGCCGCTGGTGCGCCAGGCGGAGATGGAGCTGCGGGTCGCCGAACACTCCGTTGATCAAGACTGCGGTTGCGCTGGGGGTCTGCACCATGGGCCGGGGTCCGCTATCCTGCGGCAGCTTGTCGTCGGGCACCAGGTCGGAGGGGGGGAGGTAACGCACCACGCTCTCCGCGAAGCGTTTGCCGGTCACCAGCAATCCCGACCCGTCCCGGACGGCATCGCGCACCAGGATAACCCCTGTCCTCCCGTTATCCGGCGGCAGCAGTACCCGGAGTCTCTCCTCCACCATGCCGACCGCCTCACCCATACCGACCGTGCGGGCGCCATCGAGAAACGCCACCTGCTTGCCCACCCAGGCTTCGGTTGCCTGGCGGGGCGGCGTCCCCAGGACGGCGACTTCGGACAGATCGATCTCCACCTCGCTCGCATGGGACAGATAGTCGTCCCAGCGGCGGGTTCGCTGTCGGTCGCGAAGGCCCTTTCCCGGCCGTCTCGCCGACGCCGAAGCCTCGACTGTCACGATCTCGGCGGCCAGCGCCTGCAGCTCCTGGCCGAGGTGGAGCGGCTGTCCCTCGCGCATCAACACCATCACCAGATCCGCATCCGCACGGTGCGCCAGCGATGTCAGTAGTTCAGCCCCCGCCACACCCCGCACAACCCCGGGCGTATCGAGCAGCAGCGTGCCGCCTTCCACCCGGCCGGCCAAATCACCGGCGGCCTCGATCAGCGGCAGGCGGAAGCGGGCGGCGTCGAGACTGCAGACAGCCGCGCGGTCGATAACCTCCCATGCGCCCTGTTTCCATAGGCCCAGATTGACCGCGCCCGGGATACCGAATGCCGGCATCCCCGGGTCCGCCGCGAGACAGTGGACCGGTCTGCCTGCCTTGTGCAGCGATCCCGCCAGGGCATTTGCCAGCGTGCTCTTACCGATGCCGGGTGGGCCGTACAGCACTACCCGTCGTGCCCGGGCCAGTAGCAGCTCGGCCAATGATTCCGGATGCTCTGCGGAGAAATGTCGCTTCATCTGTGCAGATCCATATGGCGGAGACGATTTTTGTGACGGTTGACCGCTCCGGGTAGAGGCTGCCGAATTTCGTCACAGCTTACCACCTAAGCTTAATGGATGATGGAGGACTGGGTATTTCAGGGATGAAGTGAGCGGAGCAAAAATCACCCGGTAACGGGTGCCTGGCATGGTCCTCGCTGCCGTTGCAGTCGTTGAGCGGTTACAGGAGGCGGAAGTAGCGCTACACTGATTCCATCAGGTCCCGTCCGGAGACAAATACACAGGCATTCCCAAGGGGGTTATATGGCGCCAAGAATTCTCGCATTCGCAGGCAGCAGCAGGAATGGGTCCTTCAACAAAAAGATCCTGTCGATTGCCGCTGCGGGGGCCGAGGCGGCCGGGGCGGATGTCACGCGGATCGATCTGGCGGATTTTCCGATGCCGCTCTTTAATCAGGATCTTGAGCGCGAACAGGGGATTCCGGAATATGCCCTCGAATTTAAAAGGCTTCTGATCGATCACGATGCCTTCATAATCGCGTCTCCCGAATATAACAGCGCGTTCAGTCCATTGCTCAAGAACGTTATCGACTGGGCATCCCGCGCCGAATCGGATGATGAGCCTCCGCTGGCGGCGTTCAGAGGTAAGACGGCCGTGATCCTGGCTGCATCTCCGGGTGCCTTGGGCGGGCTTCGCGGCTTGGTGTTTTTGAGGATGCTGCTTGCCAATATAGGGGTGACTGTTCTGCCTGACCAGCAGACTGTTCCTCAGGCATTCAAGGCCTTCAATGATGACGGTTCGCTGGTGGATGAGCGTAAACAAGAGGCAGTTTCGGCGCTTGGTCGAAAATTGGCGGTTACAGTGGGTAAACTGAATACCTGAGATAATCCACGATACAAACCTACAATTGCGGATTACATAGCCATGCCTGAATTGAAACTGTACGACTATCCCAGGTCGGGAAACTGCTACAAAGTGCGGCTGCTGCTCTCCCTGCTGGGTCTAGATTATGCGCGGATCGATACCGATGTGCTTAAGGGGGAGACACTGACGGCTGAATTCAAACGGATCAATCCCCGCGGACAAGTGCCGGTATTGCAGGATGACGATCTGATTGTTTGGGATTCGATGGCGATCCTGGTATATCTCGCCAGGCGCTATGGCGACCGGGACTGGCTGCCGACCGATCCTGTTGCCGAGGCCCGTGTCATGCAATGGTTGGCGGTGTCGGAAAATGAATTGCTTTATGGTCTGGCGCGGGCGCGTGCCACGCTGGTGCTGGGCCGGCCTTTCGATTTGGCGCAGTGTCAACAGGATGGACGGGCCGGCCTGGCTGCGATGGAAGGGCGGCTGGCGGATGTCGACTGGTTGGCGGGTGGAAATGTTACCGTTGCCGATATTGCCTGTTATCCCTATGTATCATTGGCTTCTGAAGGAGAGGTCTCTGTGCGGCCCTATCCCGCCGTCTGTGGATGGCTTGAGCGAATTGAGGCATTGCCGGACTGGGTGCCATTTCTACCCGGGTGAAAGCCTGTCCGGCGCCGCGCCACGCCTCCATTAAATCCAGTTAGCCCTCCCCCAAAGGATATTGATAGCCTTGGTCTGGTATGGAAAATCAGAAAAGACTAATATAATAAGATTAGTGATTTCCGTGTATTTGCCGTTGCAGCGTGGCTTAATGGAATATTCCATTCGGAGGTTGATATGAAGCGATTGATCCTGTCACTGTTATTGAGTCTGACCAGTCTCCCTCTCACGGCGGATGTGGCTGTGTTGGTGCACGGCTATCTGGGCAGCGCTTATTCCTGGCAGCACAGTGGCGTGAATGCGGCACTGACGAGCCATGGTTGGCAACCGGCCGGCATTATCACGCCAAGAGGGTTGCTGCCCGCACCTGCCGGATCGGCGGCGAATAAATTCTATACCGTTGAACTGCCATCGATGGGGCCGGTGGGCTTACAGGCTGACATGCTGCGAAACATGCTGGGTCTGGTGGCTCAACAGCATCCTGACGAACCGATTATCCTGGTCGGGCACTCCGCAGGTGGTGTAATAGCGAGAATGGCTTTGGTGCAGGGAGGCGTGGGTGCTCCCAAGGCATTGATTACCATCGCATCTCCTCATCTGGGTACAGTGCGTGCAGTCGAGGCTTTGGATGAGACCGACGATCCGTTTCCCATTAGCGTCATCAAAGAGTTCTTCACCGGCGAACTCTATGATGTGGTACGCGATTCATGGGCGGTATTGCTGGATCTGGTGCCGGAGCGGCCGGGTAATCTGCTGTTTTGGTTGAACCGGCAGCCCCATCCATCGATCCGTTATGTCTCGATAGTGCGTACCGGTCCGGTGGGTTTGGGTGATGAACTGGTTCCCGCCTTCAGCCAGGACATGAACAATATTCAAGCCCTGAGCGGGCGGTCCGAGACACGGCTGTTCTCAGTCAGCCATGCCCTGCAGCCATTGGATGGCCGGGTGCTGGTGGAGCTATTGGCAGAACTATGAGGGCTTTGCCTAAAAGGTACAGCGGCGTTTCCAGCCGATAGCTGCAGCGCGAGTGCTGGGTGAGATAACTAGGGCCAATTGGATAAGAGTTTACGGGCCCTAGATGATCTCCACTACGCGCGTGATTATTTTACTCCTGCGTCTGTCACTTGTTCGTCGCTCTTCACCATGATTCGCAGCCCGTGTCGGGCTACGCCTGTCGCGGCTGGGAAATCTCCGCTGGTAGCGATGTGGTTTGAGGAACAAGCCATTCACGGTTTTACCGTCCAGGTTTTCGATGATGGTGTCGGCCAGTTTGGGCGACTCTACCTGCACGATGGCGTGATACTCTACTGCATCCGTATTTAAATCCATGATTCGGATTATTTTCGATCGTGTGATGGTGCTGTTCTTTTTTGCCGGTATCAGAGACCAACCGGATCGGGCGCCCCTCATTGTGGCTTTCCTGATCTCCTTGGAGGATACCCCGTATGGGAGATGTTTATAAAAGATCCACATATGCTCTCCTCTCCTAACCTCATGCATGATGGCCTTATCCACAGACAGAGAGCGATGTTTGATCTTATCCAGTGATATACAGCTCCTCCAAGCTCCCTGCAGTTGTGATGTCGTTTCTAATCTGCAGCTGTTGATGCCTGCAACACCATTTCTATATTGCAGCGGCCATTCATGATTGTTAGTTTTGTTGTTGGCTGTAACAGTATAGCTTCATTTTTTGACTATGCGTAACTGCCAATGATGTGGGGTATTCGCTTCAGCAGCCGTGAATTGTAAAGAACCGTATATCCGAGTTTTCATATGTTATTTGCACTCAATACGGACTATACCTCATGGTAGGAATCATGGAATTCGATAAAAAACCTTGGATATCAGAGGGGTTGTGATGTTTTATCATTATCCGCCACAGGTTTAATCATATTGATCTGCCGGTTGGTAATAAAGTGATCCGCATGGTCAATATCGAGCGGATAGTTGGTGATGAATCATTCAATGCGGGGTGAGTGATCCGTCATTTAGCAGGGAAAATCAGTACATTGCTTAACGAAGAGTAATGATCCATGCGCCAGGTTGTCGCTTTTTCACTTAGACAGCGTGTTTTCTACAATCTGATGTTTGTAGTGTTGATCGTTGTCGGCTTCATCTCTCTGTTTGCACTTCCTGCAGAACGTTATCCGAATTTCGGGTTTGGCGAGGTCATCATCTCCACTGTCTATCCGGGCGCCTCTTCCGTGGAAGTTGAGAGTCTGGTGACAAGGAAAATCGAAGATGCCTTGGAAAAGGTCGATGATGTGGAGTGGATAAGCTCCACATCTTTCAACGGGCGCTCAAATATTCGTCTTAAATTCGTGGACGATTCCGACTACGACGCACTCTATAACGAAGTCAGATTCGAAGTGCTCAATATCGTCAGTGAGTTGCCGCAGGGTGTGGATCCTCCTTCGCTGCTGAATGCCAAGGTGCAGGATTGGTTGCCGGTTATAACCATCAATCTAGTGGGTGATCACAGCAATCGCGCATTGGCATTGATGGGTGAGGAGATAAAGACTCGTTTGCTGAAGATTCCCCATGTGCAGCAGGTCGATTTCTCCGGCAAGCAGACGCAAGAGTTTCATATCTATCTCGATCCACAGAAACTGCGCGAGGTCGGTATAAGTTTCGATCAGGTGGCGTCGGTATTACGTGCCGCCAATCTCAGTATTCCGGCCGGCAAGTACACCAATGACAGCGGTGAATACCTGATAAAACTGGACGAACGTTTTCATTCCCTCGATCAGGTGCAATCGACCGTGGTTCGCAGAGATGCGGATGGCAGTCTTGTTCGTATCCAGGATCTGGTCTCCCGGATGGGTATGGGTTATCGCGATCCGATTGCGATTGCATCCGTGAATGGAAAACCCGCATTGGGATTGAAGGTGATCAAGTCAGATCAAGGGAACGCGATGGAGATTCGCGATCAGGTGGTTGCCTTGATCGACGAATTCCGTCCCTCGTTGGAGGTTCAGGGTGTGGATGTGGTGCTGACTCAGGATTCGACCATCTATATCAAGGATGGCTTGACCACACTGGGCATGAACATGTTGGTCGGTATTATCCTGGTATCATTGATCATCTGGTATTTCATGGGTGTTCGGAATGCCGGTCTGGTGACTATCGGTATCCCGTTCTCGTTCATGATCACCATGCTGATCATGTACCTTACCGGCAACAGTCTGAATGAGATCACCCTGTTCTCCTTCGTGCTGGTGACCGGTATCGTGGTGGACGACGCGATTGTCGTGACAGAGAATATCTATCGTCACGTGCAGGAGGGTAAGCCTCTTCGTGAGGCGATAATCAACGGAACGGCTGAGGTGGCGCTGCCGGTGATCTCGGCCACCATGACCACCGTGGCCGCGTTTTTGCCGATGTTGATCATGTCGGGTTCCACAGGGCAGTTTTTTGCCTTGGTGCCGAAGGCAGTGAGCTTCGCCATTATCGCCTCCCTGGTGGAGTGCCTTCTGATCCTGCCTATTCACTACCTGGATTTCGGGCCGCGTCAGCAGAGTGCCGTTGATTTGCTGGAGCGGGACAATAGCCTGATGCGGGTTGTGCGACGGTTTACCGATTGGCTGTTGTCGCTGACACTGCGGTTTCGCCTTTTGTCCGTACTGGTTGTTTCTTTACTGTTTGCCGTATCGGTAATGATCCTTGCACTTTCCGCGAGTGGTAAGGTGCCGTTGATCAGGATTCAGTTTTTTCCCGACGACTACAAGCTCTACTACGTCGATATCGTAGGGCCCAGCAATATTTCGATTGAAGAGGTGGATGAGCGCGTCAAGCGTATCGCGGAGACCGTCATGGAGGACGGGCCGGGGATGGCGAGTGCCGCCGCGGGTCTGGCCGGTCTCTATTTCAACGAGGACTATGAGCCCGTGTATGGCAATAATCATGGTTCGGTGATGGTAACCATGCCCAGTGCTTCCGAGCAGCGCTTTGACGATCCGCTTGCCCACCTGGATCGCATGCGGGAGAAGTTGAAGCCGATCCATGAGACGGATGGTTATACACTTCATGTCCATCCGCAAAATGACGGTCCTCCAAGCGGCAAGGATATCAACGTACGGGTAGTGGGAGCGAATGTGGAGGCGGTCTCGGGCCTGGCCGGGGAGTTATTGACCTATATGCTCGATTCGCCGGATATCGGCCCACATTTGATCGGTCTTGATGATGATCGCGGGGTTCATAAGCGGGTATTCCGTCTGTGGGTCGAACAGGAGAGAGTGGCTGAGTTCGGTTTGGACAACAGTCAGGTAGCAAGACTTGCGGCGAGCGTGCTCGACGGTCGTTATCTGGGTAAGTACCGGCATATTGATGAAGAGGTGGACCTGAAACTCCGGATCGATTCCGATGCGTTGCAGGATCCTGAGAATGCACTCTATATTCCCGTGGTGGAGGATGCTGAACACCCTGTCTATCTGGCGGACCTGGTGCGAGTGGAGGCATATAATGAACCCGGTGAGATCAAGCGCTATCAGGGTCAACGGGCGATCAGTCTGAAGGCGGATATTCGAGAAGGTGCGCCCACATCGACCCCGGCGATCGTCAGCCTGGTCAGGGATCGCTACGAGACGATTCGTGATCGTTATCCGGGTGCGACAGTAACCTTTGGCGGTGAGCATGAGGATACCCAGCGATCATTCGAGTCTCTGGCATATGCCTTCATCATTGCGGTGCTGGTGATGTATGTGATTCTGGCAACACAGTTTCAATCCTATCTGCAGCCTCTGATTATTTTGTCCGCTGTCGTTTTTGCACTGATTGGCGTCGTATTCGGAAAGTTGGTGACGCAATCACTCTTCACGGTGAACAGTTTCATTGCCGTGATCGGCGTGGCCGGGGTTGTGGTCAATGACGCCCTGGTACTGATCGACTTCATCAACAAACGGTATCGCAAGGGGCTCTCCCGTCGTGCGGCGATTATCGAGGGTGTCCATATCCGTCTGCGTCCGATTCTGCTGACTACCTTGACGACATCCCTGGGATTGTTGCCAATGGCAATAGGGTTTCCCAGTTACTCGCTGATCTGGGGAACCATGGCATCCACTTTTGTCACCGGCCTTGCCACGGCCACCGCGCTGACACTGTTTATCATTCCTGTTCTGTGGGATCTGCTGCAGGGCCTTCAGGAGCGGTTTCATAAACATGAAATCGCGGCTGAACAAACTGTGGAATAAAAAACGCCCGCATCGAGCGGGCGTCATCATCGTGAGGAAAGAAAACTCTGTCAGCCGTTTCTTTTTCTGCCAAGGCGTGAGGCGCCGATACCTAACAGCCCCATTCCCAGCAGTACCAGGGTTGATGGCTCGGGTACATTAACTTCCACTTCCTCATCTATGGGTCCCGGTGCGTCATCATAGGTATAGCTGACAAAGATGTTGCCGCTCCAGGAATTGGATTTGGTCCGTTGTACGCAGTTGTCATATGGGCCGCAACGGGTCAAATCCGCAATCAATGTCCGAACAAGCCTGAAATCCAGCGGGTCAGGTCCGACAAAGTCGCTTAAGCTGAAACTTGCCAGATCGAATACATCGTTGAACGTACCGCTATCCCTACTGCTGTCGGCACAGCTGAGAAGATCCTGGCAGTTGTTCCTTGTGACCTCATGGTTCCTTTCGACTTCACGGCTCGGATCGATCAGGCGAACCGCTTGGTTGCTGACAGAGCGGCCGGCACCTGAGGCGACGCCTCTGAAGCGACTGTCGTAGGAACGCACCACGGAACCGAGATCCCAATTCGTTTCAAACCAGATATTCACGTCCAGCAACTGTCCGAGTGAGCCGTCGAAGCGATCCATCGAGACCGTCTGCACGTCTCTGACGACTGTTCGAATGTTGGCGCCAAACTCATCTGTCCCGGTTGAGTAATCATTGATATAGTCGTTGCTGCTGAAGCTGAAGGAAACCATGTCACCGATACTCATGACGGTCGCGCTCGATGTGGTGCTGAAGGCACAGAGAGCTATGATTGCACTTGTCTTGAGCAGAGTCTGCTTAATGTTCATTACGGATCCTCAAATTAACCCTTAAATACACTGTTGCTGTTTTTATTAATACAGATTCCGTGCCAAAAATATATTATCTAATAGATTCAATATGATATGAATATCTGCGATTTGTTTGATATGTTAGTGTAAACTAATCCGACACCTGCCTGATTGCGCATTAACTTCTTTAGAAACAATGCATTATGCGTATGTCAGTGGCTAATTGGGAATAATACTCCTACAAAAGGTCAGATATTTGCATTGAGTTGTAAGAGTTTTCAGAAAAGATGAAATTGATTGCGATAGAAACGGCTGCCGAAGCCTGTTCGGCGGCTCTATATCTCAGCGGTGAAGTGTCAATCCGTTACAAAATCATGCCCCGAGGCCACAGTGAGCTGATCCTCGCGATGGTTGACGATCTTCTGCGGGAAGCCGGTCTGCCGCCCACCTCCCTGGATGCAGTCGCTTTCGGACGCGGTCCAGGCTCATTTACCGGTGTTCGGATTGCGACGGGCGTGATTCAGGGGATCGCCTTTGCGGCGGACTTGCCGGTGGTCGGCGTTTCGACCCTGGCGGCGTTGGCGCAACGGGCCTACCGGGAGAAGGGGGAGCGAAATCTGCTCGCTGCCTTCGACGCCAGGATGGGAGAGCTCTATTGGGCCGGTTACCGGGTTGCTGAAAAGGAGCTGGTCGTACCCGCCATACCGGAGCAGGTGGGATCCGCGCAACAGGTTGAGATGCCTGACGGCGGCGAGTGGTATGGCGTCGGTTCCGGATGGGGCGCCTATAGTGAACAGCTGGAACGGCGCCTGGAGGCTCATTTACTGGGTTTCAAAGCCGAGATCCACTGCAGTGCCCGTGATATCGCTTCGCTGGCGGCTGAGGATTGTCTTGCCGGGTTGGCCGTGGCGCCGGAGCTTGCGCTGCCGGTCTATCTGCGTAACCAGGTCGCCAAAAAGATGTGATTTTTTAGAGGGATCTCCTACCGATCAATTGGTTTTATCGGGCATCCTCAAAAGCTGATTCCGATACTGCCAAAGCCTCCTCCAGCGGAACTGGCGCCGAAACCAAAGCGTATGCGCGGCTTTGGCCTGGATTTATGCTCGGGCCAGAGCGTGATCTCATCGCACATTAAAATCGGGAATGGGTATCGGCTGTCAGCGACCTGGCCCTGGCGGATGTCCGACAACTTACCGGTCGCCGTTGCCAACCGGCCAACGGCATACTCAACCGGTTCGAGATAGCCGGGCTGTTGTGCAATGAAACGACCGATGGAGTTGGCATCCGTGTCGGGGTGACCGTCTTCATCGAGGGGATAGGCCAGAATCTGAATCTCCGTGGTCTCACGCAGGTTCCTGGTTTCGATAATGACACCACCCCATTGCAGGAGGCTGCTGCCGTCTGAAGGCTGAGAAGAGGCGGCCCTCAGTGGGGTGATGCTTCGGTCCGCAGCAGGGATGGCTGGTTTGCTGCTGCAGGCATGCAGTAGGGCCGCCGTGATCAAGATGAAAAACCAGCGCATCGGGTCTATCACCAATAGTAGTAGGGGTATCTACGCCAGTAGGGATAATAAAACGGGTCGTAGAAGGGGTCGTAATAGTAGGGCTGGGCGTAGACCTTCTCTTCCGGCCACAGGTAATAGGCCTCTACCTCGACAACCGGGTAGGGGTACGGGTAGTCGCCGACAGGTTTTCGCACAACTTCAACAATACTGCCGGTGATTGTGATCTCCCGGTTCTTCGGATACTCCTCCGGTTCCAGGTATCCCTCGATGCGTGCAATGAAACGGCCGATGCTGCGGCTGTCGTCTTTGGGTTTGCCCTCATCATCGAGCGGGCGGGAGAGGATTTCGATCCGGGTCTCCTGCGCCAGGTTCTCGACCGAGATGATGTCGCCACCCCAACGGATCTTTGCATTCGCGAACTGCTGTTTATGCTGTTGCACCTCGTCCACGCGGATATCTCCCGCCGGCGGCGTGCCGATAACCTTAGGGACATGAGAGGCACACCCTGCAAACAGGATGATGCCGAGGATGCCAAGGGGCATGAGTCTGTAGCGCTTGGTCATGATCTAAATCATCTAGCCATGGCATTGGTGTGTCTACATCGATTTGACTCTGTGGATATGATTAAATTCCTTTCAGTCAAATCTGCATCAGTTGAGTCCTGGGCGGTCTTGTCGCGGTCATGAGGTGGCGTCAATTGTCACGGATGAGAGTCGATATCATCCGGTGCTACTCGACAATCCGCTCCTTCTCCGCCTCTTCCTGGTAGTAGTAGTCATAGTTTTGATGCATATGGTTGGTAAACGACCAGGCTTCATTGTACGAAAGACCGCTGTTCTTGGGGATGATGACCTTGACGTAGAGATTGTCCTCCTGTTGTTTCAAACGACTGAGATTTTGCTCCAGTCGCTTGCGGGATATCGACGAAAATCTACTGTCTTCAGGCCCTTTGTAATCGATGCGAAAATATTGTCCGGATTTGGTATAGCGTACCTCGACCACCGTTTTGCCTTTTGCGGTACGGGCCGGTCGCAACAACTTATTGTATTGAATCTTGAGTTTTGAATAGTCCTGTTTGAGGTCGATCAACTGATCATCCGCTTCCTGGGTGCGTGTCAGGGCAGCCAGTAGCTCCTGGTCTTTCTCCCGCAGTGTTATACGTACCTGTTCCAGATCCTGTTGTGTGCTTTCCTGGCGGGAAGCGGCCTGTTCCAGGTCGAGCCGGAGACGTTCGATATTGCGGTTGGATTCACTGATCTGGTTCTGCAGCCTGCTGGTCTCCTGGTTCAGCCGTGTCACCTGGGTGGTTAACAGCTCACGCTCTTGTGTCAGCGCCTTGGTCTTGTTGTCGAGTTCATCCCTTTCGCGACTGAGGTTGGTTATCTGAAAGCGCTGGCTTGAGATCGCCGCCTCTTGCTCTTCAGAGCGTTCGGTCATCCGCATCAGCTGCATGCGTAACATGGTGATTTCATGCTCGCGGGCTATCAGCCGCTCTTCCAGGGTTTCGTTCTGTTCGTCCGTGGTGCGCACGAGCTCCAATGCTTCCTGCTCCGAAGCGATGGACATCCTGAGTTGGCTGAGCAATTCCATGTTGCGCAACAACAGGATCACCATCGCCAGCAGGAAAATCATCACGATAACGGTCATGATGTCCGTGAAAGAGGGCCAGAAGCTGTCTTCCCCCTGATTGCCTTGCTGATTGAGACGGAGATCGATGAAGTTGTTTTCCATCTGGATCAATCATCCTCATGCAGGCGGAAACCACGCTTCAGTACGTGTTTTATCTCCGCCATGTCTTTATGCAGCAGATCACTCTTCTCTTCGTAGCCTTGCAGGGTTTCCAGGATTCGCTGTTCAACGGTTTCAAAGGTCTGCTGGGAATGTTCCATCTGGTTGACCAGCTCCTGAAGGGAGCGCACCAGGCCGGTGAATTCATACAGTGCGCTGTCGGTTTGAACCTGAAATCGTGGAATCAGCTCATTCACGGTGACCTGCTCAACAGCACTGATCAGGTTGGTTTGGACATCACCCAGTTTGAGATGAAAATAACCGAAGAAGATAAAGCATATGATCGCGGTAATGGTGGTTGAGAGCGCCGTGGACATGCCGTGGACCACCAGGCCCATACCGCTTACATTGATCGAGGTGGCGAGCTGGTCGGAGGCGCCGATCAAGGCTATCGACAGGGAGACGATAGTACCGAAGACACCGGTCAGAATAAGAATGTTGTTGATGAACCTGGGCAGGCTGTTGCGGGTGCTTTCATTTGCCACCAGGGTGGATGCCAGGGATCCATGGTTGATCGGGCAATTTGCCTTGTGCAAGCCCAGCATGGTCCGGTAGCGGTTGGCTATGATGGCCTTTTTATGGATCCGCTTCAGCGGGTCCTGCTCGCCTTCGCGCAGGTTGCGCAGGAATCGGATCAGGGCGTTCTCTTCCGCCACATAATGGAGGAAGATGGTGATCATGCGCAGGACACCGATGGCGAACAGGCCGATGATGGTGCCGTTGATGATCAACCCGGTGCTGGTGAGTTGATTGCGAAAATAGACATCGTTGATGAATTCGTATTTCCATACGATGAGTGCTGCGATCACAGCGGAGAGGAGTATCATCCGTATCAGGATGTTACGGCTGAAGTTTCGACGTAACTGTATGCTTCCCAACGCTCTGCTCCCGGCGATATAGTATCTTGTTGTCAGTCACTAAATGCGGCGAGGTCAATGGGATGGATTGCAGCGTTGATGCCCGGTGAGCGAAAAAATTCGATGCATGTCGATCCAACAACTGTCTTCGATCTATTCCGCTACTTGAATCAAATACTTGCAAAAATCAGCCATTGTGGGCCCGCGATTTCAGGTGTGACAGTGTACCCCAGCCAAGTGGACCTCGCCATAAATCCTTCCATTTTCCGCCACTCCAGGGAGGCTTGTAAATGTCATCATTGCAACAGAGAGCGCATTATCGCAGTTCATTGACAGCGATCTATCAAGCTGCATTGAAACGGGTGGAGGGCCGGGTCTCGGTATCGAACTGGTTGAAGCAAAACCCGTTTCCGGGTCCACTGAGGGTGATCGCCATCGGTAAGGCGGCCCAATCGATGCTATACGGCGCCTATGATGTGTTGAATGACAGGATCGATCAGGCATTGATCATCTCCAAACAAGGGCATATCGACCCGGCTTGGTGCCGGCAGCACGGTTGTTTTACCCATCAATCCGCGCATCCCATACCGGATGAGAGCAGTCTGCAGGCCGGTCGCGAGTTGTTGGATTTCATTTCGAACGGATCTGAACTGCCTCTGCTGTTTCTGATCTCGGGCGGCGCCTCGAGCCTGGTGGAGATGACAATCGATGGGGTGGGCCTGGAAGAGCTGGCGCAGGTTAATGACTGGTTGCTGGGTAGTGGTCTCGATATCCTGCAGATGAATACGATACGCAAGGCTCTTTCGCGTATAAAAGGAGGGGGGCTGCTCGCCCACCTGGAGCAGACCGAGGCGGTGGGATTGATAATTTCAGATGTGCCTGGCGATGATCCGGCCACAATCGGATCGGGATTGCTTACCCCGGATGAGAGCTTGGCTGAGCGCCTGGCGGCGCTATCCCTGCCATCCTGGCTGCAGGATAGACTGCAGCGCTGGGAGAGGCCGCGGATCACGATGAGCGCATCGCAACCCAGGCTGGAGATCGTCGCCAATCTGCAATTGGCCCTGGAGGCGGCTGCCGAATATGCCTCCGGCCTGGGCTACAGGGTTTCACTGCAGGAAGGTTTTCTCAGTGGGGATGCCGCCGCCCGGGGTAAGTCTTTGGCGCAAGAGCTGTTGCAGGGGCCGCCTGGGATTGTTATATGGGGAGGGGAAACGACGGTCGCCCTGCCGCCGAATCCTGGGCAGGGAGGCAGAAATCAGCATCTTGCCCTGGCTGCGGCCCGGGAATTGGCCGGTGCCCAGGATTGTTATCTGCTGGCGGCAGGTACCGATGGCAGCGACGGTTCGACCGAGGATGCCGGGGCAGTGGTGGATGGTGGAACGGTGGCACGGGCTGCACTGCATGGAGAGACGCCTGAACGTGCACTTGCGAATGCCGATTCGGGGCGCTTTCTTGAGGTCAGTGGAGATCTCATCTCTACTGGCCCCACCGGCACCAATGTGATGGATCTGGTGATAGGTTTACGGGTGTGAAATGGGTTTAGAGCAGTCTCTTTTTCAGCGGGCCAGGCAGTGTCTTTTATCCGATGTGGTGGATCAGAAACTACAGCTCTCAGAGGTGGCGTCGGATGCCTGGGTGTCCGGTAAACTGGTCACAGAGGGTTGGACGCCCAGTGAGACAATCACTCATGCGGGTCGCCCGCATCGACCGGAACTGGTCCATCCGAGCCAGTTGCCGAGACGCGGCTTGGGAAATGAGGCGGGCCGTCTGGCGTTGATCCATGCCATTGCCCATATCGAATTCAATGCCATCAACCTGGCCTGGGATGCGGTGCAGCGCTTCCCGGAGATGCCCCGTGACTACTATGACGACTGGATTCGGGTAGCACGGGAAGAGGTCTACCATTTTCGCCTGCTTCGTGAGCGGCTCCGTGCCGGTGGTGCGGATTACGGTGACTTTGCAGGCCACAACGGCTTGTGGGAGATGGCGCGGAGAACGGCTCACGATCCATTGATCAGAATGGCCCTGGTGCCGCGCATGCTGGAGGCCAGGGGCCTGGACGTGACGCCCGGGATCATGCGCCGTTTCGAAGCCGTCGGTGATCATGAAACAGCGGCGGTGCTGCAGATCATTCTGCGCGAGGAGGTGGGGCATGTTCAGTGCGGCAGCCGATGGTTTCACTATCTTTGCGGACAACGGGGGCTGGAACCGGAACAGACCTATTTCGATCTCCTGGAAAATTACCTCAACGGCGAAATCAGATGCCCACTGCATCATGAAGCGAGACGGGAGGCCGGTTTCAGCAATCGGGAGTTGCAACGTCTGGAGGCATTATGCGCAGGTGGCTGATTACACTATGCCTGACCTGGCTGGTACTGATGTCAGCGCTGTTACAAGTTAAGGGGGCGTCGGCGGACGAGATTCAAGTCGGGCTTCTGCTCTATGCCGCCCGTAACGCAAACGGCGATGTTGTGACGAACCGGTTGCTGATCACGCCGAAGATGTTGCGTATCGAACAGGAAAAAGGAGTTGACGGATACATACTTTATGACCGGGAAGCTGACGTAATCTACAGCGTTACCCCGGAAGAGCGGTCGATTCTGGTGATTCAACCGCAATCCGGCAGTGTGCGGATCCCCCATGATATGAGATTGAAAATAGAACGGCTAGTCGACTTTGACGGGCCGGAGATCGGTGACAGCAAACCGCAGCACTGGCAACTGATTGTGAATAATGACATCTGCCGTAATGTAATCCTTGCGCCGGGCCTGATGACAGAGGCTTTAAGGGTCTATCAGGATTATCTGACTCTCCTGGCAAACCGGCACTACTTGAGCCTGAATGCCATTCCAGCCGAGTATCGCGACCCCTGTGAAGATGCAATCCATGTCTTTGCGCCGACCCTGTTATTGCAGAAGGGACTTCCCGTCCGTGCGTGGGATCGAATGGGCAATCAGCAACGCCTGTTGAATTTCTCCAATCAGCATAGGGTCGACTCCAGCCTGTTTCGTTTGCCTGCGGAGTATAATCGGCAGCCGATGGCGGGTATTGAATGACGGGGACTTGAAGCTGCGCTAGCGGTATGTCTCTCTGCGGAATCCTTGAGGGGTCACGCAAACCAGTTCGCCATGATCATGATGCCACTCGGCCAGAACATGTCGGTAATGGCGTTTGTCCTTCAATTCAATGACATGGTCAGCAGGTCTATGGGTATGGCCGTGTATCAGATGATCAGCCTGATATTCAGCGAAGTAGGATGCCACTGTGTCCCGATTGACATCCATGATCGATTCCGGTTTCAGCGACTTGGCCTCCCCGCTTTGGGCCCGGTAGGTCTTCGCCAGGTCCAACCGGTGTTGAATCGATTGGGAGAGGAAACGGTTGATAAAGTCAGGGTTACGAACTTCCCGGCGAAACTTCATATAGGCCTGATCGTCGGTGCACAAAAGATCGCCGTGCATCAACAGGGTCGGCTTGCCATTCAGCTCCACCAGGGTAGGGTCCTGCATGAGTACGGCCCCTGTCTCCCGGCAAAAACTGTCACCAATGAGAAAATCCCGATTGCCATGCATCAGCCACAATCGGGTTCCTGCCTGACAGAGTTGATGCATGGCCCGTTTGATCTCGGCTATCGGCGGCGCCTCATGGTCGTCTCCGATCCATGCATCAAAAAGGTCGCCGAGGATATAGAGATGGTCGGCCTTGGGCGCTCTTTCCGCGAGAAAGCGGATAAATAACTGCACCCTATCCAGCCGTTCGGCGGATAGGTGCAGATCCGAGATAAACAGCTGTTGGGTCACTCAGTGATTTCAGCCTTCTCGATGACAATATCCTCTACCGGCACATCCTGGTGTCCGGCCTGGGTGGCCGTGGCGACCCCTTTGATCTGATTCACCACGTCCATGCCGCTGATCACCTTGCCGAAAACACAATAGCCCCAGCCATCCTGACCGGGGTGATCGAGGAATTTATTGTTGGCCACGTTGATGAAGAACTGTGCGGTAGCCGAATGGGGCTCCATGGTACGTGCCATGGCGATGGTGCCGATCTCGTTGGAGAGGCCGTTTTTGGCCTCGTTTTCAATCGGCTCGCCGGCCTGTTTCTGGATCATGCCGGGTATGAATCCACCACCCTGGATCATGAAGTTGTCGATTACACGGTGGAAAATCGTACCGTCGAAGAAGCCATCCTGCACATATTGTTTGAAATTCTCACAGGTTTTCGGTGCATTCTCTTCATCCAGTTCAATGACGATGGGACCGAGATTTGTCGTTAATGTGATCATGAAATGTCCTATTTGCAATAATTTGGGTGAGAAACGGTTTACTCGAGAATAGTAACCTTCTCGATGATGATGGGTGTTTTGGGCACGTCTCGCATGCCGCCCGTGACGCCGGTGGGTTGTTGGGCAATGCCGTCCACTACCTCCATCCCCTTGGTGACTTCACCGAACACGGCGTAACCCCATCCGTCGTGTCCGGGATAATCGAGGAAGTCGTTGTCTTTGTGGTTGATAAAGAACTGGGCGGTTGCTGAGTGCGGCGCGGAAGTTCTTGCCATGGCGATCGTGCCGCGTCTGTTCTTCAAACCGTTTTTGGCTTCATTTTCGACCGGGTCGCGGGTCTGCTTTTTTTGCATGCCTTCGGTGAAACCGCCGCCCTGGATCATGAAGCCCTTGATGACGCGGTGGAAGATCGTGCCGTCATAGAAACCATCCTTTGCATACTGCACGAAATTCTCGATGGTCTGTGGTGCCTTCTCCTTATTGAGCGACAATTCGATCTCGCCCATTGATGTCTTCATCGATACCTGTACATTGTCAGCCCATGCGTTGACGGATAACAAGGTCATAAACAGTAGCCAGGGTAGTGAAGTATGTGTTGATTTTTTCATGGAATCCTCATGGTAAGTGCTATCCGGTCGGTGCATCATAACGGTTCGATGACGGCTTAAAAAGGGGGGGAGCAGGGGAGTGTTTGCATGACCGGGCAGGGCTTTGTCACCGCAAATAAAAAGCCATGCGGCTTGGCATGGCTTTTTAAGTGTCGAACAATGGGTTATAAGAGGTCAGTTGTTGCCGGCTCCTTGGGTAATCCAGTTTTCCACAGTGGCGATCTCCACCTCACTAAGCGCCTCCTTGCCGTGGGGCATGCGGATCGATGGATCGACCTTCCCTGCGATAAGGCGATAAAATGAGCTGGAGAGCGGATCGCCGGCGACCACCACGGGTCCAAATTTTGTTCCCTTCATCAGGTTTTCATAGCTATCGGTGATAAAACCGCTGGCCTCAGCACCGGCACCCCCGGGTAGATGACACTCGGTACAATACTTTTCAACCAATGGTTTGACCTCTGACTTGAAACTCACCGGGGCCGGTCCGGAGCTGCAACCCATCAACAGGGAGGTGCAGAGTGTTGATGAAAGTAAGAGTGTCGTGCTTCTAGACATTGATCTGCTCCTTAATGAGAAATTTATAGGATCAACTGTTTACAGACGCAGTGATCCACTTTTGTATATCCAACCTAAAAGATATCTTTGACACTGCTCTTCCAGTATCAGAAAGACAACTTTTCAACTGCATACTGCCAAGTGCATGATGAGTGAATCCGTGTAAACACCTCGCCTACTTCATTCCCATCACCCAATTGAGTACACCTTTTATATCATCCAGACTCGCCTGGCTGGGCGGCATGGCCGCAGTACCCCAGTTCAGAGGTTCACCAGGGGTGCTTCCAGCCTTTACCTTTGCCGCTAGCCGGTCTACGGCACCTGCTTCACCGCCATATTTTGCGGCTACATCCTTGAAGGCGGGGCCTACTAGCTTGGCGTCGGCCTTGTGACAGCCCATACACCCTGAGCGCATGGCCAGGGTTTGATCGGCTGCTGCGGCATGGGTGAAGAGTGTTGCCACTATCATTGAAGCAATAGCGATTTTGCGCATCAGAAAACTCCAAAACTGTTTTACCGGTCTCGCCGGGATACGATTCTCCGGCAGGTGTTCCTACTTAATCTACATACACTGTGTCGGGAGACTTCCCGGATTCTTTAGCAATGTATATGACGGCATGAAGTAAAACCCACAACTGCGGTATGCCGCGTCACAAAGGGCTGTGAGTAGTTTTCTGATTTACTTTGATTTTCATGTGCCTGTGAGAGTTTTTGATAGAAATACGCCTTAAAATAGGTGCCGCGCCGCCATTTGTCCGTAGCCTATTTAAAAATACTCAAGAGTTTCTGGGAATTGCCGAGAAATAGAGACATATAGACAGTTTGTTTCATTTGATAATAGGTTTGACCATGAGTAAGTACATCTCGGTTCAGTGGAAAATTCTCACTCCGATGGCCCTGATCTTCATTCTCATTATGTCGGTTGTCACCGTCTATTCTGCACAACAGCAAAAGGATCGATTGCTAAGGTTGACGGAGAATCAGATTTTCGACGTATTGAACGGTTATCTCGACAGTATGAATGCCATGATGTTTACCGGGAC
Source organism: Candidatus Thiodiazotropha sp. (assembly GCA_040506195.1). Lineage (GTDB taxonomy): Bacteria > Pseudomonadota > Gammaproteobacteria > Chromatiales > Chromatiaceae > Thiodiazotropha. The sequence continues at coordinate 534,712 of JBEVXH010000001.1, read as the reverse complement.
CATGGGTAACAGGGAGATGTTGAAGCAGAAAATCGAGAAGCGGGATGGGGTACTCGAAGTGCGCATGTTGCGCGGAGAGGCGGTAAACAAGACATTCGGCGAGGGATTCGATCATGAGAAACCCTTGGATGACCTGGACAGGCGGGCATTGAATGGTGAACAGATCATCAAGGTGGAAGAGATCAAGGGTGATCGCATTGTTACCATCATTGAGCCTTTTGCCGCGGTGGCGGACCGCAATGGCACCAACTGCCTTACCTGCCATGCCTTGCCGGAAGGGACGGTCCTGGGTGCTGGCAGGTTGACCTTCTCTCTGGCTGAAAGGGACAAGGCGATCGAGAATGAGCTGCTGTTCAGCGCCGCTATCAACTTTTTGGTTTTACTGGCAGGTCTGGTCATCATAAACACGATTATGCGCAAGGTGGTGATCAAACCGCTTTATGGATTGAAAAAGACGGTGGAAAAGATTGGCGCGGATTCCGATCTGCGTCCACGCGTATCCCTTGGAGCCAATGATGAGTTTCACCAGGTTGGCACGGCCGTCAATACCATGCTGGATAAGTTTCAACCCACTATCACCGACCTGGCTCAGACAATGGATGGTTTGGCGAACTCCGCCGAGCAGCTGGCCCATGTCACCAAGACGACCCGTGATGGGGTCGATGAGCAGGAAAAAGAGACGAGTCAGTTGACCGTGGCCATTGGTGAGCTCACCCTCGCCGCGGAAGAGGTGGCGAAGAATGCCGCCGGCGCCGAGCAGGCGGCGGTTGAGGCGAGATCCAACGCGGGAGACGGCAGTGATGTGGTTGCCCAGGTATCCGAATCCATCAAGCGACTGGCGAATCGGGTGGATGATGCCGCGGTAGTCGTACGTCAGCTTGCTGAGGGTACGCAAAGCATCGGCCAGGTCTCCGAGTCGATCACCGCCATTGCGGAGCAGACCAATCTTCTCGCCCTGAATGCGGCTATCGAGGCGGCCCGGGCCGGTGAGCAGGGTCGCGGTTTTGCGGTGGTTGCCGACGAGGTGCGAAATCTGGCTCAGCGCACTCAAGAGGCGACCCATGAGATTCAGGATATCATTGAGCAGCTGGTATCTGCCTCCAACCAGGCGGTAAAGGTGATGGATGGGAGCAAGAAGGAGGCTGATCAAAGTGTCACTGATTCCGATCGAGCCGGCGAGGCTTTGGCGCAGATCGCAAGCGCGGTGGAGTCGATCAGTGATATGAATTCCGTCATCGCCACCGCCGCCGCGGAGCAGACCTCAGTGGCCAGTGAGATCAACAAGAACATCATCGCCATCAACGAAGTATCCCACCAGACAGCCGAGGGGACCTGCCGCACACTCAAAGAGAGTGAAGAGGTGGCCCGGATCTCCGCCAAGCTGGATAAGATGGTCGATCAGTTCAAGGTTTGATGGGTAGTATCGGGACCGCCCGGCGAAAGCCGGGTCAGGTCTCCCGATGCGTGATACCGCGCAGCAGCTCCCGACGGGAAATCGCCGACTCCCGACTCTCTTCAGCTGTCTCTGAAACCTGTTCAGCGATGGCATAACCGTCGATGTCGATCTCCTCTTCTCCACGGAGAATTCGCCCCAGCAGCTCCTCGTCATAGGGATCTTCATCAGGCTCTTCGACCTCGACCATCAAGGTCTGCATGAAACTTCTGGCGGCCGCTTCCGCATGCTGCTGATTGACGAACTCGTGCATCGGTGAATAGAGCGAGTGGGTCTGGCAGCGACCTATGCCGTCAATCTCATTGACCATGAATTTATACTGATTGGCAGGGAGGCGGTGGGGCTGTTTGTGGCCCAGTTCCATCTCGCTCCAATCCTCGCTTTCGGCTGGAAACATAATCAAATTCATCATCCAGGGGGTGATGACGATGCCGATGCTGCGGCCCTGATAGTGTTGAAAACCAACAGTCGCGACATGCAGCATGGGATTGAGCAGGGGAATACCCTGCATCTGCTCCTCCTGAATACAGGTAAAGGTCTCTTCAATCAGGCAGGTCAGCTGTTGTAGATCGTGCATGTTGTTCACCCCGATGAATCGTCGGCTGTCAGGATTCTGCCAGTCCGGGAAAATAGTGGTCGACGTCGATCTCGGCGTCATCAGTCATGATGGCGCTGAGTCCGTCCAGTGCCTTGTCGATGTTGCGTGCATCCTCTTCATCGATGACCTCACGCGCGGAGCCGAGAAAGGTCAGCAGCCAGGTGCCGGCAGGTTGCGGACCGGTCAACATCATGTTGATCTGCTCCTCGCCGTTACGGGTGCGGCAGCGGGCGATAAAATCGCCTGCCTCGATCACCTGCGCCGGGATGCCTACGCACATAGATGTTTCCTCTTTACTTGAATTAGTCCGCAAATGAACGCTACTTAACGCAAATATTTAGAACGTGGGCCGGGGTTCTGCTCTCCCATTTACCTCGTAACAAGCGCGGACTGCGACAAGCCGCACTCTATATGTAACATTTGGGTTTATTCGCGTTCATTTGCGGACTAATAACTTAGCTGATTAGACCCGCCGAAGCCTCGAACTCAGCCTCGCGTTTCCAGTGCCCACTGAGCGCCTGGGATCGGGATTCGAGTTCGATGCCCAGCGAGGCCAGCTCATCCACAAGCATCTGCACCATGGCCTCCAGGCCTGCTGCGGCCTCCGCAGTCAGCCCGAGCCGGTTCTCCAGGGAATGCGGCACCATACCGATGATGGTGACCTGCTGCGGCGTTTCGCCCTTGAGGGAGAGCAGGGCCAGCAGATCGGAGACGCCGAGCTGATGGTTGGAAAGCTTGGTCTGAAAAAAGGCGGGAATCTCATCGTTGGCAATGCGAACCAGGCTGCCGTAGGGTGCACCGGTATTCACCGCATCGGCGATAATCAGATTGTCCGCCCGACGCATCGGTTCGAATAGCTCCATGCCAGTGGTGCCGCCATCGACGACCTCGACGCCATTGGGAATATGATAGCGGTTAACCAGCTCCTCAACGGCCCGGACACCGATGCCTTCGTCCTGCATTAATACGTTGCCCATACCGATTACCAGGGTCTTCATTACGCTGTTGCTCATACCGTGAACTCCCCCGCTGTAATGCTTACAGTGCCTTGACCCGCACGATCTCCTGCTGCTCGGTGTCGACCATGTGAATGGCGCAGGCGATGCAGGGATCGAAGGAGTGGACGGTGCGCAATACCTCCAGCGGCTTCTCCGGATCGGCCACCGGATTGTCCATCAGAGAGGACTCGTAGGGGCCGATCTCGCCATCTGCGTCGCGGGGTCCGGCGTTCCAGGTGCTGGGCACCACTGCCTGATAGTTCTTGATCTTGCCATCCTCGATCACCACCCAGTGGGAGAGGGTGCCGCGGGGCGCCTGGTGAAAGCCGACGCCTTTGATCTCGCCCTTGGGGAAGACCGGTGCGTTGAAGGTGTCCAGGTCACCGGTGCCGATATTGTCCACCAGCTTCTGCCACTGTGACTTCAAGGTGTCCATCATCACCGCGCAGCGTACCGCCCTGGCGGCATGGCGGCCGATGGTGGAGTTGACCGCGGAGAGCGGGATGTCCGGATTCTGGGAGACCGTTTTCAGGATGTCCAGCGCCTGATTGAGGTACTGGCTGTAGCCTGCGTGGCCGCTGGCCACACCCACCAACACATCTGCCAGGGGACCTACCTCGGCCCGCTTGCCGTAGAAGGTCGGGGCCTTGACCCAGGAGTATTTACCTTCGTCCTGGAAGTCGGTGTACTCGGGTTCGGTTTCGCCCACCCAAGGGTGGAGTGCGTCGCCGCCCTGGTACCAGGCGTGTTTAGAACTCTCCGCCACACCGTCGCGGAAGTAAGCATCGCCGAAGGTGGTGATCGGCTTCAGGCTGTTGATGTCGCCGTTCTCGATATAACCGCCAGGCAGGTCAAAGACCGTGCCCTTGGCGTCCTGGGGACAGTCAGGCACTGTCAGGTAGTTATTGACGCCGCCGCCGATACCGGCCCAGTCGAGATAGAAGGCGCCCACTGCAGGCACGTCGACCAGATAGGTCGATTTGACAAAGTGGTCCAGCTTGTCGATGAAACCCTTGATCAGCATCAGGCGCTCGATGTTGAGTACCGAGGGGGCGTCGTGACCGATGGAGTTACTGACCCCGCCCACCGCCACATTCTGGATATGTGGACTCTTGCCGCCGAGGATGGCGACGATCTTGTTGGCGTTGTTCTGCACATCCAGCGCCTGCAGGTAGTGGGCCACCGCCAGCAGGTTGACCTCGGGCGGCAGCTTCATGGCCGGATGGCCCCAATAGCCACTGGCAAAGGGACCGAGCTGGCCGCTGCCGACGAAGGTCTTGAGCCGCTCCTGTACCGCCTTCATCTCATGGGGGCCGTTGAGAGGCCAGTCCGACAGACTCTCCGCCAGCTTTGCGGTGGCCACCGGGTCGGCATCCAGCGCCGATACCACGTCCACCCAGTCCACCGCGGAAAGGTGGTAGAAGTGGACGATGTGGTCCTGGATCGCATGGGCGGTCTGGATGATGTTGCGGACCAGCTGGGCGTTGACCGGCACCTCCAGATCGAGGGCGTTCTCTACCGCACGTACCGAAGTGATGGCGTGAACCGTGGTGCAGACGCCGCAGAAGCGCTGGGTGTAGGTCCAAGCCTCACGGGGATCTCGGCCGACCAGGATTTTTTCAATGCCGCGCCACATCTGACCGGACGACCAGGCCTTGCTGACCTTGCCGTCATCCACCTCCACATCGATGCGCAGGTGGCCTTCGATGCGGGTTATCGGGTCGACAGTTATACGTGTTGTCACGATGGAATCTCCTCAGGATCTTGCAGAGTCTGCGTTGTGTAGCACGGGGAATTTCTTCACCACGAACAGAAAGACCATGATCTCCAGGGCCACCATGCCGGCGGTGACCATGATCTCCGGGACAGAGGGGAAGTAGCTGTAGCCCGGACCCGGATCGTAGGTGATGAGAAAAGCGTTGAATCGGTAGAGCGAGCCGGCGAATAGCATGGAGACTGAGGCCCAGAGCAGCAGCGGGCCTTGCCCCCTGTATTTGGCCGAACTCAACACCACCAGCGGAAAGACGAACAGGGCCGTCTCAAGCAGGAACATCAGGCTGCCCAGGTCACCGGCGAAGATAAACCCCAGCTTGCCGTTCAATAGGATCTCGCCGAAGCGGAACGCAAGGTAGACTGCAATCAGAGCGACAATCCCCTTGCCCAGACCCGCCAGCAGAGGTGTTTCGGAGGGACGCCGGAAGCCGACGCTGCTGAAGGAGGCCTCGAAGACCACCACCGCGAAGCCCATGGTCAGAGCGGTAAGAATGGCCAGCAGGGGCTGCAGATGCAGCGATTGCCAGAGGGGATGCACCTTGTAGCCCATGGCGATCAGCATGGAGCCGAGGGAGGACTGGTGCATGGTCGGCAGCAGCACGCCGAGGGCGATGAAGATGAACAGCACCTTGTTCAACGCCTTGATCAGCCCCTTGGCGCCGAACCTCTCCAGCAGGGTGGGGGCAAACTCGATGCAGAGCACCAGAATGTAGGTGGCGACGCAGAGGCCGACCTCCAGCATCACCGAATTGAAGTTCATGTGCCAGGGCGTGAAGATGTTGTAGAACTGCCAATAGCGGCCCATATCGATCATGGCGCCGACACCGCCCAGGCCGTAACCGAGCAGACTGGCCAGCAAAGCAGGGCGCATCAGCGGATGATACTTGCCCTTGTTCATGATATAGACGGTGATGGCGAGGGCGTAGCCGCCGCAGGCCAGGGCGGTGCCCACTACCACGTCGTAGACTACCCAGACGCCCCAGGCATAGCCGCCGTTGAGATTGGTGACTATACCCATGCCGTGAATGAAACGCAGGGCCAGATAGTAACTACCGATCAGGGCCACTATACCGAGAATGATGAACGGCAGGGTGACGACCGGCCGCTTGAGAGGTTGGTAGGTGCTCATGAGTCGTCTCCTTCCTCATCTTCGGTGTTACGGCGCACCACATAGGTGAGTCCGGCCAGGGCGATGGCGGGCAGTGCCATATAGCTGTAGAGGGTGTGCTGAACCGTCTCCGAGATGGAGGCATAGGAGCGATCCTGCAGCGGCGGCATGCCGAGCTTGTCGAAGGGGATGGAGGAGATGTGCAGGACGTTGGTGCCGCCCGCCTCCTTCTCGCCCCAGACATGCTGCCGGTACTCGGGTACCGCCTTTTCGTGGTGGCTGTCGGGACTGCGCACGTCACCGCGAGGATAGTTGTAGATCTCGCCGGGTTTCAAAGTCATACGACGCTTGGCCTCTTCCAGCAGAGCCTTACGCGAACCGAACAGGGTGGCCCCGGTGGGGCAGGCCTCGGCGCAGCCGGTCATCTGACCCTTGTCGATGCGCTCGACCCCGGCCTGGTTGCACATCTGACATTTGTGGATCTCACCGAAGGGATTGTCGTAGTCGAACTGGGGCACGTTATAGGGACAGCCCACCATGCAGGTACGGCAACCGATGCAGGCATCGGGATGGTGAGTGACGATGCCGGTCTTCGGATGGCGCCGCATGGCGGTCACCGGACAGACCGAGACACAACCCGGGTCGACACAGTGCATACAGCTGCGTTTTTCGAAGGCGTAGCCGTTTTCCGCCGCATCCTTCAGTTCACCCTCGCCGTCGCTGTAGACCTTGATCACATTGAGGGTTTGAGCAGACAGGTCGTAGGCTGAGTCCCAGGCAGTCTCATCGCCCAGTGGGGTCGGAGGCATGCCGTTGACCTCCTTGCACTTGCTGACACAGGCCTTGCAACCGATGCACAGCGTCGAGTCGTAGAGCATGCCGATGGCCTCTTCCGTCGGCTCCAGGTTGCCTCGGGCCTCGGCGTTGCCCGCGCCCAAAAGAGCTGCGCCGCCGCCAAGGGAGGCCTTGAGAAAGTCTCTGCGTTTCATGGTGCCCCCTTACTCCCCGTCCTGCTCTTTACCATCCAGCTTCTTTGATGCCATGGCGGTGGCGCCGACCGCCAGGCCGACGGCAGCGCCGGCCACGGCCGCCGCGCCGGGAGAGAAGCCGGCGTTGCCTTCGCGGTCCTCGATGGCGGGGAACATGTTGGGCGGGGTGTGGGTCTTCACGTCGGCCAGGCTGAACAGGGGTTTGCTGAAGCCGACGCCCCCTTCCGAACAGCCGAAACAGGGGTGGCCGACGCCGATCGGCCAGACACCGCCGCCCACATTGTTGAATTCCAGGCTCGGGCAGTTGTTGTAGGTCTCGGGGCCCTTGCAGCCGAGTTTATAGAGGCACCAGCCCTTGCGGTGTCCCTCGTCACCGAACTCCTCGGCGAAGCGGCCGGCGTCGAAGTGGGGCCGGCGGTAGCAATTTTCATGGATCAAGCGGCCGTAGGCCCACTTCGGACGACCCTTCTCATCGATGGGCGGCAGCTTACCGTAGGTCACGAAGTAGAGTACCGTACCGATAAAGTTGGCCGGATTGGGTGGGCAACCAGGGATGGTCACCACTGTTTTTCCGGATAGAAATTGCGGCGCACCCACCGCACCGGTAGGATTGGGTTCCGCCGACTGGACGCCACCCCAGCTGGCGCAGGAGCCGAATGCGACGATGGCAGCCGCGTGCTCCGCCGCTTCCCGGGTGATGTCGACCATGGTTTCGCCGCCGATCTTGCAGAAGATGCCGTCGCTGGCGAGAGGGATGGCGCCTTCCACCACCAGCAGGTATTGGCCCTTGTTCTCCTGCATGACCTTTTTCTTGATCTCCTCCACCTGATGTCCGGCGCCGGTGTCCAGGGTCTGGTGATAGTCGAGGGAGATCAGGTCGAGAATGAGATGTTCCAGGGAAGGTTGCTCAGAACGCAACAGGGCCTCGCTGGGTCCCGTGCACTCTTGCCCATGCAGCCAGATGACAGGCGGGCGTTTTTTCGGATCGGCTACCGCTTGCGCCATCGCCATGGCGGCACTGGATGATAGGCCGAGAGATGCCGCTACACCGGTACAGAACTTGAGAAAGGTCCTGCGTGATACGCCCAAGCGTTTCTCCACTGCTGAAAAATCGAAATCGTGCGCTGCCATCTGTCGGTCTCCGGTTATCTTAATGAGGCGATTTGGGTGCTGCAGTCTGCTAGAGACAAGGCCACATAACCCGCAATATATGTGCCGGAATTTCTTTATTGCTAAATTTCATTGGCTTAGTGATTTCGGTTGATTGAATATCCATTGTTATGTGGCAGCGGTCATTGCACGATTAATTCCCTACTGGAAAGAAGGTTTACACTTTACATGGTTATTGTCAGAGTATTTCACTGTGGATTCGCTAACGATATTTGTAGCTTCTGGCGATTGGGTGGTGCCGGCTGTCGAGCTTTGAGGAAAACGCCGCTTTTCGTTAAGATGCGCGGCACTTACTCTCCTGTTGATGTGAACCACTATGCTCAAGCTCTATAACGATCTCAGCAACCGCAAAGAGACCTTTCAACCCCTACGGGCCGGTATGGTTCGCATGTATGTCTGTGGTATGACGGTCTACGATCTCTGTCATCTCGGGCATGCCCGGGTGATGGTGGTGTTCGATGTGGTCTATCGTTACCTGCAGGCGAGTGGCTACGAGGTAAGCTATATCCGCAATATCACCGATATCGACGACAAGATCATCAACCGGGCCAATGAGAAGGGTGTGCCCTTCGGCGAGCTTACCGAGGAATTCATTCAGGCCATGCACCAGGATGCCGATGCATTGGACGTGCTGCGACCCACGGATGAGCCCAAGGCGACCCAGCACATGGAGGAGATCCTGGCGATGATCACCCGCCTGATCGAGAATGGACATGCCTACGCCGTGGACAACGGCGATGTCTACTACGATGTGCGCAGTTTCAGCGACTACGGCAAACTCTCCGGTAAGTCGGTCGAGGATCTGCGCGCCGGCGCCCGGGTGGAACCGGGGGATGCCAAGCGGGACCCTCTCGATTTTGCTTTATGGAAGGGGGCAAAACCGGACGAACCGGCATGGGATTCTCCCTGGGGGCGCGGACGTCCCGGCTGGCACATCGAGTGTTCAGCCATGTCCACCAAGGCCCTTGGCGACAGCTTCGATATCCACGGCGGGGGCGCGGATCTCACCTTTCCCCATCATGAGAACGAGATCGCCCAATCCGAGGGTGCGACCGGACATCCCTTCGTCAAATACTGGATGCACAATGGATTCGTGCGCATCAACGACGAGAAGATGTCCAAATCGTTGGGTAACTTCTTCACCGTGAGAGAGATCCTCGAGCACTACCGGGCTGAGGAGGTTCGCTACTTCATCCTTACCAGTCACTACCGTTCGCCGCTCAACTACGACACCGAGCATCTGGATAATGCCCGTGCCGCACTGACCCGGTTCTATACCGCATTGAGGGGTATTCCCGAAGCGCCGGCAGCCGGTGGTGAAAGTTATGTCAGTCGATTCCGCGATGCCATGGATGACGATTTCAACACCCCCGAGGCGCTGGCGGTGCTGTTCGACATGGTGCGCGAGATCAACCGCCTGAAAGATAACGATGTGAGCGCCGCCGCCGGTCTGGCCGGTGTGCTGAGAGAACTGGGCGGGATGCTCGGCATCCTGCAGGACGATCCCGAGGATTATCTGCGGGGCGGCGCGCAAGCGGGGGACGACACTCTACCGGACAGTAAAATAGAAGCGATGATCCAGGCGCGTATCGATGCCAGGTCGGAGAAAAACTGGGGCGAAGCCGACCGTATCCGCGACGACCTGCAAGCTGCCGGCATCATTCTGGAAGACGGGCCCCAAGGTACCGCCTGGCGTAGGGGATAAGTCAATCGGTGCGGCAAGCCGCACCGTTTGACCATGATGAAGCTATTTTGTTGAGCTGTGCAGCTCCGCCGCCTGCAGGGTGTTCTCCAGCAGGGTTACGATGGTCATCGGTCCGACACCGCCGGGTACCGGCGTGATCCAGCTGGCCCTTTCACTCGCTGACTCGAAATCCACGTCTCCCACCAGCTTGCCGTCCTCATTGCGGTTCATGCCCACATCGATGACGATGGCGCCCTGTTTGATCCAATCCCCCGGCACGTACTCGGCGCGACCGATGGCGACCACCAGGATATCGGCATTGCGCGCCTTCTCCGCCAGATCCTTGGTGCGACTGTGACAGACCGTGATGGTGCAGCGCGCCGCCAGCAGCTCCAAAGCCATAGGACGGCCGACGATGTTGGACTGGCCGATGATGACCGCATCGAGTCCCTCCAGTTTCTGACCGGTTTTCGCCAGCAGGGTCATGATTCCCTTGGGGGTGCAGGAGCGCAACAGGGGCATACGCAGCACCAGACGCCCTACATTGTAGGGATGGAAGCCGTCCACATCCTTGGTCGGCAGAATGCGCTCGATGACGGCCTCTTCATCGATCTGTTCCGGCAGGGGCAGTTGCACCAGAATGCCGTCGATCGCTTCATCCTCGTTCAACTGATCGATCAGCGCCAGCAGTTCTTCCTCGGTGGTTGAGGCAGGAAGATCGTGAGAGACAGAGTGGAACCCCACCTCGTCGCAGGACTTACGCTTATTCCTTACATAGACCTGGGATGCGGGATTATCCCCCACCAGAACCACCGCCAGACCGGGTCGACGCAAGCCCGCCGCCACGCGTTGTTCAACGCTCCGTTTGATCTGTTGCCTGAGATCGGCCGCGATGGCCTTGCCGTCGAGAATCTGCGCACTCATTGATGTTTCCGGGTGTCATATTGAAATCAGGGTGGGGATGATACAGAAAGCTGAACGAACTGTCAGTGCGCAATGCCCGCCACCATTGACCTGAAGGGGCATCGTCAGTATTATTCCCCCCCTTTGCTCACCCAGGGTGTAGGGATATACTTTTGGGGTGATTTTCGGGGTATAGCGCAGTCTGGTAGCGCGCCTGCTTTGGGAGCAGGATGTCGGGAGTTCGAATCTCTCTACCCCGACCAGTTTTCTGCGCCCGTAGCTCATTTGGATAGAGCATCGGCCTTTGAGCGCACATGGCCCAGGTTATGTGCAATCAGGAGCCTTTATGAGGAATGCAACTCATAAAGTGGATCGCACTGTATCGGGGAAACCTTAACAGGTTGTGCTGATGGCAATCCCGAGGAAACCTTTGGTTGAACCAGCCATATTATGCTGGATAGGCAACCGGATCTGTCTGGGACTGCAGGTTACGACAGATGCAGAGGGGATCCGTAGAGACTATACGTGCGACACCTGAGACGGTGAAGAGATAGTCCAGACCACAAACCCTGCGGGGGCGTCGAAAGACGTAGTTGGTAAGCTAAGCCGAGGGTAGCAGGTTCGAGTCCTGCCGGGCGTGCCAAGTCTGCAGGACAGGTTGCAAAGTTGCAGCCGGAAAGAAACGGTCAATGGTGGACGTAGCTCAGTTGGTAGAGCTCCGGATTGTGGTTCCGGCGGTCGTGGGTTCGAGACCCATCGTCCACCCCATTATCGCAAGCACTCCATTTTACATGGGGGCAACAGCTCATGGGCCATTAGCTCAGCTGGTAGAGCAGTGGACTCTTAATCCATTGGTCGTAGGTTCGAATCCTACATGGCCCACCAAACTTATAAAAAACCCGAACCTGGCAGTTCGGGTTTTTTTATGTCTAAAGGAGATTCGAACCTACGACATAAAAAGCCTGGTTCTCTTTGACCGGATTATCCACGTGCGTACCAGGTTCCTTTGCCAATACCGTGCTGGGTTAGGTGCCCCGCCGCGACGAGTATTTGCAGGTGCTTTTTCACCGTGTTGCGGTTGGCCCCTGTGATCTCGACAATCTGGCCGATGGTCAGGCGTCCGTGCGCCTTGGCGAGTTCCAGGATTTGCACGGAGAGTTCCGGCAGTTTGTCGAGCAGGATTTTCTCGCGCGCGATCTTGGTTTCCAGTCGCGCTTTTTGTTTTTGCAGGGCGCGCAGAAAGTATATGACCCATGGTTGCCAGTCGGGGGTGGCGGTGCGGATCATACCTTGCGTGCCGCGTAACGCCATGTAATAACCTTCCTTGGTTTGCTCGATTACGCTTTCCAGTGAGCTGTAGGGCGCATAGGCGTAGCCGCTCCGCAGGAGCAGCAACGATGTGAGCACGCGTGACAGGCGGCCATTACCGTCCTGGAAGGGGTGGATTACCAGGAACACAACAGTAAAGACCGCAATGACCAGGAGCGGATGAAGCTGTTTTTCTTGCAGCGCCTTTCTTGTCCATCCGACCAATTCAGCCATCAGACGGGGTGTGTCGAAAGGCGTGGCCGTCTCGAACACGATGCCGATCTCTTTGCCCTCGGCGTCAAATGCCATCACATGGTTGGTATTGGTTTTGTATTCGCCCCTGTGGCGTTCGTCCTTGGTGCTGTAGACGAGCAGGTCGCGGTGCAACTGTTTGACATGGTTTTCTGTGAGGTCAATGTCATCGGCATGGGCGAAGATCGTTTCCATGACTTCGGCATAGCCCGCAACTTCCTGTTCGTCGCGGGTTTCGAACTTTTTGATCTCGATGTTCCTGAGTAACCGGTCGACCTCCCGGTCGGATAGCTTGCTGCCCTCAATGCGGGTTGATGAGCCGATACTCTCGATTGTCGCGACATGGCGAAGGGCCGACAGCCGCTCCGGGGCGAGCGTTCCCAGGGCGCGCCACGCGCCCTTGAACTCATCCAGCTCAGCAACCAGCGAGAGGACTTCACGAGTGATATTGAGGGTGTCTGTGTTCAAGCTCATACCCATATAGATACCCATAAATATCCATAAAGGCAAGAATTAATCAGAATTATCCAGAAAAATACCCATAAATATCCAAAAATAGCCCTTCCAAACGAAAAGCCCCCGCGTTGGCGGGAGCAAGGTCATGGTTATGGACGGTGGGTTATTTCAAATCGGTCAACAACACCGGTTGGCGAAAACCTTCCAGGGTCGTGCCTGAGCTTGTAAAGAATGCCACCCAAAACGCCCGCAGGGCATTCAGCTTGCGGGATTCCAGGTAGAGTTTGCCTTCACCAATCCAGTCGCCCCCCATCACGTAGAAGCCCGGATCCAAGCGTCCGGGTTTTTTGTTTCAACTAAGGAGATTCGAACCTACGACTTCAAATAAGCCAGGTTCGACAGCCGAGCAAAGCGAATACGACCCGAAGGGAGAGGTGCAGCCGAGTAATCCTGCATGGCCCACCATAATAAAGGTGAGATGTAAGAGCAAAGTAAACGCCTGAGCAATCGCACTCAACAATAAAGTTGAATCGCAATCTCTGTCCTGTCTTTCAGGATTTGACTAATGTCAAAGCCCTTTCGGTCGATTCCCCTATTAATTATAGGTAATTAAAAAATCCTGAGGCGATTTTTTAATTCATCGATATAGGAAACCTTACTTGCTTGACAAGACTTGAGAGGTTGTCGGCAGTTTCACTCCTCTTAGGACCAGGGAACTGATCCTAGCGGTTTTTGGCTAGTTCCTAATAAAAAGCAATAGTCAAAACTAACTGGAGAAAAGGTGATGAAACGCCGTCGACTACTATTACTCTCTGTTACCGCCGCCCTGTTTTTCTTTGGACTCAACAGCCTGACTTTGGCGGCCGACTCGCCCGCAAAGACACTGGATGAAGACCAGATGGCTCAAGCTGACTGTGTCGGCTGCCATATCAACGTCAATCCAGGTATCGTCAAGCAGCACATGGAAGGGCCTCATGCGAATACCAAGAAAGTGGAAGATGAGGTCCGCTGTCACGACTGCCACGGTGTGGATCACAAGACTATGGATGACGTTGAGAAGGCGAGTATGCCCACCCCGGAAATCTGTGGTGAATGCCACAAAAAACAGGCGCGTCAACACAGAGACGGTAAACACAATTTGGCTTGGTTGGCGATGAAGTCTCAGATCGCCTGGCATGGACAGCCCGGGTCAATCACCGAACAAGGTTATCGCGGCTGTTCCGGATGCCACAAAATCGGTGAGAAAGGACTGCTTGCGGCAACGCAGGGTAATTTGGGCGATGTGAAGAGAGACGGTGGTAAAGAGGCGGCAACCTATCGCTACGGTAACGCGCAATGCGATGCCTGCCATACCCGCCACAGCTTCAAGGCATCGGAAGCCATGGATCCGCGCGCCTGCTCCAACTGCCACATGGGCTTCGACCATCCCCAGTGGGAGATGTATACCTCCGCCAAGCACGGTATCGTGTGGCAAATCGAAGGGCATGTAAATGAAGGCGGTCGTGCCCCCACCTGTCAGACCTGTCATCTGAGTGAAGGTGATCATGAAGTACGCACCGCTTGGGGTTTCCTGGGGCTGCGCATCCCCACCAAGGAGAATGTGCTGGCGTTGATCGATGTGGCGCCCTCTCTCAAGGAACCGCTGACTAAACTGGCCGGGCTACTACCCTCGGGTCACTATATGGATGTTGACGACGATCCGCAGTGGACCTTTGATCGGGCCTTGATTCTGCAGGCCGCCGGCATTCTCGATGCATCGCTGCAACCCACAGAACGCTTTATCGAAATCGTAGTGCAGGGTCAAGCCGCGCGGGGTCCCGAGGCATTCAATGTCGAGCGCAAAAAGATGAAGGCGACCTGCAACAAGTGCCACGCACAAGGATTCGTTAACGAGCACTTCAAGGCTTCCGATGAGATAATCAAAGCGGCTGATCACGAGTTCGCCAAGGCCATTACGGCTGTGCAGGCGCTCTATAAGGATGGTATTTTGGAGAAACCGGAAGGCTGGAAATACGCACCTGATCTACTCCAATATTATGAGGCTAAGACCAGCATCGAACAGGAACTCTACCTGATCATGCTGGAGTATCGCCAACGGACCTTCCAGGGTGCTTTTCACGCCAGTAACGACTACATGCACTGGTATGGCTGGGCGCCATTGAAAACGGCGGTCAATACCATACTTGAAGAAGCCAAACGGATGCGTTCCGAGCACGATTCGAAGAAGATGGCAGCGAAATAAGCGCAATCCAGAGCGTCGTGGTTATCTATAATCTGGGGTACGGCCTATGCCGTACCCCTTACTTGTTGTGTCATTTATAGCTAGAGATCATTAAGAATGCATGGTCCCTCAATCACAATCTCGTAGCCCGAACCTATGCGTTCGGGGGGGTGATTTTCTACATAGATGGTTCGACAACCCATCATTTCCTAGTGCCGATCAAAGCATCCAGTCGGTTGCGAAACATTGTCTTAAACTGCGATACCTGCAGTCGGCCGTTCTGCCTCGGAACGATGATCATTCGTTCAGAAGCAAAATCGAAGGGTGCATCGGTTGAGTTTTTTTCACGAATAGGTATCCAGCTGGCGGGGGTTGGCGAATTGGCATCGCTGCGTCCATGCAGCATTCCGGCCTCAAACACCACATTTGGATTGTCTTGATAGAGGGCAGGCTGTGCATCGGAGATTCTCTCCGAGAGGTAACAGACGCCGTAGCGGCATGTCCCGAGTTCATTCAGTAGCTGCATGTTGATGTTTCCCGGCCGGTGAATGTCTTTCCAATAGATTTGATTGAACTTGTCCAGGTACTCTTTTTCGAGAAAGACCTTTTTTATCGTACTGATTACATCGCTTTCCGCATTGGTCGAAGAGGCCAGAAAGATATTCGGCTTGGTCAGCTTTGGCAGGGGGTGCTGGAGTATTTTATTGAGTTCATCGATCGCATTGCCTGTAAACAGGTTCCTGGCTTTTGTGATTGAATGTGTGCGATAGGCAATGGCCATGGCATCTGCAATGATCGATAGTTCCTGTTTTGCGGCTTTGGTGATGTCCAACCGTTCGACCGTCTCGAAATTGAATACCCCAAACACATTACCGTTTTCATCTTTGAGGGGGATGATGATAGAGGTCTTGATCGGGTCGTTGGTGGGTTTGATGTACTTCGGAATGCCTTTGGATTTACTCCACAGATCACGATAGCTGCGACATTTTGGCAGTAATGGTTCAGAAGGGTTGGCGCTGACAACCCAGAGTCGCTTGTTGTAGAGAAAGGCAAATGCCGTCTGGCTGGCGACGCGTCCGCGCGAGTCACGAACCGGCATCGTACTGTACTTCCCCATGGTTGCGTGCTTATGTGGAATCAGCCCGATTTCGTTGCCGATGCGTGACGTGACCATGAATCTGGTTACAGTGATGTTGAGGGTGTTCCGAGTGTAGTTGTCCACCAGTTGCCGTATACGGTTGAAACTGGTTGCGTCTATGTAATCCACCGCATACGCGAACTGAATCAGTTGCTCTCCGAATGAACTGCTCATGACCGCCTCGTAATTTTATTCTGTATCGATATTACTTGTTGATTATTGAGATTCGTACCAACTATAACAATATTGTAGTTTACCAAATTATCACGAAGCCTAAGATTGAGATACTTTGCTCCATCTTGTTTCGTTCCGGATAGGAGTGTGGTAACGAGAAAAATCCATCAATCGCGGTTGATGATACTCTGCCAAGGTGAGTCTGATCAGTTGGGTGTTGGTTAGGAGATGTGTGGGGTATGTTGGGAAGGGATTGCCGGAATAAGGGTTAATTGCACTCAACCCCGGTTTCCTGTGGAATGCCGAATTTATTTATAAATCTGAAAATGGACTTTTAATGTCTTTCCATATCATCACAACTCCAACGCGGCAGAATATTTTTCGCAATAACCGTCGTAAACTGATCCAATAGCTCGGAGCACTTTTCTTCGTGACAGGCCTCGCGGCATCGAGTCTGCCGCTCTTGTTTGTCAGTGCCGCTATTGTATCGATCCTGTCGGGCAATGCAGATTTCCCTGACATGGAATCGGATCAGGCTGTTGTCTTTCTCATTGCTATGGTGATTGCCGTTGTCGGCCTGGCATTGGGTCTCAGGTTGATTCGGGGTCACAGGCGGCTGGTGCTCTTTCTGCGCCGTTTTGGCTATGACGAGGCAACCGAGGCACTGAGTTTTGCGGCGGTATCCGCCACCGCCGATAGTCATGTCGAAATTCGCTTTGCCGATATCCTGCAATGCGACCGTTTCGATCCTTAAGGCTTGGCCTGTTCCTTTACCTGCTCCCAGAACCGCCTCCAGAACCCCTTCTGCTCTTCGATCTTGTCCAGGCGTTGCTCTATGGCGTGTAAGGCCTCGGTGATCTCTTCCCGCTGGTCATCTGTATGCGATTCGTCAGGTATGCGCTGACTGCTGGTCGCTGACCGCTGGCTGCTCAAAATCAACTGCTCTATCCATTCTCCGATAGGAACACCCTGACGATCGGCTTCCTCTTGGGCATATTGCCGGGTAGTTTCGGATAACCCTTTCAGCAGCCACTGATTGGCGGGCTTTTTTTTCACTCGCGGCACGGCTTTTTTGGGTGGGGCCTTTTTCTTGGAGGCTGAAGATGGCATTTTGTCGGCACTGCTCTTTTTTGTTTTACTGGCCGACTTCTTTTTTTTGCTGTGTTTCAGCGTGATCGGCCGTTGCGGTAGAGTTGAATAGTCCCGGGCTGGCCGCTTGGGCAGTTTATTGGGGGTGCTGCCGGATTTGTCGCTACTTCGTTTGTCTCTCATGTGACTGGTCGGGTGCTGCCTTTTATGCGCCGGCCGGAAACGCCAAGTGATGGTGTGTCGCCATCGGTCTTCCGCTTGGTGCCCTGGGTCCCTTTTCGGAAAGATGTCAATTATTCGTAGAAGACGCTTTTATCTGTGTAGTGTAGCGGAAATCGCTAACAAATGAGGAGAAATCGTTGCCATCTCAATGCTTGAGGTCGCGTTGTCGCGGGTATAGTGCTGAGATCTCGAACGTCTCGGTGCTTGAGGTCTTTGCGGGGGAGAGAGGTGAATTAACGGTGCAGTGACCATCCATCGACAAGTCATTCCTTATCGATCGAGAGTGGGACGGTGAGGTTGTGTTGGGTCAGACGATAAGACTGATCAGCACAAAGACCGCCCAGATACTTGCCGCAGCCAGGACAAGCGTATCGATGGATAGCAGGGGATTATTCGGCGTTTTCATGGTTTTACCTCTCAACTACTCTCGGTATACCGTTACAACTTCAAGCCAAAGCCGATACCTTTCAGGTGCATAGGCCATCACCTATGATGTCGGCAGACTAGGCTTTTTTTTAAGCGGCTGCATTGCGAATTCGCAATTCAAACAAGGAGATATGTTTTGAGCTGCGGGCTTGGGTTATGTAGTGGTGGCTTGTCAGGCGGGCGAATTACCCCTAAAGTGAAGTCAGGGAGTCAGCCGGACAGCCGCTGTGTCGAATATGATGCAGAGGAAAGTCCGGGCTCCGACGGGCTGGGTGCCAGGTAACGCCTGGGGGGCGCAAGCCTACGGAAAGTGCCACAGAAAACATACCGCCATCGGCTCAGGCTGTTGGTAAGGGTGAAATGGTGCGGTAAGAGCGCACCGCAACGCTGGTAACAGCGCTGGCAGGGTAAACCCCACCCGGAGCAAGACCAAATAGAGGGACGGATGTGCCATGGTGCATATCGAGTGCGGCCCGCACTGTCCCTGGGTAGGTTGCTTGAGGTGTGTGGTGACGCACATCCCAGATGAATGGCTGTCCTCGACAGAACCCGGCTTACAGGCTGGCTCCCGCTTTTGTCTCCACATTCCCCCACTCTCTGGGGGATTCATCCTCATCTCTTAATAAATCACTTTAGGTATGAAGGTCATATTACTGTATTTAAAGTGGTTAGCCGGTTTTTGTCAGTGCTTTTAATTGCTCGCCTAAGCCACTGAGCAGCAAAGAGTTTTTACGTTCTTTACCTTGACAAGGTGGTGTATGGGGTCCTAATATGGGTTGAAGTGGAAGAATGTGGGAAATTAGGGAAAATCGATCCATCAAAGGGGCGCTGACTTGTTTCGCGGGATTTCATCACTCAATCTGGATGCCAAGGGGCGGCTTGCGATACCGACAAAGTATCGCGAACAGCTTGTGGCCGCCTGTAGTGCCGAGTTGGTGATCACCGTCGACAAGGATCACTGCCTGCTGATCTATCCCAAACCCACCTGGCTCGAGATTGAGGAGAAGCTCAGGTCGCTGCCGTCATTTGATGAGACCGCGCGGTTTCTGCAGCGGCTCTATATCGGTAACGCACATGAAATCGATATGGACAGCCAGGGCAGGATCCTGCTTCCACAGGAGTTGCGGCGATTTGCCGACCTCAACAAAAAGGTTGCCCTGGTGGGTCAGATAAACAAGTTTGAGTTGTGGGACGAGACAGCTTGGAACAGCCGGCAGGAGGCTCAGTTGGCGAAGGTGGATATCAACAATCTCGATCTGCCGGAAGAGTTCAAGTCACTCTCGATTTGATGAAGCAGGCCCACGATTCAGTGCTGCTTCAGCCCTCGATCGAGGCGCTGAAGATCGATCCGGCCGGTATCTATGTTGATGCTACCTTCGGTCGAGGCGGGCACAGTCGCCAGATTTTGCATGCGTTGGGTGAGCGGGGGCGGTTGCTGGCTATCGACAGGGATCCGGACGCGGTGGCTTTTGGCAGGAAGAGGTTTGGTCAGGATGCTCGCTTTCGAATCGTACAGGAGAGCTTCGCCATGCTGGCCGAGGTTTCTGAACAGGCTGGGCTGATGGGAAGGGTCAACGGCATCCTGCTGGATCTGGGGGTCTCCTCCCCCCAGTTGGATCAGGCTGAGCGCGGTTTCAGTTTCACTAAGGACGGGCCTTTGGATATGCGTATGGATCCCGATAGCGGCATCTCTGCGGCCGAGTGGTTGGCTCAGGCCGAGATGAACCAGATCGCAGAGGTCTTGAAGGCCTATGGCGAAGAGCGCCATGCGAAGCGGATAGCACGGGCCATCGTTGAAGCGAGAGCACAAAACCCTATTACATCGACGCTGCAACTGGCAGACATTGTGAGCAGGGCAAATCCCGCATGGGAAAAGAGCAAGCACCCGGCGACGCGCAGTTTTCAGGGGATACGCATCTATATCAACAGCGAGTTGGATGCGCTGCAGAGGGCGCTGCAGTCGGTAATCGACGTATTGGCGGTCGGCGGTCGATTGGCGGTGATCAGTTTTCACTCACTGGAGGATCGGATAGTAAAGCGCTTCATGCGTGATCAGGCGAAAGGCGACCGGTATCCCCCGGGAGTGCCGGTCACCCGGGACAGTATGCAGCCTCGTCTGCGTCTGGTGGGTAAGGCGGTACGGCCGGGTGGTGATGAAACCGCAGCCAATCCGCGGGCTCGAAGTGCGGTGCTGCGTGTTGCGGAGCGACTCTCTTGAGTCGTACCGGACACATACTGTTTGCGATATTGATGGCTGCGGTGCTGGCGTCGGCGATAGCTGTTGTCTACAGCAAATATCTAAGCCGCAAACATTTCGTGGTGTTGCAGGAACTACAGGCGGAGAGGGAGCGTATCGGTATCGAATGGGGGCGCCTGCAATTGGAAGAGAGCACCCTAGCGACTCATTCGGAAGTGGAAAAAAGGGCACGGGACAGACTGAAAATGCATCTGCCCCAATTTGATGAAGTTGTAGTGATCAGGCGCTAATCATGGCGGGCGGAAAGAAGAGAAAGAGTCACCAGGCCGAAGTCATCAGGCTACCGAGTTATCGCGCCCGGCGCATCACTGTGCTTGTGATGATCGGACTGGCCTTCGCTGCTCTGATCTGGCGATCCGTCGATCGTCAGGTGTTTGAGACCGCCTTTTTGCAGGAACAGGGTGAGATGCGCTATCTGCGCACCATGACGGTCAGTGCCAGCCGGGGCATGATCGCAGACCGCAATGGAGAACCGCTGGCAATCAGTACTCCGGTTAAAAGCGTGGCAGCCAACCCGAAGGTCATCAAGGGCGACAGCGAAACCATCGGTGCGCTTGCGTCGACCCTGAATCTCGATCCTGATCGCCTGCGCAGGTTACTCTCCAGTGAACGTGGGTTTGTCTATCTCAAAAGGCGTGTCAATCCCGACATTGCAGAGCGGGTGGATACCCTTGAGCTGGATGGGATCGACCTGCTTTCCGAGTACCGTCGTTTCTATCCCAGTGGCGAGGTGATGTCGCACATCGTCGGCTTCACCAATATCGATGACCAGGGGCAGGAGGGGATAGAGCTGGCATACGATGAGTGGCTCAGCGGCAGTGCCGGTGCAAAGCGGGTGATCAAGGATGGCAAGGGGCGCGTGGTTGAGCAGGTGGAGAATATCCGCAGTCCCTCTCCCGGCAAGGAACTGAAACTCAGTATCGACCGGCGCCTGCAGTTTCTCGCCTACCGGGAACTCAAGGCGGCGGTAAGCAAACATAAGGCGCGGTCGGGATCGGCGGTGATCCTGGATAGCCGCAGCGGTGAGATTCTGGCGATGGTCAACAGCCCGTCATACAACCCGAATGCAATGCGTGGCCGCCGCTCCAGCAGTCTGCGCAACCGTGCGGTAACCGATGTCTTCGAACCCGGTTCCACCATCAAACCGTTCACCGTGGCTGCGGCAGTGGAGTTGGGGCGTTTCAAGCCCAATACGCCGATCGATGTCTCCCCCGGCCAGATGAAGGTGGGACGCTATCTGGTCAGGGATAACCGAAACTACGGCATGATCGATGTGGCGACAGTGTTGCGTAAATCCAGCAATGTGGGCGCGAGCAAGATTGCCCTGTCGATGCAGCCGGAGACCTTGTGGAGACTCTTTTCAAGCCTGGGTTTCGGCGAGAGTCCCTATAGTCAGTTCCCCGGCGAGTCAAGTGGCCGGCTGCCGCACTTCTCCGATTGGTCCAGTTTTGAACAGGCGACCCTCTCCTTCGGCTACGGGCTTTCCGTGACCCCGTTGCAGCTTGCCAGGGCCTATGCGGTGCTGGCCAATGACGGTTTGCGCATGCCGGTCTCGCTGCTGAAGCTTGACCAGCCTGTGGAGGGTGTCAGGGTGATGCGCAAGAGCACCGCCAGGACAGTGGTCAAGATGTTGGAGGCGGTGGTGTCCAATGAGGGGACGGCGCCTCTGGCTGCGGTCCCCGGATATCGCGTGGCCGGCAAGACGGGGACCGCAAAGAAATCGGTGGCCGGGGGATATGCGGAGGATAAATATCTCTCCCTTTTTGTCGGTATCGCACCGGCCGGCGACCCCCGTCTGGTGATGGCGGTGTTCATCGATGAACCCAAAGGCAAGGAGTATTACGGCGGTTTGGTGGCTGGGCCGGTCTTCTCAAAGGTGATGAGCGGTGCTCTGAGATTGTTGAACATTCCCCCCGACAAGCACTGGCATGAAAATAACACCCTGATGGCTCGATTGGGAGACCGGCGATGATGGCTGCCGAGCGCATCATGGAAGGAGTGACGCTGACATCCCTGCTGCATGGAATTGTCTCCATGCCGGCGCATGATGATCGTGAAGTGACCGGGATCGCCCTGGATAGCCGCGAAGTATCGCCGGGGGCGCTCTTTATTGCTTGTGCAGGTGAACATCATCATGGACTGGCTTTTGCCGAACAGGCGGTCTCCCGGGGTGCCGCGGCCATTGTTTGGGAAGCGGACGCTGCAGATGGAAAAAGGCCGGCAGCCGATGTGAAGCTGCCCGTGCCCTTGTTGGCGGTACCTGGTCTGTCACAATATGTAAGCCGGATCGCCGGTCGTTTTTACCGGCATCCCAGCCGCCGGATGACCGTCTATGGGATAACCGGCACCAATGGCAAGACCAGTATCAGTCAATTGTTGGCCCATGCGCTGACGAGCGAGATCCCCTGCGGCATCATGGGTACCCTGGGTGTGGGCCTCCCCGGGAAATTGAAGTCAACCGGCTATACAACCCCCGATGCGGTGACCTTGCAGAGACATTTGCATGAACTGCTGGCGCAGGGTGTTGGCGCGGTGAGTATGGAAGTTTCATCCCATGCGTTGGATCAGAATCGGGCTGCTGCTGTGGCATTTGATTGCGCAATCTTCACAAATCTCAGTCGCGATCATTTCGATTATCACAGAACGCTGGAAAACTATGCCGCTGCTAAACAGAGGCTGTTTCATATGCCGGACCTCAGCAGTGCGGTGATCAATCTCGATGACAGTTTCGGCAGAACCATTGTCGGATCGATGGCGGAAGGGGTGAAGCTGCTGGGATACAGTCTCGAGCCGGCAGCTGAGTTGCCTGCCGGTCTCAGCGGATGGGCGCAGGCCTTGGAGATAGATTCCACTACCCAGGGAATGCGCATCAAAATCTCGACCCACTTGGGCGATGCTGATCTGGAGACGAAACTGCTCGGTCGCTTCAATGCGGCCAATCTATTGGCGGTCCTGCTGGTACTGTTGCAACGGAACTGGTCTTTGCAGCGCGCTGTGGCGGTGCTTTCGGAGCTCAATACCATCCCCGGCCGGATGGAGCTGCTGGGCGGCGCAGAGAGACCTGGCGTGGTGGTCGACTACGCCCATACCCCGGACGCCCTGGAAAAGGCGTTGCAGGCCCTTCGGGCGCACTGTCCGGGTTCGCTCAGTGTGGTATTCGGCTGTGGCGGCGATCGTGATCGCGGTAAGCGACCGCTGATGGGTGAATTGGCTGAACAGCTGGCTGATCGAGTAATCATTACCGATGACAATCCGCGCAGTGAATCGAGTGGTGAAATCATTCAGCAGATCCTGGCCGGCATGAAGATGCCGGACAGGGCGATGGTCGAACCCGATCGGCATCGTGCAATCCATGTTGCCATTGCCCATGCATCGCCTGGTGACCTGGTGCTGGTGGCGGGCAAGGGTCATGAGGACTACCAGCTTGTCGGGGAGAAGGTGCTCCATTTCGATGACCGTGAACAGGCCGCAGCCGCGCTCGATGCGTGGTCGGTGGAGGCCCAATGAACGCGCTCTATCTCTCTCAAATAGCGGAAAGCCTGCATGGAACCCTGGTTGGCGAAGATGTCCGTTTCAGCTCGGTCAGCACCGATAGCCGCACCCTGTCGGAGAATGATCTCTATGTCGCGTTGAAGGGGGCCAATTTTGATGGTCACACCTTCATCGGTCAGGCGCGGGACAAGGGGGCTGTGGCAGTGATGGTGAGCGAACCGCAGAACCCTGAGATTCCCCAGCTTCAGGTATCGGATACCCGGATCGGACTCGGTCGTCTGGCCGGTGTCTGGCGGGATTGTTTTGCCGTGCCGCTGATCGCCATTACAGGCAGCAACGGCAAGACCACCGTCAAAGAGCTGCTCGCCGCCATCCTGCGGCAAAAAGGAAGTGTACTGGCCACCAGGGGTAATTTGAATAATGACATCGGCCTGCCGCTTACATTGCTGCGCTTGCAGGATGAAGCCTACGCGGTGGTGGAAATGGGCGCCAATCATCCCGGCGAGATCGGCTACCTGAGCCAGATCGCCCACCCGGATGTGGCCCTCATCACCAATGCCGGCGCCGCTCATCTCGAGGGGTTCGGCGATCTGCAGGGTGTCGCTCGGGCAAAGGGTGAGATCCTCGGCGGACTCAAACCCACCGGGATCGCTGTATTGAATGCCGACGATGACTATTTTCCCCTTTGGCGCGATCTGCTGGATGAACGCAGACTGATCAGCTTCGGCAGTTCGAGGCATGCGGCCGTGCACTGTGATCTCTCCCGGGCCGAGATGCGCTGGACGGAATCGGGTTATTACAACCACATGCAAGTCAGTTATCAGGCAGAGTGCTTTGACGTAAGACTTGCGCTCGCCGGCCAACACAATCTGATGAATGCCCTGGCGGCGATTGCGGGTGCGCTGGCGATGGGGTGCTCAGGCAGGGATATCGAGCGGGGGCTCGCAAGTGTCGAGCCAGTGGCAGGCCGTCTGCAGATGCGTTTCACTCCTGCCGGCTACCGCCTCATCGACGATACCTATAACGCCAATCCCGATTCGGTGGAAGCCGCAGTGGACGTTTTACGCAGTGCACCGGGCGAGCGGGTGCTGGTGCTGGGGGATCTGGCTGAGCTGGGCGACCAATCCGTGGCCCTGCATGGTCAGATGGGCGTAAAGGCGAAACAGGCGGGACTCTCCCACCTCTATACCCTGGGAGAGCTGAGCCGGCATGCAGCGTTGAGCTTCGGCGACGGAGCACTCGCCTTTTCGGATCTGGACGAACTGGTGGGGAGCCTGGCCGGCTCGCTACGGCAAGGCGATACGTTGCTGGTAAAGGGATCCCGAAGCGCGGCCATGGAAAGGGTAGTGGATCGGCTGATGAATGAGGGGAGAGGCTGACAGTGTTGCTCTATTTTACCGATTGGCTTGCTCAGTTCGACAACGGCTTCAGGGTGTTCCAGTACCTGACGCTGCGTACCATCCTGGGGGTTCTGACGGCATTGATGATCTCCCTGGCCCTGGGCCCTATGATGATACGCCGCCTGAGCTTTCACCAGATTGGACAGACCGTGCGGGATGACGGTCCGGAAACGCACTTTTCCAAGGCCGGAACCCCGACCATGGGTGGTTCGTTGATATTGGTGGCAATCGCCATCGCCACACTGCTGTGGTCGGACCTGGAAAACCGCTATGTCTGGATTGTGCTGATCGTCACCATGATCTTTGGCCTGATCGGATTGGTAGACGACTATAAGAAGCTGGTCCTCAACGACCCCAAAGGTCTGGCGGCGCGCTGGAAATATTTCTGGCAATCGGTAGCGGGATTGGGTGCGTCCCTGGTCTTTTACTACACCGCTACTTCAGCCATGGAGACGGCGCTGCTGATTCCCTATCTGAAAGATGTCTCCCTGGATTGGGGCCCGGTATTCATTCTGTTCAGTTATCTGGTCATCGTCGGCTCCTCCAATGCGGTCAACCTGACTGACGGGCTCGACGGTCTGGCGATCCTGCCAACCGTGATGGTGGGCGGCGCCCTGGGCATGATCGCCTATGTTACCGGGCACTCCGATTTTGCCACCTATTTGAAGATCCCCTACCTGCCAGGGGTTGGCGAACTGATTGTCTTCTGCGCCTCATTGGTTGGCGCCGGATTGGGTTTTCTTTGGTTCAACACCTACCCGGCTCAGGTTTTCATGGGTGATGTGGGTGCCTTGGCGTTGGGTGCCGCCCTCGGAGTGGTCGCTGTAGCGGTGCGGCAGGAGATTGTGTTGTTCATCATGGGAGGGGTCTTTGTGGTGGAGACGGTATCGGTGGTATTGCAGGTCGCGTCCTACAAGCTCACCGGCAAGCGCATCTTTCGTATGGCGCCACTGCATCACCATTTTGAACTAAAGGGTTGGCCCGAGCCTCGGGTAATTGTGAGGTTCTGGATCATTACCGTCATCCTGGTGTTGGTCGGTCTGGCGAGCCTGAAGATACGTTGATGACGAAGCAAGCGGCAAATTCAGCTAAAACCCTGATCGTCGGGCTGGGGGCGACCGGACTCTCCTGCGCGCGCTATCTGGCGGCTCAAGGGGAGTCCCTGGCAGTGACCGACACGCGCGAGAATCCTCCGGGACTGGAGGCGTTGCGCAAGGATTATCCCGATATGGCGATATTCCTCGGCGGATTTCAGGCGGAGGTGTTCCATGCCGCGAGTCGACTGGTGGTGAGTCCGGGGATACCTCTCGATGAGCCGTTGATTCGCGCAGCCAAAGAGCGACATGTGGAGATAGTCGGCGATGTGGAGCTGTTCAGTAGAGCGGTGAAAGCACCTGTAGTGGCGATCACGGGTTCAAACGGCAAAAGCACTGTGACCACCCTGTTGGGCGATATGGCGCGCATGGCCGGGATAAGGGTGGCCGTGGGCGGCAACCTTGGGGAACCGGCTCTCGATCTGCTGGATGATCAAGTGGAGCTGTACGTGCTCGAACTCTCCAGCTTCCAGTTGGAGAGTACCCGTTCGCTCAAACCCCAAGCCGCGGTTGTGTTGAATATCTCCGCCGATCATATGGACCGTTACCGGGATCTGGATGAGTATGCCGCAACCAAGGCATCACTCTATAGCGGCAGCGAGATCATGGTAATCAACCGTGACGATCCGATAGTTGCAGCCATGGCAGTGCCGGATGCGGCCACTGTCGGGTTTACTCTAGGAGCGCCGACCGGAGACGATTTCGGTTTACATGAGCTCGATGGGGTCAAATGGCTGAGTGAGGGGCATACCCCTCTGATACCCGTCACCGAACTGCGAATTCCAGGCCTCCATAATATTGCGAACGCCCTGGCGGCCCTGGCCTTGGGCAGTGCTGTGGGTCTGCCGCAAAATGATATGCTGGCGGCGCTGAGAAGTTTTTCAGGGCTCCCCCATCGCACCCAATGGATCTGCGATAAAGGAGAGGTGCGTTGGTACAACGATTCCAAGGGCACTAATGTGGGAGCCACTATCGCCGCCTTGCAGGGGCTTCATCCCGAAAGCGGCGACAGCCGGAGTGTGCTGATTGCCGGTGGCGATTGCAAGGATGCCGATTTCACTCCCCTGGCGCAGGTTGTGGAAGAGACAGCCCGTGCCGTCATCCTTATCGGCAGGGATGCATCAGAGCTGGAATCCGTCCTGGCAGGCCGGGTGCGAACTGAACATGCGGCATCACTTGAAACGGCAGTCACGCTGGCGGCGGAGTTGGCGCAACCCGGCGATCGTGTGCTGCTCTCTCCGGCTTGCGCCAGCTTCGATATGTTCCGTAACTTCGAAGCTCGCGGTGAGGCCTTTATTCAGGCGGTGGAGGCGCTTCCGGCATGAATACGCTGGTACGTCCACAGGCGCATGATGCGCGGGCACGCCGCAATCCAGTCGCGCAGCCCATCTTCGATTGGTGGCTTCTGGGGGCGGCAGCCATGCTGCTCTGTTTCGGCTTGGTCATGGTTTCTTCCGCATCGATGACTGTGGGAGACCGCCTGGGCGGATCACCCTTCTTTTATGTCTATCGTCATCTGTTTGCCGTGTTCCTGGGCTTGCTCTCCGCCTACCTGGTTTTTCAAATAGCGATGATTCAATGGCAAAAGGCGGGGCCGTTGCTGGTCTTTTTGGGACTATGCCTGTTAATGCTGTTGTTGGTCCCCGGGATAGGAAAAAGCGTCAATGGCGCGACCCGCTGGATACCGCTGGGCGGTTTCAATCTGCAGAGTTCCGAATTCATGAAGCTTTTCATGGTGCTCTACATCGCCGGATACCTGGTACGCCGCCAGGATGAAGTCGCACGCTCGTTCTGGGGTTTTGCCAAACCGATGCTGCTGTTGATCATCACCAGTTCACTGATCCTGCTGCAACCCGACTTCGGCACCACCGTGGTTCTGTTCGCAACCGCCACAGGCATGCTGTTTCTTGGTGGGGTAGTGCTCTACCAGTTTGCCACGTTGTTGGTTTTTGCCGGTGTGGCCGGCTGGGCATTGATCTATTTCTCGCCCTACCGGTGGCAGCGGATGACGACCTACCTGAATCCCTGGGATGATCCCTTCAATACCGATTTCCAGTTGTCGCAGGCATTGATCGCCTTCGGCCGGGGTGAGATCAGCGGTGTCGGATTGGGTAACGGTATCCAGAAACAGTTCTACCTGCCGGAGGCGCATACCGATTTCATCATGGCCGTTGTAGGTGAGGAGTTCGGTTTGCTCGGCACAGTGGGTGTTATTTTTCTCTTTGCATTCATTACCTGGAGGGCATTTCAGATTGGTGTCAAAGCGGAACAGGCAGGCCAACGCTTTTCCAGTTATACAGCCTACGGACTCGGTTTATGGGTCGGGATGCAGGCCTTCATCAATATCGGCGTCAATGTCGGGTTGCTGCCGACCAAAGGGCTGACCCTGCCGTTTATGAGCTATGGCGGCAACAGCATCATTGTCGCCTGCATGATGATTGCCATGTTGCTGAGAATCGATTTCGAGTCTCGCCAGAAAGGCGGTAAAAGCAAGCACCGGAGGCGCTCATGGAGCCTCATGTGATGGTCATGGCCGGCGGTACGGGTGGGCACCTCTTCCCGGCACTGGCGGTGGCAGACTGGATGAAACAGAAAGGTTGCCGCATCACCTGGCTGGGCAGTCGCTCCGGTATGGAGAACAGACTGATTCCAGGCTATGGCTATCCTCTTGAGACGCTGCAGGTGAAAGGTATGCGCGGAAGTGGGCTGAAGCGCCATCTGGCTGCTCCGTTTACTATCAGCAAGGCCCTCTGGCAGGCCTATCGCGTATTACGTCGTACCCGTCCAAACCTGGTGTTGGGCATGGGCGGGTTCGCCACCGGGCCCGGTGGTTTGGCAGCCAGGTTGATGCGTATACCTCTGGTGATCCAGGAGCAGAATGCGATACCGGGATTGACCAATCGGATATTGGCCCAGTTTGCAACCAAGGTGTTCGAGGCCTTTCCCGATAGTTTTGGCGCCGAGGCGCAGGCAGAAACGGTGGGCAATCCGGTGCGCCAGGATATCGTTTCCCTCGATGTGCCGGAAGCACGCTTCGCTGAGCATGAAGGAGCCATCAGACTGCTGGTTCTCGGCGGTTCTCTGGGTGCCCGGGCGCTCAATCAGTGCATACCGGAGGCGCTTTCCTTGATGCCGCAGAAACTGCGGCCGCAGGTGCGTCATCAGGCTGGTGAAAAACTGCTTGATGAGACCCTTGCCAGATACCGGGAGTTGGCGGTCGAGGCGGAGGTGAAGGCCTTTGAAACCGATATGGCCGAGGCCTATGCCTGGGCTGATCTTGTCATCTGTCGGGCCGGTGCGCTGACGGTTTCCGAACTGGCGGCGGCGGGTTTGGGTGCCATACTCGTACCCTATCCTTTTGCGGTCGATGACCATCAGACCCACAATGCGGAATTCCTGGTCGATGTGGATGCAGCCTACCTAATTCATCAACACAGCCTCGATGGGCGCAATCTGGCACGGCTGCTGGGCAGTCTTTGCGCAAACAGAAAAAAACTTCTGGAGATGGCTGTGGCTGCCCGCAGCCTGGCAAAACCGGATGCCGCCGTGCGGGTAGGGCGTTATTGCATGGAGGTTATCGGCCCATGAGCGAACAACTACGTAAACGATACGCCCCGAACAGCATGGGCCGCATGCGTCGGATCCACTTCGTCGGTATCGGCGGTGCGGGTATGAGTGGCATAGCCGAGGTCATGATCAATCTGGGTTATC
This sequence comes from Candidatus Thiodiazotropha sp., assembly GCA_040506195.1. Classification (GTDB taxonomy): domain Bacteria; phylum Pseudomonadota; class Gammaproteobacteria; order Chromatiales; family Chromatiaceae; genus Thiodiazotropha. The sequence continues at coordinate 504,796 of JBEVXH010000001.1, read as the reverse complement.
AGGTGACCGGATCGGATCAAAAGGAGAGTGGAGTCACTTCGCGGCTTGCCGTACTGGGCGCCGAACTGAAAATTGGCCACAAACAAAGTCATGTCGAATCGGCTGATGCAGTCGTGATATCGAGTGCCATCAAAGAGGACAATCCCGAGGTTGTCGCTGCGCGGGATGCCAGAATACCGGTGGTGCCGAGGGCCGAGATGCTGGCGGAGATCATGCGTTTCCACTACGGCATTGCGGTGGCAGGGACCCACGGCAAGACCACCACCACCAGTCTGGTCACCAGTATTCTGGCAGAAGCAGACCTCGATCCGACTTTCGTTATCGGTGGCAGACTCAACAGTGCCGGAGCCAATGCGCGTTTGGGTGATGGGGAGTATCTGGTCGCGGAGGCGGATGAAAGTGACGCCTCATTTCTCTACCTGCAGCCGATGCTGGCCGTGGTGACCAACATCGATGCCGACCACATGACTACCTACGGCGGAGACTTCAACAGATTGCGCAGGACCTTTCTGGAATTTCTTCATCACTTGCCATTCTATGGTCGCGCAGTGATGTGTATCGACGACGATGAGATACGCAATCTGTTACCGGAGATCACAAGACCGATTACCACCTATGGTTTCAGCGATGGTGCCGATGTACAGGCGGTTGATGTAGTCAGAGAGGGATTGAAGACCCAATTCACGCTGCAGGCGGAATCCCTGACGGAACCGGTTCGGATCACACTCAACCTGCCGGGCAGACATAATGTGCTGAATGCCTTGGCGGCAATTTGCGTGGCGCTCGAACTCAATATTGAGAGCAGCACCATCCAGGTTGCGCTAAGCAACTTCGCCGGTATCGGTCGGCGATTTCAGACCAGGGGTGACTGTGACATGGATGGTAAACAGGTGATGTTGATAGATGACTACGCACACCATCCGCGGGAGATCGATGCGACCCTGACGGCAGTTCGTGACGGATGGCCTGAGCGGCGTCTGGTGGTGGCGTTTCAACCACACCGTTATTCACGAACACAAGAGCAGTTCGAGGACTTCGTGCAGGTTCTATCGAAAGCGGATCTGCTGATCGTCAGCGAGGTTTACGCTGCAGGCGAGGAACCGATTCAGGGTGCGAGCGGTCGCGATTTGAGTCGTGCAATCCGTATCCGCGGCCAGGTTGACCCAGTCTTTGTTGAACCGCTGGAGGAGTTGCCGGATCTGTTGCAGGGATTGCTCCATGATGGAGATATCGTTCTGACCGTGGGTGCCGGCAGTATCGGTTCCGTTGCGGCAGAACTGCCTCGACGACTTTGTCAGGAGGTGGAGTGATGGCGCATGGAATCGATATGAAAAAATTGCATCAGGGATGTGGTGAATCCCTGCAATCGAACCTGCCGGGTATCCCGACGGTCAGGCGCAGACCAGCCGATGTTTCGGAAGGGCAGCACCGGACAGCGGACAGGATCAGGTCGAAAAACAGCAGTCCGCGTGACCAGAGCGACTACAGATGATGCCTGCGCTAAACCAACAATCCTTACGTGGTGAAATGCGTTTCGACGAGCCCCTTTCCCGGCATACCACCTGGCGGGTCGGAGGACCGGTCAGCTGTTTTTATCGCCCTGCCGACCGCGAGGATCTGGTTCGGTTTCTGCATCAGCTGGACTCGGAGGAACCCCTCTTCTGGTTGGGTTTGGGAAGCAATCTGCTGGTACGGGACGGGGGATTCAAGGGTACTGTGATTGCAACAAAGGGCAGCCTTGTGGCCAGTGAATGGCGCAGTGACAGATTGTTGTATGCCGAATCGGGGATTGCATGTGCGAAGGTCGCCCGGATTGCAGCCAGGGCGGGCCTTTGCGGTGTGGAGTTTCTAGCCGGTATTCCCGGCACCCTGGGCGGTGCTCTGGCGATGAATGCCGGGGCCTTTGGCGGCGAAACCTGGGATCGGGTTGTGAGGGTCGAAACCATTGACCGATTCGGTGAAGTGCGCAGCCGCATACCTGAGGATTTTGAGATCGCTTACCGGCAGGTCAGAGGCCCATCCGGCGAGTGGTTTCTGGCAGCCGAATTGGAGATGGAAGCGGGAGACGTGGATGCCGCCCAGCAACGGATCAGGCAACTGCTGGAACGGCGTGCCGCCACGCAACCGACCAGTCTACCCAGTTGTGGTTCGGTGTTTCGTAACCCGCCCGGTGATTTCGCCGCACGCTTGATTGAGGCCGCTGGCTTGAAAGGCAGGCGTTTGGGTGGTGCTCAGGTATCTGATAAACACGCCAACTTCATCATCAATACCGGAGATGCCACGGCACGGGATATCGAGATGCTGATTGCCGAAGTGCAGCGTGAAGTGGCAGCACAGAGTGGCATCGAACTGACCACCGAAGTTCATCGTATTGGAGATTCGAGTTGAATATGAACGCATCTGAACGGGCATTCGGCAGAGTCGCCGTACTGATGGGCGGCCAGTCTGCGGAACGCGAGATTTCGCTGAAGAGCGGGCGAGCCGTACTGGACGCGCTTGTAAACAGGGGTGTTGAGGCGGAAGCGGTGGATGTGGATGATGACGTGTTGACACAACTCGCCGCAGGTGGTTATGAGCGGGCTTTTATCATCCTGCATGGCCGAGGCGGCGAAGACGGCGTCATTCAGGGTGCGTTGGAGCGAGTAGGCATGCCGTATACCGGCAGTGGCGTGCTTGGGTCGGCCCTTGCCATGGATAAATACCGCACCAAGGCGGTATGGCGGGGCATGGGCATCCCAACCCCTGAATCGGTTTTGATCGTTCACGAAAGCGACCTGGACAAAGCGGCGGCGGTGGGTTTTCCCCTGATTATAAAGCCGGTCTGCGAGGGTTCCAGTATCGGTATGAGCAAGGTCGATAGTGTGGAGCGATTGCGCAGTGCCTGGGAACTGGCCAGACAGTACGATGCACTGGTTCTGGCGGAGCGCTGGATCGTGGGGGAGGAGTTCACAACGACCATCCTGCAGGGAAGGGCATTGCCGATGATTCGTCTCGAGACGCCCCGTCTTTTCTATGACTATCAGGCCAAATATGCCGCTGATACTACCCGTTACCACTGCCCTTGCGGTCTTGATCGTGCTGAGGAGAGAGCTTTACAGGGGCTTTGCACAGAGGCCTTCGAAGCAGTTGGCGCCAGTGGTTGGGGGCGGGTCGATCTGATGCTGGATGAGCGGCATCAGCCCTGGCTGATTGAAGCAAACACCGTCCCCGGTATGACCGATCACAGCCTGGTGCCGATGTCGGCCAGGGCGGCTGGCATCGATTTTGAGGAACTGGTGGTGCGGGTACTCGCCACAAGTTTCGGGAGGGATGGCGATGAGTAGGGTTCGCAATCAACCATCTGCAGATCCATCCATCCGGCAGCAGCGCTTGAACGGCATCAGAACCGTGCCACTGTTGCTGGTTGCGCTATTAGGCGGCATGGGTGGTTGGGGTATCTCCCAACTGCTGGATCCCATGGTCCTACCGGTGCGGGTCGTCAGCGTCGATGGTGAGATTAAATATCTCAATAAACAGGGGCTGGAACAGACCGTTGTTCAGGCTGTGAGCGGCAACTTCTTCACTGTCGATCTGATTCGGATACGCAATCAGATCGAACAGCTTCCCTGGGTCAAGAGCGCCAGTGTTCGCAGGATATGGCCCGATACCCTGGCCGTCAGGGTCGACGAACAGGTGCCGCTGGCCTATTGGGGTGAGGATGCCATGGTAAATCCTCAGGGTGATGTGTTCAGGCCGAAGCGCCTGCCGCGTTTGCAAGGCCTTGTGACGCTCACCGGTGAAGAGGAGAGGGCGGATAGAATCACCCGGGAGTATCTCAAAATGCGTACCCTGCTGCAGACAGCGGGACTTCAACTGAAGCGCCTCCGGGTCGACGCGAGGCAATCGTGGCGGATCGAGACTGAGGAGGGGTTGCAGCTCGATTTGGGCAGGCGGGACGTAACGCCGAGATTGAGCCGTTTCGTGCAGCTTTACCCCTTCCTGAGAGGTCAGGTTGACGCAATGCCGAAACGCGTGGATCTGCGATATACAAATGGTTTTTCGGTGTACTGGCAAGCAAATACCGAACAGCAAGCACAAATGGATAGCCCATCCAGTGGGGCTAGGATAGCGGGTAAGTGAATGACTAAACGAAGTGAGAAAAATCTCATCATCGGTCTCGATATCGGTACTTCTAAGGTGGTGGCGATCGTCGGTGAGATCAAAGCGGATGGCGGTATCGAAATTATCGGTATCGGTTCTCATCCGTCGCGCGGCCTGAAAAAGGGTGTAGTGGTGAATATCGAGTCCACGGTGCAGTCGATTCAACGGGCGGTTGAAGAGGCGGAGTTGATGGCGGGATGTGAGATCCATTCAGTCTACGCAGGTATTGCCGGTAGCCATATCCGTAGCCTCAACTCCCATGGCATCGTGGCTATCCGGGATAAAGAGGTGACCCAGGGCGATGTGGAGCGCGTGATCGATGCTGCCCGCGCAGTGGCGATTCCTGCTGACCAGAAGATTCTGCACATCCTGCCCCAGGAGTTCATCATCGATGAGCAGGAGGGTATCCGCGATCCCATCGGTATGTCGGGGGTGCGTTTGGAGGCGAGGGTTCACATGGTCACAGGCGCGGTGAGTGCGGCGCAGAATATCGTTAAGTGTATCCGCCGTTGCGGCCTCGAGGCGGATGATCTGATTCTGGAGCAGCTCGCCTCCAGCCATTCGGTACTGAGCGAGGATGAGAAGGAACTTGGAGTCTGTCTGGTCGATATCGGCGGAGGCACCACCGATATCGCGGTCTTTACTGGCGGCGCGATCCGGCATACGGCAGTCATACCTATTGCAGGTGATCAGGTGACCAACGATATCGCCGTTGCAATGCGGACACCGACTCAATATGCGGAAGAGATCAAGATGAAGTATGCCTGTGCGCTTACTCAACTGGCCACCAGCGACGAGACCATCGAGGTCCCCAGTATCGGTGAGCGTCCGCCGCGCAGGCTCTCACGCCAGACCCTGGCTGAGGTGGTCGAACCGCGATATGAAGAGTTGATGACGCTGATTCAGGCAGAGTTGCGGCGAAGCGGTTTCGAGGATGTTATCGCCGGTGGCGTGGTACTGACCGGCGGCAGTTCGAAGATGGAGGGTGTCATCGAGCTGGCGGAAGAGGTGTTTCATATGCCGGTGAGGCTGGGAGTGCCGCAATATGTCAGCGGACTCTCTGATGTGGTGCGCAATCCTATCTATTCCACTGGTGTGGGGTTGCTGCTTTTCGGTCAGCGAAATCGTTCCCAAGGTGGACACGAACTTGCCAATGAGAGTGGTTTGAAAGCGGTTTGGGACCGTATGAAGCATTGGTTTCAGGGTAATTTCTAGTTGTTTCGAAGCGGTGCCTATGCAAGGTGCCGTTGGTTTTGAGATGGTTTTATCAAGTTTTCTGTTAGGCGCGACAGTCTAGGAGGTAGATAATGTTCGAATTAATGGATACGCACAGCCAGAATGCTGTGATCAAGGTGATCGGGGTAGGCGGTGGCGGTGGCAATGCCGTCAATCATATGTTGTCGGGGGAAATCGAGGGCGTTGATTTCATCTGTGCAAACACTGATGCGCAGGCTCTGCGCAATAGTGAAGTGCGCACCCTGCTGCAACTGGGTTCGGATATCACCAAGGGGCTCGGTGCGGGAGCTAATCCTGAAATCGGCAGGCAGGCCGCGATGGAGGATCGTGACAGGATAGAAGAGGTCCTGACCGGTGCGGATATGGTGTTTATCACCGCCGGCATGGGTGGCGGCACGGGAACCGGGGCTGCACCCGTGGTCGCTCAGGTAGCAAAGGATCTGGGTATTCTTACGGTAGCGGTGGTCACCAAACCATTCGGGTTTGAGGGTGGCAAGCGGATGAAGATCGCCGAAAAAGGCATGGAGGAGTTGGGCGTCAACACCGATTCGCTGATCACGATTCCCAATGAGAAGCTGTTGGCTGTGTTGGGCAAGGAGATGAGTCTGCTGAATGCATTCAAGGCGGCAAACGATGTGTTGCTGCATGCCGTGCAGGGTATCGCGGAACTGATCACCCGTCCCGGCCTGATCAATGTTGATTTTGCCGATGTGCGTACCGTGATGTCCGAAATGGGTGCGGCCATGATGGGATCGGGTGAGGCCTCTGGTGATAATCGGGCACGCGAGGCGGCGGAAAGGGCGATTCGCAGTCCATTGCTGGAGGATGTCAACCTGGCCGGAGCCAAAGGCATTCTGGTCAATATCACCGCTGGCCTGAATCTGGCGATCGGTGAATTTGACGAGGTCGGCAATACAGTGCGTGAGTTCGCCGATGATGATGCCACCGTTGTGGTCGGCACGGTCATCGATCCGGATATGCAGAATGACATGCGGGTGACGGTGGTCGCCACCGGTCTGGGAGAAAGGTTAAAGGCGGAACTGCCAAAGCCTACCCAGGTGGAGGAGATTGCCCATGTCAAGCTGGTCGATGCGAATGACCCGCAAGTGGTACCGGATGACTATCGTGAGTTGGACAGGCCGACGGTGTTGCGAAATGGACAGACGGATCGTCCATCAGCCGCAGCCACTGCCGATGGTAATCTCGATTACCTGGATATCCCGGCTTTCCTGCGTCGGCAGGCCGATTAAGGCCTTCACAAAGCGCCATCTTGGGCCTAGGATTAAAGTGCGGTAGTTGCAGAAAGACAACATGTTGCATTTTGTGTTTCCAGATAACCGCCAGTTGGTGTAGAATCGAGCACCTGATTGCTGGTTGATCGCGGGCAGCTTGTGCGGGTTGAGGGCTGGATGTTGTTTCTACAACCAGATTCATGTGGTAGGATGCGCCGTTTTTGGGCCTTCAAAAGGCAAGTCACAGCCTTGGGAGCTGAATGTCGATGATTTGGCAACGTACGTTGAAGAACGTGATACGCGCCACGGGAGTGGGGCTGCATACAGGGGAAAAAGTCTACCTCACCCTGCGTCCGGCAGCCCCTGACACCGGGATCGTTTTCAGACGCGTCGACCTTGATCCGCCGGTCGAAATACGCGCTTGCGCGGAAAATGTGGGTGATACGAGACTCTCAAGCACCCTGGTGCAGGACGGTGTACGGGTATCCACCGTCGAACACCTGCTTTCCGCGTTCGCCGGACTGGGTATCGACAACGCCTATGTCGATGTCAGTGCCGCTGAGGTGCCGATCATGGACGGCAGTGCGGGACCATTCGTGTTTCTGCTGCAATCCGCCGGTGTCGAAGAGCAGAACAAGGCCAAGCGCTTCATACGCATCAAACGCAAGGTTGAGGTGGAAGAGGGGGACAAACGCGCCAGTTTCGAGCCCTTTGACGGCTTCAAGGTCTCCTTCACTATCGATTTCGACCATCCCGCTTTCAAAGAACACTCCCAGTTTGCCACGGTTGACTTTTCCTCCACCTCCTTCGTCAGAGAGGTCAGTCGTGCCCGCACCTTCGGTTTTCTGCGGGATATCGAGATGTTGCGCCAGAAAGAGCTGGCTCTTGGAGGCAGTCTTGACAATGCTGTGGTTGTCGATGATTACCGGGTCATGAATGATGATGGATTGCGTTATGAAGACGAATTCGTTAAACACAAGATCCTCGACGCCATCGGCGATCTCTATCTTTTGGGTCACAGCTTGATCGGTTCCTTCAGTGGCCACAAATCAGGTCATGCGCTGAATAACCGTCTCCTGCTGGAGCTGATCAGCCAACAGGATGCCTGGGAGGAGATAACCTTCGATGAGCCTGAAGATGCTCCGATCTCATACATGAAGCCGGCCCATCTCACGATCTCCTGAATTTCGCATCGAACAATCCGGCCGTTACTAAATCGGGCTGTTTATACAGCCCTTTTTTATGGCTCCTCGATCATGTCTGTATGTCTGAGATAAAGCGGAACCTTTCAATCGCTTCGGGGAATAGGATCTATCCGCTTCGCGGCCGGTTGATTCTTTTCGTTGCCATCGGCTCTGGCACAGAGATTCCTGGGTGTCGAATCAGTGTTTCGGAAGTGTCGGGAACTACCCCCATATGTCACCGATTCTCCATCCTGTGCCGACTGATGCGTAGTAGCGCTTCCCGTAGTGACGGATCTTCGATGGCTTCCGCGGATCGCCTGAATTGCTCGCCGGCCTCTTGACTCAGGACGATTCGATCTCTCTTCTTTTGCCTGGGTTCGACTGAATCACTCGGCAGGATACGGGTGCGAACCTGTTTCACATCAATACCGTTGGCCCGTAGTTGTGTTTGCAGTTGGGGCAACAGATAGCGGAACCGGCTGGCCCATACCGGTGATGCGACAAACAGGTTGAGATTGCCATGCTGCAGCACTGCCGCCTTGAGTTGCGAATCGAGGGGAGCAGGCAGTAGCTGTTTGAGCTTTTGATGGAGCGTCCTTTGCGCTGACAACTGTTTTCCCAATTCGCCAAGGATCGTCCCCGAGCCGACTATTGTTGATATAGGTTCCATAGTGCGAGGTTAGAGAGTTTATTGATAAAAAACATCACATTTTGTGTATAAAGTGATAAAGTTCGGTGTTTTGTGACCGACATTAGTCGTATATAGCCTGAGATTCAGCTGTTTTTAACAATGACTATCATATATTTACGCGGAATTGGACAGACCTGCAGCACGCTGGTGCGCTGCCTGCGTGCCTCCCTTGTGATCGGATTGATCACCCTCTTCGGGACCGGCATGCTGTGGCTTGGTTACCAAATGGGCGTCAATGATACGGAGTTTCCCGAACATCAACTGGTAGCCAGCCTGAAGCAGTCATTTGCCAGGGAGCGTCAATTGCTTGAGGATGCCAAATCCGATACCCAGGGTGGAATCGATGCCCTGGCGATCCGCCTAGGTCAATTGCAATCGCAACTTTTGCGTCTGGATGCGCTCGGTGAGCGTCTGGTCAATATCGGTGGACTCGATAAAGGCGAGTTCAGCTTTGACGAACCGCCTGCGCTGGGTGGCCCCGAGGTGATGGCTTCCCACACCGAGCAATCGGCATTGCCTGATCTGTTACGGGAGATGGAGCAGCTGGAGCAATTGATCGACCATCGCCATCAACAACTTGCCCTGGTCGAGGATCTGATCATGAACTCCAATCTGGAAGAGTCGGTCCATCCCGCCGGGCGACCTGTCAATAAGGGTTGGATATCCTCATACTACGGCATGCGAAATGATCCTTTTACCGGCAAGCGTACCATGCATAAAGGGATGGATTTTGCCGGCAAGGACGGTTCGGATGTGGTTGCTGTCGCGGCCGGTGTTGTCACTTGGTCCGCAAAGCGCTACGGCTACGGGGAGATGATCGAGATCAACCACGGTAAAGGATACGTCACCCGCTACGGTCACAATAAGGAGATCCTGGTCGAGGTCGGTGATCGGGTCAAGCAGGGGCAGGTTATCGCCAAGATGGGTTCAACCGGTCGCTCCACGGGCGCCCATGTCCATTTCGAGGTGGTGCGCAACGGAAAGACGATCGATCCCACTCGCTATATTCTCAACAAGCGGAACCAGGGCTAGGGCTGATCCATTACAATCTAAGATTGTCGAATTTATTCCAGAATTTGATTGAATCGATCCCCCTGATTGATGTCAACATAGCCTAGGCGGCCGCAATCCAGCCCACCCCAACCTTCAGCAATTCCACCGCTTGCTGTATCATCCACAAATTTCCCATCTGTGACGGAAACCCCGATTAATGGTAAGTAACATCTTCAAGAAGATTTTCGGCAGCCGAAATGAGCGCCTGATCAAACGCATGTCAAAGACAGTCTCCCAGATCAGCGTCCTGGAGGCTGATATTGAGAAGCTCTCTGATGAGGCATTAAAGGCAAAGACTGCAGAATTTCGTACCCGCCTGGAAGCGGGAGAAACCCTGGACAACCTGATGAATGAAGCCTTTGCCGTGGTACGGGAAGCAGGCCGCAGGGTGATGCAGATGCGTCATTTTGACGTTCAGCTGGTCGGTGGCATGGTTCTGCATCAGGGAAAAATCTCAGAGATGAGGACCGGTGAGGGTAAAACCCTGGTGGCTACCCTGGCTGCCTACCTGAATGCCCTGCCGGCCAAGGGCGTCCATGTTGTGACGGTAAATGACTATCTGGCACGGCGCGATGCCGCCTGGATGGGGCGTATCTACGATTTTCTCGGTTTGACCGTTGGCGTCATCAATTCTTCAGGGGGCATGGGACCTGACAGTACCTCCTATTTTTATGATCCTGAGCATGACGCAAAGAACGGCGGATACCCCCATCTGAGGCCGGTCTCCCGCCAGCAGGCCTATGCGGCGGATATCACATACGGTACCAACAACGAGTACGGTTTCGACTATCTGCGGGACAACATGGCTTTCAGTGCGGAGCAACGTGTGCAACGTCCACCCAATTTTGCCATCGTTGATGAAGTGGACTCCATCCTGATCGACGAGGCGCGTACGCCGCTGATCATATCCGGGCCGACGGAGGACTCCTCGGAACTCTATAAGGCGGTCAACAAGATCATTCCCAGCCTGACCCGGCAGGACCCTATCACCAACGAGGAGGGTAAGCCCGATTTCGGTCCAGGCGATTTCTCGGTGGACGAGAAGGCGCGCCAAGTCTTCTTCAGCGAGGAGGGACATCAGCATCTCGAGGAGATGCTGACTGAAGCGGGACTGCTGGAAGAAGGGGCCAGTCTGTATGATTCATCCAACATCATTCTGATGCATCATGCGAATGCCGCCCTGCGGGCCCACGCCCTGTTTCAACGCAATGTTGACTATATCGTCAAGGACGGCCAGGTCATCATCGTCGACGAGTTCACCGGCCGCACCATGCCGGGCCGGCGCTGGTCGGACGGTCAGCATCAGGCGGTGGAAGCGAAAGAGGGGGTCGAGATTCAAAACGAGAATCAGACGCTCGCCTCGATCACCTTCCAAAACTACTTTCGTCTCTACAACAAGCTTTCTGGCATGACCGGTACCGCGGATACCGAGGCCTTCGAGTTTCAGCAGATCTACGGTCTGGAAGTGGTGGTCATTCCGACCAACATGCCTATGATCAGGGACGATATGGGTGACCTGGTCTACCTGACCCCTGAAGAGAAGTACGATGCGATCCTTGAGGATGTGCAGGATTGCGTGAAACGGGGGCAGCCGGTACTGGTGGGTACCGCGTCCATCGAAACTTCGGAACTGGTCTCCGGGCTTCTGAACAAGGCGGGGGTGGAACATAGGGTGCTGAATGCCAAGCACCATGAGCAGGAGGCGGTGATTGTGGCCCAGGCGGGCCGACCCGGCGCCGTTACCATCGCAACCAATATGGCGGGCCGAGGCACCGACATCGTGCTGGGCGGCAATCTGGAGTCTGAGCTGGAGGCACTGGGAGACAGCCCTGATCCAGCCGAAGTTGATGAGCACAAGGAGGCCTGGAAGAAGCGCCACCAACATGTACTGGATGCCGGCGGCCTGCATGTGATCGGTACTGAACGCCATGAATCGAGGCGTATCGACAATCAGCTGCGTGGCCGTTCAGGTCGTCAGGGCGATCCCGGATCGAGTCGCTTCTATCTCTCTCTGCAGGACAATCTGATGCGCATATTCGCCTCCGACAAGGTGGGTGGATTGATGCAGAAACTCGGTATGGAAAAGGGCGAGGCGATCGAGCACCCGTGGGTTTCGCGGGCGATCGAAAATGCCCAGCGCAAGGTGGAGGGGCGTAACTTCGATATCCGTAAACAGCTACTGGAATATGACGATGTGGCGAATGATCAGCGGCGGGTCGTGTATGAACAGCGCAATGACCTGATGGATACCTCGGATATCTCCGAATCAATCACGGCTTTGCGCAGTGATGTTCTGGATGAGGTATTTCATGGCCATATACCCCGGGATAGCATCGAGGAACAGTGGGACGTACCCGGACTGAGTGAATCGCTGAATGAACTGTTTGGCGGTGAATGGCCGGTCCAGCAGTGGCTGGATGAGGACCACGATCTGCATGAGGAGACCCTGAAACAGAAGATCACACAGATCCTGCAGGGCGTCTATCAGGACAAGGAGACCCTGGTCGGGGCCGAGAACATGCGTCAGTTCGAAAAGGCGATCATGCTGCAGACCCTCGACGGTCACTGGAAGGAGCATCTGGCGGCGATGGACTATCTGCGCCAGGGTATCCACCTGCGCGGCTATGCACAGAAGAACCCGAAGCAGGAGTACAAGCGTGAGGCCTTCGAGATGTTCTCCAATATGCTGGAGAGTATCAAGCAGGAGGTGACGGGACTGCTGTCCAAGGTCCAGGTACAGATGCCGGAGGAGATGGCGATCCAGGAGCGGCAACCAAGGGTCGATGAGTTCGAGTTCAAACACGAGACTTTCGAAGGACTGCCGGAAGAGGCGGCTGCACCTGCAGAGATGGAGGAACATGCGCGGGAGCCTCAACAGCCGTTTGTTCGCGAAGGTCGGAAGATCGGCAGAAACGAGCCCTGCCCCTGTGGATCGGGTAAGAAATTCAAGCAGTGCCATGGTCGTATAAGTTGATATGAGCGCCACTCAATTCGCCATCCCAGGTATACGGCTTGGCACGGCGGCGGCAGGAATCAAATATCCCGACAGGGATGATATGGTGATCATCGAAGTGGCGGACGGGGCAAGTTGCGCGGCGGTGTTTACCCGCAATGCCTTTTGTGCCGCACCGGTTCAGCTCGCCAAAAAACATCTGACGCTCAGACCGCCGAGATATCTGCTGATCAATTCGGGAAATGCCAACGCGGGGACCGGCGATCAGGGACTGCAGGACGCCCATGCCTGTTGCCGGGGATTGGCGGAGGCTGCAGCCTGTCAACCGGACCAGGTGCTGCCCTTTTCAACCGGGGTGATTGGTGAGAGCCTACCGGTCGAACGCATCCACGATGCGCTACCCGCTGCCATTGACGACTTAAGTATCGATAGATGGGAGGCCGCCTCAAGGGCCATTTTGACCACCGATACCCGACCGAAACTGCGTTCACGCCATTTTGAGTTCGAGGGTGTGCAGGTGCGTCTCACAGGCATGGCCAAGGGATCCGGCATGATCCGTCCGGACATGGCAACGATGTTGGCTTACCTGGCTACAGATCTGAACATTTCACAGGCGTTGTTACAGGCCTGTCTGGATGATGCGGTGAAGCCCTCATTCAACAGTATTACCGTGGATGGCGATACCTCAACCAATGATGCCTGTGTGCTGATGGCCAGTGGCGCTTCCACCAGTGCGCTACTGACAGAGCGTGGGTCCGATCTCTACAAGAAGTTTGTAGATGAAGTGACGGAACTCTGTATGGAGTTGGCGCGGGATATTGTCCGCGATGGTGAAGGAGCAACCAAGCTGGTGGATATCCTGGTGCAAGAGGCGGCCGATGAAAGGGAGGCGAGGGATGTCGCCTATACCATTGCCCACTCGCCCCTGGTCAAAACAGCACTCTTCGCCTCCGACCCCAACTGGGGAAGGATTCTGGCAGCGGTGGGTCGCGCTGGGCTTGCCGGACTCGATATCAACCGTATCGAGATCTGGCTCGATGATACCTGCATCGTGCGCAACGGTGGTCGGGCAGCGGAATATACCGAGCAGGCGGGGGCTTCGGTGATGAGTCGTGATGAGTTTTCCATTCGTGTCATGCTCGGGCGCGGTGACATGCTGGCGCGGGTAGTGACCTGTGATCTCTCCTATGACTATGTCAAGATCAATGCTGAGTACCGTACCTGACGTGGTGTCCTATACTGTTCAACGGTTTCAGCGTGACGAGAAGCCGCCAGCCGCGTTGGCGAATCCATTCCAGACATGCTGATCAATCAACAGGCCTTAAACGTTCAGACCGCAGGTTAGCCCGCACACCATGATCCATGTAGTCGCAGCAGCCATCCTCGACAGCGAAGCTCGTGTGCTCGTGACCAGGCGAGCCGATCATCTGCACCAGGGCGGTTTGTGGGAGTTCCCGGGAGGCAAATGCGAACCGGGCGAATCGATACAGCAGGCTTTGGCACGGGAGCTCGAAGAGGAGCTCGGTATCGTGCCGCTCGAGTGTGATCCCCTGATTCGGGTCAGGCATGATTACGGCGATCGCAACCTGCTGCTCGAGTTTTTTCGTGTCAATCGATATCAGGGTGAGGCCAGCGGACTCGAGGGGCAGCCTTTGAAATGGCTGTTGCCTGGGGAAATGGAGCCAGGCAGTTTTCCCGCTGCCGACCGACCTGTGATCACCGCATTGCAGTTACCGAGCCGCTATCTGATTACAGGCGGGGATGGTGATCGGTTGGAAGGTTTTCTGCAGCGGCTGGACAGGGCGCTGGATCGTGGTGTGGGAATTGTACAGTTACGGGCGCACGGCTTGACGGATATAGGTTACCGTGAGCTTTTGTCCGCCTGCCTACCCCGTTGCCACGCACGGGGAGTCAAACTCATCATCAACCGGCCCGAGAGAGTGGCGGATTGGCGGCAAGAGGCCGATGGGGTTCACTTCACGGCACGGCAACTGATGGCGCTGGCGGATCATCCCTCCGGTGCAGGACTGCTGGGCGCTTCCTGCCACAATCCTGAAGAACTGGCGCGGGCAGCCGAATTGGAGCTGGATTATGCACTGCTTTCACCTGTCGAGGTCACAGGCTCGCATCCTCATGCCCAGGCTCTGGGCTGGTTTCGTTTCACGGAGTGGGTCGATCGTGTCAATATACCTGTCTACGCATTGGGTGGTATGCAGTCAGACTCGCTGAGGCAGGCGAAACTTGCAGGCGCTCAGGGGATCGCGGGTATTTCGACTTTTTGGGGGCTCAATCGGTAAACCCGTACTCTTCGATCAATTTCTGCAGTGTCTCGCCCGCCTCCGGGGATTTGTCGATGAATTCAAATCCCGAATCGAAAAAAGCGGAATTGATATCTTTATCACTCCAACGGCAGATCGCCTTGAATCTCATGGACCTGAGTTCACCCTCGTTGTCAGGCAGACGGAGTTCGAGATGCATCTCTTCACCGGTCTTTACCGGGCTTTCACTGATCAGCATCATGCCCTCGGTATTGATATCAACCACATGTCCCACCACACTGTTTTGATCAATCTGCCATACCCGCAGATAGTAGATCAGGTGACGACGCTTGATGGTGCGCCGATCCGAGGGATGCGGCGCGTTTTCCTGGTTGTGTTGGCTTGGCCTCTTAATGTACATCGCTTTCAGCCTTACATGTTACGGGTATTGACGGCTCTGATATTCCGGACAGCCAGACGGGTTTTGACCGGATAAGATAGACATCGGCAGATTGCTGCAAGAACTTAGGAGGAGATTGCTCCGGTTACCTGATGTTGCTCGCCGCAGCCGGATGTGTAATCGGTTCAGATTCTGTTAATCATTTTATATCAATTACTTGCGTGATGTAAAAAAAGACCCTGTTTCTTGTTATCATGTTGAATCGATATTAGCCCCTGTGGTGCAGAGGGGTGGCCCTAGGGTCTGTTAACACTTATCCATTCGGTAATGCCAAGACTGTTCTTTCGTCCAGCAATGCGGAATGAACGAAATCCAGTAGTCTTAATATGAGCGAATGATAATGTTGCCGGGCTGAAAAACAGCCCCAGCCCATCGGCAGTGATTGAATGGGAGTTGACAGGCGTCAGCATGGAGTTGCTTGAGTCTAGAAAGGGATGACACGCATATGTTCGCTAAACTTTCCGATCCTGAGCTGTTGTCAAACTCAGAGTACCAACAGGCACTGGTTAGATTGGCCATTTGGCTGTTCAGTTTCCTGTTTATGTGGCTGGGTACTTCCACGGAGTACTACCCGGTTGGTGCGAGTCTCTATCTGAGCCTGTATGGGTGCTATTTTGTCTTCTTCCTGGCAGTGCTGATCAACGTTGGATACAGACATGATTTGCCGTTCAGAAAGGAGATCATGCTGGTGGTCGATGTCAGCGCAACCAGCCTGGCAATCGTCCTGACATCGGATGCCATCAGCCCTTTCTACCTGATCTATCTCTGGATCTATCTCTCTTATGGGACCAGGTATGGTAAACGGCTCCTGCTGATGGCGATTCTGCTGAATTTCAGTGCTTACAATCTGGTGCTGATCTATCTGCAATCTTGGCAGAGCCATGGCTTCGATGCCTTCTTTTTCCTGTTGCTACTGCTGGTGATCCCGCTCTATCAATACTTTCTCTTAAGGCGGCTCTACCTTGCCAAGCAGGAGGCGGAGTCCGCGAAGAAGGCCCGTGGTGATTTCTTGACAACCATGACGCATGAACTGCGTACACCGTTGATCGGTGTTATCGGCATGACACGCCTGATGCAGGGAACACCCTTGGATATGGAACAGAAAGAGTATCTCCACTCGATTCAATCATCGGCCCATCTGCTGAAGTCATTGATCAGTGATGTGCTCGATCTCTCCAAAATCGATGCCAACAGACTCGAACTGCTGCCTGAATGGTTCGATATCCGCAATCTGGTCAGGAGTGTTGTCTCAAGTCAGGCAGAAATGGCTCATGACAAGCAAATCGAGCTCCTCTGCCATGTCGATCCAAACGTGGGACGGGAACTGTTTGGCGACAAGCTGCGGATATCGCAGATTCTGTTTAATCTGCTGGGTAATGCGGTGAAGTTTACCGATAAAGGATACATTCGCGTCGAATTGGAAAAGGTGGAAGACAGCGGAGTTTTTGCTACACCCCATATTCTGCTCAAGGTAGAGGATACAGGCATCGGTATTCCACAAGACCGCCAGGAGGCAGTGTTCGAGAGTTTCTGGCAAGCGGATATCGGCAATGCGCGCCGTTTTGAGGGAGCGGGACTGGGCACCACAGTGGTGCGGGACTTGACCCGGCTGATGGATGGGGCGGTGGAAGTCGTGAGCCAGTTGGGCGAGGGGTCCGCCTTCAGTGTCAGGCTGCCGCTGCAGATGAGGGATGGTCAGGTGGAAAAGGGGGATGCTTTTCAGCTAGAGGGTCGCTGCATACTCATCTATGAGGAGGATTCCAAGGCAATGGAGTTGCATAGCTCAGTTGCTCGGCAACTGTGCATGAAGGTGATAACCGCCAATCGTCCAAGTGATTTTCTTGCCGGCCTGGACAACAGTGTTGAGTTATTGATGGTCTGCGACTCATTACACGATACATCCATACAGGAGATTCTTTATAAGGCTCATGCGGCAGTGCCCACACTGCCTCTTATCGTCGCCGGATATCGTGGCCAAATGCAGGATATGGGCGTCAGCAAAAACCCTGAGTATACCCTGTTCAAACCATTTCTCGCATCAGAGTTTGCCCGGATGGCGATGCGGGCACTGGGTATCAGATCAAGCCGGCAACTTAATCTGTACCCGGCTGATATCGAACCAGGGGATAAGCAAGGTATCAATGTACTGTTAGCCGAGGATAACGCCATTGCGGCAAAAGTGATCTCCACCTTGTTAACCCAACGCGGTCACAGGGTGCGGATAACCAAGGATGGCAGCGAGGCACTGCAAGCGGTTTCCGATGATGACTATGAGTTGGCCTTTATCGATCTGCGCATGCCCAACATGGATGGACTGGAATTTACACGGCGTTATCGAAGCATCGAACCCAAGCATCGTTATATGCCGATCTATGCATTGACTGCAAACAGTGTGCACGAGATGTTTGATCGTTGTGTTGAAGCGGGTATGGATGGTTTTCTGACCAAGCCGGTTGAACCGGAGATGCTGGATGCAATCATCGAACAGTGCAGATTAAATATCAATCGACCCCCTCCCGGAGAACCGCATCCTGTTCCTACCTAAGGCTAAACGGGTTAGTGATAACAGGCCCTAGGGCCTGTTATCAACCCAGCGTCTACAGTGACAGGGCCTGCCAGATAGCAAGGGTCGGTTTAGCCTGATTCATGGTGTAGAAGTGAAGTCCCGGTGCTCCCCCTTCCAATAGGCGTTCACATAACCGGATTACGGTCTCGGTACCGTAGCTGCGAATCGCCTCCAGGTCGTCACCGAATCCTTCAAGTCGTTTTCTCAACCAGCGGGGGATCTCCGTACCACAGGCATCGGAGAAACGGGCCAGTTGGGTGTAATTTGTAATCGGCATTATGCCGGGGACTATTGGGATGTCGATCTGCAGCTGTTGACAGTTATCGAGAAATCGAAAATAGGCATCGGCATTATAGAAATATTGTGTAATGGCGCTGTCCGCACCTGCTTCTACCTTGCGCTTGAAATTAATCAGATCCTGTTCCGGGCTGCTCGCCTGGGGATGAAACTCGGGATAGGCTGCGACCTCGATATGAAAGAGGCGAGGATAGGTCTCCTGGATCAGCTCCACCAGTTGATTGGCATGGTTCAGGTCACCTAGCTCACCAAGTCCTGTGCCCGAGGGCAGATCGCCTCGCAGTGCAACCAGACGGCGAATGCCTATCGACTTGTAGTGTTCGAGAATCTGTAGAATTTCATCCCGATTGGCACCGATACAGGAGAGATGGGGAGCAGTGGTAATCTGTTCATCCATCAACCACTCTACAGTATCGAATGTCCGCTGCCGAGTGGATCCGCCGGCACCGTAGGTAACGGAAAAGTAGGCTGGCTGCTTGATGTTCAGCTCAGCTACATTCAGTTTGAGGTTTTCCAAACCCTTTTCCGTCTTTGGCGGGAAGAGTTCGAAGCTGAAGTTTCTTTGTTGATGTTCAGTATGCATAGCTGGGTCTATTTAGCAATGAATTCTAATTTGGCCTCTGTTGCTGGAACAGCGCATCAGGATGCAGCAGAGCCGCACCCTGATGCGCTATCAGTGATCAGCATGGCGGAACTGCCCGCCAGATTGGCAAGCGGATCAGTCGATTCCGGTTCAACAGCACCTGTCAGTAGCGGTAGTGATCGGGTTTGTACGGTCCTTCGACAGGCACGCCGATATAGTCAGCCTGTTCCGGGGTGAGGGTCGTCAAATGGGCGCCGATCTTTTCCAAGTGTAGCCGGGCTACCTCTTCATCCAGTTTTTTGGGCAGAACATAGACCTTGTTTTTGTAGTTTTCCGAATGGGTGAAAAACTCAATTTGCGCCAATACCTGATTGGAAAAAGAGTTGGACATGACAAAACTCGGATGCCCCGTGGCACACCCCAGATTGACCAATCTGCCCTCGGCGAGCAGGATAATACGCTTGCCGTCCGGGAAGATGACATGGTGCACCTGAGGTTTGATCTCTTCCCAGGCATAGTGGCGGATGCCGGCGATGTCTATCTCATTGTCGAAGTGTCCGATGTTGCACACGATCGCCTGGTCCTTCATCGCCGCCATGTGATCGTGGGTGATGATCTTGAAGTTGCCGGTGGTGGTGACAAAAATATCACCCTGGGGCGCCGCCTCTTCCATGGTTATCACACGATAGCCTTCCATCGCTGCCTGGAGTGCGCAGATGGGATCGATTTCCGTGATCCATACTGTAGCCCCAAGCCCACGCAATGACTGTGCGCAACCCTTGCCCACATCGCCGTAACCGGCGACTACGGCAATTTTTCCGGCAATCATCACGTCGGTAGCGCGTTTGATGCCATCGACCAGGGATTCACGACAGCCGTATAGGTTATCGAACTTCGATTTGGTGACCGAGTCGTTAACGTTCATGGCCGGGAAGAGCAGCGTACCCTGTTCCATCATCTGATAGAGCCGGTGGACACCTGTTGTGGTCTCCTCGGTGACGCCCTTTATCGATTCCGCCATACGGTGATAGCGCTTGGGGTCCTCTTCGAGACTGCGTTTCAATACGCCAAGGATTACACGCCACTCCTCGGGGTCGTCATCCTGAGGTTCGGGAACCGCACCTGAATCGGCGAATTCAACCCCTTTATGGACCAGCAGGGTTGCGTCACCGCCATCGTCGAGAATCATGTTCGGGGCAGCGCCGTCCGGCCAATTGAGGACCTGCTCGGTGCACCACCAATATTCTTCCAATGTCTCTCCCTTCCAGGCATATACAGGAATCCCTTCGGCGGCAATCGCCGCTGCGGCATGGTCCTGGGTAGAGAAGATATTACAGGAGCACCAGCGAACCTGGGCGCCAAGGGCGACCAGTGTCTCGATCAGCACCGCGGTCTGAATCGTCATATGCAGGGAACCGGTGATTCGCGCCCCCTTAAGAGGTTGTTGAACGGTGTATTTCTCCCTGATCGCCATCAAACCGGGCATCTCGGTTTCAGCGATGGCAATCTCCCGACGCCCGTAGTCAGCCAGTGATATGTCGGCAATCTTGTAGTCGGTGAACTGATTTGGCGAATCGGTAACTTTGTAATTGGTCAACTCACTCATGGTAGTCATCTCCTGATTATCGTGAGTGAGCGCGGTTGATTGCATCAAGCCCCCCTTCCGAGCCTGGCGGATGTTCACCCGTTGCAGCGCTCCTCGGTCAGGAAGTTCAATTATGAATTATGAATGTCGAATTGTGAATTGTTGAGCGCGTTCCGCGCAGGGTTTTTATCGCCAAAAGACTACGGAGATTTGATAAAGACGTGAGCGTAGCGAGCACATCAATTCAAAATTGATAATTCAAAACCCAAAATTATTGAACCTAAAGTCCGGCATCCTCCCGCAACTGCCCTGCCTTGTCCGTGAGCTCCCAGGTGAATCCCTCGTCTTCACGGCCGAAATGTCCGTAGGCGGCGGTCTTTCTATACTGGATACGGTCACTGTTCAGGAGGTCCAGCATTTTCAGAATGCCGTAGGGACGCAAATCAAAGTTCCGGCGCACCAGTTCCGCAATCTTCTCATCGGCTATGTTACCGGTGCCGAAGGTCTCGATCATGATTGAGGTGGGTTCAGCCACGCCGATGGCATAGGAGATCTGGATTTCGCAGCGGTCCGCCAGGCCGGCGGCAACAACGTTTTTCGCCACGTAGCGGCCGGCATAGGCGGCTGAACGATCAACCTTGGATGGGTCCTTGCCCGAAAAGGCGCCCCCGCCATGACGTGCAGAGCCACCATAGGTATCTACAATGATTTTACGTCCGGTAAGACCGCAGTCACCCACCGGGCCACCGATGACAAAGCTGCCGGTCGGGTTGATGTGGATCTTCTCCTGGGGGCATTGATCCAGCCACTCCTTGGGCAGAACCGGTTGGATGATATTCTCCATCACGGCTTCGCGCAGATGGGCGTTATCGATATCCGGATCGTGCTGGGTCGACAGTACCACGGCACCGATACCGCTGACCTTGCCGTCCTCATACCGCAGCGTGACCTGGCTTTTTGCATCCGGGCGCAGCCATGGCAGGATTCCGGCCTTGCGTATTTCCGATTGCCTTTGAACCAACCGATGGGCGTAGGTGATCGGTGCCGGCATCAGCACATCAGTCTCATTGGTGGCGTAGCCGAACATCATCCCCTGGTCGCCGGCTCCCTGTTCTTCGGGACTGGTTCGATCGACACCCTGCGCAATATCGCCGGACTGTTTGCCGATCAGGGACATTACCGCGCAGGTGGAACCGTCGAAACCTACGTCGGAGCTGGTGTAACCGATATCACACACAACCTCTCTGACCAGGTCGTCAAGATCAATCCATGCCTCGGTGCTGATCTCGCCGGCAACGATGACTGCGCCGGTCTTGATCAGCGTTTCACACGCCACCCGCGCCCTGTCCGGATTGGGATCGGTATGTAATATTGCGTCCAGCATGGCATCCGAGATTTGGTCGGCGACTTTATCTGGGTGACCTTCGGAAACTGACTCGGATGTAAAAATAAAATCTCTTGTCATCAAAATTCCTTAGACTTCAACAGGTGTATGTGAGGAGTTTTTCCAGTATCACACGATGCCGGCTCCCGAGCTGCCAGCAGATTGGGTCAGCTACAGGAGAAATCGGGATTTTACACATCAGCCTGCTTTTTGCATAATGCCCCACCCCACAATCAATTCATAGTATTAAAGGGATCAATGATGGTTTCCTTACAAACCCCAATATGCGACTTTGGCGCACCCGCCCCGGATTTCAATTTGCCGGGTGTCGACGGCCGGGATTGGTCCCTGCAGCAGTGTGCCGGTGAGCGCGGTTTACTGGTGATGTTCATCTGTAATCACTGCCCGTATGTCAAGGCTGTGCAGCAGCGGATTGTTCAGGATACCAAAGAGTTAGCTCAACTTGGCATCAACTCAGTGGCAATCATGTCGAACGATCCCGCCGAATATGCAGAGGACTCGTTCGAAAATATGCAGCGGGTTGCCGAGCAAATGGGTTATCCTTTTCCCTATCTGTTTGATGAGACCCAGGCCGTCGCCAAGGCTTATGGCGCCGTCTGTACCCCCGACTTCTTTGGCTACAATGCGGCGCTGGAGCTGCAGTATCGTGGCCGTCTGGATGAGAGTCGAAAAGAGACAGCTCCCTCAGATGTACGGCGGGATCTCTATGAAGCCATGAAATTGGTGGCTGAGACGGGTCATGGACCGCGGGAGCAAATACCCAGCATGGGTTGCTCAATCAAGTGGAGAGAAGAGCCAACTGCTTGAAACAGCATTGTTTATTAGGATATTAGGGTTTATTCATCAAGCCAGCTTATTGCCCCGTAAAGTCAGCTGCTTTGCCCAGATAGAGGGCTTGGGTCAGAATAGCTGACCTTTTGCCCTTCCGGACTTCGGTTATGCAATAGGGGTCAACATCCCGATAGACCGAGAAAGATCAATGCGTAGGGGTGTGAAAAATGGGGTTTATTGATAACGAATTCAGTGGCTTGCCACGCAATAACTTTTATCCGACAGATACAGATTACTAACTTTTTCTAATCAGGAGGGGTCAATGTCCTCACGAAGAGAACTCGCCAATGCCATACGTGCCCTGAGTATGGATGCCGTACAGAAAGCCAATTCGGGGCATCCTGGTGCGCCCATGGGTATGGCCGATATCGCAGAGGTGCTGTGGAACAACCATATGAAGCACAATCCGGCCAATCCGGAGTGGGCGGATCGCGACCGCTTTGTTCTCTCCAACGGTCATGGTTCAATGCTCATCTATTCACTGCTGCACCTGACCGGCTATGGATTGAGTATCGATGACCTGAAGAGTTTCCGCCAGCTGCACTCCAAGACCCCGGGTCACCCGGAGTACGGTTATGCACCGGGTGTCGAGACAACCACCGGACCGCTGGGACAAGGCATCACCAATGCGGTCGGTATGGCCCTGGCCGAAAAAACCCTTGCAGCACAATTCAACAAGCCAGGTCATGAGATCGTTGACCACAACACCTATACATTTCTTGGTGACGGCTGCATGATGGAGGGTATTTCACACGAAGCCTGTTCACTTGCGGGTACCCTGGGTCTGGGCAAGCTGATCGCTTTCTGGGATGACAACGGTATCAGCATAGACGGTGAGACCGAAGGTTGGTTTACTGATGATACGCCTGGCCGTTTCGAATCCTACGGCTGGCATGTGATTCGCGATGTGGACGGCCATGATGCGGATGCCGTGGATCAGGCGATCGAGGCAGCCAAGTCAATGATCGACAAGCCATCATTGATCTGCTGCAAGACCACCATCGGTTTCGGTTCACCCAACCTGGCGGGTAGTCACGACTGCCATGGTGCTCCTCTGGGCGATGATGAAATCGCCGCCACCCGGGAACAGCTGGGTTGGCCCCACGAGCCATTTGTCGTACCTGATGAAATATATGCGGGCTGGGATGCGAAAGACGCAGGCGCCAGTGCAGAAAGCGCGTGGAATGACAAGTTTGCGGCGTACGCAGATGCCGACCCGGAGCTTGCGGCAGAGTTCAAGCGGCGTATGGCCGGCGATCTGCCTGCAAACTGGGATGAGGCGGCAGCCAAATTCATCGCCGAGGTCAACGCCAAGGCAGACTCGCCGGCAACCCGTAAGGCATCGCAAAACGCACTCAACGGTTATGGACCACTGTTGCCTGAATTTATGGGTGGGTCTGCCGATCTGACCCCCTCGAATCTGACCGCCTGGTCCGGATCGAGCTCGATCACCGATGGCAACGCCGACGGTAACTATCTCTCATACGGTGTGCGTGAGTTTGGCATGTCCGCAATCATGAACGGTGTCGCACTGCACGGTGGATTTATCCCCTATGGCGGTACTTTCCTGATGTTCTCCGAATATGCCCGTAATGCATTACGCATGGCTGCATTGATGAAATTGCGCTCGATCTTCGTCTATACTCACGATTCCATCGGTCTGGGCGAGGACGGTCCCACCCATCAGCCGATCGAGCAGATTCCAACCCTGCGCATGATTCCGAACATGGATGTGTGGCGTCCCTGCGACGGCGTCGAAACGGCGGTCGCCTGGAAGGCCGCCATTGAGAAGAAAGACGGACCTTCCTCATTGATCTTTTCCCGCCAGGGTCTGGCACACCAGGAACGTAGCGACGAGCAGATTGCCAATATCGCAAAGGGCGGCTATGTGATCAGTGATTGCGACGGTACACCCGATGCGATCATTATCGCAACCGGCTCGGAAGTGGGTATCGCCATTCGGGCCGCTGCCGATTCCGGTAAGAATGTGCGTGTCGTCTCCATGCCGAATACCAAACTGTTTGATGAACAGGACGCTGCCTACAAAGAGTCAGTATTGCCCTCGAATGTGACCGCGCGTGTGGCTGTGGAAGCTGCAGTCACCGATGGCTGGTATAAATACGTCGGCCTCAACGGCAAGGTGATAGGTATCAACCGGTTTGGTGAATCGGCACCGGCTGGAGAACTGTTCAAAGCGTTTGGCTTCACCACTGAAAAAGTGGCTGCTGCCGTCGACGAGGTTTCTGCCTGATAACAAACGAACGGGTGCCGCGGGCACCCGTGAGTGAACGATTCAATTTAGATTACAACTCTACATAGCTATAAACGGAGAACTGAAATGACTATCAAAGTAGGCATCAATGGTTTTGGTCGTATCGGTCGTATGGCGTTCCGCGCTATCGCCAAAGATTTCCCTGGTATCGAAGTCGTTGGTATCAATGATCTTCTGGAACCTGACTACCTGGCCTACATGCTGAAATATGATTCAGTGCACGGTAATTTCCCAGGCGATGTTGCGGTGGACGGCAGCAACATGGTTGTCAACGGCAAGAATATCCGTCTCACGGCTGAACGTGATCCGGCGAACCTGAAATGGGATGAGATCGGTGCCGATCTGGTCATTGAATGCACCGGCTTTTTCCTCACCGAGGAGACCTGCCAGAAGCACATCGATGCAGGCGCCAAGAAGGTAGTACAGAGTGCCCCTTCCAAAGACGCCACGCCGATGTTCGTCTACGGTGTCAACCACAATGACTACAACGGGCAGGCCATCGTCTCCGCCGCCTCCTGTACCACCAACTGCCTGGCGCCTGTGGCCAAGGTGTTGAACGACAAGTGGGGCATCAAGCGTGGCCTGATGACCACTGTGCATGCAGCCACCGCCACCCAGAAGACTGTTGACGGCCCTTCGATGAAGGACTGGCGCGGCGGTCGCGGTATCCTGGAGAACATCATTCCGTCTTCCACCGGTGCCGCCAAGGCGGTGGGCAAGGTGTTGCCCGAGCTGAACGGTAAGCTGACCGGCATGGCCTTCCGCGTGCCCACTTCCGACGTTTCCGTGGTCGACCTGACCGTGGAGCTGAACAGCGGCGCCAGCTATGACGATATCTGTGCCGCCATGAAGGCCGCTTCCGAGTCAGGTGATCTGGCCGGTGTTCTGGACTACACCGAGGAGAAGGTGGTCTCCACCGACTTCCGCGGTCGCGGTACCCCCTCCATCTTTGACGCTGGCGCCGGCATCATGCTGGACGATACCTTCGTCAAGGTGGTCTCTTGGTACGACAACGAGTACGGCTATACCTGCAACATGCTGCGCATGGTCGAGCACGTAGCCTAGTAAGGCGGCTCAACATGGGGCGGTTAAACACCGCCCCATGATGCAGTGCGGCGAATTTTGAAATATGAATTTACCTGCTTTCAATGCATCGACTGACGATGTCACGAGTACATAATTCAAAATTCACACTTAATAATTAGAATCGACCTAGGAGTTCCTAATGTCCTTCATCAAGTTGACCGACCTCGACCTCGCCGGCAAGCGTGTCTTGATTCGCGCCGATCTCAATGTTCCCGTCAAAGACGGTAAAGTTACGTCGGATGCCCGAATTACCGCCTCCATGCCCACAATCGAGCACTGTGTAAAGTCTGGAGCCAGGGTACAGGTGATGTCTCATCGCGGTCGCCCCACGGAGGGAGAGGTGGATGCCGAGAACTCCATGCAGCCGATTGCCGATGACATGAGCGCCAAACTCGGTAAGACGGTCCGTCTGGTCAAGGATTATCTGCAGAACGCACCCGAGGTGGCTGAAGGCGAGGTGGTGTTGTTCGAGAACGTTCGCTTCAACAGCGGTGAGAAGAAAGACAACGAGGAGCTGGCAAAGAAGTATGCCGCCCTCTGCGACGTCTTCGTGATGGATGCCTTCGGCACCGCCCACCGCGCCCAGGCCTCCACCCATGGTGCCGGCAAGTTCGCAGCGACAGCCTGTGCCGGCCTGTTGCTGGCCGACGAGTTGGATAATCTCGCCAAGGCCCTGGCCAACCCTGCCCGGCCGATGGTGGCGATTGTGGGTGGCTCCAAGGTCTCCACCAAGCTAACCGTGCTCGAGGCTCTGTCAGAAAAGGTGGATCAACTGGTGGTGGGTGGAGGTATTGCCAATACCTTCCTCAAGGCGACCGGGCACAATGTGGGAAAATCCCTGTGCGAGGACGACCTGGTACCGACAGCGCAGGCATTGATCGAAAAGATGAAATCGCGCGGTGCGAATATTCCGATTGCCACCGATGTGGTGGTAGGCAAGAACTTTGCGGAAGATGAGCCTGCGGTATTGAAGCCGGCGGGTGAGGTCGAAGACGATGAAATGATCTTCGATATCGGGCCGGATAGCGCCAATGAACTGACTGATATCATCAAACAGGCCGGCACCATCGTCTGGAATGGACCGGTTGGTGTTTTCGAGTTCGATCAATTTGGCGAGGGTACCAAAATCGTATCCATGGCGATTGCCGATTCTGACGGTTTCTCACTTGCCGGCGGTGGCGACACCATTGCCGCCATTCAAAAGTACGACATATACGAGAAGGTTTCTTATATTTCCACAGCGGGCGGCGCCTTTCTTGAATACCTGGAAGGTAAGACTCTGCCTGCGGTGGCAATGCTTGAAGCGCGTGCAGCTGAGTAACCGGAGCATCGATCGAAAAAGGTTGAGCAGCAGTTCAGCCGGTTTATTCATGCGTTGAGCATGTAGCTGGATTTTTATGCCAAGACGAACAAAAATTGTTGCAACCCTGGGACCGGCGACGGATGACCCAAAGATCCTCGATGACATCATCCATGCAGGGGTGGACGTGGTTCGCCTCAATCTATCCCATGATCATCATGATGCCCAGCGTCAGCGGGCTGAGAGGATACGTAATCGGGCACGTGCCTGTGGACGGCAGATTGGTGTTTTGGCCGATCTGCAAGGACCGAAGATACGTATCGGCCGGTTCAAGTCAGGTTCAATCAATCTGAGTGAAGACGATATCTTCATGCTTGATGCCGGTTGTGCACTGGATGCAGGCGATCGGCAGCGGGTCGGATTGACCTACCCGCAACTGGTGGGGGATGTCGCGCGTGGCGATACCCTGTTATTGGATGATGGCGCAATTGTGCTCTGGGTCTCCGAGGTGGAAGGTAATGAGATTCGTTGCAAGGTGATTGTCGGCGGCAGGCTTTCCAACAACAAGGGCATCAACAAGCAGGGTGGCGGGCTTTCCGCGCCGGCATTGACCGATAAGGACAGGAGCGATATCAGATTTGCGGCTGAAATCGATGTCGACTATCTTGCCGTCTCCTTTGTACGTAATGGAGAGGACGTGAAGGAGGCGCGCCGTCTCTTGGATGAGGCGGGCGGGACCGGTGGCATCATCGCCAAGATCGAGCGTGCCGAGGCACTGGACAGCCTCGAGGAGATTATCAAGTCTTCCGATGCCATTATGGTTGCCCGTGGCGACCTGGGTGTTGAGATCGGCGATGCGGAGCTGCCGGCGGTGCAGAAGGAACTGATCAAGACGGCGCGCGGGATGAATTGCGTGGTTATCACCGCCACCCAGATGATGCAATCGATGATCGAGAATCCCATACCCACGCGGGCCGAAGTGTTCGATGTGGCGAATGCGGTCATGGATGGCACCGATGCAGTGATGCTCTCTGCCGAAACCTCGGTGGGCAAGTATCCGCACAAGGTCATCGAAGCGATGGACCGGGTCTGTTCTGAGGCGGAAAAGCATCAAACCGCACGACGTTCGCATCATAGGATAGATAGTGTGTTCGGCCGTGTCGACGAATCGATCGCGATGGCGACCATGTATACTGCCAATCACTTGGGTGTCAAAGGGATCGCCGCTCTGACGGAATCGGGCTCCACAGTGAAATGGATGTCTCGTATCAGTTCCGATATCCCCATTTATGCTTTGACGCGCCAGGTGCGGACAAGACGCAAGGTCACCCTCTACCGTGGTGTCTACCCGGTGAGTTTTGACGTTGCCAGCACAAATGTCGACAAGGTGAACGAAGAAGTGATCGATGAACTGCTGAGACGCGGTGAGGTTCGTGAAAGTGACTTGGTGATTATCACCAAGGGTGATCGCTCCGGAGTGGAGGGTCAAACCAATATCATGAAAGTGATGCGCGTCGGTGAGCATGTTCTCGCTGAAGACACGATTAAAAGGTGACGCCGTCAGGCGGGGTCATCGACAGTTGATATTACTATAGACACATAACCAAGGAGGCTATCATGGCTCTGATATCCCTGCGCCAACTTCTCGACCATGCTGCGGAAAACGGCTACGGTTTGCCGGCGTTCAATGTCAACAATATGGAACAGGTGCATGCCATCATGCAGGCTGCTGAGACGGCAAAAAGCCCTGTAATCCTGCAGGGTTCCGCCGGAGCTCGCTCCTATGCGGGAGAACCTTTCCTGCGTCACCTGATCATTGCCGCAACTGAGATGTATCCGCACATCCCGGTCTGTATGCACCAGGATCACGGAACATCACCCTCAGTCTGCCTGCGTTCCATTCAATCGGGTTTCTCATCAGTTATGATGGACGGATCATTGATGAGCGACGGCAAAACACCCTCATCATACGAATACAATGTGGACGTGACCAAAACCGTGGTTGCAATGGCCCACGCCGGTGGTGTCTCCGTTGAGGGCGAACTGGGATGTCTTGGATCCCTTGAAACCGGTCAGGCCGGTGAAGAGGATGGTGTGGGTGCCGAGGGCACGCTCGATCACAGTCAGCTGTTGACCGATCCCGATGAAGCGGCCGATTTCGTCAAGAAGACAGGTGTGGACGCCCTGGCGATTGCGATTGGGACATCCCACGGCGCCTACAAGTTCACCCGCCCCCCCACGGGCGATATCCTGGCCATCGACCGGGTGAAGGAGATCCATGCGCGTATTCCTGACACCCATCTGGTCATGCACGGTTCCTCTTCGGTGCCGCAGGACTGGCTGGCGATCATCAATGAGTATGGCGGCGATATGGGTGAGACCTATGGCGTGCCTGTGGAGGAGATCGCCGAAGGCATCAAGCATGGTGTACGCAAGGTCAATATTGACACCGATCTGCGCATGGCATCGACCGGTTCTATCCGTAAGCATCTGCACGACAACAGGTCCAACTTCGATCCGCGGAAGTTCCTCAAGGAAGCCACCAAGGCGATGTCGGAGATCTGTAAGGCGCGTTATGAGGCCTTTGGCTCGGCGGGTATGGCTGACAAGATCGTACCGATCTCACTGGAAGATATGCAGAATCGTTATGAGAGCGGTGAACTCGACCCTAAGGTCAACTGATCGGGTTGAGCGGTGAGTCAAGAAATAAAAGGGGGCGAAAGCCCCCTTTGTCGTTCTGCTGTGACGTAGCTGCGTCTAGCCCCTATAACAAGCCTTCTCTCTGCAGTACTTTCTTGAGTTGATTGGGATTGAAGCCGACAAACTTATTCTTACCGATAACGATCAGAGGTACGGTTTGCCCGCCGATCTCAAAAAACTGTTTCTGCATTTTTCCAGGCTTGCCCACATTGAAGTCCAAAAAAGGAACCTCATTCCTCTTTAGCCAGCGTTTCAGATGCTGGCAATGGGGACATCTCAGCGTGGTATAGATGACCACCCTGGCGGATTTACTATTGATTGCTGTCGTAGCAGACAAATCTTTATACCACAATAGCTGAATCTGTTGATTTCGTTTCAATCACAATCACGCAACAAACAGTTACCTTGGTTAATAGGAGAATCGGCAAGACAACAGAAAAATTGAAGCCCGGTACGAACAAAATTCGCAATCGAGCTACTCTTCTCGCCAATCGCCAGTCAGGCGCTTTTCCGCTTCTTTGTATTTCTCCGCTGTTTTATCAATTATCTCTTGGGGTAGCTCAGGTCCGGGTGGCGTCTTGTCCCAGTCGAGTGTTTCCAGATAGTCTCTAACGAACTGCTTATCGAAGCTGGGAGGGCTGCATCCCGGCCGATACGAGCTTGCCGGCCAGAATCGGGATGAATCCGGCGTCAAGACTTCATCGATAAGATGGACCCTGCCCTGAGTATCCAAACCGAATTCAAATTTCGTGTCTGCGATGATAATACCCCTTTCAAGGGCATAGTCAGCCGCCTGTTTATAGATATTCAGACTCAGGTCTCGAACCTGACAGGCAACATCCTTTCCTAACAGTGCCTCTGCCTGCTCGAATGAAATATTCATATCATGACCCCCGACCTCCGCCTTCGTTGAAGGCGTGAAGATCGGTTCCGGGAGCCTGGCGGCCTGCTGCAATCCATCTGGCAGGGGTATGCTGCATACACTTCCGTTCTGTTGGTAATCCTTCCAGCCGGATCCTATCAGGTAGCCTCTGACGATTGCTTCAACCGGCAGTGGTCTTAGCTTGCGCACCAGCATCCATCGATCCCCTAGAATCTCTCGCTGTCGTGGGTCTGTTACAATCTTCTCCAGCGGGATATCCTTGAGATGGTTGGGTACGATGTGGCGGGTGCGATTGAACCAAAAGTTGGCTACTCTGGTCAGTACTTCCCCCTTGCCGGGTATGGGTTGGGGCAATACGACATCAAACGCCGAGAGTCGATCTGTAGTGACAATCAGCAGGTGATCCTCATCCGCTTCATAGATATCGCGAACCTTACCGCGATTAAGTAACTTCAGGTTTAGATCGGACTCGAACAGCGTGTTGCTAACATTCTTCATATCATAAGCCGTGGACGTAAAATTCCATTATACCCAATGCTGTTATAAGCCCTAATAAAAAATGACAATAACGTAACGATCAGTAAATAACCCGACGGTGACGCCTAAGGTACTTCAATCAAAGCTCACAAATGACATAATCCATCACATGAAAAAAGTATCTTCCGTGGATGAACAGAACGCTTATCTGCAAGCCTTCAGGGGGAGTTTCACTTCAACCCTCAGGTGGCATCAGTTGGATGTCTTGTGGCAGATATTGAAAGAGGATGCCGCTGGCGGGTGGTATATCTACGCCATAGGCGAGCCGCCGCCGACTTCTACAGCTGACGCCAATATGGTTCTCAAGTTCATCGATAGCATCGATGTTCTGTTGCGCAGAGAACATGAAGAAGACTATTGCGGCATCGTTTATGCGGACGATCTCGATCAACCCGGTTTCATCAAAATCTATGATCCAAATAATCTGGGCGTCTCCTGTGGATATAGCGACAATCCGCCACTACCCGGTTGGGTATTGAGCAAGCTGCCTCCCGTCGATCTGCCTGGCACTATGGTGCCTAAGAATCGCAAACGATGGTGGCAGGCGCTGTGGAGTAAACCCTGAATATATTCGGGGTTTATGCAGGCAAATCGTGCTATTCTCCTTAACCTAGTATTTTTATGGGGAATTGGTGGCTATGGTGACTACTCAAGAAATCAGTACAGGCAGGTCCTTGAATGACCGACTGGCCATTACTCGAGGTGTGATGAATATGTTCGAGAACTGGGGCCTGCACTCAGGAGAGATGATGGCGCTGTTGGATTTAGAGGGTAAGGCGCGCCATTTTACACAGTATCGCTACAACAAACCGCTACCGGATACCCCTGACCTCATGAGACGGGTGGAATATCTTGTGCGTATCGATGATGCGCTGCGCACGACCTATCCCTCCAATCCGAGCATGGGCAAACGTTGGCTGCGCCAGCGAAACCACAAATTCAACAAGCACTCTCCACTATCGATGATGATCGGCGATGGAGAGCAGGGCATGATCTATGTGCTCTCCAGGCTGGACTGTACATTCGCCTGGGACCAGAGCGGCTCAACACCCTCTTCCAGGAGTTTTGAGTATTGAGTTTTTAGTTTCGAATAGAGGGTTCGCTTCGCTCAATACGTTTTAGGTTTTCACATCCCCTAGGAGAGACTAAGAAAAGTCAAGCGTGGCCCGGAAAACTCAAAACTTTCCATTGCCCGCACTACGTCTGCTCCAGGCGAGTCAGCCATACATCAAGACCCTGAGCGTCCAGCTTCAGATCCATTGACATCCGTTGTTCGATGATTTCGGGAGATTGGCGGCAGCCATGGGCCTTGAGGTTATCCATCATCCAATCCTTCAAGTTGTTGCGAATATCCAGAACCCGCTCCTCCCCGGGGTTCGCACGGGATGCCTTGGCGATTGCCACGAACTCTTCGATATATCGGCTCAGCTTTTCAGCCATCTCCTTTGGTGTTCCGATTTCACCGTAATGGGTCAGGTAGATACGCTCGGGTGACAGTGTAATCAATCGCTCCAGCGTGTTTTGCCATGCCTCGGGGTCGAATTGCACGGGGGTTGTTGTCGGCATGATGAAGTGGCCGTGCTCGGTGTCGAATTCCCGGTATGACAGGCCGAAGGTGTCGCCGGTGAACATTGCCTGGCTCATGGCGTCGTAGACACAGAAATGGTGTCGGGTATGCCCGGGGGTATCCAATATCAGCAACTCCCTGTTGCCGAAGCTCAGGCGCGTGTTATCCGGTGCTTCGATGACACGCTCTTTGGGGAT
Source organism: Candidatus Thiodiazotropha sp. (assembly GCA_040506195.1). Taxonomy (GTDB): domain Bacteria; phylum Pseudomonadota; class Gammaproteobacteria; order Chromatiales; family Chromatiaceae; genus Thiodiazotropha. Next base: position 471,780 of record JBEVXH010000001.1, on the reverse strand, counting down.
GGATGTCAACTTGCCGAACTGCCGCTCGAATTGTTCCTCGCCATAGACCGCAGTTGCACCGGCGATCAATTTCGAAGGATCGATCATGTGTTTGGCGCCGTAGGGGTGGATTACGAGGGATGCGTTGGGCAACCTGCGCATCAGTTCCCCGGCGCCGCCGGCATGATCAAGGTGTACATGAGTCGGTATGACATATTTTACCTGTGATGGCTGTATCCCTTTCGCCGCCAGGATATCCATGAGATAGGGGACAGTATGACCGGTTCCGGTATCGATGAACACCGCTTCGCCCTCGGATTCCACGAGATAACAGGCAGCCAGTTCGGGCCGTTGATAATGGGTGTCTATACAGGTTATATGATTCGCATACTCTATGATGTCGAGTTCCGGCATCGCTCCACCTATTTGTCTTCACTGTTATCTTGATTGGCAATGGTCCCTTCCGCACCCAGCAACAGGTTCTGAATATTGGATCGGTGGCGCCAAAACAGAATCGACGACATTACGATCTGCATCACCACCAGTTCAGTCTCCGGCCAGATTGCCCAGACAATCAACGGCGCCAGCGCCATTGAGACAAGCGCTGAGAGTGAAGAGATATTGACCACTTTCGCTATGAACAACCAGATCAAAGCAACCGCCAAACCGATCCCCCAATGGAGACCGAATTGCACGCCCAGGGCAGTTGCAACCCCTTTACCACCCTTGAATCTGAAAAATAAGGGATAGAGATGACCGAGAAAGGCCGCCATACCGGTCAAGGCGAGTACCAGTGTAGAGGCGCCTAGCAGATGAGCCGCAACCATTGGCAACAATCCCTTCAATGAATCACCGAGCAGGGTTATGGCTGCCGCCTTTTTGCCACCGATACGCAGTACATTGGTGGCACCCGGATTATTCGATCCCTGACTTCTCGGGTCGGGCAATCCCATGATGCGGCAGACAATGATGGCGCTGGAAATGGAACCCAGCAGATAGGCTCCAAGTATGAGTAGAGAGTCAGTGATCATGTATGCGCTTGAATAATAACACCATTCTGTCAAACGATATGCCCAGCGGGGTCTCACCAGTTGCTGCTCATTGCCTCCGGGCTCTGGCGGATGCATGCGTCAGGCTTGTTTTGACGGGCTCATGTTGTTACAGAACAGGTTATATTACAAGGTTTAGCCGCTGTTTAACGGCTCATACCCTGAACTCTGGTCCTGTGAGAGGGGTTTGCTCATTGCCTATTCTCCTCTACCATGTGCCATTTACTTACAAGATGGCCAATATTTATGGATATAGTCTTCATCCGGGATCTGCGCGTCGATACCGTGATCGGAATCTATGATTGGGAGCGGAAGATCAGGCAGACGGTGATTTTTGATCTCGAAATGGGTGCCGATATAGCCAAAGCGGCGGCCACAGATGACATAGAAGATACGCTTGATTACAAAGCGGTAAGTAAACGTCTTGTCTCTTATGTCCGGGAGAGCGAATTTCAGCTGGTCGAGACCTTGGCGGAGCGGTGTGCCGGAATTGTTCTGCAAGAATTCAGGGTGCCTTGGGTTCGCTTGACACTGAACAAGGTTGGCGCGGTCAGTGCCGCGCGGGATGTAGGCGTGATAATCGAACGAGGTCAGCGTGACTGATCGCGGGAGTGTGCATGCCTGGTTGAGTTTGGGCAGCAATATGGCGCCTGAGAACCATATTCCCCGAGCCCTGCGCGATCTTGAGGCAATATTTGGTGAACTGCAGGTCTCCCCTATTTATGAAAGCGAGGCGATCGGGCTTGAAGGCGATAACTTTCATAACCTGGTTGTGGGGATCTACACTGACCTTTCACCGAGAGCGCTGGTCGCTGAGCTGCGGAAGCTGGAAGCACGTCACGGCAGAAGGCGATCACCGGAAAGGTTTGTTTCACGAACCCTGGATATCGATCTGCTGACGTATGGCGATCAGATTGTCGATGATGGTCCTATTCAGTTGCCTCGGGATGAAATCGTGAAATATGCATTCGTCCTGCTGCCCCTGTCTGATGTGGCGGGTGAAGAATTCCACCCACATTCAGGGCAAACCTATAGACAGTTGTGGGAGGCATTTGACCAGCCGGATCAGTACTTGTGGCGCGTCGAGGATCGGGCACGGTGACGTCAGACCTCAATATGTGCCATGGGATAAGTCATTGAGTGTGGCGTCGAGTAATACTTATATTGCTGTATTATAAGCAAAAAAAACCCTGGCACCCTATCCTTGGGCGCCAGGATCTCGTGTCGCAGTGATTGGTTGGCAATTAGTTCGATCCATGCACATCCATGTACAAGTCTGCTATCCGTTGCTTCCTTGATGCGACGGTTATAATTCTAAGTGATTAACCTTAAAAAATATGTAGGAATGATCTCAAATCAACGTAGGCCATTTCTTACACGGAGAGGCTTTTCAACTTGATTGTTCAACTGTTCTTTTGAAACAATCCGTCCCTCGTTCATAATCGGATCGATTGATAACCGACCGCATATTCCTGAGGAAGTATCCCCATGCCGCTGATCAGAGCATTTCCCGGACTGCGTCCTGCCGAAGGGCGGGCTGCCGATGTCGCCGCGCCACCCTATGATGTCATGAACGGGGCTGAGGCCAGAGAGATGGCCCGCGGCCGTCCGTGGAGCTTCCTGCATATTTCGAGGCCCGAAATAGATCTCCCGCAAGGTACCGACCCCTATGCCCCCGAGGTCTATGCCAAGGCTGCCGAGAATCTGAAAGAGATGGAAAGGGAGGGAATCCTCATTCGGGACAAGAAGCCCTGTTTCTATGTCTACCGCCTGACGATGGGGGAGCATCAACAGACAGGGTTGGTGGCCGCTGCTTCGGTTGAGGCCTATGATCGCGACCGTATCAAAAAGCATGAATTCACCCGTCCGGCGAAAGAGGATGACCGGGTGCGCCAGATCGATGCCCTGAATGCCCAGACGGGTCCCGTTTTTCTGGTCTATCCGAGCGTCGCAGCCGTGGAAGCCGTGCTCAATGAGGTATCGCAGACCCCTCCGGAGATGGACGTTACTGCCGCAGATGGAGTAAGGCACGAGATCTGGCCTCTGGACGATGAAGAGAAAGTGGCTAGGCTGACCCATGAATTTGATCGAATGGAGGCGCTCTATGTTGCTGATGGCCACCATCGATCAGCCGCCGGTTCAAGGGTGGCGGCTTCGAGGAAAGGGACGAATAGCAGCCATACCGGGGATGAGGCCTACAACTACTTTCTGAGTGTCATCTTTCCGCACAATCAGATGCAGATTCTCGACTACAACAGGGTCGTGAAGGATCTGAACGGGCTGGATAAAGAGACTTTTCTCTCTCGCATTGAAGCGGTTTTTCAATTGCAAACCAGTGATCTGGCCATAAAACCCGAGCGAAGCGGTGAATTCGGCATGTATCTGGATGGGCAGTGGTATCGCTTGCGTCTCGATGCGGCGATGATCCCGAGTGATCCTGTTGCGCGTCTGGATGTCAGTCTTCTGGCAGACAATCTGATTGAGCCGATTCTTGGTATCTCCGATCCGCGCCGTGACGATCGAATCGATTTTGTCGGCGGGATCCGAGGTCTTTCCGGCTTGGAGCAACGGGTGGATTCCGGTGAGATGGCGGTAGCCTTCTCGCTTTTTCCCACGAGCATGGAGCAGCTGATGGCGGTCGCGGATGCCGGTGAAGTCATGCCGCCCAAATCGACCTGGTTTGAACCGAAATTGGCGGATGGACTGGTCAGTCACGTGCTTGATTGATTGCGATGGTCACGACTCGCAGCAGACTGCCGGAGGGGGATGGTGCCGATGCGGCGGTTGTTGCCCGCTGGTTGGAGATGCTGCCTGCGGAGTTCGGCGTAAATGACCGGCAGATGCTGTGCAGGGCGGGGGATCTGGCCCTCAAGGCCAATCCTGACAAGCGTATTCTGAGTGGGGAGACCCAATTAAGGCATGCCCTATCCATCGCAGAGATCCTGATCGATTTGCGCATGGATCGCGAAACGATTGCGGCGGCGCTTCTGCTGGATGTATTGAAGGATTCAACACTTACCCTTGAGAGACTGCAGCGTGAATTGGGTGAAAACACTGCCCATATGGTGGATGACCTGACGCGCATCGATCTGCTGACCGATCTGTCCATTGATGTCTCTGCTGAGGATGAAGCACAGCATGCAGAGAACCTGCGCCGTCTGTTGCTGGGTATAGCGGAAGATATCCGAGTGGTACTGGTGGTTGTGGCGGAACAGCTCCACCTGATGCGATCCGCGCGCAGGCTATCTCCGGAACTGAGGCGTCGTCTGGCCCATGAGACAGAGGAGATCTATGCGCCATTGGCGAATCGTTTGGGTATCTGGCAGGTCAAGTGGGAACTTGAAGATCTGGCGCTGCGCTTTCTCCATCCTGAGGATTACAAACGCATAGCCAGTCAACTGGATGGACGGCGTGCCGATCGGGAACAGTTCATTAGAGAGGTGATCGAACTGTTGCGTGAAAATTTCCAGGCTGTAGGCGTGAATGCGGAAATAAGCGGACGACCCAAACATATCTACAGCATATGGCGCAAGATGCAGCGTAAAGCGGTGGATATCGAGCAGATCTTCGATTTGCGGGCGGTGCGGGTATTGGTGGATGACATCGCTCAATGTTATGCGGCATTAGGTGTCGTACATGGATTGTGGAAACACATCCCCGGTGAATTCGATGACTATATTGCGACGCCTAAGGCCAACCTTTATCGTTCCATTCACACAGCTGTGATAGGCCCCGAGGATAAGACGCTGGAGGTGCAAATCCGTACGCGTGAGATGCATTTTCACTCGGAGCTGGGTGTGGCGGCACATTGGCGGTATAAGGAAAATGCCAAACAGGATAGCGATTTCGAACGAAGAATCGTCTGGATGAGGCAATGGCTTGAGAGAAAGGACGAGGGAGCGGATGGCGCTGCACCAGGCGATGGGGCGGAGAGTGAACTTGAGGCGACGCGGATCTACGTTTTGACGCCACTGGGGAAAGTGGTGGAACTGCCCAAGGGTTCGACGCCACTCGATTTTGCCTATGCCATCCATACCGATGTAGGGCACCAGTGCCGGGGGGCGAGGGTGGATGGCCACATCGTGCAACTCAATCGCTCCTTGCGCAGTGGTGAAACTGTTGAGATTCTGACTGCCAAGAATGGAACCCCGAGTCGCGACTGGATAAACCCGCACCTGGGTTATCTGCATTCATCGAAGGCGCGTAATCGGGTCAAGCAGTGGTTCAAACAACTCGACTATGACCACCATGTGGAGCTGGGCCGCGCAGCCCTGGAGCGTGAAATGACACGCCTGTCCATCAGTGAGAAGCCTGACCTTGTGGCGGCGGCGACGAAGCACAACCTGATGCATGCGGAGGATGTCTACGCGGCGATAGGTCGTGGTGATCTGTCACCCATCCAGGTCGCCGGCCTCGGCAGCCGGGCGAAGAGCGAGTCGCGGGAAAAAGAGATACCTGAAATCCACCGTAACCAGGCGGTGATCAAGGGGGAGGTGGTGGTCGCCGGGGTCGGTGACCTGATGACCACAATCGGCCGTTGTTGCAAACCGGTTCCGTATGATCAGATAATCGGTTATGTCACCCGCGGGCGAGGGGTTACAATACATCGTTCCGACTGCCCGAATATCCGTGCCATAAAAAAACGAGAGAGTGACCGTCTGGTTACAGTGCACTGGAGTACGGAACAGCGGGAGACCAGCTATGCGGTGGATTTCCTGGTGATTGCCAGCGACAGAAAAGGCCTGTTGCGGGATATCTCGGCTATTCTGACCAACGAGGATATCGATGTCATCGGTGTCAACACCAGCAGTGACCGTAAGACCGATTCAGCCAGGATGCGTTTTACGGTTGAGGTGCGGGATATGGAACAATTGAGTCGTTTGCTGTCGAAAATCGAGCAGTTGCAGGATGTGAACCTGGTCAAAAGACAGGTTTAGGCGGCACCTGAACCCAGGGATTCATGTGGCAGGTTTAGATTGCCAGTCCGCCATGTCGCCGCTAAACTAACACTTTGTTATTTTATGCTTTTTCTCCTTCCCAAGTGTCAATAGATCAATATTGCGTAACCTGTTTTGGCTAACCAGAGAGAAATCACCAATCTTCTAGACCTTGATCTGCAGGGTATGGAGGCCTATTTCCTCGAATTGGGTTCCAAGGCATTTCATGGCAGAAATGTCTTCAAATGGATACATAAACACGGCGTCACCGAATTCGACGCCATGACCGATATCTCCAAACGCCTGCGTCAACAGCTGCAACAACAGGCATCTATCGAGCTGCCGAAGCTGGTTTATGAGCAACCCGCTACTGATGGCACCCGCAAATGGATTCTTGAGTTGCAGGATAGTCAGCGTATCGAAACTGTATTGATACCGGATGATGGAAGGAACACCCTTTGTGTCTCTTCTCAGGTGGGGTGCGCCCTCGATTGCAGCTTCTGCTCAACCGCCCGACAGGGTTTTAATCGTAATCTGAGTGTCGCTGAGATCATAGGGCAGGTATGGGTCGCCAGTCGCAAATTAGGTGCGGCGCCGAGCAATATCGTGTTGATGGGAATGGGCGAGCCCCTGGCCAATCTCGACGCAGTCATCAGCGCCATGAAAATCATGCAGGATGATCTTGCCTATATGGTATCCAAATATCGGGTTACTATAAGTACATCGGGAATTGTACCGGCACTGAAAAGATTGCGGGAATCGTGCGATGTCAGTCTTGCGGTTTCCCTGCATGCCCCTGACAATGCGTTACGGGATAAATTGGTGCCGATTAATCGTAAATATCCATTGCAAGAGTTGATTCCCGCGTGCCGCGAATATATCAATGGCGACAAGCGCAGAAAAGTGACATGGGAATATGTCATGCTGGAGGGTATAAACGACTCACTGCAACATGCCAAGGCATTGATCCGCTTGCTTGAAGGGACACCTTCGAAGGTCAATCTGATTCCCTTCAATCCGTTTCCGGGCACACACTATCGCACATCACCGGCAGAGCGGGTGGAGGCTTTCCGCATGCGCCTCAAGCGCTCAGGCATTATCGCCACCACGCGTAAGACCCGCGGTGACGACATCGATGCCGCGTGTGGACAACTGGTCGGCAAGGTCAGGGACCGGAGCAGCAGGGAGTTGCGAATGGAGAAAACGGGCAATATCAAATTGGGTGTTTCATGAAGTCGACAGGCTGTTATCTATGTTATTTACTACCGGCAGTGCTGCTTTTGGCCGGCTGTGCAACCCAACCGCAAGCCCCTGATGCCACGGGTAACCTGGGCCAGGAGAAACGCAATAGTCCGGCCAAGATATATGTAGAAATGGGTATGGCCTATATGCGGGATGGCCAGTCAGCGGTGGCACTGCAGAAACTCAATAAGGCATTGGAGGTGGATGAGAAGTCCCCTGAAGCCCACAACGTGATCGGCATACTCTATCAGCAATTGGGTGAGATAGATCGGGCCGGCAAACATTATGACCGGGCAGTGGAACTGGATGCACGCGATCCATATATACGAAATGCGAGAGGAAGTTATTTCTGTCGTCTTGGTCGATATTCCGATGCCTTGGAGGACTTTGAGCAGGCCCTCGCCAATCCACTTTATCCCACGCCATGGGTGGCACTGACCAATGCCGGATTATGCGTTGAGCGTGCTGGTGACGAGGCCAAAGCTGAAAACTTCTACCGGCGGGCGTTGACTGCCAGACCCACCTACCCCATGGCACTCTTCAAGATGGCGGAAATCTCATTGCAGCAGGAAAACGATCTCTCCGCGCGTGCCTATCTGGAGCGCTACCATAGCGAGATTAAACCCACGGCCGCCTCTCTTTGGTTGGGTGTGCAGGTAGAGAAACGGCTTAGAGACATGGCCAAAAGCACCGAATATAGAAGGAGGCTGCTCAAGGATTTTCCAGATGCGCCTGAGGTCCAGTTGCTTTACCAGGCTGAAAAAAGCCGATGAATGTCACAAGCAAAGACGACACAGAGATGACCCCGGAGGCCGTCATCGGACCTGGCACCCAACTGCGTAAGGCGAGAGAGCGGCAAGGTCTGGATCAGGCAAAGATGGCAGCGCAATTGCACTTGAGTCAGGCAATGATAGCTGCCCTTGAGTCGGATGATTACGATAATCTGCCCGGCCCCGTTTTTGTCCAGGGCTACCTGCGTAAATACGCCAGACTGCTTGGCGTCAACGAGGGCGCGGTAATCGAAGCCTATCAGAGACTGTTACCGGCTTCGAACGATCTGCCGATGCAAAGGGCGCAGACGCAGAATTTTGGTCGTGAGCTGCACAGTGGTCATGGGGTTATGCGTTATGTGACCTGGGGTATTCTGTTGATAATGGCCGCATTGGTCTTCTTCTGGTGGCAGACCCGTGTGGAATTGGAGGAGTCTGCCGCCCTTCCAGCGCAAGAGCAGGTTGAATCAGGTATCCAGGATCCGCTCCTCGATCAGGAAATTCAGCAACCGGTGCCTGCTGTTGAGGAGCAAGTGCCGCAATCGCCAACGCCAACGGAACAACTGGTGGAAGAGTCGGAACAGGTGTTGACTGAGATCGAGGAAGTTCTCTCAACCTCCGATCAACCGCCATTGCCGGCGGGCGGCACCCTGCAGCAACCTGTCGAAACAGAGGAGCCCGATCCGGTGATTGTGCCGATACAGGAGGAGGAACCAGCCGAAGAGGTGGCTCCTTTACTGTCAAAAAAGGTGGTGTTCCTGTTCAGCGAATCCTGTTGGGCCGAGGTGCGTGATCGGGATGGCAAGCTGCGCATCTTTGGCGAACTGGGTTCAGGTAAACGTCGAACCCTGGATAGCCAGCTTGGTCCATTTACCGTTTTGCTGGGTAATGCACCCGGTGTGGAGTTGACCATCGATGGCGAACCTTTCGATCTCAAGCCTTTTACCCGGGGTAAGGTGGCGCGATTCAATCTGGATCCGAACCGGCTGTAAACGATTCTAGATCAAATCCACAGATCCGTGTTACCCTTCACCGTTTTATTCGAACCAGTCCAATTTCACACCCTGTAATCTGAATTCTATGGCAAAGCAGATCCAAGCCATACGCGGGATGAAGGATATCCTGCCGCAACAGTCGCCGCTCTGGCAGTTTCTCGAAGACCGAGTGCGTTCGGTACTCAGCCGTTACGGCTATGCCGAAATCCGTATGCCTATCGTCGAGATGACCGAACTGTTCAAACGCTCCATTGGCGAGGTTACCGATATTGTCGAGAAGGAGATGTATACTTTCGCCGATCGTAACGGTGACAGCCTGACGCTGCGACCGGAAGGTACCGCGGGTTGTGTACGGGCCGGTCTGCAAAACGGTCTGATTTTCAATCAGACACAGCGGCTCTGGTATCAGGGGCCGATGTTTCGGCACGAGCGACCACAAAAGGGGCGCTACCGTCAGTTCCATCAGATAGGTGTTGAGGCCTTCGGCCTGGCGGGTCCGGATATCGACCTCGAACTGATTTTGATCACTGCCCGGATATGGCGTGAATTGGGGCTGCAGGATCTGGAATTACAGCTCAACACATTGGGTACATCTGAGGAGCGGGCCAACTATCGTGATCAGCTGATCGTCTATTTGCGCAAGCGTTTCGATGAGCTCGATGAAGACAGCCGGCGCCGCTTGGAGAGTAATCCGCTGCGTATTCTCGACAGCAAGAATCCTCAGATGGCATCTGTGATTGAGGATGCGCCGAGCCTTATGGAGCATCTCGGGGATCAATCAATGGCGCATTTCGACCGTCTTCGACAGGGCCTTGACGATGCCGGGGTGGGTTATCGGCTAAATCCCCGGCTGGTGCGCGGACTGGACTACTACAGTCGGACGGTATTTGAGTGGGTGACGCAGAGTCTGGGCGCCCAAGGAACAGTGTGTGCCGGTGGACGTTTTGACGGTTTGGTAGGGCAGCTGGGCGGAAGAGCGACACCAGCGGTCGGTTTTGCCATGGGGCTTGAGCGATTGATAGCCATGTTGGAGACGCTCGATTTGAACGAACAACTGCCTGTTCCCGATGTCTACCTGGTGATGATGGGGGACAGGGCATCCCGAGAAGGCGTATTGCTGGCCGAGCGGTTGCGCAGCGCATTGCCGACACTGCGTCTCATCAGTCACTGCGGGGGCGGTACATTCAAGAATCAATTGAAGAAAGCGGATCGGAGCCAGGCCCGCTATGCACTCGTTCTAGGTGAGGACGAGGTTGCACGCCGGGAGATTGGCCTTAAACCACTGCGAGGTGGAGGCAAGCAGGAACAGATAGCGCTGTCTCGATTGGAGACCAGGCTTGCAGAGCTGATCAATCGAGGACAATGATGAACAGCCGGCAGCGCCAGTATAGGACACTACACTCGTTGCTTGAGTAACAGGATAAACGATGAGTCATTTAAGGTATGCACTATGAGTGAGTATCAGACCGAAGAAGAACAGGTCGAGGCGATTAAACGCTGGTGGAAAGAGAACGGTACCTCAGTGATTGCCGGTTTGGTGATTGGACTGGGGGGCGTCTTCGGCTGGCAGGCCTGGGGTAACTACAAGGATAGAATCGGCGCCGAAGCGGCACTGGCCTTCAATCAGATGGTGGCGGCGGTGGACCGGGGGGATAAACCGTCGGCGGTCAAGCAGGCGGAATTGATGCGCAGCAACTATGACAACAGCTATTCCATATTCGCCGCTATGGCCGAGGCTAGGGTCAAGCTCGATGAAGGGGATGCGGCTACTGCTATCTCCCGCCTGGAGTGGGCCAGTGAGAATGCGGACAACCCGTCACTGAAGCAATTGGTGCAACTCAGTCTGGCCAGGGTTCTGTTAAATGAGGGAGAGCTTGATGCCGCAGAAAGACAGGTTGCATCGGAACAGGGTGGATTCGCCGGTGAGTTCGCCGTGATCCGGGGGGATATCGCCTTTGCCAGGGGCGACAGGTCTGCCGCGGCAGAAGCATACACCCAGGCCATGAACCTGGAGGTCAGCAACCGGAACCTGCTGCAGATGAAACTCGACGATCTCGCTGCCACAACACCTTGAGGCTGAGATGAGATACACCATTTTCTGGCCCTTGTTGTTACTGCTCGCAGGCTGTAGCGCCTTCAGCGGTAAAGACAATGCGGATCCACCGTCCGAACTGGTGGAGTTTCAGCCGGAGCTGCGCATCGAAACCCTATGGGATGAAGGATTTGATGACGCGGATGAAACCCTGCTCAAGCTCAAACCTGTTTACAGCAACGGCATGCTCTATATCGCGGAGCCCTCTGGAGAGGTATCGTCCCTCGATCCAGAGACAGGGGAGCGGCACTGGTCGGTGGATACCGATAGCCCGCTCAGCGGAGGTCCCGGTGTCGCGGATGGATTGATCGCACTCGGTACACTGGAAGCGGAATTGATCCTGCTGGACGGCGAGGATGGTGGAGAGAGATGGCGGCAGCATGTGAGCAGTGATGTCCTCTCGTCGCCTGCCGTTAATGACGGTAATGTGGTCTGCCGCACTACTGATGGCGGCGTCACTGCCTACACAATAGATAGTGGTGAAAAACGCTGGGTATATGACCGCACTGTCCCGGTATTGACGCTACGCGGTGACAGCTCTCCGTTGGTCAGCAATTCACAAGTGCTGGCCGGTTTTGCCGGTGGCAAGTTTGTCGGGCTCTCTCTCGATTCTGGTCTGGTGAATTGGGAGGCGACAATTTCGACACCAAAGGGACGTACGGAGTTGGAGCGGGTCGTCGATATCGATGCAGATCCCGTGCTGGTGGAGGGCACCCTCTACGTCTCGGCTTATCAGGGGGATGTGGCTGCTGTTTCCGAGTCCAGCGGTGTCGTGCTGTGGCGGCGTGACATCTCCTCCCATGCCGGGCTTGACGCCAGTTGGCGTCAGGTATTCATAACCGACGCGGAAGACCACATCTGGTCACTGGATGCCACCAATGGGGCCACCCTGTGGCAGCAGAAAAAGCTGCATGCACGCAAGCTCTCCGCTCCCGCAATGGTGGGCGACACTCTTGTAGTGGGTGATTTCGACGGCTATGTTCACTGGCTTTCCCAGGAGGATGGACGGCAGCTGGCCCGTATCAGAGTCGGAGGCGATGCCATCCGCCTTAAACCTCTGGTGATCGACGAAATTATCTATGTATTGGATGAGGGTGGAACCCTGAGCGCCCTCAGAGCTCACCCGATCGAGGCCGAGAGCCGCTGATATGTTGCCGGTCATCGCCCTGGTCGGACGACCCAACGTGGGTAAATCGACCCTCTTCAATCGATTGACCCGCAGCCGGGATGCCCTGGTTGCCGATCAGCCCGGACTGACCCGGGATCGTAAATACGGTACCGGCGAGTTGGGCAAGCATCCCTTCGTGGTGGTGGACACAGGCGGTATCAGCGGCGATCAGATAGGCATTGATGAATTGATGGAGCAGCAGGTCAGGCAGGCGATTGGCGAAGCCGATCATATTCTGTTTCTGCTCGATGCCAGAGAGGGATGTAGCGCCGGTGATGAGGCGATCGCCCAACAACTGCGCCGTACCGGTAAGCCAGTCACCCTTGCAGTCAACAAGAGCGAGGGGATGGAGGGTGATATTGCCGCCAGCGATTTCTACCGCTTGGGTTTCAACCGACTCCACACCATCGCGGCAGTGCATGGCCGGGGCGTACGCAGCCTCATCGATGAGGTGCTCGACTCCCTGCCTCTCGCGGAGGATGCGGGGCCACCGGATCGGGGGGGGATCCTGATCGCAGTGGTCGGCCGTCCCAATGTGGGCAAATCGACACTGGTCAACCGCATGCTGGGTGAAGAACGTGTCGTCGCTTTCGATCAGCCCGGCACTACAAGGGACAGCATCTATATTCCCTTCAGCCGCAATGACCGACACTACACACTGATCGATACCGCCGGCGTAAGGCGCCGCTCTCGTATCAAGGAAGCGATAGAGAAGTTCAGTATCATCAAGACGCTGCAGTCGATTGAAGAGGCCAATGTCGTACTGATGGTGGTTGACGCCCGCCAGGGCATAGGTGAGCAGGATGCCAATCTGGCGGGACATGTGCTCGAGAGTGGCAGGGCGCTGATCCTGGTGATCAACAAATGGGATGGATTGAGCGATGAACAGCGGGAGAGCGTCAGGAGTGAGATCGATCGTAAACTGCCGTTTCTCAATTTTGCCCGGCACCATTACATATCCGCATTGCATGGATCCGGTGTGGGTGACCTGTTCGATCTGGTAGAACGGGTCTATGCCAACGCCATGAGCGATCTGCCGACACCTGAACTGACACGCCTGCTTGAAATGCTGGTCCAGGAACATCAGCCGCCACAGGTGCATGGGCGGCGTATCAAACTTCGCTATGCCCACCAGGGGGGGAAAAATCCACCCTTGATCGTCATTCACGGTAACCAGACAGAACAGGTTCCCGACAGCTACAAACGATATCTCGCGGGTCGCTTTCGTAAAGCACTAAGGTTGGACGGCACACCGATCCGAATAGAGTTCCGTTCCGGTGACAATCCCTACCAGGGCAAGCGAAACAAGCTCACCAAACGCCAGATACAGAAGCGTCAGCGACTCAAGCAATTCGTGACGCGCAAACGGTGAGACGTTTCGATGAATGCGAAATCCTTAGCCTACGAGGAGAAGCTGGAAACGCTGCTGCTCCAGTCGGGTATCGATCGGCTTGATGCGCAACACCAGCAGTTCATCAGGCACCGCTCCCTCGAATTCCGATTTACTCAGCAACAGCTTCGACAGCTCAGTGATATCGCTGTCGATCTGGTGATGTGGGGAGAGCGGCCGCTGTATGAAATCTGGCCCGAGATAGAGGCAACCAAACTGGGTCCCAAGCAACGGCGACAAAGACATCTACAGCTAATACAGCAGCATTGGCGGCAATTGCGACAGACGCCCAAACATTATCCATTATTACCGGTTACAGACGGGCAGGCTGTACAGCGCATCAGACGCATCGAAACCGAAAAGGAGAAGTTGGCTCTCGGCCCCTGTCCTGTGGCATCGTCACGGACCCGCTGCTGCAACCTGTTGACCCTGGATGCGGTGGAGAACTGCGGGTTCGATTGCAGTTACTGCAGTATTCAATCCTTCTATCATGGTGATGAGGTGCGATTTGACAGGCAGTTTGCGCAGAAGCTGGCAAAACTCGAGATCGATCCCGAACCTATCTATCATGTCGGTACCGGCCAATCATCGGATTCGCTGATGTGGGGCAACCATGGGGGGATACTCGATGCATTGCTCGATTTCGCTCGCCGTCATCCGAATGTCATCCTGGAGTTGAAGAGCAAATCGAAGAATATCAACCACCTGATGAAGGCGGATCTACCTCCCAATCTGCTCTGTACCTGGTCTCTCAACACCCCGACGTTGATTGCCCATGAGGAGCGCCTTACCGCATCGCTGGAAGATCGCCTGAATGCAGCACGCCAAGTGGCAGACCGAGGGACGTTGGTCGGCTTTCATTTCCACCCTATGATTCACTATACGGATTGGCGAGAGGATTATGGAGCCCTGTTTCAACAACTGACGGAACAATTCTCCGCAGATGAGGTGGCACTGGTTTCACTGGGCACCCTGACCTACATTAAACCTGTGATCAGGCAGCTGCGGAATCGCAGCGGCTTTCGCAGCAAGATACTGCAGATGCCGATGGTGGAGAGCGATGGCAAGCTCTCATATCCCCGGTCGATCAAGGAAGAGATGTTCAGTTTCGCTTATCGGTCTCTTCAGCGCTGGCACGATGAGGTCTTTTTCTATCTATGCATGGAAAACCAGCGTCTGTGGCAACCTGTATTCGGCTTCGATTACCCATCGAATCAAGCCTTTGAAGAGGCGATGAAGCAGGCCTATCTTAACAAGATCCGTAACAGGGAAAAGCGGGATGGGCAGTAGTGATCTATTGGTGGGGTTGAGTTTCTTCTGTTATCTGCTGACGCTGCTGATCATCGGCGTCGTTGCTTGGCGTCGAACCAGAAACCTCTCCGATTTCGTATTGGGCGGCAGAAGCCTGGGAAGTTGGGTGACCGCGCTGAGCGCCAGCGCCTCCGATATGAGTGGCTGGTTGCTGCTCGGGTTGCCGGGATATGCCTATCTGGCGGGCCTTGAGTCTTTCTGGCTTGCCCTGGGATTGTTGATCGGTACCTGGCTCAACTGGCGTTTGGTGGCGGCTCGCCTGCGTATCGCGTCCGAAGCGGCTGGCAATGCGCTTACCCTGCCTGAATATCTATCGAACAGATTCAACGACTCCAGTGGCTTGATCAGGATCTCTTCCTCCTTTTTTATCTTGCTGTTCTTCCTCTTCTACACGAGTTCAGGGCTTGTCGCAGGCGGCAAACTTTTCGAGGCGGTATTCGGCCTGCCCTATCTTTGGGCGGTCGCATCCGGCGCGTTGATCATTATTCTATACACTGCCTTCGGCGGTTTTCTTGCCGTCTCCTGGACCGATCTATTTCAGGGGCTGCTGATGTTGCTGGCGCTAGTGACCATACCGCTCTACGTGCTGGTTGAAATCGGTGGATTCGAAGGCTTCCTGTCGACCGTTGAAGGCAGCAATGCGGAACTGCTCAATCCTTTGACGGACAGTAACGGGGAGCCACTCGGCGTGATCGCAATCGTCTCCCTGATGGCGTGGGGACTCGGATATTTCGGACAGCCCCACATACTGGCGCGTTTCAAGGCCATTAAACAGAGCGACTTTGTGCCCAAGGCGCAACGTATCGCGGTGATCTGGGTTTTCATCACCCTGACGGCCGCCACTCTGTCGGGCCTGGTAGGCATTCCGATCTTTGAAACTCCCCTGAAGGATGCGGAAAAGGTTTTTATCCGCTTGGTCGATCTGCTGTTTCATCCCCTGGCGGCCGGGGTCTGTCTGGCAGCTATTCTTGCTGCCATCATGAGTACCGCCGATTCACAGCTACTGGTCTCCTCCAGCACCTTTACCGGCGATCTCTATCGCCTTTTGTTGCGTAAACGGGCAAGTGAGGCTGAACTGGTCGTAGTCGGCCGTCTGGCGGTGCTGTCCATCGCCTTGATCGCCTTCCTGCTGGCATTGGATCGCGAAAGCAGGGTACTCGACCTGGTCTCCTATGCCTGGGCCGGATTTGGTGCGGCCTTCGGTCCGGCGGTACTTCTCTCCCTCTACTGGAAAGGGATGAATCGGTGGGGCGCATTGGCCGGTATCTTAAGCGGTGGTTTGACCGTGGTGCTGTGGAAACCACTGCAAGGCGGCCTGTTCGATCTTTACGAAATCGTTCCCGGTTTTCTTATTTCGCTCGCGATGATTGTGCTGGTCAGCAGACTAACATCGTCAAGGCTGTATACGGCTAAATGAAAAAACACCATCCGTAATCCTCACGACAGCCGGTCCTTCCATGGCATATTGTGGATTTCAGCTGGCGCAGCTATCCATATGTCATCCCGTGAAACCGGTGTTTTCAAAATAAACAGCATTTAATAAAACATTGTTAAATATAGGAATCTTGTGCATGAGATCACTGTGTGTATAGTCGAATAGTGTGATAGTGGACTTCAGTTTCGGCAGGGAAAGAGAGCGAGCATGTATCGCAGCGGAAAGCACAAAGGTAAACAGGAGTGACCATGGGAAGACGGGGAGAACACAGCAAATTGGAAATTGAGTGTATGGCCCTTGAGGCTGCGGAGACAATCATTGAAAACGAGGGTTATGCCGGCCTCTCAGCACGCAAGGTGGCAACAGCAATTGGCTATACGGTTGGCAGCCTCTATTTCGTATTCAGGAATCTTGACGAACTGGTGCTTCGAGTTAACGGACGAACCCTGGATCAGCTCTATGCTGTCCTGATCAATGCGTTGGCCGATTGCCGCTACCCGCAACGCAGCCTTTTAGTGCTGGGTGCGGCATATCTGGACTTTGCCGCACAGCATCCCCACCGCTGGCGCATGATCTTTGAACACCGACCGCGGGATGAAGAGACCCCTACGGATATTAACAAGGAGAAGATGGATCGCTGCTACGAATTGGTTGAGAAGCAGCTGCAGGCATTGGCCGCCCGGCCAGAGGAAGAGATCGTACTGGCTGCCAGAGCTCTTTGGAGCAGTGTGCACGGCATTGCCGCAATGACCATCACCCGAAATCCGCATGCCGAGGATGTACAATTGGCTCATCAGCTCAGTATCAATCTGATCACTCACTATCTCACCGGTCTGAGTATGACTGATTTCAGTAACGTGATCATGCAAACGGCCGGTCGAGCAGTCGATTACCCAAAATGATCCTCATCCCAGGCAGGGTGCGGATAGAGAAAATCTGATAGCCTGTCTGCATCATTATCAGCTGTTTGGCGCAAACGAACCTGGCGGCACCTTGCTGTGCCGCAGGTGCCGCTGACCGGATTGGGGATTCCATCAGCCCGTATGCATGTAAGGCCTGTAAGGGTCGACTCAAAACCCAGCAAAATGCTTGGTATATCGATTCGATTTTCGTGTAGAATCCACCGCCAGTAGTTTTTGAGAAAATATGCCGGACCCTTATTAAGTCCGCAGCAGGAGTAACTGACGATGTCTGAATTGACACAAGATTCCGTAAAAGAGGCCATGAAGGGGTATGTAGAACCTCACCTTGAGAAGGATCTGGTAACCGCCAAGGCGATTAAAGGCGTTGAGATTGAGGGTGGCAAGGTTGCTGTCACAGTTGAGCTGGGCTTTCCTGCAAGAGGCTGTATGGAAGATATTTCTTCAGCCGTGCGCGAAAAGGTCGAAGCACTACCCGGTGTAGATAGCGTCGATGTCACTATCAGTTCAAAGGTCGTTGCCCACTCTGTGCAGAAAGCGCTCAAGCCGATTGACAACATCAAGAACATCATTGCTGTTGCATCCGGCAAAGGGGGGGTCGGTAAATCCACCACAGCGGTCAATCTGGCCCTGGCCCTGGCTGAAGAGGGTGCCAAGGTAGGGGTGCTCGATGCGGATATCTATGGGCCGTCTCAGCCCCGCATGCTGGGTATCAACGGTAAGCCGGAATCGAAGGACGGCAAGACCCTGGAGCCGATGCAGGGCTATGGCATGCAGGCGATGTCGATCGGGTTTCTGATTGATGAAGAGACGCCTATGATCTGGCGTGGACCTATGGTTACCCAAGCCCTTGAGCAATTACTGAACGATACCAATTGGGACAGTCTCGACTATCTGGTTGTGGACCTCCCCCCCGGTACGGGTGATACACAACTGACCTTGGCGCAAAAGGTGCCGGTGTCCGGCGCCGTCATTGTTACCACCCCCCAGGACATTGCTCTGCTGGATGCGCGCAAGGGTCTAAAGATGTTCGAGAAAGTGGAGGTTCCGGTGCTTGGGATCGTGGAGAACATGAGTATCCATATCTGCTCAAACTGTGGACATGAAGAGCATATCTTCGGTCAGGGCGGCGGCTCATCCATGGCCGATCAGTACAAAGTGGATCTGTTGGGAGCGCTGCCGCTCGATATCCGTATCCGGGAAGAGACCGATGGCGGTAAACCGACTGTCGTTGCCGAACCCGAATCGCGCATTTCTCAGATCTACCGCGAAATTGCCCGTAAAACTGCGGCCAAGCTCTCTCTGCAGGCCAAGGATTATGCGGCCAAGTTTCCGAATATCGTGATTCAGAACAACTGATGACGATGCCATCGGGTCATACCGGGAATTACTTTTTCGGTATGGCCGAGGCTTCGTATGGCACCTACTGAAACGTTTGGAATGACCGGGAGCTCGATGGCACGCTTATCGAGACTTCCTGCTGAAACGATCCCTGACGGCTTTAAGTCGATCAATCTTTTACCCAAGGTTTCTCAGGCGATAGTGCCTGCCATCTGTTTATGATGCCGCAGAACAGTTTTGCGGTCTGCTGCGTGTCATAGATCGCTGAGTGGGCCTCACTACTGTCCCAATCGAGGCCGGCGGCCTTTGCCGCTTTTGCGAGCACGGTTTGGCCATAGGCCGCGCCTGCCAGGGTGACGGTGTCGAAGGTGCTGAAGGGATGGAAGGGATTACGCTTGATACCGGATCTCTCAACGGCGGCATTGAGGAAACCGAGATCGAAAAATGCATTATGGCCGACCAGGATCGCTCTTTTGCAACCGCTTGCCTTGACCGCCTTGCGGATGGGGGCAAAGATAAGACGCAGTGCCTCCTTCTCAGGCAGGGCGTCGCGAAACGGGTGTTGTGGATCGATACCGGTGAATTCGAGTGCCTTGGGATCGATATTGGCGCCTTCAAACGGGATCAGATGATAGGCATGGGTCTCTGCGGGGTAGAGCATGCCCTGTTGATCCATGGCGATCGTAGTGGCGGCTATTTCCAGTAAGGCATCATTGGTTGAATCGAATCCACCGGTCTCCACATCGACGACCACTGGCAGGTATCCGCGAAATCGTTGCGCCATGGCGCTGTTGTAGTTGATCTCATTCATCGACTAAGGATAAAGAAAGGTAGTGTTTTTTTCGACACTTTTTCATATATCCCACAACACCTTCAATCTTCTGACCAGAGATAGGCAATACTTCCAGTGGTTGGCTTTGATCGGTTTAGTGTCTGTAAACTCCCCTATAGTTTTTACACTTTTCATTTCACCTACAGTCAATCAGGCTGATATGATGTCGCACTTAGCCACCCCTATGCGTTAAACAAGAGTAAGGTCGTGGTGTTTCATACTCCCACGAATTAGGGTGTAGATTCCCGGCCAAACAATGAGCTTGATAGTTGTGAGTAAGAGGATTGTCATTATCAGTCTGCTGCTGTTGTTTCTAACAGGTTGTGCCAGCATGCAGAACAAGCACCCCACGGATCCGCTGGAGTCGATCAATCGTGGGATCGATGAATTCAACCAGGAGTTTGATAAGGCAGTGGCAAAACCGGTAGCCAAGGGCTATCGGGTTGTGACTCCTTCGGTGTTGGACCTGGGGATCACTAATTTTTTCAATAATCTCGCGGATGTTCCATCGGCGGTCAATAATCTTCTGCAACTCAAGCCCAAGCATGCATTGACCGATATCGGGCGTGTCTGTATCAATACGACACTGGGTATATTCGGGTTTTTCGATGTGGCATCCGATATGGGCCTGCCCAACTACAAGGAGGATTTGGGGCAGACCCTGGGATTTTGGGGTATGGGGGATACGCCCTATCTGGTCATGCCTTTCCTGGGGCCCACCACACTACGTGATCTGATAGGCCTGGTCGGAGACACCTGGATGAATCCGATCAGCTATCCAAGTCAGGAGACCTACTATGCCCTGACAACCCTGCGACTCATAGATGTTCGTGCCGACTTACTCGAGGCAGGGGATGTTCTGGATGAGGCGGCTGTCGATCGATATGCATTCCAGCGGGAGTTTTACCTGCAGAAAAGGGATTCACAGATAAAAGACGGCCCCAACCACATGGATGAAGACGATCTGTTCGACGATACCTTTTTCGATGAAGAGGAGCCGCTGTTCGAAGGGGACGAATAGCGCGGCTCAGCGGACCAGTTGCCAGTTGACTACTTCACCGCCGCCCAAAGGGACGACCCGATCCTGACCGAACTGGTAACTCTCCGGGACCTTCCACTCTTTCCTGGCCAGGGTGATTGTGTCCCGGTTTCTGGGCAGGCCGTAGAAACCCGGACCGAACAGGCTAGCGAATCCCTCTAATCTGTCGAGTGCGTTGGCCCGTTCGAATATCTCTGCATAGAGTTCAATCGCGGCATGTGCGGTGTAACATCCCGCGCAGCCGCATGCGCACTCTTTGGCGTGTTGAGGATGCGGAGCGCTATCCGTCCCGAGGAAGAAATGGGACTCACCGCTGGTTGCGGCCTCGATTAATGCCTGTTGGTGGCTCTCCCGTTTCAATATCGGCAGGCAGTAGTAGTGGGGACGAATGCCGCCGACCAGCATGGCGTTACGATTGTAGAGCAGATGTTGCACGGTGATGGTGGCCCCAACAGTGCCTTCATTGGCACGGACGAAATCGACGGCCTGCCTAGTGGTGATGTGTTCGAAAACCATGGGCAGGGCTGGAAAGTCCCGTGCCAGAGGATGCAGATGACGTTCGATAAAGACCTGCTCACGATCGAATATATCCACATCCGGATCGGTCACTTCGGCGTGAATCAGCAGTGGGAGCCCTTCCCTCTGCATTGTCTCCAGTACAGGATAAAGCTTGCGCATATCCGTGACGCCAGCGTCTGAGTGAGTTGTCGCACCCGCTGGGTATAGTTTTACTCCTTTGATTATCCTGCTCTTTTTCGCCGCAATCACCTCATCACTGGTGAGATGATCAGTCATATAGAGGGTCATCAGAGGAGTAAAGTCACTGTTGTGCGGGAGTGCGGAGAGTATGCGCTCTCGATATGCCATAGCCATGGCCGTAGTGGTGACTGGCGGTTTCAGATTGGGCATCACGATGGCGCGCGCGAATCGTTCTGCGGTATGGGCCACTACGGATTTCATGGCCTCGTCATCGCGCAGATGCAGGTGCCAGTCGTCTGGTCTGATAAGGGTGATTTGCATGGATTGCTGTTTCAGTCCGCTTTAGGGTTTCTGGGCTTATTAGAAAATGACTATTTAAATTTTTTTCACAATTAAAAATCGCAATTTGTTTATTTAAGTAATTTCTAATATTCTATATCTCGAAAGCTGCGCTGTATCTGCTTTCTCAAATTACATCATGATTACATTCTATCTCGAGGAGAGTGAATAATGAAAAAGATCGTTCAAGCTTCTGCAGCTGCTGCATTGATCGTAGCTTCCGCTTCCGCTTCCGCATGGTGGGGCGGCCCAGGCTGGGGCAACCGTGGCTGGGGTAACGACGGTTGGGGTGACGGCTGGGGTGATGGCTCCGGAGACTTCAGCTTTGGTATGAGTGGCAGTGCCCGCGGTTCCGGTTATGGTCGTGGCAACAACTACTATCGCGACTACTATGGCTACGGTCCCTATGGCTATGGCGCACCTTACGGTTATGGCGCTCCCTATGGCTATGGCTACCCGCCAGTAGCACCTGCTGCCCCGGCTGCTCCTGCTGCCCCGGCTGCTCCCGCTAAGTAATTAGATTAGAACTTAATCACAGGGAATCCTCGGCACAGGGACGTGCATAGGCAGTCAGCGTGGTTTTACATTAAAAACTCTGGGTACGAAAAAATGAAAAAGATTTCTATCATTGCTGCGGCAATCGCCATGGCAGCCTCATCGGCAACCGTCAACGCTTGGTGGGGTAACGATTGGAGCGACGATTTCTTTGGCGACGGTTTCGGTGCTGGTGATTTCGACTTCAATTTCAACATGCATGCACGTGGCAACGGTTATGGCCGCGGCTACAACAACTATCGCAATCACTATGGTTATGGCCCTTATGGTTATGCGCCATACGGTTATGCACCTGCGGTTCCAGCTCTGAGTGAAGAGCAGAAAGCTGCAGTGGAAGAGCAGCAGAAGGCCTTTACCGAGCAACAGAAGGCCTTTGCCGAACAGCAGCAAAAGGCATTCGAGCAGGCTGTTGCAGCCCAACGCGAGTATGCGGAAAAGTACAATGCTGATCCTCGTGCCGCCATGGAAGCTGAAATGAAGGCTTTCCAGGATCAGATGCAGGCTCAGCGTGAACAGATGCAATCGCGTTTTGACAACAGGACGCCTGCCAGACCTGAGATGCCTGAAGCCATGGCAAAACGTATGGAAGAGTCTCAGGCCCGCCGTGACGAGATGATTAAAGAGATGGAAACCCGTCGCGCAGAGGCCATGAAGATGATGGAAGAACGCCGTAATGTTGCCATGGAGCGCAAACCTTTCGAAATGCCTGTGTTCGAGACTCGCAAAGATATCTAGCAGAGTAAATCTGCAGGCCTAAAAAAGGTGCTTCCGGGGTAACCGGCAGCGCCTTTTTTGTCATTGGGAAGCTGTATAATATGCACAGGCTGATAACTCTTCCTTTGATGTGTGCAACATCCAGCCTGTCATCAGGAGAGTCGTGACAAGACCGCTGGCAGTGTTGGGCATTGCCAGACCTTAGTGTAGCCGGCATGCCAGACAGAGGATGGTTAATTAACAATAAAAACAGGGAATTAAGTTAGATAAATATTCGGTTAAGAACGCTGAAAAATAACCCATCTTGTTGTATATTACCCCAATCAATCCAAACTATTGGCAATTCAAATAGTTTCTTTTAGCCAAATGAGATAGCCCATAGTCTCCAGCTGGGGAACGGTTTTTTTTTGCCAAAACAACTGTTAGAGAATAATGATGCCGACTAGACCCGATACCGATCCACAAGAGACGCAGGAGTGGCTGGATGCATTGGAGGCCGTGCTCGAGAACGAAGGCGTGGATCGCGCCCACTTCCTTATTGAGCGCTTGGTTGACAAGGCGCGCCGGTCCGGCGCTTACCTGCCGTTCAGCGCCAATACGGCCTATGTCAATACCATACCGGTAACCAAGCAGCGGCGATTTCCCGGCGATCGCGCCATGGAACGCCGTATCAGGTCCTTCATACGCTGGAATGCCATGGCGATGGTGGTTCAGGCAAACAGAATATCGACTGAACTGGGAGGGCATATCTCCAGCTTTGCATCCGGCGCCACGCTTTTTGATGTGGGCTTCAACCATTTTTTTCACGCTCCGAGCAAGGATCGTGACGGAGATCTGATCTTTTTTCAGGGGCACTCCGCTCCGGGTGTATACGCCAGGGCTTATCTGGAGGGTCGGTTGAGTGAAGAACAGCTCTATAGTTTTCGACAGGAGGTTGATGGGCAGGGCCTCTCGTCCTATCCGCATCCATGGCTGATGCCCGGATTCTGGCAGTTTCCCACCGTGTCGATGGGGCTTGGCCCGTTGATGGCGATCTATCAGGCGCGCTTTATGCGTTATCTGCATGATCGCGGTCTCCTTAACACGGATGAGCGCAAGGTATGGTCATTTTGTGGTGATGGTGAAATGGATGAGCCGGAGGCGCTCGGAGCCATCTCCCTGGCTGGGCGTGAACGTCTCGACAATCTGATATTCGTGATTAACTGCAATTTGCAGCGTCTGGATGGACCGGTACGAGGCAATGGCAAGATTATCCAGGAACTGGAGGCGGTATTTCGCGGAGCCGGATGGAATGTGATCAAAGTGATCTGGGGTGGTTATTGGGATCCGCTCTTTGCACGGGATAAGCACGGCATTCTCCTGAAACGTATGGAGGAGTGTGTCGATGGTGACTATCAGGCGTACAAGGCCAAGGGCGGTGCGTATACACGCGAGCACTTCTTCGGTAAGTATCCGGAACTCGACGATATGGTCGCCAATATGACCGACGAGGATATCTGGCGTCTGAACAGGGGCGGACACGACCCACACAAAGTCTATGCAGCCTACGCGGAGGCGATGTCCCACAAAGGGCAGCCGACAGTCATTCTGGCCAAGACAGTCAAGGGATATGGCATGGGTGTCGCCGGCGAGGGTCAGAACATCACTCATTCCCAGAAAAAGATGGGTGAAGCGGCACTCAAGGCGTTTCGAGATCGATTCAACATTCCGATATCGGATGATCAGATTGGCGCCGCGCCCTTTTATAAACCGCCGACAGACAGTCCCGAGATGCAATATATGCATCAACGCCGTCAGGGTTTGGGGGGGTTTCTACCGCAACGTCGGACCAAGGTGGAGTCGCTGCAGGTACCGGCACTTGATGAATTCAAGACACTGCTGGAAGGTAGCGGGGAAAGGGATCAGTCGACAACCATGGCGTTCGTACGTCTGCTCAACATGCTGGTGCGAAATAAGGCGGTGGGAAAACAGATTGTGCCTATCGTTCCGGATGAGGCGCGTACCTTCGGTATGGAAGGTATGTTCCGCCAGTTGGGTATCTACTCGTCGGTGGGTCAATTGTATGAACCGGTTGACGCGGATCAGGTGATGTTCTATCGAGAGGACAAAAAGGGGCAGATCCTGCAAGAAGGCATCAACGAGGCGGGCGCCATGTCTTCCTGGATCGCGGCAGCCACCTCCTACAGTAATCACGGGATCAGCATGATCCCGTTCTATATCTACTATTCGATGTTCGGCTTCCAACGTGTTGGTGACCTGGCCTGGGCGGCGGGGGATATGCAGGCACGGGGTTTCCTCATCGGCGGTACCGCTGGTCGTACCACTTTGGCGGGTGAGGGATTACAGCATCAGGATGGACACAGTCATATCGTGGCCGGGACAATCCCGAATTGCGTCAGTTACGATCCTGCTTACGCCTATGAACTGACGGTAATAGTCCAGGACGGGATGCGCCGGATGTATCAGGAACAGGAAAATGTTTTTTATTACATTACTGTGATGAATGAAAACTACGCACAACCTGCAATGCCTGTCGGTGTGGAAGAGGGTATTGTACGTGGTCTCTATCTGCTCGATACAGGCGGTAAGCATAAGCATCGGGTACAGCTTCTGGGCAGTGGCACTATTCTGCGTGAAGTGATTGCCGCCGCGGAGTTGCTCGAAAAAGAGTTCAACGTCTCAGCTGATGTTTGGAGTGTTACCAGTTTTAACGAGTTGCGTCGTGAGGGTTTGGATATCGAACGATGGAATACCCTGCATCCGCAAGATGAACCAAAACTCAGCTATGTCACGGAAAAACTGAGCGGCCAAAAAGGGCCGGTGGTGGCGGCCACGGATTATATCCGCAGCTATGCGGATCAGATTCGCCCGTTCATCACCGCCAGCTACAGCGTACTGGGTACTGACGGCTTCGGCCGTAGTGATATGCGCAGCCAGCTGCGTAAGTTTTTCGAGGTAAATCGATACTACATACTGATCGCCGCCTTGAAGGCACTTGCGGATGAGGGTGAGATCAAACCCGAGCAGGTCAGCCGGGCGATCAAGAAGTACAAGATCGATCCGGAAAAGCCCAATCCCGGCAGGGTTTAGTGAGTTGCCCAAGAACACTGCTGTAAGCAACCGAAACTGCGGTGCATCAAGGCGGCGATTGGTTTGAATGAAACAGATTATGCCTGATCGGCAAAGAGGATAAGACGTGGGTAATACGACAGATGTGCTGGTACCAGATATAGGTGATTTCGACTCGGTCGAGATTATCGAGATTCTGGTATCAGAGGGTGACCGAGTCACGCTTGAGGAGTCTCTGCTGACCCTTGAAAGTGACAAGGCTACGATGGAGATTCCATCCCCCCAAACCGGGGAGGTCAAACGCCTGTTGGTCAAGGTTGGCGACCGTGTCAGAGAAGGAGACAGGATACTCGTTATTGAGGTTGAAACCAGCCGACAGAAAGGAGAGAGTGAACCGGTAACTACACCCGCACCGGCGGCAGAGGAGGTTGAGACGGTACAAGCGCCGGCGCCGGCGCCAAATGAAGCGTCAGCCTCTGAGCTGCCGCAGCGACTGCCAGGTGAGAAAGAGGCCCGCATACCGCCCGTTCCAGCTGGATTCCTTGAGAGCGGCGGGCAGGGCACCCCTCATGCAAGCCCATCGGTACGCCGATTTGCCCGCGAACTGGGTGTTGATCTCTCATTGATAAAGGGAAGCGGTCCAAAAGAAAGAATCCTGAAAGAGGATATTCAGAGGTTCGTTAAACGCTCATTGCGGCAGGGCGAAGGGGCGGCCGCAGCCAGGTCGCCCTTTGAGATGCCGGCGGGGCCGGAAGTGGATTACAGCCGCTTTGGTGAGGTTGAGGAAACAGCGTTAAACCGCATCAGGAAAATCAGCGGAGCACATCTTCATCGTTGCTGGCTGACCGTACCGCATGTGACCCAGTTCGACGAGGCGGATATCACCGATCTCGAGGCATTCAGGCAAGCGCAAAAAGAGGCTGCATCCCGGCAGTCCGTTCGGCTCACCCTGATGCCGTTTCTCATGCAGGCGGTCGCCGCAGCGCTTAACCGGATGCCGATGTTCAATGCGGCCCTGTCGGCAGATGGCGAATCCTTGATATATAGGAAATACATTCATATCGGTGTCGCGGTGGATACACCCAACGGGCTGGTCGTACCGGTCATACGTGACGTCGGTCAAAAGGGTGTCTTCCAGCTTGCGGCAGAGTTGATGAGCATCAGTGAAAAGGCGCGGGCAGGCAAGTTGGCGCCTGCGGATATGCAAGGCGGATGTTTTTCGATCTCCAGTCTTGGCGGGATCGGCGGTACTGCCTTTACTCCCATAGTGAACGCCCCGGAAGTGGCAATACTCGGTGTCTCACGCAGTAGTATGCGGCCCGTGTGGGACGGGGAGGCCTTCCGACCGCGATTGATGTTGCCGCTTTCACTCTCCTATGACCATCGGGTAATCGATGGTGCCGACGGCATCAGGTTTACCACCTATCTCTCTTCCCTATTGGGTGATATTCGTCGTTTATTGCTCTGATTTTCAGTGATCAACCCGGACAAAGGATGGTCCGCATCTCTTGATGACCGGTACTAATTGACGCAGCTCAAAGAAGTTGACAATTTTCATCCATTTGTGGGTACAAGCATCATTCTCCTTTGGGATTATGCGCTGTAAGTTATCCTGATGCTTATAAATTATCTGATCCTTTATGCTTAAAGTTAGCCATAGAGAGACCGCTAACATAGTGTAGTAAGCATCGCAACACACTGCTACAGACGACTTTTTCTACAGGGATGTCAAACGTGGTCGCTTATGGCGTCAATGATGTATGAATAACCTGTTGAAAACACTGCTGTTCTTTTGGTTGGTAATATCTTTTGCCAGTGCTGCGGGATTGAAGAATGAGCCCATAGGGCCATTGACAATCGAGCGCAATCTGGATCCGAGGCTGGTGTCCCTTGGGGATCAGCTGTTTCATGATGTCAGGCTATCGCAGGATAACAGCATCAGCTGCTCCAGTTGTCATGTTCTCTCGACTGGAGGGACCGATCGTAAAAAGAACTCTGTAGGGGTAGGGGGTAACGTTGGGGGTATCAAGGCACCCACGGTATACAACACCCGATACAACTTCGTTCAATTCTGGGATGGGCGGGCTCAGACGCTGGAAGAGCAGGCGGCCGGTCCGGTCCATAATCCTATTGAAATGAGCTCCAACTGGGAGGAGGTTATATCCAAGTTGCGCAAAGATCCGGCCACTGTGAAAAAATTTGAAGAGCTTTTTCATGATGGCATCACAGGGCGGAATATCGTTGTTGCCATAGCAGCCTTTGAACGTTCTCTGGTGACAGTCAACTCACGCTTCGATCAATGGCTCAAGGGAGAAGAGGGAGCGCTGACCGAAAGGGAGTTGCGCGGTTACCGCCTTTTTAAAAGCTACGGCTGCATCAGCTGCCATCAGGGCGACAACGTGGGCGGCAATATGTTCGGCATCATGGGTGCGAAGGGAGACTATTTCAAGGATCGGCATGGCGGGATCTCGGAACCTGATCTGGGACGTTATAATGTCACCAAACAGAATGAAGACAAGCACTATTTCAAAGTGCCCAGTTTACGCCTGGCGGCAATCAACCCACCCTATTTTCACGATGGGTCGCAGACAACCCTGCAAGGTGCGATAAGGATCATGGGTCGCTACCAATTGGGGCGTGATCTGCCGGAAAGTGATATCGATGATATTGCTGCATTCCTCCACACGTTGGTCGGAGAGCATATCAGGTTGAAACCATGAGCATGCTCAAACAAATGTACAGCAAACGGAGCCTCCTGCTTGTCTCGCTTTGTATTGCCTTGATTCTGCTGTTGGTGGTCTATTGGGATGATAAATCCGAGAATTACGCCAAACTTTCACATAATCTGCTCCAGTTAAAAGAGATGGATGCACGTCTTGATCGAGACGTTCTCAAGATCACCTCCTTTCTGTTGAATCAATATGATCCGCTGGTACGCACCACTAACCGTTTAAGGGATTTACGACAGCGGATTGTCACTAAAGTGACAGAAGTGGATGACCGTGTACTGTCTAGTCTAACGGAACGATACTGGCAGGGTATGGATGAGAAACTGGCCATAATCGAAAAGATAAAATTCCAGGCAGCGGTGGTGCGTAACGGCATACACTACCTGCCTATCGTCGCGCGAGAGTTGAAATCTGTGGATCCTATGGTTTATCAGGATGTACTGGAACTGCTCAACTCCCTTTTAGCCTACGATCTTTTCTATACCGACTCGCAATTGGATGATATCGTTTCAACGCTAAAGCAACTCAAAAACTATGAAATGTTTTCACCTGAAAACAAGCAGAAATTCAATCAGGTACTTTTTCATATAGACTCAAATATCGTGGACCTGACCAACCTTGGGGCCTTGAAAACACGCTACCTGGCTGTACCGAGCCAGGAATATTTCGAACATGTTCACTCGAGGTATGAGCAAAACCGGGTTGATGAAACCACTAAAAAAAGACGCCTGATCATAGTCCTGTTCGTGTTTGTGATCATATTGCTGTTGAGTCTTTGGCAATTGATAAGGCGCTTGCAGAATGCCAACCATGAGGTCAGTCGCGCATGGTTCCGGCTACATGATGCTGTGGATAATCTCTCGGAAGCATTTGCCCTGTTTGATGCAGAGGGCCGCCTGGTATTGCACAATCGACGCTTTGGCGATTTTTACTCCTGGTTGAAGGGATGGATCAAAGAGGGTGTCAATATCGACGCTCTGCAATCGGTTACGGGGAACCGCATCAAGAATTTAAGCCTTGAAGGTGAGTCGATAGTTGAGTCGATGCCAATGGGGCAGTACCTGGAGCAGATCGATAATGGCGCCTGGTATCTGGCGAGTAACAGTTATACCAATGAGGGCGGCATTGTCTGTGTCAGGAGCGATGTCACTGAATCGAAACAGGCTGAAGTCGACTTGAGAAAACTCGGCAGGGTATTGGAGCAGAGTCCCGCATCGGTGATGATCACCGATATCAACGGCGGTATCGAGTATGTCAATCCACGTTTCGAAAAGGTGTCGGGTTACAGTGCGGAGGAGGTTGTAGGCAAGAACCCACGAATACTCAAGAGTGGCGACAAGACCAATGAAGAGTATAAGGCGATGTGGGATTCCCTGCTGGCAGGCAGGGAGTGGCGCGGTATATTCCACAATAAGCGTAAGGATGGGTCCATCTACTGGGAGTCGGCATCGATATCGCCACTGCGTGACGACAGGGGGCAGATTACCCACTTCATCGCTGTGAAAGAGGATGTCACCGCGCAAAAACGTGCTGAAGATCAATTGCGCATGAATGCTACGGTCTTCGATACGACTCAGGAAGGCATCATGGTCACCGATGCCGACAATCTGATAAAGACCGTCAACCCCTCTTTTACGCGCATAACGGGGTACACCCCTGAAGAGGCAATCGGTCAGTCGCCAAGTATTCTCAGTTCCGGCAGACATGATGATGGTTTTTATGAGGAACTATGGGATTCGGTGCTGCATAAACGCTACTGGTCCGGCGAGATCTGGAACCGTCGCAAGGACGGTAGTGTTTATCCGGAATGGCTGTCGATAGCGGCAATACCCGATGAGCAAGGTGTTGCAAAAGAGTATGTGGCGGTGTTTTCGGATATCTCCAAACATAAAGAGAATGAGGAGCAGATACTTTATCAGGCGAACTATGATGCCTTGACGGGTTTGCCAAACCGTTCCCTATTTTCAGATCGACTGGATCAGGCAATAGGATCAGCATTGAGAGAGCAGTGGAAGCTGGCGATACTGTTTGTCGATCTGGATCAATTCAAGATGGTTAACGATACATTCGGTCATGTCATGGGCGATGAATTGTTACAGCTCGTTACCAAACGTATCAACGATTGTGTCAGGGAATCCGATACAATCGCCCGATTCGGTGGTGATGAATTCGTCATATTGCTGCAGGATGTCAGTGATATGGATGATGTGGCCCATATCGCCACAAAAGTGATCGACAAAATAACCAAGGTTTTCACGCTCTATGAACGTGATATCTTCATCGGGGCCAGTGTTGGTATAACCATCTTTCCCGATGATGCGATAAATGCGGATTCTTTGTTGCGAAATGCGGATATGGCAATGTATCAGGCTAAGGATCGTGGCAGGAACAACTATCAGTTTTTCACCGCCTCCATGCAAAAACGCACTCTGGAGCGGCAGCAGCTTGAACTTGATTTGAGGCTTGCGGTTCAGCGTAGTGAGTTGGAGATCTATTATCAACCGGTTGTTGACGCTGAACTCGAAAAGATTGTCAGCGTAGAGGCTTTGTTGCGTTGGAATCATCCTCACAGGGGTATTATCAATCCCGGTGTTTTCATCCCGTTGGCGGAAGACAGCGGATTGATCGGTCCGATCGGCGAATGGGTGCTGCAAGGTGCATGTGAACAACTGAACAGGTGGCATAACTCGGGTCATTCCGACCTAAGATTGGCGGTTAACCTATCCAGCCGTCAGCGTGAACTCGGCCTGGAGGCCGGTTATCTGCAGCAGATACTACAGGAATCAAGCCTGGATCCGGATATGCTGACACTGGAGATTACCGAAAGCCTTCTGTTGCATGACACCGAAGAGGCGATTACCTGGCTTTCAAGTTTTAAAACTCTTGGTGTCAATCTCTCGATTGACGATTTCGGTACCGGTTACTCGTCACTGAGCTACCTCAAGCGATTTCCTGTCGATATCCTTAAAATCGATCGCTCGTTTGTCAGTGACCTGCCGGCGAATACGGGTGATGTAAAGCTGGTCAAGACGATCGTGGCCATGGCGGACAGTTTGAACCTGGGATTGATTGCAGAGGGAGTGGAGACCAAAGCGCAGGCTGAATTTCTTGTGCAAAACGGGTGTGGCAATCTACAGGGCTTCTACTATGCAAGACCGATGACAGCTGCCGATATGACAGCTTGGTTGCAACGGGATATGCGAAGTACGGGTACAACCTGATTTGGCAGGAATTCGGGTAAGCCGGCAACTTAATGGATTATGTTCAGTCGCCGTGTGGCTTGCTTAGGGCTGTTACATGGCGATCTGTCATTTATAGATCAATCGGTTAGGCTCATCTTGATATCCTGAATATGTTCAATTCGGTTGCCGGGTCAATATTATCCATTCGCAAATAAATTCCGTCCTTTGGCTACGCTCCTCCATGTATAAATGCTATAAATGGTGAGAACAGTTAAAACAATAGATTGAGGAGCGTCCATGAGTGGCATCGTAGAGGTTACCCTTCCCGATATCGGCGATTTTGAGCAGGTTGATATCATTGAGATATTGGTTGCGGTAGGAGATAAGGTCGAAGCTGAAGACTCAATCATCACCCTGGAGAGTGATAAGGCAACGATGGATATTCCTTCTCCCTATGCAGGCGTGGTAAAGGAGCTGCACGTCAAGCTGGGTGACACAATCTCAATGGGCGGCAAAATCCTCAGGCTTGAGTTGTCTCAAGGCGACTCATTGGACGATAAACCATCACCGACCAAGGCACCAGTCTCAGAAGCAGTCAGAGGAAGCGCTGATAAGCTGGCCGATGTTGTTGTGCTGGGCGCCGGACCGGGCGGTTATACGGCAGCCTTCAGGGCTGCCGACCTGGGTAAAAAAGTGATTCTCATCGAACGCTATGATGATTTGGGTGGGGTCTGCCTGAACGTCGGATGCATACCCTCAAAGGCTCTGCTTCATGCCGCTGAGGTGGTCAATGAAGCGGCCGAAATGGCTGAGATGGGGATCACATTCGGCAAACCCAAGATCGATCTGGACAAACTGCGTGCCGGCAAAGATAAGGTCGTGAAACGCTTGACCGGCGGTCTGAAACAGTTGGCCAAGCAGCGCAAGGTGGAGCTGGTGCATGGGGTTGCCCGCTTCGAATCGCCGAACAGGATTGCAGTCAAGTCAGCCAGCGGTTCACTCTCTATCGGATTCAACGACGCCATAATCGCCTGCGGTTCCAGTCCGGTACAGATCCCTGGATTTCCCAATGACGATCCACGCCTGATCGACTCGACCGGCGCCCTGGCCCTGACGGATATACCGAAGCGCATGTTGGTGGTTGGTGGCGGTATCATCGGGCTCGAAATGGCCACAGTCTACAGCACGCTAGGCAGCGCGATCGATGTGGTTGAGCTGCAGGATGGACTAATCCCGGGTTGCGACCTCGATCTGGTGCGCCCTTTGCAAAAGCGGATCGCTAAACGCTACAGACAGATCATGCTGGGCACCAAGGTTATCGATATCCAGGCAATGAAGAGCGGATTGAAGGTGACCTTCGAGGGTAAGCAGGCACCGGATAAACCACAGACCTATGATCGGGTGTTGGTGGCTGTAGGGCGTACTCCCAACGGAAAAAAGATCAATGCGGAAGCGGCGGGTGTAGCGGTTGATGATGCGGGCTTTATCCCCGTTGACGAGCATATGCGGACTAATGTCCCGAATATCTACGCCATAGGTGACGTCGTAGGCCAACCCATGCTGGCCCACAAAGCGACCCATGAAGCCAAGGTTGCGGCGGAAGTCATCGCAGGGTTGCCGGCCAGCTTCGACCCCTTGACCGTGCCCTCCGTCGCCTATACAGACCCGGAGGTCGCCTGGATGGGTTTGACGGAAACCGAGGCCAAGGTCCAGGGTGTAGCCTATGAAAAAGGTGCCTTCCCGTGGGCAGCGAGTGGACGTGCATTGGGTATAGGCCGCGACGAGGGCCTGACAAAACTGCTTTTCGATCCGGACACGAAACGCATTCTCGGTGCGGGCATTGTCGGACCCAATGCCGGTGAATTGATCGGTGAGACCGTGCTTGCCTTGGAGATGGGTGCCGATGCCGAGGATATCGGATTGACCATACATCCTCATCCAACCCTGAATGAGACCATCTGCTTTGCCGCTGAGATGGCAGAAGGAACGATTACCGATCTGTTGCCACCAAAGAAACGGAAGTAGACTTAGGGCCTTGGATAAGATCACCGCTGAGGTACAGGCGTTTTACGAGGCCTATCCCTATCCGCCGGATGGTCGCGTGAATTGTGATGGATATCATGCGCGTCTGTTGCTCAGCTACCTGCAGCGCACCGGCGATGAATCCGGGCGAATACATGTCCTGGAGGCTGGTTGCGGTAGAGGTTTGAATCTGCTGGCAGCTGCCGAAAGACAGACAGATGTCGATTTTACCGGTGTTGATATCAATCGTGTCGCCATTGCTGAGGCCACTCATCGCAGCAAGCAACGAGGAATAGACAATCTCCGATATTTCATATGCGACCTGCTGGATCATGAATCGCTGCCGGTGAGGGAAGGCGGCTACCAGGTTATTCTGTCTTATGGTGTATTGACCCATTTGAGTAATCCGCTTATGGGATTACGGCATATCAGTAGGCTGTTGGCGCCGCAGGGTGTAATCGCCATCATGCTCGACGGCAGTTATGGCCGGCAACCTCTTGATCGATACCTGCAGGCCTTGAGTATCATCGATCACGACAGTCGCTCCATGGACCGCTTGTTGATGGCCAGGGCGCTGGCGGATGCAGCGGAAACAACACTTTTCAACGGTAACTGTTGGCAGGGAACCGCCGGTGTCGATGATATCGAGTTTGCCGACCGGTGTCTGCATGTTCACCAAAAAAGCTTCGACATAGCTGGCTTATGGCGACTCCTTGACTCGGCAGGCTTGCATTTTATCCGTTGGCTGGAGCCAAATGATTGGGAGATACGGCAGGTGATCGATAATCCAGAGTTGCTGCATCTTATCGATTCGATCGATGATATGAAACGATTTCAACTCGCCGAGCGTCTCAAATTTCTTCCCAAGTTCACACTGCTGGTGTCCAAACGTGAAGACAAACCCAGACCACTCCTGCAGGCAACTGAGGTGGCGGAGACTCAATATGCCCTCAATCCACAGCTTGTGCTGGACCGAAAGGGTGAGCTTGTCGAGGGCTATCGCCTGCGAGGTCGCAGGATTGATTTGAACAGTCATCCTTTAACGCATCAGGTTTTGGCTCAAGCAGCCCAACTTTCAGATCGATTCCCCGGCCAGCAGCTAATCGATCGACTCTTGCAACACAAGATCGGTCCACAATTGATTATCCAAGGCATCCTGCACGCGGTTGAGCATGAATTATTGTATCGTCCCCATGCGGTAGGGGACGATCTGACATGAGCAAGCATGCTGTGGGGTTGTATTATCGTAATTTCGGCAAGCCCGGGCAGCCCACGCTCTGTTTACTGCACGGCCTGTTCGGATCAGCCAACAACTGGATGGGTATTGTAAAGTACCTACAGGACGATTTTCGCATCATTATTCCGGATTTGCGTAACCATGGCCGCTCTCCCCACCATGATGGCATGGACTACACACTGATGGCCGGGGATCTGTTGGAACTGTTCGATCGTTTGGGGATAAACGGAGTCAATCTGTTGGGACACAGCATGGGGGGCAAGGTTGCAATGTGGTCGGCCTTGCAGCAACCTGAACGGATCGAAAAACTAGTAGTTGCGGATATCGCGCCGGTGGCCTACGAACATGGTTTCGACAATATCTTCGAGGGACTATGCGGACTACCGCTTGATAAGATTCAGCACAGAGAGGAAGCAGATCAGTTGCTTGCCGGGTGGGTTGTCGAAAAGAGTGTGCGACAGTATTTGCTGCAGAATCTTGTAAAGCAACGCCAGGGTTGGTCGTGGCGTTTCAATCTTGACGTTTTGCGTAAGTCGATATCGCATTTGACCGGATTTCCAGAACCCGGCCGGCGCATCTTTGCCGGCGAGGTGTTGTTTATACATGGTGAAAAATCAGATTACGTCAGAGATAGTCATAGGGAAAGCATGGGCCGACTCTTTCCCCATTACAGGCAACGCATGCTACATGGTGCCGGTCACTGGTTATATGCGGAACAGCCTCAGCTTTTTGCTCAGGCTGTAAAGGGCTTTCTTTGATATTTGCGGTCTATGTACACTATCGTGTGATAATTGCCAGGAGGTTCTATGAACAAACTCATCGCTCTGTGTCTATTGCTGGCGCCTATATTTGGAATCGCGGCCGAACAACGCTTCACCAGCATCGGTACCGGTGGACTGACCGGTGTTTACTACCCAACGGGAGGAGCCATTTGTCGGCTGCTGAATAAGGGCCGAAAGAGCCATGGTATTCGTTGTTCCGTGGAGTCCACGGGAGGTTCGATTTTCAATCTCAATACCATCGCCAGCGGCGAACTCGATTTCGGTGTGGCACAGTCTGACTGGCAATACCATGCCTATAACGGAAGTTCGAAATTCAGTCAGCAGGGAGCGAACAAATCCTTGCGTGCCGTTTTTTCAATTCACAGCGAGCCGTTTACCGTGATGGCCCGGAACGACAGCCATATCAAGGTGTTTACCGATTTGAAGGGAAAGCGGGTCAATATAGGCAACCCGGGTTCCGGACAGCGCGGCACCATGGAAGTGTTGATGAATGAATACAACTGGAACAAGGGCGACTTCAAATTGGCGTCAGAGCTAAAGGCCACCGAGCAGGCCAGAGCGCTGTGCGACAACAAAATCGATGCCATGATCTATACGGTTGGCCATCCGAATGCTTCAATCAAAGAGGCTGCCACCGCCTGTGATACGCATTTGGTGCCGGTGAGCGGTGAAGTGGTGAACGCCTTGATCGCCACCAATCCATACTATGCCTCCGCAGTCATTCCCGCCGGTATGTATCGGGGCAGTGACAGTGAAACCGCGACCTTCGGGGTCAAGGCGACACTGGTGACTTCCGAGACGGTGGATGAGGAGGTTGTCTACCAGCTGGTGAAGGCAGTGTTTGAGAATCTGGCGGTTTTCAGAAAACTGCATCCCGCTTTTTCCCATCTCCAGGCCGAGGAGATGCTGAAGGGGAACTCCGCTCCCTTCCATGCCGGTGCGTTGCGTTACTACAAAGAGAAGGGCTTGCTCTAAGCGCCTTCATAATCACACAATGCGGCAGGCCCTAACAGGCCCTAATACAATTCAAGCCGCAAATGAACACCAATTACCGCATAATTTCGCAAATGGTATGATAATTCATATGCCTAACAAACAAACCGTCAGAGAGCCTGCAACAGGTTTAAACAATCTGTGTAGAGAGTCGGAAGATCTTGGATTTGAGTTGCATGACTTCGAACAACTCTTTTTCCTTTCGTGTTGTTTGCGTGTGTTTGCGGTGATTGGCGTTCATTTGCGGCTTGTCTGTTTTAAATATATTACCCGCTTGGGCCTGTGCGGTGTACTTGAGTCTTCTGCACCGTTCATCTTTAAACTATTTCGATGAACCAGGGCCAGAACAACAGTCTGCAGCTTGAAATGGTCGAAGCGGCCGAATTCGGCGGCAGGCGGCCTGAAGGGTTTGCACGCAAGGTATTGCTGGGAACCGCCCTGGCGTGGGCTGTATTTCAGCTATGGGTCGCATCGCCCCTGCCGTTCAGTCTGGGTGTCGGGGTGTTTAATGATACAGAGATCCGTTCAATCCATCTGACATTTGCCATATTTCTGGCCTATCTCTCTTTCCCGCGCCGTAAGGTGATTACCCATGCCATACCCATCGCAGACTGGCTGCTCGCCTTGGTGGCAGCCATCTGCGCTATCTATCTTTTTCTCTTCTACGAAGCGTTGTCAGACCGCTCGGGAGCGCCGACAGGCCTGGATATTGCTGTTGCCATGTTGGGCCTGTCGTTACTGTTGGAAGCCACCAGACGTGCTCTGGGTTGGCCGCTGATGGTGATCGGGATCTGCTTTCTGGGGTATACCTTCAGCGGACCCTGGTTACCCGATCTGCTTGCCCATAAAGGCGCCTCTTTAGCGCGCGTTGCTTCTCACCAATGGTTATCGACTGAGGGCGTGTTCGGTGTTGCCGTCGGTGTCTCCGCAGGTTTCGTTTTTCTGTTCGTGCTGTTCGGCAGCCTGTTGGAGCAGGCGGGAGGGGGGCACTATTTCATCCGCGTCGCCTATGCCCTGGTGGGGCATCGACGGGGAGGCCCGGCAAAGGCTGCGGTGTTGGCCTCGGGATTGACGGGGATGGTCTCGGGTTCCTCCATTGCCAATGTCGTTACCACAGGCACCTTTACCATTCCACTGATGAAACGGGTGGGATTCAGTGCGGAGAAATCCGGTGCCATCGAGGTGGCTGCCTCGACCAATGGCCAGATCATGCCGCCAGTGATGGGGGCTGCCGCTTTCCTGATGGTGGAATATCTCAATATTTCCTATCTGGAGGTCATCAAGCACGCCTTTCTACCGGCGGTTTTAAGCTATATCGGTCTTATGTATCTGGTGCACCTTGAAGCGGTCAAGGCGGGAATGCAGGCTGAGAAACGCAGTAGAGCGCTGACTTTAAAACAACGGTTGTTGGGTTGGGGGTTGACCCTCTCAGGTGTGAGCTGCTTTCTGTTTTTGGCCTATTGGCTGCTTGTAATAGTCGGCAAGCTGTTCGGTGACTACAGCTTTTTCGCCAATGCAGGATTGGTTCTGCTGTTTTATGGCTTGTTGATCTATTGCGAAGTGCGCTGCGGTTTGCGAACACGCCAACAGGAATCTGCCGAAACCATGACCGTCGGCGCCGCACTCCTGGGTGGACTCCACTTCCTGCTTCCGATCCTGGTATTGGTCTGGTGTCTGATGTTGTTACGCCTCTCTCCGGCAACCGCCGTGTTCTACTCCATCTGTTTGATGATTGTGATTCAACTCACCCAGGAGGGGTTGCGGGCACTGTTCCAGGGCGGGTCCGTAATGATGGGTATCAGGCATGGTTTTACTGCACTGGTGGTGGGAATGGAGAACGGTGCGCGAAACATGATCGGTATCGGAGTCGCTACCGCGACTGCGGGTATCGTGGTTGGTACAGTCAGCCTGACTGGTATTGGGCAGGTGATGGGTGAGTTGGTCGAGACACTTTCCCTCGGTTCGGTAGTGCTGATGTTGTTGTTGACGGCGTT
The DNA here is from genome assembly GCA_040506195.1 of Candidatus Thiodiazotropha sp. GTDB lineage: Bacteria > Pseudomonadota > Gammaproteobacteria > Chromatiales > Chromatiaceae > Thiodiazotropha. The sequence continues at coordinate 432,965 of JBEVXH010000001.1, read as the reverse complement.
GATTTGCATGATCTTGGGTATGGGGCTGCCCACGACCGCCAACTATATCGTTGTCTCAACGTTGATGGCGCCGGTTATCGTGCAGCTCTCCGCCGCACATGGTTTGGATATACCGCTGGTAGCTGTACATATGTTTGTATTCTATTTCGGTATTCTGGCCGATGATACCCCACCGGTGGGATTGGCCGCCTATGCGGCAGCCGGTATCTCCAACGGCGACCCGATCAGAACAGGTCTGCAATCGTTTTATTACGATATCCGTACCGCAATACTGCCATTCATGTTCATTTTCAACACCAATCTTTTGATGATCGGTATCGATAGCCTGTTAGAATTTCTTGTTGTTGTATTGCAGGGCGTCTTGGCTATGCTGCTGTTCGTCTCCGCAACCCAGGGTTGGTTGTTGGTCCGTAACCGCTTATGGGAAACCCCGCTACTTTTATTGGTGGTTTTTTCCCTTTTTCGTCCCGACTTCTGGCAGGGTTATTTTTTTCCCGCCATGGAGTGGCGCCCCGTGCAGGGTGTCGAGTCACACATAGACTCCCTGCCGATGGGAGGTAAGGTGCGATTGCAGGTTGAAGTGGAAGATGAAGAGAGTCTGGTGAGGACTCGGGAGATCATTTTCACCAAACCTGAATCACACACAGGAGGTTACCTTAAGAGTATGGGCTTTATTACCGAGCCGGATGGCGATACGCTTCGTGTCATCGATATTGGTTTCCTTAGCGCGGCCGAGCAAGCCGGTCTGATCGCCGGTTTCAATCACCGGATCACCGGTTACTACAGTCAAGGCAAACAGCCAAATAGCGGCTGGTTTCTGATACCGCCCCTGTTGTTGATGGGAGGTGTTTTGTGGCTCCAGTATCGTCGCGGCAACCTGCGTGAGCAGACTAACTTGGGAGTATGAAATGCGTGTTATTCTGGCGCTCTGTACGCTGTTTCTGATTAGCGGTCCTTGTTTGGCGAATGGGCCTGCGGATTCATCCTCCGCGGTAAAAGTCTTCAGGTCCGGGGAACCTTTCGAAGATGTTGTGGATAACATCAAGATGGCTATTGTCGAGCGAGGACTCCTGGTCAGCGGCACCCTCCATGTGAGTGATATGTTGAACCGCACGGCACCGGACCTGGGTTACACCGAGGTATTTACCAAAGCGGAGTCTGTTGAGTTTTGCAGTGCACTGATTTCACACAAAATGGCCCGGGTGGCCCCCGAGAATATCGCCATATGTCCTTTCACAATTGCGGTCTATGTAAAGCAGACGGATACGGAACAGGTATATGTCGCCTATCGTTCCCCTCATCTCGCTGGAAAGGGTAAAGAGGTAGCCGATGAGATTATTGCCCTAATGGAGGGCATTATTGAGGATTCGATTTGAGTTTTTCTTGCTTGATATGTTGTAGCTTATGTCATACGGGATCTGTATTAGTGTTAACAGATACAACGCAGGCACTCGGAAAATGAGAATAGTCATCCCTCTCTATGCCGTGCCGTTGCTGGGGCAAGTGGTGAATCCGGTGCACAATGATCCTGTCATGGGGAGGTTATGGGGGAGCTGATCAACCAACATAAATTGGATTGCCGGCGGCCTTTTAGCCGAAAACTGGGTAAAAACTGCAGATTTATTGATCATGATCAATACATTATGGGGAGTAAATTCAGGCAGTACAGATACTTTGTTTATTATTTTGCTTAATAATCATTGAGTTATGTGGCATCATCAAGGCGCGATTATTGTACGGACTGATTCTGCCCCGATTTAAGAACAGGCGCATATTGCCGTTTATATGGAGAATGGAATACATCGGGTTTCGCCTTCCAAAGGGGTTTATTGGAGAGAGGGATAATGTCAGAAGTTTATAAAGTTATCTTTACCGGTAAGCTGAAACCGGGCAGCAACCAGGATCGGATCATTGCCCTGTTCAGTGAGAAATTCAAATTAGGGCCGGATAAGGCGGAAAAGCTGATTATCAGCGGCAGGCCGGTGACCTTGAAAAAGGATATCGATCTGGAAAAGGCAGAGAAGTATCAAGAATCCCTTGAGAGGTTGGGCCTGATCATCGAACTCGATCCTAAACCCCCGGTGGAAGAGCCGGAGATGCCCGAAGTATCATCCGAACTCTCCCTTGTGAGTTTCGATAACGGCGATGAGGATGCAACCGAGGTGTTGGATCCCACAATGAATCCAGCCGGTGGGTGCTGCCCCAAATGCGGATCTCCGAACATGCAGATGGGAATCTGTCAGGATTGCGGTATCGTAGCTGCCAAATATCATGCAGCCCAGGCCAGGGAAACTGGTATGGCTGCTCAGATCGATCAGGGAATGGCTGACGCAGGAACTGAAGAGAATCCCTACACCACGCCAGAGGCAGAGCTTGAGCAACCGGTGGAAGGCGATATGACAGGTCCCCATGGCGTATCCGCCGGGAACGGACTCAAGTGGATCGGCAAAGGGTGGTGGCATTTCAAGCAGGCGCCCGTGAGCTGGATTGCGGTGATACTCATATGGTTTGTCTTGGCGTTCGTATTCAGTTTGCTTCCTATCCTTGGTGCCCTAGTCGTCAACGTTTTGACCCCGGTTTTGATTGCCGGCCTGATGATAGGTTGTCACGAGCAGGACCAGGGAGAAGATTTCTCTGTCAGCTACCTGTTTGCAGGATTCGCCAACAATGCCGGTCAAGCCATAATGATCGGTGTCTTCTATCTGATATTTATGATCCTCTTCGCAGTCGGTTTTGCCGCCTTGATGTTTGGCAGTATTGGCGAGCTGGCTGCGCAACAAGCCGATCCTGAAGCGATGGCGATGATGTTTTTCTCATCCTCATTCCTGATTGGTCTGCTGGTCGCGGCCCTGTTGTTTATACCGATAATGATGGCCTATCTGTTTGCACCCGCATTGGTGGCACTGAACGAGATGTCCGCCTGGGAGGCAATGAAAGCAAGCTTCACTGGTTGCCTAAAGAATATCCTGCCGTTTTTTCTCTATAGCCTGGCTGCTGTTGGATTGATGATCGTGGGATTCATCCCGTTTGGCCTGGGACTGCTGATCGTTTCTCCAATTCTTATCGCTGCAATCTATTCAGCCTACCGGGATATCTACTACAGTTGATCCATGCAGGTTGAACTCGCAGAAGAGGATTCCGTAGAACCACTCGATACCCTGTTGAGTTATGAAATCCCCGAGGGGGTGCTTCTCGATTATCGTCTGGCCGGACCGGTAGTGAGGGCCTGTGCCTGGGCGATAGATACCGCAGTGCGCGGTGTAATCTATATCGTTCTGGTGCTCGTAATGTCCCTTCTGGGCGGTTTGGGCATGGCAGTCATTCTGATCGGTTTTTTTCTCATTGAATGGTTTTATCCAGTGGTGTTCGAAATTCAAAACGGCGCTACTCCGGGTAAGCGTGCCATGGGTATTCATGTCATACAGGACAATGGCACACCGGTGACGCCAAGTGCCTCAGTGATAAGAAACCTGTTGAGAACAGCTGATTTTCTACCCTTTCTCTATGCAACCGGTTTGTTGGTTATGCTGGTCAACAGGCGATTCAAGCGTTTGGGCGATCTGGCGGCAGGTACTGTGGTGGTCTATCGTGATGCACAGAAAAAACGGGATCTGCCTCCACAGGCGGTTGCCAGTAAACCGCCCGTTGAACTCTCCGAATCCGAGCAGCTGACCCTGTTGGCCTTCGCCGAGCGAGGTGAGAGGCTTTCCCTGGGGCGCCGCCGGGAGCTGGCGGAATTGTTGACTGAACAGACAGGTTTGAGAGGAGATGCTGCTGTCGATGTGCTCTACGCCTATGCAAACTGGATACTCAAGGGACGCTGATGAGACAACAGCAGTTTGAAACGGAAAACCAGTCCCTATGGGATCATATTGCCGCGTTGATGGATGACCTGAGACGCCCGCAAGGCAAACGGCGTCTGTCGTTGCAGGAACAGTTACGCTTTCCCGCCCTCTATCGTCAGCTCTGCAGCCACTATGCGTTGGCGCGTGGTCGCGGTTTCAGTCCTGCCCTGATCGAACAGTTGCATGGCATGGTATTACGCGGACATTCACTGTTCTATCGCCAGCAGGGGGGGTGGCGATGGCGACTGCTTGGTTTTATCTCCGCCGGGTTTCCCCGTGCTGTGCGCCGTAGCGGTGGTTATTTTGCAATCTCATTGCTTTTTTTTCTTCTACCGGCTGTGCTGATGGGGGTAGGTTGTTATCAGCAGGAGGATTTGATCTACACGCTTATCGACGAAACGACTGTGGCGCAGATGGAAAGCAGTTACGATCCGACCAATCAACGATTGGGACGTGCGCTCGAGCGTGAGTCCGAAACCGATTTCACCATGTTCGGTTACTATATCCTGAACAATATCGGGATCGGCTTCAGGACCTTCGCCAGTGGAATACTATTTGCTGTTGGGACACTCTTTATACTGCTGTTCAACGGATTGGTGATCGGTGGTTTGGCCGGGCACTTAACGCAACTTGGTTATCACGATACTTTCTGGCCATTTGTCTCCGGCCATGGCTCATTCGAGTTGACCGCCATCGTAATTTGCGGTGCTGCGGGATTGCGCCTGGGGCATGCGGTGATCGCACCCGGACAGCGGACGCGCGTGCTGGCGCTCAAGCATCAGGCGGAAGAGGCGCTGCTGCTGGTCATGGGGGCGGCGCTGATGCTGCTCGTGGCTGCCTTTATCGAGGCCTTCTGGTCTTCCATGCAGTTACAACCCATGACTAAGTATCTTGTGGCGGCCATTCTCTGGTGTGTGGTTATCGCCTACCTGTTAATGATGGGCAGGGGGCGGCGTGGATCTCACTAGGATTGCCATCAAACTGAGACCACGGCAAGCCTGGGAGAGTATCGATCTGGGTTTTGCCATGGCACGGAATTGGTTCATACCTCTTTGGTCCCTATGGCTTTGCAGCGCACTGCCAATGATGGTTGTATTGGCGCTGTTGCCTTTGCCGCTTTGGTTGGCCGGTCTGATATTGTGGTGGTTTAAGCCGCTATATGAACCGACGCTGCTGTATTGGTTGAGTCGTCGCCTGTTCGCAGAAACTACCCCTGTCAAGACGGTATTTCGCAGTTGGTTGAAGATTGTCCTGCCTCAGCTGGTGGCCAATCTTACATGGCGCCGCTTGAGCCCCTCCCGCTCCTTTGTCATGCCGGTGGTCGTTCTCGAGGGATTGAAGGGCCGTCAACGTAGCAGTCGTATCGGGGTCCTCAATCGTGGGACCCATGCGGCCGGTTGGTTGACGCTGGTAGGTCTCCATTTCGAAATCGTATTGGAGCTGGGTTATATTTTGCTTGTTCTCAGCCTGATCCCACAAGAGCTGCTCTGGATCGATTGGCAAAGTTACATTTTCGATCCCGATCCGTTGAGTGAGTGGCTGCACCATGGTTGCGCCTTGTTGGCGATGTCGCTTATCGCCCCCTTCTACGTATCCGGCGGTTTTGCACTCTATCTCAACCGGCGTAGCCAGCTCGAAGCCTGGGATCTGGAGATTGGCTTGAGAAACATGGCTCAACGTCATCAACGCAGGCCATTGGCGGGTGCGGTATCACTCCTGCTTGTCGCCGCCTTGACAGTGGTTGGCTTGCAACCTGGAACCGTTGATGCGTTGGCGATGGATTCCAGGGAGTCTCGGGATCTGATCAATGAGGTTTTGGCCGAGAATGAGTTCGGTCGTTATCAAGAGCTTGGTTACTGGAAATACATCGGCGAGGAGTCAGACGAGGAGGAGAACGGTTGGCTGGTCGAGTGGTTGCAACAACTCATCGGCGGGTTTGCCAATGACCTGGCATATTACGGCGAGGTGGCCCTGTGGCTGGTCGCGGCGGGCATTCTGGCCTATCTGCTCAACTGGTTTATCCAGAACCGCTCTCTGCTACAGGCGAGGGGGGGGCTGCAGCGCAACAACAACAGACAGATTCCCAGTCAGGTTGCCGGACTCGATCTGCGACCTGAGAGCTTGCCGGCCGATCCGGCCGCAAGGGCCGCCTCCCTGATCGAAGATGGTGATTACAGGGGAGGATTCAGCCTGCTCTACAGGGCCGCCTTGTCGGTGTTGGTTCATGATCATGCAATAGAGATTGCCGAGGGTGCCACTGAGGGTGAGTGCCTGAGCAGCGTCCACGGTGTGATCGGGGATGATTTCGGTGCCTACTTTTCCCGCTTGACCGGAATGTGGCAGCAAACAGCCTATGGACATGTGCAGCCGCCAAAGGAGAAGGCGCTGCTGCTGTGTCGTGATTGGCATAGCTTTTTCGGGGCTGGCAGTGCGGAATAACGGTGTGCCAATTGCAGCCGCTCTGATAGTGCTGATACTCATCGGAGGCTTGCTTGGCTCATGGTTTGTGAATAATTTCGAGTATGTATCGGAACAGGTTCGAGGCAACATGGGAGCAGAGGCAAGACGCAATCCCCTGCTTGCCGCTGAACGTTATCTGTCCCGTCTTGGCCTCTCCGCGAGCAGTCAAACGGGCCGTCAACTCCTCGTCGAACCCCCGCCACGGCCGGGATTGCTTCTGGTCAGAGATCTTGGGCCTCCACTTCCCCAATCCCGTGTCGCTGATATGTTGGATTGGGTGGAGCGCGGCGGCTCTCTGGTTGTGACACCGGGCAATGCCGTTGAGGAGGGGCGCGGGCATCCGTTATTGGAGCGGTTTGCGGTGGTGGTGGAATCGGATGAGTTTTTCGAAGCGGAAGAGGTTGGTTCCATCACAGTGCCGTGGAGCGGGATTTCGCTGCAGATCGATTTCGATTCAGACAGATGGTTTAGTGTGAATAGCGAGGATACCTATTCAGCATCACCGGATGACGGGTTTTCGCATCTGTTGCGTTTTCCCTGGGGCGAGGGCAGCGTGACCTTTCTCAGTGACAGCGACTTTTTAACCAATGACCGGATTGGTGAGAAGGACCATGCCCTGTTGCTGGCATATCTTGCCGATGATCTGGATCATGCCTGGCTTCTATACGATTCCCAGATGCCATCCCTGATATCATTCATCTGGCGGGTTGCCCCTTATCTGCTGATCAGCATTGCACTGTTTGGAATTGTCGCTATTCGGCGAATCCAGTACACCACCGGTCCATTGCTTTCACCACGCATAACGAAGCATCGGGATCTGTTGGAGCATCTGCAGGCGACTGCAGAGTTTACCTGGCGGCAGAATCCTTCTGTTGGTTTGCTTGAGGCGACGCGCAAAGAGGTGGAAAAGCGCTGGTTGGTAAGCCACCCTCTGTTGCAACAGATGGATCAAAAGGCCCGCTGCGGCTGGTTGGCGAACCACACGGGGATGACCGCCGATTCGATACATAGAGCACTCTATTCCCAGCAGGGCGATACGGGTCAACTGATCAAAACCACAACAAATCTGCAACGGCTTTTTGCCGCGTTGCACCCAGACAGGAATCAATACAATGGTAGCGGAAGCAGGGTTAAGTGAGTCTCTTGCACAGCGTGCCAGAGGGCTGGAAGAGGAGATAGCTCGTGCGGTAATCGGCCAGCAGCGCGTTGTACATGAAGTGATACTGGCGCTCTACTCTGCCGGGCATGTGCTGGTGGAAGGGGTGCCGGGATTGGGCAAGACGTTGCTGGTACGCTGCCTGGCGGCGGCAGTGAAGGGATCGTTCAGTCGCATCCAGTTCACGCCGGACCTGATGCCGAGTGATATTTCAGGTCATATCATGTTTGATATGAAGAGTGATAACTTCCGGGTTCGCAAGGGACCGGTGTTTAGTAATCTACTGCTTGCCGATGAGATCAATCGTTCTCCGGCCAAGACCCAATCGGCACTGCTGGAGGCGATGCAGGAGCAGCAAGTCACCATCGAAGGCCGTACCTTCCCGCTCTCTCCCCCATTCCTGGTTTTGGCGACTCAGAATCCTATCGAACAGGAGGGTACCTACCCGCTGCCACAGGCACAACTCGATCGTTTCCTGCTCAAGGTATTTATCGACTATCCCGCCGAGGGAGATGAGCAGTCGATGGTAAAACAGGTGACCCGGGGAGTTGTCGGCGATCAGCTCGATACATCCGCCATTCGTCCCCAGTTGAATGTGGGCGAGATCCCGCGATTGCAATCATATATCGCGAAACTGGAGATGGATGAGCAGATTATCGATTACGCGGTACGCCTGGTCAGGGCGGCACGCGACTGGAACGGGATCGAGGCGGGTCCCGGGCCTCGCGGGAGTATTGCGCTGCTGCGGGTAGCCAGGGCTGAGGCATTTATGGCCCAGCGTGACTATGTTACACCTGACGATATCAAGGTGGCGGCACTGCCGGTTCTGCGACATCGTATTCGACTCGCGACCGACCTGGAGATCGAAGGTTATCAGCCGGACGATGTACTGAACGATCTACTGGCAAATATACCCGCACCACGCCAGTGATCCCCACAACCCGCCTGACAATAGCCACAGCCCTGTTGATACTGCCGGCACTGCTGGCGGTTTGGTTTCCCTTTTGGGGACTACCTTGGAAGCTGCTCACGCCGCTGCTGTTGTTGCTTGCCCTGCTTGACCTGCTGCGATTACGCCGGTTACCGTCACCTGAGTTGCTGCGTAAGGCCCGTACCAGCATACCCGTGGGTGTCTGGACCGGTGTGGAGCTGGATCTGCGCAACCGGTCGGATATTGCGCTCGATGTTGTGGTTCACGATCACTATCCGCAAGGATTCGAAGCGGAACAGCAGCCCCAGTCCCTTGTTGTCCCCGCGCATCGCCAGCTCAATCTGTTTTATCGCGTTTTGGCTAAACGTCGGGGCGAGGGGCGATTCAGCGGTGCCGATCTGGTGATTCGCTCTCCCCTGGGATTGTGGCGACAGAAACGTTTCGTCGATCACCCCACCCAAGTACGCGTCTTCCCGAATTTTCGTGAAATAGCCCGCTACGCCTTATTGGCTACCGACAATCATCTCAGTCAAATGGGTGTCCGCAGGCGGCAACGTCGCGGTGAGGGGAGTGATTTCCACCAGCTGAGGGAGTACAGAACGGGTGATTCATTGCGACAGATCGACTGGAAGGCGAGTTCCCGTTATCGCCGCCTGATCTCCAAGGAGTATCAGGATGAACGTGACCAACAGCTGGTATTCATGCTTGATTGCGGCAGACATATGCGCCATGAAGATGGCACAGGCGTACATCTCGACCAGGCGTTGAATGCGATGCTGTTGCTCTGCTATGTCGCGGACCGTCAGGGAGATGCCGTCGGGTTTCTCAGCTTTGGCGGGGATGAGCGGTGGCAACCGCCGATGAAAGGCGGGAACGTGGTGCGACGTCTGCTGGATCGAACCTATGATATCGAATCCACCCTGCAGGCCTCTGACTATCTCGGCGCTGCGCATAAACTGACGATGTTGCAGCGGCGACGGGCCCTTGTAGTCATCTTGACAAACAGCCGTAACGAGGAACGAGACGATCTGCTGAAGGCGGTATCTCTACTGGTGCGCAGACATCTGGTTGTAATCGCGGATTTGCATGAGGCATCGCTGGATACTGTGGTTCAGACGCCGGTTGTCAACCTGCAGGGAGCGTTACGCTTTCAGGCCGTGATGGACTATCTCGGGCAGCGGAAACAGGGCCATGAGAGACTCGCTCACCGGGGCGCCCTGATAATGGACTGTCGGCCTCAGCAACTGCCGGTCACGCTGGTAAACACCTATCTCGATGTGAAGGGATCGGGTCGCCTTTGAGATGAAGGGTGTTGTAGAAGCAAGCCGCAAATCGACGCAAATGGAGATAAGCCCGCAAATGAACGCGAATAAACGCAAATATTATTTCAATAAAGCATCATGACATCAGGTGGTGCGTGGGCGAGCCCCTGCTTTACGCTGCTGACTTAACCGGCTCAGCAGTCGGATATTGTGGGTATAAAGGAATCATTCAGTGTGGCGCTTTTGATGATCAGCCTTGTTATAATCCTTTAAATTATCAGTTAATCTGGTCGGAACCATGGAGCCTGAAGAGAGCAAGCAGAAGAAAAGAAGTCGAGGGATCTATCTGTTACCGAACCTGTTCACGACCGCCGCCCTGTTTGCAGGCTTCTATGCCATCCTGGCGGCCGTCAACGGTAAATATGAGATCGCATCCGTCGCTATCTTCGTAGCCATGCTGATGGATGGCCTGGACGGGCGTGTGGCGCGGATGACCAAGACCCAGAGCGCCTTCGGTGCAGAGTATGACAGCCTGTCGGATATGGTTTCGTTTGGACTGGCTCCGGCACTGGTCATCTACATCTGGGCATTGAGTGATCTGGGTAAACTGGGCTGGCTGGCGGCCTTTATCTATACCGCCACCGCGGCCTTGCGACTGGCCCGGTTCAATACCCAGCTGACCAATACGGATAAGAAATACTTTCAAGGATTGCCGAGCCCGTCCGCAGCAGCCATCATGGCCGGGGGGGTCTGGCTGGGTGTCGATTATGGAATGGACGGTAATACGTTGGGCTGGCCGGCCGCAATCATAACCACCCTTACCGGATTACTGATGGTGAGTAATTTTCGTTATCACAGTTTCAAGGAGATCGATTTCCAGGGTAAGGTGCCGTTTATCGCCCTGGTTGTTGTTGTGATCGTGCTGGCTATCGTGCAGACCCATCCGCCCACGGTGCTGTTTTTTCTGTTTCTTGCCTATGCGATCTCAGGGCCTGTCCTGACCCTGGTCCAGTTGCGTAAGCATCGTGAGCAAAGAATCACCAGCGAACGCAGGGGTGATGAACCCTGAGTGCTATCGGCTAGGGCCTGTTAACACTGATCCAAGACACAACACGGGCTGTTCGTTTCTGAGTCGTTGGCCAGGTATCCGGTCAGCTTGGATATTTGTTGTGTCTATCTTGTCTACATGCAAGCGGCCTGCGCGCAATCATTACCCTTCGAGAGTCTTGGAATATCGATGATTGGCATTCCGCAGGGCGTGGGTTATATTCGATCGTCATCTTAAAAAGCCGTTTGGCCGGCCGCTGTTCGCTGCCGCGCTGAATCCTGCTGGAGTGGAGTATGAGCCAAGCTGATCAATTGATCATTTTCGACACGACTTTGCGCGACGGTGAACAAAGTCCCGGTGCGTCCATGACAAAGGACGAAAAGGTCCGTATCGGCAAGGCCTTGGAAAAACTGCGTGTCGATGTCATAGAAGCGGGTTTCCCGATCGCAAGCCAGGGCGATTTCGAGGCTGTCTCTGCGGTGGCCAACGTGGTAAAGGACTCGACGGTGTGTGGTTTGGCCCGCGCCCTCGACAAGGACATCGATCGTGCCGGAGAGGCATTGAAAGCAGCCAATTCAGCCCGTATACACACCTTTATCGCGACCTCGCCCATTCATATGCAGCACAAGCTGCGGATGACCCCGGACCAGGTCGTCGAACAGGCGGTGCATGCGGTCAAACGGGCCAGAAGATACACTGACAATGTAGAGTTTTCCGCCGAGGATGCCGGTCGTTCCGAAATCGATTTCCTATGCCGCATCTTCGAGGCGGTTATCGATGCGGGCGCCTCTACCCTGAATGTACCCGATACGGTGGGTTATGCCATGCCGCACCAGTTTGGCGACCTGATCCGCCGGATGCGTGATCGGATCCCGAATGCCGACAAGGCGATCTTTTCAGTCCATTGCCATAACGATCTGGGTTTGGCCGTGGCGAACTCGCTGTCGGCTGTCAGCAATGGGGCGCGACAGGTTGAGTGCACGATCAACGGTCTCGGTGAAAGGGCTGGCAACGCCTCTCTGGAAGAGGTTGTGATGGCGGTGCGAACCCGACCCGACACATTTTCCTGCCAGACCAGGCTCGATACCACCCAGATCGTTGCCTGTTCCAAGCTGGTTTCCAATATCACCGGTTTTCCGGTGCAGCCCAACAAGGCGATCGTCGGCGCCAACGCCTTTGCCCATGAATCCGGCATACATCAGGATGGGGTGCTGAAGTCGCGGGAGACCTACGAAATCATGCGTGCTGAGGATGTGGGTTGGAGCCAGAACCGCATGGTCTTGGGCAAGCACTCCGGACGCAACGCCTTTCGCACACGCCTGGAGAGTCTGGGTATAAGTTTTGAGTCGGAAGAGGAGCTGAATGCGGCCTTTTCGCGCTTCAAGGATCTGGCGGATAAAAAGCATGAGATATTCGACGAGGATCTGCAGGCCTTGGTGACAGATACCAAGACCGAGTCGTTCAACGAAAGGGTCAAGCTGATCGCCCTCAAGGTCTGCTCCGAAACCGGTGAAACACCCCATGCAGAGGTGACGCTGAGCATCGATGGGGAGGAGGAGCCGGGTGTGGCATCGGGTGGCGGTCCCGTGGATGCCGCCTTCAAGGCGATTGAAAGCATCGTCAACAGCGGCACAGAACTGCAGCTGTATTCCGTAAACAACATCACCAGCGGCACCGATGCCCAGGGGGAGGTTACAGTTCGGTTGGAAAAAGGTGGAAGAATCGCCAATGGGCAGGGTGCCGATACCGATATTGTCATCGCTTCCGCAAAGGCCTATATCAATGCAGTGAACAAGATTCTGGAGCCGGTGGAGAAGGCCCATCCGCAAACCGGGGATGTTTAGTGGCTTGCAATTGTAATTCCGCGATCGATCCGTCCGGAGCAGGCTTTGCTGTAGTAAAAAGCCGCACACAGTCCTTCGTCTTCTGCGCCCCTGTAGCATGAAGGAGCCGCATCGGATTTACTATCTGAAGGCCATGGGTCTGACTCTATGGCAGCGGCGGATTACCGCCAAGGCCGGGCGGGGGGATGAGTCACGGGAGGGCGTAGAAGATGCCCGGGCGGTTGATTCGGAAACAGCTGTGGTTCATTCAGATCCGATAGATGAGACGGTACCTGCCTTTAAAGCGCGGACTAACCCGGAACTCGATTGGCAGGAATTGCAGCAAAGTGTAAAGCGATGCAAAGCATGCGGACTGCGAGCCGGTTGCACACAAACCGTATTCGGTGTCGGTAATCCCCAGGCGGAGCTGCTTGTGATCGGTGAGGCCCCGGGTGCCGACGAGGACAGGCAGGGCGAACCCTTCGTCGGTCGGGCCGGTCAGCTTCTGAATGGGATGTTGCTGGCCATGGGCTACAAACGAGAGGCTGTCTTTATTGCCAACATTGTAAAATGCAGACCGCCCAACAATCGGGATCCAAAGCCGGAGGAAGCCCTGAGCTGTGAGCCCTACCTGCAGAGACAGATTGAATTGATAAAGCCGAAAGTGATTCTCGCGGTGGGTCGCATTTCGGCGCAGAATCTACTCAAAACCGATATTGCCGTGGGTAAACTGCGGGGGCGGATTCACAGCTTCGGAAATCATGGCGTTCCGTTGGTTGTGACATACCACCCGGCCTATCTTTTGCGTTCCCCCGAACAGAAAGGCAAGGCCTGGCAGGATCTGCAGCTGGCGCTTTCCATATTGCAGGGGGATCGAGCGTGAGCGCCCAGTTACAGGATCCTCTGCTCGGTCTCCGCCCCATGCAAGTGGAGGATCTTCCACAGGTCATGGCGATCGAGGAGGCGGTCTATCCTCACCCCTGGACCCTGGGGATTTTTCAGGACTGTCTGCGTGTCGGCTATTGCTGCTGGGTGATGAACCTCGATCAGCAGGTGATCGGCTATGGCGTGATGTCGGTGGTCATCGATGAGTCGCACATCCTCAATATCTGCATCGATCCTAAATGGCAAGGTAAGGGATTGGCAATGAAGTTAATCAGGCGCTTATTGAAAATTGCCCGCCAGCACGGAGCCGAGACTGTTTATCTGGAAGTCAGGGCTGGCAATAAACCTGCAATTGGACTGTATAAGAAACTGGGCTTTGTCGAGATAGGACAGCGGCGCGATTATTATCCTGACCGTAATCAGTCCCGCGAGAATGCATTGATGATGTCACTGGAGTTGTAGCGTCAGGCAAGAAATGCAAGATGAAGACACCTAGATATATGCAGTTTATATCATCTCGTCGATAGTGGAGGGATTGCTGTGCAGGTTGGCGACGCTGCCAACGGATTGAAAGGAGGCAATGGCCCGTTGCCCCAAAAACGGATTTTGAGTGCTTGCTACCCCCCCTTCGCCGTCACGCTCTGTGGCCTTTTCTCTGTTTTCCGCCAGCTGCTGACGCTGTTCGGCCTGGATTTCACTTCGTGCCTGGGCGGCCATCGCCGAGGCCTGTGCCGCGACCTGACGATCCTGCGGTGACGGGTCGGCCGGTGCCAGTGCGGCCCTGCGGACCGTTTCCGCCTGTCTGGCCCGTTCTCTGGGATTGTCGGTCGATGGTATACGGATCGAAACCTCTCCTCCGACCGCATAGCTGCGTCCGTCTGGGCCTCTCTTGTATGTATAGCTGCCACCGCTAGCCAGGCCTCCCGCTGCAGCCCGGTGAGCGGCCTCATGAGCCCGAACCTCCCGGTCTCTCTTCTGCAGTTCCCTGACTTCCGCCTGTTCCTCCTGAGTCAGCCGGCTACTCTCTCCGCTCTCGCGGACCGGTCTTTGTGTGGTGCTGTCACGGGTGGCAGGGGTGGCGGCCGAGTCTGAAGAGGCACCGCCTGATGCATTTTTGTCGGGGCTGGCGGCCTGAGCGCCGGGCACAGTCCGCTCTGCCGCAGATGCGGTATTGCCGAGGCCGGACAGCATGCCGAGGGAGATAGTCATGGCGTTACCAAATCGTTCCACCTGCCACAATTATAAGCAACAAACCGGCAAACGGTTTCACGCTGACCCGCAATAACTGCGTTTTCTGAATTAATTTCCCTCGATGGGTTTCTGAAACTCAGATTGGGTGAGTCACTACGGTGGCCCTGAATGGGGTATAATCCGCGACCTTTTAACAGTGAAATATGGTCTCAATGTCCGAATTGCTTGAACAACTCAGCCGGCGACGCACCTTCGCCATCATCTCCCATCCGGATGCGGGTAAAACCACATTGACGGAAAAATTACTTCTCTATGGCGGGGCGATCCAGATGGCCGGCACGGTCAAGGGACGCAAAGCGGCGCGCCATGCCACCTCCGACTGGATGGAGATGGAGAAGGAGCGTGGAATCTCCGTCACCTCCTCGGTGATGCAGTTTCCCTACCGGGATGAGATCGTCAATCTGCTCGATACTCCCGGTCATGAGGATTTTTCAGAAGATACCTACCGAACCCTGACGGCAGTGGATTCAGCATTGATGGTCATCGATGTGGCGAAGGGTGTCGAGGAGCGAACGATCAAACTGATGGATGTGTGCCGTTTGCGTGATACGCCGATTCTCACCTTTGTCAATAAACTCGATCGCGAGGGACGCGACCCGCTGGAGATACTGGATGAGATCGAGGAAGTGCTGAAGATAAAGTGCGCCCCCGTATCATGGCCGATAGGCATGGGTAAACGTCTGAAAGGAGTCTACGATCTGCGCAGCGACACCACCCACCTTTTCAGTGCCACCCATGGTGGCAAGATCCAGGTGGGTGAGGTAATAGAAGGTATCGACAATCCCAAGCTGGATGACCTCATCGGCAGCCAGGCGGAGGAACTGCGTGAGGAGATCGAGCTGGTGCGTGGCGCCAGCCATGAACTCGACCTGGAGGCCTATGCCCGGGGTGAGCTGACGCCGGTGTTTTTCGGATCGGCAATCAACAACTTTGGTGTCAAAGAGCTGCTGGATGCCTTTGTCGAGTATGCACCTGGACCGCTGTCACGCACGGCGCAGCAGCGCCTGGTGGAGCCATCGGAGGCTAAATTCAGTGGCTTTATCTTTAAGATACAGGCCAATATGGATCCACAGCACCGGGATCGTGTTGCTTTTTTGCGAGTCTGCTCAGGCAGCTACCGCAAAGGCATGAAGATGCGGCATGTGCGGATCGGCAAGACTGTGCAGATCAGCAACGCCATCACCTTCCAGGCCGATGAGCGTCGCCACGTGGATGAGGCTTGGCCGGGGGATATCATCGGCCTGCACAATCATGGCACTATTCAGATCGGTGATACCTTTACGGAAGGGGAGGAGTTGAAGTATGGAGGAATTCCCTATTTTGCGCCGGAGCTTTTTCGCCGTGTGGTATTGAAAGATCCGCTCAAGCAGAAAGCGCTGCTGAAAGGTGTTTTGCAGCTGTGCGAAGAGGGCGCCACCCAGGTCTTCAGGCCGCTGAAAAACAATGATCTGGTCCTGGGCGCCGTGGGTGTTTTGCAGTTCGATGTGGCTGTGGCACGACTGAAGTACGAGTATAAGGTCGAGGCGATCGTGGAATCCGTCAACGTGGCTACGACCCGTTGGATTGTTTGCAAGGACGAAAAAATGCTGGAGCGATTCAGGGATAAGGCCTATGACAACCTGGCATTGGACGGGGATGGCCAGCTGGTCTATCTGGCGCCAACCCGGGTGAACCTCGATCTGGCCATGGAACGTTGGCCGGATATCGAATTTCTGGCCACGCGCGAACTTTGAAAAACCATTACCCCATTCGGTGATTTCTTTAATCTCCGTTTGAAGAGTGTGGAGCAGATACTCAACACTTCCGGTAGCGTTGAAAATCGCCCTTGCTAATCCATAATTATTAATAGAAGACTTTTTCAGAGGAAGTATACAACCAGGGTTGTTGATCTTCACTGCCCCGGTTATTAAGGAGGTAGTCGATGTTTCTAATGCAGAAAAACAGTGAAAAACTGGTAGAAGTGCTGAGTCTGACAGACCTTTTTAATCCTAATCACACTGAGATAATTGGACGTTTCCATGCGGGTGAGGAGATGCAGGATGCTGAGAGGTTTGCCAAGGATCAGATGAAATTCCCTTCCGGGGAGCCACTTCCCCAATGTTGGCTGGATTCCGAATACCGGCGACACTGATTGAAGGTTGCCTGAACTCACGGTTTTGGGATTGAACTGACATCCAGCACCGGAATGGGGCGCTTTTTTTGCGCTTCCCGATCCTCAGGTGCAGGTTTTGCGAAAGCGAAGCTGCAAGAGGGGAAGTGTGCTCGTATCCGGTTTACAGCTAAAAAGACGCGCAGCTCTGGCCCGATTTTTCGATCCAGCCATGGATCATCTTTCGGGTCGTAAAATCGGCGGCGCAGTTACCCTGATGGTCGATGACGATCATGCCCCCCCTGCCTTTGACTTTGCCTAACAGATACTCGATGCCATACTCCACCGCACCCTTGGCGTCACAGTGGAGAAACTCCATGGCATCCGACACCGTCTTGGCAAGGACGGTACGCATGAAGTCTTCGCCGAACCCGGTGGTGGAGACCGCACAGGTCTGATTGTCGGCAAACACTCCTGCACCGATAATCGGCGAATCGCCGACCCTCCCCATGCGTTTATTCACCACACCCCCCGTGGAAGTCGCCGCAGCCAGGTTGCCCTCAACGTCGCGAGCAACAGCGCCAATGGTGCCGTACTTCTGGTCTTCTGAAAATTCATCGCTTTCATCATGGTCCAGCATGATTCGACGATGCAGCCGTGCCTGCTCCAGCTGCTGAACGCGATCGGGGGTGAAAAAATAGTGATCAGGTGTCAGTTTCATACCGTAGTGAGCTGCAAACTTCATCGCGCCATCGCTGATCAGCATCACATGTTCGCTTTCTGCCATAACCAGGCGGGCCAGCTGTATAGGGTTGGCGATATTGCTTACTGCAGCGACAGCGCCGGCGGAGAGATCACGACCATCCATGATGGCGGCATCCATTTCCACTTTGCCGTTTTCATTGAGTACGGAACCGCACCCGGCATTGAATACCGGATCGTCCTCCAGCAGGGATGCGCAGGTCTCCACTGTTTCGAGGGCGTTGCCCCCGCGATTCAGGATATCTCGGCCATGTTCCAGGACGGTACGGATGCTCTCCAGATAGCGCAAGGCCATCTTATTGTCCTTGACGTTGTCCATAGTTCCCGCGCCGCCATGCACCATCAGCGAGAAGGTTTTTTGCATTGTTCTCTCTTGGGCCTGTTCACACTAATCCAATGGATGCTGCCGGGACTTTTTTTCGCCCTGCAGGGTGGAATGAGCAAAATGCAGTTATTCTATATCAGTGAATGATAACGCTTAAAACTACCAGAGACGCCTTTGTAACTCTAGCTTGAATCCCATGCATTGATCCCGAGTTTCGATGCAATCGGGATCGGATTAGTGTTAACAGGCCCTAGGCCGTCTCTTCATGTATCTGCCCTATGGCAAGCAGCCGCCTATAGTTGCCATGAATGACCCGATACTGCAAATTGAGGCGGATTTCGCTCTCGAACTCCTGCTGAAGTTGTACAGGTATTTCCAACTCATCTGCGAGAGAGATGAAGTTGTTCTTGGAATTGATGACGACACTTTATTAGTTTCCATTAGCGGCCACGGCAGAGAATAGGACTGATTTTTTCAGGTCATTGAATTTATGAGAAAAACAGAACACCATTGTATATTTGCCCGATATAGTATTGGATGGTCGGTCACTTATGTTCCCGTTTGTGGAGGCTACGCTTGCGCTATCGGAGTGCATAGGCACTATTATCAATAGCGCCGATGGATGAAAGCGGTGCGAATGCACCGAATAAAACCCCTGATTTGGATTTATTGGTCTTCCCATCTGTCTTGGGGTCGGTTATCAGGCTGAGAATCCTTTTACAGGATCGTTTCTTGCTGATCCATTGCTGTAGAGATTCCACTCGAGGGATTATAAAAGCGGAGTTACATGATGCTAGACAAGACATTGACTGTGATCCTCGCAGGTGGTCAGGGTTCTCGCCTGCAGCCACTCACGCTCGAACGGACCAAGGCAGCGGTACCCTTCGGGGGTCAATACAGAATCATCGATTTCCCTCTGGTCAATTGCCTGCACTCCGGGCTACGCAGGATATTGGTGTTGACTCAATATAAATCCCACTCCCTGCAAAAGCATTTGAGAGACGGATGGTCGCTCTTCAATCCGGAGTTGGCTGAATACATCACCGCCGTTCCGCCGCAAATGCGAAGGGGTGGTGGATGGTATGACGGTACTGCTGATGCCGTTTACCAGAACCTCTACATGCTCAAGCGCAGTGGCGCGGAACGGGTATTGATCCTGCCCGGTGATCATATTTATCGAATGGATTTCGCGCCAATGATCGCATTTCATGTGCAGAACAAAGCCAGTGTAACGGTCGCTTGCATGCAGCGCCCTTCAGTAGAAGCCGGTCTTTCCGGAATCTTGGACCTGGACCGGAATGGTCAAGTCAATTCTTATGGTGTACTGCATGAGCGGCAAAGAGCCGATAGCGATGGTGAGTCAATTGCCCAGGTTTCAATGGGTATCTATCTCTTTTCCATTGACGGCCTGATTTCAGCGCTTGAGGAGGATCACGATATGAGTGGTTCCAGTCATGATTTCACCCATGACATTTTGCCGAAAATGGTTGCGGCCGGCAGTGCCTACGCCTACCAATTCGGTGCTGAGACGGGGCGGGTCAGCCAGGACCGCTATTGGCGGGATGTCGCCACCATCGACAGTTACTATAAAACGAACATGGAGTTGTTGGACCCGGTGCCGTCATTGGATCTGTATCAGCCTGAGTGGCCAATCCGTACCCACCATGGGCAAAACCCGCCGGCACGGACCGTGCCGGGCATCTCAGGCAGTGAGGGGATCTTTATCAACTCCATCGTTGCCAATGGGGTCCTCATCGTGGGTGGCAGTGTACAGCGATCCATTTTGTTTCCGAAGTGCCTGATCGGGGATGAAGCGGTGATTCATAACTCGATTCTTTTCGATGGCGTCAAGGTCGGCGATAGGGCGCAGTTGGAGAATTGTATCGTCGACAAGTGTGTTGTGATTCCTGCCGGTGAGCGTATAGGATTTGATCAAGCGCGTGACGCAGCCCGATTTTCCGTTTCCCCCAAGGGGGTGGTCGTCGTACCCAGGGATTACCGTTTCACTACCTGATTGCAGAACGCCTTAATATATCCATGGACGATATCATTGCGGGGAACATTATGACCATTTGACTCCTCTATATGGAGTACATGCAGCAAAATACAACGATACCGTAATACGGTAGATACAATGGGGTTCTATTATCGAGACATACAGATACCGGAGAGCAAGCAGATCACATTAAGGGATCCAGTCATGTCATTGTTCGAGACTTGATTGGCCATAGTGTTATTGCTCACAGGATGTGTGATTGATAATCGCTGTAGGCAGGCGCTCAGCAGCAAAGATGATCAATTTGGTCACCGGACTGGCGATAGAGCGTGTCAATAGCCCTAGAAGGACACCAAGGTACGTCCTGTAATCTTACCCGCGAGTATCTGGTCAAAGATTTCCGGGAGCTGCTCTATGGAGACTGTCTGGGTCAGGATATCGTCCATATGCCTGGGCCGCAGGTCGGTGGCCAGGCGCTGCCATATCTCCTCTCGAATCTCGTAGGGGCAGCCGGCGGAGTTGATTCCAATCAAGCTGACGCCTCGTAAAATGAATGGCATCACCGTGGTATTCAAGTCATGCCCACCGGCCAAACCGATTGCGGCGATGTTGCCCCAGGGTTTGATCTTGCGGGTGATGCTGGAGAGCATTTCGCCACCCACGTTATCCACAGCACCCCCCCATGTGCCCCGTTCCAGGGCGTGATGGTAGGCGCTGACCTGTTCACGTCCCAGCACCTCTTGCGCGCCGAGGTGTTCCAGAAAGGCCTGTTGATCCGCCTTGCCGGTGACGGCATGCACATCAAACCCCTCTCCATCGAAGATGTTGACCGCAATACAGCCCACCCCCCCGGTAGCGCCGGTGATCAGTATGGGGCCCATATCCGGGCGTTGGCCGTTGACCTCCATGCGGTGCAGCGCCAGGGCAGCGGTGAAGCCGGCGGTGCCCAGGATCATCGACTGGGAAGTGGTGAGACCCCCAGGCAACGGTACTGCCCAGTCTGCCGGCACCCGAAGATATTCGGCATAGCCGCCATCAACGGTAGTTGAGAGCTCGTAACCTGTAACAATCACCGTGTCACCGGGTTTGTAGCGTTTGTCGCTGCTCTCGGCAACTTCACCACAGGCATCGATACCGCCGGTCAACGGATAGCGTCTGATGATCTGTGCCTTGCCAGTCCCGGCCAGGGCATCTTTGTAATTGATACTGGAGTATTGCACACGGATCAGGATTTCACCCTTATCCAGGGGTTGTAACTCAAGTTCTTCAATCCCTGCCGAATGTTGAGCATTCTCTCTATGGATACGAAAGGCTTTATAAGAAGTCATGTCAAACTACTCCGGTACAACTGGTATCTTACCTATCTTGTCCCGCCATTCGGCGGGGCCCGTCTGATGAACAGAGTTGCCACGGCTGTCGACTGCCACTGTGACCGGAAAATCGACCACTTCAAACTCCCGTATGGCCTCCATGCCGAGATCTTCAAATGCCAGCAGCCGTGAGCTGCGAATCGCTTTGGATACAAGATAGGCTGCACCGCCCACCGCCATCAGATAGACCGCTTTATGACGTTTAATCGCCTGCAAAGCCGCCGGGCCCCGTTCCGCCTTGCCGACCATGCCAAACAGACCCGCCTGATCCAACATGACATCGCTGAACTTATCCATGCGTGTGGCGGTAGTGGGGCCGGCCGGGCCTACTACCTCGTCACGGACAGGATCGACAGGTCCCACGTAATAGATAAAGCGGCCATGGAAGTCGATTCCCTCGGGCAGTGGCTGATTGTTGGCGTAGAGATCGGCGATCCGCTTATGCGCGGCATCCCGCCCAGTCAGAAGTTTACCGTTGAGCAGTATGAGTTCACCCGGTTGCCAGTCGGCCATCTCCTCCTTGCTGATCTCATCCAGGTTGACGCGGCGTGCTTGCGGGGAGGCCTCCCAGGTCACATCAGGCCAATCTTCACGGGTAGGCGGGGATAGCAGGGCGGGGCCGCTGCCGTCCAGGGTGAACTCAACATGACGCGTGGCGGCACAGTTAGGGATCATGCCCACCGGCAAAGAGGCGGCGTGAGTGGGAAAGTCGCTGATCTTAACGTCGAGCACCGTGGTCAGGCCTCCGAGTCCCTGTGCGCCGATGCCCAGCGCATTGACCTTGTCATAGATCTCCAAACGCAGCTCCTCTTTGCGATTGGCCGGGCCGCGTGCCTGCAATTCATGGATATCGATGGGTTCCATCAACGACTCCTTGGCCAGCAGCATGGCCTTTTCCGCCGAACCTCCGACGCCGATACCGAGCATCCCCGGCGGGCACCATCCGGCGCCCATCTTGGGTACCTCTTGTAAAACCCAATCTACCAGTGAGCCGGACGGGTTGAGCACCTTGAAACGGGATTTGTTCTCTGATCCACCGCCCTTGGCTGCGATTTTAACTTCGACTTTTTCGCCCGGGACCAGTTCCATGTGAATGATGGCCGGTGTATTGTCCCCACTGTTCTTGCGGCGGCCGAGTGGATCGGTGACCATGGAGAATCGCAGTACATTGTCGGGATGGGCATAACCGTGGCGTACGCCTTCATTGACCATGTCGCTGACCGACATCTCGCCGCCCCATTTAACCTGCATACCGATCTTGAGAAAAACTACCACCATACCGGTATCCTGGCAGACCGGACGCTTTCCCTCGGCAGACATGCGTGAATTGACCAGAATCTGCGCCATTGCATCCTTGGCGGCCGGACTCTCTTCCTTGGCCCATGCCTCTCCCATGGCTTTGAGGAAGTCGACCGGATGATAATAGGAGATAAACTGAAGAGCATCGGCGATGCTATGGATAAGGTCTTCCTGGCGGATGAGGGTCATGGTCAATCCTGTCGATGCAGCATCGACCGGTGAAGAGGCCGGTCGAGTGCGATTCTGGTCATTCTGTTCGTTGTGGTGAATTTACAAGATTATTGTTAATGCATGATCAGATTTCCAGTAGTAACCGGCTGGGATCCTCCAACAACTGCTTGATGGTCACCAGGAACTGTACAGCATCCCGGCCATCGATGATGCGGTGGTCGTAGGATAGCGCCAGATACATCACGGGGCGGATAACGATCTCTCCTTTTTCAGCCACCGGGCGCTGTTGGATTGAATGCATGCCGAGTATCGCGCTTTGAGGTGGGTTGAGAATCGGTGTGGAGAGCATGGAGCCGAATACGCCGCCGTTGGTAATGGAGAATGTGCCGCCGGTCAGGTCTTCGTAACTCAACGATCCATCCTTGGCCTTGGCGCCGAAATCCTTGATTCTTTGCTCTACGGCGGCAAAGCTGAGCTGATCCGCATCCCGCAATATCGGCACCACCAGCCCTCGTGGTGAGGAGACGGCGATACCGATATCGAAATAGCCATGATAGAGGATATCATCACCGTCGACGGTTGCATTGATGATCGGATACTTTTTCAGTGCCTCGACCGCTGCCTTGACGTAAAAGGCCATGAAACCCAAGCGTACATTGTGCCGTTTTTCGAACTCGTCTCTGTATTTGACCCGAAGATCGGAAATGGCTTTCAGGTTAACCTCATTGAAGGTGGTCAGGATTGCAGCGGTCTGTTGTGCCTCAACCAAACGCTCCGCGACACGTTTGCGCAGGCGCGTCATCGGTACCCGTTCTTCAATACGACCTGTTGCGACGGCTGCCGGTGGGGGAGGTGGAGTTGCCGGCGCGGCAGCGCTCTCGGTTTGAGATCCGCTCTTTTGCGCGGCGATCGCCGTTTCCACATCGGATTTGACGATACGCCCGTTTTTTCCGCTGCCCTGTATCGTACTGGGATCGATGCCACTCTCCTTTACCAGGCGTCTGACTGCGGGAGAGAGGGCAGGTGCCTCCCTGTCTGCCTGCGGGGTTTCAGGCGGTTGTTCTTGGCTGGGTGGAGTCCCGGCTCCGGCCTCCAGAATGCCCAAAATATCATCAGCCTGAACGGTTTCACCCTCTTTGAAGTGGATCGTTGTCAGGATGCCTGATTGCGGTGACGGTACTTCAAGTACAACTTTGTCGGTTTCCAGATCGACCAGTGTCTCATCCTGGTCGATCTGTTCACCCGGTTGTTTGTGCCAGCTCAGCACGGTGGCGTCTGAAACCGATTCGGGAAGTTGGGGAACGCGTAGTTCGATGCTCATTGATAGTCCTGGTTCCTGTAGTTCATTCGAGGATTGATGCGCCCGGAGAGTGCCTCGTCAATCAGGGTCTCCTGCTGTTCGACATGTACCGAGCGGTAACCGACTGAGGGTGCCGCTGCTGAAGAGCGTCCAACATAGTAGAGCTGCCTGTTCTTGGAAGCTATGGGGTAGAAGCGATGTTTGACTTGATCCCATGCCCCTTGGTTTTGCGGTTCTTCCTGACACCAGATAAACATTTTTGCGTTCTTATAGCGTGTTACGATCTTGTCGAAGTCTTCTTGCGGAAAGGGGTATAGTTGCTCTAAGCGTATGATTGCCACATCTTCCAGGCCGCGCGAGCGGCGGGTCTCCAACAATTCATAGTAAACCTTTCCCGAGCACATAATGAGGCGCCGGACCTTTTTCGGATCGATATCATCAATCTCGTCGATGACATTTTTGAATCCGCCTTCCAGCAGTTCCTGTTTGGGTGATGTTGCCAAGCGGTGCCTGAGCAGGCTCTTGGGTGTCATTACGACGAGTGGATGACGATATGGCCGCAGCATCTGCCGTCTTAACAGATGGAATATCTGCGATGCCGAACTTGGAACGCAGACCTGAATGTTGTGGTTGGCGCAGAGGCGCAGAAAGCGCTCCGGACGGGCCGATGAGTGCTCGGCACCCTGACCTTCGTAACCGTGGGGCAGGAACATCACCAGTCCGCACAGCAGGCCCCACTTTTCACCGCCCGATGTGATGAACTGATCGATGACAACCTGTGCGCCGTTAGCGAAGTCACCGAACTGGGCCTCCCAGATGGTAAGGCAATTGGGCTCTGCCGTGGCGTAACCATACTCAAAACCGAGTACCGCCTCCTCCGATAACAGCGAGTCGATGACCACAAAGTCAGCCTGGTCCCGGGTCAAATGCTGCAGTGGGATCAGGGGTTCGCCGTCGATCTGATTGTGAAGCACTGCGTGACGGTGAAAGAAGGTTCCGCGCCCTGAGTCCTGGCCTGAGAGTCTCACCGGGACACCCTCGGTGAGCAAGGAGGCATAGGCCATGTTTTCGGCAAAGCCCCAGTCGACGAATTGATCGCCGCTGGCCATGCGCTTTCTCTCGGTCCAAATCTTCTCAACCCGGGGATGGAGTTCAAACCCCCCCGGAACATGCAGTAGCTGTTCCGCCAGCAGATCTAAACGCTCGCTGCTGAGCCGGGTATCCATCGGGTGATCCCATTCGATACCTTTAAAGGCGTTCCATCTTACCGCATAGGGATGGCGAAGGGCGCAGGTTACAGGCCTTGCCACTACGATCCCCTGTTCAAGGGATTCACGATAATTATTCACCAAATCTCGCGCCTGCTGGGGAGAGATGACTGATTCCTGCACCAGCTTCTCTGCGTACAGGGTCCTTATCGTTGGACGATTGCGGATCTTCTTGTACATCTCCGGTTGTGTGACGGCGGGTTCATCGGCTTCATTGTGACCAAGCCGGCGATAGCAGATGACATCGATCACCACATCCTTGCGAAAACGCATGCGAAATTCGAGTGCCAGGCGAGTGACGTAGACGACCGCTTCGGGATCGTCGCCATTGACATGAAAGATTGGCGCCTGAACCATTTTGGCGACATCGGTACAGTAGAGGGTGGAACGGGTGTCCATGGGATTGCTGGTGGTAAACCCGACCTGATTGTTGATGATGATATGCACCGTGCCACCGGTGGTGTAGCCGCGGGTTTGCGAAAGGTTCAGGGTCTCCATCACCACACCCTGGCCGGCAAATGCGGCATCACCATGAATCAATACAGGTAATACCCTGGAACCGTCATGATCGCTGCGACGGCGTTGCCGCGCCCTTACCGAGCCTTCGATGACAGGATTGATGATCTCCAGATGTGAGGGGTTGAAGCCCAGTGCGACATGCACTATTCCACTGTCGGTATCGATATCGGTAGAGAAACCCATGTGATACTTCACATCGCCGGAGAGACGTACCGGGTCAACGGTGACACGGCCTTCGAACTCATCAAAAATATCCTGAGGCGGCTTACCCAGTATATTGGTCAATACATTGATCCGTCCGCGATGGGCCATGCCGATGACGACTTCATTGATGCCATTGCTGCCACAGTGCTGGATCAGATCGTCCAGCAATGGGATCAGCGTCTCGCCGCCCTCCAGAGAGAACCTTTTCTGGCCGACGTACCGGTTGTGCAGATATTTTTCGATCCCCTCGGCTGCGGTCAGCAGAGTCAGGAGCCAGATCTTCTGTTTATTGCTGAACTGCTGGAAAAGGTGTCGCTGTTCGATGCGTTCCTGGATCCAGCGCTTCTGCTGGGTACTGGTAATGTGTCCATATTCGGTGCCGACGCTACCGCAGTAACTTTTCTTGACCAGCTCGATAATGTCTCGCAGCGGCAGGCGTTCCGGCGCGAAGAGAGAACCGGTATTGTAAATGGTGTTTTGGTCTATCTTTTCCAGCTTATGGTAGGCCAGATCGAGATCGGGAACATAGACAGGGTCGCGCAGCTTGAGGGGGTCGAGATCCGCATTTTGGTGGCCTCGCATGCGAAATCCGTTGATATAGCGTAGAACCGAGGCCTGTTGCTCTGCGGCTCCCGGCGAGAGGTTTTCATCTGCGGTGATGGTTGCAGAGCGCTTTTCACTCACCAGATGGAGAAAACGCTGGCGGATGGGTTCATGCGCAGTGTCAGTGTGGGCTTGACTCGGTAGTCCCTCGAACTCCTTTCGCCAGTCGTCCGGGATGCTTTGCGGGTCTTTGAGATAGTTTTCGTACAGCTCTTCAACAAAGGCGGCGTTTCCGCCCGAATAGGCAGAGGTGGATCTGAGTAAATCCAGATAGTCGGTCATTTTAAAGCCCATTAAGCGTGGTGGTTGGTGAATAATTTATTTTTGGGCACCTATCAGTAAATGTTAGCACAGACAGATAGATTGACAGAAGATACTAAAAAAAAATCTGTTTGAAATTTATACAAAATATTGGCCGATTCAATACATCATTCAACCCCTTTCTCAATTCATGTCATTGCTCTGCTAAAATAGTGTGGTGTCTCAGATTGTTTAGCGCCTTCAGTGATTCGCCAATGGGATGTTTGAAAAGGATTGGAGAGGTGTTATATGAAAGATATCACTGCTGGAATGTGTCTCCACTAGACAGGGTAAACGGCAGCGCTCTATGCTAAGCGCGTTAGCCTTATAAGACACCGCACATGGCAGTCAGGTGAAAAGAGTAAGCAATTGTCCGCACAAGAGAGTAACAAATTAAGGGTCAACCTGAATCCGATTTCTTTGGAAGCGGATCTGGCCTATTTCGGTGCCCGCCTGGAATTGGTCGGAGAACCTGAAACTCAGTATCAGGCTGCGCAACTCAAGGTTTATAAGGCACTGGAGACCGCATTGGAAGAAAACCTGAAACGCCTGCGCAAAAAAGAGTCCAGGTCCAAGGCAAAGACAAAAAAGAAAAAGGATTAGTGCAAACAGCCCCTAGCTTGTCGCTTCACCATATTTAGATTTGAGCATCTCATCTATCTGTTCTTCAGCCTGTTGCCAATCCTGCGTTGCCCTTTGCGGGTTGAAACCATGCTTTTCAGCGATAAAGTAGGCAGCTTCGGCGATCATATCCAGCCGCAGCTGCGGATTTACCACAGCACTCTCTTTAGCGCCTTTTTTCTCTTTTTTACTGCTTTTTTTCGTCTGTGTGGTTAACTTTTTGTTGTCTTTATCCTTCTTGCTTTTCTTTTGATCGCTTTTTTTCCCCATTGACCACCTCGCAATTACTCATCTCAATTTCTGCCAAAAACCGAGTCCGCGGGCGCGGGCGGTGGCCTCGGCTTGTTCGTAACGCCTCAATCTTGAAGGTTGCAGCCGTGGATGGTTTGTCGTCACGGCCAAGCCATCGGACAACATCCGTAAGGCTATATCCGATCCCCCATGGAGGACAGTTCCGAGTATAACACCCCTGGCGGAAAGGGTATTGTATTCGACGCTGACAAAGCGGCCCGCAAGCAACATATTGAGGTGGCGTTGCGCTATCTTTTCCATGTTTTTGTCGTGGGTTGGTATGCGGATCCCGGTGAGTTTGATTTCTCTGTAGATACCATCCGCCGGCCTGAGTGTGATACGGTCGCCGCCAAGAATTCCGACGACCTGCCCCTCCAGCATGGCTGCATGACAGCTGCTATCGAGACTAAGACCAATCAGCAGGAATACCAGCAACAGCTGTTGCAGGTTACGGTAAGGCGGAATTGACCGATTCGGCATCTGTCTACTCAAATCGTCTGAGTGGCGCCCTCGACAGGAGTCGAACCTGTGACCTATCGCTTAGGAGGCGATTGCTCTATCCTGCTGAGCTACGAGGGCAAGTATTATTTCTCTAAATTAAACAATAGTTTACCGTGCGACAGGCATTCGGGCAAGTCGGATGCACAGCGCTTCGCCTGCTATAGAGGGCGCCACAAACATCCCATTGCTGTCCATGAAACCAGGCATATTTATGGGTGTGATTTACCAGCCGTTCCGACCTCTTCTATAGTTGCAGTCATTGCATCTATCGATTCAGGTGTAGGCAATCGACAGCTCATATCAGAGGCTAGTTGTGTGTATGTGCTGCTATTCCGGGAGGTGGCAATGGGCGTGGATACGAGGCGGCAGCGCTTAACATAAAAAACACCGGATACACGGAGCGACACTTTGTCACCCAATGCCTCACCCGCCAAAGCTTGCGGATGATTACTCCAGATGTGAGTCTTTTTTTACCCATATTTGCGCCTCCGCTTTACTCCTCATCGCGGTGGATTAACTCAAGAGGTGAGGATAAGTTGAGATCCATAGCGTTTCGCTATTACCGAGCGATCCACACAACGAGCGTTCACTCACCCCGGTGAGCATCTCACCGGGGGTATGACATTCAGCCACCTCGGGATTGTTTGCTAGAATTCGATTCGTAGACCCAGGTCGATCGTCGTGTTGTCTATTCCATCCTGTCCTGCCACGGACTCGTAGTTGAAGAAGAATGACTTGCCGCGTGGCAGCGTGGCTGCCAGTCCCAATCCGTAGTTGAGATAGTTTTCATCCATGCTATCTGTCATAACCGAGAAGGCTGTCGTCAAATCTTCTGTGAATGCCGCAGTGATTAACCGCTCATCGTCTTCGAACTCGTGCTCCCACTCCAGGTAAACACTGGGTGTCAATACCCCCCATGTCATGCTGTACACCTTGGAAAGGCGGGCACCCAGCGCAGTAGTAAGCGACTCCACTGTCTGATCTGCGTACTGCAAGGCCAGGCCGCCGCCACCCGTTTCCTGATAGCTGTCGATGTCGACCTCGATATGCTCGAGTCGCCCGTAGGCGTTCAACAGTAGGGAGCCTCGGTTAAAGTTCACGCCACCACTTAGGCTAATCGCAATCTCATCTCCATCGGTATCGCCCTCGGTCAGAGTGGACAACGTCGACAGGTTTCTTTCAGTCTCAAAGTCATGCCGGCCGGCCGTCGCGATCCAGTCGATATAGGTATGCTCCGATGGATAGAAGTTGCCATAGAACGATATGCTCCTTGTTCTATTGTCGAGCTTGCCACCAGAATTGTCGAACTCCGAGTCGGTAGTCGCAACGCCCAATGCAGCACCTAAGATCAGTCGATCGTTGAGCCGATAATCGGCTCCCACGGTGATTCCCCGGGTATCGAAATCGAAGCCTGACTCGTTTGCGGAGGCGTCTTTATCACCGAAATTGATTCGACCGTTAATGAACATCCCAAAACGTGGATTTCCATCTGCGCTTGCGCCACCGCCCCGCGGCTCGTTGATCACGGCATCGGTGAGCGTGCCGATGGGAATCGACTGACCTTCGATAGAAAGATGGAAGCCATCCATCGCCAGTCCAGCCGCACCTTTGCGTAGAGCGGCTAAACGTGTACGAATATTCATGATCTGGGTTGTTGCGATCTCAACGGAAACACTTCCTTGCGCAGCCAGATCATTAGGGACAATCTCATCAAGCACTTGCAGCTGCTGGTCTGCGGGTAAGGAAGCGATAGCGTCACATTTCGCCTGAAGCTCTCCACTCTGTGCGGTTGAACAGAGCGCGTCCAGGCTATCGGCAACCGCCTGCTGGTTATTGTTGAGCGTTGGAAGGTCGCTCAAGTTAGTACCTCCGACGCTTACCGTAACAGTAGCGGTGGCCGTAACATCTGAGGTGTCGATGATTGTATAACTGAATGAATCTACACCCTCGAATCCACTGTTGGGCGTATATGTGATCGTTCCATTGCCGTTGTTTACGGCCGTGCCATTGGATGGAGTTCCGACGGAATAGATGCTTATCCCTGATCCTGTATCGTTGGCGAGGGCATTGATGCTTACAGGCAGATCCGTAACCGTGAAGGCAGTATCATCTGCCGCGTTGGTTATGGGTGCTGTTGCAGTTACGTCGATGGTAACCGTGGCTGTACCCAGAGCGGACTGTCCATCCGTAATCGTGTAGGTGAAACTGTCAACACCGACGAAGTCGGCGTTCGGTGTGTAGGTTAACGTTCCATTACCATTGTCCACTACCGATCCATTGGAAGCAGTCCCCAACGAGCTGACGCTTAATCCGGTCCCTGTGTCGTTGGCCAGGACATTTATCGTCACCGATGTGTTTGCGGAAGTGCTCGCGGTATCATCGACCGCTTGCAAGGCGGTTGTATCGTTGTCCTGGATGGTAATAATCGTATTTGCAGCATTATTGATCACAATTCCGGCAGGACAACCGAACGTGGTGATCGCCGCGTTACTGATCGTGATGATAATTGTCTCATCCTGTTCGGAGACGGCGTCATCGAGTATGACAACCCCTCCTGGATCCTCTGCAGATGATGCGCTGGCGGGTAAATCGACTTCAAAATCGAGCGCGCTGCCGGCTAAGTTGTAGTCGGCGTTAAAAGTTGCGGTGCCACCAAGGCTGATGAAGCCGGCGACTATACAGCCACCCGCTGGATCATTGGACTCCCTGGTGAGGCGTACAGCGCCGGGGATGATGCCGTCCCCTTCGTTGACTGTCGAGCTTGTCGGTGTGATGTCGAGAATCAGCGCGTGTGCGGCAAATGGGATCAGCAACAACAGACTCGTTGCAAATGCAAAAAGTCGGCTCCGCCGATTTCGTCGTGAGTGAGGATGGATTCGGTCAACGGCAACTGGTCTTTTTTTACAGATGACGCAATGAATAATTTCGGCCGATGCGCGTAACACGTGCCACTCACGAATATTCATTATTCTCCTCCCTTGGATCGAGATTTCGAAGACTCGTTTTTTCAGTGCAGTATTTGATTCCATCCCTCGTGTTGCCACACTTCTGACGCGATACAGTTCGGAACGAAAATGAACATTTTCAACTCAAGACCGCCGTAGCGAATCAATCCAACCGGGCAACCCTACCTCAAAATTCGAGTATAAAAGATAACCGCGCTTTTTGTCCAAAATCGGTTTTGGCCTGCCGACAACTGCACCCACGGGAGTGGCGATGGTTTGACTGCGTTTAGTGAGCGATGTCTTGCTGCTGGAATAATTCAGCCGTCCTGAATCGATATGTAAAAAACTATTCTGACTTACTGGGTGATCTTAGGCATGGATTTCATCATTGACCTTGCTGTCCTTGCTATGTTTCAGGCCAATTCATCTGGTCGTGATCAGGCTCGTGTCGCCGGCGTACTGGAAGTGCCTGATAGAGGTTCGCGATCCTGTCGATAGAGAAATATATGGTTCTCTCCCATAAAGTCCCGATATCGGTGTAACCATTTGGTATGCATCTCAACAAAGGTTGTCTTGTCTTCGCAGCTGCGTAGGGTAGTGATAACGACTATCGGACCCGTTCGGGGTTTTTCGGTTTTTCCTTAATGTCCGAGCCTGGTGATGGAGAAACTTTGGAGTGGGTGCTTTACTGTGCGCAAGCCAAGTTACTACAGGATCTGTTAAATCGACATGCCAAGCATTGACCAACCTCGTTGATCAGGGTAATAAGTGCCCCGACAGCAATCAATGTCCGGAAGACCGTATCGATCCATGAATAGTTGACCAATCCATCCAGGCCGTAGATTAAAGAATGACATCAGACCGGACAACATGGCGATAATCAGGCCTATCGGCAAGGGTAACATCTCTTTACTCCTTGAACTATGATGGCTCTATATATAAGAAAATAAGCAGAAACAAAATAATGACTTGCAAAATTGGCGCACAAGCGGGTGAAATGGTTCAGGTGATCTTCTGGGTGATCATGGTGTAATCTGTTTAAAGCCAAATAAAACAATATGTTATGATCTGCTTGTTCATCCTTCGACTGATCTGATTTGTGTGCTGCATCACATAACGAATCTGTAACGGCATTTGATACGTATGATTCGGACGGTGTCTAGAGTAAAAACCGGGAACAACCATGCTTGATACGACCCATCTATTACAGCCCAGTACATTCCCATCCATCAGTCGGGGAAAGCTGGAAACGCTCCAGGTCAATCTTGGATTTCGCTGCAATCTCTCCTGCGTCCATTGTCACGTGAATGCTGGCCCTAAAAGGAAGGAGGAGATGGACAGGCGTACCATCGAGGATGTACTGACTTTCCTGCAACGAAAACAGCTGCAGCGGCTTGACCTTACGGGTGGCGCACCGGAGCTGAATGAAAACTTTCGCTACCTCGTGAAACAGGCCAGAGAATTGGGCGTGCATGTGGTCGATCGTTGTAATCTGGTTATCTTGCTGGAAAAAGGGCAGGAGGACCTGGCCGATTTTCTGGCCCGGCATCAGGTCGAAATCGTCGCTTCCCTGCCTTGCTATCTGGAGGAGAATGTAGACCAGCAGCGTGGCAAGGGAAGTTATGCCGGAAGTATCGATGCATTGCTCAAGCTTAATCGTCTGGGTTACGGCATGCCGGAGAGTGGCTTACAGCTCAATCTCGTCTACAATCCGCTCGGGCCCTGTCTACCTCCACCTCAGGCTCCACTCGAAGCGGAATATAGAAAGCAGTTGGTTGAGCGTTATGGCATCCATTTCAATCAACTGATGACGATTACCAATATGCCGATCCAGCGTTTCGGCAGCTATCTGCAGTCCAAAGGTGAATTCAACAGCTATCTGCAGTTGTTGCGGGATGCCTATCAGCCTGGCAACCTCGAAAATGTCATGTGCCGTTCGCTACTGAGCGTTGACTGGCGCGGTTTTCTTTACGACTGTGATTTCAATCAGATGTTGAAGATACATCTCAAAACAGATAGCAGTATGCGACCTCGGCTCGGAGACCTGTTCGATTGTGAACTCGAAGAGCTGCAGATCCAGGTTGCCGAACATTGTTATGGCTGTACCGCGGGTCAAGGCAGTAGTTGTGGTGGCGCCTTGAATGAGTAATCGTCAAGACAGCGATACTCGGATGCTAAGCATCATTATCCCTTGCCTGAACGAGGGGCAGGGGTTGCAGCGCTGCCTATTCGATCTGCAGGCAATGCGATCGGCTGGTCATGAGTTGATTCTTGTTGACGGTGGCAGCAGCGATCGGAGTCTGATTGCCGAAATGGAACCCTATGTGGATAGACTGCTGCATGCCTCACCGGGACGGGCGCAACAGATGAATAGTGGCGCCTTGCATGCATCCGGAGATGTCTATTGGTTTCTGCATGCCGATAGTCGGATAAGCGATGGTATGGATTGTGAGATCCAGGCGGCTGTCGCTTCCAAGCCGTCGTGGGGACGCTTTGATATCAGGTTGAGCGGTTCTCATCCCCTGTTTCGGATCATTGAACGGATGATGAATTGGCGCTCCCGTATCAGTGGCATTGCAACCGGGGACCAGGGTATCTTTGTTCACCGTTGGCTGTTTGAACAGGCTGGGGGATTTCCCCTGCAACCGCTGATGGAGGATATAGAGATCAGCCGACGCCTGAAGCGTCTTGCTCTTCCGGTCTGCCTGCATGGCCCCCTTGTAACCTCCAGCCGCCGCTGGGAATCCAAGGGAATTGTACGCACCATGCTCTTGATGTGGATGCTGCGCTTTGCCTATCGGGTAGGTGTCAAGCCAAAGCATCTTGCCAGGCTCTATACCCTGGTTCCGGGTTGAACGAACCGTGGATCAATGCGCAATTCTGATTTTTGCCAAGGCGCCATATCCTGGTTCTGTGAAAACGCGCCTGATACCTGCGCTTGGCGAGGATGAGGCAACCCGGCTCTATACCCGGCTCATGACACGGCTGCTCGACTGGACATGTAATCAAACTCCGTTTGCGACAGAACTATGGGTAACGCCGGGGAGGGATCATCCCCTATGGCGGCAACTCGAGGCTGAGTATGACCTGCCGATCTATCCGCAGCAGGGTGATGACTTGGGTGCACGCATGGGATTTGCGGCAAAAACAGCTCTTGCCCACCATCGTCATGTCGCTCTTCTCGGTGTTGACTGCCCTGCCTTGACTGCTCGCCATATACACCAGACTTTTCTCTGGTTGGAGAATGGTGAAGATGCGGTGTTGGGACCTGCAGAGGATGGAGGTTACGTCCTGCTGGGTCTGAATAACTATCATCAGGATCTTTTCCAGGGACACCATTGGGGAGGTGGCGATGTGGCGGCATCGACCAGGGCAGCCCTCGCTGATCTGGGATGGCATTGGCGTGAGTTGCCGCAACTCTGGGATCTGGATCGACCGCAGGATCTTGAGCGTTTACAGCTAGGGTATCCGGAACTATGCCGAAGTTAGGGAAATGCTGCTGATTGCCTGGATGGTATTAAATGCGGGCTTCCGATGATGGCTTCAGGCAGGCTCATGCCTTTCCCAATGATTTCGAAGTGGAATTGGGTTTCGATTCGCCTGAGGGGCCGTAGGTTTTATCCCGCTGACTGATGCCCTTGAGGATATCCAATGTTTGCGCGACATGACGTTGATTGAGTTGAACCGCGCCACCATTGATTTCGTTCTGTTTATGACATGCTTCCAGCAATGTGATGAATCGATGCCAGGTCTCGGATGTTGATTCAAGGTTACTGCACTGCTGGATATAGGTCTCTGTTCCCTGTCTGTCGGCAGCGTATCCCTGTTGCTCCAGAAACCGGTTATGGGTCGCTACAGCGGCGTCCACCCGCTTCAGCTGCTCTCTTTTCTCTGTAATCGACTCCTGCAAGGCTTGAGGCGGTCCCTTTTGCAGTAAGGTGTATTCTGTGCGCAGCAAATCGAGCAGTCGTTGTGACTGCTCGATTTCGTTGTGCAGAATTTCGATGAAGGCACTGCAGGCTTCTGATGGATTGTTCATGGCAATCAGGGGAGTGCCAGTTCCATCGCCAGCATCTTATCGGCTGCGGTTTGCGGATCGATGGTGAAACTGCCGGTGGCAAGCGCTTTCTGAACTGCCTCGACCTTTTGCGCATCGACGATAGGCATCTGTGCAATCCGTGCCTCCAATTCCAATAGCTTACCGGCGGAGCCGGTCATGTCAAAACGGTCTTTGCGGGTGGAGGTTGTCGATGTTGCAGAACGCTTGCCGCCCGGCAAACCGGACCGTGTCACCAAACCGCTGTCTCCCGTACCCTTCAGATTACTGCTAGAGAGACTATTGATTTCAACGGCCATGACTCATCCTCTGTTACCTTGGTTACCTACTTTAGAATATCGACATCCGGCACGGTTACTTTAGTTGCTAAGCCCCTATCTGGCGAGTTAGGTTGCCTGATATGCAACCCTGATCAGCAGTCAGTTTACCTCCACCAAACCTTGCGAAATGACTCTTGCCTGCAGCTTTTTCTTTGATTTTACGTTGACTACGGGTATCAGGTCGCCCGGATTGCCGTTTTTCATCGCTTTGCCCTGCATGCGCACTTCGATACCGCCTGCGGCTGCCAGAATGGTGACCTGCTCACCTCTGCTTACGGTCTTTTGGACTACCAGTGAGGTAGGTGTAACGACCTTGTCCCGGCGGAGTGTGCGCTTCAATGTTCGGCCCAAAACCTGGTCGACCGACTCATAATAACCTCTCAATAAATGTGTAGTATCCGAGATTTCCAATTTCACGTCGGCTGTTGTGATGGCCTGGCCCCTTGCAAGGTCCCGTTTCGCAATTACCACCGGCAGTTCAAGACCGACCTTGGCGGAGACGTAGAGTGACCAGGGCGCCGGGCTTTCACACCGTACTCCTACCGAGGTACGCCCCATTTTACTGCCACCGGGGGGACTGAATGTCTTCAATGGGGTATCGCACTGCCGCAATTTGAGGCGATGGTCCAGCGGTGTGATGACGATTATTGCATCTTTGTTCTGATTTGCGACTGTCTGCAGCAGATAGTCCTTGACCGCCGCAACGATTGAGTGATGGGATTGATGGCGCCCACTCTCCCCATGACTGATCGCAGCGGTCGAACACAGGAGAATCGCCAAAACCACCTTAAATGTCACATCTACATGCATCATGATAATAGTCTCTCGATTGACTGGTTAAATACATGCAATCGCCATGCCGTGAGTTTAACAGGTGGGGAATGCGCCTTGGTCGAATATCGCCTGGCTGACGCCATGCAAATTAAATCAGGTGGTTAGTAGGCTTTTTCACTGCGGATTATGGCCCGGCAGCTGTCTGTTATGTGCTGTGGATGGGATTTTAATTTCTCCTGCCCCATAAAGACTTAGGTTGATTGGACAATACTAAAGGTCGCTCTGTTCAAGCCGCCATACTCATTATGATGGGTTTCTCTATGTGTGGGGTGTTATACCATGGCTGGCGTCTTGGACAGTGTCGATCAAAGAACCAAACTAGCCGGACAGAACCGACTGGAATTGCTGCTCTTTCAC
This sequence comes from Candidatus Thiodiazotropha sp., assembly GCA_040506195.1. Taxonomy (GTDB): domain Bacteria; phylum Pseudomonadota; class Gammaproteobacteria; order Chromatiales; family Chromatiaceae; genus Thiodiazotropha. The sequence continues at coordinate 396,172 of JBEVXH010000001.1, read as the reverse complement.
CTGCAGGGGCGTCAGATCTTTGGCATCAACGTGTTCAAGGTGAAAGAGGTCGTGCAGTGCCCGAAGCTGACTGAACTGCCCGGTTCCAATCCGGTCATTCGGGGCGTGGCCTCACTCAGGGGCAACAATATCCCTGTAATGGATCTGAGTAACGCCATAGGCGGTCCCAGGATGGATGAGGTGACGGACTATTTCATCATTATCACCGAATATAACCGTCGACAACTCGCCTTTCTTGTGGCTAGCGTCGAGCGCATCGTCAACACTCACTGGGAAGATATCCTGCCGCCACCGAAGGGTCTGGGACGCAGCAGTTACATGACCGCGGTAACGAATATCGATGATGAGTTGGTTGAGATCATTGATGTGGAGAAAGTCCTCAGTGAAGTTTTGGGTATCGATGAGGAATTGACGCAACCTCTGGAGGAGACGGGGGCCGACTTGAGTAAGTTAAAGATACTGGTTGTCGATGATTCGATGGTGGCGCGCAATCAGATCAAAAAAGTTTTGAATGAAATGGGCATAGAGGTCGTACAGGCGAAAGATGGCAGCGAGGCCCTAAGCTTGCTGCAGGAGTGGTCTGAAGAGGGTGGCCTGAATGATTGGCTGGCGATGGTGATCTCCGATATTGAAATGCCGAAAATGGATGGCTACTCTCTTGTGACGGCGATACGGGAAAACCCCAAACTGTCTGATCTGTATGTCATTCTGCACTCTTCTTTGAGCGGAGTATTCAATGAAACCATGGTGAAAAAAGTGGGTGCCGACCATTTTCTCGCTAAATTCATGCCGGATGAACTGGTCGGCCGGGTGACCGAGCGTCTCAAAAGTCTGGCTTAACACTATATCTGATAATTTAAAAGAACATTTGATAAAAAATGTACCATCGGTCAGCCACGATTTCACCGGCGGAATATGAGGCGTTTAAGTCATTTCTGCAGCAGGCATGTGGAATATTGCTAGGCAGCGGAAAGGAGTATCTGGTCGCCAGCCGACTGAATAATATTATAAAGGAGGCGCAGGTCGATTCCCTGGGGGCCTTGCTTGATTTGATTCGGTCGCCTGCCCATTCACGCCTGAAGGTGAAGGTGATCGATGCCATGACCACCAATGAAACCTTCTGGTTTAGGGATGTCGGCCATTACATCCTCTTGAAAGAGACCATTCTGCCCGACCTGAACCTGAAACGGGGAGGCTCGATTCGTATATGGTCGGCCGCCTGTTCGAGCGGTCAGGAACCTTACAATATCAGTATGATCGCAGAAGAGTATCAAGGCCTGAAACCCTCGGCCAAGCCGGTGCAGATTACCGCTACGGATATCTCGAGCAAGATATTGGATGATGCGCGTTCAGGCCTCTATTGCGGCCTGGCTGTTGAAAGAGGCCTTACACCTGAGCAAAAAAAGAGATTCTTCCTGGCAAAGGAGCGTTGTCTTGAAGTAAAGCCCGAGATCAAACGCCGTGTCAGCTTCAGCTCGCTCAACCTGGCAGGCAGTTATCACGGTCTTGGGAAATTCGACGTGATTTTTTGCCGTAACGTACTCATCTACTTCTCCAATGAACTGAAGCGGGATATCGTCGATCGGATGGCCAATGCCCTGAATCCCGGGGGTTACCTGTTTCTGGGGTCCACAGAGTCGATCAACCAGCTGACGACTCGTTTTGAGATGAAGGTGGGACATGGCGGTATCTCTTATCGCTTGATATCCTAAACGGCAATGCTTGCCGTATTGCGGCACCCGCTTGCCGCATTCCTGTTTTGATTAACCGGCTTTCTCCCTAGGGGTGGGCCTCGCTTTCCCGGCACTGAAATAGCCCACCCTCTGTGGAGCGGGCCCTGGCGGCCTCTATCCTGCTGCTCCGACTGGATGCCGCACCCTATGCGGAGTCGATGGGCCAAGCCTGTAAAGTGGACAATCGCTTTAAATAAACAGCGGTTTGCAAGTTTGGCACACTCCCTGCATCTCCACTGGCAAAGAGAGCTGTGGAGCTATCCATGAACTTTGACGATCTGTTTGGAATACATGAGAGGGCACTGGTACTGCGTTCGCAGCGGGCCGAGGTCCTTGCCGCAAATCTGGCCAATGCCGACACGCCGGGCTACAAGGCCCGGGATTTCGATTTCAAGGCGCTTCTAAACAGTGAAATGGGCAATTCCACTCGATTGAGAACCACTGACGGTCGTCATATTCAACCTGAAACAGGCCCTGTGCCTCCTTCGCAACTACTCTATCGTACCCCCATGCAGCCATCTCTGGATGGCAATACGGTGGATACCGAAAGGGAGCATGTGGCGTACAGCGGCAATGCAATCGAGTACCAGGCCAGTCTCAGTTTCATCAACAGTAAGATCAGTGGCATACGTAAAGCGATAAAGGGTGAATGAGCATGTCTCTTTTCAAGATCTTTGATACGGCTGCATCGGGTATGAGCGCACAGAGTCTGCGTCTCAATCTGGTTTCCAGCAACATGGCCAATGCCGATGCGGTAAGCAGCAGTATCGACCAGACCTATCGGGCCAGGCAGCCGGTATTCCAGACCCTGTTGGATCAGTCCAATCCTGACGCGGCAGCCAGTGGCGTGCGTATGGCGGGTGTGGTCGAAAGCCAGGCGCCGCTGGTCCAGGAGTACGCGCCGGAACATCCCCTCGCCAACGATGAGGGTTATATCTTTCGCCCGAATGTGAATATGGTGGAAGAGATGGCGAACATGCTTTCCGCTTCACGCTCCTATCAGGGCAACGTGGAAGTGGCCAACTCAGCCAAACAACTACTGCTCGCCACCCTGCGGATGGGCCAGTAAGGAGATAGCCATGACAGCGATCACTAATCGACACGATCTGTATGAAGATATCGGCCTGACCAACAACAGCATCAAACAGGAAAAGGAGCAGGCTCAGCTGGGATTGGAGGATTTCATGCAGCTTCTGGTGACCGAGCTGACCCACCAGGATCCCTTCAAACCGATGGAAAACTCCGAAATGGCGACTCAGGTATCCCAGTTCGCCACGGTATCGGGAATCGATGATCTGAATAACTCATTCAATGAACTGCGAAGTGCGCTGACTTCCGATCAGGCCCTGCAGGCGGCCAATCTTGTCGGTCGTGATGTGCTGGTCGAGAGCAGTGTCGGGGCGTTGGCGAATGGCGAGCCGCTGCAGGGCAGCGTCATGCTTCCCTCCTCGGCGGGCAATGTCCGGGTACTGATTTCCGATCAGTCCGGCGCCCTGGTCCGCGAACTGCAGCTCGGCACCCATGATGCCGGGCAGATTGCCTTTAGTTGGGACGGCTATGACGATGCTGGCGACTATGTGGGCGACGGACTCTATCGGATAAGCGCGATCGCCAACGTGGATGATGCGGAGATGGCGCCCAGCACGCTGGTATCCGCAGAGGTCGAGAGTGTCAACCTGGGTGGACCCGGCGGTGTTCAGCTCAACCTGGGCGGGCTTGGTCAGATCTCCATGAATGACGTGGCACAAATTCAATAGAACATATGTATCAATGCAGTGAGCGTTGATTGCATATAGAGAAGAGACAGGAGAATAGAGATGGCATTTCGTATTGCTCTGAGTGGATTGGATGCGGCATCCACCGATCTTGATGTAACCGGCCACAATATCGCCAATGCGAGCACGGTCGGTTTCAAGGAGTCGCGTGCCGAGTTTGCTGATATCTATGCCAATTCCATCAGTGACGTCAGCAGTTCTGTACCGGGTAGAGGCGTTCGCGTGACCCGTGTTGCGCAGCAGTTTTCCCAGGGCAGCACAGAATTCACATCCAACAACCTGGACCTGGCGATCAACGGAGAGGGTTTTTTCGTGATGGCGGATACAGCGGGTGACGTAACCTATACCCGCGCCGGCGCCTTCAGTGTGGACCGGGATGGCAACGTGGTGGATCATACAGGTTCCAGGGTGCAGATTTTTCCCCGTATCGGTACTACCGGAACCCTGTTCAATACCGGCGATACCTCTGATCTGAATCTACCTGTTGTCTCGGGCACGCCTCAGCCCACCAACAATATCGAGGCAACCCTCAATCTGAGTGCGGCTGAATTGCCGCCGGTGGTTACTCTTGATCCGACAGCACCCACCTTTACCTTCCCACCAGATCCACAGAGTTACAATCATTCCACTGCGACCACAATTTATGATTCTCTGGGGACTGCGCACACCGCGACCATGTTTTACAGCAAGGTGGCGGACAATCAGTGGAATGCCTTTACCTTCGTGGATGGGGTGAATGTCACCGTGGGAGGCAACGCCTTTGCAGATGTCCAATTCACTGCGGCTGGTGCCCTGGATACCGGTGTGGGGGATGTGGATGCCCTGGGTAACGTGGCCATAGACACCTTCAGTCCAGGCGGCGGTGCTGCGGATATTACCACTCTGACCTTTGACTACAGTGCATCGACCCAGTTCGGCTCAGGCTTTTCCGTAAATGAATTGAGTCAGGATGGCTTCACCTCGGGCCGTTTGAGTGGTGTGGATGTGGATGGCACGGGTGTCGTGTTCGCCCGTTTCACCAATGGCCAGTCGGAGCCTCTGGGAAAGATCGCCATGGCCCGTTTCAGCAATAATCAAGGGCTGCGCCAGATCGGCGATACCAGTTGGGCAGAGTCTTTCGCCTCCGGCGATGTGCAGTTGGGTGAGGCCGGCACCAGCAGTTTCGGGCTGATACAGTCCGGTGCGCTGGAGAATTCAAATGTCGATCTGGCCAAGCAGTTGGTCAATCTGATTACTGCTCAACGTAATTTCCAGGCCAATGCGCAGGTCATCACCACTGCGGATGCCGTTACCCAGACAGTTATCAATATCCGTTAAGTAGGCTGGGTAGTCGCCACTTTTGTCCTCAGTGTACGGGGGACGGGAGTGGCGATTTTTTTTGGTTTGTTTTTTGCAGTGTTCCAGTTAAAGCGATAGCGCCAGCTGAAATAAAGAACAGGAGCAACCCATGGATCGCATGCTTTACATCGCCATGAGCGGGGCAAAAGAGACCCTGATAGCACAGGCCAGCAACTCCAATAATCTGGCCAATGTGAATACTCCGGGCTTCATGGAGGATCTCAATCAATTCCGCAGTATGCCCGTATTCGGCCAGGGTTACCCGACCCGTGTCTATGCGCTGGATGAGCGCCCCAACATCAACTTTGACAAAGGCAGTATCCAGTCCACCGGCAATCCCCTCGATCTGGCGATTAAAGGCAAAGGTTACTTTACGGTTCAGGCGGCTGACGGTTCGGAGGCCTATACCCGTCGTGGTGACTTGAAGGTCGACGCCAATGGACTGGTGACGAACGGCCAGGGTTTGCCGCTGATCGGCAATAGCGGGCCGATTGCCTTGCCGCCCTATGAACGCCTGGAGATCGCGCCTGACGGCACTATCACTGTTTTGCCGGAAGGTTCAACACCCGAGGCGCTGGCGATTATCGACCGGATCAAGATGGTTAATCCCGACGCAGAACAGCTGATCAAGGGAGAAGATGGCCTGATGCGCCTGCAGGAGGGTGAAGAGGCGGATGCGGATGCCGCAACCGAGCTGGTGTCCGGCGCTCTTGAGAGCAGTAACGTCAATGTGGCGGATACGCTGGTCACCATGATCGAGCTGGCGCGCAAGTTTGAAATGCAGGTCAAGATGATGAAGACCGCCGAGGATCTGGACAACGCCTCGGTCCGGCTCATGAGCATGAGCTGATGTTGGCAAGTAAATTGCTCCCATATTGATAGAAGCTATTGATAGCGACGTTGCACTGCAACGAAGGACTCACCAGATATTTAACGTTCGAGGAAGAGACTATGTACCCGGCACTCTGGATCGCAAAAACCGGATTGGATGCACAACAGACCAACATGGCTGTGATCTCCAACAATCTCTCCAATGTCAATACCACCGGTTTCAAACGGGACCGGGCCGTATTCAACGATCTGATCTATCAGAATCTGCGACAGGTGGGAGCCCAATCCTCCGAGAATACCGAACTGCCGTCAGGCCTGATGGTCGGTACCGGTGTGCGTGTGGTGGCGACCCAGAAGGAGCACAGCCAAGGCAATATCGTGCAGACCGGCAACTCGTTGGACGTGGCCATCCAGGGAAAAGGCTATTTTCAGGTGCTCCATCCGGACGGCAACATCGTCTACACCCGTGACGGTACCTTCAGCCTGACCGCCGACGGCAACATCGTCACACCCAACGGTTATGAGCTGCAGCCTGCGATGACCGTGCCTAGCAACGCCGTCAGTCTGACCATCGGTTCGGACGGTGTGGTCTCGACGTTGGTATCGGGTAACAACACCCCGACCCAGATCGGTCAGATCGAACTGGCCTATTTCGTCAACCCACAGGGCTTGGAGCCGATCGGTGACAATCTCTATCGCGAGACCAATGCCAGTGGTGGTGTAAATACCGCGATACCCGGGACCGACAGTACCGGCACCCTGATCCAGGCCGCGCTGGAGAGCTCGAATGTGAATGTGGTCGAGGAGCTGGTCAATATGATCGAGACCCAGCGTGCCTACGAGATGAATTCCAAGGCGATCTCCACCACTGACGAGATGCTCTCCTATGTTAATCAGCAGATGTAACAGGAGCGGGGCTGATGGATAGATTGCGCACAATCACACTGATAACCATTATGATGCTGCCGCTGTTGGCGGGATGCTATAATACCGCGCCGACGCGTGATGCCGCCTACGCCCCGATTCGACCCGTGATGCCGCCGCCGGCCCCAAGGGGTAATGGCGCTATTTACCAGGCCGGCTATGAGCAGGCCTGGTTCGAGGATATTCGGGCCCGGCGCGTCGGCGATCTGCTGACGGTGAATCTGGTCGAGAGTACCCAGGCGAACAAATCGGCAACCACCACCACCGCGAAAACCACCAGCAACAGCATTACCAATCCCACTCTGTTCGGTCAGTCGATGCAGTTCAACGTGCCCGGCTTCGTCCCGGTTCCCAACAACAAAGACGTGGGGCTCGGTTTCAGTCTCGATTCGAGTCATGATTTCAGCGGCGACGGCAGCGCCACCCAGAGTAACGCCCTGAACGGCAAAATCACCGTCTCTGTAATCGAGGTGCTGCCGAACAACAATCTTTATGTCAGGGGCGAAAAGCGGATCGGCATCAATCAGGGAACCGAGTATGTCCGTCTCTCCGGCATCGTAAGGCCAAGGGATATTTCACCCGATAACAACGTGGACTCCACGCGGATTGCCGATCCGACCATCACCTACGTCGGTGAAGGCGCCTTGGCGGATGCCAACTCCATGGGTTGGCTGGCCCGGTTCTTCAACAGTGTGCTCTCGCCCTTCTGAGGTGTCATGTAATGAACGTTTTCGTACACAAATTTATTATCGCGTTTTCAGTCATTCTGTTGGCCAGCCAGGCCGTATGGGCTGAACGGATCAAAGACCTGGCCTCTATCCAGGGGGTGCGCACCAATCAGTTGATCGGCTATGGCCTGGTGGTGGGTCTTGATGGAACAGGCGACAAGGACACCGATTCGCCCTACACCATAAACAGTCTCAAGAATATGCTTTCCCAGCTGGGTGTGCAGATACCCAGCGGCACCAATATGAAACCGAAGAACGTTGCTGCGGTTATCGTACATGGCGACCTTCCTCCCTTCAGCAAGGTAGGTCAGAAGATCGATGTCACTGTCTCATCGCTTGGCAATGCAAAAAGTCTGCGAGGCGGCACCCTGTTGATGACGCCTCTGAAAGGCGCCGATGGCAAGAATTACGCCTTGGCCCAGGGAAACCTGGTGGTGGGCGGGTTGAGCGCGGAGGGTTCCGACGGCTCCAAGCTGACCGTCAACATCCCCAGCGCGGGGCGCATCCCCAACGGGGCGACTGTGGAACGCGAAGTGCCGAACAATTTCAATCAGGCGCCACTGTTGACCCTCAATCTCAACGATGGGGATTTTACCACCGCCATGCGTGTGGCAGAGTCGATCAACCTCACGATCGGCCCCGGAACGGCCAAGGCCGTCGATGCCACTTCGATACGGGTCAACGCGCCGATCGATCCAGGCCAGAAGGTCACTTTCATCTCCATGATGGAGGAGCTGGAGGTCAATCCCGGCAAGACTTCGGCCAAAGTCATCATCAACTCGCGCACCGGCACGGTGGTCATCAACAGCCAGGTCCGGGTCTATCCGGCGGCGGTCTCCCACGGCAATCTGGTAGTCAGTATCAGTGAAGAGACCGCGGTCTCGCAGCCTGGTCCCTTTGCCAGGGCTGGGCAGACGGCCGTGGTGCCGCAGAGTCAGGTAACGGTTACCGAAGAGGGTAAGGACCATATGTTTCTCTTCAATCCGGGGGCGTCCCTGGATGATGTGGTGCGTGCTGTCAACCAGGTGGGCGCCGCTCCCAGCGACCTGGTGGCGATCCTCGAGGCCTTGAAGGAGGCCGGCGCCCTGCGTGCAGAATTGTTGGTGATTTGATGAACGCTTCAACCCCCGCCCTGTATCACGATTTTTCGGGACTCACGGCCCTGAAACATCAGGCGCGGGAGGACAAGGCAGGAACGGCTGATCAGGTTGCACGTCAGTTTGAATCCCTGTTTGTGCAGATGATGGTCAAACAGATGCGACAGGCCAGTTTCGGCACTGGTTTGTTCGAGAGTAAACAGAGCGAATTCGTTCGCGATATGTACGATCAACAACTCTCCCTCCACCTTTCAGAACAACGTGGCCTCGGCATGGCGAAGCTGCTGCGCGATCAGCTGGGTGTGGAGGAGGCCGTGAAGATGCAGCCGAATACCTCACTCGAGGCGTACTGGCAGCATCCGTCCGTGCTGGCAAGAGGCCGTGTCACGGCTGCCGTGAAATCCGATAAAACTGCTGCAGAAGACCGGCCGTCAGTCAACATCGACTCACCGGAATCCTTTGTGCAGGCGCTTTGGCCGGCTGCCGACAGCGCTGCACAGGCGCTGGGACTGCCGACTGAGGCATTGCTTGCCCAGGCGGCCCTGGAGACCGGCTGGGGGGGGCATGTGATGCGGTCCGCGGATGGCGGAAGCAGCCACAATCTGTTCAGCATCAAGGCCGATCAGCGCTGGAGCGGTGATCGGGTCAGGCAGGAGACATTGGAGTTTGAACAGGATGTCGCAGTTCGCCGGCGAGAGTATTTCCGCACCTATGGCTCATACGATGAGAGTTTCAGGGACTATGTGACCTTTCTCAGACAGAATCCCCGCTATGCAAACGCCCTGCAGAATACTCAGGATGCCACGCAATACTTCAGGGCATTGCAGGATGCGGGGTATGCCACCGATCCCGACTATGCGGAAAAAATAGTACGGGTGATGCAGGGGCCGGAGATGCAGACCGCCCTCAACCGGCTTAAGGGATCGCTCCAACAGTCGATAAAGAGTGAAACAGAGGCGATTTAAGTGAGCATACTATCCATCGGTGTCTCAGGGTTGATTGCCAATCGGCATGCCTTGGACACGACAGGGCACAATATCTCGAATGTCAACACTGAGGGCTATAGCCGTCAGCGGATCAACTTTAATACCAGAGAACCCTTCCTGAGTCCGGCCGGGTATCTGGGGACCGGTGTTGAGAGCTCGGAAATCCAGCGCCAGTATGACACCTTTGTCGCCGGGCAGATGCGCACCAGTCTGACGGTCTCTTCCGAGTTGAGGGCCTACTATGAGGGGGCTCGGCGACTCGATGACCTGGTGGCGGATCCGGATGCCGGAATCCAGCCGACCATCCAGAATTTTTTCGATGCCCTGCAGGGACTGGCCGATGATCCCACCTCGATTCCAGCCCGTCAGCTGGCACTGACCGAGGCGGAATCGATGGCAGACCGATTCCACTATTTCAATCAGCAGTTCGATGACACCCGCACCAGGATGAATGGTCAGATCGGGTTCAATGTCGGTGAAATCAACCGTCTTGCGCAGAACATCGCCGATATCAATGCAGACATCAAACTCGCCTACGGCAGTACCCCGAATGATCTGTTGGATAAGCGGGACCAGCTGGTCAACGAACTGTCGGAACAGGTCGATATCCAGGTCCTGCAGCAGACCGATGGGGCATATAACGTGTTCATCGGCAGGGGCCAGCCTCTGGTGATGGACACTACTGCCGCCACGCTCGGCACCCGGCCCTCCGGTCTCGATCCCAGCTACCTGGAGATTACGTTCAACTACTCATTCGGTACCCAGATCATTACCGACCAGATCAGCGGCGGCACCATCGGCGGCTTACTCAGGTTTCGCAACGAGATTCTCGACCCAACCCAGGACAGGGTCGGGCTGGTCGCAATCGGTATTGCAGACCAGCTCAATACCCAGCACCAACTGGGCCTCGATCTGGATGGTTTGGTCGGCGGTGCGCTCTTCAGTTCCAGCTCAGTACAGGTTCTGCCCCAGCCGGGTAACGGCAGTTCCATCACAGTCGATTACGATGATGTACGTAACCTGACCGGTAACAGCTACGAGCTGACGTATGACGGGGCCGACTTTATCTTGCAGGATCTGGTCGCCGGGACAACCCAGACGCTGGCGGCGGGATCCAATATCGTTGACGGCCTCGATATCAATATCAATGCCGCCGGTGCGATAACCGGGGATACCTTCCTGATTCAGCCCACCCGGTCGGCTTCCCTGGATATCGATCTTATGATCAACGATGTGAGAAGGCTGGCGGCTGGCGGTCCCGTGCAGGTGCGGCCCGCCGTTGACGGCAACGGCAACCCGCTGAACGACGGTGATGCCCGAGTCACACAGCCGGCCAACAGCTCCATGGCCGGACTGCCACTGGCCGGTGGCGATATACAACTGGTCTATGACGATCAGGGTGGGCCGACCAGCGGCTTCGAGGTCTACTATCCGGGTTCCGTGCCTGGTGTTGATCCCTTCGATGATTTCATCGTCTACGACAATCTCAACATTGCGACGATAGCCGGTACCCAGGTCCCAAGCGCCCAGTTCACCGCCTACGGCGGCATCAGTTTCGCTATTTCCGGCGTGCCCGCGGATGGTGATAGTTTCACCATCAGCAACAACACCAACGGCAGTAGCGATAATCGCAATGCCCTCTCTCTGCAGAACCTGCAAAACCAGAATCTGTTACTGGGCGGAACGGCCACCTTTGATGCGACCTATATCCAGATGGTCTCGGATGTGGGATCGAAGACGCGTCACGCGGAACTGAATCTGGGAGCCCAGGAGAGTCTGCTGGTCCGTTCGCAAGAGGCGATGGCGGAGATATCGGGCGTCAACCTTGATGAAGAGGCGGCCAAGCTGATTCAGTTTCAGCAGGCCTATCAGGCGTCGGCACAGGTGATAACGGTTGCCGGCACCCTCTTCGATACTCTATTGGGCGCGGTCAGGAGGTAGAGGTATGAGTAGGGTTTCCACATCCATGCTGTTCGACCGGGGCATCAACAGCATGCTCGAACGCCAGTCTGCAGTCAGCAGGGCGCAGATGCAGATCTCCACCGGTAAACGCATCCTGACACCAAAGGATGATCCCCCAGGCGCTGCCTATGTGCTCGATCTGCGTACCTCCATTACCCAGGTTGAACAGTATCAGAACAATGCCGACAGGGCTCAATCCCGACTCGAGCTGCAGGAAGCCACGTTGCGGGGGGTGGATGATCTGTTGCCGCGCATCATGGAGCTGGCCATACAGGGGCAGAGCGACACCTACTCTGCGGCCGCGCGCCAGGCCATCGCCGAAGAACTGCGCCAGCTTAATGATGAATTGATGGCATTGGCCAATACCCGGGACAGTGACGGTGAGTTTATCTTTGCCGGTTATGATGCCGACACCATTCCATTCGGCAATCCCGCCGACGGTGTGTTCGCCTATGGCGGTGACATGGGCATCAGAACCCTGCAGATCTCGGCAACCCGACAGGTTCAGGACCGGGAAAACGGCTTCGATGTGTTCATGAATATAGAGACTGCAGCGGGCGGAAGACGAAACATCTTCGAAACCGTACATGGCATTATTGCGGGCATGGAGGCGGATGCGCCGAACAGCGCATTCATGGATGATCTGCAACGGGCTCAGGAACACATGGTTTCGGTCAGGGCGCGCGGCGGCGCGCGCCTGAATACCATCGATCAACAGCGTAATATCAATGAGGACTTCATCTTCACCATGCAAAGCGCGCTTTCCGAGACCGAAGATCTGGATATCGCAGAGGCGATCAGTCGCTTCGAACAGGATCTGGTGGCGTTGCAGGCGGCACAGCAGACCTTCAACATGGTGCAAGGCCTTTCACTCTTCAATTATCTCTAAGCAGGGCGCTGCGGACTCCGGCCGAGCTGCAGACCCTGCCCGTCTTGCAGCAGACATTCCAATCTCCCGTATCAGGCAGTCGAAACCAATCTTCGGGGATTCGATGTGCGTACAGGCCTTTTGCGGAAAAAATTAGGGAAGCTAAGGCATAGGATATTGCTTCCTCACGGAAGGAGATCGGCAATTCTCATAAACTTACGTATAATCAATAACTAACGCTGACTGATGAGAGGCGGGGCGCAGCTATTTAAAGTATGATACGGGTTAAAGTTCCATGGCTGGGGGCCGCTACAAATATCGGAGGCGGTAAATACCAAAATTGTTGGTATATCCGCTAAATGCAAATCACCAACGATAGAGCGCTTAGATAGATGCCATCGTTGGTTCGATAGAGGAATTAGATCATGGCAATCACAGTCAATACTAATGTATTCTCCCTCGCGGCACAGAAAAACCTGGGTCGCACCCAATCAAATCTTGAAACCGCTGTACAGCGTCTCTCCTCAGGCTTGCGCATCAACATGGCGAAAGACGATGCCGCCGGCCTCGCTATCGCACAGCTGCAAACCGGCCAGGCACGGGGCATGACCGTTGCACAGCGCAATATCGCAGACGGCATCTCCTATCTGAACGTGGCGGACGCCACCCTGCAGACCGTCAGTGACATGATGCAACGCCAGCGTGAACTCGCAGTGCAATACAGCAGCGGTCTCTACACCGCAGCCCAGCAGGGTTATATGTCCACTGAGTTCACCGCCCTGACAACCGAGATCACGGATTCCCTGGCTCGCGCAACTTTCAACGGCACGGCAGTATTCGGTGGTGGCGGCGCGATTCAGGTCGGCGCCAACGCCGGTCAGACCATCGCTGTTTCCTCAGCCGCTCCTGCCCATACCGCCACCATCAGCAGTATCGCGTCGGTGGATACAGACCTCAATGCAGTGGCGGCCGAACTTGCTAACGTCGGTAGTCTGCAGAGCCGTCTGTCATCGGCCTCTCGCGTAGCCGCTTCCATCGAAGAGGCGCAATATGCGGCAGCCGGACGCGTCATGGATGCGGACTTCGCCCGTGAAACCGCCAGACTGACCAGTGCTCAGGTTGTGCAGCAGGCTGGTGTGGCCGCCTTGGCGCAGGCCAACTCTCTGCCGCAGCTGGCCCTGGGTCTGCTCAGTTAAGGACAACCGTGGGGGTGGCGGTTTCAGCCGCCCCCATGAATTAGCGGAACAAATAGGTTAGGGTGTGATCATGCCAAACGTAATCAACAATTTGGCCAATGAGTATGCCTATAAGCGCGATGTCTCCAAGAGCGCTCAGACTCCCGCTGCGCAGAATCTGATTACCTCTGATGAGGTGGAAAAGAAACAGGCGGCGGATGTTGAGCAACCGTTGGTTGTCGACAGCAAAGCACTGGCGCTCAATGTCGAAAACCTGACGCAGATAGTCAACCGGAATCTCGAGTTCAGTATCGATCAGGAAACCGGGACCCAGGTAATACGGGTAATCGATTCCGACACCGGTGAATTGGTCAGGCAGATTCCCCCGGATCAGATCTTGCATGTTATTTCCCATATAGAGGAGATGCAGGACGAGCTGTTACCGGGCGTCTTGTTGGATGACAGGGTTTAAACGCAGTACTCATACATTTGGTGAGGCTTAGCTAATCATGGCAATCGGCTTTTCAGGCATTGGCGCCGGGAGCGACTGGAACGGCATTATCAATCAGCTGTTGCAGATTGAGTCGCGACCGCTCGATCAGCTGCGCTCGCGTGAGAAGGAGATCGATAAGCAGATCAGCGACTATGGACTGATCAAGAGCGCAATCGATACCTTCAAGGGCACCGTGGAAGATTTGACCACCACGACAGGTCTGGCGGTTTTTTCCACCAGTACCAGCGACGAATCCGTGGTGACCGTCAGCGCCGATGAAAACGCTGCGGTGTCGAGCTACGATATTGTCGTGGACCACCTGGCGAGCGGGGATAAGCTGGCTTCTTCCGCCTATGCCGACAGCAACACCACAGTCGGTACGGGCACCTTGTCGATCACTGTCGATGGGTCGACCATGAATCTGACCCTGGATGGCAGCAACAATACGCTGTCTGATCTGCGTGATGCCATCAACAGCGCCACCGACAATCCGGGTGTTGCTGCCACCATCCTGAACGAGAGTGGTGGCAGCCGCTTGATCCTCACCAGTCAGGAGACCGGTGCGGCGAACGCCATTTCAGTCAGCTTCGTGGATGGTGATGACGGCAACAACACCGACGCCAATGGCCTCTCCAGGCTATTCCATATCGGTGCCGGCGGCGATGGCCTTGCCGAGCAGGTGGAGACAGCCCAGGATGCACTGCTTTACATTGATGGTTTTACCGTCAATAGTTCATCGAATTCAGTGACCGGGGCCGTATCGGGCGTTACCTTTGAACTGGTGGCTGCCGGCAGTGCTTCGATCGGAATCACCCGGGACAACACCAGGATCGAGGAGAAGATCCAAGGGCTGGTCGATGCCTACAATACAGTGATGGAAAAGTTCGAAGAAATGGAAGCGAGCTCATTGGGGGGCGACAGCAGCCTGCGCAGGATGAGACAGGGTTTTGTCAATGTCCTCAATCAGGTCGCAACAGTGGATGCCGCCAGTGCCTACCTGTTTGAGATCGGAATCACTAGGGACAGAGAGGGTGTTCTCTCCCTCGATAGCAGCGATCTGGCGGATGCATTGGCCAACGATTTCGACCGTGTGTCGCAGATCCTGACCGATGAAACCACAGGATTTGCAAACCGTTTCTATAACTACGCCGATCTGTTGCTGGATGTCGGTGGGGTTATCGAAGCCAAAGATGAAAGTCTGAACAATCAGAAGGACACTGTGCAGACTCAGATCGAGCGGGCGGAACTGCGCCTGGACGATTATGAGAAAAAACTGATCGCTCAATTTACAGCTTTGGATCAAACGGTTGCTATACTGCAAAGTACCAGCAGCTTTCTCACCAGTCAGCTGGCTTCCATCCAGAACAGCTGAGCATGTATAACATTGGCTTAACCCGGATAGCTTGAAGGTCTAATAATGGTAAGTAACTCAGCAATAAACAGTTATCGTCAAGCAGCTTCATCTGAAGCCATGTACGCCACCCCCTTCCGCCTGGTACAGATGCTGATGAACGGCGCCCTGGACGGCATCTCCAATGCAAAAGGCTCGATCCAGAGAAAGGAGCATGAAGCGAGGCATAACGAGATCAACTGGATCATCTCCGTGATCGATGCCCTGCGTGGCGCCCTTGATTTTGAGACGGGTGGTGAGATAGCCAATAATCTCGACATGCTCTATGACTACATGATCCGCCGTCTGTATGAGGCAAACATACAGCAGGATAGCGAGGCTCTCGATGAAGTTGCATCACTTCTGAAAGAGATCAAAAACGCCTGGGATGCCATGCCTGAAGCCATTCAGAACGCCAAAAATATCAAAGACGTGGTAAAAACCACCTGATAACCGGCTCAACACCCAACCTCTTACAGGAGCAGCCTGTGACTCAGCTCGCGCAGAACCTCGATCTTGCCTTGGAGTTGAGTCAAGAGATCGTACGGCTCGCCGGCGAGAAACGCTGGTCCGATATGGATGAACTCGATCGACAGCGGATGCAGATCCTGGAATCGATCTTTGCCGATCCCGAAATGCGGACCGGACATAGGGATTTCGAAGATCAGCTGGAGCAGATCGTGGCATTGAACAACCAGGCAATGGCGATTTGTACCGAGGCGAGAGAGGGGGTGATACAGGATGGCAAAAGGTTGAAACTGGGCAAGGAGGCCGTTAATGCCTATCTGAAACAATCATACGATTGATTCGGTTCTGTAGACATGCCGGTTAGCTGAGAATCAACTCAATGACCACCTTGCTGCCGAAATAGGCCAGCATCAATACCACAAATCCGCTGAGGGTCCATGTCAGGGCCATCTGTCCGCGCCATCCAAAGCGATAACGTCCCCATAACAGGGTGCCGAAGACAACCCAGGCTATGATCGAGAGCACGGTCTTGTGGGCAAGACGTTGCTCGAACATATTTTCCAGAAATGCGAATCCTGAGAGCAGGGCCAGGCTCAATAACACAAAACCCACCGCGATCATCTCGAACAGCAGGCTCTCCATGGTCTGCAGCGGGGGGAGGGCGCGTATGAAGCCGCCCGGATGGCGTTGTCGCAGATGATGATCCTGAATGGCGAGTAAAACAGCCTGCACACTGGCAAGGGTGAACAGGCTATAGGCCAGCATGGAGACCAGGATGTGGATGGTCAGGCCGCTGGATAGCTGGTCGGTAATGAAGTGGACTGTCTGATATCGGCTCTCCAGGTAGAGGGCGATTGCTGCGAGGGGCATGATAACGATACCCAGGTTCTCTACCGGCTTGCTGATGCTTGAGACCAGCAGCAACAGGGTGATGGTCCAGGCGATCAGGGACATGGCATTGAAAATGCCTAGATTGATGCCCGAGGATGAGATCAGATTCTGATAGTGGGGAATGGCGTGCAGCGCCACACCGAGAAAACCCAAACCCAGTGCCAGAACGCGGGAACGCACCGAACTTTCATGGGTGCGGAACAGTCGCAATGCCAGGATCGAGCCGGCGGCCAGATAGGCGATAATGGCTAGTGTGGCGATCAATGTCCTGTAAATCCTTATCAACAGATGGGAATCAGCCGCGATGTTCGCATATTTTCCTGTTGCAGTGAAAGAGATGGCAAGGATTTCCCGCGGACTGGTATACTGATTTTCATATTTTTATGACGCATTGTTGATGCTCATTCAGGGCGTAACCCACCAGGAACATCATGTTTGACAATCTGACTCAACGACTGGGCAAGGTGCTCACTAATCTGCGCGGCCAGGGCCGTCTCACGGATGACAATATCAAGGAGACCATGCGCGAAGTGCGGATGGCGCTGCTGGAGGCCGATGTGGCCCTGCCGGTGGTGCGTGAATTCATCGATCAGGTGAAGCGGAAAGCGATGGGTGAGGAGATCATGAAGAGCCTCACTCCCGGCCAGACCCTGATCAAGATCGTCAATGATGAATTGATTCACGTGATGGGTGAGGCAAACGAAGCCCTTGATCTGGCGGTGCAACCACCGGCGGTGATACTGATGGCGGGTTTGCAAGGCTCGGGTAAGACCACCAGTGTCGCCAAACTTGGCCGCTGGTTGCTGCAGCAGGGAAAAAAGAAGATCAGCGTTGTCAGTTGCGACGTCTACCGTCCCGCGGCGATCGATCAGTTGGAGACCCTGGCTCAGGATGTGGGGCTCGACTTTATACCCAGTTCAGGTGACGAAAAGCCATTGGACATCGCCAAAAGGGCGCTGCAGGAGACAGCAAAGGGGTTTGCCGAGGTGCTGATTGTCGATACCGCCGGCAGGCTGCATGTCGATGAGGAGATGATGGGGGAAATTAAGCAGCTCCATCAGGTCCTCGATCCGGTGGAGACCCTGTTCGTCGTGGATAGCATGACCGGACAGGATGCCGCGAATACCGCCAAGGCCTTCAATGACGCACTGCCGCTGACAGGCGTGATTCTGACCAAGGCCGACGGTGATGCCCGTGGCGGCGCTGCCCTGTCGATACGTCAGATCACGGGGAAACCGATTAAATTCATCGGCGTCGGTGAAAAGACCGATGCCCTTGAGGCCTTTCATCCCGATCGCATCGCCTCACGTATTTTGGGCATGGGCGATGTCCTCAGCCTGGTGGAAGAGGTGGGCCGCAAGGTCGATCAGGAGAAGGCAGCAAAACTGGCGAAAAAACTCCAAAAGGGCAAGGGATTCGATCTGGAGGATTTCAAGGAGCAGATGCTGCAGATGGCCGATATGGGGGGCATGAGCGGCCTGCTGGATAAATTACCGGGCATGGGAGAGATACCCGATCATGTGAAAAATCAGGTGAACGACAAAGAGATCGGTCGGCTGATTGCAATCATCAACTCCATGACGCCCCATGAGCGGGCCTTCCCGGCGGTTATCAAAGGATCCCGTAAACGCCGCATCGCTGCCGGTTCCGGTACCCTGGTGCAGGATGTGAATAAATTACTCAAGCAATTCATGCAGATGCAGAAAATGATGAAAAAGATGAAGGGCGGGGGTATGAAGAAGATGATGCGGGGGATGGCCGGGCGCTTTCCGGGTGGGGGCATGCCACCGGGGGGTGGCGGCTTTCCGTTTTGAGTTAGGGTATTGAATTAATTATAAATTTTGAATTGTAAAATTTGAATTGGTGGATTGCGCTTCGCACGCGACTGGTTTGATAAAGGCGTGAGTGCAGCGAACATGTCAATTCAAAAATCACAATTCGACATTCAAAATTAGATTCCCGCTTCACATCGGCCCAAAGTTGGTTATAATACGCCGTTTCCCGCCGGCAGGTTCCGGTGTGTTAGCGAATTTCTAAGGATACATCATGGTAACCATACGCCTTTCAAGAACGGGCGCAAAAAAGCGGCCCTTTTATCATATTGTGGTGACCGACAGCCGCAATGCGCGTGACGGTCGCTATATCGAACGTCTCGGTTTCTTCAATCCCGTAGCAGTGGGTGGCGAAGAGGGATTGCGAATTGATCAGGAGCGTGTGCAGCACTGGATATCCAAGGGTGCGCAGCCGAGCGATCGGGTGACGGCTCTACTGAAGCAGGCGGCTAAGCAGGCAGCCTGACAGTCAGCCCCCCGTCCCGGGTGAAAGCCGCGCAGGGGGACGGAGAAGATGTCACAAGACGAGTTTATAATAATGGGCCGGGTTACTGGCCTGTTTGGTGTCAGGGGGTGGCTCAAGATCTACTCCCATACCTCGCCGAGAGAGGGAATCGTCCGCTACCGAAATTGGTACCTCAAGCGAGGGGATAATTGGAAGCGCCACAGGCTGATTGCCGGTCGTAGTCAGGGTAAGGGCGTGGTTGCCCAACTGCAGGGTATAGTTAACCGGGATCTTGCAGCCCCATTGGTGAACTGTGATATCGCTGTCCGGCGTGAGCAGTTGCCGCCACTGGAATCCGGCGAGTATTACTGGAACGACCTGCAGGGATTGCGGGTGTTAAATCTCCAAGGGATTGAATTGGGTGTTGTCTCACACCTCTTCGAGACCGGGTCCAACGATGTATTGGTGGTCCGCGGTGAGCGCGAAAGGTTGATACCCTACACCAAGGGTGAGGCCATACGGGAGGTGGATCTGGATCACGGTCGGGTTATCGTGGATTGGGATCCTGACTTCTGATGCGCTTCGATCTGGTGACGCTGATGCCGGCTATGTTCGATGCCTTGACTAAGGAGGGTGTCGTAGCCAGAGCGATAGGCCGCCAACTGGCGCAGATCGAGTTT
Organism: Candidatus Thiodiazotropha sp.; assembly: GCA_040506195.1. Taxonomy (GTDB): domain Bacteria; phylum Pseudomonadota; class Gammaproteobacteria; order Chromatiales; family Chromatiaceae; genus Thiodiazotropha. The sequence goes on along the minus strand of JBEVXH010000001.1, from coordinate 376,556 downwards.
TGGAATCCCCGCGACTATACCAGGGATGTGCATCGCACGGTGGATGATCGGCCCTACGGTGGCGGCCCTGGCATGGTGATGAAGTACCAGCCGCTGCAACAGGCGATCGAGTCGGCGTTGAGTGCATCTCCGCAGGCGAAGGTGATCTATATGAGTCCGCAAGGGGTCGGGTTTGATCAGCAGCGGGCGCAAGCGGTTGTTGAAAATCGACAGCCGCTGTTGCTGATAGCGGGCCGCTATGAAGGCGTCGATGAGCGTATTATAGAACGCTATGTGGATGAAGAGTGGTCCATAGGCGACTATGTTTTGAGCGGCGGGGAACTGGCCGCGATGGTAGTTCTTGATGCGGTGATAAGGCTGATCCCCGGCACTCTGGGCGATGCCGGTTCCGCTCAACAGGATTCATTCATGGACGGGTTGCTGGATTGTCCGCACTATACCCGTCCTGAGCAGATCGATGGCATGTCTGTGCCGTTAGTGCTGCAAGGCGGTAACCATGACGCCATACGGCGTTGGCGCCTGCAGCAGGCACTCAAGCGCACTCGGGAGAGACGCCCAGATCTGCTGCAGGACCGTCAGATGACGGTGGAAGAAGAGAAGTTATTAGCAGAAATAATTGCTGCGTCGGGAGACGCGGAGCAGACACAGGAGCAATAGACCATGAGTAATATCATCGCAGAACTCGAAGCCGAGCAGATGGGTCGTGAGATTCCGGATTTTGGCCCCGGTGATACCGTTGTGGTTCAAGTACGGGTTAAGGAGGGGCAACGTGAGCGCCTGCAGGCCTTCGAGGGTATCGTGATCGCCAAGCGCAACCGCGGACTCAACTCGGCATTCACCGTTCGCAAGATCTCGCATGGCGAGGGTGTCGAGCGTGTATTCCAGACCTACAGCCCGACCGTAGCCTCTGTCAAGGTGACGCGTCGAGGTGATGTGCGTCGCGCTAAACTCTACTATCTGCGTGGGCGGACCGGTAAGGCTGCGCGTATAAAAGAGAAAATCTAATAACTTCAACCGGTGGTACGTCGGTTGTTGAAAGAGCCGCTCTGTTGCTGGACAGAGCGGCTTTTTTTGTTGTGAGTTCTTAGATTGAACGGTGCGGCAAGCAGCACCCTACAGGTCGATCACTACCTGTTTGATGCTGTTGTCGTCCGGCGATGTGGAGATATGGAAATAGAGTGATTTCATCAGGTCGAGCATCTTGAAATTGTTGCTCAATACTTCTCCCTCCATTTTTTCCAGACCGCGGTCGCGGGCAACCTCCATCAGCTGGTGCATCAGCTTGTGTCCGATGCCCTGGCGCTGCCACTGATCGGATACCACCAGGGCGAATTCACAGCTCCTTTTATCTGGATTGATAACGTAGCGGGCGACGCCCAATTCGATTTCGTGGTTGCCGTCCTCGGTGACTGCGATCAGCGCCATCTCATTGTGGTAGTCGATCTGTGTGAATCGTGTCAGCATTTCCGGGGTCAGTTCCTGAATCGCACTCATAAAACGGAAATACTTTGCCTCGTCGGAGAGTTGGCGGGTGAATGTCTGTTCCAGGTCGGCGTCTTCGGGGCGGATGGGCCTGATCACGATATTGGTGCCGTTGGGTAACTGGCTGGAGTTGACCAGATTGACCGGGTAGGGATGGATCGCTAGATGGTGATAGGGATCGGTGGATGGGCGCGGGAAATCGACCCGTATGCGTGCATCCACGGCGACCGCCCCTTGATCATCGACAATCAATGGATTGATGTCCATCTCATGAATCCAAGGCAGTTCACAAGCCATGGTCGATACCCGCAATAATACATCAATGAGAGCTTCGCGATTGGCGGGTGGCATATGCCGGAACTGGTTCAGCAGTTTTGCCGCCTTGGTGCGGTCGATCAGATCGCTGGCGAGGCTGCGGTTGAGGGGTGGCAGAGCAATCGCCGAGTCGCCCATCACTTCCACCGCGGTGCCGCCGCTGCCGAAACTGATAACCGGCCCGAATACCGGATCACGCACGATACCGATGAGGAGTTCCCGTCCGTTCGGACTCTGATACATCTGCTCGACAGTCACGCCCTCCACATTCGCTTCTGGACGGGTCTCCTTGACCTGTTCGATCAGATCCCGATAGGTACTCCGTACAACCTGGGCATTGCTGATGTTGAGTCGAATGCCGCCGGCGTCGGATTTGTGGGAGATGTCGGGCGAGTAGATCTTCATGGCAACGGGGAAACCGATCGATTCAGCCAGTATCAATGCCTCATTGGCGGAACGTGCAATTCCGTTACGTACCGCGTTGATGCGGAAGGCGCCGAGCAAGGCAAACGATTCAGGCTCAGTGAGGATTTTACGCTGTTCCGACAGAGCGCTTTCTATAATGAGGCGCGCCCCTTCGGTATCGGGCTGGATGTGCCGGCGGGAACTCTTGGCGGGTGTCTGTAGCAACAGGCGCTGATTCTTCTGGTAGGAAGAGAGGTAGGAGAAGGCATCGACTGCGTTTTCCAGGGTCCGAAAACTGGGTAACCTGGCGTCTTTGAACAGCTTGCGCGCAGTTTCGATCTGTTTACCCCCCATCCAGCTGGTCAAGATCGGTTTCTTATGGGAATCCGCCAAATCGATTAGGGCCCTGGCAACCTCTTCCGGTTCGGTCATCGCCTGAGGGGTCAGTATGACGATGGTGCCGTCCACACCCGGATCGTTGAGACAGATGTCGACTGCAGAACGGTAGCGCTCGGGGGGAGCGTCACCGATGATGTCCACGGGATTTCCATGGGACCATACGTCCGGTAGAACTTTGTTCAATGCATCGATTGTTTGATCATTGAATTCCGCCAGTTCGATATTCAGGTCGGAAGCCCTGTCGGCGGCCATGACGCCCGGACCGCCGCCATTGGTAATAATAGCCAGCCTGTCGCCATAGACCCGATAGCGGGAAGAGAGCGCCTTGGCGGCGGAAAAGAGTTGTGAAATGGTCTCCACCCGTAGTACACCGGAACGGGAGAGTGCGGCGGAAAAGGTTTCATCGCTGCCTACCAGGGCGCCGGTGTGCGACATCGAGGCTTCCGCCCCGGCCGCATGCCGTCCCACCTTGAGTACAATGACGGGTTTGATGCGTGCCGCTGCCCTCAAGCCACTCATAAAGCGACGTGCGTCCTTTATACCCTCCACATACAGCAGGATACTGTCTGTCATGGGATCCGATACCAGGAAATCAAGGTAGTCGCCAAAATCCAGATCCGCCCCGATACCGGTGGAGATGACGGTTGAGAAACCGATATCGTTGACCTCTGCCCAATCGAGGATGGCAGTGCAGATTGCGCCTGACTGAGAAACGAGCGCCAGATTGCCGGGGGATGCATTGTTGTTGCCGAAGGTAATATTGATGCCTTGATCCGGTCGAATCAGGCCAAGACAGTTGGGGCCGATAAAGCGCATCCCATAATCCTTTGCCAGTTCAACAATCCTGTCTTCAAGACGCCGGCCGGCGGTTCCGGATTCACGGAAACCGGCAGACAGGATGATCATGGTCTTAACGCCGTGTTCGCCGCAGGCCTGTACGATTGCGGGTATCGTTTTGGCTGGTGTGGCGACGACAGCTAGCTCAACAGGCCTGTTGATTGCCTCGATACTTGTATGTGCCTTAATACCCTGTACTTTGTCGTGTTTGAGGTTGATCGGGTATATATCCCCCTTGAATCCGGATGATATTAGATTTTTAAATACCACCTCACCGACTGAATTCTTTCTATCGCTGGCACCAAACATGGCGATGCTTTTTGGAGAGAAGAGAGACGTCAAATAGTGTGATTGCATAATCTACTGCCTGTTGAACTACGTAAGATGATATGGAGTATGATGTCCTTGATTACTCATTAAGGCACAGTGTGAAACTCAGACAACACCGCTAAAGAAAAGTATCAGTATCGATCGCTATGGATAGCGGCATGATGAGCTTGAAGTTTACCGATATATGATGACATTTTCTTTAACTAAGTTGTGATTTTTTAATGATTTATACTGAGTATTGCCCGCTCAAATAGAGGTATTGGAAGTGAGGTTTGGAGATTGAAGACCGCATACATAACACACCCGGATTGCCTGTTGCATGATACCGGTGAGGGACATCCCGAAAACGCTGGTCGTCTGCAGGCGATTGATGACCGGTTGATGGCGGCACAACTGTATGATTTTTTGCGTCACTACGATGCGCCCGAGGTAACAAAACAGCAACTGTTGCGTTGTCACGATCTGGCCTATCTCAATCAGGTTGACAAATTGATGCCGCAAAACGGTTATGCTCATCTTGACCCTGATACGGTGGTCAGCCCTGAGAGCATGCAAGCCGCAAAACGGGCGGCAGGTGCCGTTATACAGGCGGTGGATCTGATCATGAATGAGGGTTTGTCGAATGCCTTTTGCAGTGTCAGGCCTCCAGGGCATCATGCAGAAAAAATGCGCACCATGGGGTTTTGCATTTATGGCAATGCCTCAATCGGAGCCGCTCACGCAATGGATGAGTATGGTCTGGAACGAGTCGCCATACTTGATTTCGACGTACATCATGGCAATGGAAGCGAAGATATCTTTCGCAACGATCGAAGGGTGATCGTCTGTTCAACCTTTCAGCACCCTTTCTATCCTTATACGGATATTGAAGAGAGTCCCGATCATATAATTTGCGCGCCCCTGGAGGCGACCGCAAAGAGCGCTGAATTCAGGGATGCGGTTACCCGGCACTGGCTGCCGGCGCTGAATCATTTCAAGCCACAGATGTTCTTTGTCTCTGCCGGATTCGATGCCCATATCGAGGACGACATGTCGGGTGTCAGCTTAACGGAAGCTGACTACCGCTGGGTAACGCAGCAGATCAAGACCTTGGCGGGGCAGTATGCCGAGGGGAGGATTGTTTCAGTTCTGGAGGGTGGCTATGAACCCCACGCCCTGGCGCGCAGCGTCGAGGCGCATATCCGGGTATTGATGGATTTGAGTTGAGGAATGAGTCCGCAAATGAACGCAAATAACAGCTCAAAAAAATCCGATCAATACGTAGGGTGCGGCTTGCCGCACCAATACGCAAGCATCATTTTGGTACCAATATGTCTAGAGGATTTAACAGTGCGGCTAGCCGCACCCTACACGATAAAAGCACCGAGCGGAATCAATAAAATCCATTTGCGTTCATTTACGGACATATCAATACAATGACATTCAGTTTCTATTGGCATGACTACGAAACCTGGGGCACCGATCCGCGCCGCGACAGAGCGTCTCAATTTGCGGGCGTGCGTACCGACGCGGACCTGAATCCGGTCGGTGACCCGCTGGTCATCTACTGCAAGCCGAGTGACGATATGCTGCCCCAGCCGGAAGCCTGTCTTGTGACCGGTATCACGCCGCAAAAGGCGCTCAGAGAGGGATTGGTTGAAGCCGAATTCATCAAGCGTATCCATCAACAACTTTCCGCAGCGGAAACGTGCGGAGTCGGCTACAACACGATTCGTTTTGATGATGAAGTAACACGCAACACACTGTACAGGAATTTTTACGATCCCTACGCGAGAGAGTGGCAGCATGGATCATCCCGCTGGGATATCATCGATATGGTCCGCCTGACACATGCCCTGAGGCCTGAGGGCATTGAGTGGCCGCAAAATGAAGCGGGTGTAACTAGTTTTCGTCTCGAGGTGCTCAGTGCCGCCAATAATATCTCCCATGAATCCGCTCACGATGCACTCTCCGATGTCTATGCAACGATTGAGTTGGCGCGGCTGATTAAACAGCGTCAGCCAAAACTCTACGACTATCTGTTCAAGAGCCGCAAGAAAAATGTCATAGCGGAGCGACTGAATCTGCAAAAGCGCCGGACGGTATTGCATATCTCATCGATGTATCCGGCCGCACTGGGTTGCATCGCGATGGTCGTGCCGTTGCTGAAGCATCCCGTCAATCCAAACGGTGTGATCGTATACGATCTTCGCCATGATCCGGAACCGCTGTTCAGGCTGTCGGAGGAGGTTCTGCATGAGCGGCTGTTTACGCCTGGCGCGGATCTGCCCGAGGGTGTCGAACGTATTCCACTGAAGACCGTACACATCAATAAGTGTCCGGTTGTCGTACCTCTATCCACTCTGACTGAGGATGCGGCAAAGCGGTGGCATATCGACCCGAGGCGGGGTGAGGCCTATCGGCAACGGTTGTTGGCTGAACCGGCTTTCATCGGCAAAATAGCGAATATTCACAAAAGAAGCGGCTTCGAGCCGATCAGCGATCCCGATCAGGCGCTCTATAGTGGCGGATTCTTTTCCCGTGATGACCGTCAGCGCATGGATGCGATTCTAGCGGCAGAACCGGCTTCCCTGGCTCAATTCCCACTGGTTTTTGACGACGCGCGTCTGCCTGAAATGTTATTCAGGTATCGGGCGAGAAACTGGCCTGAACTGCTTTCTGTTGAGGAGAATCAGCGGTGGCAGGAATATCGCGAAGCCAGGTTGCAGGATCCCGATGGCGGCGGCAGTATCACCCTGAGTGAATACCTGGCACGGCTGGATGACCTTGAAGCGGATCCGACGCTGATGCCGGAAAGAAGGGACCTGATCTCACAGTTGCTGAGCTGGGCTGAGCGGATTGCGCCGGAGATCTAGTGCTTATTCATCGATCCAGCTCCGCAAGGCTTCGATTATTCCTTTCGCTTGATCCTTGCTGGAAATATTGAATTTACTCTTTTGCATATATTCCCCGCTACGTTTCTGGTAGCGGCGGATGGTATATTTGTCTGCGCCGTACTGCTGCTTGGCTCTGTCCCAATCCTGATAACGAAATATGATGGTTGTCCATGCTCCCTTGGAGAGTACGACTTTGTCCAGCTCCTTGACGACATCGATGCCGTCCTCCGAGTAGGTGACACTGAGTTCTTCGGGTGTTGATGCCATTTGAAATACTGTTCCTAAATGTAACGGTGGATGACTTGTGTTCAGCGCGCTTCACTCGCACCGAATTGCCTTAAAATTCTTTCGATATCCCGATTTTTCCGCTCAATGGCAAGCGCCAGCGGGCTCATTCCCGCACGATTGCGTATATCCAGGCTTGCTCCACGGTTGATGAGATATTTTGCCACCACCCGCTGATCATTGAGAATCGCCGAATGGAGGGGAGTATTGCCGTCTGTATCCGTATTATCAAGTGTTGCGCCCCGGCGTAACAGGAATCCGATCACGTCACGATCAGCGCTGCCCAGTTTTGCGGTTTCGTGCAATGCGGCATTCGGGTCGAGTTTTGCGCCGCTTTTGAATAGATATTCCGCAACAATGGTGTTGCGTGCAATCAGTGCTTTAAGCAGTGGTGTGTGGCCATGAGGGTCGGTAACCTCAAGATCAGCGCCGTTTTTGACCAGAATTTTGGTCATCACCAGGCTCCCCTTTGTCGCCGCAACATGCAGTGGCGTCATTCCCTCCGGTCCAGGTTTGTTGATGTCGGCATTCCAATGGATATTGCGTTCCAGTTGATCGATATCACCGATCTGGACAGCGCGCGCGAGGGTGATAGTGGGTTCGCTGGGCTGGCTGCAGCCGATAAGCGTGGATAGGCAGATGATACTGATGAGGTTGAATCTGTTGAACATAGTGGAAGATAGTAAATCGTTCTCTACCAAAGCTGCAAGCAAAGACTGTCGATGATTGGCCTGACGGCGGGCACGTGATAGGGTTTAGCCGCCATGATAGCAAAACTGATTCTCACCCTTACGGTTATAGCCATTGCCTGGTTGGTGGTTAAGAACAGACAACAACGCGTACAGGCCATTATCCATGACAGCCAGCCTGATGTTGCGGCAAGACACGGTACGAATCCCCTGCTCAAATGGGGGGCTTATGCGCTGTTGGCTATGCTGTTGGCGGGTAGTGGTGCCTATCTCTTCGTGCAGTGGCAGGATTCCACCCGCGTAGTCACTGTAATCGTGGTCGATACCCAGACGGGGAGAAGTGTCAGTTACCAGGCGAGGCGCGGCGACATCGAAGAGCGCTATTTCGTCACCCTGGACGGCAGGGAGGTCAGTGTGGCCAACAATGAACGCATCGAACTGGAATCGGCTTCCCGGCAAAGCCCGTGAGGTATGTGCTCGCTCCAGGTTTTTTCAGATCTGCCGATAAAGAGCCAGAAGCTTAGGGTCTGTAAACACTGGCCGGCAACCCGCCAGGGTCCTGGTGGATTCGGGCAGCTAACGAAAATTGGTAATCGGTGAGTAGCTCCATCAGATGTCATTCTCCCATCGCGTCATAAAACAGTGTTATGCCATGCAGGGTTCCGCCCGTTACACCGGGCTGAAACAAACAGTGTACAATCTGTTGGAGAATCCCCGCGCGCCGATTCGTCCCTATTTCGATATCTTCATGATCCTGCTTGTTTTGACCACGGTATGGATGCTGATCTATGAGGTCAAGCATGACCTGGGTATGTTTGCTGATCTGTTCGAGATGATTGCGGTCGGGATATTCATCATCGAATATCTGTTGCGTTTCTGGATTTTCAATGACAGCCACAAAGTGATACTTGAGCGCTACGAGCGTGCCGAGTTCATCAATCAGCCCTTCCGGGTCTGGCCCGCACTTTGGCGGGCTTTTCTGGAAAAAATCAGATATGTCGTTCAACCACTGGCGATTATCGATCTGCTGGCGATCATTCCCAGCTACCGGCCATTGCGGTTTCTGCGTATCTTCTTGCTGTTTCGTCTTTTCAAGCTGTTCCGCTATACCCGCAGTATCAGTGAGTTCGTCAAGGTGCTTTCCGAGAAACGGATCGAACTGGTGACGCTGTTTATCTTTATGGCCTTCATCACCTTCACCGCCGCCACCGCAATATTCTTCTTTGAGGCCGATCAGCAGGACGCCCAGATAACAGGTTTTTTCGACAGTGTCTATTGGGCTCTGGTGACTATGTCAACGGTTGGGTATGGTGACATAACACCGCACACCACCGAAGGACGGGTCGTCACCCTGGTGCTGATCATCGCCGGATTGGGTGTGATCTCGTTTTTCACCTCCATCATCGTCTCCGCCTTTGGCGAGAAGATTGACGAAATCCGCGCCCATCGGATCTATTCCGAGGTTGAACGTAAACGTATCGACACTCTGATCTGCGGTTTTGGGCGGGTAGGACAGGTGGTTGCGGAACGCATGGCAGGGGACAAGCGCGCCTTTATCGTGGTTGATCCGCTGCATGAGAATGCGCTCATCGCCAAACAGCGCGGCCACCTGGCGGTGGTCGGAGATGGAGAAGATACCGAGTTGTTATCAAGTCTGGGAATCGAAAAGCGTATAAAGCGGTTGCTATGTCTTACCGGGGATGATGTGGTCAATGTATATATCACCCTTTCCGCAAAGCAGTTGAATCCAAACATCGAAATCATCTCCCGCGCCAACCATCGGGAAAATCTATCCAAACTCTACCGTGCCGGTGCCGACTATTGCGTCGCACCCAATCAGGTGTTCGGTTTGATCGCAGCCGAGTACGCCGGGCAACCGGTCGCTTTCGAGGCCATTTACGGATTGCTGACCGGCCAATCTCCGGAAGGAATTGAGGCAGTGCGTGTCAAGCAGGAGAGTGTATTGGTCGGGCGACGCATTGATAGTATCGATTTCAGGCACCGCAAACTGACACCCTTTGGTGTGATACGCGAAGCGGGATGCGGCACGGCTGAAGAGCATGCCTACTATGACCTGCAAGGGAGTTGTTTCTTCTTTAATCCCAAAGAAACTTTCACGCTCAAAAAGGATGATCTGCTTGTATTGATGGGACACGAATACAGCGTGGTTCACTTTCGTGATTGTCTCGAAAGGGGGACGCTCTGATGAGTCGGCTCGACACCCTGATATTCGGTTGCGGTGCACTGGGTCATGAGGTCGCCATGCAACTGGCGGAACGTGGTGTCGAGGCATACCTCTACAGCAACGATCTGAATGAAGTCGGGGCGCTGCTGGCAAAGGGAATGCAGGCCGCAGTGGTCGATTTCAAGAATGATGACAAGCTGCGTGAAATCGGCATAGGCAGATGGGTAAAGACGATATTCTGTCTTTTCTCCCAAGAACCGAACAATCTTTTTCTGACGCTGTCCGCCAGATCCATCGATCCCGATCTCAAGATTGTCTGTGTTTGCGAGTCAGCTGCGTCCGGGGAGCGTTTAAAAGCGGCGGGCGCGACAAAAGTGATCGATCCGTACGAAATTAGTGGCCACCGTGTACATGAACGCATCGCCAGGCCCTATCTGGTAGAAATGCTCGAAAGCTCACTATTCGGCAAGCATATCGACATAGCCGAGATTGAGATGCCCGAAGATTCCAGATTGTCGGGGGTGGCATTGAACGATCTGCAGCTGGAAAAACAGTTCAATCTGATTATCACCGGGGTGGTCGACCTGGAGTTGGGGAATCAACTGATCTTTGCCAACAGCGGTGTATCGCACCGGTTGCATGCTGGGGATATTTTGGTGGTTATCGGGCCGAATCAGGAGATTTCCCGTCTCAAGCAGGCCGTAGCTGAAAATTTGTTGGAACCCCCGCCGGGTTCACAGGATCTATAGGGGCAGCGTCAGTTTCAATCCCGTCAGGGTAATGCAGAGCCTATGCAGGGGCACTTTGCAGAACGCCCGAAATGGGATCTGCAGATGCCTTGCCGGCCTGCGCCTCGGCGGCCGTTACTGGCGTGGTCGATATTTGTTGCACTATGCTTTCGAGTAGTGAGCGGGCCTGTTCAGGCGTGTTCAAGGTGTTCTCCGAGGCCTGAGCGCGGTTATTCTCGATATCGAAGAGCCTACGCGCCTGATCGACCTCAACTGCTGCGGCGCTGTCTGCTTGCGTCGCCTGTGTTTGCTGAGTCGTTGATTGTACCGATGCCTCCACTGGTTTCTGGCTAGTGTGTGATCTACCCGACTGATCCGTTGATGTGTTGATGGGTCTGTCGCTGTTGACGGGGTTGATCATGATACCGACTCCTCTAGAGACAAAAATTTGACGCATTCAGCTGCGATTCAGCATTTATAAGGGATAATGCCAGAAACGTGCCAACAGACTATTGCAGAGTATAGCCAAGTGAATAATGCTCAGGGGATTGAAAGATGATCGTGCGAATTGAAGCCCTAATTCTCCTCTTAGGGCTGATACTCGCTGGATCATCAGCAGCGGCGAAGGCGCCGGTGCTTGGGGAATATCTTGAATATACGCTGAAATTTCGCGGCGTGGTGACAGGTTTCGTGGAACTGGACATCGCGAAAATGACCATGGCGGTGGAGCGCAAGATGGGACATGTGGATGACAATCCAGCCTATGTCACCAACCTGCAGCTCACCACGGAGCCCTACCGTAAGGCTGAGATGCTCTATCCTGTAAGATTGACCTATCGCAGCTGGCTGGATGCTCACAAACTCTACCCTCTCGTGGCAGTTAAATCCCTGAAAACAAGGGAGCAGAAAGAGGCGCTGATGTGGTTCGATCATACCCAGGGCGAGGCCTATAACTACCAATCCGGCAAATCGGGTAGCGAGGAGGCAGACAAACCTCCGGTAAGCTTAAAACAGATTACAGAGCTACCTGATGAGCAATGGGAAAAATTATTGCAGACCCATCGCGTTGCCTTTGATGGCGGCGAGGCATTGGATTACATCAGCTTTCTGCACCGTCTTCGCGGTATGTCGCTGAAATCGGGCACCCAGCTTGATTTCTCCACATTCAATGGAGAGAAACTCAATGCATATCATATCAAGGTGGGTCAGGAACGGTTGGTGAGAGCCGGCTGGAACCGACCTGCCTTCAAGGTCAGGTTGTGGGAGATTGACCCTGAGAATGGCAAAAGGGCTAACAAGGTGGTTCTCTGGTTGAGTGATGATGAAGAGCGCCTGTTACTGCGTTTCTATGCGGAGCGTACCTTTGGCGCCATGGAGGGGATTCTTGATACAGGCCGTCCCCTTGATGGTGAAGACGCTGGATTTTCCGAAGCGACCCGCTCCTCCCTGGAGAGCTATCTCGGCTTCTAGGGCCTGCCCCTTCGATTAATCGTCTGAGATATCAAATTTCGCCTTGCCTTCGGATGGAGTCTGTTCGGGCTGTACCACCTTCAAGTGATCGATGTTTGGGATGGGTGCGGGTTTAACGGGTGTCTGGCAATCTTCCAGGCTGCCCTGGTTGGCTGGCGCCATACTAAAAGCTGCTGTGTCAATTCTGGCCGGTTCAGGGGGCGATTCTTCAATCAAGGTCGCTCCCGGTTTATCCAATTCCAATGAGGATGTATCGATTTCGAGAGACTCTGGTTCCGGGGATTCATCCAGCGTGATACCGGGTTTGTCCATGTCCAGCGAGCTGATATCGGGAATCTCCACAGCCTCCACTGACGGTGCGCAGTCGCTCAGGTCGAAACCTTGTGCCGATGAGAGTTCATAGTCCGGAACGGCGATGGGCGGAGTATCCGAATGGCTGTCAGCCGGTGGTTCCATGGGTCCATCCGCGAAAGTCAATTCGCTGCTTGCCTGATGGGAATCGGTGGTGACAACCTTTGCCTGCTCGGCCGGGGGGCGTTGTTGAGTCGGTTTGGCAGTGGGAGGTGGGTCGCCGGCAGGTACGATATCCACCAAACCGCCCGCATCGCGAAAAGTGACGCGAAACTTAATTGCCCGATCCATATCCACGCTCTTCTTTATCGGAATCGGTTTGCCACAGAAGAGCCGATCAAGTTTGTCGCCTTGCAGCTTGAAAATAGCGCCGATTTTACGTTTCACCTCCGCCGGGTCATTATCCTTGATAATGGCTCCGGAGAAATAGACGTCATACATTTCGCCAGTCATTGTTGTGCGTCTCCAGGTTCACTGTCAATCTTCCAGGACCGTTTATTGATACTGTAGACATCTTTGTCCTGAAGAAAAGGGATCATCAGCATTCCCGTGAGCCGGGTCGTTATTCGGGGGTCTCTGAGAGATACGATGCCGATATCCATTGCTTGCTGTCCCAGTCTGGGTTGCTGACGATAGGTACCCATCAGGCGGTCCCAGAGCGAGAGATTGAAACCAAAGTTACTGTTTGTCTCATCAGGCTCCACGGAGTGGTGTACCCGATGCATGTCAGGGGTCACGAATAGCCAGCGTAACACTCTGTCGACACGGGTAGGAAGTCTGATGTTGGCGTGATTGAACATCGCCATGCCGTTGAGCAGTACCTCGAATATCACAACCGCCACTACCGGTGGACCCAGCGCGGCGATGGCCGCAATCTTGATCAGCATCGATAGAATGATCTCAATGGGATGAAAACGCGCCCCGGTGGTGAGGTCATAATCGGGGTCCGCATGGTGCACCCGGTGCAGGCGCCAGAGCATCGGGACGGCATGAACCATCACATGCTGCAGGTAGATCACCATATCCAGGATCAGAATGGCAATGATGATAGTTAGCCACGGAGGCAGTGCGATGACGTTCAACACCCCCCATTGGGCCTGTGTAGTGAACAGCGCCATGCCTACCGCCGCTGCCGGAAACAACAGGCGCAACAACAGGGTATTCAGTATCACGATACCGATATTCGCCAACCAGCGCCGGGAGCGGGGAACACGCAGTTTGCGGCAGGGTGAGGCGACCTCCCACAACGCCATGATGGCGAACACTGAGAAAAAGGCCGTTAACCGGATAGACAGTTCGTGATCGAGAATAAAGTCAGACATGTTTAGTTTGCTTGAGGCCCGGGTAATAATTGATTAATCTCAAGTTTAACCGACTGAGTAGGCAAACTTGACTATAGGATTCGACAGCTATAATCGCAGTTTCTTCCCTATTGGGGTATGGTGGTACCTATAATTGTTGATATATCATGGAATATAGATATCGCAGACCGCATGATCCCCTCTAGGGAAAAATCAGAGGCTTGCTCATAACTTGAGGCAGTATTCAGTCTATGTTTGAGAAAGATCCACGCACCTTTTCTCCCGAATACAAGAATCTGTCGCCGGAGCAGAAGGCGATGGTCAAGCTTGAGATAACCCTGACCAACTTCTTCAAGAACTTCGATAAGAGCATGTCCCGTTGGGAGCGCATGATCTATCCTATGCTGGTGGTTGTCGGTGTGCTCGGACTGTCCGGTTTCTACCTCATCTACAACGTCACCACCGATATGCACAAACTAACGGAACAGGTGGACCCGCGCATGGAAGACAACCTGCAATCGATGTCTAAGCACATGGGGCAGTTGACACAGAATATCCAGATTATGACGGAACAGATCACTGTCTTGGTGGAGCGGGTGGGCAGTATGGAGCAGCATATCGCCACAATGGATGGCAATATCGGTGCGCTCGCGGTTGACGTGGGTAACATGAAACAGAACATCGGGCTGATGACGGTAAATATCGCAGATATGAATCAGGCCATGCGCACGATGACTGTAAACACCGGTTTCATGAGCCGCGACATCAATCAAATGGGGCGTCCGATGGACTTTATGAACTCATTTACCCCATGGTGAAACAGCAGCTGATCGCGGCATAACTGATTTCCTGGTTAATGACTCCGATATCAAAGACTTGTGCTGGTGATTCACTGTTTCAAGCGTTTCCTTTGTCCTGCATTCCAATGCCCTGTTGAGCGGCAAAGTCGAGCATTCGCTTAATCGGGATTACCGCGCGTGCTCTGATCGCCTCATCAATGTGAATTTCATTCCCGCCGGAATCGAGAACCTGTTCCAGGTTCTGCAGTGAGTTCATACCCATCCAGGGGCAGTGGGCGCAGCTGACACAGGTTGCTCCCTCGCCGGCGGTAGGCGCCTCGATGAGTATCTTATCGGGCGCCATCTGCTGCATCTTATAGAAGATGCCACCGTCGGTGGCAACGATGAACTCCTTATTCTCCATCTCCGATACGGCTTTGATCAAGGCAGTGGTGGAGCCGATGACGTCAGCCTGTTGAATTACGTTTTCAGGGGATTCAGGGTGAACCAATACCGCTGCATCCGGGTGCAGGCGTCGAATGCGTTCCAATGCCACCGCCTTGAATTCTTCATGAACAACACATGAGCCGGGCCACATCAACATCTCCGTTCCCGTGACCCGTTGTACATAACTGCCCAGATGTCGATCCGGGCCCCACAGAATTTTCTTACCCTGTTCTGCCAGGTGCTTGACGATCGGTAAAGCAATGCCCGAGGTGACCACCCAGTCCGAACGGGCCTTCACTTCGGCGCTGGTGTTAGCGTAGACGACCACGGTATGGTCTGGATGAGCATCGCAGAATGTGGTGAATTGATCGGCTGGGCAGCCCTGATCAAGGGAACAGGTGGCGCCGAGATCCGGCATGATGACCCGTTTTTCCGGATTCAGGATCTTCGATGTCTCGCCCATGAATCTGACGCCGCAGACAACCAGTGTATCTGCTGACTGAACTGTACCGAAACGCGCCATCTCAAGGGAGTCGGCAACGCAACCACCGGTTTCCTCGGCAAGGGCCTGCAGTTCGGCGTCGGTGTAGTAGTGAGCCACCAATACCGCGTTTTGTTGTTCCAGCTTACTGCTGATCCTGGCCTTGATGGCTTGCCTCTCCTGGCCGCTGAGAGGGGGCCATTGAGGGTGCTCGGGGACGACGATCTTGGGAAGGTTGAGTGGTTGGGAATTCATGGGGTTCTCATTTCTCTATTTTATAATTTCGACCTGAGATGGATTGATTACCCGGTAGGTTTTAGCAGGTCGGTGATTTCCAATGCGGGAGTATTCTCCCGTCTCCTTGATGAAGTTACGGGCAAGTATCCCCTTGCGAAAGTTGCGCTTGTCCAGGTCTTCATTCAGCAATATCTCATAGACCGATTGCAGTTGACTGAGCGTGAAGGATTTCGGCAGCATTTTAAAGGCGATGGTGGTGTAGCCTAACTTGGACACTAAGCGTTTGCGCGCCAATTGAATAATATCGGCATGATCGAATGCCAGTTCCGGCAGCTGGTTGATGGCGAACCATGCTGTGAGCGCCGCATCGCTGGATGCCTTGGGCGTCAGATGGTCGGATTGGCTCAATGCATAAAACGTGACACTGATTACCCTCTCCCGTGGATCACGTTTTGGATCACCGAAGGTATACAGCTGTTCCAGATAGACACCCTCGACTCCCGTCTCTTCCAGCAATTCACGTTTGGCGCACGCCTCAAGGTCTTCATCGATATTCAGAAATCCCCCTGGAAGGGCCCACATCCCCTGGCATGGAGGATTGCCACGCTGGATCAGCAGTACAGACAGGGCGTCCAGGCGAATGGTGAACAATACGACATCAGTGGTTACCGCCGGGTGAGGGTAGTCATAGCAGTGTCGGTGGGTCGTAGGCATTACTCTGTCTGACGTGGATGCCTGGATCGCTTCGGAACTGGTTTGTTACAGCTTAGTGTACCAAATACACATTCGTTGCGCCAGTTCTTCTCAAGACAGAAGTCCGGTGGGTTTGCGTGGATCTGGCGGGGGCGACTAATCCTCATGTCTCGACTCGGACAAGCTACTGGAAATCCTGCATGTTAGTAAGCAGTAGAGTGAACTCTCTCCCGGAGTGCACTGGAGAGGTTAAAGGTCGGTATGGGTATGCCGTTATTAAACTTGAGTAGAAAGGTGGATTTCTTAGAACAAGATAATATGAAACAACCCAATCAGGCAAAGTACAGGGTACAGAAGCTGCAGTACCTACCGCCACTGTCGGCAACGGCTACCCGTCTACTTGGGATGTTGGGTGATGACAGTTATAGCTTGCATGACCTGACGGGTGTCATCAATCAGGACCCAGGGCTCAGTGCGAGAATTCTGGGGCTCGCCAATTCAGCCTATTTCGGCCAAACAAAACCGATTCTCACCCTGGAAGACGCGATTATTCGCGTCCTCGGTTTGAACATGGTCAAAAGCCTTGCATTCAGTGTCGCTGTCAGCGGTGTGTTCGAATCCGATGGTTGCAGCGGCTTCGATTTGCAGGAATATTGGGGTCATTCGCTATCTATTGCCATGCTCTCCCGGCAGATCAGCCTGGCTGTCCGCAACGAAATACAGCCGGATGCTGACGGGATCTATTTGGCGGGGCTTCTATATGAGATTGGTGTGCTGGTCTTGGTGCATGAGTTTCCGGAGGAGTATGCCAGGGTGCTGCGGGTGTCGGAACAGCAGCCCGATAGGGATCGGCTGGAACTTGAAACAGAGATCATCGGGATCGATCATCGTCAGGCGGGTATCTGGCTGGGCCATAGCTGGCATCTGCCCGAAATGGTGGTCCATATCATCGCACAGGGAACAGGAGAAGGGGTCGATTCGGACACTCACTGCGATGCCGTGCTTGTAGGTAATGTGGCGGAGTGGATTAAGAATCCGCAAACCACTGAATCGAAGCTGACACAGACCCTGCCTGGATTGGAAGTGAAATGCAGGATATCGAAGCAACAGTTGGATGCCATCAGGGTGGATTTTCTCGACAAGGAAGAGGAGATTCATATGATTGCAAATATGTTGGCCAAATAATCGGAGTATTGGATGGATCTCTCTTTTAATCAGACATCCATGGACCTGCGAGAGCGTTTTTTTAGCCTGCTCGATTCGCTCTCTGCATTGCGTGCGCTATCCCAAATCAGCCTTGATGGCATTACTGAAGATGAATTGATCACCAAGGCCTTGGATGAACTGGTACGCTATCAGAATGTTGAAAACTGTTCAGTTTTTCGCATGGAGGGGGATCTGCTTCGCTGCGCAGTGGGTACCAACCTGGATGAAACCCACACTCAGATCAGCGGATCTGAGCATGTAAGGCAATCCAGGGAGACGATGAAGTTCAGGTCCGGGGAAGGTATCGCCGGTACCGCCTTTAGCACTGGCCAATTACAATATTGCCGCGACTGCTCCCAGAGCGACGATTTTTTAATCAATACCCTGTCCGGCGGTGAGATACCCGGATCTCTGATCAGTGCCCCTATCATGATGGGGAAACAGGTATTGGGTGTATTGAACGCATCCCACCCCTTGCCGGAGTACTTCGAGCCCTGGCAACAGCACACCTTGAGTCTGTTCTGTAGTTGCCTCGGGCAGATCATGTACAACCACAGGTTGCTGAATGATCTGGAGAACGAGGTTGAAAAGCGCACCCGGGAGTTACAGGATGCCTTAAATGAGGCAGATGCACATCGCAAGCGCTATGAACAATTGCTGACTATCGATGAACTCACCGGATTACATAACCGACGCTACTTCTTTACGGAAGCCGAGGCTCTGCTATCCAGGGCCGTCCGGCATGAACAGAGCTGCAGCTTACTGCTGATCGATATGGATTATTTCAAACGCATCAATGATCAATGGGGCCATCAGGTCGGTGATGATGTGCTGATTGCCATTGCAAAGGCCCTGAAGGAGGAAGCACGCGGTGGCGATGTTCTCGCCAGGGTGGGTGGTGAAGAGTTTGTGGTGATGCTTGCGGAAACCGGTATCGGTGGCGCGGAATTGATGGCGCAGCGCATACAGGAGAGGCTGGCGCAACTCGACACAGGGCGCGACCTGGTGGGATTGAGTCTAACCGCCTGCATCGGGATAACCTCGCTGTCTCCCGATTTCGACCGAGCTTTATCAACCAGTGAACTGCTTGATCAGCTCTACTCTAAAGCTGACCGCGCCATGTACGATTGTAAATGCGAAGGTCATAACATTCGCAAGTGTTTCCTGTGACCCCGTTCGACGGGGTTCGTCTATCCTCCGCGAAGCGTCAAACACTCTCCTCGGCAACCTGTGGCGCCTCGACCGGCGAACTGGGTTCGGCTGCAAGCAGGGTTTCACTGCCAGAAGGATTGGTGAACCGGTCATTGAGTGTCTGGATATAGGTGTCTGTTGCCTGCAGGACTTCCCGTAACTGTCTTTTGGATTTGCGTCCCCACCCGGCGGGATTTTTGCGGAAGATTGAGCGCCAGGGCTTGGTGCTGCGTAGAAAAGCGCCAACCGGATTACCTTTTATCCCCGCGCTGGACACTTGTTTGCGCAGCCCTTTCAGCAGGCTGCGGGCAGCGGCCAGCCTGACCGCAAAATGGATGACAACGAGAACAACGGCCAGCAGAGACGTCATCACCCATGGCAAAGGCGTGTTTACCCCGTTTTCGAGCCAGGGTGGGGCAAACTTGAAACCCTGCCAATAGCCTGCATTGACCGAGAATATCAGCAGTGCCAGAAGCAGGCCGCCCATCAACACGGCATCCCCCAACAATACCCGTTTCTTCCAGCGCCCAAGAGTCGAACTGATCAGGGGTATGCTGCGCTCTTCGATATCCCGTGCGGTTTTTTCAAGTGCGCCAACGATTCGGTAGGCCCGCTCTATTTCAACTTCTTCCATGCGGCTGTGGATCTCTTTCAGATCGATATCACGTTTTGTCTCATAGCGTTGTCGCAGGGCCTCATCTTCAATGGGTACCGCTGCATCAGGGTTGTAGATCGCATAGAAGCGACCGGCTGTAAGCCCGCGTTCTCCCAATGCACGCTGCCAGGCTGCGATGACATCTTCAGGGTTGTTCTCTCTGGCAGTGGTATCGATCTGGTTCAGGATGTAGAGGAATTTGCCGGTGTCATTGCGATGGATGGTGCGCTCGATGAGATGGCTCAGGGTATCCTGCATGGCGCCGGGTTCAGGATGGCGGGCATCGAAAAAGACCAGTACCAGATCGGAGAGATCGATAATGTGATCGGTGATGCGCAGTGTGGAGGTTCGTTGGGCGTCGGCATCGAATCCCGGAGAATCGATGATGATCTTTCCCCGCAGCTTTTCACTGGGACATGTCTTGAGCTGGAGATAGGCATCGATACGTTCCCCTTCGCCTTTCGCCACCTTTTCGATCTCGTCAGACATCTGGTAGAAGGGAAAACGGGGATCGGAATCGAGGGCCACGCCGGGCAGGGCATGGGCGGTGGCCTCTTTGCTGTAGCAGATGACGGTAAACTTGTCGTCCACAGCCTGATTGCCCGAACGCTGCAGGGATGTGCCGATGTAGTGATTGATGAATGTCGATTTGCCGGCAGAGAAGGTGCCGAGAATCGAAATCAGGGGCCACCAGGGTATCTGCGTGGCAAATGAGTTGTCGCCTTCCAGCAGCCCGAGCCGGAAGGCGACTGCATCGAGTTGACGAAAACTCTGTACCGTACTGAGGAGGATTGGGTTTTCCTGTTCCAGGTGGGTTTCTAGGTGTTGCAGGCGCGCCTCAATGACCTTTCCGGCTGGATGCATGTTTATCGCACTCCTCGATTACGTTGTCTCGCAGGTATCATTTTTTCTACTTGAATTATAGGCTGTGGATCGAATTCAGATACTTGGGGCTATCTTAATGCCTGCCTCGGCGGCATGCATATTTTTTTTTAACCTGGCATGTGATTACCGCCGTTTGTGAAGTGTTTCACGAGGTAAAATTTCAACCTTGTTTGTTGTAAGGGCTTCAATCCGGAATGTAACGTTTTGAAGTGCCTTATGTTACTGAAAGTAAAAATAATATTATTATTTGCTGATATTCTTAAATAAATGATTTATAATGGTTTCTGATGAATTTAGTCGGTTGCAATGGTATCCACCTTCGTAGATACTGGCAAATTCTCAAGCAGGTTGAGAATTTGCCTGCAGCTGAATAAAAATGTCGAATAATCTGTAGAGGAGATCGAGATGGCAGAACTGTTTTCCGAGGCATGGATGAAAGATTTTGCGACTCACTGGAACGCAGAACCTGAATTGGCGGACGCCCTGTCTCAAATAGGCTTCAACAGCGTGATCGGTTACGGCTTCGATGGTGACGATACCCCGAAAGGTGTGCTCATCGTGGAAAATGGAAAGGCAGTGAGTGGTGAGGCTTACAACGGCCAGACGATGAACTGGGATATACGCGCCGCTGAGGAGCAATGGAACAAGTGGATTGCAAAGCCACCCGGCATGATGGGTCTCGGAATGGCTTTTACATCACGCAAGATGAAATTCATGGTCGGCGACTATTCATCCATGATCAAGGATCCACGTATGGCGGGGCCGTTTATCAAGAGCTTTTCCGTCATGGGGCGTGTCTGACTGATGTGTGGTAACGGGATATCCCGTATCTAAAGTGAATCAACACCAGGTAGTGTGAAATATGGGTTTTAGATCGAAGGCGCGGATTCTAGCTGCCAGTTGTGCATTTTCCCTTGTTACGACCGGATTGCTGGCACAGCCCAATATGAGCGGTGGTGACCACTTCGTGGTGCAGCAGACACAGGGTGTACCCAATGTCTCTCTTGGCGGTACAGTGGTTCCCTACAAAGAGGTTACCCTGTCTGCGCAACTCCCTGGCAGGGTCAACTATCTTGCCGGTATCGAGGGCGATACATTCAAGGAAGGCGATCGTCTGGTGGAGCTGGATGACAGCGAGTTGATGGCCAAACGGGAAGCGGCGATGGCGCAATTGGCAAATGCCGACGCCCAATTGCGCAATGCCGGCGTGCAGTACAGTCGCGAGTTGTGGTCGCCTAAATCGAGATCAGCCATGGGCGGCATGGGTATGCCGAACCTCTTTGATCAGATGTTTACACGTCCGATGGAAGATGCCTTCGGGGAGCGTGATCAAGGCGCCGAACGCAGGGCGGATATCTTCTCCTCGCAAACCAATATCCAACAGGCGAGAAATACCATCTACCGGGTTCAGGCTGAGATTCGGGCCATCGACGCCAAGCTGCGCGACGCCAAGAGTCTCGCCCCCTTCGATGGGGTGATCATGAAGAAATTCGTAGAAGTCGGCGACACGGTGCAACCCGGCCAACCGCTATTGAAATATGCCGATGTGGAGTATCTGCAGATCGTGGTGGATGTGCCCGGCCGTCTCCGGCCCGGTCTGAACGAAGGCATGATGCTGCGTGCTGAGCTCGATGTGGGTGATCGCGATGTTCCTGTTCGGGTTGCACAGATTTTCCCCATGGCCGATGCTCAAAGACACACCGTAACCATCAAATTCGATCTGCCCCAGGGGGTTTCCGCGCCGGGCATGTATGCGAAGGTATTGGTGCCCGACTTCAACGCGCCGGCCCGTTCCAATCCGGTCATACCGAACAGTGCAATACGCTACAACGGGAGCCTTCCCGGCGTCTATGTGGTGGGAGAGGACGGCAAGCCGATGCTGAGGCTGATTCGCGTCGGTGAAAAGCTTCCGGGCGGAGAATACAGTACTGTATTGTCGGGACTGCAGGCGGGCGAGCGGGTATTGCGTAATCCACCTATGGGAATCAGTGCCGGCTGGACCTCTTCGCAGGGTCAGTAGCTGCGGAGGTCATGAGGGGATTCCCAGGATTTTCACGGAAGAAAAAGCACTCTCAACACTTACAATTACGATGTGGGTCAGGGTCTTTGACGGGGCCTGCTTGGTATCAATGCTTCGAGATTAACTATGAGCCAGAACGACGAGAAACTCGATCAGCTCCACTCAACCGATCCTAACTACGAGGCTCATCTGGGTATCGCTGGCAGAACCGCGCGTTTCTTTATCCAGTCCCCTCTCTCGCCGCTCTTTTTTCTGGCCATGATGCTGATGGGACTTTTAGGTCTTATCATCACGCCGCGTCAGGAGGATCCTCAGATCTCGGTGCCGATGGTGGATATCTTCGTGCAATATCCGGGCGCGGCGGCGGATCAGGTTGCCGCACTGGCCATTGAACCGCTGGAACGGATCATGTCGGAGATTCCCGATGTGAAACATGTCTATTCAGCCTCTCAGCGGGGTGGCGGCGCCGTCACCATCGAATTCGAAGTGGGTGAAGAGATGGGCCCCTCTCTGGTGAAGGTGAACGATAAGATCGATTCCAACATGGATCTGATCCCACCGGGCGTCATGCCGCCATTGGTGAAGGCCAAAGGCATCGATGATGTGCCGGTTGTGACACTGACCCTATGGTCCAAGGACCTGGACCGGGATGGGGCGCCAGATGTCGACGACGGGCAACTGCGGATGTTGGGACACGATGTGCTGCAGGCACTGAAGGAACTGCCCGACACAGGAAACGGATTTGTCGTTGGCGGTCGGCGGGAACAGGTCACGATCGAGGTTTTTCCGGAAAGATTGGCCGGCTACGGCATCAGCCTGGACCAGGTTGCCAACACAATTCGCACCGCCAATGCGGAGCAAATGGCTGGCGGTGTTGAGACCGGTAGCACCCATTTCAATGTGGTAACCGGATCGTTTTTGAAAAATGTCGAAGACATCAACCGGCTGGTGGTCGGTACCCACAACAACGTTCCGGTCTATGTGCACGATATCGCCCGGGTCAAACAGGGGCCGGAGGATGCCAAGCAGTTGGTGGGCTACTACACCGGTACGGCCAGCGACCTGGAGATCAAGGCCGATGGCGTACCTGCGGTCACCCTGGCGATCGCCAAAAAAGAGGGCTCCAACGGCGTTACCGTGGCGAATGCCATCAAGGAGCGGGTCGAGCATATCAAGGGGTCGTTGATACCGGACAATGTGGAGGTCAGCGTCACCCGCAACTACGGCAAGACAGCCGACGACAAAGTCACTGAATTGATCTTTAAACTGTTTGTCGCTACCGCTTTTGTGTTCCTGCTGGTGCTTGGCGCCTTCCGCGCATTCAGGCCGGCCATTGTCGTGGTGCTGGTTATCCCGGTGGTATTGCTGATGACCATATTCAGCGCCTGGGTGATGGGATACACCATCGATCGCGTCAGCCTGTTCGCATTGATCTTCTCCATCGGTATCCTGGTGGATGACGCCATCGTGGTGGTGGAAAATATCTATCGGCGCTGGCTGGAAGAGAAATCCACCGATGTGGTTACCGCCGTGGATGCTGTCAGGGAGGTGGGTAATCCTACCATACTGGCCACCTTCACCGTCATCGCGGCGCTGCTACCCATGGGGTTTGTCAGCGGCATGATGGGGCCCTACATGGAACCGATCCCGGCCCTTGGCTCGGTGGCAATGCTGATCTCCCTGTTTGCCGCATTTGTATTCACTCCTTATCTGACCGTCTCCCACTGGTTGAGGCCCAGCATGCGTTACCTGGAAGTGGCCGGTGCGCGGGAACACAAGGAGTCGGAGTGGCTGGAGGGATTGTTCAAACGCATCCTGATGCCGATGATCGAGTCGCCTCGCAAGGCACGGCTGTTCAAGCTGATCATGTGGGGCACCTTCCTCGTCACCTGTTCATTCTTCTATTTCAAGTGGGTGGCGGTGAAGATGCTGCCGCTGGACAACAAACCGGAGTTTTCCGTGGTGGTGGATATGCCGGAGGGGACCGCCCTGCCGGTGACGGCCAACCTGGCCCATCGCATGGCGGAGAAGGTCCGTGTCATGCCGGAGGTTACAGCGGTTCAGGTCTACGCGGGTACGGCCCGTCCCTTCGATTTCAATGGTATGGTCCGCCACTACTATCTGCGCTCGGATCCCTGGCAGGCGGAAGTGCAGGTGCAGCTGCTGGACAAGACCGACCGTGACCGCACCAGCCACGAAATCGCGGTCCAGACACGGGAGATGCTGGGTAAGCTCATCGAGGGTACGGGTGCCAAGATTGCAGTGGTGGAGATGCCTCCGGGCCCCCCGGTGCTGCAGTCTGTCGTTGCCGAAGTGCATGGGCCGAGCCCGGAGGTCAGGCGTCAGGTGACGAATGATCTGACCGATATGTTCGAGCAGACAGAGAGCCTGCGTGATGTGGACAACTACATGCGCGATCCCTATCAGTACTGGCGTTTTACCGTTGACACCGAAAAGTCGGTGCGGCGGGGTATCTCTGTCGATACCATCAACCGCAATCTGGGGATGGCCCTTGGCGGCTCACCCTTGGGCGATGTCAAGCAGCGCGCCGGTCATGAACCGATCAATATCATGATGCAGGTGCCCCTGGCCGAGCGATCGGAAATCACCCGTCTGGGCGATCTGCCAATTCAGTCCAGCAGCGGTATCACCGTACCCTTGCGTGAACTGGGCCGTTTCGAGCAGGTGCTCGAGGATCCGATTATCTACCACAAGGATCTGCGTGATGTGGAGTATGTAGTGGCGGAAGTGGGCGGCAAGCTGGCGGCTCCCGTATACGGCATGCTGCAGGTACAGGATCTACTTGCCGAAAATGAGTACAAGGCGCCTGACGGCGTTGCCATCAAGCCCGACTGGCTCGGCCCGCCCGATAACGACTCCCAGACCGGCATTGAATGGGCCGGTGAATGGACGGTGACCTTTGAAACCTTCCGCGATATGGGCGCGGCGTTTGCGGTCGCTCTGGTTTTGATCTATATCCTGGTCGTATGGGAGTTCGGCAACTTCCGTATACCGGCACTGATCATGGCCCCTATTCCTTTGACCTTGTTGGGGATCATTCCCGCCCATTTCATCTTTTTCCAGGTCGGCTGGGGGGGGGAATTTACCGCCACTTCGATGATCGGCTGGATCGCCCTGGCGGGTATCATTGTGCGTAATTCGATTCTGCTGGTCGATTTCTCCATCCATCAGGTTCAGCAGGGCACCTCCGTGGTCGACTCCGTGATCATGGCCTGTAAGACACGGACCCGTCCGATCATGATTACAGCATTCGCACTGGTGTGTGGTTCATCGGTGATTTTTTTCGATCCGATTTTCCAGGGCATGGCCATATCCTTGGCATCCGGTGTGCTGGTCTCCACAGTGTTGACATTGATTGTGATACCTTTGGGATGTATCGCCGCCAGCAAAGATATTATTGAAGTGGCCGCCGCTACCGCACCGGCTGGAAGCAGTCTTGATGAGGATAGTGAAAAGAAACCAGCCGAGGCAATACCTGCGGTTGCCCAAACGCAGGCCTCTCCCGAGGCCAGATCCGAGGCTGTGAAAAAAGACTCCCTGCCTATCAGGATTTGGCAAAAAGTCATCGCTGTCGTCACTATGCTGTTCTATCTGATCAGGGCGATATTCCTGGTGATCGGGCAAATGTTCAAAGGACTGTTTCGGAAAGCCGAGGCCCCACAGCTGCCGGATGCCCAACCGGATGTAAAAAAGGGAGGCGGTACGGCTGGCGGCTCAGGCAGTGGTGGCGAAACGACACCCCAGACAGGGCCTTCATCATCTGGCAGCGAAGAAGTTCCGGTTGCCGCCGCACCTGCGACGACCACTGACAAAACCAGTCAGCGCCCGAAAGAAAAAGTGGCGGCCTCATCTAATGTTTCGGTGGATACGCCTGGGGATCAGTCAGCAGAAGGCCTCAAACAAAGAGAACAGGCCACAAAAGTTGATGCCGTTGCGAAACAGAAAAAGAGAGTCAAGAAAAAGCAGGTCAAGCCCGCTGAGAAAGGGAAGAGCAGGACGAAAGGCGATTCCAGGAAACAGGCAACCGGCAATCCAAAGCAGAGAAAGCGCCCTTCGACCCTGAAAAAACAGGCGGCAAAAAAGAGATCGGCATCGGCCAAGACCAAGGGTAATGGGTCACCGGGATCCGTTACCCCGCAAACAAAGACGACTCCCAAGCCGGCTTCAAATGTGACGGAATTTCCGAT
Organism: Candidatus Thiodiazotropha sp.; assembly: GCA_040506195.1. Classification (GTDB taxonomy): domain Bacteria; phylum Pseudomonadota; class Gammaproteobacteria; order Chromatiales; family Chromatiaceae; genus Thiodiazotropha. The sequence continues at coordinate 350,101 of JBEVXH010000001.1, read as the reverse complement.
ACGCAAAAGGGCCGCGAGAAGAGGGATAAGGCTGAAGTAGTATTTGGCTCGTCAAACTATTGCTACAAACAGGCCCAAAGCAGCTGCACACTACTTGTTATGGCGCCGGGTTGGTGAGGCCAAACCCGGGCGTTAGTCGGTCGATCACCATTCTACCAGGTCCTGCCTCTATCGGTATGGTCTATACTCGTTTTGGCAAAATGGAGTGGTAGTTTTGCGTATTGATGCATTGCTCTGGTTAGTCTCTCTCTTGTGTCTGGTTAGTCTTGGTGATGTCCTGGCAAGGGAGCCCTATGCCGATTATCAGTTCCGTGGCCAGACTCAAAGCAGATCCGGCTTGCAGCAAGATCGCTATCGCTGGCGTCCCTTGAATGAAGAAGAGACGCTAATTGAATCATCTGCCGAACCCGATAGCGCCCGGCGCCCAAACCAGTCGATTCTCTATCCGTCATCGATTATCGACTATGCCGAGGCACCGCCAGGTCTTCCCCGTGGCGTCTATAGGCCGGTAGAAGAGAGGCATACCATCACCCCTCACATGGATGGATTTAGGTTCCGTGAACTGAACCCAGACGAGCAACTCCGCATTAAACGCAGGAATGAAATCTACAATCAAGCCTGGCAGCCGGATCGAAGTGAAAACCGGTCGATTCAGTCATCCGGTGGTTATAGTCACGGCCAACCGGAAATTCGGCGACAGGGGGCCTATAAGTTTCGTCCTGATAAAAGGCTGGAGAAAAAGCATGGTGGGAATCGGGGGCTTTTCCAACCATTCCCCTACAATCCGGCATTTACCGAAGCCTATCAAACGCCGATGTTCCGTCCTGAATAGGGGTTACCGGTGACTATCGTTGCGCTGCATCTACTGATTCCAATCGACTTCATGCAAAAACAGCGCAGTGGTGGTTTTGTACAGACCTGTTTACCGCTAAACTGTGTTGTAAATTGAAACAGGTAATCAAGATGAGAAATAAGACGTATGCGCTACTGATTACAGGGATATTCTCCGTGATGCTGATGCCGTCGACCTCTGCAGTGGAGGGTGCCTCCTATCCTGGTGCCGGTAAATGGCGGCCATTCCAGAATCAGAACCGGCCGAATGTAAACTGGAACGACTTCTCCCCTCAGCCGGGACAAAATGTATGGCCTGCTGCTTGGGCACGTGGTAACGATTACTCTCTGCATAGGCCGCAATCCTATAACATCAGGTCCTGGAAGGGGCGCGCCGGTCATCACAAGAACCTCGTTTCCACGATGCCGAATACTAGTACTGCACCTATTAACATGCCCGATAAAGGGGCATATGCAATGCCGACGAATATACATACTCCCGGCTACCAGGGAGCACAGGGAGCGGTTGTTCCCAGGCAATTCAATTGGCGACCCGCGGCTCAATCCGCCCGTGCAGGGCACCTGAAGTATGGACCCAACAGTCAGTATAGATTCAGACCCATGGAACAGGAGCGGCAGGGAGTGGCTGCGCCGAGGTGGACCTATAGGCCAGCGCAGCTTGAAATACCCAACCATTACGTCTATCGCCCGCTCAAAGTTCAGCAACACAGAAACCACACCGACCGGCAGAGACAACGAAGGTCCGCAGTACCGGGTATGCAGGATTATGGACCCAATCCCTGGGATCCGATGCGCTATGGTTATGATCGGCCCTGGATGCCTATGCCGGGTTCGGCATCATCACCCTATGATCCATATCGATACCTTGGCAGGTACAATCAGTATTCGGCGGCTCAATCGAACGACAGATACCGTTGGCGGGGAGATCGTGTCGGATATCCGGTTCCCCGCGGCTATACCGCCCCTCGATATACAGGGCACAGTCCCTTCACAGGGCATCGTTTCCGTCCACTAAAGCGATCGGGATGGGATAGGTATCGCTATCGCGGTATGCCGAATAGGTATGCCGCCGGATCATATCCTGCAGCAAACTATCAATGGAGGCGGCCCGGTTGGGCCAATTACGATACTATGAGGGGGGAATGGCAACCTCAAATGGCAACGTCCTATCCTGGAATGCCGCAGCCGATGCGGCGGCCCGATGCGCCGAACCGATACGGTGTCAACTGGTATGATGGACGGGGCGACGGCGAAGGGGCGTGGTATAAGTTGGCCGGGCAGCGGGAGTGGCCGAGGGTTTCGCAATATTTTCCGGTGGACTGAGGTTGTAGAGAGGCTGACGATAGATAACAAAAGCACTCTGTATATTCCCGCGTAAAGCGCGCAAACTTGACCGAAAATATAATAAAGGGGAGTGTATGATTACAGTAATCGGTAGTCTGAAAGGGGGGTCCGGTAAAAGCACGGTGACCTTCAATCTGGCTGTCTGGTTGGAAATGGCAGAGGCTGAAGTTCTGGTCATAGACGCCGATCCGCAGGCGACCTTGAGTGATGTATCCGAGGTTCGGACAGAGGAGGGATATGAACCTTATCTGAATATTAAGAATGCATCAGCATTGTCCAGAAAGAAACTCGCGGGTTATGATGAAGTACTGATAGATGTCGGTACTTCCGATATCGATTCGATGAAATTGGCATTGGCACTGGCTGATCGGGTAGTGATTCCAGTACCCCCTTCCCAGGCCGATATCTGGTCTACTCAGCGGTTTATCAATTTTCTCGATGAGGCTGTGGATGGTGATCGTCCTGATTTGTTGGCATTCATCAACCGGGCCGATACCCACCATGCGATCAGGGAATCCGATGAAGCTGCTGCTGCCCTGGTATCTCTGTCGGATGTGGATTTTATAAAAAACCGCCTCTGTCAAAGAACGGTTTTTCGCAGATCTTTCAGTGAGGGACTGGCTGTATATGAACTGGACCCGAGAGGAAAAGGCAGTAAAGAGTTCTATGCGCTGACAGCGGCGTTGTATCCCAAGTACATCAGCCAATAAGTGGGCATCAGCGCTGTGTCGTTTGGGATTCTCAAAACTATGTTATTGGTTGTTCGTTGGAGAGAGAGATGGGGATGATAAAAAATCTGTTCGCCCTGATTGGGCTTTTGGTGGTCATGGGCGCGGCCGCCATCTATGTGAAGTATAACAAGGAGTTTCAAGAATTCGACCCTGAAGCGGGTAAGATGTTCATGGAATTTGCACAGGCTACCATGTCTACCAAGAATGTGGCTGAAGCAAGCATCTGGAAGATTCCTGTGGCGGAAGATCTCACCTGGGAGGATGTGGAAGAGACCATGAAATTTGTTGCCAACGAGCACAATATGTCGAATGTAGGTGAGCTTCCACTGTACAAGGATATTGAGGCAAAGAGTGGTGAGAAATACCGCTTCGTGAAGATCTATCTGTTCTGTAATTCACTGATTGCGGCCAATATGCTCGATTATTCCGACGCCTATTCGGCTTATCTGCCATGCAGAATCACCTTGATCGAGGATCAACAGGGAAAACTCTGGCTGACTGCATTGAACATGGACATGATGATCCATGGTGGGAAGCCTCTGCCACCTGATCTCAAGGAGGAGGCCTTACTGGTCAAGGATTATATCCTGGACATCATGAATCGGGGTGCGACGGGAGAGTTCTAAACCATAATAAAATTATGGTAATAGGCTAATTAATTGTAATGAAAATTAAAAAACCGGGCCAATGCCCGGTTTTTTTATGTTTGCCTGGTGCTGATATGGCTTCGTTTCTATTAGCGTATCAACACACTTTGATTGTGATAAACGATTGCTATGCTACTATTCGTTATGACCAGGATCATAGAATTAGTATTAGGTCGAGATAGTATGTTTGAAAAAGACGACAAGAAACCCCTGAGTGATCAGATAGATGATAGGGGTGCTGAGGCAGACAGCAAAGACACACAGGACTCGATGGATCGCCTGTCAATGGCGTTCGAAACCAGCGCACGTCGCTGGGAACTGATTGTCTATCCTTCTCTTTTCGCATTTATATTACTGGCGGCATATGGATTCTATCTGATCTTCAGTCTCGCCAAGGATATCCATTTCCTGGCCCTGAGCGTAGACTCCAATATGAATATCATGTCGAGCAATCTCATGACCATGACCGACAGTGTCGGCCAACTCTCGGCCAATGTGCGTACCATGGCGGTCAGTGTTGAATCGATGGCCCAGGATGTCAGAACCCTGGAGCCGATGCTCACAAGTATGGATTCCATGGAAGAGTCCATTAAGACGATGACTCACGCAACCTATAACATCCAACGGGACATGCATTCGATGAACTACAATATTCATGATGCATCCCGGCCGATGACATTCTGGAACTCATTCATGCCCTGGTAACTGCTATCTTGGTCGGTTCCGTTTCTAGCCGGCTTCTTCGGTCATGATACGTAATATTGGCGGACGAGAGGGTAATGCATGGTGAGCAACAGTGCCTCTCGATTTTTTGCCCGCCCCATTCCGCAAGGTCCGACCTCAATCAGTATGGAAATCGTAATCGATGGATACTGAAGGCTCCTGGATAAAATAACCGCGAATATAGTTGACGCCGATCGACCAGAGAATGGCCAGACTGCTGGCATCCTCCACACCAGAGGCAATGGTCTTGATATTTTGTGCCTGTATCACTTCATTGAGATGATTCAAGGCATCCTGCTTGTCTTGATTTTCGAACAGATCGGAGAGGAAATAGCTGTGAAATTGAATGAAATCCAGGGGGAAACTATTGAGAATGGCTTCGGGCTTTTTCGCTAAGCCGAAATGACCCAAACAGGTTTTACATTTAATCTTTTTCAATCCTTCAGCCAGTTTCTGCAGTTGATGCAGGTGCGATCGGGCCTCATCGTCATCGAACTGAAAGGTGACCCAGGAGCCTTTGGCTTCGTAATCCCGCAGGCAATCGCAAATGAACAGCAACAAGGTGTCATCTTCCAGCGTTGCGCCGGAAACACTGATCAGGAAATTGATTTTTTTACCTTGTTTACGCTGTGTCGCGAGTTCATCGATGGCATGGCGAATGACCCAACGATCCAGTTCCGGCATTCTGTTCAGTGATTTTACCTGGTTGAGAAAATGCTCGGGTTGGATCTCCTCCTTGCTTTCATCAATCAGGCGGACTGTAATCGCATAGTTCTCCCTGGTATCGCCATGTAGGCTGACAATGGGTTGATACGCCAATTGAAACTGATTGTTTTCGAAGGCATAGCGAATCAGGTTGCTGAGATTGGCCTCACTGGCTGTAGTTTGCGCGTCTTCCGGAATTTGACTGTCGGTGATATAGAAATCGTTACCGCCATTGGAACGGGCGTGCTCACAGGCATGGTAGGCTTGGGTAATGAAATCGTGGCCGCTGAGTACGTCATCGGATGAGAAAACCACACCAATGCTGCAGCTTGGATTGATGTCGCTGTCGCTTTCCTGAAAGGTATGAGAGGCTACGGTGTCACAGATTTTTCGGGCTTTTTCCTCAGTAGCCGCCAACTCCTGCTTTGCAGTGAGAATGGTGAAGGTATGATCGCCGAATCGTGCAAGAAGATCGTTATTCGAGATAATTTTACGAATCTCCCCTGCAATCTCCAGCAGCAGCGCATCGCTCTTTTTGATACCGGTTTTACTGCGGATTTCGGTAAAGTTGTCCAGAGTGATGTAAAGCAGCGTCTGTGGGTTTTGACCGCGATCAAAGTGATGTTTGGCTTCTTCGTCCAGTTGGCCAATGAAATATTGGCGGTTGTAGAGACCCGTCTGTACATCTTGGGTACTGAGCAGGCGCAGCTTTTCCTCAACTTCCCTGGAGATCGATTGATCGCGGATGATGACCTGTGTACATGCTTCACCATCTATACTGGCGGGCGTGAAATGGAGCTCTGCACTGAATTCGGTGCCGTTGTCGCGAACGCACGTGGTTTTCACCTCACTTGAATAGTCGCTATCGGCGCTCAGTTTACGCAGCAGTTTTTTAAACGTCTGATGCTCGGCGGATGCAATCATGTCCAGTATGGGGAGTCCCTCGATTTCATCCTCCCCGGCGAGCCCAAACAGCTCTAAATAGGCGCGGTTGGCAGTGACATGCATACCTTCATGTACATAAGCGATGGCATCTCTAGAGCTTTCCGTAAGCGTATCACAGCGCTCCTCGGCTTCTTCAAGCTGGCGCTCCAGCCGCTGCAAGCGGCGCATGCTACTGAGATGCTTGTGTTCGCGAAGAATTACCTGCACAAGATGCGGATGATTTTTTCGTTGCACCAGGTCTGTGACGCCCTGCCGCATCAGATCCAGCTGCAGCTCTTCATCGGGCGTGTCGCATACGGCGACAACGGGAATGATTGGATTGATAGCGCCAATGACGGCAAATAGCTGTGTTGTGTCCAGCGCTTCGTTTTCTATGGTGTAGATCAACAGATCCAGTGATCTTTTCTCTTTCAGTGCTGAGCCCAGCTGATCGGCATCATGTTCGATTCGAGTGGCGTGTGCCGGGTTGCCATTGTTGCGCAAGGCATCTAGATAGGCCTCAACTTCAGGTGTGGTGTTACCTAATACCAATAACTCAATTGCTTCTTCAGGCATCTGGAATCTTCCGATTTCTCTTCTTTATGGCATCAAGCCGCTGCAACGAATTCACGCCGTTGTCTGACGGCATCGGCCAAGGTTTCCAATAATGGCTCACTGTTTTCCCAATTGATACAGGCATCCGTAATACTCTGGCCATAGGTCAGGGTCTGACCCTCTATTCTGTCCTGCCTACCCTCGATCAGGAAACTCTCGATCATGGCTCCCATGATGCGTTGGTCTCCCCGCGCAATCTGGCTGGCCACATCGCGCCCGACAAGGAGTTGTCGGGGATGTTGCTTGCGGCTGTTGGCATGGCTGAAATCGATCATCACCCTGGGTTTCAGACCATTGCTTTCCATCTCCTCCGCTGCAATGTTGATACTCTCTGAGTCATAGTTGGGACGGCTGCCGCCTCTAAGAATAACGTGGCAATCCTGGTTGCCATGTGTTGAGAAGATAGCGGACCTGCCATCCTTGGTGACAGACAGGAAATGGTGTGGGCGGGAGGATGAACGAATTGCATCGAGAGCGACCCGCATACTGCCGTTGGTTGCGTTCTTGAATCCCACCGGACATGAGAGGCCCGATGCGAGTTCACGGTGGGCCTGGCTTTCGGTTGTGCGGGCGCCAATTGCACCCCAGCTGATCAGGTCGGCGATATATTGCGGACTGATCAGGTCCAGGTATTCCGTACCGGCTGGAACCCCTAGATTATTGATGTCCAGAAGGAGTTTCCTGGCCAGGCGCAAACCCGAATTGATCTCGAATCTGTCGTCAAGGGTCGGATCGTTGATCAATCCCTTCCAGCCGACTGTAGTCCTGGGTTTTTCAAAATAGACACGCATCACCACTTCAAGATCATTCTTCAGACGTTCGCGCACCGGCTGTAAGCGCTGGGCATACTCCATGGCGGCTTCGGGGTCATGTACCGAACAGGGTCCGATAATAACCAGTAGACGGTCATCTTCATCATGCAAAATATGATGTATCCGCTGCCGTGTCGAATACACAGTATCGGCCGCCTTTTCCGTGATGGGAAGTTCTTGATGAATCTGAGCGGGGGGGCTCAGTTCCTTGATTGCCTTGATGCGAAGATCGTCTGTCTGTTTCATGCGTTGATGCTTAAATGCAGATCGAATAAACAAGTAATTATACATGCATAGGATGAATCGGCGATAAATGATCTGTCGCATTTTGAAAATTCGCGAAAGACAGCATAAAAGCTCTAGGGCCTGTTAACACTTATCCAATACACCCTGCTGGAGCTGTTTTTGTACCCAGCAAGGCAGAATGAGCGTGGTGTAGTTATTCTACATGAGCGAATGATAACGCCGCTGGGGGCGAAAACAGCCCCAGCCCTTCAGGCACAACAGGGTGTATTGGATAAGTGTTAACAGGCCCTAGTCAATGCGTGGTTTTTGGCAAGGGATATCCGGAGCGGGGAGTGATCTGTATTTAAGCTATTTCGTCAAGGCCATGAACAATCTTGGTAACTGCTCCGGCAACCGCTCGATCCGGTCGATGATCGTGAATTGGTGACCAAAAATATCTCTCACATAGTCATCGGCATGGGGATCAAGGTTGATGCAGTAGGTATAGATGCCCTCCTGTTCCGCTTCCAGTACGGCCTTGCGGCTGTCCTCGATGAGCAGTCGGTCATCGTGGACATCGATATCGGCGGGTTCCCCATCGGTTAGTATCAGCATCAGCTTCTTATCTGCCTGCCTGGCGCTCAGATAGTGTGAGGCATGGCGAATGGCGGCCCCCATGCGGGTTGACCAGCCTGCCTGCATGGCGGCCAGGCGCCCTTTGACCGCGTCGTTCCAGTGTTCGGCATATCCTTTGATGTGCTGGTATCGGACCTCATGCCGGGTGTTGGACGAGAAACCGGCGATTGCGAAGCTGTCACCCAACTGTTCGATGGCCCAGCCCAACAGGGAGACCGCCTCCTGGCTGAGCTGCAGTATCGATTGCTGACAGCCCTCGGGGATCTGGTCCACAGATTCGGAGAGGTCGATCAGCAGCATTACCGCAATATCCCGCCCATCGTTGCGATGACTCATATTGATCCGCGGATCGGGATTGTGGCCGCTCTTGTATTCGATTAACGACCGGATCGCCACGTCGAGATCGAGTTCGCTACCCTCCTCCTGGTAGCGTATACGCACATATTGTTGCGGTTTGAGCAGGTCCAGCAAGCGTTTCAGCTGTTTCGCCATGGTCTGGTGCTTTTGCAGCAGGGCATCGATAAAACCGGCATCTCCCTGGGGATGGAGGCTCTCATACAGACTGACCCAGTCCGGGTTGTAGGTCTTGTTTTTGTAGTCCCACTCCGGGTAGTGGCGGGGTGGCAGGCCCTCAACCTCCTCGTCCGATGTTTTGCGCTTTTGCTCCGCATCGAACATCTCTTCCTCATCACCCTCTTCAATGAAGATCCACATGTGGCGGTTGTCGTCACGGTAGCTCACTTCGGTGTCAGTAAAATAGACATTGGCGGAGAGATCCGCCTGACGGCGGGTGCGGGCGATATAAGAGATGGCAAGCCCGGCCATCTCCCGAGTGCTCGATACACTATCGGTCAGCGCAGAACTGAAGCGATCCAGAAACTCCAGCAGGTCGGGATTGGTGTAGCCGTGATCCGGATTCAAGGCTGCATAGGAGAACATCGCCAACCGGTGGCGGATGCAGGACTCTTTTTCCGGATCACAGTCTTCCTCGCCGGGTGCGGGGTGCAGTTTCAGAAGGGTATTGCGCAAACCGGGATACTCCCGGGTGACGAGCAGATCGACCCTGGCGTCCTCGAAGGTCTCGATGGCGACACGCTGAAAGGGGCTGTAATTGTCCGCGACCACATGACCGGACCAGCGTTTGTGGCCGGCGACATGTGCCAGCAGCGCACGGTAGCGGTCGATACCGGTGACACCGTGAAAATCGTCATACACATCGGGTATGCGCACCCCCAGTGAGTCGTAGTAGGGCATGGGTTTGCGCAGCTCGTCGAAGCCTTCCGAGTAGGGGACGAAGTGGTCCTTGGTGCGCCACAGGGATTTCAGATAGAGATCGAGTTTGCGTTCGTGGTCGGCGAACAGGGTCCCGTGCCGCTCACGCTGCAGGATTGCCCGGCTGTCGGCGGACTGCAGGCTGAAGTAGTCGATCTGGCGCTGTGGATGGGTACGGTAGTTGCGGATCCCGTAGTCGACCCAGTTACGCAATCCCTCGCAGGACAGCTGGCTCAACAGATAGGGGGTTTTTTTCAACAGATCCGGCAGGGAAGGACTGGGTATGGTGGTATGAAAACCGTGAATGGAACCGGATGTCTGCTCCATCATCTCCAGCAGCAGATCGATAAAGCGCTCCATCAGTTCCGTGCTTCCCAGCCTGCGGCTCGCCTCCGGCAGCATCTGCAGAAAAGGGAGTATCGCCTTGCCGTTGGGACTGCGCGAGATCTTCCATACGGTTTGCGAGATCTTGGAAATAACCGTCTCACCCACCCGGGCTGCGATCTCCGGCATCTCTTCGAGGAACACGATGACCGGTTCTACGCCACGGCCGATTTTGCAGGTCAGGGAGGCCCCTTCCAGATAGGCGTCAACCCCCGCGTCGCTCATGTGGCGGCGGGCGTTGGCCAGGCAATCGTCGAAGATCGGGTCGATCTCCCGGAAGCCGCAGTTGAGTTGCTCTCGCTGTTGTGTCATTGGGCTTGTATGTACCGTTTATTCAGAAGGCCGCAAATGAACGCGAATCACCGTAAATTGACGCAAATGGGTATATGGGGCGACAAGCCGCATCCACCCATGATCGAAGCGAATTGTACGGCTTGCTGCATCGAGGCCGTCTCTCCTAAGTAGCCAAAATGATATGTACATTTGCAACCATTCGCGTACATTTGCGGCTTATAAAAAGCCCTATCCGAAAACAGCCTCAATCGCATGATCGAGGGTTGCGACAATGTCCTTGTCGTCAGTGATCGGTCTGACCAGGGCCATGCGGCAGGCAGCCCGTGGTTTGATGCCGCGCTTTACCAGTCTCGCGGCATAGACCAGCAACCGGGTCGAGATGCCTTCGTCCAGACCGTGTCCCTTCAGGTTGCGTGCTGTCTCACCGATCTTCACCAGTTTTGCGGCTGTGTCTTCGTCGATACCGGTCTCCTTGGCGATAATCGAGGCCTCCAGGGCTGATGGTGCATAATCGAAATCGAGCGCAGAGAAGCGCTGCTTGGTCGACTGTTTGAGATCCTTCATCAAACTCTGATAGCCCGGGTTATAGGAGATCACCAGCTGGAAATTCTCATGGGCGTCCAACACTTCGCCCTTTTTGTCGAGAGGCAGGGTGCGCCGATGATCCGTCAGGGGGTGGATCACGACGGTGGTGTCCTGTCTGGCCTCCACCACCTCATCGAGATAGCAGATGGCGCCGATGCGGGCGGCTACAGTCAGTGGCCCATCCAGCCAGCGTGTGCCTTCGGAATCCAGCAGGTAGCGACCGACAAGATCCGATGCGGTCATGTCCTCGTTACAGGCCACCGTGATCAGGGGTTTACCAAGCCGCCAGGCCATGTGTTCTACGAAGCGTGACTTTCCGCAACCGGTCGGTCCCTTGATCATCACCGGGAGTCTTTCGGCGTAGGCCGCCTCATAGAGCTCGATCTCATCTTCCTGAGGTTGGTAGTAGGGTTCCTGTTTGACCAGGTATTGCTCGGTGTCGGCACTCATGATGACTCCAGATTCAAAAAAAGTAAGGCAGATGATCTCTGCAATATTCTACTAAATTAATTAGTGTTAACAGACCCTAGATCAAATGGCGCGGTTCAATCCCACCTATTCCAGTTTTTGTTTATTTTGGTAAATCAAACCGCTGGCGAAAAAAAGCCCCCTTGCGGGGGCTTGGAAATGCCAGTTGACTCACCGGGCAGTGCTTATTTGTGCACACCCAGCTTTTCGCGCCAACCTGGGAAGATCGCATCCGCGTCGTGCGGGAAGGATTCGAAAGCACGTGCGAACTCTTTGTGCTCCTTGGCCCATTCGATAGGATCTGCGCCGGCCTTCCAGCACTCATAGGCCTGACGCAGGGAGGTGGCGCCGGCAGCCGGGCTGTCGATGTGACCATAGGAGCCGCCGCCGGCGGTGTTGATCACGTTGCCGTGGCCCAGGTTCTCGAAAAAGCCTGGCAGGCGCAGGGCGTTCATACCGCCGGAGATGATCGGGGTGGTGGGTTTCATGCCGTACCATTTCTGGTTGTAGGCGGGACCCTGGTACTCGTCACGCTCGATGATGTAGGCGATATTGCGGTCGTCTTTGGACCCCTCCATCTTGCCGTAACCCATGGTGCCGACGTGGATACCGGAGGCGCCCTGCAGACGGGACATCTTGGCCAGTACGTAAGCGGTGTAGCCGCGCTTGGAGCTGGGGGAGGTGACTGCGCCGTGACCTGCGCGATGGTAGTGCAGGTATTGACCGGGGAAGTAGCGGCGGGCGGTGGTGACCATGCCCGGGCCGCCCACGTAGCCGTCGACCAGGAAAGCGACCTTGTCGGCGTCTGGGCCGAAGGCATCGAGGATGAATTCGCCTCGGGCGATCATCTCGGCGTGGTCGTCGGCGGTGATGTTGGCGGAAAAGAGCTTGGCCTCGCCGGTTTCGTCCATGGCGCGTTTCATGGCATCGTAGACCAGGGGATAGACCTTCTTCGAGGGGCAGAAGACCTGGTTGCCCTGGGGCTCGTCGTTCTTGATGAAGTCGCCGCCCAGCCAGAACTGATAGGCAGCTTCCGCGAAAGGCTCGGGGCGCAGGCCCAGTTTCGGTTTGATGATGGTGCCTGCGATGTAGCCACCGTCAACCACCGGGCGACCCAGCATGCGCCATAGGTCGGAGATATCCTTGGTCGGACCGTCGAACAGCTGGATGGCGCGGGGCGGCATGAAGAAGTCGTACATCTTGGCGTACTCACAGTCGCCCATGCCCTGGTTGTTGCCGATGGTCAGGGTCAGGAAGGAGACCAGCATCATACGGCCGTCGATCATATTGCGGTCGAACAGATCGATCGGGTAGGCGATGCGCATCTCCTCGGTGGCTTCGTCGATGTGGTAGACCAGCGCGTCCACACCCTTGGTGAAGTCGTCGGTCGTGCAGACCTCGACGTTGGTGCCGGTGGAGGACTCGGCGGCGAAGTGGGAGGCCACCTCGAGGAAGCCATAGCCGGAGGCGGGCTTCATTTTGTAGGCGCACAGGATATGCTGGCCGCCGGCAACGAGATCCTCTTCCTTCAGGCTGAGGTCCGAGTAACGGGATGATTGGTCTAAAGCCATTGGTCTACTCCAATTTTTGAATCTGTCAGTTTGAGAGGATTTACCTCTTTAAACCACAAGTCATATGTGGAATTGTAAGCAAACCTTACATTTATCAGGTTTATAAGTAAACCTAAAATATTCTTATATAAATAATAATAAAATGCTTATGATCAGAGGTGTGAGCGATAGGCTTGTGATTCTGTAACATCGACGATCAGTCCTGGATCTGGCCATTGACGCGAAAAAAAGCTGAATCCAAATACTTGTGTCTATCTGTTTTATAGCGTTGAAACCGAACCGGTTTAATAATATTTAATAGAACAAATCCAGCCTGAAATAGGCGATAATTCTCGGTAACTAGTAACAAGGGCACGTTATAAAAAATGGCAGAAAAGCGATACCAGGGTATAGATAAGGATCCCACCGGCGCCATGAATCCAACCGGCAATGTCATTCGTGATGCCTGGGTGTTCGGCTTGATTCCCGAGACAGAGACCTGCGAAGGCTGGGCAGTACAGGGGATAGACGCCCTCTATGACAAAGTCACCAAAGAGTGGGACAAATATGGACATCTGGTGTCGAATCTCCCGCCGGAGCTGGCGGAGAGGCACAGTCGCATCTATCAGCAGGCGATTATGCAAGCCAAGGCTAAAGGGTGGGATCCGGAACTGGGAGAAAATGACTGAGTCATGGCATGAGTGAAATCTTCTTTCGTCCTGAGGAGCTTGCCTGTGAACGCCTGACCATTCCGTCACCGATCTATAATCAGTGTCGGCTGATGCTGTCGCGTTGTCAGTACGAACATGTCTTCATCCCGGTCCGGACGATGCAGATCCAAGCGGTAGTCGATGAGGATGAGGTGATCTTCGTCGACAATCAGGCCTACGCCGTTCGCGATGGCGAAGGGGGCAAACTGATCCGTCTGGCCTGGAAATTCCGCCGTGACCGGAGTAGGGACAGCCTTACCGAGCCGGTCCCCATCGATTTGATCTATTATGACGATCGGGCGCGCGAGCTGCACACACGGTTAATCGGCGATTTCAAAAAGGCTCTCGATATCATGGAGGCGCGCTTCAAAGAGAGTGGCTGCGAAGCGAGGGTGAAACGGGTACTGCCCTTTCCGAAGCTGCATCCAAAATAGTAACAAGTCCGCAAATGAACGCTAATAAACACAAATGGTTTTCCTGGATTAATTCCATTCACTCGCTCGATTGCGTTGGGTATGGCAAGCACACAATGTGTCAACAGGCCCTAGGGCACCCATAGATAGGTTCTACCCGACCTCCTGTGCCGGGTGTGAGTTTAAACACTAAAAAGCTAATTTGCGTTTATTCGCGTTCATTTGCGGACAATAACCATAAAACCGTATGGCTGCTTATCCGGTCAACGCAGCAAAGACACTCGGCAATCTCTCCGGCAACCGCTCCACATTGTCCACGATGGAGTAGCCGTTCTCGCCAAATATTCTGGCTACATAACGATCTGCATTGGGATCCAGGGTCAGGCAATAGGTATAGACACCCTGCATGGCCAGGTCTTCCACCGCTTTCTTTGCGTCGTGGCGTAGATACTGGGGATCACGTTCATCGATATCGGCCGGTTCGCCGTCGGTGACCAGTAACACAAGACGTTTCTGCGCGTTCTGCTGGGTCAGGTGCCAGCCGGCGTGACGTAGGGCCGCACCCATACGGGTGGAGAGGCCACCCTTCATGCCTGCCATCCGGGATTTGGCTTCATCGTCATAGGATTGTTCGAAATCCTTGAAGCGGTAGTACTGCACATCGTGACGGCCATCGGAGGCAAAGCCGTGTACGGCGAAGTTGTCGCCGATTGAGTCGATGGCCCAGGAGAGCAGGCCGGCCGATTCGCGAGTCAGGTCCAGGATGCTGTCCTGGTCCTCGTAACCCTCTTCACCCTCTGTGATATCACCGATCTTCTCGTTGGTCGATTCGGAGAGGTCGAGCAGCAGCACGATCGAAAGGTCGCGGATATGGCGGGTGATGCGGATATTGATCCGGGGATCCGGCATGACACCTCGACGGATATCGATCATCGCCCGTACTGCCGCATTAAGATCCAGCTCCTCACCTTCTTCGTAGCCCCGGCGACGCACGATACCCTGAGGTTGCAGTGCGTCAATCAGATGGCGGATACGCGAGGCGATTGGTTTGTGCTTGGTCAGAATCTCATCCATCATCTCGGGATCGCCGACGCCCTGCTTGCGCTCGATGACAGTGGCCCAATCGGGACGTGCAAGCTGTACATGGTAATCCCATTCGTTGTAGTGGTAGGGGTCGGAGACCGGTTCCACGCCCTCCATCTCATTGTAACTGACCCCCATGTCTTCGTAGGGGAACAGCTCAGTGGATAGCACCAGGATTTCGTCCGGGTTGTCGTGGGTCATCTCCGAGTCGAGGTCGTTGACGAACTCCATCAAACTGACATAGCGGCGAACCGTCTTTTGCGAAGTCGGCAGGTAGTCGACACCCTGGGACTCGAACATGTTCTCTGAGAAATCCCAGAAATAGCGGTTGTCGTCGCGATAAGGGATCGGCCACTCAGAGAGGATACGCACACTGGGGATCTTGGCGATTTCGACGATTTTGTTGTAGAAGTCGACACCGGCCATCCAGGACAAGTGTGGATTGTAAGGGTCCTCTTCCAGTTTGGTCACGAAATCATCGGCCACCTGATTGATGACATCAATCTCATCGCGGTAATCGCGATCCATGATGGCACGGGTGGCTCGCATCATCAGATCCATGGTCTCGTGCGGCTTGCCGAAATCGTCGTTCTCACCCGGTTTGGCTGTGAAGAACTGCAGCCAGAGTTTGCGCAGTCCGGGAAACTCGCTGTAGGCAAGATACTCGACACGGGCATCCTCGAACAGCTCAATCATACGCATCTGCGCCTGAGAGAGTTGCTCTGCAGAAATCGGCTCGCGGGTATAGACCATGTGCGCGGCGGCATGAGCTGCCGTTGCGCGGTAGACCTCCATGCCATCGATGCCGCGGAAGGGATCGAAGGCATCCGGCACATGGATCTGAAAACTCTCGATAAAGGGACGGATACCCTGGCGGGACTCGAAGTCGCCTGCAGTGGGACGCATGAAAAAGGCCCGCGCCCAGAGTGCGCGCAAGTAGAAGTTCAGCTTGCGCTGATTGTCGATGAACAGTGTGCCGCGCCTCTCGGACTGGAGGATGGAGCGGGCCGATTCGGTCTGTAGGCCAAAGTAGGCCAGTTGACCGTCAAGGTCGCGTTGGTGCGCCTGTGCGCCCCACATGACCCAACGGCGAAGTCCGCCCAGGGTCAGTTTCGAGAGGAGCTCGTCCAGGTTCTCCATCATCGGGCGCAGGCCACGCGGGGCCTTGCCGGTCATCTGGTGTAACAGTTTGAGGAAGCCGCGCATGACCTCAGCGTCGCCGAGGCGGGAGGCTGCAAGCGGCAGGTTGGCCACAATGAGGGTGATGACACTGCCGGAGGTGTGAGAAGCCAATTTCATCATCGCCTCGACGATGTCGGGGATGATGTCCTCGCCCACTTCTTTGGCGACACCGGGCATTTCCTGTACGTAGGTCAGCACCAGATCCTGGCCGCGACCCAGAGTACAGAAGGCACGCATACCCTCCAGGTAGTTTTGCAGGCCACGCGGAGACATGACCCGTTGTGCCTCATGGTAGGACGACTCAAGTGCTTCGAGGTGCTCGTGGTCGCCCTCATCGAGGCAGGTGATATATTCAGAAAAATCGACGCTCATGGTTTTCTGCGTCCCAAACGTCAGAAGTAGGTATTGACCGCTGCACTCAGGGTGTCGCGCATATCCGGATCATCGGTAAGCGGGGTGACCAGTGCCATTTGACACGCCGACATCGGGTCGATGCCTTTGGAAACCAGCTGTGCCGCGTACACCAGCAAACGTGTAGACATGCCTTCATCCAGGCCATGGCCCTTAAGGTTGCGAGAGCGTTGTGCGATTTGTACAAGCTTACCGGCAGTTTCGGTGTCTACGCCGCCTTCATGCTGTACGATCTCGGTCTCGATATCGGTTTTCGGATAATCGAAGTCCATGCCTCCGAAACGTTGCTTGGTGGACTGTTTAAGGTCCTTCATCAACGACTGATAACCGGGGTTGTAGGATATTACAATCTGGAAATCAGGATGTGCCTTGACCAGTTCGCCTTTCTTTTCCAGCGGCAGTTCACGGCGGTGGTCGGTCAGCGGGTGAATGACCACCGTGGTGTCCTGACGGGCCTCGACGACTTCGTCAAGGTAGCAGATGGCGCCGATTCGCGCAGCGACGGTCAGCGGGCCGTCCTGCCACTTGGTGCCGTTGATGTCGAGCAGGAAACGTCCAACCAGATCGGAGGCAGTCATATCTTCGTTACAGGCAACGGTGATCAACGGTTTGTCTAGCTTGTACGCCATATACTCGACGAACCGCGATTTACCACAACCGGTAGGGCCCTTGAGCATCACCGGCATGCGTGCATCGTAGGCTGCTTGGTACATTTCGACTTCATTACCTACGGAGCGGTAGTAAGGCTCTTCCTGGATCAGATACTGGTCTGCGTTGATATCGCTCATGATTTCCTACCTTTTTGTAATCAGGTTGATAACCACCAGGATGCCGAAGGCACCGCGGGGTGATGGTTGATAGCAGGTTTTCCGAAACCCTAACGTGAGGTTTTGGAAAACCAGCTGACTTTGATCAGTTGTTAAAAAAAAAGCCCCGCCGCCCAGGTTTGGGGGGCGGGGCCCTTCGTCCATGGTCCTGAAATCAGGCCTTAGACAGTTTCACCACGGTAGATAACCATGGATGCACCTGCGCACTGGGCATAGTTGTCCAGGCCGAGCAGACGTACGTGGTTCTTCGGGTGAGCATTGTGGCAAGCTTCACACTCAGCCAGGATAGCGTCGACGTCGGTTTCACCGAACATGGGCAGCTTCCACATATACCAGTAGCTACCGCTAGCGTTCTCTGGCTCGGTGTGCTCGATAGATGGATTCCAGCCCTTGGATACGATGAACTCGATCTGGGTGCGGATCTGGTCTGCATTCATAGAAGGCAGGTAGGAGAAAGTCTCGAACTTGCGGCTTTCTGCGTTGCCAAGGCTTGACTTGTAGTCTTGCATATCACTCATTGGTATATACCTCTAACTGTTCGAATTTGATTGAGTCGTTCATCCGGTGGTCGGGTACCGACCACCAGTGAACTGGTCATTACTTGTGAGAAACGTCCAGCTTGTCGACGGTGTCGAATTCGAACTTGATCTCTTTCCAGGTCTCCATGGCGGCCTTCAGCTCGGGGCTGGAAGCAGCAGCGTTGGTGAGGATGTCCTTACCTTCCTTCTCCAGCTCACGGCCCTGGTTACGCGCTTCAACACAGGCCTCAACCGCAACACGGTTTGCAGCTGCGCCAGCGGCGTTGCCCCACGGGTGACCCAGGGTACCACCACCGAACTGGAGTACAGAGTCATCACCAAAGATGCTAACCAGTGCAGGCATGTGCCATACATGGATACCACCGGATGCAACAGGCAGCACGCCGGGCATGGCGCCCCAGTCCTGGTCGAAGAAGATACCGCGTGAGCGGTCTTCCTTGACGTAGGAGTCGCGCATGATGTCGATCCAGCCCAGGGTCGCGTCACGGTCGCCTTCCAGCTTACCGACGACGGTACCGGAGTGCAGATGGTCACCACCGGACAGACGCAGGATCTTGGTCAGTACGCGGAAATGGATTCCGTGGTGAGGGTTACGGTCGAGTACGGCGTGCATGGCGCGGTGGATGTGCAGCAGCATGCCGTTGTCCTGACACCATTGCGCCAGCTGGGTGTTGGCTGACCAGCCACCGGTCAGGTAGTCGTGCATGATGATGGGAGCGCCGATCTCTTTGGCGTACTCGGCCCGTTTCATCATCTCATCGGCGGTAGGCGCAGTTACGTTCAGGTAGTGACCTTTACGCTCACCGGTTTCGGCTTCGGCCTTCAGGATGGCTTCCATGACGAAATCGAAACGATGCTTCCAGCGCATGAACGGCTGGGAGTTGACGTTCTCGTCGTCCTTAGTGAAGTCCAGACCGCCACGCAGACCTTCATAGCAGGCACGGCCGTAGTTCTTAGCGGACAGACCCAGCTTGGGCTTGATGGTACAGCCCAGCAGCGGACGACCGTACTTGTTCAGCATGTCGCGCTCGACCTGGATGCCCTGGGGCGGACCATTACAGGTCATTACATAGGCCAGCGGGAAGCGGATGTCTTCCAGGCGCAGTGCACGCAGGGCCTTGAAGCCGAATACGTTACCAACCAGGGAGGTCATCACGTTGACCACGGAACCTTCCTCGAACAGGTCGATCGGGTAGGCAACGAAGGCATAGAAGCAGGAGTCGTCGCCAGGTACGTCTTCGATGGCGTAGGCGCGGCCCTTGTAGTAATCCAGGTCGGTCAGCAGGTCGGTCCACACGGTGGTCCAGGTACCGGTGGAGGACTCAGCGGCAACAGCGGCTGCAACCTCTTCGCGCGGCACACCTGGCTGGGGGGTGACTTTGAAGCACGCCAGGATGTCGGTCTCCTTCGGTGTGTAATCGGGCATCCAGTATGTTTCGCGGTACTCTTTTACGCCCGCATCATATTTCTTGGCCATTTTAGCGATTCCTCCTGATTTAGGATTGCGTTGCCTTGAAATGCAGCCTCTGGAAATAAATATTTCCGTGCTGTCAGTATAAAATCGTTCAGTAATTACCTCGTGTAAGGTGGAGTTAGTATAGGAAGGTAGATGATTAAGTGAAGTCAGATCTTTTAATCAAAATCATAATATAATACTTATACCATGCAAGATTTATGGTATATTTACTGATATTTGGCTTCTAGAGAAAAATCGATATCGAGAGAGACCTCTGTGTGGGAGCCGGTTTTTGACCGATTGAGAAATATGGGATTGTGGCCATGCATACAACACTGCGACAGATGCGAGTCTTCACCACCGTGGCCAGGCGCCTGAACTACACTCGGGCGGCTCAGGAACTCCATCTCAGCCAACCGGCGGTATCGATGCAGGTCAAACAACTCGAGGAGTCGGTGGGTCTGCCCCTGTTTGAGCATACCGGTAAAAAGATCCAGCTCACCGAGGCCGGCAAAGAGATGTACCAGTATGTACGGACCATCTTCCAGACGTTTGAGGAGATGGAGGAGGTCCTGGATGCCATGAAGGGGCTGGATACCGGGCATATCAATATCGCCGTGGCGAGTACGGTCAACTATTTTGCTCCCCGATTGCTTGCGGCGTTCAGCCGTCAATATCCGGGTATCGATCTGAGCCTAGATGTCACCAACCGCGAACGGCTGATGGGCTTGCTCAAGGATAACGAGATCGATATCGTCCTCATGGGGCTTCCTCCTGAGGATATCGAACTCGTGTACGAACCCTTCATGGAGAATCCGCTGGTGGTGATCGCACCACCGGGACATCCGTTGCAGCAAAAGAAGAAGATTCCGGCTGAGTGCCTGGCTGAGGAGGTCTTTATCATGCGCGAGGAGGGTTCGGGTACCCGGCTGGCCATGGAGCGATTTTTTACCGAACAGTCGATACCCCTCAGTACCGGCATGCAGATGACCCGAAACGAGGCCATAAAGCAGGCGGTACGTGCCGGCATGGGGCTGGGCGTGGTCTCCAGCCATACCATTGAGCTGGAGGTGGAGACCGGTCGTCTGGTCGTACTCGATGTGGTGGGCTTCCCCCTGCAGCGTCATTGGTACATGGTCTATCGCAAGGGCAAAAGACTCTCGCCGCCGGCAAAGGCCTTTCATGACTTTGTGCTGACGGAGGCTCTGCACATCAAAGAGGAGCCTGTGTAGATTATCCGAGGTACTCGGTTCCGGGTCTGTGGAAACCGATTGGCTCTAGGGCTGCGTGTTTTTTGCTGTCTTGGATAGGTAGTACGGACGGCCAAAAGGCTTCTTGCTCAACATGCACGGGGTTCCAGGTTGAGTTAGAATCAACTATTCAGTTCAACTGTTGTCATAGCTGATCATTCAGCACCGACTAATCACGCTTGTGAGGCCTGCAAACAATGGCAGAAAAGGGCAATCCAGAACAGCGCCCGAACAGACTGGAGGCTTACCCGCTTCTCAGCCAGGTCAAGCTGCCGAGAGAATTACGCCAGCTGGACCAGCAAAAGCTCAGACCGCTGGCGAGCGAGATGCGGCGCTTTCTCATCGACTCCGTCTCACAGACGGGCGGCCATTTGGCAGCCGGACTTGGTGTAGTGGAATTGACGATCGCATTACACTACGTCTTCAATACACCCTACGACCGCCTGGTGTGGGATGTGGGGCATCAGGCCTATCCTCACAAGATACTCACCGGAAGAGGGCGGCAGATGTGGAGTCTGCGACAAAAAGGGGGTGTTTCGGGGTTTCCTAAACGCAGTGAAAGTGAATATGACAGCTTCGGCACCGGCCACTCCAGTACCTCTATCGGTGCAGCGCTTGGGATGGCCGTGGCAGCTAAACAGAAGGGTGAAAAGCGTAATGTCGTTGCAATTATCGGGGATGGCGCCATGGGCGCGGGGATGGCTTTCGAGGCCCTCAACCAGGCAGGTGCCCTGGATCAGGACCTGCTGGTAATCCTGAATGACAACGACATGTCGATTTCAAAGCCGGTTGGCGGTTTCAGCAACCATCTTGCACGCCTGCTCTCCGGCAAGGTTTACACCAGCATGCGCGAAGGCGGTAAATCGGCGTTGAGCCACCTGCCTCATCAAGTGAGTGACCTTGTCGGCCGCTGGGAAGAGCATATGAAAGGGATGGTGATGCCGGGCACGCTGTTCGAGGAGATGGGATTCAATTACATCGGACCGATTGACGGCCACGATTTCGAAACCCTGGTGGCGACACTGCGAAATATGCGCAACATGCCCGGACCCAGGCTGCTGCATGTGGTGACCCAGAAAGGACGGGGTTATGTGCACGCGGAGAATGATCCCTGTGTCTACCATGGCGTCACACCATTCGATCCCGATACGGGCAAGATGGAGAAGCACAGCAACAGCAAGACCTACACCCAGGTATTTGGCGACTGGCTGTGCGCCACCGCAAAGCGGGATGATCGGCTGGTGGCTATCACTCCGGCTATGTGCGAGGGATCGGGGATGGTGCAATATGCCCACCAGTACCCCAAACGCTATTTCGATGTGGGGATCGCAGAACAGCATGCCCTGACCTTTGCTGCCGGTTTGGCCTGTGAAGGATTGAAGCCGGTGGTGGCAATCTACTCGACTTTTCTTCAGCGTGCCTACGATCAACTGATCCACGATGTGGCGCTACAGAATCTCGATGTGACACTGGCGGTGGATCGTGCAGGCCAGGTTGGCGCAGACGGAGCAACCCACGCGGGCAGCTTTGATTTGAGCTATGCGCGATCGATTCCGAATATGGTGATCATGGCTCCGGGAGATGAACAGGAGTGCAGTCGATTGTTGCAGACAGCCTATGACTACTCCGGACCTGCCCTGGTGCGTTATCCACGGGGGAGTGGCCCGGGTGTCGAAGTGGAGACATCTCTACCAATCCGGTTACCTATTGGCGAGGGTGAAATCCGGCGCAACGGCAGTCATGTGGCAATCCTGGCGTTCGGTAGCCTGCTTGCAACAGCTCAACAGGTTGCTGAACGTATCGACGCAACCCTGGCCAACATGCGGTTCATCAAGCCGCTGGACGAGAGATTGATCGATCGACTGGCCAGCACACATCAGATCCTGGTTACCCTTGAAGAGAACGTTGTAATGGGTGGCGCCGGGTCTGCAGTGAATGAGTATCTGGCATCCTGTGGAAGTCAGGTAAGGGTCCTCAACCTAGGTTTGCCAGACCACTACCTGGATCATGCTAGTCATCAGGAGCAGTTGATCGAGGCCGGTCTCGATTTCGAGGCTATCCTCAGTGCCATCGAGCGAGTCAACAGGGAGACGAAACTGCAGGTTGTCTAGGGCTGATCGGATTAGTGTTTACAGGCCTAGCCGAATCTTATGGTTGATGGGAATCCTATGATTGAGATCACCGGTGTCACTGCCTTCGAAGACAATTATATATGGATGGTAAAAAATCCCGCGTCATCCCAAGTCGTCGCAGTGGATCCCGGAGATGAGACTCCGGTACTGTCCTGGCTGGAGCAGCGGGATTGCACTCTCAGCGCAATCCTTATCACACATCACCATTATGATCATGTTGGCGGCATCGCTGAACTGCGGGAGGTCTATCCTGACATCGAAGTCTATGGTCCGGCCAATGAGACCATCCGGGGTGTGACCCATCCCCTCGAGGAGGGCGACAGGCCCCGTATCGCCGGTCTGAATGCAAACCTCCAGGTGTTGGAGGTGCCGGGCCATACCCAGGGACATATCGCCTATTTTGGCGAAGGGGTACTGTTTTGCGGCGATACCCTGTTCACGGCTGGCTGCGGCCGGGTTTTCAGCGGCACTTTCGAGCAGTTATCGGATTCGCTGCAACGTATCGCTGCACTGCCGGGAGATACCAGCATCTATTGTGCCCATGAATATACCCTTACCAATTTGGGTTTTGCAGCCTGGGTGGAGCCGGAGAATCCGGAACTGGCGATTCGAATCAAGCGAGCGCGGGAAAAACGGGAGGTGGGCATTCCAACTGTGCCTTCAGACCTTGCTGAGGAGTTAATGACGAATCCCTTCATGCGTACCTCGGTGCAATCGGTGATAAAGGCTGCGGAACAGGCTTCAGGCCATACCCTCTCCTCACACCGCGAGGTGTTTACCGCATTGCGCAAGTGGAAGGATACTGAGTACGACTAGCCGCGATTCGCATGGAATCATAGGGTTTCACGGATTGAAGGATAAGGGGGCCGCATAACCTAGTGGTTATGCGGCCGCTCACTGGACATGTTAGACGTTTCGGGCATCCATCATGCGTTCGATTATGGGTTGCAGGACAATCTCCATGGAAAAACCCATCTTGCCGCCGGGTACGACGATACTGTTGCGACGAGACATGAATGAGCCGTCGATCATCGACAGGAGGTAGGGGAAGTCGATATCGAACTTCTTGGGATCGCTGAAGCGGATGACGACGAAACTCTCATCCGGCGTCGGAATGTCGCGGGCGATGAAAGGGTTTGAGGTATCGACCGTCGGTACCCGTTGGAAGTTGATGTCGGTGCGGGAGAACTGCGGTGTAATGTGGTTGATATAGTCAGGCATGCGACGCATGATTGTGTCGACGATCGCCTCTTCGCTGTAGCCGCGCTCGGCATTATCGCGGAAGATCTTCTGGATCCATTCCAGGTTGACGATCGGAACCACGCCGACCCCCAGGTCCACATATTTGGCAACATCCACATCACCATCCACGACCATGCCGTGAAGGCCTTCATAAAATAGCAGGTCAGTACCCTCATCGATGGTTTCCCAGGGGGTGAACTCGCCAGGCTGCTGATCACAACCGAGTCGGGCATTGTGTTCGGCGGCCTCTTCCGGGCTATGCAGGTAGTAGCGTTTTTGTCCGCCCCCGGTCTCGCCGTAGGTTTTAAACAGTTCGGCAATCTTGCCGAAATGGTTGGCTTCGGGACCAAAATGGCTCAAACCTTGCGCCATTTTTTCTCGCATTTCCACACGTGTGTACCGGTGGAAACTGTCGCCCTCTACCACCGCAGACTTGAAGCCGTCGCGATAGAAGATATGCTCGAAGGCGCGTTTGACAGTGGTTGTACCGGCGCCGGATGAGCCGGTTACTGCGACCACAGGATGCTTTTTAGACATAAGCTTCTCCCTTATCTAATTCATTATATTGTGCTGTCCGGTAGGCCTCTATAGAGGCTGTATTGTTCTCATCGGACTAGGTTATGGGTAAAAAATTGGTGCCAACTATAACACGGAGATGTCCGATTTCCAGTGACAATGGATCCTGCATTTCGAATCATCGGTACAACAGGGAGGGCCGGCTGGCCGGATTCTGTTTTACCCGCAAAGTATGCTGCATTGCGCAATTACACAGAGGCGGGTATGGCGCGAACAGGTACTTGGTCTGGGATGGTTGGTGATCTCGGGCGGTCGCTGGGAAAGATTTAAAATAACTCTTAAAATCATATAAATATTAAAGTATTTTGGATCGGTCGGTTTTCATTGATGCCCCTTTGTAGTTTCTTTTTTTGCGGCTTGAAACGGCTACCTCAGCGGTGCAATGGGGATGGAATATCATTACCTTTCAGAACATATTGGCATTCAGCCAGAGGTGAATGAGGATTCCGGCGAAAAAACCCAGTACGATTGCAGGAGTCCAGCGCAGGTGGTTGAAAAAGGTGTATTTTCCCTTTGCCTGACCCATTAAGGCTACCCCCGCCGCTGATCCAATCGACAGCAGACTGCCACCGATACCGGCGGTAAGTGTGACCAGTAGCCATTGACCGAGCGACATTTCCGGTCGCATGTTGAGTACTATTGACATGGTGGGGATATTTTCGAGTACGGACGAGGCGATACCAATGGAGATGTTGGCCATCGTGGCACCCCACTGAATATAGAGCAATTCAGAGACCAGCGTCAGATAGCCGAGATAGCCCAGGCCGCTGACACAGAGAATGACGCCACATAGAAAAAGCAGTGTGTCCCATTCTGATCTGGCGACGCGCAAAAACACATCGAAGGGCTGCCTGCTCTCGACGACTATGGAGAAATCGGGTGATTCAGTGGTCGTGATCTTCTCTTCACTGGGTTGATGGGTTTTTTTGAGAAAGTAGCCGAAAAACTGCAGATAGGAGAGCCCGGTCATCACGCCGATAGTGGCGGGAAGCGACAGTTGGCCCTGGAAAAAGACTGCGGTTGCGATCGTCAACAGGAATAACCCCATGATGCGTTTTGCGCCACGCCGCATGGGTATCTGTTCCTGACTGCTTGAGAGGTGGCCTTCGGGGAGTGCGAAATGCATGATCGCCGCAGGTACGAGGTAGCTGACCAGGGAGGGTAAAAACAGCGAGAAAAATGAAAAAAAGTCCACCCGTCCGCTAGTGCTGATAATATCCTGCTGCCATACCATCAGGGTGGTGATGTCGCCAAATGGGCTGAAGGCGCCGCCCGAATTGGAGGCAATCACGATATTGATGCAGGAGAGTGTGACAAATCGCTGGTTATCCCGCTCCATATTCAGAACCACAGCGCCCATCAGCAATGCGGTTGACAGATTGTCGAGAAAAGGGGACAGGAAAAAGGTTGTGATACCGATCGTCCAGAAGAGATGTTTATAGCTGTACTTACGGTTGGCGACCCAGGTGCGCAGCGCCAGAAATACGCGTCGTTCAGCCAGGGCGTTGATATAGGTCATCACCACTAGAATGAACAGCATTAACTCGAAATACTGCAGAAGACTATGCCTGAGTGCATGTTCGGCTGCATGCCCGCCGGTATGTTGATGGGCATACCAGCCGATCATGCCCCAGATAATCCCTGCGGCAAACAGCATGGGTTTCGACTTGCGCAGCTCTATGAACTCTTCAAGGGTGACCGCTATCAGGGCAAGCACAAAGACCGTCAGACAGAGATATCCCACCCAGTGGGTGCTCATACTGTAGCCACTGGCCGACATGTGATCCGCCAGGGCCGGGCCGGGGAAAGCGCAGAAAAGGGCTAGCGAAACTGTCAGTCTCTTCATCTGTGCATTTGGACTACGATCTATAGATTGAGCGGTATTGCCTGTTTCAAGCCGTTTTGCGATATCCAAGCTGCTTTTTATGTCGTGACTGACATCCCTCGTGTCTGATTCAGAAGCTACCCGAGTTGATCCACAGATGTACCACAATGCTGGCGGCATATCCGAGCGCAATCACCGGTGCCCATTTAAGATGCCCGAAAAAGGTGTACTTTCCACGTGCCTGCCCCATCAGGGCGACACCGGCAGCAGAGCCGATCGAGAGCATAGAGCCGCCTACGCCCGCGGTTAGTGTTACCAGCAGCCACTGACCCATGGACATATCGGGCATCATTGTCAGAACCGCGAACATTACCGGGATATTGTCGACAATTGCTGAGAGTATGCCGACCATAATGTTTGCAGGTGTTGCATTCATCGCCGGGGTCAGATCCATTGCCGCACCCCACTGGGTATACATCATTTCGGAAACTACCGCGAGATAGCCGATAAAGCCAAGACCGCCCACACAAAGTACCACGCCATAGAAAAAGAGCAGGGTATCCCATTCGGCGCGGGCCACCTTATTGAAGACATCGAACGAGACCATGTCGCCCATCTGTCCGTCATGCTCCATCTCGATCCGGTCCTCATTGCTCAATTGCGGATGATCCAGGTGAAAGGTCTTTTTCAGATAGAAGCCGAAAAACTGGAGGTAGGCCAAGCCGGTCAACATACCGATCACGGGCGGCATGCCGAGGAAGTTGTGAAAGCTGACCGCGGTAACGATGGTTGCCAGGAAAAAGACCATGATACGCTTGGCGCCGCGCTTCATCTCGACATCTTCGCCATCGCCCTGGGGTTTCTCATCAGGTACCGCAAAATGCATGATTGAGGCCGGTATCACCCAGTTTACCAGTGACGGGACAAACAGGGCGAAGAATGCCCAGAAATCGACGGGACCCTGGGGGGTGGTGACCGATTTCTGCCATACCATCAGAGTGGTGATGTCGCCGAATGGGCTGAAGGCGCCGCCGGCATTCGCCGCGACCACGATGTTGATGCAGGCCAGGAGCACGAATTTCGTGTTGCTACCGCCCACCGCAAGAACTACCGCGCACATCAGCAGGGCGGTGGTGAGGTTGTCGGCAACAGGGGATATAAAAAAGGCCAGCACACCGGTTATCCAAAAGAGTTTACGGAAACCGAAGCCTTTGCTAACCAGCCAGGAACGTAGTTTTTCGAATACGTTCCGCTCGTCCATGGCGTTTATGTAGGTCATTGCCACCAATAGGAAAAGCATCAATTCTGCATATTCAAGAAGATTATGGCGCACCATCTCTTCCGCCGCGTGAGGGAGGCCGTGTGTGTTGTAGTACCAGGCAATCAATCCCCAGATCAAGCCGGCGGCCAGGATTACCGGCTTGGATTTCCTTAGATGTGTGAACTCCTCCGCCATCACCAGTAGGTAAGCAACTGTAAAAATGCCGATAGCGGTGAAACCGACCCAGTGGTTGGTCAGGTCGAAACGATCCCCTCCGGATGATGCCGCAGCAAATGCAGCGGATGGCAGGAGAAGGGAGATAAGTACGGTTGCGATAAGTCTCACTGATGCACCCCAAAAATTTGATTATTGTCGGCCGCTATTTGTCACAAACCCCGAATTCTCTGTGATGGCCGCTGGCGGGTCAACTGTTTCCCTTGCAGATGGGCATAAATATGCCAAATCCAAAGCATATTTGCCTGCTTTGGTAGGCTCCGTCCTGTTTTTCCGGGAAGGAACTGAAATGGACCGGGCGATTGTCAAGTGAATAAGTCACACCCTGCGGTGGTGTCATGTCATATGAGATGCCGTTTAAGAAGTGAAATAGTGTTCCGCAGAGGGTGAAGCGTTGGATTGAGGACCTGCTGATGGATCACATGGAACCAAATGGTGCCTGCGGAGAAAACAGCTTAAATGAGCTGGTATTGACAAGAAATGTCCTTTTGGCAAACCTTTTTGCCGGCAAACTGGCACCCAGAGAGATATTGCGGGTTGCCAGGAGGTATTCAACCGTCACCCACTGGGAGGAGTTGCTGTGTGTGGCGTTCAACCCGAGTGACTCACAGCTGATGGCGGTGGTCAGTATTCGTCAGTCGGATGGCTACAGCGGGATATTGCGGCGACACGGCTCAATCGAATATGTCAGGTTTTTTATCGATTGGGGCGATGGTGATGAGCTGCAACCGGCAGGGATGAGCCACTTTAAAGTATGCGATGCGATTGATGAGGGGAT
The DNA here is from genome assembly GCA_040506195.1 of Candidatus Thiodiazotropha sp. Classification (GTDB taxonomy): domain Bacteria; phylum Pseudomonadota; class Gammaproteobacteria; order Chromatiales; family Chromatiaceae; genus Thiodiazotropha. The sequence goes on along the minus strand of JBEVXH010000001.1, from coordinate 321,415 downwards.
CAAGCGGCAGCTTCCGGTCTATCATCTTGTCTCCTGTGGGTTCGAGACCGCTCGTTACAAGCGTGCCATCAGACATGGTGCTCAGCCTAAAGTGAGGGCTGTGCTGTCATGGAACCAAGTACCAGACCTGGATGCTGAATTTATACCTGTATTCGGCAATCAGGTCGATTCACAAATCAGCATCGACTCCGATCAAGAATTGACCTCGCTGTTCAGCATTGCCGAGGATCTGTCAGAAAAAGCCATGTTGCATTTAGGGTCCAGGCAACCGCACGCTCAAGCAGCGGGCGTTCAGTGAGCGTAACTCCCTGCCCAATTCCATGATATCCCCAGACTAATACGAAGAATGCATCGATGTGACAAGTAAAAAAGTCACAAACTCCACGTGTTCCTTTCGATACTTACAGGCAGTCAGAATCTGAAATCATATTCCCATACAGGATCTTCATGCCGCCCGTTATCGATAGGCCTTCAAATTGCTGAGTAATGGAGATAGTGGCCGGGCTGCGAAGGATATCAATAACAGAATAACTAGGAGTGAGGAGAACGGCTATGAGCGGAGAATATGACTCTGTTTCCAGTGACTTCAACAACGACTATCAATTGGATCATATCAGTGCTGCCGATTCACTGGGTGTTATCAACCCGCTGGCTTCGATCAGGGATTATCTGGTTTTCAATCAATTGGTCGTTTCCAGGGCTGCGACGCACAAGATACCCGGAAAAAGACAGTTTGATATCGTCATGAGTGTACTGCTGCTTGTGCTCATGAGCCCGGTCATGCTTACCGCCATGACGCTCATTTGGCTGAGCACATTAGGGCGTGATCCCGTCTTCTATCGTCAACTTCGCGTCGGTCACAGGGGGCGCGAATTCAATATTCTGAAATTCAGGAGCATGCGGGTCGATGCGGAGAAGTCAGGGCCACAGATGGCAAGCGTGAATGATGTGCGCGTATCACGTATCGGTCGGGTTTTGCGCAGCACGCGTATTGATGAACTGCCGCAACTGCTGAATGTATTGAAAGGCGAGATGAGTCTAGTTGGGCCTCGGCCGGAGAGACCCGAGTTTGTTTCGCGTTTTCAAAAACAGATCAACGGTTATGCACTCAGGCATCAGGTAAAACCGGGTATCACCGGCTGGGCCCAAGTACGATATCCCTATGGTGAGACAGTCGAAGACGCTGCGAACAAGCTCTATTACGACCTCAGTTATATCCATCGCAACAGTCTGTGGATGGATATCCTGATTCTTTTTCAAACCATTCCTGTGGTATTGACCGGACATGGAGCACGGTAGCGGCTGACGGTAACCAACTGCTGAGGAAGTTCTGATTTATTCAGAGTTTCCCCGACAATCCCGGATAGATGGGCTTTGATGACTAAATAGAGGTCATTAGTGATGTGGAAATCGAGTAACAGGTTATTATCTATCGATGTACGCAGGAGTGTAGAGGTTCTCTTATTGGGTTCCCTGGAGACGGTAGATGCACATATCCCCTATATAGCTATAGATGCGGATGAGTGGAGTGAATTCATGAAGTCCTACAGGAGCCAGTCAAACAGCGTATTTCTGCTGCGTGTTGATGAATTGGTGATAGAGCGTGGATTGAACAGGAGCACACTTGTCAGTCTCATGGCCTCATCGTATCACCAGGGAATCATGGCTGCGAATATCCTGTCGGTTGCCGGGTATGAGAATGTAGTGGTCGAAGTCGGCAGGAAAAACCATTCCGCAATCTGTTCCGCTGCAAACGGAAGAAATCAGGAATCAGATGATGGGTGCCATACCCGATATGAATGGACCAACTCCATGAGTAGGCAGGTAGGTGGCTGGGTGCATTAACGGTATCCGCCCGTACATTTCATTCAGACAAGCTGCCTGGCGTGTAGTTAAACAAGGTTTTTTCGTGATTTCCTGCGTTCCCGGTACTGCTGTACGTAGTACATAGTGGGCCCGTCATCGGGGTGATCGTTCAGGATTAGCTTGAATTTTTCATAAGCCGTGCCCCGTTCTCCATGCATCCATTCAGTCAGTGCTTCAGCGAAATCTTCATGCAACTGTCGTAACCTGGGTGTAGTTTCCGCACTCATGGTGGAAACCTCGTGAATAGTGATGGAATGCTGTTTGCCGGCGACCGAGAATTGCCCCACTTCACGGGTTTCAATATTCTTGAGGCCATTCACTACCTCGCTTGAAGCGAGGATTGCCGTACCCAACAGCTTGTTGAGATTTTCGATACGTGATGTCGTGTTCACCATATCGCCTACAGCCCTGTATTCGAAGTGGTCGATGGCGCCTACATGACTCATGACCAGTTCACCGGCGTGCAGACCTATGCGGGTGAAGAGCTTTGGTTCCAGGTCTGACTGTTGCAGTGAGCGATTGATCGCCAATGCTGCTTCGCAAGCCATTTGATGCTGTGACAGATCAGGTTCGGTCGAGGGCCAGATCGCCAGCATCGCATCGCCCACCACATCTGAAACCACGCCGTCTCTGGCTCTCACCGGCTTGAACAGGATTTCGTAATAGCGATTGAGATAAGTCTGCAGATCAACGGGTTCCATTTTTTCCGCGAATTGAGTGTAATTCTGCGCATCGGTTGCCAGGCAGACGCCAAAAGCAGAACTGGCTGCTGTCATCGGCTCAGTTTGTTGTTGTGCAAGGTGATCAATGACATCCCCGGGCAGATAGTACCCAAACAGCTCGCGCAAGCGCTCCCGACTGCTTCTCATCTGGCGATAGTGCCATGTCTGGCTCAGGATGAGCGATGTTGGGGTTTGAATTGCTAGTGGAACAAACCAGGGAAGCCAGATATGTTGTTGGCTGAAGAGATTGTAGACCAGGGTGAGATAGAGAATTGAAATGAATACTCCTGCGAGAATGCCGCGTATCCCTGGCAACCAGCGGAATATCAGTGTAATACCCAATCCATAGCCGAGCAACAACAGCACCAGCCCACCATTGTTCAATGGTGCGAGTGTCTCGGATGAAAGCAGGTTGGCATAGGCAGTGGCGGCGATCTCCACGCCACTCAGATCGAGGCCGTTCGGTTGCGAGAAGACGGTATAGAAACCATCTTTTTGTCTTGGCTGATAGGTGCCCGCATAGCCGATGAAAACAACCTTACCCCGAAGTTTTGCAAGTTCCTTCTGTGTGGCGGAAAGCGCATCGTGTATCGGAATGGTTTGAATACTCCCCGGAGGACCGTAGAAATTGAGATAGGGATGAGCATCGCCTGTATAGAGATTCAGCAACGCCTCGAGTCGCAGTCGCTGAAGGTTTGATATCTGCGGCAGCCGACCGTAAGAGAAGGCATCAAGCAGGTTGGCTTGCAGGGTGGCATCGTCGCGAATTCGGCTAACAAGGTAAGTGTGCGACAGCCAGCTGTCTGGCGGATCCGACGCTTCACCTATGGACTGCAGTAATTTACTCAACTGGCCGCCATCCGGGTCAACGAACAGCTGCAGTGCCGCAGCTGGCAGTGAAATCAGTCTGTTTTCTCCGGTGAATGTCCAAAACCGGCTGACTCTGACTGGTATTTTGGGCAGGACAAAAGGGGCGATACCGACAGCAGACTCGGCAAATCTTTCGGTTGGCGGTATTAGCCTTTCAATATGCACATTCACTTGCTCGTCTAAGACTCGCTGCTGCTCCAGGTAGGCCACCAATAGGACATTTCCGGCACGCTTTATAGCCTTGACCATTGCCTCATCGTGATCAGTTTCACGTGATTTCTTAAAGAAGATGTCGTAAGCGATCACTGCGACACCGGCTTCCGTCAACCGTTCGATCAACCGGGCATGCAGAGAGCGGGGCCAGTCCGGAATCTCCTCTCCCAATCCGAGCTGTTCTGCGGTCTGGCCATTGATTGAGATAATCACGACCTGCTCCGGGGCTGGGCGTTGACCACGCATCTCAAATAACAGGCTTAAGCCAAAATTCTCCTCCCAAGTGGCACTGGCCGGCAAAAAATTGATAGAAATGCCAAGCATGCCGATGATCATGCCGAAGGCAGTTGAGCGTAGGAGCACTCCCCTATGCATTCGGTTTTCCCTGGTTTGATGAGACCGTCATCACCGGTTTGGGGGAGCTTTGCGTCGATTTCGAACTGGTATGTGGCATTTTTTCTGTTAAAGTCTTATAAGGTGTTTCTCGATGTGTTTTGCGATTGCCATGTTAAGGATAAAGAGCGACTGCGCAATATATTGCAGTAGGGTGTTTATTGAGCGTTTGTGCCCTGCAACTGTTTCCGAATAGAGAGTATATAATACGATTATGATTGAGAACGTCTCCATTTTTGAAGGTATGGCTCCCAGCGATCTGGCATTGATAGAACAGCGCATGGTTCGCCGGACCTACCCAAGAAATACCATTATTCTTTCTGAAGGAGATAATAGTGATTCACTCTACGTAATTCTGAGTGGTAGAGTGAAAGTTTATCTGAATGACGAAAACGGCAAAGAGGCGATCATCAACTATCAGGAAGCCGGCGAGTACTTCGGGGAACTCTCCCTGATAGATGATTACAAACGATCAGCTTCAATCATGACTATGGTCAAGTCAACCATGGCGATTATGTCCAAACAAGCATTCCACCAAGTCATGAAGAGCAATCCGGATATCGCCATTCATCTGTTGAAGGATATGGTGCACAGGGTGAGGACATTGACCAACGAGGTCAAGAGTCTGGCGCTATCGGATGTCTATGGACGGCTAAGCAAAACCCTTTTGAGCCTGGCAACAGAACGGGATGGTATAATGGTTATCGAGGGTCATGTCACCCAACAGGAACTGGCAAACCGGATTGGCGCTTCACGGGAGATGGTCTGCCGCATCTTCAAGGATCTGGTGAAAGGTGGATATATCACTACCGGTTCCAATCAGTTCACCATCAATAAGCAGCTGCCCGCACGCTACTGAGGCGTACTCCTGTCTTTACCCTTTGACTCGATCACCGGCGTTAACAACGGTCTACCCTGTTTGGATAAATAGGTCACAGCATGGGTGTGAATATTTCACAGCCAATGTGATGAGCGATCCTTAACCTATCGGTGTTGAGTGCTTATTCTCAACAATTAATGATAAGGAGTAAGGAGATGCGACAGATGAGTTTGAATATCGCTATAGGATTAGCGGTAGGACTTTTTTCCAATCAGGTTTCTGCCGAGCTTACAAGGGTGGCGGATGTATCACTGATTATATCGACTGCACAATTGGCATCGGTTGAACAGAAGCGTCAGACGGAGGAACGCCGCTGGATCGCTTTGGATGAGAGTCAGAAGCCTGGCGCGTCAGCATATATACGTACCGATGAACAAGAGTCGAATGCCGGGCAAACGGTTTTTGATCTCACCATTCCCGGGTTCTGGATGATCACCAAACAGGGGCCTGATGGCAAGGCGGATCAAAAGATCGGCCGAACCAGCCTGGTGAGACATGGGTGAACGGCTGTACCGATCACAACGGATATGTATCGCTTCCTTACAGCGCGTTGACTGAGGGAGAACTCTTCTACTCGGTCGAAGATGAACATGGCAATGCTGTTTTCGATAGAGTACAGGTTGTTAAATAGACTAAAAAAACACTCGGCCTCCACTTTGGGTAGCACTCTCCGTGGCAAGCGGAGAGTGTTTTTTTTCTCTTAAACGATAAAGCAAGATTAGAATCCGGCATGTAATGCCGAAGCATCTAATGCTATCCGTAAAACCTTGCCTGATTACCCGCCATTCTCGGCTGTTTGCTTTAGCCCAGGGTCTATCCAATCTACCCTAGTGGTGAGCTAATAAATAGATTTGCGTTTATTCGCGTTCATTTGCGGCTTGCTTATAAAATCCACGATCACCCGATCGGTGGTTGAATGTTGTGAGTAATCAGAAAGCCTTTTAGAGGAGGGTGCTACCTTGCCGCACCCTATCTATAAACTCGCTATGTTTCAGAAGCAGGGAAACCTACACCGGGGCTGAGTATCTGATGTGGATCGAATTGACGTTTGATGGCACGCATCAGATCCAGTGAGGCAGAGTCGATCTCCCGATCCACAAACTGCCGTTTCACAATCCCGATGCCATGCTCACCGGATAGCGTTCCGCCCAATTTCAGGACCAGATCGAAGAGGGATTTGAGGCACTGTTCGCCCGCCGTGAGTTGTTGCGGATCATCCGGATCCAACAGCAGATTGACGTGGATATTCCCATTCCCGGCATGACCGAAGTTGACAATGGTGATTCCACTCTCCTCTGAGAGATTCTGCAGCGACTCGATAAGCTCCGGAATACGAGAGACGGGTACAACCACATCTTCATTGATCTTTTTGGGGGCGATATTACGCAGTGCGGGTGATAGGGCCTTGCGGGTCTTCCATAGACGTGTAATCTCCTGTTGGGTTTCTGCGGTATGAATTTCCAGCAGGCCCTCCACACTTGCCGCTTTAGCCAGTTTGGCGGCTTCCTGTTTGATAGTGTGTTCCGCGCCATCGACCTCAATCATCAATAGTGCGCCGACCCGGCTGTCGAGATGCAGATCCGAGAACTCCCTGACCATCGCCAGTGCGGCTCCATCCATAAATTCCAATGCGCAGGGCGTTACCGGTTGACGCATGATCGAAGAGACTGCATTCGCTGCACTGTAAATATCCCTGTAGCTGGCCTGCAGGGTGGATTTGGTTTGTGGTTTTGGCGTCAGTTTGAGAATCGCCTCGGTGATGATTACAAGTGTGCCTTCCGAACCGATCAGCAGGCGGGTAAGGTCATAGCCGACCACCCCTTTAGTGGTTCTGACTCCGGTAGTGATTGTATCTCCGCTGCCGGTGACAGCCTTCAGGCCGAGGGTATTTTCCCTCGGCGTGCCGTACTTTATTGCCCGAGGCCCGGCAGAGTTATACGCCAGATTGCCGCCGACGGTACAGACCGCCGCACTGGTCGGGTCCGGCGGCCAGAAAAAGCCCTCTGCACCGACGTACTCCTGTAACTGCCTGTTGGTTACGCCGGGCTCAACCCTTACCAGCCTGTTGTCCACGTCCAATTCAAGGATGCGGTTCATGCGCTCGAGAGAGAGGACAACGCCACCCTGCTGGGGCACAGTGGCTCCGGTTGTACCGGTTCCCTTTCCCCTTGGGATCAGCGGAATCCGCTGTTGATGGCATAGCTTTGTGATGGCGGCAACCTGACCATGCTCCACGGCAAACAGCACTGCTTCCGGAGTCGCCTGAAGACGGCTGTTGTCATAGCCATAAGGCAGGCAGTCGCCGGGATCGGTAAAAATCCCGTTTTCACCGACGATCGTCTTTAATTGCCTGATCAGGCTGTCGTTGAGATGGGCTTTCAAGGGTCAGATATACTCGAAAACACGCACCACGCGACGAACGCCGCTGATATGACGAACCACGTCCGTTACCGCATCCGCCTCTTTTTTGGTAATCAGACCCAGCAGAAACACCGCTCCCCGTTCCGTGACCACTTTGACTCTGAGTGGATCGAAACCTGGAATCTGGACCTTTGCAAGCCTGACTTTAACCTCAGTGGTCAGGGCGGCGTCTCGGCTGTTCTCGACCAGGGTCGATGTGCTGCCGATCTCTATTTCGTTTACTACCCGGCGAACCCGGGCGACACTCGATGCCATCTGCTCGGCTTTGCTTCGAAGCGCTTGATCTGCTGCCTGGCCTGTCAGGAGTACAACCAGGTTATAGCTGGTGACATGGATGCTGCTCTGCTGTTTGAATCTCGAATCCTTGGACATCAGGTCGTAGATCTTAAGCTCGATACTTTGGTCCTCGACAATGGTCCCCGTGGTGCGTCTGTCATGGGCCACCGCTGCAGTGGCGGCGGCCCCTCCCACAACGGCTGCGGCACAACCCTGCAGAATCAATACGGCGGTGCAGATAGTGAGCAGTGAAATGAAATTTTTATACATGACCTTCCTCTGTGTGTGAAAAGCTGAACATGTGGTTTGTTGTACATTAGCTGCCAAGTAACTTATGGTCCACGAGGTCGCAGAGGCAGTGAATAATCAAAAGGTGGGTCTCCTGAATTCGTGCTGTGACATCCGATGGAACGCGAATTTCGACATCCCCCGGGGCCAGGAGTTTCACGAGTCCGCCCCCATCACGTCCGGTCAGGGCGACAATGTTCATATCCCGTTCGTGAGCTGATCCTATGGCACGATTGACATTAGTGGAATTTCCACTGGTGGAAATCGCCAACAGAAGATCGCTCGGCTGGCCGAGGGCCTCGATCTGGCGCGAGAATACATTGGAGAAATCGGAGTCATTGGCGATCGAGGTAACTGTCGAACTGTCAGTGGTGAGTGCAATCGCTGGCAGGCCGGGACGATCCCGTTCATAGCGGTTTAGCATCTCTGAAGAGAAGTGCTGGGCGTCGCCGGCCGATCCGCCATTGCCGCAGCTGAGCACCTTGTTACCTTCAAGCAGGCGGTTGAAGATCAGTTCCGCAGCATCGGCAATGGGTTGTGTCAGCATCGGCAGTGCATCGATCTTGGTTTGAATGCTCTGATTAAAGAGCATTTGTATTCGCTTGGTGTTGGTCATCTATTTGGCTGCACCTTATATGGCTACCAGGCTATCTGAATCGCATTTTTGATCCATTCCATAGGCGTGGATCCCGAACCGTTGAGCGCGACAATGTCAAAGCGGCAGGCGCTGTCAATGCGCTTCATCTGAAGATAACGGTTTGCGGTGGCGAGTAGTTTACGCTGTTTGCTGGCTGTCACTGTCTCCAATGCACGACCAAAATCGTTAGATTGGCGAAAGCGGACTTCCACGAAGACCAATGTCCCGGCATCACGCATTACCAGGTCGATCTCGCCTGTTTTACAGCGAAAGTTGCGCTCCTGAAGTCTAAGTCCCCGACTTTGCAGGAAATCAAGCGCCTGCTGTTCCGCCTGCTGCCCATATTCCAAATGTTTGGCAATCATGGCTGACTGCCTGGCGGGGACAGGCTGTAATCGGTGACCGGCGGCAGTGTATTATCAGTCGGCGGGGGATCAAGGGTGGCTTGGCCGCCGCTGTTGTATCGGTCCATGCGAGGGGCGTAGCCGCTGATCTTCGCCAAGCCCCCTTCCATGTCCGCCCATGCGAGAAGTCTGTGAAGCCGGTTTCCCTGGTCCAGATAGAGAGTCCCACTTTTACCGCTGAACATCCGCCCCGGTCGAGTCTGTAGATGTTGTAGCTGAGTCAATAGGTTGTAGCTGTCTATGCCCATCGCAAAAAGCCTGGCATAGCGTCCCTTGACACCAGGCATCAGTTTTTCCAGATTGTTTCGGGATAGCGGCCCACCCTGGTCCTCATCAAATAACCATGGCGTATCGACAAAACTGATTTTACCCAGATCCAGATCGAGTTCCGTCTGAGCCACACCGGTGTAGATATGGGATGTGGATAGGATCGGCAGGTTGCCGGCATGAAAGAATCTGAGTTGAGGGCGTATCTGTCTGGCTTTCTGCGGGCGAGCGGCGAGAAAGATAAAATCAGCGTCCTTTCGTGCGCGGGATTCGGATTCCATTTGACGCCCCAGCAGTTTTTTCAGGGCATGGGTTCGAGCTTCACTTTCATTGATATTGAGTAGCATTCGAATAGGAACGGAAAAGTCGTTCTCTTTAGCATTGTATTGTTGTTGTTCCATCACCTTTCCGCCCAGGGCCGACCAGCGCTCACGGAAACTCCTGGCGATGCGATCACCCCATTGTCCGCCCGGTGTCAGCACGAGGGCTGTCCTGTGACCTTCCAGCCAGGCACGCTCAGCAGCCTGTCGGGCCTCATCTTCGGGCGCAAGACCGAACTGAAACAGGTTGGCGTGGTTGAGTTCGGGATCATCGACTTGATTAAGCGCCAACACGGGGTAATCCAGATACTCCAGACTCAGTAACATCTTGACAGCATCCTTGTTGAGGGGACCGACGATCATTTTCGCACCTTGCAAAATGGCCTGCTGATAGATGTGAAGGGTATCTTTCAACTCACTGCTGTCATAGAACTGCAAACTGGGTCTTTGCAGTGCAGGCTGCTGATACCAGGCTGCCATAAAACCATCTCGAACGGCCGCCGCCACCTTGGCATAGGGTCCGCTGCGGGGCAGCAGAATGGCTATATGGTCTTCACTGCTCAAACCCTGTTGCTCCAGGTATCCGGCGAGCAGGGACTGCAATGCCGGATGCTGGGGAAAGCGATCCCGCCATGCCGCCAGATGAGTGCTCAGTTCTGTTGGGTCGGTTGTCTGCAGTTTGATGATCTTGGCCAGTTCCATCCACCCGATCAATGTGGCAGGTGGCTGAGGCTGCAGCATACTGAGCGCAGTGTCGGTCATGCTCGACAGGGTTTGCACCAACAGCTGCTGAGATGCCAGGCGGGCCTCTTCGTCCTGCTCCAACAGCAGATCGAGCACATCGAGTTCGCTCGCGCTTTCAAGCAGATTTCCCGACAGACGGAAAATCTCGGCCATATTTTTATGATAGTGCTGACGCAGAATAAGGGGCGCATCCTCCTCCGGCGCCGGCTCCATCAGGTCGAGTGCGGTTTCGATATCCCCCTCGGATACGGCGATCTCGGTGCGCAGCATGCGCCATTTGAGGACAAAGTCCGGGTCCCCATCAAAGGATCCAAGCTGCTCAACCAATATATGGCTCCTGGCCTTGTCGTCAGCCTTGAGCCAGTAGTCAGCCGCTTCCAGCAACAGCCATTCACGTTGTGGTGAGACGTTTTCATCGGCCAAGGATTCCAGTTGTTGCGCGGCACCGGCAAAATCACCGCTCTCCAACATCAGGTCGATCTGAAGCCTGACATGTGCCGGTAGCTCCAGGGGCTCGGAGGGTGTGATTTTGGGCGCGGTGGTGCACCCCTGAAGCACGAGGAGCAATACGACAGGCAGCAGTTGAATGAGTCGGTCAATTTGCATGGTTTGATATCTGTGGCAGGATGGTGTGTCCATTCTACATCAGGAACAGTTGTGTCAAAGGGCGTACTTTACGTTGTTGCCACACCAATCGGCAATATTGAGGATATTTCGCAGCGTGCGCTGGAAACGCTCAAGCAAGTCGACTTCATTGCAGCTGAGGATACACGACATACGAGACCGTTGCTCAAGCACTACGGCATCAATACGCCGCTACGCGCCTTTCATCAATACAATGAACACGCCAAGCTGGAGATGATGTTACAGATTCTCGATGCCGGTCAGTCGATTGCACTGGTCTCCGATGCGGGTACACCGTTGATCAGTGATCCCGGCTTCCCATTGGTCAGGGAACTGATACAGCGAGGTGGTCGTGTTGTTCCAGTGCCGGGCGCAAGTGCGCTGATCTGTGCACTCTCGGCCTCCGGTCTTCCCACCGACCGATTTATGTTTCTCGGTTTTCCACCGCGACAGACCCGCCAAAGGCTCGCTTGGCTACAAACCTTTGCGGACGAGGTTTCCACCCTGGTGTTTTACGAATCGAGTCACCGTGTGGTCGATTCAGTCGCCGCTATGTGCGAGGTGTTCGGAACCGGCAGGGAAGGGGTCATTGCCCGGGAATTGACCAAGCTGCATGAAACCATTCTCAGGGGCAGTCTGGAGAGTCTTTCGGAGCGGCTGCAGCAGGACAGGGATCAGCAAAAAGGGGAATTTGTCATCCTGATCAGGGGCGCCACGGGCGAGGCCGGGGAACGCATTGAGGTCGATATTGAGCAAATGCTGATCACACTGATGGCGGAACTACCTCTCAAACAGGCCGTCTCATTAGCATCCAGGGTATCAGGTATCAAAAAAAATATACTATATAAACAAGCGCTTAAGATTTCAGGCGACTAACTTGTGATGTGATACCAGGTAATTTTCATGTTTCTTAACAATAATTACCGGTGTGAAACGTCTAACTTCAATCTTGTCACCATGTACAGAGTCTCATTTTTAACAGTTTGGTTGCTGTCGGTCGCCAGTCCTTCGAGTCTGCTGGCCGCCGGTGGCCTTGAGTTCACCCCCTTCACCGGACACCGCTTTGGCGGATCCTTTGAACTCGACAATCGCAACAACCGTCTGGATATCGATAACACCACAGATTGGGGTTTTACCATCAGTCGGGCTGCCTCCGATTCAACCCGTTACGAATTTCTCTACAGCCACCAGGATTCGTCGCTGGCTGATACCACCGATCCGGATAACGCCTTCGGTCTGGATATCCATTATGTACACCTGGGAGGTACGGTGGATGTCTATTCCCTCGACTATTACGAGGAGAAGATCACTCCCTATATCACCGGTGGCCTCGGGATGACCTTCATGAATCCCTCTCACAGGGGTTATGATGACGAAACCCGCTTCTCCCTCAGTGTTGGCGGTGGCCTGAAATGGTATCCCACTGAGCGGCTTGGCATCCGTTTCGAGATGCGCGGCTACAGTACCCTGATCGACTCCAACGAGAGCCTGTTCTGTGATCCCGGTTGTAATCTGCAGATCGAGGGTGATGCCTTTCCGCAGTTCGAAACCAATCTGGGTTTGATCTTCAGCTTCTGACCTTTGCCGTCCTGAACATCCTGATTACCACCGTATCCGTGGATAGCGCTTTTTAATGGCTATAAAAAAACCCTCTCTGTTGAGAGAGGGTATTAGATTAACTGCGTCGTTTACAAAGACTCAACGCCTTAATGGGTCACCTCGATACGTTTTGGCTGTTTTTCCTGGGTTTTCGGGATGATGACCTCGATCACACCATCCTTGCCGCTTGCCTCAACAGCCTCTGCATCGGTGTTATCCGGCAGTGAGAAACGACGATAGAAGATGCCATGAGAGCGTTCGATACGTCTGAAGTTCTCTCGCTCTTCGGTCTCTTCAAATCTACGCTCGCCGCGGATCGTCAATACACCATTCTCCATGGTGACCTCGATATCTTCCGGTTTAACGCCCGGAATGTCGGCTCGAATGACATACCTGTTATCCTCTTCCTTGATATCAACCGCAGGTGCCCAATCGCCTCCTACTACGCGAGAGGTATCGTCATCTCGTTGCAGGAGCGGGTGGAACGCACGGTCTAATTCCTGACGCCAATCTTCCATTGTGCGCCATGGGTCATAACGTGTGATGTTCATGATTAACCTCCTTAAAAAACTACCCGTCCCTACTATGAATATGGTCCTGACAGCCGCTTTTTTCAAGCCGCTTATGGAGTAAATTGTTGCTCTGTTAGTGTGTATTCAACATATTGTAAAATATATAAAAAAAGTGGCGTCGAAACCCGCTGTAACGGAGCTGGGTCATGGCGATGAGGCAGCGGTTGAACACTATTTGCTTGTTACCGCACATCTCTACATGGGCCTGACGCTATAGTGTTTTTAATTGCGTCTTCGTCGGGCCTTTCCTTGGCCGATAATTCTGTTTTTGCCCTGCATGCCTTTTGACCGGTTTACGTGCCCCGGCCGGTTTTGTCGCTTAGGTTCCGATGCGCCATGCCCCGGTTTTGGCTGCCATTTGGGGACGAGATGCCGCTTACCATTGCCGATCAGATCGTAGCGTCCCATGCGGGTCAGGGCATCACGTATCAAAGGCCAGTTTTTTGGGTCGTGATAACGCAGAAACGCCTTGTGCAGCCGGCGCTGTTTCAGTCCCCTTGCCACAATCACGTTTGCGCTGCGTCGTGAGAGCTTCCGCAGTGGATTCTTTCCGGTGTGGTACATGGCTGAGGCGATTGCCAGGGGAGTGGGCAGAAAGGCTTGAACCTGATCCGGTCTGAAGTTATTGGCTTTCAACCATAGGGCAAGATTCAGCATGTCTTGATCACTGCTTCCGGGGTGGGCAGCGATAAAGTAGGGGATAAGGTATTGCTCCTTGCCGGCCTGGGCTGAGTATTTATCAAACAGTTTTTTAAAGCGCTCATAGCTCCCGATGCCCGGTTTCATCATCATGCTCAAGGGAGAGGATTCGGTATGTTCCGGGGCGATTTTCAAATATCCCCCCACGTGATGGGTGACCAGCTCGCGGATATATTCGGGAGAGCGTATCGCCAGGTCGTAGCGGAGTCCTGAAGCGATGAATATACGCTTGATCCCCGGGAGTTTGCGGGTTCGCCGGTAGAGATCGATCAGTGGTTGATGGTTGGTGTCGAGATTGCCACAGATACCGGGATAGACGCAGGAGAGGCGCCGACAGGCAGACTCGATGGATTTGTCCTGACAGGCCAAACGGTACATATTGGCGGTTGGTCCGCCGAGATCCGAGATGTTGCCGGTGAATCCCGGGACTTGGTCGCGGATGGCCTCCACTTCACGTACCACCGAATCTTCTGAGCGGCTCTGAATAATCCGGCCCTCATGTTCGGTGATGGAGCAAAAGGTACAGCCTCCGAAACAGCCACGCATGATGTTGACGGAATGCCGGATCATCTCCCAGGCCGGGTTGCGCGCTTCTCCGTAACTGGGATGGGGCTTGCGGGTATAGGGGAGTTCATAAATCCTGTCCAGCTCCTCTGTGGTGAGCGGGATCGGCGGTGGATTGAGCCAGACATCCCGTTTTCCATGCTGTTGGGTCAGGGCGCGTGCATTGCCCGGATTGGTCTCCAGATGGAAAACCCGCGAGGCATGGGCGTAGATGACCTCATCCTGCACAACCTGATCGTAAGAAGGGAGACGTATCACGGTACGCTCACGCGGGTGTCGCCGTGGTCTGGTATGGGGTGTGATCCTGGCAGCCTTGCCGCATTCGGGTTCTGCAGGATAAGGGTCGGGATGATCGGCTTTCATGCCGGGTTCGTCAAGCTGAGTGGAGTCGACCTCGATCCATCCATCCGCCGCACCCTGCCGCATGAAGGCAGTGCCCCGAATATCCCGAATCTGATCGATCCCCTCACCAGTCGCCAGGCGGTGTGCGAGTTCGACCAGAGCCCGCTCGGCATTGCCGTACAGCAGCAGATCGGCCTTTGAGTCGGGCAGAATCGATCGTCGTACCTTGTCTGACCAGTAATCGTAGTGGGCTATCCGGCGCAGACTGGCCTCGATACCGCCGATAATGACAGGTACGCCTTTGTATGCCTCCCGGGCACGTTGCGCATAGACGATTACCGAACGATCCGGTCGTTTGCCCGCTTCCCCATCGGGCGTATAGGCATCGTCGCTACGGATACGGCGATCGGCAGTGTAGTGATTGACCATGGAGTCCATATTGCCGGCTGTGATACCGAAAAAGAGGTTTGGCTTTCCTAGTCTGCGGAAGGCTTCGCCATTCTGCCAGTCGGGCTGGGCAATGATGCCGACGCGAAAGCCCTGCGCCTCCAGCAGGCGCCCCACCAGGGCCATCCCGAAGCTGGGATGATCCACATAGGCGTCGCCGGTGACGATGATGATGTCGCAGCTGTCCCAGCCGAGGTCATCCATCTCCGCCCTGCTCATCGGCAGCACCGGAGAGATGCCGAAACGGGCGGCCCAGTAGGGGCGATAAGAGAAGATGTTTTTTGGCTGCGGCATAGCAGGTTGATTATACAGCCCTTGGAGCGATTTAGTGTTAACAGGCCCTAGCGAAGTGTCAATTGTCTATTCTCTTGTGGTTATTGATGGCTGTCAGTGTTTACGAAATATTACGTTTTAAAGGACCATTGATCGACCGCCAATATGAAGGGGACTTGGCGTGAACTTTTTTTTGCTGCCTTCGGTGATCGGGGAATTTGTGAGTATCAGGCTATGAGGAAGGCATACATTGCAATGGAACTCACACGTAAACCTCGTTTTATGCGTGTTTCTGTCAGATGTACACAAGTTATGCATCAACAAATATCTGCCTGAACGACAAGCACCCGAGCTGATTTATTTACAAAAATTCAAGATTCAACTGTTGTGAAACAGCTTCTGTTGTCAAGTAAGTGGGAACGGCTAATAATGTGGTTTTATTCAGTCTATTATTGAGGAGTGGGTTGAGTTGTCCGGTCGTCAGTTTATGCTACTGCCATGTCTGTGGACCCCAGAGGGTTATCTATGAAAAAGAGCAATAAAACAGTTGTTATGTTCTGTGGCCTATTTTTGCTGTCCGGTTGTGCCAACCTGGAAAACCGAATCTTGGTAAAGGAAATTGAGGAATTCGAAGTAGAGGTTAAGCAAATCGACCGGGGTGTGGAGATCATCTTCCCTGAAGTATTGCTTTTCGAGTACAACAGTGATCGATTGAAACCGGAAGCCAAGACCAAGTTGCACAAGATAGCAGAGGTGATAAACCATACCCAATATGTTTCGAGAAATATTGCTGTAGAAGGCCATACCGACGCCATCGGTGGAGAGGGTTTCAATCTTGCGCTTTCAAAGCGCCGTGCGCAAAGTGTTGCCCGTGCGCTGGTGTTCAGCGGCATACTCAAAGAACGCATTGTAATTGCCTGGTTTGGCAAAAGCAGACCCATTGTCCCCAATACCAATCCAGACGGTTCCGATAATCCTCAAGGACGCAAGCGAAACAGGCGAGTGGAAGTCATTATCGAAAACTAGAGCGTATACGGAGTGTCATGGATATGAATTCTCACTCGGCAACTTCCTAGGCTGTAGATCTGCGTCGAATGTACCAGGAATACTTTAAATTGAGGCGGCGGCCGTTCAACATCACGCCCGATCCCGCCTTTTATTACCTGACATTGCCGGTGCGACAATCCCGTGACCGTATTTACGCTGCGATTCGGCAACAGGCACCTGTGATATTGCTTAGCGGTGCGCCAGGTACGGGCAAGACGGCGTTACTGAAGCACCTGTTGGTTCATGAAGAGAGTAACATTCAATGGGTGTTCGTCGATAAGCCGCAATTGCGCGCAGACGATTTGCTGATGTTGATTGGAGATGCGTTTGACATCCCGGTAAAGAGTGCCCTCTCCGATGAGTATGCGGTGCAAATCAGAAACGGAATGGCAGCGCTTGTAGGTCAGGGTGTGCATCCTGTCATAATTCTCGATGAGGCTGATCATCTCGCTGACGATACCCTGGAGGAGCTACTCGATTGGCATGCCTCAAACCGAATTCAGGGCGTCTCCTGCACCTTGATTTTGGCAGGACTTCCACAACTGATGCAAAAGATCGACGATATGGGGCACGTGCTTTTCACTCCTCCTTGGGGTGAACACTTCACCCTGGAGCCATTCGATCATCAGGATATGTGCACCATGATTGCCCGTTGTCTGAAAATCGCCGGACACGAAGCTCCGGCCCTGTTCGACAGTCAGGCGTTGAAATCAATCTTCGCGCTATCCGGAGGTGTTCCACGGGTCATTAATCATATTTGCGATCTCTGCCTGTTTTGCGCTGCAAATCTGAGCAAACAGCAGGTAACCAGGGAAGTCGTCGAAGAGGTTTCCAGGTTCATATTGCTGGATGAAGATACGAGTATCCAGTTCGGTGCCGACACTGAGCCGTTATCCCAGTCAACGGATTCCGGCATGCCGGTAATACCTCGGCATTCGATGAAACGCCATCCCGTTATTCAGTGGCTGAGGGATGGTCTGCTGGCAGTTATTATTTTAGCGTGTGTGTGGGTGATTTGGCTGCAAGAGAGTCCGGTGGGATCCAACAGGCCGCCGTCACAGGTTGCACTGTCTGGATCACAGGATGTCGATGGGGCAGGTGATGTGCCGCCTCTGTCTTCCGAATCGATACGGGGGGCAGACTTCACCGATATTGTTAAAGTCGAATCCCCGGAAGAGACTGAATCAATCAACGATCAGGTGGGTGACGCTTCACGCACGAGAACGGATATCGAGGAGATCGATAAACAGGCCCTTGCTGCCGATCATCCCGGCCCAATGCTGTCCGATAGTGATAAGCAATCAGGGGTAAGCGAAAAAGCGAGTCCGAACAAAGCGGGTCAGCACCCTTTGACGAACCAGGGTGAAGCGGTACGACAAGGGAGGGCTGTGAAGGTCGTCACCGAGTCACAACTCGATCTGGCATTGAAAAAGCCGGTAATGAGTGAAACTGACGGCAGGATAGAAAGTCAATTGCCATCAACGCCGACCCGTGTGTCTCTCCCGGAAGAGGAACGATTGCACACAGATCCGGCACATCAGGTACCGGTTCAGTCGGAGCACGCCGAAGCCGAATCCTCGACAAGCGACCTCCAGATTAACGAGACGCCGGCTGAAACGGCCTTGAATAGCCAATTGAAAGACAGGGTACACCTTGCCGCTCCCCAGACTCAGAAGCCGGTTACAGCTATCGAAAAGACGTCAACAATCGCAGCGTTTGAAGAAACAACCACAAAGATGTCAGAAACTAAACCAGAACGTGGAATCGGATCGCAGGCTGTCAACCGGCCCGCAAGCGATGATTTGATAGCTGCAATTAACGATGGTGATCGACAGGAAGTCCTGCAGCTTCTGCTTGCGGGCGCCCCTGTCGACAGTGTCAGCAGTAGTGGCGAAACAGCCCTCATGAAGGCAGCCTGGACGGGGCGCCTGGATCTCGTTGATCTATTAATCAGCGAGACGCCGCAAATCAACCAGCAGAGCCAGGAGGGATGGACAGCCCTGTTTTATGCTGCTGTGAGAGGTCACCATCAAATTGTCAGCTCCCTGCTGAAAAACGGGGCTAAAGTGAATCTGGCCGATCTGGATGGAAATACTCCCTTAATGGCGGCTGCCTGGAATGGACACACACAAGTTGCAGAATTGTTACTGAATCAAGGAGTGGATCCTAATTGGAATAACCATGACGGCTGGTCGCCTCTCATGTTTGCCGCCCTCGAGGGTTACATCGAGATAGCGCGACTTCTGATCCGCCACGGCGCCGATGTTTCGCTGATCAGCCACGATGGAGAAACAAGCGCTGATCTGGCGGCACGGCAGGGGCATGCCCAATTAGTGACCTTGTTGGCTCGTGAATAACAGACACGGCGCTGTTAAGAATCAGCCACTGGTGGCCTTGTCCGGATTGAGGTTTGGCAATAGAGATCCGGAGGGTGTGCTCTTTAATCCGGATCGGCGGGGCCATAATCTTATGCTGGGCCGAATTTCATGTTTGAAAGCCTCTTTCCAGCGATCGAAATCAAGGTTGCTGTGACCGTAGATCGCCTGTTCCAGCTCGTGTATGAGAGTATGGATCTTCTCTGCCTGTGCCTTGGGGTGGAAGTCGATGATATGCTTGCCGATGACACTGAAGGGTACATTAGGCGGCAGACTGAGATGTTTGTTGGCGAGAAACCTCAGAGTGTAGCCCCACACCTCCGGATCCGTCTCTTCATCTACGAAGCGGACACAAAAGTAGAAACGCACCGACAGAGGCAACATGCCAACCAAGTTGCGGCGCCAGCGTTGCCAATGGGCGGCGGGGTTGAGGACAGCGGTAGTGGTGCGGAGCTTTGCCTTGAGTGGTGAAAAGGCCGGTGCCATCTGTTGCATCGGGCGTTGTAGAAATGCGACCAATGGCGCCAATGGGGAATGTTGTGTGTCTCCCTTTCTACGGTGGGAGATCCAGATCGCCAACCAGTACCCGAAAATAACACCGAACACCACAGAGAGAGGAATCCAGAATGCGGAGGAGGCGCCTGCGGGAAACAGGGTACTCTCTTCGTCGACGTTGAAAAAACCGTTTGCTTTACGGGTGCCGCTGACAGCGATCGGCTGCAGGGGGATAGAGGCCCTTTGTGGAACGTGTATCCGTGTATTCCACCAGCTCACGCTTAACTGGGGTAGTTTCAGATCACCACCATATTGAGGTACCAGGGTAAAAGTCTCCAGGCGACGGCTGACGAGCTTATCGGTACTCTTGTTCAGGTTGGTCTCCACCCGACTCTGTTCCCGGTAGATACGGAATGCATCGGATTTGAGCTGCTGTTCAAGGCTGGGGAGTTGTTCACCAGCAATGCCCACGGCATTGATTTCGGTTACCAGGGTGAAGGGCTTGCCGGCGGCAGCTTTGAGCTTGCCAGGCAATTTGATCTTCAGATCGAGCTGTTCCACGGGCAGCCAGGGCGTACTGTCTGGGTCGGCCTCTCTAATCTCAAGGTGTGGCGGGCTGTTCATCGATGCATCGAATGGCCTGTTGCCCCGGCTATATGTGGTTAGTTGCTCCTCCTCTCCAGTGATGCTCAGTTTGGGTAGTTGATAAAGGCCCGCTTTAAGCGGGGTCAGTGTGAAATAGAAATCGTTCACGATCTGCCTTTTACCGTTACGGGTGCGGGAGTAGGTAACCGGATCCTCAAGCTGCCGCAGGATGAAGTGGTCACTCGATGGAATGTGCGGCGTTGCAGTACGCAGGTTGTTTTGGCTGACGATGCTGATTTTGAGAATTACGTTCTGTTGCACATAGGGGTTCTGTATCGAAAGCTTGGTTTCAATCTGAGGGGCCTGGGTTGGCGTTGAATAGTAGTTCTGTGGTGAATATCCGGGGTATTGGCGGCCAGGCCAGCCCGCATAGGGTGATTGGGTCGTAGCGGTCGGCTGACTCTTTGTGGGTGTGCTGGATTGGCGTCGATCGGGTGGGGCGAAGTTCCACTGCCCTGGCGGCATTCCTTGCCAAGGAGAGTTGCCCGGAAACGGATTGGCCGTGGCTGGGCAATGAACGGACAACAGGATCAGCGTGATCAATACAAGTCCTGTCGAACCCATGCTTTCCCATTGTCTAGAAGGTATATATGTCACCAGGGTCTTGTCTCCGTATCGCGGCCGCCTCGGCTACGAAGGTATTTATACTCTTCCAATTTGAACTGTTGTTGCATCAGTTGGGCCGGGTCTCCCTCAACTTGATCCAGCCATTGTTCCATCAATGCGTTTGCGCCGCTTAAACGGGTCTTTTCAATACCCTCCCCATCGGCTTGTTGCTCACTTTCAAGGGGCTGGGGCTGATCGCTTTGATCCACTTGATCCACTGCCTCGGAACGGGCTTCGTCTTCCGGGCGGACATGGCGTTCACCGGTATCCCGACCCAGTTCGTCGCGGCGTTGCGATCCAGGTGTCTGTTTCTCCTCCTCATCTCCCTTTGCATCGAGATTAGCAGACTTTTCATCAGCTTGTTCGCCCTCGCGTGGTTGATCCTGCGGCTCCTCCTCGCCCGATTCGGTCTGTTGCTCTTCCCTGAACGCCTCACCGTCACTCTTATCCTGCTGTCGTTCCTGCTCCCCACTCATCTCTTGCTGCTCTGCCGATGTCTCGCTGCCATCCTGCTGCTCTTCACTCTCCTTCCGATCGCCGGATTCTTGCTCTTCATCCTGCTGTTCTTTGCCTTCCTCCGAGGGTTTTTCCTGTTGTCGTTGGCCGGTTTGTTGCGCTTCTTCTTGCCGCTCGTCGGACTGCTGCTGCTCCTGTTGCTGCTCGCCGGACTGCTGCTGCTCCTGTTGCTGCTCGCCGGACTGCTGCTGCTCCTGTTGTTGCTCGCCGGACTGCTGCTGCTCCTGTTGTTGCTCGCCGGACTGCTGCTGCTCCTGTTGTTGCTCGCCGGACTGCTGCTGCTCCTGTTGCTGCTCGCCGGACTGCTGCTGCTCCTGTTGCTGCTCGCCGGATTGCTGCTGCTCCTGTTGCTGTTCGCTGGATTGCTGCTGCTCCTGTTGTTCTTCGCCGGACTGCTGTTGCTCCTCACTCGACTCAGACTCTTTTTCCTCCGTCTCGGATTCCTGTTCCTCCTCTTTTTCCTCTTCCTCATCTTTGGGTTGCTGTGCCAGTTTTTCTTTCGCCAGGGCCAGATTGTGGCGTGCATCGGTATGGTCCGGATCGCTTTCCAGTACCTGTTCATAGGCTTCGATGGCGCCCTGGTAGTCCTCCAGTTTGTAGCGGCTGTTACCCTGGTTGTAACGGGCATCCAGTTTGACCTCCTCCCGCTCTACCTGGCTGAAATCCTCGCTGGCAGCCTGGTAGTCGCCTGTGCGGTAGTTAGCGACCCCTCGGCGATAGGGGTCCTCGAATCCCTTTGCCGCCTCCTCATAGTGGCCTTGGTTGTAGTTCTCTGCTGCTTGTTGCTCCTGATTCAGAAACCAATCGGCTTCTGCCAGTGCGGCAGACAGGAGGAGTGTTGTGGAGAGATAGAGGGTCTTCATGCCTGGTTCTCTCCCGGTCGTCTCACCCTGAAACGGGATAGCAGGAATAGCAGCAAGGGGAAAACCAACCAGTAGAAGCGCTCATTCCAAACCCGGGTTTTCTCCTCAGTGGGGGTCGGTCTGCCGACATCGCCGATGGCAAGTTTCAGAATATTGCGGCTGTCCTGGTCTCGAAAGTCCGCACGCTGATAGTAACCGCCCCCTGCCTGTGCGAGTTGTTGCAACAGGGGTTCGTTGAGTCGGGATTCAATGATCTTGCCGCTCCGCTCTCTCATCAACTCGCTCTGGCCGACGCGGGCAGGCACGGGACCACCCCCCGTTGTGCCTATACCCATAGTATGCAAGACAATGCCCTGTTCCGCGAGATCCTCGATTCGCTCCAAGAGTCCTGGCTCGTCGAAATCTCCATCACTGATCAGCAGGATACTGCTTGAACTCTTGGTGCCTCCACTACCGAGCAGTTGCTGAGTGCGTTCCAGTGCGGCGATCAGGCGGCTGCCCTGGAGATTGGTCAGGTCGGAGGTGACTGCCGGCAATGCGTTGAGGATGCTTTGAGTGTCTTCGGTAATCGGAGCCACCACATGGGGCACGGTTGCAAAGGCGATCATGCCGATACGCACTTCCCTGTTCAGCGCAACCAGATCCTGCACCTCCTGGCGCGCCCGAGCCAGGCGGGATGGCGGTACATCAGCCACGTTCATTGAACGGGAGATGTCCATCAAGATGACCAGATCACTGGCTGGCGAGAAGGCCTCGATATCGGTGTAGTCCCAGCGTGGACCGGCCAATGCAAATACCAGCAGAATCCATAACAGACCCCAGCGTGTGAATCGACTCCAGCGCTCATCCACACTCAGTTCCCTCACCCCCGTCAGGTGTGGCAGCAGGTGTTCGTCGGCATAGCGGTGAAGAGGACCTTTAGCGGGTCGTACCACACTGTAGATCAGCCACCCAAGGACCGGAATCAGGCCGAGCAGGGCGAGCAACCATTCCGGACGGGCAAAGTGAAACAGCGATTCAGGCATAACCGCCCCCTCTCAGCCGCCTCTGCCTGCCTTCGGGATAGATCCCCAGAACCAACAACAGCAGCAGTGCAGCACTGAGTGGCCAATAGTAGAGAGGTTGGGGGATGAATACGGTGCGGGATTCGGCCTCGGTCTTTTCCAGCTCATCGATGTGCAGATAGATCTTTTCCAGTGCCGCGGTATCGGTGGCGCGAAAGTAGGCGCCGTCTGCGGACTCCGCTATCTCACGCATGACCGCTTCATTGAATCCCAGGTCGGTGCGGGTAATGATGCGGCCATTCTCCATGATCGGTACACGCTTCTTATTGCTGCCGACGCCTATGCTGTAGATTCGAATACCTTCCTCTGCAGCCAGTTGGGCGGCTTTCAGGGGCGGTATGGTACCCGCTGTATTCTCGCCGTCGGCAATCAGCAACATGACCCTGGATCCCTGCGGTCGCTCTCTGAGTTTCTTTACGCCTAGGCCCAAGGCATCGCCTATGGCGGTGCCATCACCGGCGATACGGGGGATCACTTCACTCAGCAGGCTGTTGACCGCCTTGCGATCATAGGTGAGAGGGGAGAGTACGTAGGCCTTGCTGCCGAACACCACCAGACCTATACGGTCTCCCTGTCGCCCCTCGATGAACTTGGCGACCACCCCCTTCACCACCTGCATTCGACTGACCTGTTCATCGTTCAGGGTGAAATCGAGGGCATTCATGGAATGGGAGGCATCCACAGCCAGCATCAGGTCATATCCCGCGGTGCGATTTTCGGTATAGGGTTCAAGCCATTGGGGGCGCATCAATGCCAACACCAGCGCCAGCCATAAGAGATGGAGCAGCCAGCTATACAGGCGGGCACTCAGGGGCTGGCGCGGTTGACGTGTGTGAAAGGCGTCCTGCAGGTGGGTCAGGCTTGGATGCAGCAGGGTGGTCTGCATCCCCTCCACCGATTCATGCTGTCTATGCGGCGGGCGCGACCAGAAGAGTCGGATCAATAGCGGGAGCAGCAGTAAAAGCGCCATCCAGGGCCAATGAAACTCAAACATGACAGGCTTCCTCGCTGACCCAGTGGATGGCGGCGTCGATCAGTTGCGCCAGATCACTCTTGTCGGCATCGCGATCAGGTGGGGCATAGGGGAGTACCAGCAGTATCCGACCTTTTTCACGCCATAGAAAACCGCTTGAGTCGTTGCTCTGCAACCAGTCGAGCCAGGCCTCATCGGTAAGGGCGGCGGTCTCCTCCCGGCCGCAACGGGCTATGGCGATACGCCTCAGCAGTTCGGAGAGCTCACTTGCCACCTGTTTCGCCGGCTCGCGTTTCATGCGCCGCCGCAAGGCGAGCAGATGGCGCCGCGCGTCCTGTTGCCATCGTCCTAACGGATAGAGCCGGCGCCACCTGATGAATAGCCAGATCAACAGCGCCAACAGTACGAGCAGTGCCAGCAGCAACCACCATCCGGGGGCGGGTGGCCACCAGGGTGCTGGGTCAATACCTCGAATATCGCGCAATGGGTCCATTCAGCGCCTGCCAAAATGCTTCGCCAAGCCATGAGACAGGGCCAGGTGGATCTCTTCATTGGTGGTAATCGGCATCAAGGGTATGCCCAGGACGTTGGTCAACTGGATCAATGTGTGTCGGCGCATATGCCAAGTTTGCGTATAGCGCTCTCTGGCCTGATGGTCGCGGGTATCGATCTCCAGCGCCTTACCGTCAGGACCGACAAAGGTGACCTGTCCCATATCAGGTAGCTCCCTGTCCGCTGGATCATCAACCGGTATCAGCACCAGGGTATGGTGTTGGCAGAGTCGACCCAAGGTCTGCTTCAGGTCCTGGATCTCACGGTTCATGTCGGCGATCACAAAGATCAGAGAGCCGGTTGCCGTACCCCGGTCGGCCCGTTGCAAGGCTTCAGAGAGGCAGTCGATATGCGGTTGCTGCGTGGTGCCCTCTTTTGTGAGGGCATGCAGCAGGCGCCATAGTGCGCGGCGGTCCTTGGTGGGACGGAAGTATTGCATCCCCAGGCGATTATCGCCAAACAGCATGCCCCCAACCCTGTCATGCAGCTTGGACGCGGCCCAGCCGAGCAGGGCGGCCGCCTTGGCAGCCTGTATCGATTTAAAAGTACCCCGCGTGCCGAAGCTCATGTGCGGGCCTCTGTCGATACAGAGAACAACGCTACGCTCCCGCTCTTCGCGAAAGATCTTTAAATGGGGTACGTTGGTGCGTGCGGTGACATTCCATTCCATGTTGCGAATATCATCGCCTTCGCGGTACTCCCTCACCTCTTCGAAATCGAGACCGGTGCCACGGAACACGGAAGCATAGAGACCGCTGAAGCTGGTATTCACCAGATGGTGCGAGGCCAGTCCCAGGGTATGGGCCTGATGGCGTAGTTCCAGCAGATCATCGATATGGGGATAGAGGCTCATAGCGATACGGCGCCCTGCAGGCTAGGGAATGGCAACCATATCCAACAGGCGGGAGAGAAAATCGTCAGTAGTGATGCCTTCGGCCTCCGCTTCGAAGGTCAGCAGGATGCGGTGTCGAAGAATGGCAGGGGCAACGGCTTGAATGTGGTGGGGAGCGACGAATTCTTCGTCGTCCAGCCAGGCCTTGGCGCGTGCGCATCTTGCCAATGCGATACTGGCTCGGGGCGAAGCGCCGAAGCGACACCAGCGGGCCAGGTCCTTGTCATAGGCCTTGGGATCCCGGCTTGCCTGGACCAGATCAACGATATAGCTGTTGAGCTTCGGATCGAGGTAGAGTTCAGCCACCTGCTGGCGAATTGATGTCAGCTTCTTTTGCGTCAATGGTTTGTCTGGTGGTGTCGGTTTCTGTTTTTGCTGGGCACTGTCCAAGTCCAGAATCTCAAGCTCCTCTGCCCGATTCGGGTAATCCACATTGGCCTGCATCAGAAAACGGTCGAGCTGGGCCTCCGGCAGGTGATAGGTGCCTTCCTGTTCAACCGGGTTCTGGGTTGCCAGTACCATAAAGAATGAGGGCAGTGGGTAGGTCGTCTGACCTACCGTGATCTGTTGTTCTCCCATCGCCTCCAGTAACGCGGACTGTACCTTGGCCGGTGCCCGGTTGACCTCGTCCGCAAGCAGGATATTGTGGAACAGCGGCCCCTGGCGGAATTCGAATTCACCCTTTTCATGGCGATAGATATCGGTACCGATGAGGTCGGACGGTAAAAGATCAGGTGTAAACTGGACACGGTGAAAATCGCCTTCAATGGCTTCCGCCAGGGCCTTCACGGCAGTGGTTTTAGCAAGACCGGGCAAACCTTCGATGAGTAGATGACCGTCACTGAGAAGACAGATCAACATACTTTCGATAAAACTGGTCTGGCCGATGACACGCGAAGCCAAATGTTCACGGAGTGGAGCAAGGTCGGATGAGTTCATGGATAGTTCTACTTCATTTTCTGCTTGTTTTAAGTCGCGCAACTCGTAGGTATTGGTTTTGAAATTCCAACCCCGGCTTTATTTTTTGCTCAGGTTGCGTCTTGCTCTATCCTGTCCATATTCGTCCCAGAGTGCAAGCTTTAGAAGAAGTCCAACCTATTTGATTATTAGTAAC
The DNA here is from genome assembly GCA_040506195.1 of Candidatus Thiodiazotropha sp. Taxonomy (GTDB): domain Bacteria; phylum Pseudomonadota; class Gammaproteobacteria; order Chromatiales; family Chromatiaceae; genus Thiodiazotropha. The sequence continues at coordinate 294,852 of JBEVXH010000001.1, read as the reverse complement.
TGTTTAACTAGGGCCTGTTAACGCTAGTCCAATCGACTCTGCTGGGTAGAAAAACAGCCCCGGCCCTTCGGGTTGTACCTGAAAATGCGCCACTCCGCGTTGCTCGTCGTTCATTTGGAATCACCAAACCTCTCTCCTCGCGCCCCGAAGGAAGTGCCCTTGGGGTGCGCCTTGATTGGCGCTTTTTCAGGCACAACAGGGCCAATTGGATTAGTGTTAACAGGCCCTAGATAGCCACATTGCAGGTTATATCTACACGAAGGTAGCTGGATTTGTGATCGCATTATGCTAGAGGAGCTTCCGGATTGCCTACAGACAGGCTTTTGCTGCGATCGCAATGATAAACTGTGCACATAGGGAAAGGTTGAGGGATTGACTCAGTCATCTACCTGAACCAAGACTGGGCATGGGCCTTACATATTAATCTAACTATATGTTTTTAAAGGCAAACAATAAATTGTTCATTTTTTTTACGATTTAATGAATTCCCCCGTTTTATCTGCTTTTGAGGGTAGTTTTCAGGATTTATCAACTGTGTTATCCACAGATCTTGTGGGTAATTCTGAAAGTTATGAAATGAAAAGGGGTTGTCGATAGAAGGTAACTATTACCCTTCAGTATGCTCTATAACTCATTGAATTGAAATGTATTATAAAAAATAAAAAGATAATTTTCATGATAAGGGTATAATCCGCCATCTTTTTTTACACCGGACGGGCTGTTTCAGTGATCGAGAACCTAAGAAATATCGCCATTATCGCGCATGTCGACCATGGCAAGACCACGCTTGTGGATGAGCTGTTGAAACAGTCTGGAACCCTGGGTGAGCGTTTTGGCAATGTCGAACGCGTCATGGACTCCAACGATCAGGAGAGGGAACGGGGTATCACTATCCTGTCTAAGAACACGGCTATCCGCTGGAAGCATTATCGTATCAATATCGTCGATACACCTGGACATGCCGATTTTGGTGGTGAGGTGGAGCGTGTGCTATCAATGGTCGATTCCGTACTATTGTTGGTGGATGCCCAGGAAGGCCCCATGCCACAGACCCGGTTCGTCACCCAGAAGGCGTTCAAGCACGGCCTGCGACCCATTGTGGTGGTGAACAAGATCGATAAACCGGGGGCGAGACCCGACTGGGTTATCGACCAGGTATTTGAGTTGTTCGACCGTCTCGGTGCAACTGACGAGCAGCTCGATTTCCCCATCATCTACGCCTCGGCGGTCAATGGTTACGCCGGTCTGGAGAGTCAGGTGAATCAGGGCGACATGCGGCCGCTGTTCGAAACGATTGTCAATCACTGCCCGGCGCCTGAAGTCGATCCGGACGGCCCCTTCCAGATGCAGATCTCCAATCTGGACTACAACAGCTATGTCGGGGCGATCGCGGTGGGGAGAGTGACCCGTGGTACGGTGAAACCCAATCAACAGGTCACCGTGGTGAAATATGATGGAGAACAGCACCGCGGCAAGATAGGGATAGTCTACGGTTACCTCGGTCTGGAGCGCTTTGAGGTCGACCAAGCCAGTGCCGGAGACATCATTGCGATCAGCGGACTGGAGGCGCCCAATGTTTCCGATACCCTCTGCGATCCGGAGCATGTAGATGCGATGTCTCCGCTGACCGTAGATGAGCCCACCGTCTCAATGACCTTTCAGGTCAATACCTCGCCCTTCGCCGGGCTCGAAGGTAAATATCTTACCTCCAGACAACTTAAGGAGCGTCTCGAGCGAGAGCTGATACACAATGTGGCACTGCGGGTCGAGGAAGGGACAGACCCGGAGAAATTCAAGGTCTCCGGGCGTGGTGAACTGCATCTTTCGGTCTTGATCGAGAACATGCGTCGTGAGGGTTATGAGCTGGCCGTATCCCGGCCGGAGGTCATCTTTCGCGAAGTCGAGGGAGAGGTTTGCGAGCCTTACGAGCAGCTGACCGTGGATGTTGAGGAGAAGGATCAGGGCAGCATTATGGAGGCACTGGGCGCGCGCAAGGGTGAACTCAAGGATATTGTGCCGGATGGCAAAGGAAGAGTCCGACTCGACTACATCATACCCTCCCGTGGACTGATCGGTTTTCAGACTGAATTTATGACCACCACTTCAGGCACCGGGTTGATCTACCATGTTTTCGATCACTATGGTCCCACCCAGCAAGGGGGGATAGCCGAGAGGAAAAATGGTGTTTTAATCGCCAATGGTCGGGGTAAGGTGCTCGGATATGCCCTATTTAACCTCCAGGAGCGAGGCAGGCTTTTCGCCTCGCCGGGTGATGATGTCTATGAGGGGCAGATAGTGGGCATCAACTCCCGGGAAAACGACCTGGTGGTTAATCCATTGAAAGGCAAGCAATTAACAAATATTCGGGCTGCCGGCAAAGACGATTCAATTATACTGACGCCCCCACTGCAATACAGCCTCGAGCAGGCGTTGGAGTTCATTGAAGATGACGAACTGGTGGAAGTCACACCGGGTGCCATCAGGTTGCGCAAGAAACACCTCAAGGAGCATGAGCGCAAACGCGCATCGCGGGAGCTGTAGGGCAAGGCAACAGATCCCGGATCGGATACTTGCATTATCTTCGGGATTGGCAGAATGGCGGGTCTGAGGTAATGTCAGTCATATATAAAAGAAGAAGCCCAACTGCATTCCCTGCAGTTGGGCTTATAGTCGTCGGCTTGGTTGGCTAAGCTAATCGTCCCTGTGCTCTCCTGAGCGCTGTTTCCTTGGTGTACATCCCTGATGACGACAATTTAATAATGACACAAAATGCAACTTTTACTGTGGGATTCTGCACATAATGTTTGTGAGATTTTTCTCTAATCGATGTAGGATTTTTCCTACATGGCGACCTGAATATTGATGAAAGACCTCTATCCAGCCATTCAACCGTTCACATCGCAAATGCTGCCTGTGGGTAACGGCCATCGACTCTACATCGAGCAGGTTGGCAAGCCGGACGGGGTTCCGGTGCTGTTTCTCCATGGTGGCCCGGGGGCCGGCTGTGAACCTTATCACCGCCGTTTTTTCGATCCCGATCGCTATCGGGTCGTGCTCTTCGATCAACGAGGCTCTGGCCAATCCACACCGCATGCCTCGCTGGAAGCCAACACCACCTGGGACCTGGTGGGTGATATCGAAAGGATTCGCCAGCAGCTGAACATCGAGCAATGGTTATTGTTCGGCGGTTCCTGGGGGTCGACACTCGCACTTGCCTATGCTCAATCCCACCCGCAAAGGGTTACAGGCATGGTCCTCCGGGGCATCTTTCTCTGCCGTGATGAGGAGATCCATTGGTTCTATCAGCATGGGGCAAGCCGTGTCTTTCCGGATTATTGGGAAGAATTCATTGCCCCAATTCCGCAACAGGAACGGGACGACCTGTTACACGCATATCACCGCCGCCTTAGCGGCGAAAACGATATTGATCGAATGGCGGCTGCCAAGGCGTGGTCCATATGGGAGGGCCGCACTGCCAGCCTCCATCCAAACCCTGCTGTTGTCAGTTTTTTTTCAGATCCTCACACAGCCTTGAGTCTGGCCCGTATCGAGTGCCACTATTTTGTCAATCACGCTTTCCTGCACCCCAATCAATTGTTGCTGGAGAGTGATAGGCTGGCGGGTATACCGGGTGTCATTGTGCAAGGGCGCTATGATCTTATCTGTCCCATGGCCTCCGCTTGGGAACTCCATCACGCCTGGCCGGGCAGTGAACTGAAAATAATCGGGGAGGCCGGACACTCCGCGGCGGAACCCGGTATCCGCAGTGCCCTGATTGAGGCAACGGACAGATTCGCAAAGGAGTTGCCGTGATCGGGCTGCTGCAGCGGGTGAATGAGGCAAGCGTGCGCATCGACGGTGAGCCGGTCGCTGAGATCGACCGGGGACTGGCCGTGCTGATAGGGATTCAGAAATACGATGATACCGGCAAAGCCGATCGTCTGCTTGAACGATTGCTGGGGTACCGTGTCTTCAACGATGAGGCCGGCCGTATGAACTTGAGCCTGAGGGATATTCAGGGTGGTTTGCTGCTGGTTCCTCAGTTTACCCTGGCGGCCGATACCAAAAAGGGTAAGCGGCCGGGGTTTTCCAGCGCCGCCGATCCGGAAACGGGAAAGTGTCTGTTTTCCTATTTGACTGAGAAGGCGCAAGCACTGCACCAACCGGTGGCCTGCGGTATTTTTGGCGCTGATATGCAGGTGGCCCTCATTAATAGCGGTCCGGTGACGTTTTGGCTGGAATGTTGAGTTGTTGATTTCTATAGTGTCTTTGACAGTGGCAAACAGGTGGATTAAAAAATCATGCTGATCAGGTACCTCCCCCAATTGTTGTATTTCTCACTCCTGCTCTCTTCATGCGCCATCGCCGGTGAACGCGGTCCCGCAGTTCCAGATTACCCTGCTGACAGAATAGCGGACGGAGTTTATGTCATACATGGCCCGCTGGGTGTGCCGTCGGTGGAGAATCAGGGTTTTATGAATAACCCGGGGTTTGTGGTCGGTGACAAAGGAGTGATCGTCATCGATCCGGGATCGAGCGTCCAGACGGGAGAGATGGTACTGCGGCAGATCAGAAAATTGAGCGATCTTCCCGTGGTTGCGGTATTCAATACCCATATCCACGGCGATCATTGGTTTGCCAATCAGGCAATACGCGAGGCATTTCCCGATGTGGCGATCTATGGTCATGAAGAGATGCGCCGATTGGTGGAAAAGGGTGATGGCAAGGCCTTTCTCGCCACCCTGATGCGCATGACGGAAGGTGCGGTTGCAGGCACTGTCGAGGTGCCGCCCGACCGTTCCACGGTACATGGCGATGAGATGACCCTTGGCGGTGTGACCTTGCGCATCCATTATGAAGCAAAGGCGCACAGCCACTCGGATATCATGATCGAGTTACCGCGACACAAAGTGCTTTTTCTCGGTGACAATGTCCTGAGCAAACGTATGGGTCGAATGGATCACGCCACCTTCGCAGGTAATATCGCCGCTATCGAACGTGCCTTGGGGACCCGGGCCGAGGTCTTTGTTCCCGGTCACGGCAAGACAGGTGGCCGTGAGGTAGCAAAGACCTATCTCAGCTATTTAGGCACCCTGAAAAGTGAGGTCGCAAAGCACTATGAAGAGGGTCTTAGTGATTTTGAGATGAATCCTCTGATTATTGAATCGTTGCATGACTTCCACGACTGGGTCGATTTTCAGCGAAACGTCGGACGGCATATCAGTCTTGCTTACCTGGAAGTCGAGGCTGAGCTCTTCTAGGGTCGACCGGATTGGTGTTGACAGGCCCTAGTGCCGTTTTGCTGCCACAGACAGACCCATTCGCCGGCATTTGTGCGGAAGCTGATAAACCGGCGCTGTCTTTTCAGAAGTTTTCCACTAAAATAAACGGTTTCTTATGAGTGTGGGCTCATGTGTGCGAGGCTCTCGACTGCGTGTCGTCGGCCTCTGATCTGTTATAAGGCTGTGTCGGGTGGATACGAGTGACCGCCACAGCTTTGTTAATATTTCTGATCGGACAATACCGGAGTCATTATAATGCAGCGTACCGCGCAGATTGAGCGCAATACCTTGGAAACCCAGATTACTGTTTCACTCAATCTGGATGGAACGGGTGAAGCCTCTTTTGATACTGGCGTCCCTTTTCTCGATCACATGCTGGATCAGGTTGCCCGTCACGGACTGATCGATCTCAGCATTACAGCGAAGGGTGATTTGCACATCGACGCCCATCACACGGTGGAGGATGTGGGTATCTCCCTGGGACAGGCCCTGGCCAAAGCGGTTGGTGACAAAAAGGGTATCTATCGTTACGGCCACGCCTATGTGCCATTGGACGAGGCACTGTCTCGGGTGGTAATCGATTTTTCCGGGAGACCCGGCCTGGTCTGCAATCTCGCGTTTACAAGGGCGCGCATCGGTGAGTTCGACGTCGATCTGTTTCAGGAGTTTTTTCAGGGACTGGTTAATCATGCCGGTGTAACCCTGCACATCGACAACCTGCGCGGCAGCAATGCCCACCATCAGGCTGAAACTGTGTTCAAGGCGCTCGGCAGGGCCCTGCGCATGGCGTTGGAGACAGATCGCCGGATGGCGCAACGAATACCCTCTACGAAGGGTAGTCTATAGCAGTTCACAGGTGTAACGATGACACAACGTATCACCGTGATCGACTACGGTATGGGTAATCTGCGTTCTGTCGCCAAGGCAGTTGAACATGTAGCGGCAGGCAATGACGAGGTTTTGGTCACTGACGATCCGGAATTGATCCTCGCATCCGACCGGGTAGTATTTCCTGGACAGGGCGCGGCCAGAGATTGTATGGCGGCAATCTCCGATCATCACCTCAACCGGGCCGTGCTGGATGCCGCCCAGAGCAAACCCTTCCTTGGGATCTGTATGGGCCAGCAGGTGCTGCTGGAATTCAGTGAAGAGAATAACGGCACCGAGCTGATGGGTCTGATAGATGGACGGGTGCGGCGTTTCCCCGGGGGCACTGCGCCTGACGGCGAGGCATTGAAGATACCGCATATGGGATGGAATCAGGTACATCAGGGCTATGATCATCCCCTTTGGATGGGCATCGGGCAGGATAGCCGCTTCTATTTCGTACACAGTTACTATGTCGATCCTGAACAACAGGCGTTGGTGGCGGCGACCACGGATTACGGTGTCCGCTTCGCCAGCGCCATCGCTGACAGAAATCTTTTCGCGGTACAGTTTCATCCGGAAAAGAGTGCGGATGCAGGATTGCAACTGCTGCGCAACTTCATCGGTTGGAATCCGACATGATGGGTTTGGAGGTTGTAACTGAATCTCATGCTAACCAGGGATTCATAGTGCGGCAAGCCGCATCCGACCTAATAAATAATATGTAGGGTGCGGCTTGCCGCACCCATAAGACATGGGAATGAAATCGTGCTGTTAATACCCGCTATTGATCTGAAGGACGGCCAATGTGTAAGGCTGCGCCAGGGCCGCATGGAAGATGATACCGTGTTTTCGGACAACCCCCTGGAGATGGCGACGCGCTGGGTTGAAGAGGGCGCTCGCCGTCTGCATCTGGTTGATCTCAACGGTGCCTTTGCCGGTGAGCCGGTAAACGGGAGTGCGATCCGCTCCATCGCCAGCGCCTATCCTGAGCTACCGATTCAGGTGGGTGGCGGGATTCGCGACGAAGCCACGATCGAGGCCTATCTTGGGGCCGGTGTCAGCTATTGTATTATCGGCACCCAGGCCGTGAAGGAGCCGGAATTTGTGGCCCGTGCCTGCAAGGCCTTCCCAGGGCGCGTGATCGTCGGACTGGATGCCATTTCCGGCATGGTCGCCATCAATGGATGGGCCGAAGTCACCGATCAGGAAGTGACTGAACTTGCCCGGCGTTTTCAGGATGCCGGTGTCTCCGCCATTGTCTACACCGATATTGGCCGCGACGGTATGCTGTCTGGGCCCAATACCGAAGCAACAGCTGCGCTGGCGAATGCGATTACCATACCGGTGATTGCTTCGGGAGGTATCACTCATATTGGTGATATCGAGGCGCTTTGCAAGGCAGATACGACAAATATCATGGGGGCAATCACCGGTCGGGCAATCTACGAGGGCACACTCGATCTGGCGACCGGCCAAAAGCTGGCGGATGAACTATCGTAAAATTCACTATTCAAAATTTAGAGACATCATGTTAGCCAAACGTATCATCCCCTGCCTCGACGTGGATGCCGGCCGAGTGGTCAAGGGCGTGAAGTTTGTCGATATCCGCGATGCCGGTGATCCGGTCGAGGTGGCGCGACGCTATAACGAGGAGGGTGCCGATGAGATCACCTTCCTTGATATTACCGCCAGCTCAGACGATCGCGAGACCATTGTGCACGTTGTCGAACAGGTGGCCAGTGAAGTCTTCATTCCTCTGACCGTCGGTGGTGGGATTCGCTACGCGGACGATATCCGGCGCATGCTCAATGCGGGTGCCGATAAGGTGGCGATCAATACCGCAGCGGTCTTTAATCCGAAGTTCGTCAAAGAGGCCACCGAGCGATTCGGATCGCAATGTATCGTGGTGGCGATCGACGCCAAGCAGGTGAGTGGCGAGGGTGAACCCCTGAAATGGGAGATCTTTACCCATGGCGGGCGCAAACCGACCGGGCTTGATGCCATTGAATGGGCGCAACGCATGAGTGACTATGGCGCCGGAGAAATTCTGTTGACCAGTATGGACCGGGATGGCACCAAGATCGGTTTTGACAATGCACTAACCAGGGCGATTGTCGATAGTGTGCCGATTCCTGTGATCGCGTCAGGCGGTGTCGGCAATCTGCAGCATCTGGTGGATGGCGTAAAACAGGGAGGGGCGGATGCCGTATTGGCGGCCAGCATCTTTCACTTTGCCGAATACTCGGTCGGCGAGGCCAAACGGTATATGCGCGATCAAGCCATTGAGGTGAGATTATGAGTTGGCTGGACGCGGTGAAATGGGATCATGACGGTCTGGTGCCGGCAATCGCGCAGGAAGTCGGTGGCGGCAGGCTGCTGATGATGGCCTGGATGAATGCCGAGGCATTGCGACTCACCAAGGAGAGCGGACATGCCGTCTATTGGTCCCGCTCCCGGAAGAAGCTTTGGCACAAGGGAGAAGAGTCCGGGCATCAACAGAGAGTGCAGGCGATTCGGATCGATTGCGATGGCGATGTGATTCTGCTGGAAGTGGAGCAGAAAGGCGGTATTGCTTGTCATACTGGCAGGCATAACTGTTTTTATCGCGAACTTCAGGATGATGTCTGGGTGGAGGTTGAACCGATACTCAAAGATCCCCGTGAAATATATGATTAATCGTATGAGGGTATTTCATGAGTGACGTACTGCAACAGTTGGCGGAGGTCTTGGAACAGCGAAAGCAGGCCGAGCCCGACAGCTCCTATGTGGCGAAATTGTATGCCAAAGGGCTCGATGCCATCCTGAAGAAGGTCGGCGAAGAAGCGACCGAAACAGTCATGGCGGCCAAGGATGGTGATCCGGAGAAGATTGTCTATGAGACCGCCGATCTTTGGTTTCATACCCTGGTGCTACTGGCTCACCAGGGTTTGAGTCCAGCGCATGTGCTGCAGGAGCTTGAGCGTCGTTTCGGTCTTTCCGGGCTTGAGGAGAAGGCGCAACGGGTCGAATAGCTCTGGAGACAGAAGGTCGGTATCTGGGGTATGATCCCAGTCTTGATCAGTCTAAATATCCCCCCTGAGGGCGGATATGATGAACACATAACAACCTGAAGCCTTGATTCGGGTTTATATTAACTGCCGGCAATGCCGGTGAGTGGAGAAGATTATGGGTTTTGGTGGTATCAGTATCTGGCAACTGTTGATTGTTCTTGCCATAGTCCTGCTGTTGTTCGGCACCAAGCGGTTGAAAAATATCGGTTCCGACCTGGGCGGGGCCATCAAGGGATTTAAAGGCGCGATGAAGGACGGTGAAAAACAGGAAGAGAAAAAGGCCAATGAGCAGATTGAGAAATCGGAGTCGGGCACAGTAGTCGATGGTGAAGTCACCTCCAAGGAGAGTGAGAAGAGCTGAAACCCGGTTTTGCACCCTGGATTGATGAGAAAACACCATGTTTGACGTTGGTTTCTGGGAACTGACAATCATTGCGCTTGTGGCATTGATAGTGATCGGTCCTGAACGTCTGCCCAAGGTTGCCCGCACGGCGGGTTTGTGGCTTGGCCGTGGGCGCCGGTTCATTGCCAATGTGAAGGCTGATATAGATAAAGAGATCAAGGCGGAAGAGCTGCGGGAGGTCATCGAGAAACAGGCAACCCTCGCCAATCCGGTACATGAGATCGTTGAGGAGACCCGGAAGGATCTCAAGGAGATCAAGCAAGAAACAGCCACGCAGGTAAAACAGAGTCAGGATGCTCTCGAAAGCCAACAAGAGTCCGACAATAAAAGCTAAGCAATAGAGATGTCGGCGCAGAACACCCCCGATACCACAACCAAGGAACAGCCCCTGGTCTCCCATCTGATCGAATTGCGTGATCGTGTGTTGCGCATGGTGCTGGTGGTGCTGGCAGTGTTCCTGGTGCTGTTCCCTTTCGCCAATGACCTCTACAGCGCCATCGCGGGTCCGATGCGCGCAGCACTGCCGGAAGGCAGTACGATGATCTCCACCAAGCCCATCGACCCCTTTCTGATACCCTTTAAATTGAGTCTGCAGCTGGCGATATTCGTTGCGGTACCCTTTATCCTCTATCAGTTTTGGGCCTTTGTGGCCCCTGGTCTCTATCGCCATGAAAAGAAGCTGGTCATGCCGCTACTGGTCTCCAGCACTTTGCTATTCTACCTCGGAATGGCCTTCGCCTATTTTGTCGTCTTCCCTTTGGTATTCACGTTTCTGGCCGGCACCGCACCCGAGGGTGTCGAGGTGGCGACCGATATGGGTAGTTATCTCGATTTTGTGATGACCCTCTTTTTTGCCTTCGGGGTCGCATTCGAGGTGCCGATTGCAACCATTATTCTTGTCTGGATGGGCGTCACCACACCGGAAAAGCTGCGCCACAAACGCCCATTCGTGATCGTTGGGGCCTTTGTGGTCGGTATGTTTCTGACCCCGCCGGATGTCATCTCACAGACCCTGCTGGCTCTGCCCATGTGGGTATTGTTCGAATTGGGACTCATCTTTTCTAAAGGATTTGTCAACCGTCCCAAGGAGCGTACCGATAACCTGCCTGATGAGGCGGTGGCCGCATCGGCCGCACCAGACGGGGAGGAGTATCACGGGAAGCAGCAGGATGATGTGGTCGGCAGGGATATCGATCCCGCAGGCGACTATGTGGATCCGGACCGTTTCGTGCCTCTTACAGATGAGGAGATGGAGGCAGAGCTGGACGCCATCGAGTCGGATGAACAGGAAAAGGCCGAGTCAGAGATCGACAGTGGCGAGAGTAAAATCCGGCAAGTGCAGGAATACAGAGACAGCGGGGAAGTGGAGAAGGCCAGGGAACTGCTGTATGAACTGCTTGAGGAGGGTAATGCGGATCAACGCCTGGTGGCAAGGAACATCCTTGCCCAGATCGACTCAGACCACTGACTGCCTGTTGATCGTCCACTTTCCGGGTCTCGATTCAGAGTGAATCAGCCAAGAATCCGGCTTGATAATTGGTGTATCAACGATTGCGCAGGCGCGTACCGTGCACCAGTGAAAGTGTGATCTCCTCGGCAGAGAGTGTCGATGCGAAATAGGTGCCCGAAATCTTTGCGCTGTTTATGCTTGCACCTTCAAGATTGGTTTCGCTGAGATTAAGTCCCCGCAGGTCTGCGTGGCGCAGATAGGCGCCGGACATATCCAGGTCTCGCGCATCCATGTCCCTTAAGTCGGCGCCTCTCAGATCTGCATTCCGCAGGTCGCACGTCTCACCGGCGGCTCGTCGTTGGTTGAACTCCTGGACTTTCCCCTCTTTAAGAAGTTGATACATGGGGTCCTGTTTCAGCTGGGGCTTCTGCATGGATACCTCTGTCTATTTACCTGTAGATGGTGTTGGAGCAATCTTTCCATTCCGGTCCAGCGGTTAAGAATAGCGAAATCTCGGGTAGCATTGCGAGTCGATCCGATAAATAGCGCTATTTTTTTATTATTGCCATTGGTAGCTCTTACATCTAGTATTGATTTACTTAATACTACTGGATGGCTGACATGGCTGGAACACCACAGATTCATTATAAGCAAAATCGTCTGAAGCAACTGCGTGCCTTTTGCCATGCGGCACAGACAGGGTCGATCAGTGAGGCAGCGGAGAGACTTTACCTGAGTCAGCCGACAGTATCATTGCAGATCCAGGCGCTTGAGCGGGAATTGGAAACGGTTCTGTTCGAGCGTAGAGGGCCGAAAATCAAGCTGACACCGGAGGGGGAGACCCTTTATAAGCTTTCCCAACCCTTGGTGGAGGGGATGGATAAACTGCAGGAGACCTTTGCCGCCTCCTGTGGAAAACTCGAGAGCGGTGAACTGAATATCGCTGCGGGCGAATCCACCATTCTGTATATCCTGCCTGAACCGATTCGTCGTTTCGCCGAACGCTACCCGGGGATCAGGGTGAAACTGCACAATGTGACCGGGCGCGATGGCATGGCCATGTTGAGAGCGGACGAGACGGATCTGGCGATCGGCTCGATGCTGGAAATTCCTGACGATGTCACCTACCAGCCCGTGGTCAATTACGCCCCGGTTTTGATTACGCCGCTGGACCACCCCCTGGCAAAAAAGGAGTCGATTCAGCTACATGATATCAGTCCCTATGGGCTTATCCTCCCACCCCACCATCTGAGTACATGGAGAATGGTGGATCTGGTATTCAAGCAGCATAATGCCAACTACAACGTCACGCTCGAGGCCGGTGGCTGGGAAGTGATCAAAAAATATGTCGAGATCGGTCTGGGTATATCCATCGTGACGGATGTCTGTCTTACAGGCGAAGAGCAGATCTCGACCATTCCGCTGGGTGAGTACTTTCCTGACCGCAGCTACGGGATCGTATTGCGCCGCGGTAAGTTTCTGTCACCACAGGCGAAACGATTCCTTGAGATTGTGAAAGAGATGTTTAACTAGGGCCTGTTAACAGGCCCCAGATGCCAAACGGTCAACAGTCAGGGAGTTTCAGGATGCACGGTTGGAGGGAAGGGGGTTCCCAACCTGTTTTCCTCAATGGGAAAACTGTTTTACAATGTCCTGGAGCTGCTATGGAGACGGTTATGTTAGGAAAGGCCCCTGAATTTCAGTCCTTGCTAAGGGCAATGCGCATTGTTTCAGTGACGGATGCCACAGTATTGGTTTCCGGTGAGAGCGGGACTGGTAAAGAGTTGCTGGCACAGGCACTGCATCGGAACAGTCGACGGCGCGACAAACCCTTCGTAACTGTCAACTGTGCGGCACTGCCGACGCAACTGGCCGAAAGCGAGCTCTTTGGTCACCGCAAGGGTGCTTTCACCGGTGCTTCCAACGACAGTATCGGAAAAGTGCAGGCGGCCAATGGCGGTACCCTTTTTCTGGATGAGATCGGTGAGTTGCCGCCGGTGGTTCAGGCGAAATTACTACGCTTTTTGGAGACAGGGGAGTGTCAAACCGTCGGTAGGGCGAATAACCAATGCGTCGATGTGCGGGTAATCGCCGCAACCAACCGTGACCTGAGCCGCTTGATCGATGACGGCAGCTTTCGCAGGGATCTCTACTACCGTCTTCATGTCGTACCCCTCGAATTGCCACCTTTGCGACAACGTCCGGGTGATGTGAATCTGCTTCTCTCGGGTCTGACCGCTGAACTGGCGGCAAATTACAAGCTTCGTCCACCGGTCTATAGTAAGGCAGTGATGAAATTGCTGAACAGCTATCATTGGCCTGGCAATGTACGAGAACTCAGGAATTTCTCCGAGCGTATGCTGATCCTGTTTTCCGGCCGTAAAGTCGAAACGGAAAATCTGCCCCAGGAGTTTCGCGCAACCCCAAGCCAACACGCATCGGCTGATGGAACCTTTCAGTTGCCTGATCAGGGTCTCAATATGGATGAGCTTGAGGCCAGTTTGATCGAACAGGCATTGAATAAAACCTTCGGTAACCGTAGTAAAGCGGCAAGAATGCTGGGGCTCAGTCGCGATACACTGCTCTATCGGATGAAAAAATACGCCATCGAGTGTTGACCGGCTGGTCGGCTGCCTGGAGCGAAGCAGCTAATAGATGCGATAACCGCCGTGACGTTTTCGACTGCGATAGTCGAACAATGCGATGCCCGCAGTTATTCCCAGCACAAAACTGATACCGGCTGCAATCAGTCCCCAGTTCAATGGGATGGCGGTATGCATCTGGCTTTGGCTATTGCGAAGCGCCTCATTTTCCTGCTGTATCCTATCCAACGCGGAGATGACTCCTTCCGTGTTCGCCAGCTGATCTTGCAGTTCAGCGTTGGCCTGCTGTTCCTGCTGTTTAAGATTCTCCAGCTCGTTTCGGGTTTTCTTCAGATCGGCTTCACTTTGTTCCAGATTCGAAGTCAGTGCTTGATGTTGTTGCTGGAGTTCGATCAGTTGAGTGCGTGCCGGCTTCCGTTCGATAAGGAAGCCGGCCTTGGTCCAGCCTTCAGTACCATCCTTTGTGCGGACCTTGGCGAACAGGCCCTCTTGTTGCAATAGTTCAAGTTCAGCACCGCTATTTAGACGTTGCAGAAGTTTGCCCTTGGAATTGATCAGCTCAAACAGGGAGAGTTGCAATTCATCGGTAACATACCTGGTTTCCGCCATTGCGGTGTGATTGCAGCCAATCAGGCACAGTCCAAAAATACAGTTTCTAATGCACTTCATTCAATCCATCCCTCGAAGCGACGGCGAGCAATGAAAACATATGTGGGGGTGGTGCGAGATTGTTGATTCAATCTCGTTCCCGCTACACGTCGAGATAACGGGTCTGAGGATAACGAATAGAGTGGCTTCTTGCCAGTGTCGAATTGGCACTTTTTCGATCTGTCGGTAATAAGTGACCCATTCAGTTTTCGTTCAGCATCGGCGGCATATTCTGTAGTTGAGTCTTGACGAATAATGATCACAGGAGAAATTTACCATGAATTTTGTTCGCACTACACTGATTGCTGTATCGCTCAGCCTTGTTATGGCAACACCGTCATATGCCGGAGATTCGCACAGGGGAGATTATTGCGACCATAAAAAGGTGTACAAGATCGAAAAGCGAATGGATCGGCAATATCACAGAATCGAGCGTGGTATTGACAGAGACAGACTGACTCACAAAGAAGCAAAGCAGCTCAAAAAGCGGTATCGTAAAATACGCCGCTTATCACGGGAGTATCGGGACGATGGTTACTTATCTCGCAGCGAGTATAATCATTTGACGCGCAAATTAGACAAGAACAGCCGCTTGATCAGAGAGTATATGCGTAATGGCATAGATCGCTATATTGCATATCATGATGAATACTCTTCACATCGCCACAACAGATATCACTGGGATTGATCTCTGTAGCCGCGCAGGTTGTTGACCATTTCAATCCTACCGAAATCCCGGCTGATGCCGGGATTTCTGTGTGCTGAAAGATCTGTCGATATCAGAATAACGGGTATGAATAGCTTGCCTTGTACATCCTATAGATCAATCAATGTTTTATCTTATTAGAAAAGTATTGCCTGAATTGGTCTGTTTGCTCTAATAATGCGGTGACACATCGGTCGATCTGATCCGATTCTACTGATTTTTGTTTTAATGCCGTTTTCAGGGTGACTGCTTCCTCGTATATTGAAGAAGCACCACTCGTGCTGGCCGAACCTTCCAGTTTGTGGGCTGTTTGGTATAGGGCCGTATGATCCCCTGCAGAACAGGCCTCTTTCAAAGCGGCTTCACAGGCTGGTAGCATTTCAAGGAATTCATCAAGTATCAGTTCGGCAGTCTTATTGTCATTTGCGACACTGGTCAGTGCCGTCTGGTGGTCATAGATGGCTGAATCGCCATCGATCGTTGAATGGGGTAATTGCTCATCTGCCGGATTGTACAGGTGCCCTGTCCATTTACTCACGATCCTATAAAGTTGATCAGGTAGATAGGGCTTTGTCAGCAAGTCATCCATCCCTGCATCGAATACATCCTCTTTTTTTTGAGGCAACACATGAGCCGTAACGGCAACGATCGGTAGCTGTCTTGAATCATGTGTCTCACGAATTTTTCTGGTTGCCTCAATGCCACTCATTTTAGGCATTTCCAAATCCATGAGGATGAGATCGAATTCCCGGCTGTCGATTGCTTCCAGAGCCTCTAATGCGCTTGTTGCCGCAACTACTTGCGCACCTTTTTTGAGTAGCAGTGCTTTAGCCAATGTCAGGTTCACATTACTGTCATCAACAACAAGAATAGTCAACTTATCGAAAAGCGAGTCTGTGTTCTCGATATCATCCGGTGTTACAAGCAGATTTGGCGTAATATTGGGTATGTCTGGTATTTGCTCAATGCCTTCTGCCTTGTTTGCCGTATTCAGGTGAATACGGGTAACGAAAGTCGATCCTTCGTCTGGCTTGCTGGTTAATGTTATTTCACCCTCCATTAGATCAACAAGGCGTCGAGCAATAACCAAGCCGAGACCGGTTCCTCCATAATTACGCGTGATCGAGCCATCACACTGTTGAAAAGGTTGGAAAAGCTGGGACTGCTGTTGTTGGCTGATACCGATACCCGTATCACTGACAGTGATGCGAATTGTAACCTCATCGCCCTGTTGATCTTCCTTGTCTATCTTGATCCTGATGCTGCCCTCGTCGGTGAATTTTATTGCATTGCCGACCAGGTTGATGAGTACCTGGCGTATTTTGGCAGGGTCTCCATAGAGTAGTGGTGGTACATCATCAGTAACGGATGATGTGAGGGTGATGCCTTTCTCCAGGGCCTTGGGGGCAAATAGCATCTCAACACCATGTATCAGGTTTTCCATGACGAAATTACTGTACTCCAGGGTGACTTTGCCAGCCTCCATCTTGGAAAAGTTGAGTATGTCATCGATGATTTCAAGTAAGCCTTGAGCAGAACTGATGATGATATCTGCGTACTCTCTCTGCTGGTCATTCAAAGTTGTTTTTTTCAATAAATGCCCGAAACCAATGACCCCGCTCATCGGTGTGCGAATCTCGTGGCTCATGGTGGCCAGGAAGTCACTCTTAGCCTGGCTGGCGGCCTCGGCTTCATTCTTTGCAGTATTCAACTGGCGTGTTCTCTCGGTCACCTGGCGTTCTAAATCCTGATGATATGCCGATAGTTTACTGTCGTGCCTCTGAATGCGGTCAAGCATGGCATTAAAACCATCGACCAAACTTCCCAATTCATCGTTACTCAACCGTTTTGCACGGTGGGAAAAATCTCTCTTGACTGCGATCTTTTTCATAGTGCGAAGCAGTTGTTGTACAGGCCTTGAGATCACCCGTTGAAAACGATTGGAGAGCCAGAATGCGAACAGCATAGAGACAGTGAATACACCCAGAACCATAAGTGATTGATGAAGTAGGAGAGAATGGGCCCTACTCATATCGCCGACAATATGCAGATAACCAATATTCTCGCCATCGAGTAAGATCGATTCTTTGATTGCAACCAGCCTAAAATAGGAATCAATCCCTGACCTGTCATCATTCAAATCCAAGGAGGATTTATAATTCTCTGATTGGTATCTGGCAAAGGAATCGCCGTTATTGAGAAAAATCGTGGCTTCAACAACGTCCTTTTGTGTTGACAGTGTGGCCAATATATCGTTAGCGGTACTCTGATCATCGAAGGTGATCGCTGCGCTGCTGTTTGCGCCGAGTAATATGGCAAGAGATTGCAGGCGTGTTGCAGCTTCTCCTCGGGCGGAGTTTATCTCAACTATCATGAATAAAAATAAACTGAGCAGCAGAACAGATGCTGTCGTCACCAGAATGATGGCTTCAAGCTTGTGCTTTATTGAAGCGTTTCGTAACAGATACATAATTACGGCCCGTCGACAACAGTAGCCAGCTTAAGCAGGCGTGAGCTGAGATCCAATCCGGCTTCACGGGTAATATGCAGGTTGATCTTGAATCGTATCCGACCACCTCTTTGGTAAAGCTCAATCATTCCACCTGATTCGGCAAAGCCCGGTATTTCACTGACGGTCAGTATTGGTTTAACCTTAAGTAAATTCGTTATCTCAATCGCTTCGTGCTTGAGTGAATTGGCCAGATACAGGACATGACAAATATCCAATTGGTCCGTTTCCTGTTTTTGCATGATTTTTACAGGATGTTCTCTGAGCGTCCTGCCGTTGAGTCGAGTGAGGGTATTTGCCAATTCATCATAACCAATGGAACATATTATTAATGACGGTCGGTCCTCCGACCATACTCCATCTGGCCAGCGAGTGAATTTGGCGAAGTTGAAGATAAAGGCTGCCTTCAGTAAATTCTCTTCGCCATGTTGTTCCTCTGCGAATGCCGTAAAAGTAATACAGCCAACTGCGAGGAGTGTTATAAGAGTCAACAGCCTTGTCGTCACTTCGGTCTATCCAGTTCGCATGAGCCAGTATGGCAGATTAGTCCATTATCCATGGTGCAAAAATATACGTAACCATTGTTTTATTGATTAAATAGCACTGCGCTTATAGGTCAGAATATTTATATCCGAGACAACGGTTTGAAAAATCATCTTGTTCCCAAAAAGCAGTGCCATATCATCAATCCAGTTCTACTCATGCCGTCCACTATGGAGCTTATATTTGATTTCGGCATATAAACTTCGTTCCGGCAGTATCAGATCGTCGGTTACTGAAGGTGCCGTGTATTCCCTTGCATCCTCATCGAATAGATTGCGGATTGAAAATGCAAACTCCCAGGCGTTCAGTCCGGTGTACCGCAGTGTCGTATCGGTGAGGGTGTAGTCATCGAGTGATGATCTTGGGTCATTGCTGCGTCGTTCTCTTTCACCGATCCAGTTTGTCTGCATGTTCAGGTTCCAATCTGGGCGGAAATTCCAGTCAACCCGCGCATAGGCATCTTGTTTCGGCTCATCAATGGCGCGAAATTGGTTGTTGTCAGGATTGCGTATTGAATAGTTTGCTGAGACTCTCAGAGTCTTTGCAGCTTGCCATTTCGCCTCCAGTTCAATGCCTTGAATTGTGTGGTTGCCGGTGTTTTGGAATCGCCGGTCACTCTCTCCGGGCGAGGTTATGGCGCGGATAAAATCGGACTGCTGCAGCTTAAAGAGATTGATCCCGATATTCACATCGTTACTTGGCATGTAGGACAGGATCAGCTCAACTGTTTCAGATCGCTCCGGATCCAGGTCGGAATTCGGTTTTGAGAATGATGTTTCAGCGAACAACTCCTGAAAGGACGGCGGACGAAACGCCCTTCCATAAAGCAATTTCGTAGTAAACCTATCTGAAACCCGCCAGACAAGAGCCAGTCGAGGATTCAGTGTATCGCCGAAATCGGAGTAATCGTCATATCTGACGCCTGCGGTTAATTGCCAGTTTTCACTGAAAGACCAAACATCCTGTAGAAACAGATACCGAATCGAGCGTGTCTTTTCAGGGGCGAAAGCATACGCTGTGTTTGAGACATCAACAAGCGGACTGCCTGGCGGCAGTGAATTGCCATCCGGCCCAATTCCCATATTTATCAGCTGTTTGACCAAATAGAGGTCTTGCCAGGAATAGCCCAGACCAAGTCGCAGCGCATGCTTATCGACCCCTGTGAAAAGACCGCTGGTCTCGAAACTGAGTCTACGCTCAGCTGACCGCATATGATTGATAATCCCTTGCGGGTAATTGCCGTCGAATGCGCCGGGCGGGCGCTCCTGAAAACCATCGCCTGAGGTGTAGTCCAGATCCTGGTATCGCAATTCTGCATCGATTCCCCAGTCATTGCTGAAATCAGGATCGTTATAGAGCAGGTCGAGGTTGAATCGGCTGTCTTCTGCCGTTGTCAGAGGGTCCAGAATACCCGCCCCTGTCAGACCGATTTTCAGGTCGCTATGCTTCATGTGGTCTACACGCAATAGCCAATCGCCCTTCGCGACCGAGAGTCTGATATCCTGATTCTTCCAGCCGAATTGTGCATTGTCCGGTGCAAGGGAGACCATACTACCCAGTTCAGCATCCTGCCGTGTCTGACCATCTGCTGCAACAAACGGGTCATGTCCATCGGTTGTGGCCAGGTTGATGGTGAGGCCGACATCAAATCCTTTCCAGCTGCTTCCATATTGCAGCCACCCGGTGTTGGAATCGAAACTCCCACGCCTCAGGCCAATTTCATTTTGCTCTATCTTTCCTGCGGTTTTGGTGATGACATTAATAACGCCTGCAGAGGCATCAGCGCCGAAAAGGGCAGATCCGGGGCCACGTATTATTTCCACTCTGTCGATGATACTGCTCGGTATGCCTTTCCAGAAAATACCGAATCCCCACATCAGGTCCCGCATCGAAGCGCCATTGATCATCAGCAAGGTTTGATTGGCGTTGGCACCGCGAAATTGTATCAATGGCCTGAATGCAAACTGGCTGGCTCTGACATGTATGCCGGGGACGCTCTCCAGGATGTCCACAAGGTTGGTGGCGCCAGTCGCCTCGATGTCTTCCGCAGTGATAACGGATACTGCAGCGGGTGCCTGCGAAACGGTTTGTTTGGTATCGGTTGAGATAGTTATCTCCAATTCCATCAGCTGTTCCAAACTTAAGGAGAGGAAATGGTCTAATTGCTGATCACGCATAGCCTGAGCAGTGGTGCTTAGTATAAGACCGACAGCGATTGGGATAAGCTTGGTATTGATCATATGCCGTGGGAATTAAAGTCCTTTTTCAGGCTTGTCAGACCTGGATGATTAGAAGGGGTATATTTGTCTGGGAGCGGATATTCCGATTCCCATTGTTTTGTTTTGAAAATGGTCGGATATGTGGGACAGCGCATTTTTGCTGTGGATTGTCTTATCATGGCGCATCCTTGATTATTGTCGGTTTGTCTTCTCTGCGTATTCTTTTCAAAAAGCAAATTTATATGACTGAAAAAATATGGATGCAAAGCCGGATAGAAGTTAGCGCATCCCTAAAAAATCCATTGCTCGATCAGTGAGATATGCTTATGAGGGGAATGGCCGATGGCAGCATTGAGCCTTTTGCCGGATGCCTGTTTAAGGAGTGCGCCAACCTGTCTGCCCCATAGCGGAATAATAGCATTATTTAGCGTTTATACTTGCTGATTCCCAAAATTTGATGGGTTTTCTGTCTGTCGGGAAAAACAGTCACCCTTTTACTCCCAGAGTGCAAGGATGGTGGCCACGGCGCGTGTAAATTCATCGAATGAATGAGGTTTGACGATGTAATCGTCAACCTCAAACTCAAACGCAGCTGCACGGTCTTTCGGTTCGTTGGATGATGTCAGCACGATGATACGCAGTGAATCGAGTTCGGGGTCGCTGCGCAGTTCCTGCAAAAACTCGAATCCGCTCATTTTGGGAAGATTGAGATCCAGCAGTGTGAGTGCCGGTAAGGGGTTGATTTTCTTGACGCCGTTTGTACCTCGCAGCATATCGAGGGCTTCTAGTCCTGTTCTGGCGATCAGTAGAGGGTTGCTGATATTGTTTTTTTGCAAGGCGCGCTGAACGGTCATGATGTCGACTCGGTCATCTTCTATCAGCAGGATTGTTTCATCTTTGTTCAGCATGATCAGGATACTTGTTTCTTAGTATGTGGAATAGAATCTCAATCTCAGCTTACTCGGACGGGCTGACTTTCGGCCAGGTAAAATAGAAGCATGCTCCTTCCCCGGGCTCCGATCTTAATTTTATGGTGCCTCCATGCTCTTCGACAATCTTTTTTACCAGCGCCAGGCCGATACCGGTACTGCTTTCCAAATCACTTGATTCCAGTGTTTGGAACATCAGGAAAATCTTTTTGTGGTATTGCGGTGCAATACCTTGGCCATCATCACAAACTGAAAATTGGTAAAATTGATCTAAATCGTCACACTTGATCCGTATCTTCCCCTTCTTTCCGCCATGATGCATCAGGCTGTTGCTGATCAGGTTGGAAAGGACTTGCACAAGCTGCAGGCGATCAGTTTTCAGAGTGGGCATCTTGCTTTTGATCTTGATAGAAAATCTATCAGAAGTGGAGAGGGAGTCGATAATCTCCTCTACCAGCTCCTGGGTGTCCACCAGGCTCTCCGGGTCGGAACTCCGGCCGACCCTTGAGTACTCTAGCAACCCCTCTATGAGATCATGCATTCTTTTGACGCGGTCACGGAGCAGGGCAAGTTGTTCTTTAGCAGCATCGTCCAGTTTGTCATGGAGGTCCTCTTCGATCCATTGGGCAAGATTCGATACCGCACGTAAAGGCGCCTTCAGGTCATGCGATGTGACGTAGGCGAACTGTTCGAGGTATTGAGCTCTGCGCTCAGCCTCTGCCGTACGGTTGGCGATATGGTGTTCCAGAGTTTCATTGAGCCTCTGTAACTCCTGCTCAGCCGATTTGCGCTCGATTACTTCCTGATTCAGTGCCTGCACTACTTCCCATAGTTGTGCTGTTCTCTCCTCGACTTCCAGTCTGACCTGTCTAGCTCGTCCGACGAGTGTTGCGATATAGATCGTGAACAGCAGAGTGAACGCCAGACTCCCAAAGAAGATGACCCAACTGCTCCACGTGTCTGCCGTGAACTTGCCCGATGCGCTGTTACACACTATTTTCCATTGCTGAGTCCCGACATTTATCTCCTGAGCGTAGGAGATTTCTTGGTTAATGTCACTATCAGTAACCGTTGAACTGTCTCGCAATCGGGTATGATGGCTATAGAGTAGGCGTCCTTCCCGATCCCCATCGCTTTGGTAGAAGTGGATGTCTATCCCGCCGGGAAGGAGACTCTCCAGTGCGCGTTCGATAATCTCACCGATATAGAACACGCCTATGGCGAATCCTCTGGTTGATACATTCGCTTGAGGGGGCTCTTCGTTTGCATTATCAGCATTGAAGAAGACAGGGGCGGCAACCATGATTCCGGTCTTTCGTTCACCATCGTCATTAAGGTAAATACCGGGAGAAACCTGGATTTCACGCGTGATTTCCGCTTCGCTGAACAGATTGGAGGCGGTGGGATCGGCCCCCATGTTGAGACCAAGCAATTGTTTATTGTACTGGTAGGGTTGTATATAGAGAATCGGGTAGTAGAACAGCCGACGCGGGCTTTTGTTGAGCATGCCGGAGTCATCCATTTCCAGGATCTCAAATGGAGGAAAACTCTGGCGGGCTTCTTCGATGAATGCCTGACGCATCTCGTCAGTAACGACAGGGACCCACTCCAGAGTTTTTATTCCGGCCTGGTTCTTCAATGCCGGGCCGACGAATTTTCGAAATTCGCGCCGACCGACGATTTCGGAAGCTTCAAAAAAACTGGCAATGTCGAGAACAATACGCAGCGAGTGTTTGATTTCTCGCTGGATCACCAGAATTCTGTCCTGGGAGGCCTCTCTAAACGCGATTTCAACCTGGTTTTTTTCCCATCGCATCGATTGCACGAACAGCACAATGGTTATTGTAAGTCCCAGTATGGCTACCAGCACTACCGGAAAATAACCCCACCAGATCGATTTTGGGTCGGATCCCCTCTTGGTCTTCGGCTGAATCGGGATTTGTGCAAGGTACCGCTCGGTAAGGCGCTGTTTGATGCGTGCGGTGGCAGCGTTCAACTTTTCAACGAGATGTTTGATTTCGTTAGCTGTTGCCATCTTGGTTGGTATATCGAGTTATTTTACCGTTAGCGATCGATGCTGACCTCTGAGCCTAGTGAGCTGTCGTCGAGAGGTCAAATGTTTTGATCTGTGAATTGATATAATCTCC
The DNA here is from genome assembly GCA_040506195.1 of Candidatus Thiodiazotropha sp. Taxonomy (GTDB): domain Bacteria; phylum Pseudomonadota; class Gammaproteobacteria; order Chromatiales; family Chromatiaceae; genus Thiodiazotropha. The sequence goes on along the minus strand of JBEVXH010000001.1, from coordinate 271,493 downwards.
TTTGAAATTCAGATCGACAGGATGATCCCTATGGGAAACAAAAAGATATCTGTTTTAATTTTAAGCCTGTTTGCGGCATTGTTATCGGCCGTATCTGGTGCAGATACTTTAGAGGTCATGATTACTCCCGAGATAGGGGAGTTCAGTGTAAAACATGCCGGCAAGGAGTTGTTGATACGCCGCAACCAGGATACCGACGCCTTACTCGAGTTCGACTTTGCCCGCACTTCACGGCCATGTCCTCCCTTTTGTGCACAACCGATACAAGTGACGGAGGGCGTCAATACCATCGGTGAGGTTGAGCTGATCGCATTCATGAAAACAGCGCTGGGTGAGGGCAGTGGCCTGTTGATCGATGCCCGGACCCCTGACTGGCATGAACGCGGCACCATTCCAGGGTCGATCAATGTCCCCTTTACACATCTAAATCCAGATCAAGGCGCGGACGAGATCACCTTGGAGGAGTCACTGATACTGTTCGGCGCTAAAAAGAGAGACAAGAACTGGGATTTCACTGAAGCCAAAACCTTGGTGTTGTGGTGTAACGGACCTTGGTGTGGCCAGTCGCCCACGGCGATTCGCGGCCTGCTCAGTATCGGCTATCCTGCAGAAAAGCTGCATTACTATCGTGGTGGTATGCAACTATGGCAGGTGTTCGGGTTACCCGTAGTCACACCTGACGGGGAATTGGTGGATCAATGAATCACTGGCGGGCGCCATACCAAATCAGATTGCCGAATTGCTGTAGCCACAACCAGCCGATTTCAGAGTCAGGGTTAAGAATTGGGATTAGAAAAGGGTATATCTCGACGCAGAAACCGGTATAAATTCAATCATTATTTTGGTGGGCCCACTAGGACTCGAACCTAGGACCAAGGGATTATGAGCGCTTTTACCCCCCTTTTTACCCTGTCTACATATCTTTGAAACTCTTTTAAATCCCTTTACAAACCGTGTGTTACCGTATTACTCTTGTCCCATGGTCTTTGAAGGAATTTGTAGACGCTTGATCTCAAACGTCTACTATACGTCTACATTTCGGACCAAGGGATTTTAAGGGGACACCATGAGACTCACCAAGACAGCGGTGGAACAAGTCGCCCTTCCTGCCAAGGGTCAGGTCTTCTATCGCGACGATTTTTTGAAGGGTTTTGCCCTGCGCGTGAGCGCTGGGGGGACGAAAAGCTTCATCGTAGAAAAACGGATCAACGGCAAGGTCAAGCGTAAGACACTGGGTCGCTATGGCGCTTTGACTGTGGAGCAGGCCCGTAAGAATGCCCAACAGTTTCTTGGACAGGTGGCCAGCGGCCATGACCCCATATCTGAGCAAAAGGACCGAGAGGCCCAGTCAGTGACCCTGCGGGAGGTCTTCGAGCTCTATCTCACGGTGCGCTCGGGACTCAAAGAGACCACGGTCCTGGATTATCGGCGTTTGATGAAAGAGATTTTCAAGGACTGGCAGGCCAAAGAGCTCCGCGACATCACCAAGGATATGATTCAGAAGCGCCATCGGGAGTATGGACAACGCTCCGAGGCCAGGGCGAATAACGCCATGCGGTTACTCAAGGCCATCTTCAACTTCGCCCGGGGTCAGTACGAGGACCGCCAGGGCCGTTCCCTGTTCCCGGAAAACCCGGTTGACCGCCTTTCCCACGTTAAGGCCTGGTATCGGGTGGAGCGACGCCGTACCTTAATCAAGAAATCCGAGCTCCCGGCCTGGTTCCAGGCGGTGGAGCGACTGCGAGGGGAGGGGGATCCCACCTCCGAGACCATTGCTGACTACCTGATGCTGCTGCTTTTCACCGGCCTGCGCCGCTCCGAGGGGATAAATCTGCAGTGGGAGGATGTGGATTTTGTCGATCGGACGCTGACCATCCACGACACCAAGAACCGGGAACCCCTCATCCTGCCCCTCTCCGACTACCTTTTTGAGCTGCTCAAGCGGCGAGAAGGACGGCATGACAGCAGCTATGTCTTTCCGGGTAGCAGCGGGGGCCGAATTATCGAGCCCCGTAAGCAGCTGTTTAAAGTCACGGAGTGGTCAGGGGTCACCTTTACCCTTCATGACCTGCGGCGGACCTTTATCACCGTGGCTGAGAGCCTGGAGCTCTCCCAGTATGCGATCAAGCACCTGGTCAACCACAAGATGCCGAATGATGTGACGGCGGGGTATATCATCATGGATCCGGAACGATTACGGCCGGCCATGGAGAAAATCACTCAGGCTATTTTGCACGCTGCAGGATACACAGCACCGAGTAATATAGTACCAATGACCATGAAAGGGCATGTAAGTTAAGGAAAATGTAGGGATTTTTTATGGACAAAGAACTGAGCCAGTATTCAAAGAAAATGGCAGCTCAGATACTCGCGATGTATCCAGAGTGGAAGGATGTTGCGGATACTGAAGAATACAATGGTGAAACATATTTCAATTTGGTCATCACACCTCCCTCTAACAACGTAAAGGCACCATTGAGGATTTATACATACGGAGATGAAATAACCGTTTCATTCGATTCATATCACGGGCATTTCTTTGATCTTGAGAATGATGATGGTGGCGATGCAAAAACACTGATAGATCAGATCACCTCCGATAACTCTGCAGTTGTCAGCTATTGGCGGGATGATGAATGGTGTGGCTCGATGTTGATTGACTATAGCGACGTGCCGACAAGCAACGAAGAATACCCGTATGCAAATCGGATCAAAATAAGGACTTGGTCAGGGAAATTAGATAAAGATATTACATGTGATCCGAGAGGATAAAAACCTTAGAGGTAGCGCTATATGGACATGGAGCCAGATGGAAAATTAACACCAGAACAAGAACAATTGGTGGGGCAGCTGACCGTGGACGAAGTGTCTGAAATTGATATGGCACTCTTATCGAATACCAATGATAAATGGCGCAAGGTGGCTATGGTTGTAGCTAAAACAATGCTGGAAAATCCTTGTAGGATCAGTGGTATACCAGATATTTACTACTCACAAAGATTAAGAAAACTGGTTGGCGAAAAACAGCTGGTCGCTAGAGGTGATTTGTCCTACATGCGATATAGCGAGGTTCGTAAAGCTGTTTCAAACGAGTCGTAGCCATATGTTCGATAGGGCACCTAAACCTACCCAAAAAGGAAAATAGATGATCAGCGCCGATGCTTTCGAGGAATACGCACCATTAAACGAAGAGCTTCCACCGGATTTTCCCCATGGCTTCTTTTTCAATTTGGTGGCTGTTCGAGCGAGAGCATTGTTGAAAAACCGCTTAGATCAGGATGTGAGGAATGCGCTCGATAGTTTGATCTGTATGCTTGAAGACGGTGCGAAGCTTGAGTTTGAGGAGTCAGTCAAGGCTGTTGATAACGACGACTATGTCTCGACACAGGCAAATGCTCTCAGGCTCTACATGGACGATTTTGATATCAGTGATCAAAAATTATTCGCCAATGCGACCTGGCCAGAATACTTTGCTGTGCTATCACTGGCCCATATTGGTATGGCCGCCCAGCTCCAAAACAAAATCGATAAAATAGCCGATGAAGATACTATGGATGTTGTTGATGATTATCTCATCAGCACAGGTGGACAGAATACGATCGACTACCTGCTAGAAGCCTTTGAGGCAGCAACAGCAGGACAGTTTTTATACGACTCAGAAAATAAGGTCAGAAAATCGCGATCCCAGGGCGGTAAAATAAAAGCTAAAAAATATGAGCCACTAAAAATATTTGTTATCACGCGATGGAGAGAGTGCTATCAAGATCACTCCAATCGGCATGCTGCATCACGTATATGGGATGAAACCCCTGAAGATTTAAAGCGGCTTATCCGTACTGATGAACCGGTCAAACGGCTAGAAATATGGATTGGTCAGGAGAAGAGGAGGAGTAATTAAGCATTTCTATATATTTCTGCTAGCAAAAATATATCACTGCTAGTTCGAATATATCGCTTCTCAGCACCGGGATTCTTTTCCTGAGTCCTATCACCTACTGTCTTCTTCGTACTCAACTGAAATACGGAGAAGAAAATGCAAGAAACACTACTCAATACGGCTGAAGCGGCCCAGTTCCTGGGCGTCAGCAAAGCCTTCTTAGAGCGTGACCGCTGGGCTGGTGCACGCATCCCCTTTGTGAAAATTGGTGCGAGAGCCGTTCGCTATCGTGCGGATGACCTCAACACCTATATCAATTCACAAGTACGTCAATCCACCAGTGATTCAGGAGAATAACAATGACAACCACTGATAACCACAAAACCACAATTACCTATCTAGATGAGAAAAAGGCCTTTAAGGGGATTACTCACTTTAGTGAGGATTGTTCCTTAAAGGGAACCACTCATTTCGATGAGATCCTCTTCATGGGGGGGATGATCCTAATTAGGGGGATAACCTTATATAAGGAAATTTCCTTATATAAGGGGGTTCCCTTAAAGGGAAAGACCCTAATTAGGGAAATAGTCATTGAGAATGGCAAGATTTTCTTAAAGGGCACTACTTATATAAATGATGGTACCCCAAAGGAGGGCACAACCCTAATTAGGCTTTCTGACTTTAAGAAGGTTTACCCACTCGATGAGGTTGATCTGCTGAGGTGTCTTATATGATCAACCATACAGATACTTGGTCAGCACCTCCGGTACCTGATTATGTTATGGGCGCTGAAAAGCGCCTGTGGCCATTATCGGGTGACTGTGGATCAGAAAGAAAATGGCGACATGAAATCCTGCCGCGCATCCCGGATCGGTTTGCAGGTCAGTTGGCAGATCTTTATGAAGAAGATTGGCCAAAACCCAATGGCCGGTTTCGAGCTAATACCCGGCTACGAAAAGCCGCACATGAGCTCTGTCCACCGGGGGTGGTGCTGAGTGAGGATGCCGACGACCTGCGACGTGTCGCCAAGCTCAAGGCCGGTAATGCCCGCTGGATCAGTGCGCGGCATGACACAGCAGAAGCCCGATATCGGTATCTTTGTGGATATGCTGAGAAGAGTGGCATTGTGCCCGCCGAGCCCTCTGTCAAGAGCGGCCTGGATGGGGCCAACCGTCGTATGTGCAATGAGCGCTGGTGGCGAAGGCGGCTCAAACGGGCCGAGACTCAGGCCATCGAATCGGCAGCCATTGAGGTCGGCCTGGTGCACAAAAAGGGCGAGATCTATGTCAGCAATGAGAATCTGCTGAGGCGGCGGGAGCGGCAGCGGAGGAATCGCAATCTCATGGAGACCCTGCAGGTGGTCAATGAGTTGGGGGAGGCCTTCAATTTACAGGAAGTGATAGACGGCTCACTCGCCAATCCTGTACTGCGCCGTAATGAGTTGATGGTGAGAATAGCCGGGTGTGAGATTTACGCCAAGCAGAACGGCTACGAGGCGCTGTTTCTCACCTTGACCTGTCCCTCCCGGTTTCATGCTCGCTATGGTATGAGCGGGGATCCCAATCCCCAGTATGATGGTAGTCGACCGAGTGATGGGCAGGCCTATCTGAACCGGGTCTGGAGTAGGACTCGTGCAGCCATGGCGCGGCAGGGGATTGACATGTTTGGTATTAGGATTGCGGAACCCCACCATGACGGCACACCACATTGGCATATTCTGGTCTTTGTGCGGCCTGATCAGGCCGAAGCCATGATATCCATTTTTCAGCACTATGCACTGCAGGATTCCCCCGATGAGCCAGGTGCACAGCAATGCAGGTCCAAAGTGGAAAAAATTGATCCGGCTAAGGGAACAGCTATTGGGTATGTGGCCAAGTACATCTCCAAGAATGTAGATGGATTTGGGATCGAGACCGATGAATCAGGTCTGGAGGCCCCGAAAGCCGCAGAACGGGTCAAGGCCTGGTCTACAGCATGGGGAATAAGGCAATTTCAGTTATTTGGCGGCCCGCCGGTTTCAGTCTGGCGAGAGTTACGCATGTTACGGGATAAGGTCTCCAATCCCGAGATTGAGGCGGCACGACTGGCCGCGGATCAAGGCAAGTGGGCGGTCTTCATCGAGGTAATGGGTGGTATGAACTGTTTGTGTGAGGACCGGCCGATAACCTTGGCAAAGGCTTGGTCCGATCGACCCAATAGCTACGGCGAACCTATAGGGGAGGTCGTATTTGGGGTGCAGGTGGGTGACGTGGCAATTCAAACACGGCACCATACTTGGAGTGTAGAGCCTATAGGGTTTAATTCATCATGTGGTTCGAATTTTGAAATCCAGACCGACCAGGTCGGTAATCACTTGGAGTTCTGTCAATAACTGTACGGTGAACTAAATGCCGTTTGTTAAATAATCGATAAATTGTGTCGTTTAACGGGTGACCCTGATTGTTTTATTAACCAAGATTTCATACGTTATAATTAATAAGTGTATTAATTAGGAAAGATGAAATTCTAAATCTTTAATGTGACTGGATGTAATATTATATTGGTTAAACAATAAGTTACGAATCTAAATTGATAATCCATTTGCCGATTTTAGGGGTCAGAAGGATCCGTATAGCGCATAGCAATAGATAAGGAAAAGGGGAATCTATGAAAATCGCATGCCTTGGATGGGGTTCACTGATTTGGGATCCTGGAACTCTGCCAATACAAAGAACCTGGTATCAAGATGGACCGTTAATTTCTGTCGAATTCGCGCGACAATCATCTGATGGGAGGCTTACCTTAGTAATAGAACCTAATTCAGCTCGTGTGCGTACGCTTTGGGCGTTAATGGATCGAATGGAACTTGAGACCGCGAGAGACAAACTTAGAGAAAGAGAACGAATTCCGGAACAATATATTAATAATATAGGCGTATGGTCAGTTGGTGGTGATGTACCTGGGAGCATACCCGGCATTGATGCTTGGGCTAATAGTGTCGGGGTTGACGCTGTGATCTGGACTGCTTTAGGTCCTAAATTCAGTGACCAAAACGGAAAGTCACCATCGGAGGAAGAAGCTGTATCCTACCTACGGACACTGTCCGGCACTGTCCTAGATGAAGCCAGACGTTATATATGTAATGCACCAGCTCAAATAGATACGGCTTACCGAAGAAGATTTGAACTTGAATTTAGCTGGAAGCCTACACAGTGATAATCGGATGTCCTATCAAGTAGTCAGTTGGGACGACCAGTGAGTCTTACGATATCGCTTTAGTTTAAATTACAATCGGCCTCTAGAATATCTTAAGCTGTTAGATACACCATGTTTTGCACCTATGAGTTCAACTTTCTATCTACCACGCACACTCTCGAGTGGTGAAAAGACATACACTGAAGCGGCGTTGTTAGCCACTTCAAATTACGTTGTCGTCTTGGCCGAGCCCGGTGGCGGGAAAACTGAGCTTATGGGGAGTCTTGCCCAACAGTTGGGAACAAAAGCAGTTACAGCAAGCAAATTCGGATACGTGGGAGCAAAGGCTAAAAATATTCCGCTGGTAATTGATGCATTCGATGAGTTGGCAAAAGTGGACGCCACCGGCATTTATAAACTTCTCAGCCAAGCTGAAGAGGCAAACCCAACCCACGTTTTCTTGTCAAGCCGGTCCAGTGAGTGGGATAATGGGGCTACAAATGCATTCAACGAATTTCTCGGGCACCACCCCCTGGTGGTTAGGCTATGTGAGTTTGATGAGGCCGAACAGCGGGCGATTTTTGATCATCATGTGCAAAGTGAGGATTTCACAGCGTTCCAGGCTGAAGTAAGTAGATTTGATTTACAAACGTTACTCCCAAACCCCCAGTTTCTGAAGCTATTTGCTGACGCCTATATCGAGAGCGAAAGGTGCTTTACCGACAAACAGTCAATTTTCACTCAAGCAGTTGAGCGTTTGGCAAAAGAAGTAAATCCCAAAGTTTTTACAAGTAAATCGACACTTTCGACCACAAAAAAAGTTGAACTCGCCTCGGAGGTATTTGCCAAGCTCTTGTTGTCTGGTGCTGAAGGCGTTGACAAGAGTGAAGCCACTGAAAATCGGATGTATCCGTTACTGGCGTCACTGTTTAACGACGACACAGCGGCTGATGGCATCCTTGCAACTCGACTTTTTAAGCTAGGCGACAACTCGGATCAACATCGTCCTGTTCACAAGATCATCGCTGAATACTGCGCAGCTGGTTATCTTACCAAACGGATAGCAGATCCATCAGACCTACTGACATTTTCGAAGTGCCTACCTATCATCGCTCCAAACTCGACAGTACGAGATGAACTCCGGGGATTGCTGGGCTGGATGGCCGCATTAGGCAACAAGCCTATCGAGGTAACCGCGATCGAACTTGACCCTTATGCAGTACTTGCGAATGGCGATCCTTCCCAGCTGGAACATTCGTCAAAGTGCCAGATCATAAAGCGGCTGAAAGAAATTGAAGCCAAAGATCCTTACTTTCGAAGGGGGGATTTCAGGCGTAGATTCAGTGTTGCAGGTTTTTTCACACAAGACGTCGTGGAAGAGATCAAACCTCTTCTCGCGGCCGGAAGTGATGGGCACTTGCGAGATTTAATTCTTGAACTTTTGGTGGGATCACCAGCAATTAGGCAGTTAAAAAATGAGATACACCAACTCGCTTTAGCGCCAGACGAGAATGAGAACTCTCGTTTGTTGGCGAGTTCGTGCTTGCTCAACATTTTGGATCATGATCATCATGCTGACCTGGATGCTCTTGTATCAGAGGCGAGTCATACTTCGCTGAAGGTTGCAACCAAAATCATCGAATACCTAGGGCCAGAAAAATACGATAGGGATTATCTCGCAGATTTCTTTCGGGTTTGTGCAAATCTCTATCCAGGACACAAAGAGCACCATGAACGCATAATAGGTGCGCGCTTCTTCTTGAATCGTTTCATCAATGGGTTAGATATAGCAACTATCGAGTGTCTTTTGGATGATCTGACCAAAGGCTTAACCTGTAAATGTGGAAAGAAATCTTACGAGTGTGATTGCCGAAACGGTATAAGCAAGATCGTTGGGTTAATGCTTGATCGATACTTCGATCTAGCCAAGCCACCGTTTGATCCAGCACAGGTTTGGCAATGGGTTGGAAACCTGAATTTCCATGAGCACAAAGCTGTAGGCCAAAGTAGGGCAGTCCAAGTACTTCAAGAAGATGATGACCTGCGACAAGGAATTATTGCTCATTTGTTCGGGGGGGTGACTGACCGTGAACAGATTATCGAGACCAAAATACACATATTAGACTGGCATTCACACTCCGGCCTTTGTTTTCATACTGACGACTTCAAATTCGTAGTCGATCTGGCGTTTGAGACTGACAATACGGATTTGTGGGTGAGTTTCATAGCTGGACATCAGTATTATCGAAATAAGGAAGACCGAGGTCCAGACAGCTTGCGGCGGTATATGCGTAAGCAAGCAGTAGAGAAAACCGCACTCATGAGAGAGTGGGTTAAGTCCAACAAGGCTGCAACGCAGCACCAACAAGAATACCGGATGCAGAGATTCAGGAATACTCGAAGGATGAAGCGCCATCGGAGGCAAGAACTCGACATCAGAGCGGAGAATATCAAGTATGTTCATGACAACCGTGAACTTGTCGAAGGTGGGCGCCATTGGGGTTGCTTGGTTCGCTTTGCAGAATTAGTGCTTAATCAGCCGAACAAAATCGAAGACGAGTTTGGCGAAGAGATAATCGTTCGGAATGCACTTAGAAACTGCATCGATTTCATCACTCCATACGTACCAGATTTGCTCAAGCTTGCTGAACTACAGTGTGCTTCACAGTGGTCAGTCGCTCAAAAGATCCTTTATGCGGCTTGCTTGGAGATCATGCGTGTAAAAGGCAACTTAGAAGGAGTTGATCTCTGCCTACTCAGAGCGCTGCGTACTAACATTCATTTGCACTACAGAGCTGTTTCAGAAGATGAGCGCAATGCACTGGTGACTGAGGTCGATCACCTCATCTTTCCTGATGAAACGAATATAGAGGATTTTCTCCGGCAGTACGTTGAGCCACAACTGGCACAGTCAGGTTGTATTCATCCTGCAGTTGGATTACTGCGCAGTGAAGAGGTCTTCAGTCATTTGCGTGCCGCGTTGTCAATTGACTGGCTTAAGCATTTTCGAGAATTGGCTATTGAACCACTAGAAACGCTTTTTGATATTACTGCTCAGTATGGCAATCGGGATGACTTGAAAGAAATCATTACCGAGCGATGTTCAGAATTCATATTTGATTATCCTAACCCTACTGGTAACGAAGACATTGAACAAAAACGCATATTCTGGTTTGTGCGCGCGTGGTACTTTCTTGATAACGCACCTGAGGCATGCTGGGATTGGCTCAAAGCCAATAAAGACACGGTATTTATATTTCAAGAGCGATCTGGGCAAATGAGCTATGGAAATCATTCCTATTGGCCCAAGCTAACGTCAGGTAAAATAGAAGCTATTCTAGATGCCTTTATCGATAAATGGCCAAAGGTTGATCTGCCGAACCATTGGGGAACGGATAGTCCAAAAGAAGAGAAAGCGTATCGCTTCTTGTCCGAAGTGGTCTGGTCAATCAGCTCAGATAATCCCGATGATGCTATTTCTGTCCTCGAGCACCTCCTTGCTGACCCCCGATTTAAAGACCTACATAAAGACTTGAAGAGCATACATACCGAACAAGTTAGGAAGAAAGCACTGAGGGACTTCGAACCCCCGACACCCCGGGAAATCGTAAATCGACTAGATCGAGACGAAGTAGTTACTGTGGAAGGTTTACGTCAGCTTGTGATTCAAGAGCTCCAAGACTTTCAAAATGCCATTGAGGGTGGAGAGTACAATTCCGCAGATAGGTTCTATGAGAAAGGTGAACGGCTAGGTGAAGTGCGGTCTACTGAGATTATTGCTGAACGCCTCAATCTGAGACTAGAACCACAAGGCATCTCAGTGACACCGGAACATCAGCTAAAGAACGCAAATCGGAGTGATTTTACGGTGACCAAGATGATTGGCGCTAAAAGACGACTTCTGGTTACAGAGGTCAAGGGACAGTGGCATAAGGAGCTATACACAGCTGCTACCGCTCAACTACATGAGCGATACTCCATTCACCCAGACGCAGAGCAACAGGGCATTTTCCTCGCAATTTGGTTTGGACCAGACGAAAAAGTTGCAGGGCGTAAGAAACATAGGATTGGTAACGCTCAGGAACTCAAAACTAGCATTGAGGCAACGTTAAAGCCAGAACTCACAGGATTAATTGATGTGTTCGTTCTGGATGTGTCCAATCCTTAATAGAACGCTTCTACACGAGTGGTGTATATACAGAAATGACTTTTTTTGAGCGTGTCTTGCTTGATTATTCTTCTGCTGCGTTAAGTGGAAGTAGGAAGGGGTAGGGTGGTATATGTTTTTTTAAAACAAAGATATGTAAGTGTCTACATTGCGTCTACATGAAAAATGAAATTTCAGCCGAGCAGATAAAAACTATACTAACTTATTGAATTTATTGGTGGGCCCACTAGGACTCGAACCTAGGACCAAGGGATTATGAGTCCCCTGCTCTAACCAACTGAGCTATGGGCCCGGAATCGGCGGGATTGTAGCAGATCACGGCGCAAAAACAGCAGTTTTTACTGTCGTTGCGCTGGAATCCTGTAATCAATCGCTGTCGAGGAAGCTGCGGAGACGATCTGAGCGCGAAGGGTGGCGCAGTTTGCGCAGTGCCTTGGCTTCGATCTGGCGGATACGTTCCCGGGTGACATCGAACTGTTTGCCGACCTCTTCGAGGGTGTGGTCGGTGTTCATGTCGATGCCGAAGCGCATGCGCAGCACTTTCGCTTCCCGGCTGGTCAACCCGGCCAGCATGTTTTGCGTCGCTTCGCCCAGGCCTTCCGCGGTGGCTGACTCGATGGGGGAGACCACGCCGGAATCCTCGATAAAATCACCCAGGTGGGAATCCTCATCGTCACCGATCGGTGTCTCCATGGAGATCGGTTCCTTGGCGATCTTGAGTACCTTGCGAATCTTGTCTTCCGGCATGTCCATGCGTTCCGCCAGCTCTTCCGGTGTGGCTTCGCGGCCCATCTCCTGAATCATCTGCCGGGAGATGCGATTCAGTTTGTTGATGGTCTCTATCATGTGCACCGGAATGCGGATGGTACGCGCCTGATCGGCGATAGAGCGGGTAATGGCCTGACGAATCCACCAGGTCGCATAGGTTGAAAATTTGTAACCGCGGCGATATTCGAACTTGTCCACTGCCTTCATCAGGCCGATATTGCCTTCCTGGATAAGGTCGAGAAACTGCAGTCCGCGGTTGGTGTATTTCTTCGCAATGGAGATGACCAGGCGCAGGTTTGCTTCCACCATCTCTTTCTTGGCGCGGCGTGCCTTGGCCTCGCCGATCGACATCTTGCGATTGGTCTCTTTGATTTCTCCAATGGTCAACAGGCAGTCGCTCTCAATGCCGACAAGGCGCTTTTGCGCACGAATGATCTCGTCGGAATGCTCTTTGAGGGCTTCCGAATGGGGCTTGCCTTTATTGATCTGGTTGATGATCCAGTCGAGGTTGGTCTCATTGTCGGGAAACGAGGCGATAAACTCTTTGCGGGGCATGTGTGCCTTGTCGACGCAAAGGTTCATGATGATGCGTTCCTGGTTGCGGATGCGCTCAATCGTGTCTCTCAAAGTGGAGACGAGCTGATTGAAGGTGACGGGTACCAGCTTGAATTCAAGGAATGTCTCTGAAACCGCATCCTGGGCTTTTTGCGACTTGGCGCTGGCACGGCCCTGTTTCTTCAGGGCAGAGCACAGCGAATTAAAGCGCTTGCGAAGTTCTTTTCCTTTTGCCGTGACCTCTTCCGGGTCGGGGCCGGTGTTTTCAGGATCGTCGCTGCTGTCATCGTCGTCATCACTGGTGCCGTTGTTACTGGCGGCATCCTGCGGTTGCACCGGTGTGGGGATCTCATCTGGTTCGTTGGGATCGATGAAGCCGCTGGTGATGTCGGCAAGCCGTGATTCACCGGGTTCAATCTTCTCCAGCAGCGTGCACAGCAGATCGACGGTGGTAGGGAAGGTGGCCAATGCGGCAGAGACCTGGTGTAGGCCCTCCTCAATGCGCTTGGCGATGCGCAGTTCGCCTTCACGGGTCAGCAGCTCAACAGTGCCCATTTCACGCATATACATGCGGACCGGGTCAGTGGTGCGGCCGAATTCGCTGTCGACACTGGCCAGGGCGGCAGCTGCCGCCTCGGCGGCGTCTTCATCGGCGGAGACGACCGAGTCGTTGAGGGTGTTGTCTTCCAGATCAGGCGCCGATTCATGGACCGTGATGCCCATGTCGTTGATCATGCGGACGATATCCTCGATCTGTTCGGGCTCTACAATGCCCTCAGGAAGGTGGTCATTAACTTCCGCGTAGGTGAGGAATCCCTGTTCCTTACCCTTTGCAATCAGTTGCTTTAATTGAGATTGCTGCTGTTCCTGGTTCATCTTTTACCTTGTAGTCAGACGAGGTGTACAACACTGAGACTGAACTCACCATATTAGCACACTTTCATATACTTGTGCCAGCTATTGGTCTTTCTCTGAAGACCCCTGTTTCTTACTGCTCATCCTGGCTGAGGGTGCCGGGATAGCAGCGTTTCAGCTCATTAAGCAGATCATCAGACAGTTCGCTGGGACGTAGATTCCCCGGTTGCGGTCGGGAATTTTTATGAAACTGAGCGTTTAATTTGAGGAGTGCATCACGTAATTCAGCCTCCTGATCCATGCCCGGCAGATCAAATCTGTAATTGGCTAATTTGTTGAGGTGATTGAAGTGCTCCGTATCTCGCCATCGTTCCAACAAAGCTGCTTTGTTAAGCGTAGGTTGGGAACGGATTATTTCAAGTAGCTGTTTGAGAATGCTTATGCCGGGTGCGTCCCACTTTTGCCAATCTTTTTCAACGCTGTCTGCGATGGTGTATAGATGGGGGCAGTCGAGCAGTAATGCAATGGCCATTCGGATTGGGGTAGGGCGTTGCTGCTTTTCACTAGGCACTGCGCTCCTTTGGCGATTTCGGCCTTTTTGCCGACCGCCTTTGTCGAGATGGCCGTCTCTGATGCCCACCACCTCTTCCAGATGCTGAAACATCATGCGGCGAAACACCCCGGATGGGAGCTTTTCCAGGAGGGGGGACGCCAGTTGGGCAAGCTTTGCGCGACCATCGATACTCTCCATCTGCACCTGATCGGTAAGTTGTTGGAAGAGAAATTTCGACAGAGGTTGGGCCTGCTCCATGCGTGCATTGAAGGCATCGGCACCCTCTTTGCGTATCTGGGTGTCCGGGTCCTCGCCTTGGGGTAAAAAGAGGAATTTGACCTCTCGTCCATCCCGCATCAGAGGCAGGCTGGTCTGCAGTGCTTTCCAGGCCGCATCCCGACCGGCACGGTCACCGTCAAAACAGAATACCACCTCGGGACAGGTGCGAAAGATCAATTCCAGATGGTCATGGGTGGTGGCCGTACCGAGGGTTGCAGCGGCATTGAGGATGCCATGCTGGGCCAGTGCGGCCACATCCATATAACCCTCCACCACCAATAGCCGTGCAATCTTGGCGTTTGCCTTGCGCGCCTCATACAGGCCATAGAGTTCCCGTCCTTTATGAAACAATGCGGTTTCAGGTGAGTTCAGGTATTTCGGTTTTTCATCTCCGATGGTGCGGCCGCCAAAACCGATGGTGCGCCCCCTCCGGTCCCGGATGGGGAAGATGATGCGGTCTCGGAAACGGTCGTATCCTTTGCTTTCTCCCTCTTGCGTCAATCCACACTGCAACAGCCTGGAGACGGCGGGGGTATCCCTGCCCAGCGCGGTGAGCAGATTATCCCAACCTGGAGGCGCATAACCGATACCGAAGGCGGCTGCGATTTCACCGCTCAAGCCGCGTGACTTGAGATAATCGATTGCCTGTCCGGCATTGGGATGGTTTTTGAGTTGATGGCGGTAGAAGCGGGCTGCATCCTCCATCAAGTCATACAGTGGACGCAGGTCTGGGCCTTGGTCGTACCCGGCCTCCCGGGGTACCTCGAGGCCCGCAGCGTGAGCCAGCTCTTCCACGGCCTCGACAAAACCGAGATTTTCATACTCCATGAGAAAACCGATGGCTGACCCATGGGCGCCGCAGCCGAAACAGTGGTAGAACTGCTTTTGTTGGCTGACGGTGAATGAAGGTGTCTTTTCGTCGTGGAAGGGACAACGCGCCTGAAAGTCGCGGCCCGCCTTTTTAAGCGGTACGCGCCGATTGATGACATCGACAACGTCGATGCGGTTCAAAAGGTCATCGATAAACTGTGTGGGGATCTTACCGGCCATGTTTTCCTACTGGCCTTACAGGGAATCGGCCATGGGGCAAGAATAGCTGATAATGGCCCGATGTGAGTCAGCCTGCCAGTTTTTGTTTGACCAGGCCGCTGACCTTGCCCATATCGGCCCGGCCTTGCATCTGGGGTTTGAGCAGCCCCATGACCTTGCCCATGTCCCGCATGCCCGAGGCGTTGGTTTCGGCGATTGCATTGTCGACCATTGCCGAAATTTCATCATCGCTCAGACCGGCGGGCATATAGGTCTCGATAATGGCAATCTCGCTCTTTTCCTGCTCTGCCAGTTCCTGGCGGCCCGCACTTTCATACTGTTTGATGGAGTCGCGCCGCTGCTTGATCATCTTTTCCAGGATCGCCAATACCTGGATATCATCCAGTTCGGTGCGTTCATCGACCTCGCGCTGCTTGATCGCGGCGGTGATCAGACGCAAGGTGCCCAGACGCGACTTCTCTTTGGCCTTCATAGCGGCCTTGACGTCATCTAAGATATGTTCTTTAAGCATCCTGGCTGACTCCTGCGGGGCAGGGGGGATGATCAATACTGGCGTTCGAAACGGCGGCTTTCGCGGGAGACCTTTTTCAGGTTGCGTTTAACGGCTGCTGCTGCCTTGCGTTTGCGTTCCCAAGTGGGCTTTTCATAGAATTCCCGGCGGCGGACTTCAGCGAGCACTCCGGCCTTCTCACAGGAGCGCTTGAAACGGCGCATGGCGACTTCAAAAGGTTCGTTCTCTTTAACGCGTACGTTCGGCATCGATGTTGTTTCCTCGAATCTGTTAAGCTTCTCGACCGGTCGAAAGGCGGAGATTCTACTCATAGCCACCCCGGTTTGCAAAGGTATAGGGCTATTTTACAGCAAAAAGTGGTACAAAAATGCGGGTATTAGGTATAGAAACATCCTGTGATGAGACCGGCGTGGCCGTATACGACAGTGAAAAGGGTCTGCTGGCTCATGCCCTGCACAGCCAGGTCGATCTGCATGCCGATTATGGTGGTGTGGTGCCTGAGTTGGCATCCAGGGACCATGTGCGCAAGCTTTTACCGTTGGTTCGGCAGCTGTTTCAGGATGCCGGGATCGAGGCTGCTTCACTGGACGGTGTGGCCTACACCGCGGGTCCGGGTCTGGTGGGTGCCTTGCTGGTAGGTGCATCGGTGGGGCGGAGCATGGCCTGGTCATGGGGTATACCGGCAATTGCTGTGCACCATATGGAGGGCCATCTCCTGGCGCCCATGCTTGAGCCTGATCCTCCGGCCTTTCCCTTCATCGCAATGCTGGTATCCGGTGGGCACACCCAGTTGGTGGAGGTGGAGGGTATGGGTCGATACCGACTGCTCGGGGATACCCTGGACGATGCGGCCGGCGAGGCCTTCGATAAGACCGCTAAGCTCTTGGGTTTACCCTATCCCGGTGGACCGGAACTGGCGAAACTGGCTGAACAGGGCGATCATGAGCGCTTTCATTTTCCCCGGCCGATGATCGACAGGCCCGGCCTCGACTTCAGTTTCAGCGGCTTGAAGACCTTTGCCCTGAATACCATCCAGCGGGCCGAGCGTGAGGAGGGGGGAACCCTATTGGCTCAGACCCGGGCCGATATAGCGCGCGCCTTTGAAGAAGCGGTGGTCGACACCCTTTTGCTCAAGTGTCGCAGGGCTGTCAGGCAATGTGGCATCAAGACGCTGGTGCTGGCCGGCGGGGTCAGCGCCAATCGACGATTACGTCAGCGGATCGATGCGATGATGGCGGGTGAAGAAGGGGCTGCCTACTATCCCCGTCCCAAGTTTTGCACCGATAACGGCGCCATGATCGCTTATGCCGGCTGCCGGCGCCTACTGGCCGGGGAATCCGAGTCGCTTAGGTTCTCGGTCCGCTCCCGCTGGCCCATGGAGTCGCTGGGTGATGGGGGGTGAGGCCCTACATTTGGCAATCCTGAATGGGTGTCTTATACAACTCTCCTGCTGTCTCGCGTACCATTTTCGGCATCAGATAGCCTGGCAGTCTGGTCAGCAGCTGTTGCCGCAGTTTCAGGATGGCTGTCTTCTCCAGCTCAAAACGGGCCGCGCCCTCAACCCGGTCGAGCAGGTGCAGGTAATAGGGTAGAACACCGATCTCAAAAAGGCGATTGCTGAGCCTGACCAGGGTGTCGCCGTGATCGTTCACGCCTTTCAGCAAGACCGACTGATTCAATAGGGTGATGCCGGACGCCGCCACCTTTTTCACTCCCTCTGCGACGGCGGGCGATAGCTCATTGGGGTGATTGGCGTGGATTACCATTACCGTTTTGATGGCGCAACGCTTCAAAACGCTAAGCATTTCACCTGTGATACGTTGGGGCAGGACCACCGGTAAGCGGGTGTGGATGCGTAGACGTTTGATCTGTGGCAGCGCTTCAAGTTGCGCCAGCCATCTTCCGAGTTTGTCGTCGCTGACCATCAATGGGTCTCCGCCGCTCAGGATGACCTCCTCAACCGCGGGATTGGCGACAAGATAGTCGATGATGTGGCCCCATTGACTGTTGGTGGCCGTAGCGCCGGTATAGGGGTAGTGCCGGCGAAAGCAATAGCGGCAATGGACCGCGCATGCCCCGGTAGTGATGATCAGGATACGGCCATGATACTTCTGCAACAACCCGGGGCTATGCCCGGCCATGTGATCTCCGACCGGGTCGGTGCTGAATCCGTCGGCCAGGTCCATCTCGCTGGCATGTGGGAGAACTTGCAGCAGTAGAGGGTCATCAGGATCGCCCTTGCGCATCAGTGCGGCGAAGACCTTGGGTACCCGCAGTGAGAATTGCCTGCTGGCCCGGATGTGATCGGAGACTGCCGACGCTTCGATCTGGAGATATTCGAGCAGACTGGGTACGTCGGTAAAACCGTCGGCGAGGGCTTTTCGCCACCCTGATGCCTGCACACAGGACTCTGTCTCAGGTATGATGTGCGCCGCAATTGATATGTTTCGTGAGGATGTCATGGCTAGTTATAGCACCAATGAGTTTAAGGGTGGCCTGAAAATCATGCTGGACGGGGATCCCTGCTCCATTATTGAAAACGAATTCGTAAAGCCTGGCAAAGGTCAGGCCTTCAATCGGGTCAAGATACGCAATCTGAAGACTGGCCGGGTATTGGAAAAGACCTTCAAATCGGGTGAATCGGTGGAAGGGGCCGATGTGCATGAGTCTGAAATGCAGTATCTCTACAATGATGGCGAGTTCTGGCACTTCATGGATCCTGATAGTTACGAACAGGTGAGCGCCGATCAGGCTGCAGTGGCGGAGAGTGCCAAATGGCTGAAGGAGCAGGACGTCTGTCTGGTGACCCTGTGGAATGGCGCCCCGATTATTGTCGAACCGCCCAAATTCGTGATCCTGAACATCACCGACACCGATCCGGGACTGAAAGGGGACACCTCAGGGAGTGGCGGCAAGCCGGCCACTTTAGAGACCGGTGCCGTGGTGCGTGTGCCGCTGTTTGTCCAGATCGGCGAGGCTATCAAGGTGGATACCCGCAGCGGTGAGTATGTCTCACGCGCCAAGGAAGACTGACCGGTTTAATGGCCCAAACGAACGATTGGCGACCTTCCGCCTCCATTGAAATCATACGGGCCAGGGCGGAGATGCTGAGCCATATCCATCGATTCTTTGATCAGATCGGTGTGGTCGAGGTGGAGACTCCGGTCTGTTCGCGCTTTGCCGCAACGGACCCTGCAATAGAGAGTTTCAATACCCGTTATACCGGCCCCGAGGCGGTTCAGGGTCTCGATCTTTATCTGCATACCTCCCCTGAATTCCCCATGAAGCGGTTGTTGGCGGCAGGCAGCGGTCCGATCTATCAGATCTGCAAGGTGTTCCGTAACGGTGAGCTTGGCCGGCGCCACAATCCGGAGTTTTCGCTTCTGGAGTGGTATCGACCGGGTCTCGATTACCATCAGCTGATGGAAGAAGTGGCCAATCTGATCAATAGATTGACGGCGCGGCCGCTGTCGATCGAAAAACTGACCTATGCCGAAGCATTCGAGCGTCGCCTCGGAATGAATCCCCATGCGGCCGATCTCGGTCATTTACGGCAATGTGCCGTAGAGCAGGGTATTTCCGGTGCGGACCAGCTTGCCATCGAGGGTCGTGACGGCTGGCTCGACCTGCTGCTGAGTCACCTGATTGAACCCCGGCTGGGTCAGCGCGGAATGACTTTCCTGTATGACTATCCCGCGAGCCAGGCAGCCTTGGCGAGGGTGAGGGAGGATAGATGTCCGGTAGCGGAACGCTTCGAACTCTATATAGGCGGAATGGAGATTGCCAACGGGTTTCAGGAACTGAACGATGCCGGTCAGCAGCGAAAGCGATTCAATGCGGACAATCATCGGCGTCGATCTTCCCGGCAAGCGGAAATGCCGATGGATGAAGCCCTGCTTGATGGGCTGGCTGCAGGGATGCCGGAGTGTTCGGGCGTTGCCTTGGGTCTGGATCGCCTGCTGATGGTTTTAACCGGCACGCACGACATACGCCAGGTGGTTACATTCGATATCGGCCGGGCTTGAAATTATCACGATAATCAACCCGTTCACTGAGCGGACAGCTGCCTGTCATCGTCCGCTATTCATTATGTGGGAAGTTGTTTCCCATATTGCGCGCTTTCTGCAGATTTAACCATTTTTTACCCATTGTCTGATCTCGCCTGATTAGACTCTAACCATGAATTATGGGGGGTAAACCTGTCTTATCTCCAATACCGGACCTAAGCTTAAGCATAGAGGCAGGCGATGGCTTGAGTCTTCGGCTGCGGGTACTTCAGGGCATGGTGTGATCGTTATTTTATCGACTCCTCTACTGCCCATGCGAGCAATGGCTTCGAATGTTTAGGAGTATATTGAAAGATAAAAGCAGGTACTGGATTGGCATTCTTCTCTGCCTTTTTTTCGGCCGAGTCGAAGCGGCCGGCGTTGTCGCTATCGGACCAGCAGCTGAGTCGCTTGTGGTGCCGATTGAAACGACGCTGGAGGGGGGGCTGGTAATCGACTGGCCACAGATTGAGCGTCTTTATGACAAGCAGCGACATCGATTCATCTGGCATCATGAAGGCGAACTGACTGAGCAGGGCAGGCAACTCTTTCGTTGGCTGGCGTCAGCGGAGCTGGATGGTTTGAATGCCGATGATTACCATCTTGATCATCTGCGCGGGTTGGTCTTCGATCCGTCACCGGAAGTCATGGTCAATCGAGAGCTGCTGCTCAGCGACGGCTATCTCAGGCTGGCCAGAGACCTGCGATTGGGGCGATATGATGCACAGTCCCTCGATCCTTTCTGGATGTTTCCGAACGAGAGTTTCGATCCGGTCGATGCCTTGTCGTCTGCACTATCCGCCGGCGCACTGGAACAGTTACTCAATGCCCTTCGACCAAACAACAGCGCCTATCTGCAGCTGAAGGATGCGCTTGCGAAGTATCGCGACATCCAAGCCGAAGGGGGCTGGTCAACCCTCCACCTCGATGACAGTTTGCGGCTGGGTGATTCGGATCCTGCAGTTGCACTCCTCCGGCAGCGGTTACAAGGGGAATCGAGCCGGACAGGTGAAGTGATACCCGATCCAAACTATTTCGACACCACTCTGGCGAAGGCGGTTAAACGGTTTCAGCGGCGTCTTGGATTGGTGCCTGATGGCATCGTGGGGTCCGCCACCCTGCGAGCCCTAAATGATCCGGTAGAGACACGCATCGCACAAATACGGGCGAATCTTGAGCGCTGGCGCTGGCTGCCCCATGAACTGGAGCCGCAGCGCCTGATGGTCAATACAGCGGGATTTGAGATTTCTCTCATGAATCGGGACCAGGTCGTGTTTCACAAGCGCACGGTGAACGGCAGGCAGGAGCGGCAAACGCCCTCGTTCAGCAGCAAAGTGACACATCTGGTCATGAATCCATTGTGGACAGTGCCCCGCAGCATTGCGGTGCAGGATATATTGCCGCAGCTGCAGCAGGACAATGAGTATCTGGCACGTAAACGAATTCGCGTCTATGAGCGTTCAGAGGGAGAATGGGGCGAGATCGATCCGGTCGGTATCGATTGGGCAAACTATCATGAAAACAATTTTCCCTTTGTCTTGAGACAGGATGCCGGCAACAGCAACAGTCTTGGACGGATAAAATTTCATATGCCCAATGCTCACCAGATCTATCTCCATGACACCCCTGCCCGTGGTTTGTTTGAGCGGCCGAATCGGGCCTACAGTTCTGGCTGTGTCAGGGTTGAGGCGGCTGATCAGTTGGCTCAACTGCTGGTAGAGTACGCAGAGCAGCCGCGGAATGTTTGGTTGCAGCAAGCCTTGCGTAGCGGTGAAACCCAGATGGCTCCGCTCGCCAAACCGATACCGATCTACCTTACCTACTTCACCAGTTGGGTGGACGCTGCGGGAGATATCCATTTTCGGCCCGACATCTATCAGAGAGATACCGCATTAATGCTGGTGATGGGTGAAGGGATTGAGCATCTAACCGCTCATCATGAGAGCAGGGCGGAGAATCCCTCGCTCTAGGGCTTGTTAACACTAATCCAATCGGTCCTGGCCCCATACCCGACAGCTAAGGCATTCTGCCTCGCATTCATGTGATTCGAGTCACAGGGTTGGCTTTACCCCGCCTGAATTTGTTAACCTGCGCGTGGATTTTGTTCGGTCTCTGCCGACAATAGTGTTACTTTTCCTAGCCAAGGTTAGTCGCATCCATGTCGCCAACACTGATGACTCCCAACGACAATCCCAGTTTCAGCAGACGTCGCTTTCTGCGCAACTGCGCATCAATGACGGGCCTGTTGATGTCGTCGCCCTTGTTGGCGCTCGCCGCGGGTGAGAACCGCACGCTGGCGTTTCGTCATACCCATACGGGGGAGAGGGAAACGGTGACCTATTGGCGAGATGGAGAATACCAGGTCGATAGTCTGCAGATTATCGACAGTCTGCTGAGGGATCATCGCACTGGGGAGTCAACCCGCATGGATAGGGCGCTTATGGATATGCTCTACCAGCTGCAGCAGGCTGTCGGCAATCACGGTGAATTCGAAATCATCTCCGCCTACCGCTCGCCAAAAACAAACGAGATGTTGCGCAATAAGAGCGGAGGAGTGGCGAAGCGGAGCCTGCATATGCAGGGTAGGGCAATCGATATCCGGCTCTGTGGCTGCGATCTTAAGACACTGCGGGATTGTGCCGTCGCCTTGAAGGCGGGTGGTGTCGGCTACTATCCAAAATCCAATTTCATCCATCTCGACACCGGGCGTTTCCGTTCCTGGTCATGAGTCTGCCGGTATTCATTCAAATCAATTCAGAAGCCTGTAAATAGATTACCGGTTCCCGTCTTGCGCTGAAACGGATGATGGCCTGTTCCGGGCTGTTATTTGAAATATCGTAGATATTGTTTTATATTTCGAAATATGTCGAATATTAGATCCAATGACAAGCAACTTGCGGAGATGTTTAAAGCATTGGGTAATCCGCACCGCTTGCTTATTTTTCAGCGATTGAGTCGTTGCTGTCAGCCCGGCACCCGTTGCGATCTGGAGCAGGCGATCAGCTTCAGCGTCGGGCAGTTGGGTAAGGGTATGCAGATTGCGCCTTCCACCCTGTCGCACCATTTGAAAGCACTCCACTATGCGGGTTTGATTGAGATGGAGCGGCAGGGTAAGCGTGTCAATTGCTGGATCGAACCAGGGGTATTGAACAAGCTGTCGGGATTTTTCATCCCGCAAACAGAATTAGAGGATAGTGGAGAGCGTGATGCCAGATTTAACAAACAACGGTGCACCTGAAGTATCATTGACCGACCTCCAGGACAGCCATCGTCAGGAGGTGCGCAAGGCCTACGCGGAAGTGGCGGTGGCTAGCAATTCGAATGGCTGCTGCGGCGTCGAGTCGAGTTGTTGCGGCGTCTCGGACGATACGGCGATCAATACCCTGATCTCAACCCGTCTGGGCTACAGCCGGGACGATCTTGCCAAGGTGCCGAGTGGCGCCGATATGGGCCTGGGGTGTGGCAATCCGAAGGCGATCGCCGCCTTGCAGCCGGGCGAAGTGGTGGTCGATCTGGGCTCCGGTGGTGGATTTGACTGTTTCCTGGCGGCCGCCGAAGTGGGTGATGAGGGCCATGTGATCGGTGTGGATATGACGCCCGATATGTTGTCCAAGGCACGTAACAACGCCTTGCGCGGGAAATATAAGAATGTCGAGTTCAGATTGGGTGAAATCGAGGCCCTGCCGATTGCAGACGGCTGTGCGGATGTGATTATCTCCAATTGCGTCATTAATCTTTCACCGGATAAGGATCGGGTGTTTCGGGAGGCCTTCAGGATACTCAAACCAGGGGGGCGCCTGGCCATCTCCGACGTGGTGTCCACCGTGGAAATACCGCAAGAGATGAGAAACGATCCTCAACTGGTCTCCGGATGCATGGGTAATGCGTCATTGATCGAGGAGTTGGAGGATATTATGGACGCGGCAGGGTTTACAGATATCAAGATCGAACCCAAGGATGAATCCCGAGAATTTATCCGCGATTGGGCACCGGGACGCGGGATCGAGGAGTATGTGGTTTCGGCAACGATCAAGGCGACCAGGCTGTGAATCCGTTACAGGTGATTATGGGGCTATGACTCCCCACCGGTAGCAGTGGCGATCGCCTCGCCCATTCTGACGGGGCTGCCCGCAATGAAATCGTCATGCCACTCGATGGCATCCTTGGCGAACAGCAGAATCACGGTGGATCCCATATTGAAGCGCCCCATCTCCTCACCTTTCTCCAGCTCGATACTGGCAGGTGCGGCGGAGGGGTCGTAGTCCCAACTGTTTACCCGTTGTTGGAGGGGGGTGATGGTGCCGGCCCAGACAGTCTCGATGCTGGAGACAAAAATAGCGCCGACAAGGATTATCGCCATGGGGCCGAAATCGGTCTCGAATAGAGTGATCACACGTTCATTCCTGGCAAACAGTCTGGGTACCTTCTCGCAGGTGGCCGCATTGACGCTGAACAGACGTCCGGGAACGTGGAGCATACGCTTCAATTTTCCGCTGGTAGGCATGTGCAGACGGTGATAGTCGCGTGGAGAAAGGTAGATTGTGGCGAAGTTGCCGTCTTCGAACAGGCGGTTCATCTCTGCATCGCCGCCCAGCAGCTCGAGTAGCGAGTAGTCGTGTTCCTTTGCCTGAAACAGGAATCCCGTCTCGATATCGCCCGACTGACTGAGTGTCCCGTCAGCAGGCGAGGCGACCTGATTGTCCGGTTGGGTGACCGGCCGTGCATCGGGACGCAATGCACGGGTGAAGAAATCGTTGAAACTCCTGTATTGGGCAGGATCGCTCTCCAATGCCTCCTGCATATCAATCTTGTACCATTTGATCGCCTGACGGATGAGAAGATCTTTCACCGGTTTCAGCTCGATACGGGCAATGCTGTGCATCAAGGAGGAGAGCAGATGGTGCGGTAACAGATATTGCAGAGCCACGAACAAGGATTGCGCAATCTTTTTGCTGGTGTCCTTGGCTGTATCGGGTTGATTCATAGCGTTACTGCACTGCATCGATCAGGTTGTTGATATCCTCAGCGATAGTAGCGGTATTGTTAATCCGGGTAAACAGGGCACGCAGTGTTGCGTCCGGCCCAATCAGGTAGAGTGTATATTCCGTTTCGTTGCCGGCGCCACCGAAGGCGGTAAAGGCGATGTCCATTTTTTGCTTGTCTCCATGCAAGGCCTGGAAGTTGTCTGACAGTGATGCGAATGATATCGCCTTTTCTTCGATCTTGTTTCCGGGTAGGTAGAAATAGTGAATCTGCTGTTGCAGATCAGGATCCGTCGCCAGGCGATTATGTACCTGAATCAGTCTGGTGAGTGCGACTGAGGAGGTTGTTCCTGGGCCGGGATCAAGCATCAACAGGCTCCAGTGACCTTGCAGATTGCTGAGTGAAAAGGGTTCGTCCTGCTGATTGTAGAGATTGACTGGTGGTACCGGGAGTGGGGGATTGATCAAAACACCGTCGATTTGGGGTGGTGTCCCGGTATTTAGCTTTTGTGTGTGGCCGGCATAGTAGGCGACTGAAAATGTGATCAGCGCCAGAATCAGTATGACTGCCCGGCGCTGTTTACTGGATGGCCGTCTCATGGCATGGCTTTAGGTGTATCGTCACTGTTACCCCATTCTGACCACGAACCCGGGTAGCCCCTGCAGTGCTGGTAACCCAGATGGCGCAGAACGAACCAGGCCAGAGATGAGCGATGGTGAGTCTGGCAGTAAGTGACGATCTCTTTATCTTGCTCCAGTCCCAATTGGTTTAGCCGTGTCTGCAGCGCTTCGTCCGCCTTTAAGCGCAGGTTTCGATCGCGATCCATGACCTCCAACCAGTCGAGGTTGACCGCTCCCGGAATATGCCCCGGATGCCTGGAGAAGCGTGAGATACCTGAATATTCGTTCCAGCTGCGCGCGTCCCAGAGGGCAAAGTCAGGCTCACCAAGACGTTCGGTTATATGGTCGGTGGTGGCGACTGTATCCGTACCGGGTACAGCGGTGAAATCGGCAGTTGCGGGCGGTGACAATTCGCGACTGCAGGCATGACCCTCATTGGCCCAGGCGTGCAGTCCTCCGTTCAACAGCGAATAGTGCCCGTGTCCCATCGCTTCCAGTGTCCACAACAAGCGTGAGGCATTGCCGCCGCCCTCATCATCATAGGCTACGACATGGCTGTCGTTGTCGATGCCATGATCAGAGAGTGTCCGTGCCAGTGTATCGCTATTCGGAAGCAAGCCATGCACGGGATGGTTGCTGGCCACAATCCGGCTGTAGGCCAGATGTATCGCCCCTGGAATATGGAGTTGGGCATAGGTGGTCTCTTTGCATAAATCGATGACCACCAGGCTCTCCACTCCAAGCAGGTTTTGCAGCTGCTCTGGCTCGAGCAGCAGTGGGACTTCGGCTATCACCAAGAATTAGAGCGATTGCTGGATGCGGCCCAGGGCAACACCTGTATTTATCGGTGCGTTCATATCGCTCAGTACGGCCTCCAAAGCGCCCACGCACAACAGGATATTTTCCGCTCGGGCACTATGCCCCATCAAACCGATACGCCAAACCTTGCCAGCCAAGGCGCCCAGGCCGGCGCCGATCTCCAGGTTGTACTCACTGAGCAACCGGCTTCTCACAGTTGCATCGTCGACGCCTTCGGGAATGGAAACCGCATTCAACTGGGGCAGCCGATGCTCTTCGTCCACGATAAAAGTAAGGCCCATTGCTTCGAGGCCGGCCTTCAAAGCATTGTGCATCTTGTTATGTCGCATCCAGGCGTTTTCCAATCCCTCATCCTGGAGTATGCAGAGTGCTTCATGTAAGCCATACAGTGCATTTACCGGTGCGGTATGGTGATAGGCTCGCTTTTGACCACTACCCCAGTATCCCATCACCAGATTCAGGTCGAGAAACCAGCTCTGTACCTTGCTGCTGCGGTTACGCACCTTTTCCAAGGCACGTTCGTTGAAGCTGACGGGGGCGATGCCCGGTGTACAGGAGAGGCATTTCTGAGTCCCCGAATAGATTGAATCGATTCCCCATTCATCGACTTTTAGTTCACAGCCGCCGAGGGAAGTAACACTGTCCACGATCGTAAGGCAGTCATGGCGATGAGCAAGTTCCACCAGTTCCTTAGTATCTGAACGGGCGCCGGTTGAGGTCTCGGCGTGGACAAAGGCAAGAATCGCAGCATCGCTGTGTTGTTCGAGAGCTGCTTCGACCTTTGCCAGATCGACAGCTTTGCCCCATTCATCCTCGACCATGATCGGAGTCCCGCCGCAACGTTCGACATTCTCTTTCATGCGGCCTCCGAAGACACCATTTTGGCACACGATGACCTTGTCGCCAGGTTCGACCAGGTTGACAAAACAGGTCTCCATGCCTGCCGACCCTGGTGCCGAAACCGGCATTGTCAGCTGGTTCTCGGTCTGGAAAGCGTATTGAAGCAATCCCTTGGTCTGCTCCATCATCTCGATAAATACCGGATCCAGATGGCCGATGGTCGGGCGTGACAGTGCCTCGAGTATGCGGGGGTGTACATCCGAAGGGCCGGGGCCCATGAGCGTACGGACAGGTGGGTTGAAACTTGGAGTCGTCATACAGCTTCGCCTATTGTTATCGAATTAAAAAACGCTGCTGAGTATAAGTGTCGAATCCATTCGGCATCAAGTGATACCCCCCTGACAAGGTTGCGGTAATTGGCTCCCGCACAGTTTGTGGCGGTTATATTCGGATTGTTGATCGCTGTTCCGGCAGGATGCTGACTTATCAAACGTGCTCAGTTCTTTATTGTGTCTATCCTGATTATTTTGCTTGGTCATGTCAAACTCGGAAAGAGAGTCATTCAGCTATTTTTTAAGCAATCCAGCCACCCTGATTTGAGATTAAACTAAATATATATTTCTAGTTAAATCAATTGGTTGTAATTAGCTGTCCGGTATTGTGAATAAGGTCATGTTGATCTGTGATCCAGTTCCTCAGGTCATCCATGGGTCTGCCGTAATCTATTCCAGGAATTACAATACCGAGGCATCGAAATGAGATTACACCAGACAGCTTTTTCAGCAATAACATTGAGTATCATTCTCAGTGCATGCGGTGGTGGAAGCGCTGTGACTGAGTCTGATCAGGTAGCCAACATACCTGATCAGGAAACAGCTGTCTCCAGTGGTGGCGAAACAATCGTCATACCGCCTCCGAAAAACGGCGCTGCAGCGATTGAAGAGCCGACCACTACCACAGCGCCACCTGCAACATCGACGCCTGTCACATCAACACCTGTCACATCAACACCTCTAAGGCCTGCACCGACAACCAATACCCGTGAGCCTGCCGAGGTGTTCGGTGCCGCGTCTTTAACAACCGTAGCGGTGTCCGGTGACGATGTCATCCTCAGTTGGAGTCAGGCCAATGACGTTCCGCAAGGCGGATACAATATATTCATCGATGGTGTGAATTCAAATGACCTGAGCAGCACAACAGGCACTACGGCGACCGTTCAGGGCCTGGACCTCAGCGTTCAGCACTGCTTTACGGTTCAAGCAAGATATACTCAGGCCAGCCCGGTGCAGTTTTTTACGTCCAACAGCCGTTGTACAGATGCGCAGCAGTCAGACAATCAGGCGCCTGTAATCACCGGCAATCCGACAAGCAGCGTAAATGCAGGTGAGTCCTACTCCTTCACGCCAAGCGCAACGGACAGTGATAATGACAACCTGACCTTTTCCGTTACAAATCTGCCTGCCTGGGCCCAATTCAACAACCAGACAGGTACCTTAAGCGGTTCTCCAACAGCTGATGATGTAGGTGACTACAATAATATTGTCATTACTGTTTCAGATGGCACCGATGAGGACAGCTTGAATGCATTTGCAGTTACCGTAAACTCGGATGCCACAGTGCCGACGACCGGTTCAATTTCGCTGAGGTGGGTCGCGCCGACAACCCGTACTGATGGTTCGGCCCTCAACCTGTCAGAGATTCAAGGATACTGTGTCTATGTCGGTACCACGAGAGATAATCTTCAGATGGTTGCCGAAATCAATGAAGGTGATAGGACTACCTACGTGTTAGATAACCTGGATCTTGGAGATTACTATATTGCAGTATCCGTATACGATCGGCAGGATAACATGAGTAGCTATTCCAATATCGTAATGAAGACTGCTGTGAATTGATCAAGTATTAGGTCGTAGCAATCTGCTACGTCGCAAATTACTTTCTAGAAAACCTGCTGCATGATTGACCTGCAAAATGCTCCCAGTAACTTAGTGGTTCAGGAGTGTAAAATGGGTTTTTCCGGCATTACGTCACCTGGGCCATGAATTGGTCTGGCGACTCAGCGCTATCCATTCGTCCGACATCTTCGAACCCTAACAAAAAAACGCTGTTATTTTTTTGTTGATTACAGTTGTGACTATTGCCCTTATCCTTCAACGTTGATTTTCCAGCACAACAGGGCCGATTGGATTGGTGTTAACAGGCCCTAAAACACTTGGTTGTGAAAGTGGGCAATTATGAAGTTGAGTGACAAAGATGTACGAATCATTATATGGATTTAATGAGATACCCTTCCGTTTATGCGCTGACGAACAATTCTGCTATGCCCACAGCAAGTATGAGCGAACCGCTGATTGCATAACATATGCCCTGAAGCAGGGTGAAGGCATTCTCTTGTTAATCGGGCCTCCCGGATCAGGTAAAACAATCTTATGCAGAGATGTCATCTCAAAGCTTGATCCAAACAAGTTTATTGCCATCAATATAATGATGGGGCAGTTGTCAGCGGAAGAGTTACTTAGGAAGATAGCGCTTGAATCAGGTATGCCGGCAGAGGAATACAATAGAGCGACATTGCTGTCTTCCATTCATCAGCGTCTGAATGACCTGCACTATACAGACAAGCGATTGATATTGTTTCTTGATGAGGTGCACTCTCTTACATCGAATTCACCGGCAGAGTTGAAGCTGCTGTCCGATCTGCAACGGGAGTGGCACTCGGTTCTTCAGTTGGTCCTGATAGGCAATCCCGAGTTACGGCAGTCGGTTGGGCAAGCGGGTATAGAACAAAATCAGCAAAGGGTTTCTGCTGTGTGCGAGCTTGAAGCCATGACTGCCGAGCAGACTGAAGGTTATATAAAACACAGACTTCACCGGGTGGGGTGGAGGCATGACCCCGTCATTGAGAGATCAGTCTATTCGATCATCTATGATGTCACTCAGGGGCTGCCACGGCTCATAAATCATTTAATGAGTTGTTTGTTGTTGGCCGCCGCATTGGAAAATAGACATCAGATAAGTACTGATGATGCATTGTTGGTTGCAGAGTTGTTAATCGAGGAAGGTCGATTGAGACTGCCTTCAAATGAAACAATCTCTTCTTTAAATGAGAGGTATATGCCCGCAAAACCGATACATGATGTCTCGACACTTCCTGGTAAACGCGACAATGCGCCGACAGTTGAGCCATGCTCCGGTGAAATGGTCGGGTCATCCATTGGACAATCAGCCACTGACGATTCTGCGGCAATACATGATGCTGCTATCTATGTTCACGAATCAAAGCAAGAGTTCGATGAATTCGACCTCTCACTGGAAGATTTGGATATGCCGGATACGGAATGGATGGAGTGGGACAGCCCTGGGCCGCCTTCCGTGTTCAATGGGGCAATGAATCAAGCCGCTCATTCATCAGGAGAAATATCAAAACCTGAGTTCGAACATGATACAAGGCAGAAGAGGCGCGAATCACGCGATTCCAATAGTGAACATCAGTGGGGTGGTGTCTGGTGGATGTCATTTGATGATGAACGTAAGATACAGATCCCTTCAGATACTGCCGATGAGCTGCCTTCTGCAACGGTTGATGGTTGCCCGGATATGTTCAATGAACCTGTGCCTCAATGGGTGAGTGATCAAAGAGGCAGCACAGACATGAAAAGTACGGAACGAAAGATATTTCTTGCATTCATTGTAGTAAGTTTTGTGTTGCTGATACTCTTCGTTTTTGGGCTTGCGATAGGCTGAACTCACCCGATAGTATTTGTTTTTAACTATTGGTTTAACTTCGTTTAAATACTATTTATTGATCAATGTTTTACTCTCTATCCCTAACTGCTTTTTTTATGAAAATAGCGGTGCGGGCCGGTCGAATGTAAATCTGTGGCATAATCTGACATATTTGGTTCCATTATCAGTTAATATCTCGAACAGTTAATTAAACACTAGAAGATTAGTGTGTGATCTAAATTGCAGTTGTAAAAAAATTGTAAAAAGTGGTCTTTTTGTGCAGTTGTCAGAAATTTTAGGTTGTTTAAGTCGCAAACAACCTATTACAATCTATGATGAGATTTAGGAGTTTATTTCACGGAACTAAAGGACGAGGATCATGAAGAGGTTATTCTGCACATTGGTATTGATGGCCGGCATTGTTTCAACGAGTGTGTTTGGCGGAACAGTCATCGATGCCGGTACATTTACAGAGAATGGAGACGCTTACAGCCCGTCGCCATATTCTGGTATTTTTACGGACGTTATTCACTTTGATATTGCTACTTCCGGGCTTTCACTTATCTTTTCCGGATCTCATACCGGGATGGCGGCGGATGATATGTTGCTGACAAACACGAGTGATGGTGCGGATTTTCATCTTGGAACGGTGTTTTCGGAAAGTTTGAGCTTGGCTAGGGGCAGTTACGTATTTACCCTCTCAGGTTTTGCCTTGAATGCGCTCGATAGCAAAATTTACTCCGACTACGACCTTACAATATCAGCCGTACCGCTTCCTGCAGCGGCTTGGTTGTTCGGTTCTGCTTTGCTCGGGTTCATCGCTTTCAGTGCAAGGCGGAAAATCTAACGCTCTATAATTCACTAAAAAACTGTTCAACAGGCCCGTGGTGAGATATCTTTACGGGCCTGTGATCGTCCTTCCCTGTTATATTGCTTGAAATGTTAGCGGGTATAAGGTTACTGTAATTTGAGGTGGACCTCTAAATCTCTCTCAACCCTTCCGATGGTTCCACGCTTGCTGCACGGTAACCTGCAAGCGATGCGGCAACAATTGATGATCCCAGTGTCAGAAGTAGGGCGACAACAAAGTGGTTGGGTAACAATCTGCAAATAGTCTCACCATCCTCGGTCTGTGTCATGAATAATCCGTTGATAGTGAAACTGACAGCCAGATAGATCAGTGATGCTGTCAGCCATCCGAAGAAGGCGGTAAATGCCGATTGTAAAACCGGAAACCAGATTATCTCCCCAGTACGAAAGCCGACCAGCCGAAGGACGCTTAACTCTTTTCGCTTTCGGTCGACATTTGCCCACAGACTGGCGCCCAAAGAGAAGGAGAAACCAATAAGTCCGATGAGTGCGATCAACCAGAAAACCAGACTCAGATTTTGATCCATACTGCGCACGATGTCGATGTCGGCGGCCCGGGTATTCACTTCGATCCCCAATTTTTGCAATGCATCACTGATTGGTGCGACGTCATAGATGGAGCGTGTATAGAGGCGGAAGCTGGGATAGGTGCGTTCCTTGTTCGTGGCGTTTGTGCCGCTCCAGCCGAAAGCCGGGACCGCGCGACCATCGCGGAAGTCCTCCGCAGCCTCCAGCAGGCTCAGACTGGTGAAGGCGCCGTCACGGGTAAAGCTGGCGTGTCGTGCTACATCGACTACCTGGAGTGTGACGTGCACCCTTTCACTACGCCCCTTGTATCGGCGTGACAGACTGCCATTGATCTCGTCACCAGGCTTTACCTTAAGCCGTTGTGCTGCCTTTTCCGAGAGCACAATCTGTTGCAGGCTCTTTGGGATCGTTCGTGCTTTCAAAAGTGGATCACCCAGACCCGTTGGGATCATCTCAACTGAGACGATTCGCTTCGCTGCTTGGCTCTTCAGGTCGATAGTGGCGGCTATGGCGCGGGTACGCGGCACAATAAAGTCGATCTCCTCCCTGGCTTGC
This sequence comes from Candidatus Thiodiazotropha sp., assembly GCA_040506195.1. Classification (GTDB taxonomy): domain Bacteria; phylum Pseudomonadota; class Gammaproteobacteria; order Chromatiales; family Chromatiaceae; genus Thiodiazotropha. The sequence goes on along the minus strand of JBEVXH010000001.1, from coordinate 238,716 downwards.
AGTTGTTCGATCCAGGCGCTGTCATAGCGGCCACTGCCGATAGGACGTACTTCCCTGTTGCGTGGGTCCTCTATAAGGCTGTTGAGCATGCTGCCGACGATACCGAATTTTAGACCATACAGGATCATCATCGGCCCAAGCACTGCTGCCAGGGCGATGATGAAGAAGCCCGACATTTGCCATTCGTTGCGGTAATCACGACCGGCCAGCCAGATGATATCCTTAAAACGATGACGCATCAGCCACTCACGACAGTTTCAGTCATCGATCCATCCGCCTCTCTATGAGTGTGGTGTTCCAGGTGACGGAGTCCCAACCGGTTGATGTGACGCCATGCATGACTGGCCAGAATGACAGTGATATGAAGTTCATCCACAAGTTCGATGAACAGTGACATTATGCGTTCGGCTGCAATGGGATCGAGCGATGCAGTGGGTTCGTCGGCAATTACGATGGCCGGTCGATGAGCCAGGGCGCGACCAATGGCGACCCGTTGACGTTCACCGACAGAGAGCATATGAGGCAGCTTGTTCAGATGCCTGTGTATGCCCAGGTCATTCGCCAGCTCGTCGACCAATCCATCATCCTGCATATCGAGCAGGCGACGGGAGAGATTGATATTTTCCCGAACCGTCAGATAGGGTAGCAGCCCGCCTGTCTGCATGACATAACCGATCCGCAAACGACGCAGATCACCCAGTTTGTTGAGATGATTCTTCTGCCATAGCGCTGAAATATCGACCGGTTCTGCGCCCCGCTCCGGTCTGAATCGAAATGAACCGATATTGCTCGGTTTCAGTGTCATCGAGAGCATATCCAGCAGAGTGCTCTTGCCACAGCCGCTTTCACCAATGAGCGCTATTTTCTCTCCCAGCGCGATCTGCAGGCTCGGTACGCGTAGACGGAATGCACTGCCTTCGGCTTCTCGAGTCTTCTCTACATCACGCAAATGATAGATGAGTACCTTTTCACCGGTCAGCGTTGCGCCCGGGTGGATTGCAGTGGTCGTCAAATCGGGTACTCCTCCAGTTCCACGATGAAGGAGAACTAGGGCAACATTTCCAAGGCGATCGGGAAAACGGAGTCACCCGAAATCGGTCCTCCGTCCAGTGAAACCCAAAGGTCTGTATGATCATGCAATACCTGGTAGTAGTTTATCTTCTCTTCCAAGCGATTGATGAATCTGATCTGATCCCGGGCCGGCCAGTCCTGCCAATTCTCTAAAGAGAGATTCATCACTTCACCGGTGTACGGTAGGTCCTCAATATATTCCCTCATAAAACCCATGTCTGCCAGATTGCCTTCGCGCGCACCGGTCACTCGTGTTGTCGTTCCAAGTTGTTCCGGGTCCCGGGCGATTGTGGCGGCAAGACTCTTCAGATCGTTGAGGAAAGTGCGTGGAGATAGCAGGCCCTCTTCGGCTGTAATGAGAACCTGATGCATGATGCTGTGCAGATCACTGAGCTGATCGCGAGTCAAAAGTACGCGTACATCGAGGGTTTGTCTCTGTGGCTCATTGATATCCCGATCGACCAGCCAGGCATTGAACACACTGGGGATCTGCTGTTTGTCTTTTTGTTGAAGATAACGCATACGCAGGGCATAGCCCAGTTTGGCGACCTTTGCCTGGAATTGGGCCAACTGATCGGTTTTTTCATCTTGTGTTGCCTGGTTTTCCCTAGCCTGGCGCTCCATAGCCATACTCTTCCCGGCCGCCGCCAGGGCGGCCAGTTTGACCTGTTCGGTGATCTGCTTGGCCAGGGCATCCAGAACTCTGCCGAATCGGTCAACATCACCTGTTTCGACGCCAAAATAGAAACTGCCGATGCCTGGGTAATATGAGAGGTCGCGATAGGTCTCTTCCGCCTTTGTGTGATCCGCCATGATACTTGGTGTTAAAAGATGCAGGACCGAGAGTGCTATACCTTTGTCCTGGGCCAGTTGTCTAAGCGATGCGCTCGACATGCCGGTGCCGGAGAGCGGATCACCTGCTTCTCGGGGGCCTGCATCTGTGATCAGAACAACATAGCGGGCATCCTGTCCCTGCCAATCGATACCTGCGACAGCCTCGCTGATACCGGCAAAACTGTCTTCATTGAAATCGCGGCTGGATACTGAAGCGGCTTTAAGGGAGGAGACCTGGTTGAAAAAGCCATCTGCATCCTGTCCCTGTTGAAGATTGACATAGGTTTGTGTCAAGTAATCCAGTGCAGGAACAGCCTGTGGATTGTCGCGAAACGCAATCAAGCCAAAGCTCACATCGCCAGTCAGGTCCTCTTCGGTGATGGTGTCATATATTTTGCGCACCGCTTCACGTGTCCGGTCGATATAGGGATCCATCGAGAGGGTGGAGTCAATGACGAATACTACGGCGGAGCGGAAAGGCTTGATCTTTTTGCGGGCCTCTTCTTTCTTTTTTTCGGGAGCTTGTGCCTGTTCACTTGTTATCGCAGGCAGTAGCGGTACGCTGGATACTTGCAGCATGCGTGCCTGCTCATTTCCGATATAGATATCTTCGTGATCTCGGATCGGCACCAGGTAGAAATCCTTCAAGATATCGATATGCGTCCTTGGCTGGATGGCTATTACCGGTGATCTGTCATCAAGTTCACCCGACTGGGCAGCCTGATAGAGTTGTCGATATTTCTCCTTGTCATTACTCTTGAGCAGTGTTTTCAACTGCTCTTTTTCATTGAAGAGTAGGACCCGGTCGTTACCTATAGGATCACGAAATGCAACAGTCAGCCCTTGATTCCAGGGAATGGTGTCATTTTCCGCTATCCAGCCGGCTATTTCGCCATACCGATTATGGCCAAGTAGTAGCCAGGTGGTGCTATTCTCTATTTTTCGGTCATATACATAGAAGGCGCTGAATGGTGTTGCGGGATCACCCTTAGCCTTTTGTATTTCCTTATAAAAATGAGCTCCTGGCTTACTCAGCACGCGCTGGTAGAGGGCCTCCTTGCCGTCCATGAGCAGGGGGTGTTGCTGTGCGGCGCCAAGGAGAAGGGAAGGGGAGAGTAAAACAATCAACAGAGTCAGAATCGATTTGAGAGTGGCCATCGTTTTTATCCTTGAATAAGAGCTATCGCCAGTTCAGTAAGAGTCGCTTAGCTGCAAGGTCCCCTTTTTTCGCTTGCCCTTCAGTGGTCTTTCTCAATATTCTGAGTCGCTCATCGGCCTTGGTCAAACCCTTTTCAGCTGCCGCTGAATACCATTTATGTGCTTGATATGGATCAGGATTTTCAAGTAAGGGGTTGCCATCATTAAAATGGTTTGGATCATGCAGACTGGCCAGTGAAAAGGCCGCTGCAGCATCCCCTTCTCGTGCGGCATAAAAGAGTAATAGATATGCGTCCGTCAGTTTGCCTTCATTCTTGTATGCAGTCGCCTGGCTAAGGATTTGTTCTGGATTAAAGGCGGTTTCACCGGAGCGTAAGCTTGATATCAAGGCGCGGGCAGATCCCCCTTCGGCGAACTCAATTGCAGCGGATTCTGCTTCAATTGCAGTGTTTTCCGAGGGTGAAGGGTGATCCGCCATTTCAGCTTCTTCAGTGGTATCGGCCGCATCTTCAACCGGGGCAGTATGTTCCGTGGCTGAGTCGATCTGAGCCCTAATAATGGGGTCGATCTGACTCTCCTCGAGAGGAGGCGCCAGATCGATCTCTTCTTCCGGTGCAAAGAAGTAGTAGATAGCAGCGAGTATCAGCGCGGCAATGGCTATCTCTAATGCCACACGCAGCTTGGCGGAGCTCGTCAGTGTCTTCGAGCTCTGGGAATACTCATCGGGTAGTTTGGAATCCGGACTTGTCATACTCTCTTATTATCTGAATTTTTAGGCTGGCCTGGATGCCGTCGCCATCCATTCAACCATTCTTGAACTACAGCCTTAACATTTGAACAGAACAGACACCTAAAATCTATATATGCGATAGGCGGAAAAGCCGATAAATGGGCTTGCCCTACAAAGTTGCGTCGAGTACCAAGGCCGGACTTGAATCCTGTGTCATCGAAATCGGATCTCACGATGGTTTGACGACAGCCGCTCAAGATTGCCTGCATAAATAAAAATGATTATCATTAATGGATGTTGCGGGGGGTATGGTTTACGCAAGGGGGCAAAGCGCCTCCGCCAAAGCCTATTCTGTCGAATCCATGGTTTTGGACCCACCAAGCGGCAGTGCCGTCACTGCCGGGAACTCCCCAACTTGTTGGTGTGTTTGTTTGATTGAATTGCAGTGTTAACAGTCCCTAGGACAGCAAGTCCATTGACCTGCTCTTTCTTGGGGTAGTGCTTGGGTTCGGAGGGTATCGGCCCCATACCAATTCGCTTATCTAAAAAGATCTCATGCTGTAATGGTGATTGCCAAGATATACGGCAGAGGTTTTACCCCGGTCCCTGGAATACACATCCCCGAACAGCTATAAGATTCTGTCTTCTCTCAAAACGAAATTATTTCCTAAATCGATGTTCAGATAAATACACAATACCTCTACTATTCATAGGTATTGAGCTATCTGAGAGCAAATGGAGTGTACCGTTCTAAAATGTAGTAGAGCAAATAACGGGCTGCGTCATTTCACCACTCGGGGTCGGGGTCAAGAATTTACATGGAAAGTTGAAGTTCTTGCTTAGGATGGTACCGGGGGCGGGACTTGAACCCGCATGGTATTGCTACCGGTGGATTTTGAATCCACTGCGTCTACCAATTCCGCCACCCCGGCTTCGTGAAGCCGCAGAGTATACCTAATTTTTAGGGGCTATGCAGAATAATTGATGGAATCTTTGGAGGGACCTGTCTTATCCGTCACCCGTGCGGGCCGACCAAAATAGTAACCCTGGCCATAGCGGAATCCCAGCTTGGCGAGCTGTTCCGCGATCTGGGCCGATTCAATACCCTCCGCCACCAGTAAGTGCCCGGACTCGGATATCATCTTCGCCAGGTGGTTCAGGATAAGGTTATCAGCGCTATCGTCGACCAGCCGCGTGAGGGTGATATCAAACTTGACTACATCGACCGGCATGGCACCCAGATAACGCAGCGATGAGTATCCGCTGCCAAAGTCATCCAGGGCGATACTAAAGCCCATGTTACGCAGGATTTCCAAGTTCTTTCTGGCTGTTTGAAGCTGTGTGATGAGAGCGGTTTCAGTGATCTCTATCAGCAATTTGTAATCGGCCATGAACGGCTTGAATGCCGCTAACTGTTGCAACAGCTCATGCTCTACGATGGCGGGAGCAGAGATATTGATTGAAACCCCCGTATTGACAGGTATCCTCCCCTCTCGGAGGTCGCTGATCGTCTTTTCTATAACATGGAAATCAAGGTCCAGATCGAGACTTCGTGCTTCGACTAGCGGGAATATGTGCGAGGGCATGATCAGTTGCCCGTCATGAACAATTCGTACCAGGGCTTCGTAATATTGGGGCTTGCCGTGTTCCAAATCCACAATCGGCTGGTAGTGCATGACAAGTCCGGTACCACGGGTGACAGCCTCGTAAACTGCAATGTGGGTACGATTGGAAAAGAGGCCGCGAGCGTTTTCCGCTAATTCCGGTTTGAAACGTACTATACTGGAATAGCCGGGGCGCTTGGCAAAATGTATAGCGATATCCGCCTGCCAATGCAGGGCATTGATGTCTTCACCTTTCTCCGCTTTTATGTCCGCCACGCCAATACTTATCCGCACAGGCTCATTGATGCCGAGCTTGTCGAAGGGATAGTTGATGACGGCTAGATGACACTGTTTGGCAATCTGCATGGATTTGCGGGATGGGATACCCATGAGAATGGTCACAAATTCATCGCCACTGAGTCTGAATAGCTGATCCCGGCTGTGCAATACATGCTTCAGTGTTTGTGCGACGGCGATTAATACCTCATCACCAGTATGATGACCATAAGTGTCGTTCAGTGCCTTGAAGTGGTTGATATCGAACAGTATCAGACAGATTTCGTCAGCACTGTGCTTGAATACATCGGTTACTTCCCGCCAGTAACTATCGAAGGCGCGGCGGTTCATTACGCCAGTCAATGGATCATGCTGCACGATATCATCCAATTCTTGAGTTTTCTGATCCAAGTATGAATTCGCCTGATTTAATCTGTTGTGGTAGGCGTACAGTGATGTCTGTATCTTATCCAGCTCCTTAATGAACAGTGGTTTTACCGTTTGTTGTTTAACCGCTGTTCGAGGTGAGCTTTGCAACTGATCGATCTGTTGCGATATTTGCAGTATCGGACGATTCACAAGCCAGGCGGCCAGTGGAAAGATCAACAGTGTCAGTATCAGTGCGGTACCGGCCAGCTGTAGCAAGGATTGCTTGACAACCGGCTTGATGGCTTGCGCATAGGGGTCGCTGGTAAGCCTGTAATCGATGTTCTCCAACAGTGATTGGCTCGATATCATATCGATCTCATCGAGGGTAACACTGATACTGCTTCGATCAATATAGTTGAAGTGGTTGAAGCCTTTAAGAATCGGGAATAGTTTGTTTAAAGTGGCAAGATATCCCAGTGTCTTTCCGTTGAGCGATTCCTTCACCGGGATGATAATCACTATTTGCGGCTCAAAGTTATTAACCTGAATGTAATGACCGATACCATCGGTATCTACCTTCTGGGGCAGTATTGAGGTGTCCATGGGAGCGAGTACATTGCCATGGAGGTCATAGATCGCAACATCGAGCGTGTAGGCCGATACATGTTCGATGTTTTTTGCCCTGTATTGGTACCAATAACTGTAAAAGGTTGGGTTGTCGAGCTGTTGCCCAACTTCCTCCCAAGCCGCGAGCAGGCGGGTTTTTTCTTTGCTCAGGCTGATGGCTTCGAATAATGCCGATTCGATTTCAGCCGCTGCACTGTGTTCATTGGCGATACGAAATTTATTATCCAAATGCTCAAACTCCCTGTAGGTGAGGTTACCGAGAGTAAATAGCAGGATTAGAAAAAGCACCACGAAGAGTATCGTGAAGATGCTGAGGGATAGCGGTTTTGGTCTGAACGTCATGGACAGTGGCTCTGTTTATAATCCCTCATAATGATTCTTCAATGCCATCAAGCAGATCAAATTCATATGCATGATCAAAAAAGTGGTTAGCCCCATCAATTTCTATAATGTGAGCCTGATGTGACTGCAACAGCGGCTTCCAGTCCGGATCCAGACGGTTGTCACCACCACCGAATATTATAGTGGGCTTTACCTTCATGCCTGAAATCGCCTTTAGTGTTCGATTCGGGTCCCAGGCAAGGTAGGAAAGATAGTCTTTTGCTGCTGTGGCGTAGTGGTCACAATATGCCAACCGATATTTTTCTATTCGCACTCCATTCAGATTCAGATCGTCTTCAGCACGCAATCGCTCTGCCGCATTCTCCTTTGCAACAGGACCTTGAAGGAATGCGATCAGGCTAATCAGCAGGCTCTTCTCAACGGGAGAGTCGGGATAGGCATCGAGATAGGAAACCAGGTTCAAACTGCCGGCGCTATGACCGATGAGGGTAATAGGGCGATCTGTCTGATCGTAGAGCCAATCCACCCAAAGGGCGATCTCATGCGTGTCCTGCTGCATGGAGTGGTTATGAACGGCTTCACAAGCAAGACTGTGTCGTCGGTTATTGATGCCTAAAGACAGATTCGGCAGCAGTACCTTGTAACCAGCTTCATGCAGGGCATAACCTATACGGCGTACCGTAAAGAAATCGCGTGTCTGGAGAAAACCATGCAGTATCAGTATTGGGGAGGCACTGCTTGTGGTATCAAGGTATTCCGCATTAATCGTCAAACCGCGGTCCGTTTGCAGGTGGATAATTTCGCTGCGGGCTATACCGGACAGAAGGGGAAAGACCAGGACAGCCAACAATTGAAATGTACGGCATGGAGCCTGAAACCTGTATTTGATCATCCCAATCCCCAAAAACTATGTACCTGGCAATTTCAATGGTGTTTGCAATTACCGAAGTCTGTGACCGAGGCTCTGAATGTCTCCCAAATCCTTACTCAGAATATGGCCAATGCTTGATAATACTGCCAGATTGCGGAAAAGTGAATGATTCACCGCATTCACGTGACGTGCTACCATCCGCGCGCTATGCAGCTATCCGACTTTGATTACCACTTGCCCGAGGAGCTTATCGCTCAGTTTCCGCACGCGCAACGTAGCGGAAGTCGCCTGCTTGGATTGTTTCAGGGGGAGACGGGGCCGAAGGATCTGATGTTCACTGATCTTCCTTCACTACTTCAGCCTGGGGATCTGTTGGTGCTGAATGACACGCGGGTAATGCGCGCACGGCTCTATGGAAATAAATTGAGCGGCGGCAAGGTCGAAATATTGATTGAACGTATCCTGGAGCCGGGATTGGCGATGGCGCATATTCGCGCCAGCAAATCACCCAGGGCCGGTTCTCAGATTAAACTGGTCGACAGTGATCACACAGTGGAGGTCACGGGACGAGAAGGCGATCTGTATTCGCTTAGAACCATGACTAACGACTTCTATCATGTGATGGATAAGCATGGTCATATGCCATTGCCTTCTTATATCGATCGTAGCGACAATCCTGTCGATGTGGAGCGTTACCAAACTGTTTTCGCACGCAAGCCAGGTGCGGTGGCGGCACCCACCGCGGGCTTGCATTTCGACCATGATATGTTGGATAGGCTCAAGGATATGGGGGCCGATCTTGCGACTGTGACCCTGCATGTGGGCGCCGGAACCTTCCAACCGGTGAGGGTGAGCAACCTGAATGAGCATGTCATGCACAGGGAGTATATCGAGGTTGACGAAGCAGTCTGCCAAATGGTTGCTGATACGCGCGAAAGGGGTGGACGAGTAGTGGCTGTCGGCACGACGTGCGTGCGGAGTCTGGAGGCGGCCTCGGGTAACGGAACGATTGAGCCCTATCAGGGTGATACCCGACTCTTCATCAAACCGGGTTACCGGTTTCGCAGTGTCGATGCAATGATCACAAACTTTCATCTGCCCCAATCAACACTGTTGATGCTGGTGGCGGCCTTTGCGGGATATGACCGGATCATGAAGGCCTATCAGCATGCGATTGAAAAACGGTACCGTTTTTTCAGCTATGGCGATGCGATGTTCCTGACACCTGGCGGGGAATTCAAAAGATAAAAAAAAGCGCGGCAGGGGTGCCGCGCTGAATATATCCACCAAAGGAGGATGGAGGAGTGTAAAGTGCTGATAAATGATCAGCACATAAACATTTTCTAATATAATTATGGTTCTGTCAAGATTAATTAGGGAAAACCCGAATGTCATCACAGAATTTTACAATGCACCCTAACCTGGCTTTCCAGTGAGCCGGGGTGTGTCGGAAGCTTTATAAGAAATCCTATGAAATTCGAGCTATTTCAAACAGATGGGCAATCACGGCGTGGTCGCTTGCAGTTCGACAGAGGAACCGTCGAAACCCCTGCGTTCATGCCCGTTGGCACCTATGGGACAGTCAAGGCAATGACCCCCGAGGAGCTGGTTGATTTGGGTGCCGAAATCATACTCGGCAATACCTTCCACCTGATGCTCAGACCCGGAACCGGGGTGATCCGCAAGCATGGCGACCTGCACGGTTTCGCCCATTGGGAGAGGCCGATTCTCACCGACTCGGGGGGATTTCAGGTCTATAGCCTGGGGGAGATGCGCAAGATCTCCGAACAGGGGGTCACCTTCCGCTCGCCCATCGACGGCGGCAAGGTCTTCATGGGCCCTGAAGAGTCGATGCAGGTGCAACGGGAGCTGGGCTCGGATATCGTCATGATCTTCGACGAGTGCACACCCTATCCGGCAACGGAAGAGGAGGCGAGGGTGTCGATGGAACTCTCGCTGCGCTGGGCGGTACGCAGTCGCGACGCACACGGTGACAATCCGTCGGCCCTGTTCGGTATCGTCCAGGGTGGGATGTTCGATGAGTTGCGCGATCGATCCCTGCAGGGTTTGATCGAGATCGGCTTCGATGGCTATGCGGTGGGCGGCCTCTCGGTGGGCGAACCCGAAGCGGATCGCTGGCGTATCCTGGATTTTCTCGGCCCACGGCTGCCGGCGGACAAGCCACGCTACCTGATGGGGGTAGGCACCCCGGAGGATATCGTCGAGTCGGTGCATCGGGGCATCGACATGTTCGATTGCGTGATGCCGACCCGCAATGCGCGAAACGGCCACCTGTTCACCCATCAGGGAGTGGTGCGCATCCGCCATGCGGCCCATCAATACGACGAGAGCCCTCTGGATCCGGAGTGCGATTGCTATACCTGCACAAACTACAGCCGTGCCTATCTGCGCCACCTGGACAAATGCAACGAGATCCTCGGGGCGCGGCTGAACACCATTCACAATCTCTATTATTACCAAAAGCTGATGTGCGACCTGCGGAGAGCGATCGAGAGAGGGACGTTACAGGCCTTTACGGAGGAATTTTATGGGAAGCGGGGAAGCAGACGGGATTAGTGTTAACAGGCCCTAATAAGTAGACTTTGAATATATGTTTATCATTGCAATTTGGTTAACAGTTACGTTAACGAGCCCCCTTGTCTGGTAATAATTTTTTAGAATAATTACTCTATTTGTAGATCACTTGTTAAAATTAAAATTCATCTCTCGGTAAAGAGTCATACAAGATCGTTCCATACAAATATAGCTCGCCAGGTTTAATAACACTTGGGAATTTTTCATTCCCTTCATACCATTGCTTATAAATAAATATTGCCAACTCACTGCAATAATATTTGTTTGGATAATTAAAACCAATAGTACCTAGAAAGTCATAGCTTTTGCCCTCTAGTTTTTTCGCTGCAACCCATGCAGGATTTTGATTTTGTAAAGACCGCCATCTGGGGCGAATAATTAAAAGCCTGTATGACTTATTTACAAATTCGTACAAGGCGGATAAGTGGACACCATTTCCTTCTGCTTCAATTACTTGTTCAGAGGTAGAGTTATAGATGCCAACATGACTAATTGGTATACCGGTGACATTCGATACCATATTGTCTGTTACATGATATCCACGAGTAACCAGCCAATCCCCGGTTTGTGCCTTATTTATTACTTCTTTAAGGATGATCTTATTCTGTTCTTCGTGAATTTCAGGGTCATTTTTCTCCACAACTGGTCTTGCCAGGCAACCTGTTAAAGATAATAAAATGAATAAATTGAGTATTCGAATTTCTATTCCCAGCACCCGCATTCAGGGTCCGAGGCGAAGCCGAGGTCCCAGCCCGCTAACGGGCGGCTGCATTATTAGTTAGGCCAAGATGCCTTCAATTTCATCGGTAGTTAACAAACCTACACCAATGTTTTCCATTTCTTCCTCCCCCTTTGAATACAACTGAGAGATAGCATCCTTAGCGAGTACAACACGAAAATCTCGTTCGCTTGCCTCGTATATGCTGGTTCTGGGGCAATTGGGATAGTTACAGCCAGAAAATACCAACGTATCCAACTCGTGCTCTTTCAGGAATTCTTCTAAGCGCGTGCCGTAAAATGCCCCCCATCTGGGCTTGTACATCACGTATTCATCGGCACCAATTTTCTGTAATTCCCCCGACAAAAGCTCGGTGGCATTCATCTTTACTGAGGGGTCAGGCTTTAGGGAGCGAACAAGTTCTGCCCCTTCAGAATCTGGAGCAACTATTTTTTCCCCTTCTTCAATGGCCTGTTTTCTGCATAGATCCACATTCGATCCATCAGGCAGATATAAGCGAATCACGTGGATTATGATGAAGCCATTCTGCCTGTAGGCCTCAATAAGGCGAACCATGTTTGGGACTATTTCCTTGGTCCCTGCGATCTGGGCTGGCGCTGCATCCAAGGTGAAATCGTTTTGCGTATCTATTGTGATGAGAACTGAATTCGCAATACGTGGCTCAGTGTATTTATTCATTTCCGCTGATCTCTATTGGGCCTGACGAGCCTGTCTAAAAACTTGTTTTAGTGCAGCGAATATCTTGCTACATGCTTCTCGACAGTACTCTTTCATTACTTTATTGATATAGTCGTCTTCCACCCGATGAGTAAATGCAGAACAATCATTTGCGTTAATTCTGGGGTGATTGGCGCTGATTTGCGGCATATTCTGACGCTGAATCCGCAAAGCCGTCCGAGGTGATCATCTTCCCATGCCTGTCGATGATCACGGCATCCAGATCCTCCAGACGATTGATCAGCGCCATTCCTTTTTCTGCGCCAAGCACGAAGACGCTGGTGGATAAGGCGTCGGTGCGTGTTGCATTGGGGCCGATGATGGTGACGCTTTGCAGGGTGTCGGCGGAACGTCCGGTTTTGGGACTGATGATATGGTGGTAGCGCACACCGTCGCGTTCGAAGAAGCGTTCGTAATCACCGGAGGTGGAGATGGCGTTATCGGCAAGGGGCAGCATGGCGGCCATGCGCGCTTTATCCCTTGGCGCCTGGATGCCGATATGCCATGGTCTGCCACGGTGGTCGCCCAACAGGCGGCTGTCTCCGCCAGCGCTGATCAGTGCATGCCCGATGCCTCTCTGTCGCAGCAGTTCGATGCCCCGGTCGACGGCGTAGCCTTTGGCGATACCGCCGAGGTCGATGCGCATACCTGGCTTCTCGAACGAGACCGTGCGGTTATCCGCGACCAGTTGAATATTGCGGTAGTCGATCAGGGCCAGGGTACGGTCGATCGTCGAATTGTTTGGCTTTATTCCCTTGCGATAGTCGTAACGGTGCCCAATCGAGGCGAAGGTGATATCGAAGGCCCCTTCGGTCAGCTCGGAGTATTCGCGGGAGGTTTCGAGCAGGCGGTAAAACTCCTCAGAGATAACCACAGGTTTGCTTGCAGCCACACGATTGACGACGGCGAGTTCACTGTGTTCTATATAAGGACTCAGTTTGTGATCCAGGCGTTGGAATTCCTCCATGACGGCTTGAACCGCCGCTTCGCCCTCTCTCTTGTCCAGGTGCCAGAGTTGTACGCTGACCTTGGTGCCCATGATCGCCTCCTCTCCACTGATCCAGGCTGCGTGCAACGGCTGAAACAGAGCGCAGCAGGAGACCGCTGTCAACAGCAGGAGGCGATTATGAATATTCCACATGATACTTCCGAATTTCATCGCAGAAATATTTGCGCTCATTGGCGGTGATTGGCGTCCATTTGCGGCTTGCTCAGTCACAGCGCATTAGCCATATGACTAGGGGCTGTTCAGTAAACCGGTGATCTTCAACCGCCTGCAAAGAAAAACGCTGTCACAGGTGGACAATCGATGCATCAAGAGGGCAGGAAATCGATTGGATAGGAGACCACCGCGGTATCTACGTCCTTGGCGGGAAACTTAAACAGCTTGATACGTGACACCAGCTTGCGTTCCAGTTTCTTATCGTTCAGCTCGGATGAAAGTATGACGCACTTGGCCACCTTTCCGGCTGGTGTTATCGTTAACTCCAACACTACCTTGCCGCGCAGTGTGGGATCTTTCCGCAAGGCGCGATTGTAGAGCGCGTGGACAGCCCCTTTGTTCTGATCGAAGACCACCTGTATCTCTTCACGGGTACGGTTCCCTTTGAAGTTCTTGCCTTTGCCTTTTCCGCGGGCCGCCTCTTTCGTCTCTTCGCTGATGGCGCTACTCTGCACCTCGGTTGTTTGACGTCCCGAGAGTCCGGCGCCTCCCGTCTCACTGCTCAGGGCTGCGGTATTGATCCCGCCACTTCCGCTGGCGACACCGGATGAGATGATTGAACGTTGGCTGCGGTATGTCTTCTTGCCGGTGTTCGATAGCTTCTGTACACCCTTGACACTCGATTCGATCCGTTCTTCGCGCAGGTCCGCCAATTGATCGGCGAAGGCCAGGAGGCCCGCGCTTGCCGCTTTCTTGCGCGCGTCCTCTTTAGTCGGCTTTTTCTTCGCCACCTGCTTTTCCGGCTGCTTTTGCGGTTCGGGTTTCTTCTTCTCTTCCGGCTTCTTCTTCTCCGGTTTTTTCTTCTCGGGTTCCGGCAGCTTCTTCTTGACGATCTTTTTCGGTTTCGGCGGCTCTTTCTTCTGCTCGAGGATCAATCTCGCCAGCCGGGGCGGCAGGGTCTGTTTCTTGAAGCGCTCTTTTTCCGGCAGCTCGATCATAGGCACGATGGTGCCTGAAAGCAGTGCAATGATGAGTACCGCCAGGGCGATGATCTGAAATCGCCGCTCGTCGGCGGATGCCGTGTACCAGGGTAGATAGGTGGAGTGTCGATAGGAGGCGCTCACAGCGGCTGTCCTCCATTGGGCTTTTCATTCTTTCTCAATACCGCCAGGGAGACGTTGGGGTATTCAGACTCGGCGCAGGTTGCCATGACGCGCTTCAGCAGGGTATAGGGAATCGTCTTTTCACCCATGATGGTGATCTTGCCCCTGAAGGGTTCCAGGCTGCTGGTTTTGGATCTCTCCGCATGACGCTGCAGTTCGCTCTTCAAGGCGGGCAGCGTGGTCCCGGTGGGCAAGGGTAGCGCAAGGTCCATGACCCGGTGGCCCTGTACCAGGATTTCATTGTGATTGACCATCACCACCAAGGTCTCGCGGGGTTTCAAGCTTGCCACCGACTCGGGCAGGCTCAATGCCTTTGCGTTGGGCAGCACTTGAACCTCACCGGAATTGACCAGCAGGAAGAACACCAGGATGGTAAAGATATCCATCAGGGAGACCAGGTTGAGTACGGCATGGCCTTTGTTTCGCCGATGATGACGATCCATGCGTTTTGCCCGGCGTGACATCTTCATGATGCGTTACCTTCGTCCTGCTTCTGCGCGGCTGCCGGCGGGGCATCGCCCAACGCAATATCGGGGAACAATTCATACTGAACGAGGGTGCCGGCTTCCAAGTTCTCTGTCATGCGTACGGCATCCATCACCTGCACCATGGTTTCGTATTTGGTGTTCGGTTCCGACAGGATGAAGATGTTGCGTTTATCCTGAAAGCGTACCTTGATCTGAACCAGCAGCTCATTCAACCCTTTCACGTCGTAACCATCCGGGGTGTTCTTCAGGCGTCTGATCAGGCCGCCTTCCCGATCCGCAACTTCGAGGCTGTCGGGGCGGATGATCACTTCCAGCTGAAGCTCTTTGATCGCCTTCAGGGTGCCTTCACTGGCAGGGGGCAGATAGAGCTCGATAATGGAGAATCTGGAAAACGCGGCAGTGATCAACAAAAAGGGAATCAGGATCACCATCAGGTTGAGGAAGGCTGTAATGTTCAGCTCTTCCCCGTGTCGATGGCGCCTCAGCCGTTCTCTCATGCCTTGCTCCGTGTGCTGAATGCCTGTTCGCTGAAGATGTTGAGGAATTTCACCGAGGCCATCTCCAGGCTGTCGACGATGGCGGTGGTCTTACTCTGCAGCAGGGCATACACCAGCAACAGTGGGATAGCCGCCATCAGTCCGAAGGCGGTGGTGTTCATGGCCACCGAGATACTTGCTGACAGCAGGTCTGCCTTCTCCGCGGGATCGGCGTTGGAGACGGCGGTAAAGGCCTGAATCAGACCGATGATGGTGCCCAACAGGCCGAGCAGGGTAGCGATGTTGGCGAGCGTGCTGAGATAGTGGGTGCGTTTTTCCATCCGCGGGATCGCCTCCATCAATCCCTCCTCCATGGCCACCTCGACATCGTCCCGGCGCCTTGCGGTACGTGCCCGTGCCAGGCCGTAGGTCAACATGGTGCCGATGGCGGTCTTGGATTTGTTGGCGGTCTCCATGGCGGACTTGAAGTCGCCGTCATTGAGATGGGGCAGTACCTTTCTCCAGGTGCGCTTGTTGCTGCCGGTCTGTATGGTCAGAAAGACCCAGCGTTCGATGGCTATCGCCACGCCCCCTGCAAAGATCAGCAGGATAGGGTACATAAAGAGTCCGCCTTCCTGAAAAAACCGGATGATGGGGTCGATGAGCTCCATAGGATTCTCCGTTGTTTAACGCCTGAATATCGGTTTACTGTAAATATATGCATCCACTGGTGGATAAAAACACACATCTGATGCAAGAAATCGGGTTGTTTCAGTCATGCGGCACCAAGCAATAGATTCTTTACGGTTTTTCACTGAATGTCTGGTACCAATCGATCTGTCTGCGAAATACATCACGGTCCAGCGGAGCAAACAGCTCATCTCTGCGACCTGTTTCAGGGGGCATCATATTTGTGAGGCGCTTGGCTGAGCGCCAGGGCACAACATAGAGTATATTGGGCGACTCTTTATTGCCGAAGATGGCCGTGCCCTCCAGGTCGAGACGCTGTTCCGCATGCAGATTATGTGACGACAGCAACAACACAGTCATCGCTATCATCAACACTCTTTTATGTGGCCTTTTCATCATATCCGCTTTCCGCTATTTTGATGACTTGATGCGTCGTTCGAGATCCACAATCCAGCCGCCAATCTCCTTATCTTTCGTGTCGCCCAATACCTGGCACCGCTTATAGTGCTGCAGCGCAAGTTCGGGTTTGCTCAGATAAAGATCGTAAAGGATTCCCAGATTACGGTGAGCGAGCAGATAATCGGGTTCGATTTTCAGGGCCGTGCGATAGGTCTGCTCCGCCTGCTGAAACTTTCCCTGCATCCTGAGTGCAACACCCAGTTGGTTATGGGCGGGCAGGCTGTCCGGCTTCAACTCAAGGGCTGTAGTAAATGACTCTGCTGCCTTGGCTGGTTGACCTTCATTCAGCTGTATGATTCCCAGGTTGATGTAGGGACCAGGCAATCGGGGATTTTGATCGATCAATGCCTGCAGGTTCAGTTTCGCCTTGTCGATTTTATCCTGACGCATCAGTGCGACAGCCGCATCGAAACGCTTTTGCAGTTGCGGATCGGCGCTGCTTGATTGGTCAGCCCCAACCTTACTGATTACAGGCCTGACCTCGTCTTTAGTCGCTGTGGTCGTAGCGCTGCATCCCGAAAGAAGCAGAAAAATTGAGATCATACCTGAGACAAGACTGACGCCTGTCCACTTGCGTGGATGGATACTAATTGATTGCATCGATCCACGCCTCCCGCTTCTCCTGTTTTGCATAGCGCCCGGGTAGAAGTTTTGCCAGTGCATTGAAGCTCTTTTTTACCCACTCGTCATAGATGCCGCCGGACACTCTTTCGATATTTGATTCGTAGAGCGAGATCGCTTTCTCTTCAAACGGAAAGGCCTGCTCTTCCAGCAAAATCTCGTATTGCTCCAATTCATCCGTGTTCAATCCCATCGGTCTTTCGGACTTCATCAAGGCTGTCCCGAACTGTCGGTACATTTCACCGATTTGGTAGGTGGCGCTGGTCGTGACCTCGGCCACGCCATACTTGATAGCCTTTTTATAGGCGCTGATGGCAGTCTGCATCTGATGCTTTTTTTGCTTCAGGTTTTTCTCCAGTGGCGCCCTCAGTTTAATACCCTGGAAATGCTTCATGTTTGCCTCAGCAAGTTGCAAAGACGCCTGAGCCGCCAGGTAGCGCGTGCGGTCACTACGTTGCTTTCCAGCACCTGCATCGATCTTGACCAATTCTTTCAGCCACCAGTCCCGCTTACCCTTTTCACCTCTCTTATGGTAAAGCTCAACCAGTTTTTGTCCGCCCTCCATCGCTTGTTCAACCGGAGCCGGAAAGGCCTTGATATAGCTTTTGTAAGCGGTAATCGCCTGTTTCTCTTTGCCCGCTTTGTCATACAATTCCGCAGAGCGCCAGCCGGCTTCGCGGCGTAATTCAGGGGAGGATGCCTGGGTGGACAGAGTCGCCAGTTCCGCTGCCGCCTTGAGTGGTTGCTTGGTCTCCATGTAGGCGACAGCCAGTTTACTGTTGACCTCGGGTATCAACTCGCTTTTCGGGTATTTGGCCTTATAGGATTCCAGGATCTTAACCGAACCGGCCCAGTCTCCTGCAGCGATCAGGCTGGCGGCGGCATCATATTCCGCAGTGGACAATATCTCTGCATTCGGTGCCTGCTTACCGATACGCATAAAGGCTTGAGCCGCACCTTTGTTATTGCCCTGGGAGCGTAATGCCGCACCCTGTTGGTAGATGCTCGCAGCCAGCTTCTCCTCAAGGATTTTTCTCTCCTTGGCTTTGCCGGGCAGCAGCTTCAGTGCCTGTTGATAGGCGGTTTCGGCAGCCGGGTAGTCTTTTTGCTCGAACGCGGCATGTGCGGCTATCGTCCAGGCAGTGCGCCGCAGTTTTTTCTCGGCAGGCGGGGTTTGATTGACAACCTGCAACGCGGCGCCCCGGGCTCGTCCAGCATTTTTAAGCTGCAGCAACTGATCAGCCGCCTCAGTCAAAACCGCGGCCCTGCGCGGATCCTTGGGGAAGATATCGCAATATTTCAGGGCGCTCTCGACACCCTGCCTGCGCCAGGCCTCCCGTTTGTCTTCCGGCAGCTGTTTACTCTGAGCGGCGTAGGCGAGGAGGGCGGCATAGCCCGCTTCAGCCTGTTTGTCATGAGCCGGCAGACGGTATGCGCTGTCTTCATAGGCAATGACGGCTCCAGGATATTTTTTTAATTCGAACAGCAGTTCACCGAGCAGGAAACTGATGCTGCCCGCAGTCGGATCATCGGAGAATGTATCCAGGTACAACCGATACCAGCGGGCAGCTTCGGCACCTTGTTTCGTCTGCTGTGCAGCGATCCTCTCATCCTTGCTTTTTTTGTATTCCTGGGCCAATGCGTGGTGGTATTCAGCAAGCTCCTTCAGGTAGTCCCTTAATTGCTGATTCAACCAGGCCTGATTCTTTCGATCCTGTTTGTTCCAGGCATCGCTTCCTACGGCGTAGTGTTGGACAAATGATTTTTTACTTTCAATGGCGCGTCTCGGGAAGCCATTCTCGGTATAGATGTCGACTACCTTTACTGACAGGCGCGGTGACTGGGGATGGTCCGGGGAGAGGTCCACAAAGGCCAGATAGGCGTCTGCCGCATCCTGGATGCGTTCCTGCTTAAGGTAGAGGTCACCCAGTCCCTGATAGATCATATACTCATAGTTGCGGTGACCCGTACTGTCGAAATATCGGCTGATACGCTTTGCGCCACCGAGTTCGGAGAAGGTCAGGCTAATGACTCTGATGGTCTCTTTCAGCAGCTTCTGATCTGCAGGAGAGAGTTTGCCGACATCAATCTCCTCCTTCTCTTTCAGGTTTCGATCAAGTAGCTGTGTGAATGAATCGAGTCCCTGTTCGATATTTTGCTGTTTGAACAGTGACCAGCCGTGTTTGAAAAGCGCCCGATCGTAGTAGGGTGTCTCTTTGCGTTGCTGAAGAATGGCTTTGTATGCCGATTCGGCGCGGTTGAACTGCTGTACGACAAAAAAATGTTCACCACGCCGGAACTGCGCTTCCTGCCAATAGGGGCTGTCGGGGTGTTGTGTGACCAGGGCTCGCAGGGTCAGCATCATGGTGTTTATGTCACCTTTCAGCTCATATGCCCTGGCTAGTTGATACAATACCAGGTCCCGTGAGGCATAGTTCGGATCCTTATGCAACAAGGATTCATACAATTTGATCGACTTGGATAACTCGGCATCGCTGGGTACAGGCTCGTCCGTTGATTGCAACAGCTTGGTTTCACTGCGCTCCAGTTCGAGGTCCGCCAGACGACGGGTCGCTTCGCTGTTGAGTCGTTGATCGGGATTCAATTCCAGGATGGCACGATAATTTTCTATAACTTCGTTACGGTCAGTGGGGGTGAGTGCCTGTTTTTCGACTTTTATCGGTTGCTTTTGAATATCCGCAAGGGTGGGTTCATCGGATTTCGATTTGCCTGACATCGGCAGGTTTGCACACCCATAGAGTGCGATGCCGAGTAGAGAAATCGAGAGTGGCAGCCTCATTTCCCCTCCCCTGCTCTTGCGCTGCTGATATCCAGCAGGTTGGCGACGCCGAATCTGGCCTGGACAAGATAGTTGTTGATCAGGCTGCGCCGTTGTTCGAGTCTTTCAAGTGCCATTTCCCGCAACAGTTCAGTCTCGTCTTGCCGTAATGCCTTTACCTGCCTATGAAGCCCCGGCAGAGCCTTCTCGAGTTGTTCGATACGGCTGGAGAACGCATCGAATCGCCCTTCGGCCTTGGCGCGGGCCTTGGCTAATTCGCTCTCCTTTTGATGTGCCGCCTCAATGTTTTGTTCCAACTCAATCATCTGTTTCTTCAATGACCAGACTCTGGCGGGATGTTCAGTGGCTATCCGCCAGGAGAGAATGCCTTCCATCAAACGCGCCATATCTTTTTGAGGAGCCAGTCGTCCGCCAGCGTCGTGTTGTTTAATGATCCGTTTGATTTTATTGATTCGCTCAATCCAGGCTTTCTCCTGCTGGTTGGCAAGGGCAAATGGCGGTTCTTCTGTTGTTGCAACCTGTTCGTAGAGTCTCTTCAACTGCTCTTTTCTGTCAACGACCTGTTTCAGATTCTCTCCTTTCAGGTGTTCATCAACACGAGGCAGTTTCCGGTTATATGCCACCAACTGGTTACTGAGCATTGTGCGATATGAACTGATTTTTTCCCGCCACTGCTGAAGATTTTTCTCCATGTGGCCCAAGTCGCGGTAGTCCTGCAGCCGTTCCTGAAAGGTATTGCCGGAGAGAAGATAGGACAACAGCGAGCGCTTTGGTGAATCGATTCCCGTGTCGTTATCGATTAGCAGATTGTCAGGGAACGTATCATCTCTTACTTGGCTGAGCAGCTGATCCAGTTGAGTGAGCGAGGTGTCATAGGTTGCGATGGCGTCGCGATAACCCTGTAACGACTGCTGTTCGGCCGCCAGCTGGGAGAGTACATAGGGAATAGCGAGCTTTGCCTCCAGCACAGCCGGATCACTGGCATTGCGTTCAGCGAGGAGTTGCCAGGGGGGCAGCGCCCGCTCCTGCTGACCCAGTTGGAGTGAGGCCCATCCCAAACCCAACAGCGCCTGGCTGCTGGCTGGGCTGTTGAGACGGACACGTTGTAGCGCCTGTTGTGCATTTGCCGGTTGCTGCAACTCCAGGAAAAGGTAACCCAAGGCAAGATTTGCTCTGTCCCTGATGGACTTTGCCTCATTGTCATCATTTTCATCAATCCCGCTACCGATCTCCTGCAGCAAGGCCAATACCTTCTCCGGTTGATCGTTGCGCAGGTAAGCGATGGCCTGATTGTATCGGCCATACAGTGTCCATTCGCTTTGCTGTGAAATCTTGTCAAGGTCAGCGAGCGCATCAGCTTCGTTTTTCTGCAGTAGGCCGATAAGTCCGCTTAAATGGTGTTTTTCGTCATTAGCTTCAGGCTTCAGATTTTCATCGATCTGGTTTAAAGCGCTTTTTGCAGCCTTCATGTTACCCCGGCGATGGCGGGATTTACCCAGCTGTAACCAGGCGCGGTTCAATACTTCCGGAGATTTGCTGTTTTGCAGAATTCTGTTGAACAGTGCTTCTGCCGTATTCGGCATGCCATAGGCCAGATAGAGTCCGCCGAGCAGCAACTCGGGTTCATCCGCATAGGCCTGCATCAATCCCTGTTTCCTGGCGGCAAGAAGGCGAACGATAGCGGGAAAATAGTTCTGCTGATAGAGCTGAAACAGGGCGTCGCCATAGTGCAGGTCACGCAGCTCCCCAGGCTCGCCGGTCGAAATATCCGCAGTTGTGCAGAGAGGTATGGCGAGTGAGAGCGTGAGAAGAATGCGGGAGGTCAGGCCGGATCGCACCCGTATCACTCCCACTCCCGGATTTCAAAGTCCGGCTGCTGCAGGGCGACACTGTCGATGATTTTCAGTTCCAGGTATTTCGGGCCGATCCCTTTGCTAAAGCTGACAGTCGCACCCCGTTTATAATCTCTTCCCTTCGGGCCTACCCCTGTGAAGAAGGCAACCAGTTCATGTTCACCCGACTTGATGTTCCCCAGGTAGAGGCGTTGTACGCCACCCCGTTGCAGTGCCTTCACCTCCCGCTCGGTATAGAGATGGTTGGTGAGTTCCTTGTTGTCTATATGCAATTGCACAGAGTCAAGTTTAAAATAGTTGCCGATATCCAGGGAGAGAAAGATCGATACCTGGGTATTGCCTGGGAACAGCAGCTCCTCCTCCAGGATGAAGAGTTCTCGATTGAGCTCGATCACAGCCTTTTTCAGATCCTCGACCTGTGTGTCAAGGCCCTTACCCTTATCACTCAAGGGTTCGGCAGAGAGAGAGAAACCGAGGCAGCATAGCAGCAGAAGCGCATTTCGGACTAATGTCTTCAAGATATTGATTCCCAGATCATTGTAAGCAGCGTCATGAAACAATAAATCTATATGAATTAATGCGTTGCGTTTGCGATCATAGTCACAGGTTGAAATGTAAAGTTGGTATTTTATGCCCAAATATCATGATAGGTTATGTGAATTGTATTCGCCACACAGCAGGCACTGTAATGATAATGCCCGGATCAGCTAAAGACTAGTGGTCAATTTATGTGGCTATGTAGCTGAATTACAAATAGTATTTATTTATTTATTTGAATTGAATGTGCAGGCTGTCTTGGTGTTGGATGCCTGTCGATAGATGTCGAGGATCGATCTTGATAGCCATCCTGCGGAATAGGTGTTACCTCGCCCTGTTTGGGCTGCTTGCTCTCCCGTCACATGCGGACGGTGGAAATATCGATCCATTCCATGTGCGCAATATGAACCCCTTCACCCTGATCTACGGTCTACCGGCTGTGGCCTCATCCCATCTGTTGGCGCGCAACGATTCTTATCTGCAGTTGACTGCGGATATCGCCAACAACTCCATACAGAGCGACTCGGATGGTGAACGGATCAGGCTGGATGGGGAAACATACCGGTTGGCGCTGATATGGAAGCGGGGGATTGCGGAGGACTGGCAGGTCGGTATCGAACTGCCTTTCCTGACTCATCGTGAAGGTTTGATGGATGGCCTGATCGAGAATTGGCACGATATTTTTGGATTGTCCAATTCCGATCGCAATGACTGGTCCAGAAATCGTTTGGTTTTTCGCTATGTAAATGACAAGGGTGAGCAGATACTGGTCGACCGGAACAAGAGTGGAGTAGGGGATCTGGTGCTCACGCTCTCCCATGCGTTGGATGTAGCAGCTGACAGTGACAGGCGATTGGCGCTCCACGCAAGCCTCAAACTGCCCAGCGGAGACGCTGATGCGTTGCTGGGCAGTGGAGCAGCTGATCTGGCTTTGTGGGCAAGCGGCTCGGAGCAGCGAATGTTGTGGCAATGGCCGCTGAATATCTATGGCCAAGCGGGTCTCCTGCTGAAAGGTAAGGCTGACCTGTTGCAGGATCTGCAGCGGGATGTTGTGTTTTTTGGCGCCCTGGGAGTGGGTTGGCGGCCAATGAGCTGGTTGGATCTCAAGGCGCAGGTCGATGCCCACTCTTCACATTACGACAGCAGGCTGGACCAGCTCGGGGGTACTGCATTGATGCTGACGGTTGGGGGGTCGATTCACCTGGATGAGGACTCCCATCGTATCGATATCTCAATCGGCGAAAACCTCACCACCGATTCAGTGCCTGATTTCATGATCAATCTGGCCTATGTGCGACGCTTTGATGCCTTGCTGTAGACAGGCACACAGGGGCTGACAGTCTAACCGTCCGGTAAACCCATCTTTTCAAGTCAGATCACTTCTGTAGTTTAAGTGTCCACCTATTTTTAAGTGGACACTTAACATGAGTGAAATTATCCCTGCTAAGACACCGGCCAAGCGTCGGCGATTTTCCAAGACCTTTAAAGCCAAGATTGTCGCAGCCTGCCATCAACCAGGGGCTTCAGTCGCTGGCGTGGCATTGGCCAATGGCTTAAACGCCAACCTGGTGCATCGATGGCGCCGAGCGGCCAAAACCAAGACTGCCGTGAGTGCTGCACCTGCCGATTTTATGCCCATCGTCGTGCAGGAGCGGGCGCTACAAGGCGCTGAGTCCGCTGTTGTTATCCTTGAGGTCGGTTCGATCAAGGTCCATTGGCCGCTGACGCAGATTGATCGAGCGATTCCCTGGCTACGGGCATTACAGGCATGATCCGCATAGAGCAGATCTGGTTGGCCACTGAACCGATGGACATGCGCGCCGGTCCTGATACGGCCCTGGCGCGTGTGGTCAAGCAGTTTGGCGAAGCAAAACCGCATCATGCCTACCTGTTTACCAACAAGCGAGCCAACCGGCTCAAGGTGCTGGTGCATGACGGTTTTGGCCTGTGGCTTGCCGCCAGGCGATTGCACCAGGGCAAGTTTATCCGGGCCAAGGACTGGCATGGCAGTCAGGTGCAACTGGATCATGAACAACTCAAGGCACTGGTGCTGGGACTGCCCTGGTATCAGGCCGGACAACACAATCGCATCTCGGTGCTTTAAGCAATATCTCTGAGCGTCTATCGTTTTGCGCATCCTTCTATGGCATCGTAGCTGCCATGAAAGCCCAAGCGAACCTGGATCAACTGAGCGACGAACAGGTGCGCGCCCTAGCGGCCCAATTGCTGGTTACCGTTGAGCAGAAAGAGGATCTGATCCAGCGCAAAGAAAAAACCAACCGCCATCTCGAAGCGATCAATGAAAAGCTGGCCCATGAAAACGCCCTTTTAAAGCGCCATCGTTTTGCCCGGCGCATTGAAACACTCAATCAACAGCAGTGCAGTCTGCTCGATGAGTTGATCGATGCCGATATCGGGGCAATCGAAGAGGAACTGGCCCGTGCCAGGGAGCAGGTAGCCGAAAAGCCCAAAGCGCAAAAGCAACAACCCAAACGGGCGCCCTTACCGGCAGACTTGCCGCGTATCACCATCGAGCACGAGCTGGAGAACACCACCTGCCGCTGCGGCTGTCAGCTAAAGCGTATCGGCGAGGAGATCAGCGAAAAGCTCGATTACACCCCCGGCACCTTTACGGTGCAACGCCATGTCCGTGGCAAATGGGTCTGTGATCAGTGTGAAACCCTGACCCAGGCGCCGGTGCCTGCCCAGGTCATCGACAAGGGTATCCCCACCAGCGGCCTGCTGGCGCATGTGCTGGTGGCCAAGTATGGCGATCACCTGCCGTTGTATCGCCAGGAAAGCATCTTTGCCCGTGCCGGACTGCCCATTGCCCGCTCCACACTGGCCGACTGGGTGGGCCGTTGCGGGGTTGCCCTGCAACCCCTGGTCGATGCGCTGCGAGAAACCCTGGTCACGCATCCGGTGCTGCATGCCGATGAAACGCCGGTCCAGATGCTGGCGCCGGGTAAGAAGAAAACCCACCGGGCGTATGTCTGGGCCTATGCCAGCACCACATTCTCAGATGTCAAAGGTGTGGTCTATGACTTTGCCCCGAATCGCTCGGGTGAACATGCCAGGGCCTTCCTGAAGTGCTGGCAGGGCAAGCTGGTCTGTGACGACTTTGCCGGCTACAAGGAAGGCTTCAAGCAGGGCATCACTGAGATCGGCTGCATGGCCCATGCCCGGCGCAAGTTCTTTGACTTGCATGCCGCCAATCAAAGTCAGCTGGCTGACTATGCCCTGCAACAGATCGGCCTGATCTATGAGCTTGAAAGACAGGTTAAAGATTTGAAACCTGATGAGCGACAAAAAATCCGTCAACAAAAAGTCGTACCGATCCTCGATGCCTTGCATCAATGGTTGTTGGCACAGCGACAGAAAGTACCTGATGGCTCAGGGACGGCTAAAGCCATCGATTACAGCCTCAAGCGATGGGTCGCGTTGACGCGTTACTGCGAAGATGGAAAGGTACCGATCGATAACAACTGGGTGGAAAACCAGATACGACCCTGGGCACTGGGACGTTCCAATTGGTTGTTTGCGGGTTCCCTGCGCAGTGGTCAACGTGCTGCGGCCATCATGAGCCTGATCCAGTCAGCCAAAATGAACGGTCATGATCCTTATGCTTATCTGAAAGATGTCCTGGAACGGTTGCCAACACAAAGGGCCAGTGCTATCGATGAGCTGTTACCACACAGCTGGATACCGGCTGTATAGATGTGATTGCCGGACACATACTAAACTACAGAGGTGATTTGACTTGAAAAGATGGATTTACCGGATGGTTATGTATATTAGCGATGGTCTATTTTAGGGAAAGGGAAAGCCTTCAAAGTGGTTGGAAGATAACAATGGAACTCCCACTAATTTATAACATATTAGTGTGACCTGAAAAGGTGTTTTCTTGGCGTTGTGGGCGTTTTGTATAAAAATTCATTCTTGCCGGTGGTTTAGGCGAACTCGTTTTAATTATCATTAGATTTCCTATAAAGATAAATTCTGCGGGTAACCATTCAGGCTCTTTTCCATTATTATATCTAACCTTTAATTCACCCGTGAGTGTTTCAGTACTGTTACTATTGCTACTGATATGGTAGGCCTTTTCACCAATAGAAAATCCATTACTATTTTGATTTGCTTGTTTTACGTATCCAACATACTTACCGTTGTTCTGTATATCAGGGATTTCAACAACAGCAGAGCCAAGTACATTATGCCAGGTACCAGTTACGTTTGAGGTGTCAGTGAAAGCGGCAAAAACAAGATTTGCCATGAGGTTGGCTGATCTGCCAAACAAGCTGTCTATCGTTTCTATTGAATCATAGCTGGTATCAGTAAGTCCAAGTATTTGCGTATCTAGGCTAAGTGACATCTCCATGAAAGGAGTTGCATTGGTAACGGTTGAGAAAGAGGTGGTGTATGTAACACGACTGATGTTTTCTACGAAATAGATATATTGGTTTTCTGTGCGAACACGAGATAACAGCCCGCTTTCGATAGAGAAATCAACATACATTACTACTGTGTCGGTGTTCGTAGCATTCTCCTTTCCGATAACTATGTCCATGCCGTTTATCAAGAGTTCGTTCTGCAAGGAAAATATCAGATCGTTGGTGTACTGTGCTGAAAGTGAATTCTCTGGTCTTACTATTACAACTGCTGCTTTCGGCTTATTTTGAGGTACTTGCTCTTTATTAAAAGAGAAAGCGCTGGCTGCAGATGTGGAGCAGGGTAGCGCAAATACTAAAATATAAAAAAGGATTAAAGAGATATTTTTTGTTGAAATGCGATGTGCCATCAGAAGTAATCCTGTGTATATATAACCAAACAAAAAATTAATGTGCTTAGTGAATGAGATGAGCGCTCCATTTGCTTATCGATATTGTCTAAAGGTTTTTGCCTTCTTTAGTTGTTTTAGTACAGGGCCGCTGTAAACAGAGGAAAATGAACCATTCTTTGAAACAAGCAGTGTTCGATTGTTCGCTTTCTGGATGACTCTGCCCTCGGATGCGTTATTAATTAGAAAGCCGTGTTTGTTAAATTGTGGTATATGATAATTGATATAAGTGGCTAACTTATTTTCAGTAAGGCTGTCAAGGTCAAGCTTCTTTGTTAGAGCGTTCACAATCATGTTAGCGCTCTCTTCAATCCCTTCTTCATAGTACTTGCGGTATATTTGGGCGCGATTGTAAGCCCAAAGTGAAATGTTTGGAGTATAAATATTTTCTTCACTCTTCTCTTTTGCTCGCAGTAACAGGACATCACCAAATGTGTGTTCATATTTTTTTACAAAAGGCGTTATTGGAGGTGAGTAGTAAGCTGTGCTAGTTGTGTGTGCGGGTTTATCTGTATTGTTTAACCATAGGCTTATTGCAGTATCAATCATGAATACACGGTAAGTTGGATCAAAGCTATATTGTGAGCTGATAATAATAGTAGGCTTGTCATCCAGTTTTTTTAGTATTTTAAGTAAATCAGCCTCAAATTCCGGCACTTCTTCAGAAATGGTTATCCGTTCAGGGGAGGTGAAGATGCATTTTTCTTGTAGTTTGCGAACTAGATCTTTTTTAAAATCTAGATCACTCACTTTACTTTTAACTGGCTCAACAAGCTTGTACATTCGTTTGGTGTCATTCGATGTTTCTATAGCATCGAACATCCCGGTTAAAAAAATGCCAAATACTCCTGCATGGTCTTCGGCAATATTGATAGCAGTTTGGCTGGATTGTGTTCCTGGAACTGTTCCAACAATTTGTTTTTGAGGCGTAATCACAAGAATATTTGCGCCAAATATTGAGTCAGTGTGATTATTCTCCGTAAACTGCATTTGAGTGGTGGCGCAACCACTAAACACTAATGTGATAAAAAGAGAAGAGAGCAGTTTACGCATAAGTATTACCATGATTTCATATAGAATGGTATGAATAAGTTAGTGGCACATGCTGTGCTGGCCTCGCCTGAATCACAAAGGTCCTACTGTAGGATACTCTCTTTATAAATGAAGTAGATAAACGCCTAGTATGGTGATTACATAGATCATCTGTAGAGTTAATGACAGAACAGCAGCTAGTGAGCCACTTAGTGGAATTAGTAAGCAAAGTAAGAGACATCGTCATGACGCAGTTAGCAAGAATCCATTAATCCTTTTGCTTTGGGAGAATTCCAAACGCATCCAAATTATACATCCGTTTTGATAACTTACTAGTAGACAATTGATTATAAATAGGAAAAAAAGTAGTAAAATTTAAACATTTTAAAATAGTGCGAGGGTAATCCTCCCAATATGACAGCAATCCCGATCATATCGGTGGCGTTGCGTTGATCATGGCTCGGAAGTGCCAACCGTACCGTGGGAAGTCCAGGTCAGGGGCACCATTTATCTGGACATGGATAGCCAGCGTATCAATTTATCTTTCGTTGAGACTTTTACCACCGATTCAGTGCCTGATTTCATGATCAATCTGGCCTATGTGCGACGCTTTGATGCCTTGGGGGTCTCAGGGCAATAATCAGCAACACGCATCCCGCCAGGATAAAGGGAAGGCTCAATAATTGGCCTGTATTTATCCAATGGTCGATGGCATAGGTCGCCTGTTTCTCTTTGACAAACTCGATGGCGAACCTTGTGCTGAATACCGTAATCAGGAAGACGGCAAATAGGAATCCCGGTTTAGCGGTGCTATCGCTACGTCGATAAAGGGTCAATAAGAGAAGGAAAACGATGGCGTAGGCGATGGCCTCATAGAGCTGGGCCGGGTGTCTCGGTAGATTATCGATACGCTCGAATACAATCGCCCAGGGCAGCGAGGTTTCCATGCCATAGATCTCCGAGTTGAACAGATTGCCCAGGCGAATGAAGGCCCCGGCCAGGGCGGTGGGGATAGCGAACCTGTCCAGTAACCAGAGGTAGGATTCCGCTGTCTGACGCTTATACAGGTAGAGGGCCAACATGACGCCCAATCCGCCGCCATGGCTCGCCAAGCCTCCCTCCCAGATGGCGAGTATCTTCAATGGGTGACTTAGATAGTAAGTGGGATCATAGAGCAGACAATGTCCCAACCGAGCGCCGACAATGGTGCCGATCACCAGGTAGAGTGAAAGTCGCTCAAGGGATTGGCTGTCGCGTCCCTCACGCTGGTAGATCCAATGGATGAGCTGGTATCCCAAGAGATAGGCGGTGGCGAACAATACGCCATACCATCGGATATCGAGCCCGGCAAATGAGAGAAGTGTCGGGTCAGCATTCCAGACGATGTAATCATGAGCCAGTCGCTCCATCCTGCTCAATACGCCTCGTGGGTGATGGTGAAGTTACAGATCGGCGATTCTAATCAATTCGTCCGATGAATGGCAGCCATGCAAGAAGCCGGCAAAACCCTGCGGCCTTTTGGCAGACCTGTTTCCAGTTATGCGATTGGATTGAATGCGGTCAAGCTGTCCAGCATGGCGGTGTTGCCGAGACTGGTACCGAATAGGGTGTTGAACTGCCCCTGTTCGCCGTGCAGCGCCAGATAGTTCAGCGCCACAGTCAGCACCAGTTGATTGACATTGTTGGCGGCCGGGCTGGAACCGTTGTCCACCGCCCCATCGGCGGAGAAGTGGCCGATTTGCTGATGACGCAACTGATCATCGGCTGAAGCTCCCGCAAGCAAGGGTTGCCCCCCCGGGTTGTAGACCAGGAAGAAAGAAGCGGCGGTGGATTGGTTGTCACCGGTCCAGACTCCCTTGCCACGCCCATCCGCGGAGTTATCGATGGTGCCGTTGCTCGAGACCGAACCGTCACTGAAGACATACAGCATCAGGGGCATGCCGAGACGCGCGGCATACTCCAGGCAGGCTCCCATACAGCGTCCGGCGCGCAGATCGCGGATCTCACCCACAGCTCGGTCGCCGGTGTGGTAGTCGTAGCCGCCCATGGTGATGGTGCCGGCGCCGGCATAGCCGTTGATAACCAGTTTCATGACCGACGCGGTCTTGCGGAATTCCCCGTCATTGTCGAACTCCGCCTGAGTGAAGATCGGACCGATGATATCGGGGTCGGCGGTGACATCGAGGGCGGCCGGATCACCATAACGGTCGACCAGGTCGGCACTCTTGACATATCCGCAGCGTATCAGTTCCTTGACCACGTCATCGGTGCTGATACCTGTGCTTACGCTATTCAGTTTCATATCGGAGATACGTTGTATCGCCTCCATCACGGCAACGGCGTCGGACTGATCGAGCAGGCCCACCAGCTTGCCGGTATCAACCAGGCCGGTCGTGTCGCTGGGCCGGTCGACCTTGGTGGGCCGGACGGTCGGGTCGATCTGATCCGCCGGGGCCACTGAATTGCCGCCGGAATCCGAGCTGCGTGACCCTATCAGGGTCAACAATTCACCGTCGGCGCCGCAGCGGTTGATGGCATACATGGGATTGTGCGGATTGATGCCGGTATCGTTTTCCGATCGGGCCGGGATCATGGCGCCATTTATGTTGGCCCGATTGCCTGCCGAGACCTTTTCCAGGATACCGCGCAGGAAGGCACTGTCCGAATGGAAGGCAAGACCCAGTTCAGTATTGATGAAGTCGCTCAGGCCGGTATCCGGATTGGTAATGGGCGGCACCATGTCTCCGGGCAGGCCGAGACGGTTGTAACCGGCCGTGGTGAGAAAATCGAACTGGCCTCCCTCGCCGCCCACCAGTACATTGGAGCCGGCGATATTGGCCCCGCCCGCGAGGTCGAAACAGATGAAGGGGATCTTGCCACCGCCAAGGGTATCTATGCCGCAGATATTCTTCAGGGCCTCGAGATCGGATGAGAGGGCGGCCCTGGCCTCGCCGGGATTGGCGAACAGGCCGAACAGCGAAGGGGTGGTGACGGCGCCCAATCCCGCCATCAAGCCCTGGCGGATAAAATCCCGACGCGTCACCGGGCGCGGATGATCCGGATATAGCAATGGGGCATCAGGAGAGAGTTTCTTCACTTTTCTGCGCATGATTTCTTTACCGTTAGCCACACAGGCTGCTTGTTCGGGGCATATTCCTGATCCATTAGATCTTTTTCCTACTGGAGCAACACGACAGCGCTGCCGAGCAGTGAGGCGCAGGCTGCCTTGGTTGCTTTTTCGGTACGATCCGCATCACAGCCGCCGCTGCACCGGGCCAGACCCACACTGCCTGTCAATAGATTCATCAGTTCACCCTCGACAAGCGATGGCGAGGGTTGGGTTGTCAGCTGCTCACCCATGAAGCGGCTCATCAATGGAGCGACCACCTGACTCTGCCAGGTGGCGCTCTGAATGTCGTTGGCGTTCGCGTTGAAGTCGAAACCGGGAAACAGCCCGGCCCGAAGAACCGTGTCGTCGACCAGGGCACTGCAATACTCAATCGCCAGTTGTGATACCGCCACCTGATGGGATGAGAGGAAGCCACTGATTTCTTCCGATGAGGGAAGCTGTTGCCTGATCGTGGTATAGGTGGTCTGTACCGCCTCCAGGGTGGGACTGACGCCGGTCAGGGCCGACATGGTGGCATTGATCTCATCAAAGGTGCGTAATCCGATCAGCGGCACAGGCTCGCTATCCGCCGGTTCGGCCGGTGGCAGCACAACCGCTTCTGCATAGACGTTGGTATGCGTCCCCAACCGTTCGAATGTCAGGAAAAACTGATCATTTTCGGAGCCTTTTTCGGAGGGTATGGTAGTCGCCATATTCGACAACAGCTGACCATTGGCGGTGTATTCGCCGTCATTGATGGTGATTGCCAGGCGTGAGTAGGCTTGGCCGACGGCGGCTTCCTTGCCATTGATTCCGATGCGCATGCCCTCGAGGGGAATGGAGCCCGGTAGTACGCTTTCGTCGAGGCTGATGAATTTAGGCTGACGGAACAGATAACTGTAGTTGTCATACTGACTGACCTCGAACATCACATAACTCTGTGGCAGATTGACCAGATCGGTGACATTGAACAGCAGGAAATATTTCTCACCCACGCCAGCGTCAAAATTCTGTTTGATCTGCTGCGCCGTCAGTGCTCGGTTGTGGATCGCCAGCAGACGTATCTTGCCTGCCCAGGGGCGGTCGCTGGAGGCCTCATTACCCAGGACCAGAGCGTAGCTGTTATCCCAGTCATTCAGATTGCCGGGTTCGGTTTCGTCAAGATCATCGGTAAACACCCCATCCACATAGAGGCGTCGCCCATTTTCCGGATCGAATGTGGCTACCACGTGTTGTTCCGTTGCCTGTAGATCCTCATCATCGTCAGCGCTGGAGTGGGCCGGTTCGCCATTGCCATCGGTGGTGCTGGAGCGGTGCAGATAGTTGTAATTGTAGAGGGTTTGACCGAGAGTGAAGTTGCGCACGTCGGTACCGGCGGAGTAGCTGATGATCCGAGCGGGCCCCTCCTGAGTAACATTCGCGGGGACTACCCATGCCTCTATGGTGTACTCTCCTGTGGCCTGAACCAATTGGGCTATTTTACTGCTGTCGCCGGTACTGCCTTGGGCCTTACCGTCGCTGAAGTCCAAACCCCAACCCTCAACCCAGGTGACATTGCCGCTGATGCTCAGATTGATCGCGGGGTCGACGCCGCTGGTGTCGTAGGCGATGTTGCCGCTACCTGTCTTGAACTCATACAGGGCGACGACATCGTTTTCCTGCCGGCTGCCTCCGCTGGCGACCGTTCCTTCAGGCAGGCTCAGGGCCCGACTAATGACCAGGTCCGGATCGATGGGGGTTGGCGAAATGTTGCTGGCCATTTGATCGATGGCGCTCTCCATCTCCTGAGCATTGTCACTACAATCATCCCAACAGTTGTGGAGTTCGATGAGACGCTGCACCAGGCGGGAATTGACAGGCGTATCCAGGTCGATCGAGGTCTTTACCGCGGCATAGGCAATCGCGCTGTCGGCAGTGGCAAAGTAGGGTGATTGGGGGGCGGCCGCATCTTCGACATGACACTCGGCGCAGTAATCCGTCAGCAACGGGTGCACGTAGGTTGCAAAAAGGCTGGAATCATCGGGAAATGATTTGCTTTCACCGACCACCTTGTTCGGCGGCGGCTCGAGTTCGATTTGTCGTCCACCACCGGATCCATCGCCAACCCAGGATTCGATATAGCTGGTGATGATAGTGGCGCAAGCGGTGTCACTGGCCTCCCAGCAGTTATGCCCATTCGCAACCTTGGTGACCAGCGAGGATTGATCGGGCTCCTCTCTGTTGACATGGGGATTGGCCGCTTCATAGGCCTGATTGACATCGTCCTCGCGCACGAACTGAGGCGCCTGACCTCCCGTGTTGTGACAGGAACCGCAGCGGTTTTCCCCACGCAGGGGTTCCCATACGCTGATCCGAAAACCCTGGATATCGGAGGTGCGTGCGGCCGGCCCGGTATAGGTGCTGGTGGTGACCGTGGTGGGTTGCAGGGTCTCGGTGCTCACGCCATCCTGGCAACCCACCAGTCCGATGCTGGAAAACATGGAGAGGACGGCGATAGAGAGGGCCTTTCCCACCCATCCATCATGCTGTTGTGCGTTGTTCTGCATGGTCACTGGCTCAATTCCCTGCGCAATAGACGGCGGTTTCAGCAAATACGCGTTTCATGTTGTAGTCGGTTTTGAAACTGCTGGTTATCTCCGCGATACGGGATCGGTCCGCGCTGTCCACAGGGACGCGTAGGCAGACTGCCCGGAAGGCCTTGGTGACCTGACATTCGGCAAACGCATGGGAGTTGGCAAGTTCCTCACCCATCGATTTGGCACCTGCGCCGGAGCCTGGCAGGTTCGGGTCCCAACCCAGCACTGAATTGGGGCCTTCCCGCCAGTAGTTATCCCAATCGTCATTCGGAGTGATATAGCCGTCCTTGAAGACACTGCTGTTGATCAGGTACTTGGGTTGCACGCTATCGGGTGTGTAGGAGAGGCGACCGGTTTCCGGATCGTCGGTATATTCGTAGTTGTAATAGGCATAGGCCTGCGCCAGGGGCGCCATGCCGGCATGGCATCCCAAGCAGTTGTTGAACCAAACGCGGCTGTCCCCTCCAGGGCTGCGAGTGGCGTCTTGGCGGATCCGGTCTGAGGCCCGTGTCGGGTCCTTGATTAACTCGAGATCCTTGCATAGATGATTGAGCATGGTGAAGCGGAACATGGCTCGATTCGTACCATCGATAAAGAACGCCCTTGCGGCCGCACGGGTGGTGATGACACCTGCGGTTCCCTCCGGCGGAAGCCCGGTCACACTCGACTGGGTGGTTTGCTGCAGCTCATTCTTGAGGTTCAGGCCCAAGGTCTCCATCGCCTCATAGTGGTCGTTATTGCTGTTGGAGTAGGCCGGTGCGTTGCTGCCGATATAGAGGATGTCTGCAGAGAGCAACTGGTTGAAAGGAACATCATCCCTTACCATTCCGATCACAGTGGCGCTGTAGTCATTCAGCGGAGCAAATGGTGTCATCTCCTCGTTGGTCCAGGGAGTGGCCCAGTTTTTCAGTGTGACATTGTAGAAATCGGGATGCTCGGTGGCGATCATGGCCGCTGCCAAAGGATCGCCGTTGGTTTCGATTTCAGTGACCATTTGCGCCAGGATTTCAGTGCCTGGTGGTACCCCGGCTATCCGGTCGTGCATGCGTTTGGCCTGTTCACGCGGTCCGGCCGATGCGGTGACGGTGAACAGAGATAGCAGAATCAGAATAAGAAACGGCCGTGGCTTTTTAGAAATCGAAATACTATCTCTGCATTGGCCCAGAAATGACATGATGAACGTGCCCCTAAATCCACCTTTAGACTAATCTCGAAGCATCCTTCGAGTCTTTGTTTACCGTCTCTTCCCTTCTATATCTTTCCCTGTTTTTGTCAATCTAAAGTGGCGAATACGTGACTTCTGTTTTAACAGTGTGTGAACTCGCGCACTGATTGGTGACTGCGATGAGGTAGACTCTCAAGTCCATGATTTTATTAGTCGATAGCACGAGTCAATGCTTGTTTTGAATGGTGTTCGATGACATATCCATGGTTAACCACAGATGGGTTATCAGAGATGGTCCGATCAGATTTCCCGGAGGAAGCTAGCTACAGATGAAACGGGTTGCCGCCATGACGACGTTGCAGGGCCTATGCGCTGCCATGTTCATCCTCGGTTTACAGGGATGTGGCAGTGGCAGCAGCCAGGAGCAGGATCCGGTTGTCGTGGATTACCCTGTCGCCTATGTGAAGCGGCCGATTACTGAGACAACCAATACGGATATCCGTGTCAGTCAGGTCAGCGAGGCGGGTGGAGACCTCTATCTGAAGGATTACGCCGCAGGGGGGGCCGAGGAGATCAACCTGACAGGATCGGTGACCGAGGGTGAAGGTGATGTGCGTGATGTCAGTGCCTCATTCGATGGTAGCAAGCTGCTGTTCTCTCTCAGGCTGCCCCTTATCGAGGATGCCGAGCCTGAGGATCAGCCGACATGGAATATCTGGGAGTACGACATTCCAAGTCAATCCTTGAGACGTGTCATTGTCTCGGATATCACTGCCGAAGACGGTCACGACCGCTTCCCTCAATATCTGCCCGATGGGCGTATCGTTTTCTCTACCACCAGGCAACGGCTTGCCAAGGCGCGGCTGCTGGACGAGGGCAAACCCCAGTATCTCGCCATGGAGAGATCGGTTGATGAGCCGGCCATGGTTCTCCACGTCATGAACAGCGATGGTACCGATATCACCCAGATCTCGTTCAATCGCAGCCATGACTTCTCTCCCAGCGTCCTTGCCGATGGTCAGGTCGTGTTCAGCCGTTGGAACAATGCGGACGGCAACGATGCCATCCATCTCTATCGCATGAATCCGGATGGCACCGAGTTGGAGCTGTTGTATGGATTGAACAGCCATGATTCGGGAACCGGGGGTGGTACGGTGCAGTTCTTGCGCCCGATCGAGATGCCGGATGGCCGTATTCTGGCGTTGCTGTTACCCTTCGACGGTACCGATGAGGGTGGTGACCTGGTTTACATAGACAGCGCCAATTATGTGGATAATGATCAGCCTACATGGGAAAACACGGGCCTGACAGGCCCGGCGCAGACCCAGGCGACTACACTTCAGGTCACCACCGATGGCAGTCTGTCGAGCGGTGGACAGTTGCGCAGTGCCTACCCGCTGTTTGATGGAACGGATCGGATGGTGATCAGCTGGAGCCAGTGCCGTGCGCTGGAGGATGATATTATCGTTCCCTGCACCGAGGAGCGTCTTGCCAATCCCGATACCGAAGCAGCGCCGCCGCTCTACAGCCTTTTTATCTATGACGGCGATACACAGACCCAACAACCGATCGTCAAGCCGCAAGAGGGTGTTATCTACACCGATGCCGTGATCGCTGTGGCGCGTGCCGTTCCGACGATCCGGCATGACAAAACCGCGGGTATCGATCTTGACCCGACCCTGGTGTCGGACAAGGCCGGCCTGCTGCAAATACGCAGTGTCTACGACCTGGACGGCGTGGATGCGGCCGATCCCGATATACCAACCCTGGCCGATCCCGCCCAGACCCGGTCGGATCAACGTCCGGCAAGATTTCTGCGCCTCATAAAGCAGGTGGCAATCCCAGATGATGATGTGCTCGAGTTTTCAAGCAGCGCGTTTGGCGCAACCGCGCAGTTCGGAATGCGTGAGGTGATCGGCTATGCGCCGATCGAGCCCGATGGTTCCGTGCAGGTGAAGGTGCCGGCGAATGTTCCCGTCAGTTTCGGCATACTCGATGCTAGTGGACGACGCATCGATCAACCTCATGGCTTCTGGCTCCAGTTCAGACCGGGAGAGGTTGTGAGTTGCGGTGGCTGCCATGCTGCTGACAGCCCGCTTCCCCATGGCAGACTGAGTGCCGCACCACCCAGTGTCTATAACGGCAGTACAGGTAGCGGTCTGCCATTCCCGAATGCCAATCCGGAGCTGTGGAGCGATTTCGGAGAGACCATGGCACAGACACGCAACCGTCTGCAATGCAGAGCCGGCGCTTGTGATCCAACCTTGGACCTGCTGTTCACCGATGTCTGGACGGATCCGGCCATGAGAGAGCCTGATACGGAATTCAGCTATCGGTATGCCGATCTGGAGACAGAGTCGCCCCTGAGTGATGCTGCCTGTAGCGGCAACTGGAATGTGTTCTGTCGTTCCATCATACATTACGAACAGCATATCCATCCGTTATGGTCTCTGCCACGACCGGTATTCGATGCCTCCGATACCCGGATCGACGATCATACCTGTACGCTCTGCCATGACACGGACGACAATGGGGTGACCGTGTTACCGGATGCCCAGCTGGATCTGAGTGATGGTCCATCCGAAGATGAGCCGGACCACTTCGCGGCCTATCGGGAGTTGCTTTTACCGGATAATATGCAGCAGGTCGTGGACGGTCTTCTGGTTGATATTCTGGTGCCGCAAACGGATGAAAACGGCCAGCCGCTGTATGAAACCGATGACAATGGTGAACTGGTCCTGGATGGATCAGGCAATCCTGTTCCACTGCCTGACGCACCGGTGCCGGTGCCGGGAGGACCCTCGATGGAGGCGGGCTCGGCAAATAATGGCCGCTTCCTTGGGCTGTTTGATCCAGGTGGCGTGCATGCGGGTTATCTGAGTGATGCGGAGAAAAAACTGATAGCTGAATGGCTCGACATAGGCGCACAGTATTACAATGACCCTTTCATGGCACCACTGGATGAGTGAGTTTGAGACTTCTTAGGTTAAAGCGGTACCTGTGGACGAGCTGGCTATTGATCTGGCTGATACCTGCAACCGGTGCGGGAGAAGAGGAGTATCAACGGGTCCAGGTAACAGCTCCCTATATTGAAATGCACACCGGGCCGGGGCGTTCCTATCCCATCGTATACGTCGTGGAAAGGATGGAGTGGGTCGAGGTTCGAAAGCGCCGCACGGATTGGTTTCAGGTTTACACGCGTCGCGGTCGTTCTGGTTGGGTCAGCCTGGAGCAGATGCGCCAGACTCAAACGGCGGATGGTGAGCGGCTTGTGCTGGTCGGCTATACACAGGATGATTTCAGGAACCGGGAATGGGAATTCGGTTTTTATGGCGGCGACATGGAGGGCGCCACACTGCTTGGCATATATGGTGGTTACTCGTTCAATGAAAATCTCTCCGCTGAGCTCAGTCTGTCTCAAGCCTTGGGTGATTTCTCAAGCGAATACCTGTTTGATGTCAACCTGCTGTCTCAGCCCTTTCCCGAATGGACCTATAGTCCGTTTTTCACGTTGGGAGGGGGTGTGATTCGTACCGAGCCGAAGTCGACATTGGTTCAGGCTGAGGATCGCACCGACACTACGGCCCATGTAGGCGCCGGCCTGCGTGTCTATCTGACGCGGCGTTTTTTTCTGCGTGGAGAGTTTCGACACTACACCGCATTTACCAGTCGTGAAAACAATGAGGAATTTGACCAGTGGAAAATCGGACTCGGTTTCTTTTTCTGAGCATAGCGTCACTTCTGACGGCCTTGATAACGCTGCCGTGCATAGCCGCTGAGCCTATCGGAGAGGGGCTGCGTGAGGATCTGCTTATTGAGCCTGAGATTGCACGCAGGGAGATTGTGGAACCCGAGATCGATTCAGAGGATTTCGAGATAGGGATCTATGCCGGTTTGATGAACATAGAGGATTTCGGGACCAGCGGTGTCTTCGGCGCCCGTTTTGCCTATCACCTTACGGAGTCGATTTTCGTTGAAGCGGCGATCGGCACGACCGAGGCCAAGGAGACGAGTTTCGAACAGCTGGGCGGTGATGTTCAGCTGCTCGCCGACGATGACCGGGACTTCACTTATTACAATCTCTCCGCCGGATACAACCTGCTTCCCGGAGAGGTGTTTCTGGGTGGTAAGTATGCCTATAACAGCCAGTTCTATCTGATCGCCGGAATCGGCAGTACACGCTTTGCCGGAGACGACGAGTTTACGGTCAATGTCGGTGCGGGGTATCGGCTCTTGATCAATGACTGGCTGACCCTGCATCTCGATGTCAGGGATCACATGTTCGAGTCAGACCTGCTGGGGGAGACGAAGACAATTCACAACTTCGAGCTGCACGGCGGCCTGACATACTTCTTTTGAGGGAATAGCGATGTTGAGTGAACGCCTAATTCAATTCCGATTGCATCAGCTTATCGTAGCCGGTGTATTGCTGTTGGCTTGCGGATATACCGTTGCAGGCAATCAACAAACCATGGCGCCGGATTTCACGCTCAAGAGTCGAGAGGGTGTGAATATAAAGCTGAGTGAACTGCGAGGGCAGGTAGTGATGGTCAATTTCTGGGCGTCCTGGTGCGGTCCCTGTCGTCAGGAGATGCCACTGTTGCAGCAGTTGTTCGATCGCTACCAATCCCTGGGATTTTCACTGTTGGGCGTGAATGTGGATGAAGACAGGGCCGCAGCCGATAAGATGCTGAGTGACGTCCCGGTGAGTTTTCCCATTCTCTATGATGACCGTAGCAAAGTGAGTAAGCAGTATCAGGTCAAAGCGATGCCAAGCACCTTCATGGTCGATAGGGATGGACGCATACGTTATCTCCACAAGGGTTATAAACCCGGTTATGAGGAAGAGTACCAGCAGCAGATTCGCGAGCTGTTGCGTGAGTAACCATTGATTGAAGTGAAAACGATGCTATACAGAACCTGCCGGTTTTTGCTCTCTCTATCCGTTCTCGCCACTGCAGGGTGCAGTATCGAGCCCTGGGTACAACCCTATGAGCGTGCCCATCTGGCCGATCCGATCATGAGTTTTGAGCGTGACCCTGTCGCGAGCGCCTACCGACACCATGTCTATCAGACCCGCGAGGCGGCACGTGGCGCCGAGGGCGGCGGCGGAGGGGGATGTGGCTGTAACTAGTCTCACGATCATGCGGACTCCCACTTCGATTTTCTCATGGTTGATATCAGAGCGGGGTCTTTTCGGTCTGCAAATAGTGCTGCTGTTAACGTGCAGTGCGGGATTGCAGGCTACGGTTCTTCCGGAAGACAGAGCGGATATCATGTATCACCGTTACGATGGCGGTGGTGTCGAAGTGGATGGGCCATCGATCCTGGTGCGCAAGTCCTTTTCCGGCAATCTGTCACTGAATGCCAACTACTATATCGATTCCATCTCAAGCGCCTCGGTGGATGTGGTCAGCACGGCGTCGCCCTATACCGAGGAACGTACGGAAACCAGCCTGGCGCTGGATTATCTGAACAACAAGACCTTGATGAGTCTGGCGCTGACCAGCAGTGATGAGAGCGACTATCAAGCCGAGACCGGCAGCTTTTCCATCAGTCACGACATATTCGGTGACCTCACAACCGTCTCACTCGGGTATGCGGTGGGCAATGATGATATCAGCCGTAATGGAGACAGGGATTTCGGAGAGTCCCTGAAGCGGCAGAATTACCGTATCGGTGTCAGCCAGATTTTGACCAAAGAGAGCATTCTCGACATCGATTGGGAGACGATCACCGATCAGGGCTTCCTGAACAATCCCTATCGCTCCTATCGATTTCTCGATCCACTCAGTGAGAATGGATACGGCTTTCAACCCGAGAGGTATCCGAGTACACGCACCAGTAACGCCCTGGCCCTGCGCCTGAAATATTATCTTCCCTATCGTGCCGCCTTGAGCGGTGAATATCGCTATTTCAACGATACCTGGGGTATCAGTGCCAACAACGTGGAATTCGCCTATACCCACCCCCTGGAGAAAGACTGGGTGGTCGATGTCCGTTATCGCTACTACACGCAGAACGCGGCCGATTTCTACAGCGATCTCTTCTCACGTGTGAACGAGCAGAATTTTCTGGCACGGGACAAGGAGTTGAGTACATTTCAAAGCCACACCCTCGGATTCGCTTTGAGTTATGGTTTTCATCCTGAGAGGTGGCGGTTTATAGACAATGGCAGCCTCAACTTCTCACTCGACCTGATTCGGTTCGAGTATGACGATTTTCGTGATATCACCCGCGGCGGTGTCGCCGGTGAGGAGCCCCTCTACTCATTTACAGCCAATGTAATCAAGGCCTATCTTTCGATTTGGTATTAGGGAACCTCAGATTCATTGACACTGGTTCCCATGGCTCTCCGTGGGAACGAGCATCTCAATGGGCAGGATGGGGGCCTGCCCCACCATATAGCGCTGATTTTGTTTGCTAACCAGGGGACTTGCAATATCCGGCGGCAGCTTTGCCGCACCCCTGCGCAGCCGATAAGATGGAATTACTCCATTACATCACTTAAGCCTGCTAATTTTCCCCTTCTGTGTCATAATCGGCCGCTGATTTTATCACCGGGCATGACCTGCCTGACGGATACCGTTTGGCCTGAATAAGAGGTTAGTTGAAATGAGTTTTTTTATATCTGATGCCTTGGCGGAGGCGCCGGCCGCTACCGAACAAGCAAGTGCGATTACCGGGCTGCTGCCCCTGGTTATCTTCGGCGCTGTACTCTACTTTCTGATGATTCGTCCTCAGGTGAAGCGCCAGAAAGAGCATAAGAAGATGGTTGAGGCCCTTGCCAAGGGGGATGAAATCGTCACTACCGGCGGCATGGCGGGGAAGATTACCGATCTTGGCGAGAACTTTCTCTTGCTGGAGGTATCTGATGGAACCGCGGTGAAGATCCGCCGACAGGCCGTTGACTCGGTGTTACCGAAAGGTTCCCTGAAAGAACTCTAGTCGATATTGCGTCAAACCGATTCTTACATAGTTTTAACATTTTGAAAGTACGATGAACCAATACCCGCTTTGGAAAAACCTAATGGTTTTGCTCGTGGTCCTGCTAGGCGGATTGTTCGCCTTGCCGAACCTGTTCGACCAGGACCCTTCAATGGAAATCTCAGCACAGCGTGATGCCGTTATAGATCAGACGACCGAATCACGGGTGCAGCAGGCGCTGGACAATGTGGGTATCACGGCCAAGGGCATGGCACAGAAAAACGGCAAGCTGCTGGTACGATTCTTGAGTTCTGAGGATCAACTCAAGGCGATGGACCAGATAGCCGCTGAACTTGGCGAGAACTATACTCCGGCTTTAACACTCTCTCCTGATCTGCCCGACTGGTTGGTCGGCTTGGGGGCTGAGCCGATGTATCTCGGACTCGACCTCAGAGGCGGTATCCATGTGCTCATCGATGTGGACATGGAGGCAGCGATCGAGCAGGCAGCTGAACGCTACAGCAGCGATATTAGAACCTTGCTGCGGGAGAACAAGCTGCGATATATCCGTATCAGCCGTGAGAATGAACAGGTTGTCGTTAAATTCAATAATCCGGAGAAACGAGATCAGGCATCGGACCTGATCGGTAATGAGTTTCGATCCCTGAATCTCGAAAGTATTGATGAGGGGGATGCATTCCTGGTTCTTGTCTCACTCTCTCCGGTGGAGAGGCAGGAGGTACAGAAGTTCGCCCTGCAGCAAAACATCACCACATTGCGTAATCGAGTCAATGCGCTGGGTATCGCCGAACCGTTGATACAGCAACAGGGAATCAGGCGGATTGTGGTCCAACTGCCCGGTGCGCAGGATCCGGCAAAGCTGAAAGAGATCCTGGGAGCTACCGCGACGCTTGAATATCGATTGGCTGATACCGAGCATAGTGTGGAGGATGCGGTGAATGGGCGTGTCCCGCCGGGCTCCAACCTTTATCACGAGCGGGATGGTCAACCGGTATTGTTGAAAAAACGGGTGATCGTTACCGGTAACCAGATTGTCGATGCATCATCGGGTCTGGATCAACAGACGGGCCAACCCGCGGTCTTCGTCAGCCTGGACGGTGTGGGCGCCAAGCGTATGCGGCGCATGACCAATGAGAATGTGGGCAAGCCGATGGCGGTGGTTTTCATCGAGAACCGGACTACCACGCGGATAGTGAATGGTGAGCCGGTGAAGGTGAAGAAGCGGGTCGAGGAGGTGATCTCCATCGCCACCATCAGGGAACCCTTCGGCAGACGTTTCCAGACCACTGGGCTCGATACCACGGAAGAGGCCAGGGACCTGGCATTGTTGCTTCGGGCAGGTGCCCTGGCAGCACCTATCGAGATCGTCGAAGAGCGTACTATCGGCCCCAGCCTGGGACAGGACAGCATCGACCAGGGTTTTAAATCGGTGATGATCGGGCTGGCTCTGGTGATGGTATTCATGGCAATCTACTATCGCATTTTCGGTCTGGTAGCCGATTTGGCGCTGGTCATGAATCTTGTGCTGATAGTGGCGATTCTCTCCATGCTGCAGGCGACCCTGACCCTGCCCGGTATTGCCGGCATCGTGCTCACCGTCGGCATGGCGGTGGATGCGAATGTGTTGATATTCCAAAGAATCCGTGAGGAGATTGCCAACGGCAACTCGCCCCAGGCAAGTATCCAGGCCGGTTATGAGAAGGCCTTCTCCACCATCATTGACGCCAATATCACCACTCTTATCGCGGCCGTGGTGTTGTTCAGTTTTGGTACCGGACCGATCAAGGGTTTTGCGGTCACGCTGGCAATCGGCATCTGTACTTCTATGTTCACCGCTATCATCGGTACACGTGCGGTGATCAATCTGATCTATGGTCGTAAGCGTGTAAAAGCGCTGGCGATATAAGGAATCTTGTTATGCAGATCTTAAACAAAGAGGCCCGTTACGACTTGATGGGCAAGCGCAATCTTGCACTGGTACTGTCGGGCATACTGCTATTGATCTCACTGGGCGCTATCATCGTCCGCGGACTCAATCTGGGGATTGATTTCACCGGCGGTACTCTTGTGGAAGTCGGATATCCCCAGGCGGTAGAGCTACCGGTTGTGCGCGAGGCGCTGGCCAAGGATGGTTTTGGTGATGCGG
Source organism: Candidatus Thiodiazotropha sp. (assembly GCA_040506195.1). Taxonomy (GTDB): domain Bacteria; phylum Pseudomonadota; class Gammaproteobacteria; order Chromatiales; family Chromatiaceae; genus Thiodiazotropha. The sequence continues at coordinate 194,721 of JBEVXH010000001.1, read as the reverse complement.
TGATTCAACACTTCGGTACCTCCAAGGATGTGTTGGTCAGATTGGCGCCCCGGGAAGATGTTGAGAGTGCGGTACTCAGCGATCGCGCCTTTACTGCCATGCAGTCTATCGCTCCGAATGTCGATCTTCGCAGGGTTGAATTCGTCGGCCCTCAAGTGGGTGATGAACTGACCGAGGATGGTGGTCTGGCGATGCTGTATGCCCTGATCGGCATCTTGATCTATGTGGGATTGCGATTCGAGTATCGTTTTGCCGTTGGATCAGTGATCGCCCTGGTGCATGATGTACTGATCACGATTGGTTTCTTTGCCTTATTCCAAGTGGAGTTCGATCTTCCTGTTCTGGCTGCCGTATTGGCGGTTATCGGTTATTCACTCAACGATACCATCGTCGTATTTGATCGCATTCGGGAGAACTTCAGAAAGATCCGCAAGGGCGAGGCAGTGAGTATCATCAATACATCTGTCAACCAAACCCTTTCCCGAACCCTGATAACCTCAGGCACCACCCTGCTTGTTTTGGCCGCACTTTTCCTGTTTGGTGGAGAGATCATCCATGGATTCGCCCTGGCGTTGATCGTGGGTGTGGTGATCGGCACGTATTCATCAATTTATGTTGCAAGTAGTTCAGTGCTTTTCATGGGTGTGAGCCGTGCGGATTTGATGCCGGTGCAGAAAGAAGATGATGGCGCTCAGGAAGAGGCGCCTTGAGTGATGGCCTCCATTTCAGGGGGGCTATCTCTTTTTCGATCGCAGTACGCTTTCAATACTGTCCGAGGATAATCCATGGTCATCCGTGGAGGCCATTGCCGACGCCGTATCCGCTCGCATTTCAAGTGAAAATTCCCGCATCCCGTGTAATACATCACGCATGATCATTTCCAGGGCATGGTCACTCAGTTTTTTTCTCTTTCTTGGGTCTATTTCCATGTTCGCCGTTCCATATGAATAGCGTTACTACGCAATAATCAGTTTTTGCAGAGGCACTTTTTTTTCAGTGCATTCACACCAGCTAACGGTTATGTTTGGCTAATCTTGAGAGGCTTTCAGGTGGTTTGACTGAATCTGTGAACCGGATTCTTGAGGATGGGAATTAACAGGCTGATGTAAATCTACGGCTGCGGTTTATAGGGACGATTAAACCAGCGCCAACAGGCACTAGGGCTATGAAACAGGGCTCTATTAACGGATTTACGCTGTGTGGATGCCGCTGTTTTTTACTCGATTTGGCTCTCTATCGCACATACATCGAGTAATTAGCAATCGCTTTTCAAGCGGTCAGCTTGCTGTCGAGATGAGGCAGGATGCATTTCAGCATGGCATTGTGGACCTTGATGTTTCCGGCGATGACATTACCGGTTTCAAGGTAGCGTTCGCCGCCGCCGATGTCCGTCACCAGTCCACCCGCTTCTCTGACCAGGAGCGTCCCCGCGGCAAAGTCCCATTCACGCAGGCCGAGTTCCCAGAAACCGTCCATCCGGCCGGCAGCAACATAGGCGAAGTCGAGTGCGGCAGAGCCGGGGCGACGCACGCCCGCGCTATCCTTGATGAGGGCCTTGAGCATGCCCATATAGTTGTCGGTGAATCTGAAGTCCCGATAAGGCAGACCTGTACCCAAGAGGGCGCCGTTTAGCCCTTTGCGGCCGGAGACCCGGATCTTTTTGTCATTCAGCAACGCGCCTTCACCACGGCAAGCGGTATACATCTCTTCACTGACCGGATCGTAGACGACACCGACCTCCAGGCGACCTTTGATCTTGAGGGCGATGGATACAGCGAATTGGGGGAAACCATGCAAAAAGTTGGTCGTGCCATCCAGTGGATCGATGATCCAGATGTAGTCGTCAGCCCCCTGCTTGCCGCTCTCCTCTGCCAGAATGGCGTGATGTGGATATTTCTCACGCAGCAGATTGATAATCACGGCTTCTGCATTCCGGTCGACTTCGCTGACAAAGTCGTTACTGCCTTTATCGCTGATCGTCAGGCGATCGATCCGGTTGAAGTTTCGGGTGATGATACGTCCGGCTTCGCGGGCGGCGCGTACGGCAATTGTGAGCATCGGATTCATGGGCCGCGAGGATACAGCAAGTGGCGAGGAGGTCAAACTATTTCATACTGGTTTCACCGGTGCTTCCGAAGAATTCAGGAGAACCCTGGAAAATTATCGTATAAGGATTTTGGCTCTTCACCAGTTCAGGTGGATTGATTGACTAACCAAGCAATTAACAAAGAACCATTGATTAGGCCGCAATTGAACGCCAATCACCGCAAACGTCGCAAATACTTTGACAATGTAGACGGATAGCGCACCTGCCGTTGTAGTCAACCTCTTAAGGATTGTAAAAAGCGCCTAGCATCATGGTTGTAAGTCATTGTTCGACTTTATCTTTAATAGTGTACAATTTGCGCCTATCGGCGGTGATTGGCGTCCATTTACGGCCGGTTTTATCGCGTTTTATTTCCCACTTGATTGGGGAAGTGTCAGGAATTTTATTCGTCTATGTTGAAAAACATCCGTATCGTGCTGGTGGATACAAGCCATCCGGGCAATATCGGGGCGGTTGCCCGCGCCATGAAGAATATGTCGCTGCGGCAACTCCACCTGGTTACGCCCCAACACTATCCTCACCAGGAAGCGACATCCCGAGCCTCGGGAGCCGATGATCTGTTGAATAACGCCTGCGTGGCGGGATCACTTGATGAAGCTTTGACCGGTTGCCGTCTCGTGGTGGGTACCAGCGCCCGTAGCCGAAGCATCGACTGGCCGATCGTGACACCCAGGGAGGCGGCCGCCAAGCTGGTGCAGGAGGCAAGATTGGGGGATGTCGCCCTGGTATTCGGGCGGGAGCGATCCGGTCTTACCAACAGTGAACTTGACCGCTGCACATTTCTTGTCCATATCCCAACCAATGAGGACTACAGCTCCCTCAATCTGGGTGCTGCGGTTCAGATCCTGGCCTATGAGATCTACCTTGCCCAGCAACAGGATCCGACTTTCAAGTCCGATACTCAGAGGGATTTGGCGACCGCTGACATGCTGCAGGGTTTTCATGAGCATCTGGCCCAGGCCCTTGACGATATCGGTTTTACCGATCCACGCCAGTCGCAGAAGCTGCTACGTCGATTACGTAGCCTTTTTCAACGGGCCAGGCCGGATAAGGATGAAATCAATATCATGCGTGGGATCCTCAGTGCCATGCAGGGACGGAAGTCGATGCGGCGCTGACATATGTGACCGATTCCGGCGTCCATCATTGGTCCATGGAAAAATACCCTAGTATTTTGTGCGGGATTGTGGATAATCTCCTATCCTCATGCCAACATTAAGGATATGGCACCGGATTTTTTCACGCAAGCGTAGGTAGGCAGTTGGAAACAGGTGAAGATAAAGTCTCTCGTTGGAAAGAGGATATCCAGAGCGTTTTCGATCGGGATCCTGCAGCACGTAATACCTTCGAGATTATCACTACCTACCCGGGTGTGCATGCGATCGTCTTTCACCGACTCTCCCATGTCCTATGGGGTATCGGCTTGAAGTGGATTGCCCGGGTGGTCTCCAATATCGCCAGGCTGTTCACCGGCATAGAGATACATCCGGGAGCGGTTATCGGCAGGCGATTTTTTATCGACCACGGAATGGGAGTGGTCATCGGAGAGACAGCCATAATCGGTGATGACTGCACCCTCTATCACGGCGTTACATTGGGCGGCACCAGTTGGGAAAAGGGAAAACGCCACCCTACCTTGGAAAATAATGTGGTTGTCGGTGCGGGGGCGAAGGTTCTTGGGCCGATCGTTGTGGGTGAAGGCGTTAGAATCGGCTCCAACTCGGTGGTGGTGAAGGATGTACCTGCCGGTTCAACTGTGGTGGGTGTTCCGGGAAAGCTGATCACCGCCAGAAAGCCGGAGCTCGAAGGCCACCGGGAGAAGATTGCCAAAAAGATAGGTTTCGACGCCTATGGGGCGACCAAGGATGCCGCGGATCCCGTAGCGCACGCCATCAACTGCATGCTTGACCATATCCATGTAATGGACAAGAAAATGGAGACGATGTGTGAAGCCATGAAACGACTTGGAGTGGATGAGGAGGAGACCAATCTGCCCGCATTGGATGCCTGCGAGATTGTCTCGACGGCTGAGGAGTTGCAAAAACTTGATGAAGAGGTTCCTGAGAAAGAGAAAACCACCGAATAAACCGGGTGGGATAATCTTGACTAATTTGCTTGGGAATGTATATTAGCGATTGGAAATATTCACGGAGCTCATGAAGTGAAGCTTACCACAAAAGGTCGATACGCAGTGACTGCCATGCTGGATCTATCCCTCCACTACGGGGAGGGCCCCATAACCCTTGCCGACATCGCTCAGCGCCAAGGCATATCCCTCTCATATCTGGAGCAGTTATTTTCTCGTTTGCGCAAAAAATCGCTGGTTGCCAGTGTGCGTGGTCCCGGCGGCGGCTATAGCCTGGGCAGGGGAGCAGATGAGATTTTTGTGGGTGAGGTAATCTCTGCAGTGGATGAGAATATCGACACAACCCGCTGTAATGGCGCGCACAATTGCCAAAACAATGAGCGCTGTCTTACGCATGATCTGTGGTCGGATCTCAGTAATCAGATTTACGGTTATCTCAACAAAATCAGTCTGCAGGATCTGATGGACCGTCAGGCCGTGCGGGAAGTGGCGGACCGTCAGGATCACCCCAATCAGGAGCAACCGGGGTTGGATGTCTCATCATTAGTGGATGGCTCAGGTGACTTGGCTGGCGCCTGATGACGAACAATGTCGGAGTTTGAGATGAAGTTACCCATCTACATGGACTACTCGGCCACAACGCCGGTGGATCCCCGTGTTGCAGATATCATGTGCAGCTATCTTACCCCGGACGGCAATTTCGGTAATGCCGCATCCCGGTCCCATGCCTTTGGCTGGACTGCCGACGAAGCTATTACCTCGGCGCGGCGTCAGGTGGCGGACCTGGTGAATGCCGATCCCAAGGAGATTGTCTGGACATCGGGGGCAACCGAATCCGACAACCTGGCGATAAAGGGGGTGGCGGATTTCTACGCCAAGAAGGGTCGCCATATCGTCACCTGCAAGACCGAGCACAAAGCAGTACTGGATACTTGTCGACAGCTCGAACGCCATGATTATGAAGTGACCTACCTCGATCCCGAACCCAACGGTCTGATAGACCTGGCCAAACTGGAAGCCGCACTGCGTGATGACACTATTCTCGTCTCGCTTATGCATGCCAACAATGAGATCGGCGTGATTCAGGACATCACTTCGATCGGTGAGATGACCCGCGATCGAAAGATTCTGTTTCATGTGGATGCCGCCCAGAGTTCCGGTAAGGTGCCGATCGATCTGCAGCGACAGAAGGTGGACCTGATGTCATTCTCGGCACATAAGATATATGGGCCGAAAGGTATTGGCGCCCTGTATGTCAGGCGTAAGCCGAGGGTGCGCCTGGAGGCCCAGATGCATGGCGGCGGTCATGAGCGCGGTATGCGTTCCGGAACCCTTGCGACACACCAGATCGTCGGCATGGGTGAAGCCTTCAGGCTCGCGGGTGAAGAGATGGCGAATGAGAACGAAAGGATCCTGGGCCTACGCAATCGACTCTGGGCCGGTATCAGCGATATTGAAGAGGTCTATCTGAATGGTGATGAAGACCAGCGGCTGGCCGGAAACCTGAATGTCAGCTTCGCATTCGTTGAGGGCGAGTCCCTGATCATGGCGCTCAAGGAGCTTGCTGTTTCATCGGGTTCGGCCTGCACCTCGGCAAGCCTGGAGCCGAGTTATGTGTTACGGGCTTTGGGCCGGGAGGATGAATTGGCGCACAGTTCCATTCGCTTTACCCTTGGTCGTTATTCCACCGTGGAAGAGGTGGATTACGCCATCAAGAAAATACAAACAGAAGTGGAGCGGCTGCGTGAACTGTCGCCCCTATGGGAGATGTTCAAGGACGGCGTCGATCTGAAATCTATTCAATGGGCAGCGCACTAGTGCGCGCTCAACGTCATTCAGAGGTTGTAGATCATGGCATACAGTGAAAAGGTTCTTGATCATTACGAAAACCCGCGTAATGTGGGCAGCTTTGATAAAGATGACACCAGTGTGGGAACCGGCATGGTGGGGGCGCCTGCATGCGGTGATGTGATGCGGCTGCAGATAAAGGTCAACGATGAAGGCGTCATCGAGGATGCCCGCTTTAAAACCTACGGCTGTGGATCCGCTATCGCTTCCAGTAGCCTGCTGACTGAATGGGTCAAGGGGAAAACCCTGGAGCAGGCGCAGGAGATAAAGAATGCCGATATTGCAGAAGAGTTGGCGCTACCGCCGGTGAAGGTGCATTGCTCTGTATTGGCGGAGGATGCTATAAAAGCCGCGATCAAAGACTTTTCCGATAAAAAGGTAAAGTGAACGGTGTGGTATAGAAATTTCGAAGAGTAGCAGACATGGGCATTACGATAACCGAAGCGGCAGCCGATAGAGTTCAGGCGTATCTCGCCAATCGTGGCAAAGGATTGGGGATTCGGCTGAGTGTGCGTACCTCGGGCTGTTCCGGCATGGCATATGAGATGGAGTTTGTAGATGAGGTTCAGGAAGACGACCAGGTTTTTGAAGACCGGGGTGTCCAGGTGGTGATCGATCCCAAGAGTCTTGTCTATCTGGATGGCACTGAAGTCGACTATGCCCGCGAAGGCCTCAATGAAGGCTTTAAATTCAATAATCCAAACGCGAAAAGCGAGTGTGGATGTGGCGAGAGTTTCAACGTCTAAGAATGGGTTGAAAAAGGGTATGAGACGGCTGCCTTATTAAGGCAGCCGTTTTTTTCGATATGCTGGATTTTTCGAAAAACTACTTTGATCTTTTCGGCTTGCCGATTAGCTATATTGTTGACGGCAACTCGCTATCCGAGCGCTATCGCGAGTTGCAAAGGGTGATTCATCCTGATCGTTATGCCAATGCAACCGAACAGGAGCGGAGACTGTCGGTACAGAGTGCAGCACTCATCAATGAGGCATTTGAGACACTCAAAGACCCAATTGCGCGCGGTAGCTATCTGTTGTTGTTGCATGGTATCGAGATGGATGCCCTGAATGAATCAACCCAGGATATGGCCTTTCTCATGCAGCAGATGGAATTGAGGGAAGAGCTGGAAGAGATTCGGAGGCAAGCCGATCCCTACCAGGCAATCATGGACCTGCGTGGCCGGATCAATAAGCAGATCAACAGCCTGGTGGCTCAGTTGGCCGTCTATTTTGAAACGCCGACGGAAGAGCAGTTGCAAGCCGCCCGCGAGATTTTGCGAAAAATGCGCTTTTTGCAGAAGTTGCACACCGAAGCAGAGAGCGTTGAAGCTGATTTGGAAGATGAGTTGAATTGACTTATCGGATGGAAGAGAGATAGATGGCACTGCTGCAGATTTCAGAACCGGGCCAGGCGCAGGCACCCCATCAACACCGCCTGGCTGTGGGTATCGACCTGGGTACCACCAATTCCCTGGTGGCGACTGTACGCAGCGGCACGGCCGATACCCTGCCCGACGAAGAGGGGCGTCATCTGTTGCCATCCGTGGTGAGGTATCAACAGGGCTCAGTGCAGGTGGGCCATGAAGCGAAACAGACCGAGACGGATGACCCATTGAATACGATCTCATCGGCGAAGCGCCTGATCGGGCGCGGGATCGATGATATCAAAACCCTGGGGAGCCGGCTTCCCTATCGCTTCGTGCAGGAGCACACCAGCGTGCCGCGCATCGAGACGGAGGCGGGAGAGATCAGCCCTGTTGAGGTCTCGGCAGAAATACTCAAAGTACTGGCAAAGCGGGCTGTGTCTACACTGGGTGGTGAGTTGAGCGGCGTAGTGATCACTGTGCCGGCTTACTTCGATGAAGCCCAGCGACAGGCCACGAAGGATGCCGCAAAATTGGCGGGAGTGCACGTATTGCGCCTGTTGAACGAGCCGACAGCGGCCGCCGTGGCCTACGGTCTGGACAAAGGTGCTGAGGGCGTGCATGCCATCTATGATCTGGGGGGAGGCACCTTTGATATCTCAATCCTGAGACTCAATAAGGGCGTCTTCGAAGTCATGGCCACGGGAGGGGATTCGGCGCTTGGCGGCGATGATTTCGATTGCGTGGCGGCTGAGTGGATCATGCAACAGGCCGGAATTGGACATGATGCCGATCATGCGCAGATGAAACGCCTCATGCTGGCAGCTTGCACAGCCAAAGAGAGACTGACAGAAGCCGAAGAGGCCCTCGTGAGTGTTGAGTTGGATGGAGGCGGCAAGTGGCAGGGAAAACTGCAGAGGTCGAAGTTTAATGAACTGATCGATCCATTGGTCAAAAAGACCCTGATAGCCTGCCGCAGGGCGATGCGGGATGCCGGGATCAGCGCGGATGAGGTACAAGAGGTGGTCATGGTTGGTGGATCGACTCGAGTGCCGAGGGTTCGAGAGAAGGTGGGCGAACTGTTCGCAACACAACCGCTGGTGGAGATCGATCCCGATCGCGTGGTTGCCGTTGGTGCCGCTATCCAGGCTGACATTCTTGCCGGCAACAAGCCGGATAGTGAGATGTTGCTGTTGGATGTCATTCCGCTCTCCCTCGGAATAGAAACCATGGGTGGTTTGAGTGAAAAGCTGATCAGCCGCAATACCACCATACCGGTGGCGAGAGCGCAGGAGTTCACCACCTTTAAAGACGGCCAGACAGCAATGGCGATCCATGTAGTGCAGGGGGAACGGGAGCTGGTCGCTGATTGTCGCTCACTGGCGCGCTTTGAACTGCGCGGTATACCGCCGATGGTGGCTGGTGCTGCACGGATTCGGGTGACCTTTGCCGTTGATGCGGATGGCCTGTTGAATGTCAGCGCAGTGGAGCAGAGCAGCGGGGTACAGTCCAGCATCGAGGTCAAGCCTTCATATGGATTGACCGACAATGAGATCGAATCGATGTTGCGAGACTCCATTGAACATGCCGGCGAGGATAAACAACTGCGCAGCCTACGCGAGCAGCAGGTGGAAGCGGATAGGGTGATTGAGGCGCTGGAGGCGGCTTTGACCGAGGATGGTGATCGTTTACTCGAATCTGATGAACGTCAGCAGGTGGAGCAAGCGCTCGGTGCATTGAAATCGGTTGCCCGGGCCGATGATCAAAAGGTGATTAAAGGGGCCATTGAGCAGCTCGAAAGCGTCTGTGGATTCTATGTTGAACGACGGATGAATCAGAGTATTAAACAGGCCATGTCAGGGCACAAGGTGGATGAATTCGAATAGGCGGCGGTATGACACGTATTATATTTTTACCTCATGAAGAGATCTGCCCTGAAGGCATGGTTATCGAAGCGGAGCCTGGCACCACGATTTGTGATGCAGCCCTACAGAACGGTATAGAGATCGAGCATGCCTGTGAGAAATCCTGCGCCTGCACCACTTGCCACGTCATCATTCGAGAGGGCTTCGATTCCCTTGAAGAAGCGGAAGAGACAGAGGAAGATATGCTCGATAAGGCATGGGGTCTTGAGCCTGAGTCACGTCTCAGTTGTCAGGCGGTAGTCGGTGATGAGGATCTGGTGATAGAGATACCCAAATACACCATCAATATGGTTGCAGAGAATCATTAACCCGAATATTCCATCTAAATTTAACAGCGACCGTGCGGAATATTCGGATTAAGTATAGGAGAGCATGATGGGTTTAAAGTGGACCGATAGTCTGGATATCGCTATAGAACTGGACGAGAAGCAGCCTGATGTTGATCCGCGCTTTCTCAATTTCGTCGATCTACGTGATTGGGTGGTTGCCCTCGACGATTTTGATGACGATCCCCACCATTCTGGAGAAAGGGTCCTGGAAGCGATACAGGCTGCCTGGATAGAGGAACGGGAGTGAAAGTATCGAACCGCCATATCATTGTCGATTTACCTTTCTCATCACTACACACGTTCAACATCCAGGCTGTTCTTTAATTCACACAATAAATATGCCATATTCTAGTAATAACTAAGTATCAGTGGCTTATAAAGGTCGATGAAAATAGTTGGTTTTTTGAATGTAAAATAACCCGAGATATCGGGTTGCATTTTTTGTGATGTGGTGCGTTGACTGCATTTCAAACATCAACTAATCATGGGCCTCGCATCGAAATTACCGGGTTTAATTTGCGAAGCCCGTTGAAGGTTGGAATCATTGAATGTTGAGATGGCAAGCAGTCTATCCCAGCCACCGCCTATGAGCGGTACGCCTTGATGGAGCCTGGGGTGTTCTCTGTTGTCTGACATCATCTGGAACCCGGTGACCAAGTTCACGCAACACCTGCGCAGGTGAATCGGCCGGCCGATGGCAGCGGCCACATTCACCGATTTTCTGGTAAAACACATCGACGTACCGGCGGCAGGCTGAATGAACATACTCGTTTTTCAAGGCGTATTTGGTAAACCTGGCATCTCTGTTCACAGCGCTCGACGGCCAGGATCAACCGATGATCAGCAGTGCAAGGAATGGAATCAGGTTAAAGAAAATAAAGAAGAGCTTGAAAATACCCAGGAAAAGATAGACCAGCAGATCAAAATTCGCTCTGGAGATAGCAATCCAGCGACTCTGCGTTTTGTAAACCAGCTCAGGTGCGAAAAGAATAAACAGTGCCCACAGAATCATCAGACCGCCATTGATGAGTGTGCACCACATAAAGAAATCTGTGATCAGCTGGATATTCATAGTATTAGGGCCTGACAGGATGATAGAGATACCGGAATTTACAATACTTTTGACATCTGTTCAGTGCATGCGTTCTTGCCGACAATTCCACCGTCTCGACTGCAATCGGCGCACTAAACCGTATATGGAAGGGTGATTGCAAAACAGACGCCGTCAGATTCGTTGTTCATCCATGCATCTCCTTGGTGAAACTCGGCTATCAAGCGTACTAGATAAAGCCCTATACCGAGATGGATCTGGTTGTCGTCGCCTTTTCTTCTTGATTCCATGTTGTGAAATAGTTTGGGCATATCACTTTCGGCCAGCTGTGGACCGAGATTCCTGATCTTAATGTCGAGCGCTTTGCTGTTCATGTCGTCCAGTATAATCTGTATGGCTGTATTCGGTTGGTGGAAATCGATTGCATTGCTGATCAGTTTATCCACTGCCTGACTGATCAGGTCTGGAGATATTCGGATCCAAATGGGATAGGCCGGTACGCGGCACTCAAAATCAACATGCTGGTAGGTGATAGCGTAGCCGTCACACAGGGATTTACAAAAGCCAGTGATATCGACTTTTTCTTTTTCACTGTTCTGTAGTGATTGTTCTAGTCGAGTGGCCTCGCGTATGCGTGTGAGTATTAAATTGAGTCTTCGCGTACCATCAAGCGCTCGTTCGATATAGGGTGATTTCTGGAAAGAATCGTTATCATGTTGAAGGTTCTCCAAAGAGCCCTGAATCATAGTCAATGGGGTGCGGAATTCATGGGTAAGCCTTGCTGCCATGGACTCAAGATAGCCTGTATATGCGACTGAACGCTTTAGAACTGCACTGAAACTTCGATCAAGTTCACCCAGTTCATCCTTGTTTTTGCCTGATTGGACCTCTTCTATGATCCGGCCGTCGGGACTGACAGCCCGGTTGTATTTATGGCTGAGTCGGGTGATGCGGCGAGTCAGGGAGGAGGCGAATAATAGCAGTGTTCCTCCTGTGATGATGAAAAGTATCAGGCTTATGAGAAACAGTCGCTCGAGTGCACTCTGTTGTAACAGCAGTATCATTTGAGTACTATGTTCAACAACCACTGAGCCAACAGTATTTTGATCAATCTCAATCGGATGTGCAGCTGAGAGGATCATTGACTTCGAACCGGTGATGTTGTATCGATAGATCGCCCCTTCACCTGAGAGTGACCGACGAATCTCCGGGCCGTCCAGTTTTCCCATACCCTCCCTGGCGTCTAACCCTGTCTCTTCCGCAGAGGGCGAGAGTAACGAGATCAGACGACTTAACAGGGTGTGGTTCATTTTAATGACCGTTTGAATCGATCCATACCGTCCTATAACCTGACGCTGTCTGTTGAGAATCGTGTAACGGTGATTTTTCTCTTCCAGACCATATAGAAGCCTGTCTACCTGAATGGTAGGCATGACCAGCCGGGAGAGATTTTGGTTGCTGTTCCAGCCTGAAGTGGAGGCGATCCCAACGGGTTTTGCTTGGGGTGTATCGATGTCGATGACTGCCAGGGAGAGATGTCCGTCAGTCATCGAACGGGGTATCTGCAGTTCAACCCGGTAACCATGGGCAGTTTCCTGCCATTCACCCCGAATGGCAGTCTGCTGGCGGTTGTTTTCGTACTCAACCACGTTGACCCAGCCTGGAGCCGGGGTGCCAAGGCGGTATTGTCTGCTCTTTCCTGAGGGACCAGGGAGCGCGAGTATCAGGTGATCACCGACACTCAGGATCCGCTCCGACTGAGGATAGATCAGGGTCTGATCCCGGACTTCTATCATCAGAAAAATATATTCGCCTTGAAATCCTGCAAGCCACTCAAAACTGACTGCATCAGGGGTTGTTGCACTGGCCCTGAACATGCGGGATTGAGATTTCAGGCTAAGCCAATCTTCATCATAGCCATCAAGGTCTGGGGAGTTGGCGAGCGGATGGACATAGAGGGATTTATTATGCACCACCTTTTCCGAGGTCGTGCCAGCCAGCCAGTTGTTGCTGTTTGTTGCAAGCATATTGGCTACAATCTCAGCCCTGTTAAGTAGTAAGGCCTCTTGTGCCTGGCGAAGCGATGCCTCCATCTCTGACAAATAGTGGTAGCCTGCCCAAGGAATCAGAATCAGACTGAATGATGCAAGCAGAAGTTTGAATCGTAGTGTTTGGGTGAAAGGCAGATTGATCTTTTGAGGCATTTGGATACCATACTGGTGTCACGGTGAACCGATTGCTTTTTCTCGTTGCGTTCGACAGATCGATATCGACGCCGGCTTTGCGGTGGCGCTATTGTGTCCAGCGGTAGCCAGCACCATAGACCGATTCAATAAAGCTGAAATCACTGTCCGCCAGCTGGAATTTTCGCCGAATACGCTTGATATGGGTTGTGATACTGGCACTGTCAACATAGATATGGGCCTCCTCCATCAATTGATCCCGGCTTCGAACGTGACCGGGATGACGGACCAGGGCATGCAGCATCCAGAATTCGGTGACTGTGAGGTTGACAGGAATCTGTTTCCAGTGTGCTGTGAGCCGGTCACGATCAAGTTGCAGATCACCCCGAAGCAGCTGAGATTCACCCGGTTGTTCTTGTTGCATGGCGTCGATACGACGGAACAGTGCGCCTATCCGGGCAATCAGATGAGGAAGACTGATATCTTTAGTGAGATAGTCGTCAGCGCCGAGTCTGAGGCCTGAAACGCTGTCGAAATCGCTGTCGCGTGCAGTCAGAAAGATGATAGGCAGGGTATTAGACCGGTTGCGCAGCTCGCGACATAGCTCGAATCCTCCATCAATGTCATCCGCTAGCCCGATATCGAGGATGACAAGGTCTGGCAAGCGTTTGTTGAACGCTGTCAGAGCCTCCTGACGCGTGGCATAACCAGTTGCCGAATAACCCTGCCGGCTTAGGTAGTCAATATAGTTTTCCCTAATAACCTGTTCATCCTCAATGATGGCTATCTGCTTTCTAACCACGTTGATCAATTATCCTGTGTGCTCGGTTCTCTGATATGGGGATTATGAACGTTTTATGGGAATGAGTGAAACACTCTAGGCATCAAGCCATTATTTATCAACATGCCGGATGTTTTTTCAAAACACAAAAGATTCAGGGGAGCCAAAGGGATTGGATCATATAGATATCGATGAAGGCAGTGTGGTATTGACAGGAATTTCCGGGGATGGCCTGCCAATGTAATATCCTTGGGCATAAGCGACACCAAGCTCTGTCAATAGTTTAAGCGTTGCCTCATCCTCAACGAATTCAGCGACTGTATCCTTTCCGAGTGCGCTCGCCATTTCAGTTAGAGCCTTGACGAAAACCTGATCCTTGGTGCTCGTGGTCAGGTTCTTAATGAATGAACCATCGATCTTGACTATATCCAACGGGAGTTCTCTGAGATAGTAAAATGATGAGAATCCGACTCCGAAGTCATCCAGGGCAAAGCGGCAGCCAAGCCCCTGAAGTTCACTCATTAGATCGATCGCCGCGTTGACATCGGCGAGTGCCGCTGTCTCCGTCAGCTCAAAAACCAGTCGTTCCGGATTGATGCCGCTGGAGTTGAGAAGATGTGTCAGTTGAGTGAGTAGTTCTGGATCATCAATAACACGCCCGGAAAGATTGATCGAGAGAGTGATGTCGTGGCTTGCCTTGTTCAGGCTGGACAATCGTTGAATCGATGTGCGTAAAACATAATGGTTGATTTGGTGAATCAGTCCTGTCCGCTCAGCGACTGGGATAAACTCACTTGGTAGTGCAAGAGCGCCATCACTCTCGATCATTCTGATCAGAACTTCGTAGTGAGAGATAGTGCCATTTGCAATTTCCATGATGGGCTGGAAAAACAGAATAAAGTTGTCTTTAGCCAAGGCTTGCTCAATCTTGTCTTTCCAGGTTACACGCGCTTTCATCTTCTCGTGAGTTTGGTCTTGGCTGGAGAAGGTATGCCATTGATCTCTGCCAGATTCCTTTGCTTGATACATAGCAAGGTCGGCGTTTGACAATAACTGATCGGAATTGCTGCCATGTTCTGGATAGGTGACGATGCCGATGCTTGCCGATATACGATGACTATGGCCTTTCAGCGGTATCGTGATCTGCTTCAGCTCAGACAACAGCTTGTCAGCGAATTGTGTTGCACCCGGTATATCGGTTTCAGGTATTACTATGGCGAATTCATCTCCACCCAGGCGAGCGAGCAGTTCGGTACTGCGTGTAATTTCCCGCAGCTTTTTGGCAACGATCTGCAATAGGGCGTCGCCGGCCTGGTGACCACTTGTGTCATTTATGTATTTGAATTGGTCAAGATCGAAAAAGATCAATGCCGTACTATGGTGATAACGTTCCGCAAGAGTCAGTATTTTATCGAATTCGACCTGAAAGTTGCGCCGATTATAGAGTTCGGTCAAGGGATCATGGCAGGCCATCCAAGCAAGCCGCTGTTCGGCAACCTCTCGGTCTGTAATGTCAAGCCCCACTGAGAGTATTACGGGTTCATTGTCATCGTTTATACCCGCCAATGGAGAGTGAACCCAGGAAATGGTTCTGTTTCGGCCATCTGCAGACAGAGAACCCGCATCGTGTTGATATGAGCTGATCATGCCGTCACGCAGTCGTAACATAACATGTTTCATCTCTTTAATATCCTCAACATTCATAAAGAGATCACAGAAATGGCGGGTACCGCGCTCATAATTCCTGATCCCGATGAAGTCTCCCCCTTCGGTATTGATAGTGAGTATGGCGCCATTGCAGTTCTGTGTCAGGATAATCGCCTGAGCGCTGTTCATTATGGTATTGAGAAAGTCACGTTCTACCGCTAGCTCTTCGCCGCGTTTTATAAGGTTGTCAGTGTTGGTTTTGATCTCATTATGAAGTCTTTCCAGAGTGTACGTCAGTTGGATGGCTGATTCGCCGGCAATGTCAATCTCGTCCCTATATCGATCCGGATGCTTGACGGAGAGTTTCTCTCTTACTTCACGAAATGTATTTTTGGCCAGCAGAGGCAGACTGTCAGAAATCATCAAAAGCCGTTTCATGGGTTGCCAAAGGAACAGCGCCAATAGCAGTTCGGATACCGAGAAGCCGATTATGCCGATAATCACTGATTGTGTGGTCGCCTGCTGGATTTGTTTGACAACGGGGGTGATGTTACTGGCTATTATGAAATCAGTCGAAAATACGGATATGTCACTGCTCACGGGAATCAGACTTAATGCATAATGATCTCCATTCGAAATCGTTGTGTATCTGCTATGTAACAGTTTTTCCATTTCGATTGCGCCGGCAGTAGACTGCAAAAGGGGTATCAAACGGTCTAAATTGCTTGATGCGATTATGTAACGCTGCCAATTGGTCAGGTAGCGATTTCTGCCTTGCAGCTGTTCATGTTGTTTTGGGCGGCTTACGATGGCCACGTCAGCTTTGGCAAGTTCATTGAAATCTATAATCAGCTCAGCCAATGATTGTCCTACCAGCAATACGCCCGCATGCTGGCCCCTGTCCAACAGAGGTACGGCAACATATTGACTGCAACGGATATCGCAGTAAATAGTGTTGAAAGGTATTTCAAGGCGATTGACTGATTTGACCAGCTTTAAAAATGAGTCATCAAGTGCACCGGTCTGCCAGTTGAATTGCAGTTTGTTGTCACTACTGTAATAGGCTGCCTCTTCAAGCCCCCAGTCAATTTGCAGTGTCGTCTCGCTGTGCCTGAAAAATCTTTCCAGTTTCTCCGTTAAGGCTGACTTTTTAGAAGGTGTCACGGCTTCAGACAACGCGGGAATCATCAAAGCTATCTGCTCCAGTCTATAAATGCTGGATTCCAGAAGTGACCTGACCTGTCGGTGATGTTGGTCAAGTATCTGTGCTTGATAGGTATCGAATAACTTGCGTTGTTGCAGATAGCCCATGCCGGCCAGGCCGGCATTGATGATAAACAAAACCAGACTGAACAGTAGTACCACTTTCCATTTAAGGCTGAGAAATAAACCCTTGTTGGATTGTGCGTTACCGTGATCCTGTTCAGGCTTGTCCTTGACTGAATCCATGGTGACTGTTCAAAAACTATATGAGGCAAGCAAGGAAAAGAGATTCCAGTCCCGTTCAGTGGTGCCGGGTGTATTTTCCAGGTTGGAAAGGAAGATCGCGCCCTCGACCTGACTGAACTCTGCGCGCAGCATCAACTGTTCAGTAGGTTCCCAGAGTATCCCCAGTGTCCATAATTCACTGAAAAAGGTATGCTCCGGAGGGCCAAGTATGGCGCTGCTATTCTTACCCTCTTTATCGTGTTTGTTATAGTGGCTCTCCTCATAGCGGGCAAAAAGCTCCCAATCTGCACTAAGACGATAGTTGCCTTGAAAATAATAGCCATCCACGGTTGTATCAGCCACGTCCAGCAGGCCGTTGAAATCCTTATAATCAATCGGTTCTTCCATGTATTCCATGGTGAGACTCCATGGGCCGTTATTGTATTGCGCGGATAATACCCGATAATCGATCTTGATCTCACCGGGTGGGAACAGGTCCGTCTTTGCATCCAGCGTCAATGAAGCAGCGCTAAAAGCCAGCCTGAAGCGCCCCCCATCCCATTCGTAAAGCAATCTCCCTCCGAGTGTGATGCCGTCATTGTCCATTTTCGGGTTCAGGATCGGGTTGAGATAGGTGTTCTCGACATTTTCATCGATGGGAGTTGTGCCACCTATCAGCCTCAACTGAAAAAGGTGGGTCTCTGATTGGGTTTCGCCGTACAGCTGTCCTCCGTCACTTGAGAGTACCATGTTTCGTACCCGGTCCCAGTATATGGCCTGGGGCATAAATATACCTGGACGGGTTGCAGCCACATCACGAGTGTCGTTATAGAATCCGAAGGTATTTTTACTGCGGCCGAGTACAAAACCGATACGATTATCTTCGTTCATATGCAGGGTGTAATCGAAATGCGCATAGTCCAAGTCGAGAGAGCCGTCATACATTTCACCGGCTTTACGGGAGAGTATCTGAGCTGCCAGCAGTATCTTTGGTGACATTCGATAGGATGCGTTGATACCCAATTCGCGAAAATCGAAACTACCGTCTTGACTGTCACCGAAAAATTGATTTTCCGTTGTCTTGACATAGGCTTGGGTTAAAAAACCATGGACTTGGAACATGCCTTCGAATATATCAGTTTCGGCAGCCGATGATTCCCGGCCAAGCACGCAGAGCAGTGCGAACAGGCAAACAGTCCGGCTACTTTTCAATTCTGATCGTCCGTACATACTCATTAGTATATCCTTCAGAAAGATAGCCGATTGCCCCGGGGGTATTTGCAACCTTTATCCTCATCTCCCTCTCGGATCCCACTCTGATGGGCGCCTGCCCCATACCTGAGTAGATCTGTCTGTTCCAGGCACGGCGTAATTGATGGGGAAACAGGCCAAGCAGTTGTTTGGTGAAGCGCTTATGCAGGTTGCTCTTGTCGCCCATCACGAAGACATGAATCGGTTTGCCATCCGACCATTGGGTTTTGCGCATGCTGAATATGGAGCGCAAGGTATGGCGTGAAAGCGTCTCTTGGGTGACGTCAAGATTGATGACGGGGTCGACCGAGTGTGCCGTTTCGCTGAAACATATCATCAATCCGAGAAAAAATGCGAAGTAGGCAGTTTTCATTCTTGATTACGGAAGATTCCTTGCGTTTACCTACAGCTTTGCAGCATCCATAAATAACTATTTTAGCTCAAATTACAGCTGTCTATTGGTTAATTCCCACCACTCACTGTAATACTACCCTCAGGTTGACAGATTGTCGCCACTTTCTGCCTCCATCCGGCCCCGTTTTGGTGAGCAAATCGCCATTTGGTTGAACTGAAATGGTTATCGGTAGTACCGCAAACCGGCGCGGCACAGGAGTGGACGGGTTCGCCAAGGAGGGCACGCTGGGTCAACATAAAGAGGTTCAGAAAATGAAGAAAACGTTAGTGGCAATGGCAATTTTCAGCGTCCTGTTTCAATCCCCGCTGGTGGCGCAAGCGCGAGACCAAAAAGTGGAAAAGGGGGTGTTCACCGGCTCCATGATCGGCGTGGTGGTAGGTACTCTCCTCGGTGGGGCGCCTGGGGTTGTTTTGGGTCTGACCGGTGGTGCGATGGCCGGAGAGCTGGCGCTGCGGAAAGATCAGGTTGATGCAATGGACTCAGAGTTGTCGGCGGTCCGGGTCATGCAGCAGAGAGAACAGCTGGCTGCCGCGGAACACCAGGCGCTGTATCAGCGGCAGCGGACACTGCAATCTGCCAGAGTCGAGGCACTGCAGCAGGGGTATACCTTTTGCCTTGGGTTTCGTAGTGACAGTGCCGAGATTGAAGCAGGGATCGGCGACCAACTTAAAGCCCTGGTTGTCATGTTGCAGGCCTTCCCCGAGTTGAAACTGCAGATTCGGGCAGGCACGGATGTGAGGGGAAGTGACGACTATAACAAAACCCTCAGCAAACGACGGGCGGATGCCGTCGCAAATCTGTTGGTGGATTCGGGATTAGCGGAAGGTCGGATGGAAGTCCACTATGCCGGTAAGTCGGAAGCACGCTATCCCATGCAGGATCTTGAGGGATTGGCATACGACAGAATGGTCCAGCTTACCTTGGTCAAGGGTGAAGAGTCATGAGGTTCCGTAGGCAGCCCCTGAGTGAGGAGTTTTTCTACAGCTCTCCGGAGAAAACCACCGGCAACAGTTTTCGTTGGGTGCCTATCGGATCGGTAATCCCACCTCGACAGTCGCGGATCAGAGGGGAGGTGCGGTGTGCTGCAAAAAAGCGCTGTTGATGCCCCGGCAGGGGAAGGGGGAGCCGACTGCTTCAGCAACAGGTTATTTATTCGTGATCTGGTATTGGCGTTGCTGGCAGCGGTATTTACCGGATTATCCGGTGGATTATTATTGATTTTGCTGGTGTTTGGTTGGAGTGAAGCCGGGGCTGACGGCCTGCATGAGGCGGCCGCCGAGTTACAGCTGAGATCATTGGATGGTCAATTGCTGCAGCAGGCCCCGATGTTAAAAAGCGATGTCCAGATCGACGTTAACGGAATGCTGGCCAGGGTTCGTGTTGAGCACCTTTTTAAGAATCCCAGCCAATCGTGGATGGAGGGTGTTTATCAGTTTCCACTACCTGAAACATCGGCAGTCGAGCGGCTTCAGATGCAGATCGGTGAACGGGTTATCGAGGGGCGGATCGAGGAGAAAGGAGAGGCGGTAAAGATCTATCGGAAGGCCCGTGATAACGGTCAACGTGCAAGTCTCCTGAAACAGCAGCGGGCCAATATTTTCTCTGCTTCCCTAAGTAATATAGCCCCCGGTGAAGAGATTCGGATCGTGATCGAATTTCAACAACAGGCTCGTTATACTGAGCGCCGTTTTGAACTGCGCCTGCCGTTGGTGATCGCTCCACGATATATACCCGGGAAACCGCTTTCGTCAGACACCCCGGCAGATCACACCCATGCCGGGTGGGCATTGGATACCGATCAGGTCGAGGAT
The DNA here is from genome assembly GCA_040506195.1 of Candidatus Thiodiazotropha sp. Lineage (GTDB taxonomy): Bacteria > Pseudomonadota > Gammaproteobacteria > Chromatiales > Chromatiaceae > Thiodiazotropha. The sequence goes on along the minus strand of JBEVXH010000001.1, from coordinate 174,496 downwards.
GCGAGCCAGATCACACCGCCGGTCGTGGATCCCCGCAATGGATCGATAAATCCGGTTTCTCTGAGGGTAAGGCTCGATGCGGGCCTGCCACTGCAGGCCGTCACCAGCCATTACCACCCGATGTTGGAAAGGGTGGACGGTGAGGGTGTGGTTCATCTGCGGCTAGGCGATGGGGATGTGCCCGCGGACAGGGATTTCCTGTTGAGTTGGCGACTTCAGCCGGGTTTCGCCCCGAGGAGCGTGCTGTTCACCGATCGATGGCAGGAAGAAGAGTATGCGCTGCTGATGATTCTGCCTCCCGCACCGGAACACCACGAAATGGGGCTGAATCGTGATGTGATCTTCGTGGTCGATCATTCAGGTTCGATGCATGGCCCATCGATGGATCAGGCGAAGGCTGCCCTGAGACTCTCAATAGCCGGCTTGCAGCCGACAGACCGATTCAACCTGATCGGTTTCAATAATCGCAGTCGGATGCTGTTTTCCTCACCGCGGCCAGCCAGCGAAACTACACTGAGTCGGGCATTCCGCTTCATCGACTCCATGCATGCAGAGGGTGGTACGGAGATGTACCCGGCACTTGAGAAAGCCCTAAACAACAGGAACGAAGAGACTCGGCTACGCCAGATAGTGTTTCTCACCGATGGCAGCGTCGGTAATGAGCAGGCGCTGTTCGACCTGATTCGTCAACGCTTGGGTACAAGCCGTCTCTTCACAGTGGGTATCGGATCGGCGCCGAATACGCTCTTCATGCAACGCGCCGCACAATATGGACGCGGTAGTTTTACCTATATCGGTGATTTGAATGAAGTGGCAAGTCGAATGCAGGGCCTGTTTGAGAAACTCGGGTCTCCTGTCATGAGTCATATCAGTGTTATGTGGCAGGGTCCCGGCAATATTGATGTGGAACCGCAACGATTGCCTGATCTCTATTTGAGCGAGCCATTGATGGTATCCCTTAAAGGGGAACGGCTTAATGGCAGTTTGGCCCTCGAAGGCAGAAGAGGCGATGAGACCTGGAAACAGAGCGTTGAGATACAGGCTAATGGACGGGCGACGGGTATCCACACTCTCTGGGCCAGGCAGCGCATAGCTGGTCTGATGGCATTGCCTGACAATGAACTGGCTGAGGAGATGAAACGACAGCGTGTGGTCGACCTGGCGTTGAAACATCAGATCGTCTCCCCCTATACAAGTCTTGTGGCGGTGGAAAAGCCTGTTGCCCGTCCCCATGGCGAAGGTATGGTGGGGGGGATGATGCCGGTCAACCTGCCTGCTGGTTGGCATGCCGAGTCGGTCTTCGGCCGGTTACCGCAAACCGCATCACCAGCCCCGCTGCTGCTGTGTGCAGGGAGCGTGCTGCTGCTGTTCTGGATCGTACTTGGACGATTAAAGAGCCGGGGGCGGTCAGCTTCGCTATTGGCTGAATGAAGACCCTGATAAGTAATGTTTTGACCATCACCCGATTGTCTCAGGCGCTGTTCCTGCTCGCTTTCTACCTGCTTGCACAGGGGATGTGGATTGAGGCAAAGGCCTGGCTGGCGGAGGGATTGATTGCGACTGCCTGGGATGATACAGACTCTCACGAAGATAACATCCCTCCCTGGCCCTGGGCCGATACCTGGCCGGTAGCTCGACTGGAGGTGCCCAGGCTGGGTGTCGAACGCTATATCCTGGCGGGCGTCAGCGGCCGTACGCTGGCATTCGGGCCGGGTTGGGCCATGCAGACAGCTCGGCCGGGTAGCGCTGGAGCCAGCCTCATAGCCGGTCACAGGGATACTCACTTTCACTTTCTCAAGGAATTGGGACATGGAGACCGCTTGGTTGTGGATACCCCAGGTACCGGTAAAGTTATCTATCGTGTCACCGCTACCGCAATTGTGCATCAGCAGGAGAAATGGTTGATGTACGAGCAGCGGGGGCATGGGTTGCTACTGGTGACCTGCTATCCTTTTGATGATCTTCTACCAGGGGGCGAGTTACGTTATCTGGTATGGGCGGAAGCTGAATCGAGACGGACATTCGGGTTAGAATCGATGTAGAGTCACTACATAATCAGAAGTCTGAATGAAGCCAATCCGGATTTTTCGCCACCTCGTCTGCCAGCACCCCGGTTATCTGGGTGATTATCTGCAGGCACGCTCCATCCCCTGGGAGATGGTCTGCATTGATGAGGATCATCCCATCCCGCAAAAGACGCATGATGTTTCCGCATTGGTCTTTATGGGGGCCGGTGTCAGTGTAAACGATCAGTTGCCCTGGATTGAAGGGGAACTTCAGTTGATCCGTAAGGCCTTCGATCTCGGTATACCTGTAATGGGGGTCTGTTTCGGCGCCCAGCTTATGAGTCGGGCACTGGGAGGCGAGATAACCCGTGGCAGAGGAATGGAAATTGGCTGGCATCCCGTGAATACGCTGGTCGAACATGGCAATGACGGTTGGCTATGGGATATCCCGGAACAGTTCACTGCCTTTCATTGGCATGCGGACACCTACACACTACCTGCGCAAAGCAGGCATCTGCTGAAAAGCAACTGTTTTGATCAGCAGGGATTTGTCATGGGCGATCATCTGGGGATGCAGTTTCATCTCGAGATGACCCGGGAAATGGTAGAGAACTGGATAGAGCGATATGGCAGCGATCTGTTGCTCGACTCGGATTGTAGTCAGTCAGCAGAGGCTATACTGACCTCAATTGACCAGCGGATTGAGACGTTGCATAAAATCTCCGATCTTATTTACGGCAGATGGGTAGAGCGCGTACTGGCGAGGCAAGGTCAGGCATGAGAAAGCTCCTGCTGCTTGTGCTGATGCTGAACAGTGCCTGGGCCTCTCAGGATTCCGAACTCGAAGCGGCCCTGGATCATTTGAGTGTCAGTGTGGAGCGGCGCCTGAAAGCGCGTTTTGAACAGGCCGGAGTCGATTACCCGCCTCAACGGATCCAGCTGATTGCACTGAAAGAGAGTCGGCGACTCGAGTTGTGGGCTTATCAGCACGATGCGTGGCGGTTTATCCACGACTATGCCATTTTCGCGGCCAGCGGCGGTGTGGGGCCCAAGCTGCGTGAAGGGGATAAGCAGGTACCGGAAGGTTTCTATCGCATTACTGAGCTCAATCCCAACAGTCATTTCCACTTGTCGATGAAACTCAACTATCCGAACGGGTTCGATTGGCTGAATGCCGCCAGAGAGGGTCGGGTGGCGCCGGGCTCCAATATCTTTATACATGGCAGTGCCTGGTCGGCGGGTTGTCTGGCAATCGGCAATCGCTATATCGAAGAGCTTTTCAAGCTGGTTGCAAAGGTGGGTTTGGAACACTCGGCAGTACTCATCGTCCCGTATGACTTCCGCCAAAGAGAGATAACAGTGACAGAAAACGGACCTGCCTGGCTGGGGGAGTTATACGCCTATCTGAAACTGCGTCTTGTACAGTTCCCATTGACGGAAAAGAGGTATAAGTGCGCCTATGACTGCAGAGAAGCGTCAAACAAATAGGTTATGGCGGAACCGTGAACAATTCTCGGAAATAAACCGAGCCTAATTCAAATTCGCCAAATAGGTCGCCACTGCATCCATATCCTTATCGCTAAGGCGTATTGCGACGCCGGACATCCAGACATTAGTCCGCTTGCCGGTACGATCGCGAAACTCTTTCAGCATTTTAACGACATAGTCATGACGCTGGCCCGCGAGACGGGCATAGCCTTCCTGGCCGCGTCCATTTTCACCATGACATTTGACACAGGCGTCTTTAAAGATCTTTTCACCTTCCGCAAGCAGCGAATTATTGCCTCCGCCTGAGGGTTTCATTTCCATGTCTCCATAGTAGAGAGCGATCTTTATCTTGTCATCGAAGCTGAAGGTTTTTGCCAGATTACTCATCAGATAATCATTACGTCTGCCATCGCCAAAACGCTGGAACTGATCAACGAGATAGACCGGATTCTGTCCGGCCAGGTTGGGTGCAAGCGGCTGTACTGCTACACCGTCTTTACCGTGGCAGGAATTGCATAATATTGTCCTCTCACGCCCCTCCTTGACCATCTGTTTGTACAGTTTGCCGTTGTTTGCTATCGCTTCAATGCGGCTTTCAAGGCTTTTACGCAGCTTCATATCCTCTTCCATGTCATTCGCCATTGCATTCTGACCCATCAGCATTGTGGCAATCGCGATGAGTGTGATTGTCAACAGCCAATTTATAATCGGAACTATGGATCGCATCTGGTTTCAACTCCCTGCTATCATGTTTATTTCAAATCAGCATAGCGGCCAAGGTTTTTGAGACTTGATTCACGTATCGAGATTTTAGGAATTTAATGCATGAGAATGCGGCATACTGGGGTAGTCTCCAATAGATCACGTAATAGTCAGTTGGCTGCCCTTATCAGATTACGAGCGATTGGACTCGCTCTGTAGAACTGTAAACGAGTATGACGAAGAAGCGTGCAAAACGGGGAATAACCAAGTCCAATCGCAGTAGAAATCAAAGGTGGAAGCGATGGTTTTTGCTTGGGATAGTCACTCTTCTCTTGGCGGTAATTCTATATCTCCTCTATCTCGACCAAGTCGTGCAAAATCGTTTTCAGGGACGTCGCTGGGATGTGCCCGCCAAGGTATACAGCCGAACCCTGGACCTCTATCCGGGTGCCTATTTGGCTGCCAGCCATCTGCAGCAGACGCTCGACGGACTGGGATATCGACGGGTTAAACACCCCGATCGACCCGGAGAGTACTCCAGCTATCGCGGACGCTATCTTATACGCACACGCCCGTTTCATTTTCCCGATATCGATCGTCCAAGCGACTATCTGGAAGTTATTCTGGATAAGCAGGGTTTACGTACTTTGAAGCGGGCGAGTAACGGAGATCCGATCGGTTATTATCGTATTGAGCCGAGACTCATCGGCAGTCTATCCTCGACACAAGGTGAAGACCGTATTCTGCTGACGCGAGAGGAACTGCCTGATTTACTGGTGGCGGGCTTGATTGCGGTGGAGGATCGCAGTTTCTATCAGCATATCGGCATCGATCCGATGGCGATCGGGCGTGCGCTGTGGGCCAACCTGGCTGCGAAGCGTGTGGTGCAGGGTGGCAGTACACTGACGCAGCAGTTGGCGAAGAACTACTTCCTCAGCCTGGAACGTACTCTGTGGCGAAAGATCAATGAAATCGCGATGGCTCTGATACTGGATTTGCGATACAGCAAGGATGAGATTCTTGAAGCCTATGCAAATGAGATCTACCTGGGACAGCAGGGGGGAAAGGCGATTCATGGCTTTGCCCTGGCCAGTCGCTTCTACTTCAATCGACCCTTGCATGAGTTGGACCTGCCCCGCCTGGCGCTGCTAGTCACCCTGATAAGAGGGCCTTCGGCCTATGATCCGAGACGTCACCCGGAACAGGCAAAAAAGAGACGGAGTCTGGTCCTGCAGCTGATGGCGGACCAGGGTGTGATCAGCCCGCAACAGGCAGATTCGGCAAGAGGCCAGCCCTTGGGGGTAGAGCGGGGCAGCCTGCACAGCTCAGGTAGTCCGGCATTTATGGATCTGGTTAAACGCCAGTTACGGAGAGATTATCAAGAGGAGGATTTAAGTGCGGGTGGTTTAAGAATTTTCTCCACTCTTGATCCCTGGTTCCAGCAACGTGGCGAACAGGCATTGTCACAACAGCTGAGTGAATTGGAGCGTAAGCAGGGTATCCAAGCCGGCACCCTACAAGGGGCGCTCACCCTGGCAGATACGGAGACAGGGGAAGTGTTGGCGGTTGTGGGAGACAGAAACCCGCGTTACGCAGGTTTTAATCGCGCCCTGGATGCGGTACGACCGGTTGGATCACTGATCAAACCCGCCGTCTACCTCACAGCCCTGTCTCAGTCAGGAGACTATCACCTGCTTTCACCGCTCGATGACAGTCCGATTCAGATCAAGGGAATGAACGGTGAAATCTGGACCCCTGGTAATTATGATAATCAGAGTCATGAGGGGGTGACGCTGGAGCAGGCGCTGACAGAGTCGTTCAATCAGGCAACGGTCCGCCTCGGGCTCTCTGTCGGACTTGAATCGGTAATCGACAATCTATACAGGCTGGGGATACGCCGTCCGCTCCATTCCTATCCGTCGTTGCTTCTAGGTGCGGTCTCCCTCTCGCCCCTGGAAATGACCCAGATGTACCAGACACTGGCGAATGGCGGATATGGCGCTACCCTGAAATCGATCCGAGATGTGACTGACGCGCAGGGTACGCCACTCTCGCGATACCCGCTGACAGTTGAGTCAAGGGTGGATAGCCGGGCGGTCTATTTGCTGCGGCATGCACTTAACGAAGTGACCCGTAGCGGTACGGGCAAGGCGCTCCAGTGGCTGCTGCCGGGTGAAGTGGACGTGGCGGGAAAGACTGGAACTACGGATAATTTACGCGATAGCTGGTTCGCAGGATTTGACCAGAAACATACCGCAGTCGTTTGGGTCGGTCGCGATGACAACCAACCGACTGGATTGACAGGTTCCAGCGGCGCCATGCGGATCTGGGCCGGCTTGATGAATGGTATAGGCGTCTCGTCATTGCAGCAGAATCTGCCAGTGGGTGTGGAGATGCTCGCGATTGATCCCGAAACCGGACTTCTGGGAGAGGGATGCCCCCAAGTCCTTGAATATCCTTTCATTAGTGGTAGCGGTCCGGCATCCCGGGCAGCTTGTGCCCGCTCTGGATCAGTGGTCGAAGATGGAATTCTCTGGTTTCAGCGATTTTTCAACTAAGGCCTGTTAAAGCTGGTTTGATTACCACTGCCAGGCCATCGTATCTATGCAGCGGCGTCATCCGTCGCTTATGCAGCTTTACTGCGCCACAATCCTGCTGCAATGCCGGACATAAATGAGACCTGAGGAATCGCTGATTGCTACCGGTCAGAACAATTACAAAGCATGGAAACAGATTTGTTAAGATAGCAATATTCTTATTATTCAATTACATATGATGATCTGGAATGGCATTTTTTCCAGTATGATGGTAAATCTCCAAATTATTCAAAGGCTTCTTAAGCGTATGGATCGGTTCGTGACCTTGTCCTTAAGACGCTATATGCCCCGCTTATCATCCTGACATGTGATCAACATGGGTCATGCGGGAATTAACACTTTTAACAAATTATCACCATTATAATTTCAAGCTCTACAACCTATCGCCGATAATGGATTAATCAGAATAAAATTAAGGTTATTATTATCCTGGGAGTAACCTTTGCTGCGGATCATTGAATGAATAATCGTAGAAGGCATCAACGGCTGGAGATCGATCTGTCGGCAGATCTGGCTTTTCGGGGGCAGACCTTCGAGAAGTGCAGGATTTGTAACTTTTCCGAAGGTGGTATCTATCTGCAGTGTGAAGACGAGAGGCTGGATGAATTGCTGCCCGATGGCTACATCGCTGAATCTGATCGAATAAATGCGGTCCTTAGCTTTGCCTCCAAACAGGTGCGTGTTTCCTTAGTCTATAAACATGATCATGGAGTGGGCGGCAGCATAATCGATCATCAGGAAGCAGAGGAGCTGTATACCTATCTTCAGTCTCAACGAAAGAACAAGCACATAGAACAGGCATCTGTCGATAAGCCGGCAGTGGCGCCATTGATAGAGGCACTGCAGAGCCGGTTGCTCGGTTACCTCAATCCGCTGCTGAGGTCTTTTTTCACTCAATCAAAAGAGGCGTTGCTGGCGCGCGCCAATGAACCCCAGAGCAGTCAACAGGAATCAACGCTGATTCTGATGATGACAGCACTGGAAAGAGAACAAACTGAGATTTCAGCAGCCTTTTTCGGACAGGTAGAAAAAACATTTGATGAGTTGGTCAGCCTGGTTGGTGTCACTCGGGCTCCCTCGACGGAGGTAAACCAGGAACTTGAACTGGTTGAGAAGGTTGAGATCGATCACTGGGTGGTAATCAACGATATAGCCAGGAAGAGTGAGACGGAATTGGCGCGTAACCTCTACCACATCGAAACATCACTCACCTATCTGACAGAACATACGATCAAGGGTGAGAACAATCCTCTCTCTCCGATCAGTCTGCTCAATGCGCTGAAACATGCATTGGGCAGGTTCGATTTGGAAATCAACTGTTTTCACTTGATCCTGAGTGTATTTCATGGAACCGTCCTGAAAGGGCTCGATAGTCTATACGAAGAAATCGTTGAGCTGCTGAAGGAGAAAGGAATCGATTTCACTTCACAGCACCAGGTCAGCGCCAATCAAAGTCTTCAGGCGAAAAAGATATTCCATCCAAATGTGGGTAAGGTCATACAACATCTGTCCACACTACTCGATGTGAAGCATCATACTGACGGTAACGATCCGGGAGCAAAAGTTGCGAGGATTGATAAAAACCAGGTTATAGAATCTCTCAATAAACTGCCATTGAGGTTTGGCTCGTCAGTTCTCAAACAGCTCGAATACGAGCTGGAGAGTCAGTCATCCGGTAATCAAAAACTTGATCCGCTGGTTAGTGCCGCGGTCACTACCGGGGAGGAACTGGTTTCTTCACTGCGTGATGATCCACTTGTACCGGCGGAGTTGAAGGATCTGCTGAACCGGATGGAAATTCAGATTATTCAGGAGGTGGTGAATGATCCTTCGTTACTGGAGAACAGTAAACATCCCGTCAGGCAACTGCTTGCAACGATAGAATCCCTGGCCCCTTATCTCACGATGGGGAATCAAACGGCACAGATCAGGGATATGGCGAAGATATCTCAACTTCTTGATGCTATTGATTGCAACAAGCTGACCAGCGTTTCTGAAGTGACACAGGCACTCGAGGCTCTAAAACATACTCAGCTCGAGAAATTTCATCATAATCGTCAGCTTGCAATTGAACACTGTGAAAAGGATGAGCAGTATGTTGCGGCGGAGCGAGAGGTCTTAAGCTACATTCGTAATCAGTTGTCGGATAAATCGGTATCCATTGCGATAGAAAGACTGTTTCAATTCGGATGGATCAAGCTATTAGTGCAGACCTATGCAATTGAAGGTGAAGAGAGTACGGCCTGGAAGGCCTATTCCCGTGTCATCGAAATAATGGGGAAACTTTTCCTCAACCAATCGTTACCGCACGAGATGAGTGAAAGCCGAATTCGCGATCTGATTTCGCTTATCAGAAAGGGGTTTCGTGACTATCCCGTATATCCCGAAGAGAGCCGGAGCTTTGCAATCGAACTACAGACAGCACTCATCAGGGGGGGCGATGCAGCGACGCCGTTTTGTGAGCAGAGAATAGAGGTTGATGAAGAATACCTGAGTCGATTTTTCTCCGACAGTGCCGATAAGCTTGAAAATAGTGCTGAAGCCGGAATTGATCAGGCTTCATTGGAGAGAGTCAAGTCCCTCAAGATCGATACCTGGGTGGTTGTGGATGCAGGTGAACGTATGCTTTTTCTGGCTTGGAAAAGCAACGACTCAAACCGTTTCCTGTTTGTGAATGGAGATGGCCTGAAGGCATTGGATATCACTGATATTGAATTGGCAAAATCTGTCGATAGCGGTGACTACAGCGTTATGCAGGATCGGGTGCAGCCAATTGTTGACAGGGCCATAGATCGCATACTGTTTACGAGTTTCAATCATATTAAGGATGAGTATTCCACCGATGAGCTGACCGGACTGTTTAATCGCCGCAGGTTCGAACGCCATCTGCGTGAGCTGTCGGTTGAGGCGGAAAACAACGACATGCAACATGTATTGATACTGCTTGATCTGGACAAGTTTCATGTAGTCAATGATCTGTGCGGCTTCAAAGGCGGCGACCAGCTGCTGCAGACAGTTTCATCAATAATCTCCAGTTACAGTGCCGAAGATGGCATGGTGGCGCGTATCGGTGATGATGAATTCGCCCTGCTTATGAGGAATGCGGATCTTGATAAGGGATTTCAAAATGCTGAATCATTACGTCATGCAATCGAGGGGTATCGCTTCAGTTGGAATGATCGCCTGATACCTGTTTCAGCCAGCCTTGGTGTGGTGCAGGTGGATGCCCGGCAACAAGCGGATACCAGTGAACTGTTACAGGCCGCCAAGTCTGCCTGTTATATGGCCAAAGAGGGTGGTAGAAACTGTACGCGTCTCTATTCGGCATCCGATTCCGCCTATCAGAAACACATGCAGGTTATCCAGACGATACCAGCTATCCAGGAGGCGTTGGCGAACGATAGAATGGTGCTTTTTGCCCAACCAATCGTTCCACTTAAACAAGATGCGGGATTGAATCCGCACTATGAAATCCTGTTACGAATCCTCGATGACAAGGATGAACCTCAACCACCACAACGTTTCATCAAAATCGCCGAACAATATGATCTGATGCGAGCCGTTGATCTTTGGGTCATAGATCACTTCTTTGATGCAATTACACCCTATGGCGACAGGCTGCGGGGAGATGTCAGTTTCTCAGTCAATCTGTCGACCAAGTCTGTTGTCGACAGCGAATTCAAGCGCTATTTGAAACAGCGTATCAGTGAGTCCCCGATTCCTGCCGAGCAACTGGGATTCGAGGTCACTGAAACGGCTCTCGCCAGAGATATCGAGGAGACGGTGAGCTTCATGAAGGAGGTCAGATCGATGGGGTGCTCCTGTTATCTGGATGATTTCGGGTCCGGTTTCGCCTCTTTCTCATATCTCAAGGATTTTCCCGTCAACTATGTGAAAATCGACGGCATCTTCGTGCGTGAGATGATCCAGAACACCGCCGATCTGGCGATGGTCATTTCGATCATGGAGCTCGCTCATTTCATGGGCAAGGTAGTGATTGCCGAACATGTGAGCGATGCCTCTATCGGCAAGGCACTGCAGGAGATGGGGGTGGATTTCGCGCAGGGCTATCATTTTGGACGCCCCAGGGGCTTTACCGAGGTCTTGCAAGAGATTGCGGGAGATCGGCAACAAATCTCAACTGCCTGATCGATCCATTTTATTTCGAGGCCGCAACCATTGCCGGTATTGATGTACGGCAGGGCAAACAGGGCAGGCAAATCGGAAACCTTACGCAAAACCAGTCCCCACCCCGATAACATGACGACACATGTTGGTGAAGGGGGGGGGAATAGCGGATATCTGTGGCTGCAACAGTCACTAAGCGTTTCTTGCCAGGCACCAGATAGGCTACAATCCGAGCAGAATTCCATTCCTGAATAGTAAGGGAGCAGAGGCTTGACCCTGTATGCCGCCGACAAACTGATTGCCCAGGCCCGGGTATTGGCCGCTGAATATCGTCGTACCATGGGAAAGCCCCTGCCCGGCATCAGTAATGAAATTGCGGAATATGATGCGGTTAAGCTACTCCGGCTCGAGCCCAAACCAACGGGTGAGGGTGGCTATGATGCGGTGGATCCCAAGCGCGGCGGCAAACAGATTCAGATCAAATCAAGAACCATTTTGGATGAAAGCAAATCAGGTCAAAGGATTGGTCAGCTTAAACTCGATAAGGATTGGGACAGTGTTGTATTGGTACTCATGGATGAGGATTATGAACCCTATGAGATCTATGAAGCAGAGCGGGACGATATTATCGAGTATGTCGGTAAAAGCAGCAGCAACCGGGCTAAACGTGGCGCAATGTCGGTGGCGCGTTTCAAGATCATCGGTCACCTTGCCTGGACCCGTGAAAATGGCCTTGAACCCGAAGTCTGGGATAATCAGGCTGACTAGGGTCTGCTGACAGATCCTGGTTTCCTGTAGCAGTTCTATGACGGATATCGCTGAGATTTTCGACCCCGACGGCTGGTTGGCGAAGCGCATCGAGGGTTTTTCCTATCGGCCGCAACAACAGGGGATGGCTCGGGCCGTCGGCCGGATTATGGATCAGGGAGGTGTGCTGATCTGTGAAGCCGGGACCGGTACCGGTAAGACATTCGCCTATCTGGTGCCGGCATTGATGTCCGGGCAAAAGGTAATCATCTCAACCGGCACCAAAAACCTCCAGGATCAACTGTTCCACCGGGATCTGCCCATGGTGCGGCAAAGTCTGTCGAGTCCGGTTGCAACGGCATTACTGAAGGGTCGTGCCAACTACCTTTGTATCCACCGTTTGGAGAATACGCTGCAAGAAGAGTTGCATCTCACTAGGGAGCAGGTTGAGCAGTTGCAGTGGATTCGTGAGTGGTCGATCAAAACCAAGAGCGGCGATATAGCTGGGATGACCCAGGTACCTGAGGATGCGGGAATCTGGCCCTATGTGACTTCAACAACCGAAAACTGTCTGGGGCAAGAGTGCTCGGCCTACAGTACCTGTCATCTCATGGAGGCGAGAAAACGTGCTCAGGAAGCGGATCTGGTGGTTGTCAACCACCATCTTTTATGTGCAGACATGGCGTTGAAGGAGGAGGGTTTTGCGGAACTTCTGCCCAGTGCCGACTGTTTTATCCTTGATGAGGCGCATCAACTGCCCGATATCGCAGGAAATTTCTTCGGCGACAGTGTGAGCGGCCGCCAGTTGCTTGAGTTGGCACGGGATACCGTTGCGGAGTATCACCGTGAGGCGAAGGATACTCCCGAAATACTGGAACATGCAGAACGTCTGCAGCAGGCGACCAGGGATATGCGATTGGCCTTTGGCCTTGAGCAGAGACGGGGAGCCTGGTCTGAGGTTGCAGCCAATCCATCGGTGAATGCCCATCTTGACGGATTGCTGGCTTCCATCGACCAACTGGCGCAATCGCTACGCACCGTGGAAGGGCGGGGAAAGGGCCTTGAGAGCTGTAGTGAGCGTTGCGGTACGGTACTTCAACGACTGCACGGTCTACGGCAGAATGATGATAGCGAGTCAATCCGTTGGTTTGAGACTCACCGACAGAGCTTTCGTTTGAATCGTACACCGTTGGAGATCGCGGATATATTTCAGGGTGTCATGCAGGAACATCCCGCATCCTGGATCTTTACATCCGCCACGCTGGCGGTAGGTGGCAGTTTCGAGCATTTTTCAAAGCAGCTTGGATTATCTGAAGCCGAAACCCATTGTTGGGACAGTCCTTTCGATTATCCGCATCAAGCGGTCTGGTATGTGCCAAAAAGTCTGCCGGAACCCAACAGCCCTGAGTTCAATAGGGCTGTATCCGATCTTTCACTACCTATATTGCAGGCAAGTGGAGGTCGTGCCTTTTTGCTATATACCAGTCACAAGGCACTGCAGGAGGCAGCTGATTATCTAAAAGAGAAGCTGAGCTACCCAATGCTGGTGCAGGGTACGGCGCCACGAACCGAGTTGGTCGAACAGTTTCGTAAGCTCGGTAATGCGGTACTACTCGGTACATCCAGCTTCTGGGAGGGCATCGATGTGCGCGGGGAGGCCCTTTCCTGTGTAATCATCGATAAACTGCCATTTGCATCACCCGGCGATCCAGTACTTCAGGCACGCATCGATGCCTTACGCAAGCGAGGTGGAAATCCCTTCATGACGTATCAATTGCCACAAGCCGCAATTGCCTTGAAACAGGGGGCAGGGCGCTTGATTCGTGACGAGAAAGACCGGGGTGTTTTGGTGCTCTGTGATCCCAGGTTGTTGAGCAAACCCTACGGAAAGATATTTATCCGCAGCTTGCCGCCGATGACTAAAACACAGGATTTTACAGTATTGGAGCGGTTCTTCTCACTGTCGGAAGGTTGAAAAAAGCGGGACCGACGTGTCGGGGGCACTCGAAGGTCCCGCGAGGATGAAGCCAAACCTGGCTTTTCATCAAAACTTGTAGTCTTCAATTGCTCAATGCAGGACCGTATGGTTTATCAATGATCAGGATATGGTGATCGAGCCACTCTTTAATGTAGGTTAACGTACCCTCCTCGATCTCCATTTCACCGGCATGGAACTTATCCTGGATATCGCTACATATCTTGATCAGTAAATCATGCTCTTGACGATGATGGTCCAATCCGTTGTAACCACGCTCCTCCATTAAACGTTCTTCGGTCTCAAAGTGCCTGACGACATAATCAATCAAGTTATCCAAGCGATTGCCGATATCGATGTGGTCTCTACTGGTGACAGCATCATGAAGTGCATTGACACGGTCGAACAGCTCTTTATGCTGACTATCACAGAGGTCGACACTTGTACCGTGCTTCTCCTCTACCCATTGCATTAGTGACATACATAAACTCCTGTTTCTTTTCGATGTATATCTGATTTTTTATATATTCAGCTGGCGTGAAATCATGAGCATTGTGGTGTTGTTCAGGCATTCAGCCTGATTGAAGGTTATCCATTCCTTACATAGGCTTGTCGCGAGAATATGCTGCGCTTAAATCATTGGAATGGCGAAAGGTTGAAGGGCGCCATGTAAGGTTTAGGATATTTCCGGCAGGTAATATGATTGTGCCGAGATATTGGATCAGGTTGTTACTATCATCCATATACGATCACTCCTCCCTGTGCGCGATACCTTTGTGTGTATCGTCTGTGTCCCTTCAGTCGTCAATCCGTATGATAACTCGCTGAGCAGGCATGCGAATTAAATTCTTATACAAATACCTTAAAATGTAAAGTGTTATTGTATTGTTCTTATACGCCAATATCAATATAGGAGCGTGCCAGTTTTTGCAGGGCGATAACGTAGGCGGCGGTTCGGTAGTCTTCGAGCTCAGGTTTGCGACTGCGTATGTCGATTATCTCCTGCAGTGCCAGTCGCATGCTGTCATCGAGCCCGGATCGTACCAAGTCAAGCTCGTCTGCGCCCCGAGACAGGCTGTCCTCGATCCAGTCGGGGACCTGTTTTCCCGTCGTTTGTTCCAGCGCGGCGACCACATGTCTGCCGCGTGCCTCATCCAGACGACGTTCGATACGACCAAATCGCATATGGCTGAGGTTACGAATCCACTCGAAATAGGAGACCACTACACCACCGGCGTTGACATAGGCGTCCGGCAGGATGGTGATGCCTCGACTGCGCAGGATGCGATCGGCCTCGAAAGTAACCGGGCCGTTGGCTGCTTCGGCAATCAACTTAGCGTGGATATTCGGTGCGTTGTGCTGATTGATCGCACCCTCGATCGCGGCGGGTATTAGGATATCGCACTCGGTTTCCAGAAGTTTCTCGCCTTCTACAATGAACTCGCCGCCGGCAAATCCCTTCAGTCCTCCATGGGAGCAGCGGTGGTAATACGCCTCATCCACATGGATTCCATCGGGATTGAAAACCCCTCCGTCCCGGACAATGATGCCGACTATCTTGGCGCCGTCCTCCTCGGATAAAAACTTGGCGGCGTGATATCCCACATTTCCCAGTCCCTGGATGATGATGTGCTTACCCTCCAATCCACCGTCCATACCGGCGGCATTCAGTTCCTCCTTGTGCCTGAAAAACTCCTGCAGTGCATATTGTACACCGCGTCCGGTGGCCTCGGTTCGACCGTTGACGCCACCATGAGCTACCGGTTTGCCGGTGACACAGGCAAGGGCGTTGATCTCTTCGGGATAGAGGTGTTTGTAGGTGTCGGCTATCCAGGCCATTTCGCGTTGACCGGTCCCCATATCCGGTGCAGGCACATTGGTTGCCGGGTTGAGAAAGCCCGGTGCCGCCAGTTCTCTCGCAAAGCGGCGTGTAATCTGCTTCAATTCATCCCGGGAGTAGTTATTCGGATCGATACACAGCCCGCCTTTCGAGCCGCCGAATGGGACGTCAACGATGGCGCATTTATAAGTCATCAGTGCCGCAAGCGCCTCGACCTCCTGTTGATCCACGTTTTCCGCATAGCGTAATCCACCCTTGGCAGGCAGACGGTGGATACTATGTACTGCTCGCCAGCCGGTGAAAAGCTCAACCTTGCCTCTGATGTCTACAGGGAAACTGACCTGTAAAACCGAAGTACATGATTTGATGGCATTGGCGATACCGGGATCCAGCTCCAAAAAAGCCAGTGCACGATCAACCATATGGTCGACGCTTTGTCTGAATGTCAGGCCGGATGATACTTCCGTCATAGTCAATAGCTCGTGGTTAAAGATATGTTTCAGATGTTTGATTGTTGATGTTACAACGCATGGCGTCACACTGCTGCGGCCTTTTCAGGGTAGTTGGTATATGTCCCATAATACTATTGGTCTGCCTTACTGCTGTAATGTTCTGCCGCCATCGACGGCGATAATCTGGCCGGTAACATAAGTGGCGTCACGATAGAGGAACAGCAGCGTGCGGGCTATATCTTCCGGTGTTCCCGCCCGTTTCAACGCGGTGCGCTCGAGAATGTCCGCGCGTTCCTGGTCGGTCAGGCCCTGTTCCGGCCAGAGAATGGCCCCTGGTGCAACGCCATTGACGCGGATTACAGGACCCAACTCCCGTGCCAGGGATTTCACCAGCATGGCGTTGCCTGCTTTAGCGATCGAGTAGATAGGGTGATTCTTAAGCGGTCGCCTGGCATGGATGTCCACCAGGTTGATGATACAGCCTTCACTTCGATAGAGCAGCGGCGCCGCTGCCTGCGAAAGAAAAAAGGGCGCCTTGAGGTTACTGTCGATGAGGTCGTCCCAATTGCTGACAGTCGCTTCTTGTAGCGGGGTAGGATAGAAACTTGAGGCATTATTCACCAGCAGGTCAAGCCGCTGACACAGCGTCTCAGCCTGATTGACGAGAAAGTTGTAACTTTCAGCTTGGTGCAGATCAGCCTGCAACAGCCACACGGATTGGGCGCGTTTCTCCTCCAGTTCGTGCTTTACCTGCTCTGCCGCCTCCTTGGAATGGTGATAGTGGAGTAGAATGTTCATCCCTTCAGCGTGTAACTGACGGGCGATAGCGGCACCTATCCTATGTGCGGCGCCGGTGATCAGCGCACATTTTCCAGTCAGACCATTCCGGTTTTGCGTCATTGAGGAACTCCGTGGTTGAATGTCGCATCTACTCTAACGGATTCATCAAGGTTTCAAAATATATGCCCGACTGTCTCAGCGATAAACCAGCGTCATCCGGAAGAACACTGCCGTTGCCTGATGCCACCTCCCAAGCTGTCAGTGAAAGACTGATGCGACAGATAAAGCGCACAATTGAAAAGGGGAACGGTGCCATTCCTTTCGATCGATTTATGGAGATGGCGCTGTATGCGCCGGGGCTGGGTTACTATGTGGCCGGTAGCCGCAAATTCGGCGAACAGGGCGATTTTATCACCGCTCCGGAGGTTTCTCCCCTTTTCGCACAATGCCTTGCCCGCCAGATAGAGCCGGTACTGGCGGAAATTGGGTCAGGCGATGTAGTGGAGTTCGGTGCCGGTTCCGGGGTGCTTGCAGCCGATCTGTTGGCGGAGCTGGAACAGCTGGGCAGACTTCCGCACAGCTATCAGATTCTGGAACTCAGCCCTGAACTCAAGGCGCGGCAGCGTGAGACGCTTAAGGAGCGTGTTCCCCATCTTCTCCATCGGGTGAATTGGCTGGATACGATGCCGAACGGTATTAAGGGTGTTGTAATCGCCAATGAGCTGTTGGATGCGATGCCGGTATGTCGGTTCCGGATCAATGACGGTGCAATCGAAGAGTGTTTCGTGATATGTGACGAGGATCAATTGCGGGAACATTTTGATTCTCCAACTACCCCCGGCCTTGAGTCTGCGGTCAAAGAGATCTATCGAACCAGCGGTGATCTGCCCTCCGGCTATATTTCGGAAATCAATCTTCGTCAAAGCGCTTGGGTATCGGCCTTGGCCATGGCAATGGATCTCGGTGTGGCGATTCTGATCGACTATGGGTACAGTCGGGCAGAGTATTATCACCCGCAACGTAACCGGGGTACCTTGATGTGCCACTATCGTCATCGCGCCCATAGCGACCCATTTCGCTGGATCGGTTTGCAGGATATTACCAGTCAGGTCGATTTCACTGCACTGGCTAGGGATGCGGTCGAGGCGGGATTCAGTTTGGGTGGTTATACAACCCAGGCCCATTTCCTCATTGCCAATGGTCTCGACAGTCTGTTGGCGGAGTCCGATCCAAACGACTTGAGTCGACATATATCATTGGTGCAGGGGGTCAAGTGTCTGACCCTGCCCACGGAAATGGGAGAGCGCTTCAAGGTTCTGGGGCTGCTGAAGGGGTTGGATATCAATCTTCAGGGCTTCAGTCTGCGGGATTTCTGTGAACGTCTCTGATACGTCCGTGTCGATATTGTGATGACTCTGTGTCGTTTGTCATGCCACCAGGCGCCGTTGGCCTGATGCATGATCACAATCCGGATTATCCGCTACCTGGGAACTTACAGCGCTATCTTGAAAAGTGACTTTACCTGCTGCAGAGCGGATCAATCCCCTACCGACAGGATTTTAGCCGTGGCCTGGTCGATCGCAGTCTCGATGTAGAGAAACAAAAAGTCCACGGTATTGATACCAATAATACGCTGGGCAGCCTCTCTGCCTTCGGCATCGAGAAACAGCAGTGTGGGTGTTACCGAGACATTGTATTGAGTGATGAAATCATCAGCTGCCTGCCGCTTGCCTTGCAGGGTGGTGACCATTTCACCGGGATCGATGGAGAGTTCTCGTATCAGTACCCGGTGCCGATACGCTTGGTCCAGTTGCAGGGGTTGCAGCACCTCTTCTTTCATCCGGTCGCAATAGCTGCAATGGTGCTGAGACACCATTAACAGGATGGGGATCCGTTTTTGTTTGGACGCCCGGCTCAGCTGCCGTATATCCTCGAGAGGGGTCAGTTTGCCCACATCGGCGGCGACGTATGAGCCGCTCAGGAGGTAGAGAATGAAAAGGTGAGCTAGTTTTTTCAGGTTGTCGGCCTGAGGTTGAAGCGAAAGCATGCTTCTGGCTCCCGGGACTGGAGCAAATCCTTTGGCTCTTTATTCAAGGGCCTGGAAAGAGGCGATCAGGGATGTTCGCAGCAACTCCAGGTATTCGTCCTGGGAATTATACCCCACGATCGGTTCTACCAGGGGATTTCCATCTGGATCGAGTATCATCAGCGTTGGAACCGCATAGATATTATAGCGGCTCTTAAACTGCCGGCTGCGGATCGGGTCGCCGTTGAAATCGATGATCTTGCCGCCCGAATAGATATCAAATTCGCGGATCAGGGGCGATCTGTGGTCTGATTCATAGGCTAACGGTTCAATGACTTCATCTCTCAGCCGCTGACAATAGCCGCAGGTGTCGGCGTTGAAGACAACGAGAATGGGTGAATGCGTCTCGCGAGCGATGTTGGAGAGATCGGACCAGTCATCGGTTGTAAATGCGGGATCGGCAGAGCTGGCGCCGAAAAAGAGTAGAAGTGCTGCAAAAAGGTACTGCTTGATCATCATTAATTACTGCTTACCAGATGATAAGTAGTAGTATATCAAATATTTCTAATATAGCAACAAATTCCCAAGCAAAAATCTGGTTTTTTTAATCTTGATTTCTACCCATTTTGTGAGATTGATCTCAGATATACTGGAGTGTTTCGACCTGTATCACCAAACTATCGTGGCATCATTAAAGATGGTAGATAACCTCTTTTTATTTCAGTAACATACAAGTTTATTGTGGAGTGAGCTAGGGTCTGTTGACACTAATCCAATCTGTTTATGAAGAGGGGGCCTTGTACGGGCCTCTCACGGGCGCTGGTCCAGAGATGGCTGCGTCCTGTGTCTTTATAGGCACCATTCCATCCAAGGGGGCTGGCGAATACCTGTTGAGTGCAGATATCATCGGTTTCTCGGCATCATAGTGTAAACTCGCAAACCTGATGCTTACCTTCTGCAGGATAGACTGAAATAATTTCCGATGAATGCTTTGATCCTCTCCATCAGTCTTGAATCGCTTTTGTTGTTTTTACTGTTGGGGTCCATAGTCGGTCTTGTGGCCGGCCTGTTTGGTATCGGTGGGGGACTGGTGATTGTCCCTGCACTGATTTGGGGATTGCCATTGCTTGATGTGGCCCCTCAGCATGTCACTCATATCGCAGTGGGGACCTCCTTGGTAACTATCGTGGTTACCTCGCTCTCTTCAACCTATGCCCACCACAAACGTCGCGGTGTAATTTGGCGTGATTTTTGGATTCTGACTCCGGGTTTGCTTATCGGTGCCTGGCTCGGCAGCGTCATTGCCAGTTTGTTGAATGGTGATGTGCTGCGAACTGTCTTTGGTATATTTGCCGTTTTTGTCAGTCTGCGAATGTTTCGTGCGGGCAAGGCTCGAAGCAAAACACTGCGAGTGCCCCCTTTGAGTATGGTGTCGCTAGCCACGCTAATTGGCGGCATATCAGCCATTGTGGGGATCGGTGGCGGCTCTATGACTGTGCCTTTTCTGCATGCCACTGGTGTCGAGATGAAAAGGGCGGTTGCCACATCCAGCGCTTGTGGTCTTCCGATTGCGTTGTCGGGGGCTGCCAGCTTCATTGTCGTTGGTTGGGGGTTGGAGGGTTTGCCGCACTATAGCAGTGGGTACATCTATTGGCCGGTAGCGCTTATTATCATAGTAACCAGTAGTCTTTTCGCGCCGGCAGGAGCGGCATTGGCTCATCGATTGCCGGAGCGGCGGTTGAAAAGTGTCTTCGCGCTATTTCTTATTTTGGTAGGTGCGAAACTGCTATTTGAGTGATTTGATGCCTTCAATCAAGGTATATGGCGGTATCGGGATCGGCAATTGCTTGAAATAGAGGAAGTCGCCCGATTCGCCGCGCATTATCATCCGACCGTTGTCGAGCGCATAATCATATTCCTGGACCAGCTCCGTTTCCGGATCGAGCATGAGCAGCTTGTTTCCCACAATACGATAGCGGCCATCACGATAGACTTCCGCATTGGCATAGATCCGAAAATGACCATACATTACCAAGACGATTTCACCGCCCCGGCCTATCCAGATGCCATCTAAAATCGATTTTCTGGTGGCTGGGGGTTTAGGTCGTGGAGTAAGGCCCCGCATCGGCAGTCCGTTAAATCCCGGTGCCGAGTAGGCGTATGGGCCGACACCCGGTATCGGCGCTGAATAGCCTGGATAATAGCCCCTTCCAGGTTTACTCCAGGGTGATCCGCCCCAACCGTACCAGTCGCCAGACGGAGATGAACTTATATCGAAATCCCAATCAGTGTCTCCTTTGAACCTGTGTGCAAGTTCGCCCATGGTGTCCATCATGGCAATCATTGCCTTGCTCATGATATTGGCTGGCGATGTCGCTGCCTGACTATCCGGAAGGTTCATAAATAGCAGCGGTATCAGCCAAATCCATGAATGGATGGTGGTGCGTCTATATCGATGCATGATGAGAAATTTCCGATGCGTCCAGTCTGCTGGGGCCGTAGTGAATGGTAATAATAGCCGAATAATGGTGCCAGTTTCGACACTTGTCGTATTTATTTCTGCGCTGGTTAGCTTTCCAATGACATTTGCTTCAGGGGAATATAGAATTCATCTGGCAATGTCCTGATCGTCGTATCGATCGATAATTAGAATTATGGTTTGTGGGAGAATCCTGATGAGTTCTCAAGAAGGGAGCGTCGAGGAGCGTAGAACGGTCACACAAGACCTGATTGATAAGCTGCTGGCAGAGCGTCAAGAGATGCTGGTTCGGTTTTGTGAGGTTGCAGGACTTGATCCCTATCATCGTTCGACATCACTTGACCAGCTGCTTCAGTCATTTTGCCAGGTACTCATCGATTACACCGCCTTTGGCCATTTCGAGGTCTTCGGGCGAATCAGCAATGGCAGTGAGCGCCGTAGCGGTGTCATTAGGGTGGCTGAGAAAATCTATCCTGAATTCGTCAAAGCGAGCGAAGTGGCAGTCAATTTTAACGATAAATATGATATCTCCGATCATCAGTTGGAGCTGGATCACTTGTCGGATGACCTTTCTCAACTGGGGGAGGAGCTGGCCGTACGTATTGAGTTGGAAGATCAGCTGCTTTCCGCCATGCTCGACAGGTAATGATGCATTCTACCAATTCAGCCTGATTTTCTTCAAAACAGATCACAATTCTTGATCTTTGGGATCGGAGTTTACCCAAAAAAAGTTTTACTGTGTCTGATCATCATCTAGACTCAGGTAGTGTAACGCACTGAGTTACAAAAAACTTTTCGCATTTATATCAGCAATACAGCCAGCATGTTACGGTAGTCTGGAAAAGGTGATAATGCCGATGGTCATTTTTTATGGTTACAAAGGTCAGTAGGCTATTGCATATTCAACCGGATGTTGGAGACTTTGTAGCGCCGCTTCGAAGCTGTGCCGCCCCGCATTGTCAACTGGATTTTTTCCAGATAGGTGTCGATAACCACCATATCGATGTTGCGCTAAGCCATCAGTTTCGCTCAACGCTCGCCAATTTCGTCAAAAAGATTGTTTTTGAAGAACTTACCAAGCATGGCTGGGTAAAAATGGATGCTCCGCCCAGCGGAAGCGATGTTGAGAACTTTAAGTCAGTCTACCGGAGTATGATGCAGGGTGCGCTGGAGCAGGTTCACAGGGATGCAGCGGTGAAGGATCTTTTACAATTGCTGCATCTGGTCCTGCTGAAACTTCTGTTGGAATCGCCCGTTGCAGCGGTTGTAGAGTTGCGTAACAAGCTGGATCAGGATGGTAATTTACCGGAGGGTACGAACGGTGGGCACGCACTGGAGTTGCATGAACGGATTGTAACTCTGGCACGGCTGGAGCCGGGTATTCGTTATCTCACCCTGCGCAGGCTCTTCAAGATCGTCCAGCGTCTTGAATCCAAGGAGCTGCGTAAATTGAGAAAGTCCGTGGTTGGGACCTCGTGGACTCTTTCCAAGCAGCTCCTATTCAATCCCTTGCTGCATCTGCCAAACCTTTCCAGTGAAGAGTACATCATGAATCACTATCCCTTGCTGTGTGTGGATCGGGATCATGAGAATTACTTTGATATCACCAATAGAGTCATTACCAGTACCTATCAGGACTACCTGCCAGGTTGGGCGCAAGCACCGGACAGGGATGGTATCGAGAGCAATGGTGTGAGTGAAGGTCAGGCTTTCCATATACGCAACCGGGAATTGCGTAGCGGGTTTTCGGAGTTTCTTGATGGACAGAGGATGTTGGAAAGAAACCTCTCTGAAGCAGAGTTCAAACAGATCGATGTCTCCTGGTTGGACGTACCCAGAAATATTGACCTCTTGTTACAGCGTTCTTCTGGTGAGAGCGGTGGATGGTTCTCACGTTCCAGAAAAGGCAGTAAAAGATCGATTTGGGAGAATCCTGAGTGTGAAAACCTACGTGAAGAGCTTCAGTCGAAATTATTGAAAAGGATGGATAGAGCCGGATTGGTACCACGTGCCATCGCCGCATATCGTACGCCAAGGCTTTATAGACAGTTGAATGGACAGGTATCGGTAAAGGATATCTACCGCTTTCTTGCGGGTGATTTGCCACGCCGGGCATTGATGAAACGACTGGTTAACACACCGGACAAGGGTAGCGAGGTACTCAAGGCGCTGGATGTTGTATCGGGTTACATTCGTCGCATGCCGGCCAACAAAAAAAAGGATTATGTCATTCGCTATGTGAAGGATTTCCTAACATTTCGCCGTGATCTCAAGCTGGCCTATTACACCTACCAGCAGATGAGTCGTTTGCGTGTACTGCAGGATAGTGAGAGTATCAAGCTATCCCGTGACAATGGCAGTCTTTACGAATTCCGTCTTGGCAAGGACCCTGACAGTCAGCAGCAGATAAAGGCGCATGTCATATTGAAGGCTGATATCAGAGGTTCAACTGAAATCACTCATCAACTGATAGAGAAAAAACTTAATCCCGCAACCCATTTCAGCATGAACTTTTTTGGACCGATCACAAAGTTGCTGGAACGTTTTGGTGCGCAAAAGGTGTTTGTCGAGGGTGACGCATTGATCCTCGCCGTCATGGAGACCGGCGGTACCACGACACAGGCATTGACGGTGGCGAATGCCTGCGGTTTGGCGCGTAAAATCCTTTCCGTTATGGAGGCTCAAAACAGTCAGAATAAGGCACACAACTTACCCAAGCTGGAGTTGGGGCTCGGCATAGCCTTCAGTAATGATGCACCGGCCTATCTCTATGACGAACAACAGAAGATCATGATTTCTCCTGCCATCAATCAGGCGGACAGACTCTCCTCATGTTCTGCAGAATTACGCCATGATACGAGTTGGCGAAGAAGTAAGCGTCATCGGGTAGATGTGTTCCAGAAATTCAGCCGGGATAACAAGGCAAATGCTCCCAATCATCTTCGCTTTAATATCAATGGAATCGAATTGACCGAAGCCGCATTCGTAAAACTCAAATCCGAAATGGTACTGCACAAGATGAAGATTCGCAGCCGTTCAGGTGGATCACACTACTACCATGTCGGACGGTTTGTGGACAGGCGGGGAAGCTCTCATTGGTTGGTAGTCCGGCAGGGCGCGATAAAAGTCTGGGATGCCGGAAATATTGAGGACAATAGAGATATCTTGGACAACTACTTCTATGAGGTGATAACCGATACGAATCTGATCGGGCGGGTTAAGGATAAACTGCATTCACGGAGCTCACGTAACAGGCAATCCGATGATACACAAGGGGAAACTCCGCTTTCACTGGAGTCAGGCATCTGATACGGGTCCGTCTCGAACGGCTTCCGTTTTCGGCGCCTTAATAGGTCTCATCCACTCGAGTGGAAGCGTTTTCGGCAAATTACCCAGGCGGTAGCTATAGATCACCGTATAAGCGAAGACTCGCTTGAGGTACTCCCTGGTCTCTCTGAAGGGTACGGTCTCTATCCAGATATCACTTGCCTGCGACTGCTCAGGCAGCCAGCTGAGCACCCGATGAGGACCTGCATTATAGGCCGCTGTGGCGAGTACAGGACTCTCTTGCAGTTGGCGGTACACCTTGTTGAGATAGCTTGCGCCAAGTTTGATATTGACTTCCGGCTGGTAGAGATCTTCGAGCTTGACCGGTGATTGTTTCAGCTCTTTGGCAACCTGTTTTGCAGTTTTAGGCATCAACTGCATCAGTCCACGTGCGCCCGCTGTTGATCTTGCATCACTTATGAAAGCGCTCTCCTGGCGCAGAATGGCGTAGATCCAGGCAGTGTCGATACCGTGATCCCTGGCCTGATCGGCAATTGCCTGCCTGTGGGCCAGAGGGAATCTCAATTCAAGGTCATTCCAATGGCGCAAGCGGGCGAGGGTCAGTATTGATTGAGAGGGCCATTCCCAATGTTGTGCCAGCCGGGCGGCGGCTTTCAATTCATCCTGATTTGCCTCCTTAAGCGCGAGATTCCACTCCTGACGGGCCAAAAACGGGCGATCCAGCCGTATCAATTCACGGGCTCGCATGAGTCCGGGATGCATTGCCAATGTCTTGACAAGATGCTGGTCAGCCTGTAGTGCCATATGAGTGAGGTTAGGTTCATCTCCAAGACGTTGCGCAGCAAGGAAGCCGTAATAACTACGCTCCGTTGCGAGGCTCTGCAGTAGCGTTTTACCCTCTTGCTTTCGGCCAAGTTCTATCAACGCCCTGGAATGCCAATAGCGCCATTGCTCCTGCTCCCGTTCTTTCGGAGATAATGTGTCAATTGTTTGCAGTACCCATTGCCAGTCATTCTCCTGGAGTGCTGCCTGAAGTAGTTTTTCTGAAAGTGTACTATCGAGTTGCAGGTGGCTCGGGAGCAGTGAAATAAGCTGTTGGTTGATCTGTTTGTTGGGTTCTCGTGCCAGTCGACTTGCCAAGGCATATACGATTTTACGCTGCTGGTAGTCGGAGAAAATGGCTTGATTGTGGAACTTTTTCCAGGCGATGTAGGCAGCGTCGAGATCCCGCCAGGCTAACCTGCGGATAGCCTGAGTGACCATTTCATCCCGCATGGGATGGGTGTTTTTGAGCAGGGTCGCAACCTGCTCCGGATGACGGTAGATCTTTAACCAACGATCGACCATACCTTTTTCTGCGGGTGGAAGGTAGCGCTTGAGATATCGTGCAAGACGAGCGCGTCCCACTGACATGGCCAGATCGATTCGCTCCCAAACCAGTGATGTTGTGAGATTGCCAGCGGCTATCCAGGCCTTGAAGACAGGGTCGCATGCCTTGGGTTGTGAGCGTCCGCTCAACCAAATAGGTTCAACAGAAATGAATGCCTCGTGCGCTTTACCGGTTTCAATCATTGCCTGAAGGCGGTTGCACTGCTGTACAACAGTTCCACCCTGGTAGGAAAACCGGAGATAACTGGCCCACAACTTCTCTTTTGCAAGCAGAGCCAGCCAATGACTTCTCAGTTTTTTTGAAAGCGGCGTTCCTTGCAGCCATTCAAGTCGGTTTGTAATACTCTCAATCGACTGTTGCTCGAGTGTTTCCAGCGTTTCCTGATAGTCGAGATAGGGTAGTAGCGGATAGTCGAGCAGCTTGTCTCTGAGTTGTTGATAGGTTGCCGTTTCCCGTTTTCTCAGTGCCTCTTCTGCGGCGACAAAAATAGCTCTTTGCTGGAGCAGAAGGGGTTCATCCTGCTGTATAGCGGCAATGCCGGCCAGCGAGTTGCTGCCAAACCAGCATAGCAGGATCAGGAACAAAACATGAATAAGGGCTCGCATCTTTATTGGGGATATATATTTCGGTAGAAGCGATGCATAGTCAAACCTACACAGGCCCCATACATCCGGATTGTTCCTGATAAAACGTTACTCCACGTTGTTGGTCGTTTATCTGGGATGCCCAAACCACATTCCTCATGTCTTGATTGATGACTGTTCTGACGCAACAGTACCAGCTGGATTAGTGTTAACAGGCCCTAGCAAAATAGTAGCAGCTACTCGACTTTTATGGGACGGTTTTCGATATAATCGGAATGTGTCAATTTGTCACTGTTTAAAAGCTCAATCCAATGGACAACGGGTTGAGTGGAATGTTTTTGTAGATGGGTTAGGCATCCGATATTGGCGGTGGCAATGATATCTGGCTTACCGGCATGCAGTGATTGGCTCTTTCGCCGGCCCAACTCATCAGCTAGTCCGGGTTGCAGCAGCGAGTAGGTGCCCGCTGAGCCGCAGCATAGATGGGAATCCTGCACCACAGTCAGATGGTAACCTAGACGGCCCAGAATGCCCTCGACACAGCCTGCCAGACCTTGACCATGCTGCAGGGTACATGAAGAGTGAAAGGCGATTCGGGCTTGATTATTGATCCCTTGCTTCAGTGGCCCAAGCTCCTCGCTATCGATGATTTCAGCAATATCCCGGGTGCGATTCGCCAGTTGCTTGGCCGCTTCGGCATACTCGGTGTCATTCGCCAGTAAATAGCCATAATCCTTGATCATCTGGGCACACCCGCTGGCAGTAACGATAAGGGCTTCGGCACCCGCCTGTAAATGCGGCCGCCAACAATCGATATTGCGTCTGGCAGCCTTTTTTGCGGCATCCTCATCATCCAGGTGATGCTCGACAGCACCACAGCAGCCCGCAGATGACGTGCGAATGAGACTGATGCCCAAACGATCAAGTACCTGGGCTGTGGCAAGATTGATCGACGGCGCCAGTGATGTCTGTACACAACCGTCGAGGATCAACATTTTTCGTGCATGATCCCGTGTCGGCCAGGCCGTGGGGGAAAAGCTGTTTCTGTTCGGAATGGTGCTGCCAACTCTTAGCGGAAGTAGAGGTTTCAATGATTGACCAAGCCGCAAAAGGGTTGAGAAATAACTTTTGTTCGGTATCACTTTGCGTAACAGCCAACGCAGTAATCTCTCCCTCAGCGGTCTCCGGTAGTGTTGCGCCATGTGGCGACGGCCTATCTCCATAAGCCGCCCATATTCAACACCTGAAGGACAGGTTGTCTCACAACTGCGGCACAGCAGACAACGGTCAAGATGTTGCTGTACACTGGCGGAGGGTTGTGCACCCTCGAGAAGCAGCTTTATCTGGTAGATTCGGCCACGTGGACCGTCCAACTCGTCACTCAACAGCTGATAGGTCGGGCAGGTGGCCGTACAGAAGCCGCAATGGACGCAGTTTCGCAGAATTGACTCCGCTTTACGCCCAGTTTCCGTTATGAGTATCCGATCGCTTATACGGGTCTGCATGGCATCACACTGTTTCAGGTATTTTGTGTATTGTGATGAGGTTCAGCAGGAAAACCAACATATTCCATAAGATCCTCAAGGGAGTTTATTGTTCTGTGAATGTTATAAAATTTCAATTTGATCGGGGTTAACAGGCTAAGGACATGTTCGATTATATGGACGATGCCAGCGCTGCAAAGGCTCTGGAGCAATTTCCTCCATTCCGTTTTCTTGGTGTGAAGGTATTGCAACTGAGTGAAGATTGGGGTCGGGTAAGACTATTGTTGCCATTGAGCGGATCCAGCATGAACCCTGGCGGCAGCATGTTTGGTGGCAGTATATCGGCCTTGGCCGACCCTATCCCGGCGTTGGCTGCAAATCGAAAGTTTCCGGGCAATTCCGTCTGGACACGTGAAATGAGTGTGGATTTCCGCAAACCGGGCCGTAGCGACTTGGAGCTCCGTTTTGATTTTCCCGATTCGACAATCGAGCAAATAGCCCTGGAACTAAGGGAAAAAGGACGCAGTACTCCACTTTTTAATTTTGGCCTGTACGATACTGATGATCGGGTGGTGGCCTGGGTCTGCAACCGTGTTGCTATCAGGCCATGAGGCGAAGAGACTGAGCCAAGGTCGATTGTATACAGAAGGGTGAAAGGTTATGTGTGCCCCATATTGCAATTAACATCGAAAAATCTGAAGCGAGACAAACTGTATGAGTGATTCTATGAACGAGATGGAGTTTGACCTGAGTAGCGGTATCGCCGCATTTGAAGGAAAGAACTTCTCACGCGCGGCCACCCTGTTATCCCCGTTGGCAGAAAATGGAAATACAGAGGCGCAATACCGGATGGCTATCATGGCGCAGGGCGGGCTAGGCATGGTTGTCAATGAATTGATGGCATATAAATACATGAAAGCGGCCGCTGAAGCGGGTCATCCAATGGCTCAACACGGCCTCGGCTTCATGTACCTCGAAGGGGAGTGCATCGAGCAAAATCTGACCAAGGCGGTCGATTGGTTCAAGCGAGCGGCAGAGCAGGGATTAGCGGGTTCACAAACGACGCTCGCCATGATTTACGAAGAGGGCCGTGGAGTGGAGAAGGATCTGGATGAGGCCAAACGCTGGTATGAGAAAGCCGGATTTTAAATCCTTGATGAAGCCGCAAATGACGTATGGATACCTGCTCACGTCAATGTCGACCATAAACCATCGAAATCCGAATCGCTATCGTCGTCATTTTCGCTTTCGGCTGCAGTCGAAGCATTGTCCAGGTAGATAAATTGGTACTGGGATATGGAACCGCTCGATTCCAGCAGCCTGGTCAGTTTTATCTGCTTGTTGTTTTCACCATCGTTCACCGATAGCACATTACCCAACTCGAAGGTGTAAGAGGAGCAGATAAAGCTGGTGGGCTGACCCGATGTGCCTACCTCGGGCAGCAACAGGCACTCTTCCTGCTTTCGTTTTCCTTTTTTACTCTCCGTGGCTGTAATTGCCAGCGCATTGGGGGCAATCATCTGGATTCCCACTTTCATAGAATCATTGTCGGTATTGCGCATCCATCGCACAATGCCGACGCCGAATTGGGAGGCGGACATCGCGGACTGTACACCTATCAATTCACCGACCTGTATCTTGGGAATTTTTTTACCCCGCCAATCCAGACAGTAGCCCCCCGCGCTCTCATTGACGGTATGAAGCAGGCTTGTGGCGCTGTCTAACTGGCTCTTGTCGTCATCTTCCCAGATTTTCACCTCGCTTTCCAAGGGTGTTTCAAAGCTGCTGATATCTGTTGAATTGGGGCCGAACTCCTCGAAATCCCCACGGCGAGGATTGTAGGCTGCCACATCCATCGGCATCAGCGAGAAATGCTCTGAAACCTTGAGTTCGTTGCCATGGGCAAACTGGGTTTCGATCCAGGTGCCGTCATCGGCCGATGTATCATCTGGCGATGAGGGTTCATCCCCAAGCATGATCAGTTTGTATACAGAGCGCAGGCCGACTGCGATTCTTAGCTCAAAATTGAGTTTTGTTCTGACAAATGCCCGTTTCTGGGCCTTGGACCAGAGCATGATCAACTGGCGTATCAAACTCTTATCAATCTCGTCCGTGCCAGATAGTATGAGAGAGCTGTCCGGTGTGTCGACAAACAATTCCCGTAGGCCCGACAACAGGGGGGATACGTCCATGATCAGCAAATATTTGCTGTCGGTCTGCTCTATTCTTGCCTCGTGACTGGGCGCCAAGTCGGTATTTAGGTGTATTGTGATGGTACTGTATTCGGGCGCTTCGTCATAGGGGTAGATCAGGGTATATCGACTCCATTCAAGTAATGCGTCGAAAAGCTGAATATTATCCTTTTGCCTCATTTTATAGGGGGACGATAATGAAAACAGCAGACAACGGCGATACATTTCATCAATGCTCGACCGCATCGTATCCTGTTCGAGATCATCCTCTACCGTATAAGCACCGAGGTCGTAGCGGCTGGCAAGCCGATGGAGTATATGGAGTTCCTGCCAGGTTCGTTTCGGGTAGGCGTCATAGACAACAACGGAGAGCAGGACAACCCGAGACAGATAGCTGATGCAGCGGTGGATAGCCAAGGCTAGTTGGTCTTGAATTGGGCTGCCATGGCTCTCCATCAACAGATCGATGATGGCAGCTTTATAGGCGGTCGCCATACCGCTGTGCAGTTCCCGGTTGAGATTGGCAATCTTATGTGCCTTGTCGCTCAAGGGAAAGCGTACGCCTAAATAGTGCTTGTTCAAGTTTGTGCTGACATAGCTCAAAGGTTCCCTAAGCCGTTCAGCGTTGCGTATTCGTTTTGAACTCTCCAGCTGGGTCCGGTTGAATGACCGCAATGTCTGAAATAGCTTGCGCGCAGTTTCACCGACATTCGCAACCGGCAGTTCCTTGGCCCAGGTTGCAAGTTTTTTGTCATCGAGATAAATCGGATTACCGGATGGGGCCGTCTGTTCGGGAACCCATAAACCTGTCGGATTGGTTTTTGCCATATTGGTCGTACTGCCGGGCTTATCTGTTGCTAATAAGGGTAGAGAATAGTCACTTTTTTCATCCGTACTACCGATAGATCGATTTCTCCATCTGTAGTTACGGTGTGATCGGCACTTGAAGTCACAGCTCAATTGCCACAAATCGGATCCAGATTAAGGTCGTTTGACCCTATCCTGTATCCTGGGATCTTAGTGAGAGCGTGTATCACATGGCGGTATTTCACATCGTGTGATTGTATAAACATGAACATCCATAACTTACGTATACTGCTGATTCGACAACAAAATACAGAATTTGTGTCAAATTGTAAAATGCCTTATGTAGATTAGGTTATTATTTATTTATATTCCCGGATTGTGCTGGTTAGGATATTGTATCTTGTTGATAAATAGTAATTAATTACATAAATTGATATAGAATAAAACCGTATCTGTTTGGGTGGCTGGGATTGGGTGTTTTCACCCAGGGTCCACGCTCTTGTGCCAGAATAATCAGTCCGCTCCCGCCAACATCTTTAGGTGAACAACCAAGTGAACATAAAACTGGTCAGCTTCCTTTTATGCCCATTTGTACAGCGATCCGTTATTCTGCTCGAGAAAAAGCATATTCGGTATCAGCTGGAGTATATCGATCTTGAGCAGCCGCCGGCATGGTTTCGCCGGCTTTCACCAATGGGGAAGGTGCCGCTGATGTTGGTCAATGGTGCAGTGCTGTTTGAATCGGCAGTCATTCTCGATTTCCTCGACGAGAGTTTTTCACCGAGGCTCCACCCGAGCGATAACCTGAATAGGGCACAGCACAAGGCCTGGATAGAGTTCGGTTCCAACCTGCTGGTAACACAGCATGGTATGGCATTGGCTCAGGATATGGAGGCAATGTTGGAGAACAAGGATCGTCTGGAAAATGAGCTGCGGCACTTGCTGCCACCCCTGGAACAGGGGCTGTTTGGCGATGCAGGCCGTTTTTCCCTGGTAGACGCGGCCTATGCACCCCTCTTCATGCGGCTCGATCTGCTGGCACGAATCAATCCATCGCTGAAAATTCAATATCCAGGGCCAGTGGCCGAGTGGGCAGAGAGGCTCTCCTCTCTGCCATGTGTCAAAGGGTCTGTAGTCGATGATTTTCCCCAGCAGTTTAGAAGCTACCTGGAGAAAAAGGGGGCCTGGTTGGTTATGGCGGACAGGCCCTAAGGTGTGGCTTTTGACTCTTGCGCAACCAATTGAGAGACGATCTCAAACATCTTGCTATAGCTGCCAGCCAAACTTCCGCTGGTTTTGTATTTCCCATTGATGCCGATCGCCGGGACGCCGTCCAACTGATAGCGCTGCCCCAATTTTCTCGCATTTTGCACTTTCACATAGACGCCGAATGAGTTTAAGGCATCGATAAATTTCTGCTTATCCACACCCTGTTCGACGGCAAACCCGATGAGTGAATCTTTGTCATAAAGTCTACGTTTTTTATCGTGAAGCGCCTCGAATAACGGTTTATGGAGCTTTTCCGTCAATCCCATAATCTCGGCTGCATAGAAAAATTGGGCATGAACTGTCCATTTATTGTTCAACGGTGCAGGTACACGAATAAATGATACATTATCCGGTTTGCTCTCCAGCCATGCCTCGAGCTGAGGCTCCATCTGATAACAGTGGGGGCATCCGTACCAGAAAAACTCGATCACCTCTATCTTGCCGTCAGGAGCGGTTGTGGCGATGGGGGGATCTATAGGGTCGTAGCCCTCTCCCCAATCGGCATACGCGGTATGGAATATCAACAGGGGCAGTAGTATTAAGATTCGATAGTTCCAGGGCATGTTGTGTCCTTCAGTCAATAAAGAAAAAGTTCAGGATTGAATCCTATTGGAACCTATTAGAAATTTGAATAGCAGTATGGTTCCCGGTACGGTATAGCGGATTCAGATCTGGCCTGTGAAGGCATATACTAACTCAGATTTTTAACAAGTCTATGTGAGCTTGTGTATCTTGCCATGGGTTCTTTATCATTCAGTGAACCTGGAAGGAGCCAGCCGCAGGCATGCCTTGATCCGGTGCATCGGGGCGATTCTGAACAATACAGAACCTATGACGAGGTGTATGTAGTCCATGCAAAGCAGATCGATAGAGCCGTACGTCGAAGCCATCTGCGTAAAAGGGTGCCAATCGGTGCGGGAGGATATGCGATTGCTGAGCCAAGGGGTTGTTCTGCCTGAACTGAAGGATTTGGACGAGATGGCCCGAAAGATGGTGCTCAAGGAGTTGCGATCGATCATGGCGGTTTATGGCGATGGATGCCCGGTCGTGCAACCTGCAACCAGTGAGAAAGACGAAAAAATACAACATGAATACAGAAAGAAAAATACGTCTCGGTAATATTGTCTATCGGGCGCCTTCCAGGATCCACGGGAATGGTCTGTTTGCCAAAGTCGCCATCGATAAAGGGGAGTATATAGGCACCTATGAGGGCCCAACCGCCAGGCGGAATGGTACCTACGTTCTCTGGGTGTTCGAGGATGGTAAGGAACCGGAAGGCCGTAGCGGCCGGAATCTGCTGCGCTATCTCAATCATCAGGATGAAGGTAATGCGGAGTTTGACGGATTCGATCTCTTCGCTTTGCAGGATATTGAACCCCATGAAGAGATTACCTTCGACTATGGTGGCTGGGACGAGATTTAACGATCTGACTTATCCGGCCCCCGCAAAATCAAGATTTGTCAACAGGGCCCGGTGTAGGATGCTACATTAGGGATTCAATGGCACCAGTCCTTCGGGGCGCTTGTCAGATCGCTTCTCCTGTTGCATCTGTTGGATCATCTGTCGTATCTCGTAATCAGACCATCCAGTCTCATCCGTCGGACTGTAGAGGGTACGCTCAAGACTGTATACCGTCTCAGATACCGCTCGATCACAGCGTGTGGCCAATCTGGTCAGATTATGCGGGGGATTATCCGGCCATTGCAGCTTTGCCCACTGTAACCAGGCGGACCTTGCAGCTGGGGCGTCTTTATCGGCATAGGCCTGTTCCAGCCGCTGCAATGCCTCACCGATTGCCTGCTTGTTCGGTGCTTCCCTTTCATCTTCTGCAACGGGGATGGGTTGCCGGGGCTGACCAGGGCCACCGCGTCGTGAGTACCACCAGGCAAACAGGGTCAAAACCCAGGCAGTACCGAACAGCCAAACCAGCCAATGGGCCTCGTGGGTGGCGGCCGCGGGTTGATTAACGCTCGTGATCGTCTCGCCGGCATCGTTCTGGATTGCCTGTTCCCGGGTGGATTGCAGTGTTTGTTTTTGTCGCACACCCTGTTTGGCGACGGGGTTTGGCATGATGTCTATCGAAATCGCGGCCAGACGGGCGGTTTCCTGGCGGTCGGTCTCGGTATTCCACCAGGGGATCTCAATTGCCGGGAGATCGTATTGGCCTGATTCGGTTGCGATGAGTGTCATACTGTTTTGGCGGCTGCTGCTGATCCCTGTTCTGGTCGGTGTCTCTTGCAGCTGCGGCCTCTCCTCATAGAGTTTGATATCGCTCGGCATTGTCTGCTCAATGTTCGGCAGTTGAGCTGATGTCAGGCCGTCTGCCAGGACCATGATACGCCTGACGAGCGGCTTGCCGGCCAGGATCGGTATCTGTTGATCTAGACCGTTCTCGACGATCTGAAGGTTTTTTGCGGGCAGCCAGTGATCGCCGGTAAAACTGTCGGGAATCGGCATGACTTCAAGATCAACCTGGTTCGACTCACTCCTGAAGATGCGCGTTGCTTGCTGTGGCGTCCTGAACGGATCGTTAAAGAACGAAAAAAGCCTGTCGGTACCCATGCGACCGCGATATTTGACGCCACCGAACTCAAGATTGCCGCTTTGATAGGCGAAAACCGCATACTTGCGTTCAATTACGTTGAAATGTATACCGTCGCGCTCGCTGGAATATCGTTCCTCATGCAGTAACTGCATCTGTGTGTCCGGCATCGAGGGCTGTGGTGTGTCCAAGGATTCGGCGCGGATGCCGGGCGCCTGAAAGAGTTTGAGTGTGAGGATGACCTCCTCTTCGATATAGGCCCGGGATTTGTTCAGACTCAGTTCCACAAGAACCTGCTCTCTGTTGGCATCAATATCGCTTTGGGGCTGCTCGGTAACCTCCAGCACAAGCGCTTCTGTCGACTCGCTGCCGATTCTGATGGGTGGGATTTCCAGGCTGCCGGTCTGTCTGGGCAACAAGGTCAGAGTAAGAGAGCGTTTAGCCGACATTTTGCCGTTGATGATTGAAATACTCTGTTGTGTTGAGCGCCCGACAATCTCGAACAGCCGCTCCAAATCGCTTAGGTCGGGTGTCATCTCTTGCTCACCCTCCATCTGCAGGATAAGGCGAACCGGCTGATCCGGTCCGGTGGTGCTGCTCGAGAGGCTGGCACCCACCTTGGCATCGACAGGGGATGAGAGCAGCAAAAGGAGAATGACCAAAAGACCATTCAACGGCGATGTAGGTGATGATTTTATCGGCAGCATTGCATTCAACGGTATATGACTATGCATCGTTTTTTTGACTACTTGGACTGTATAATGAGCCATCCCATTATATGGGGGCAACAAGCATAAATTTCCAGGGGTAATTGGTATTGTGAAGATCCTGCAACGTCCGCTTCCGGCCGAATCCAGTTTGTTGTCGGCATCGATCCATCCGGTTATGCAGAGGATATACAGCGCCAGGGGGTTGACCAGGGATAGCGAACTCGAGCTCGAGCTGGCACACATGGCGCCGGTAGGCCAGATGAAAGGGGTCACCGATGCGGCCGAACTGCTGTTTGAGGCGCTTCACCTCGATAAATCGATTCTGATCGTCGGAGATTACGATGCAGATGGGGCTACCAGTACCGCATTGGCGATGTTGGCTCTGGGTGCCTATGGCGCGAAACGGGTCTCTTATCTAGTGCCTAACCGCTTCGATTACGGGTATGGATTGACGCCGGAACTGGTAGATCTGGCAAACGGCAAGGAGCCTGGGCTGATCATGACCGTCGACAACGGCATTTCCAGCCTGTCTGGTGTGGAAAGAGCGAATGATTTGGGAATTCCTGTGCTTATCACAGACCACCACCTGCCGCCTGATCGCATGCCTTCTGCGGCCGCAATCGTCAATCCAAATCAGCCGGGTGATAGCTTTCCCAGCAAACATCTAGCCGGTGTCGGTGTGGTTTTCTACGTTATGGCGGCCCTTTTCAGAAAACTGAGGCGTATCGGGTGGTTTACACAGCGGGGATTGAGTGAGCCCAACCCCGCTCAATGGCTTGATCTGGTCGCACTCGGCACTATCTGTGATCTTGTACCTCTTGATCACAACAATCGGGTGTTGGTGGCCCAGGGTTTGAAACGGATCCGTGCCGGATACTGTCGCCCCGGCATACGTGCCCTGGCGGAGGTTGCCAAACGCTCCCTGCCCAATATCATAGCCTCGGATATCGGGTTTGCTGTCGGCCCGCGTCTCAACGCAGCAGGCCGTCTCGATGATATGGGGCTCGGTATCGAGTGCCTGCTCACCGACTCGTTGAATGCGGCCCGGCAAATGGCGCAGGAGCTCGATCGGCTCAATCAGGAACGTCGCACAATTGAGCAGGCGATGAAAATCCAGGCTGATTCGCTGCTTGACCGACTGCATCTCAATGCCGATGGCGGTTTGCCGGCAGGACTTTGTCTCTATGATGAGGCGTGGCACCAGGGCGTGGTAGGTATCCTGGCATCCCGTATCAAGGCGCAGTATCACCGTCCTGTGATCGCTTTTGCCAGTGGGGGTGCAGGCACCCTGAAAGGTTCCGCACGCTCTATCGCCGGATTACACATGCGGGACCTGCTGGCGGGCATCGCCAGCCATAACCCCGGATTGATTACCCGCTTTGGGGGACACGCGATGGCTGCCGGACTGGCCCTCTCTGAGGCGGATTATCCCCGCTTCAAAAAGGCTTTCGAGCAAGCGGCAGACGATCAACTGAGCCCTGAAATGCTGGAAGGTGTGGTGCTCACAGACGGGGAGTTGCTGCCGGACGAGATGAGCCTGGAGATGGCGGAAATCCTGCGCAACGGAGGCCCCTGGGGGCAGGGATTCCCAGAGCCGCTGTTTGAGGGCTGCTTCGATCTCCATCAGCAACGAGTGGTGGGTGATCATCATCTCAAATTGGAGTTGTCATCTTCAAGCAGCGCCTGGTCAATCGATGCAATCGCTTTCAACCAGCCGCTGCTGTCCGATCCTGACCGACCGATACGATTGACCTATCGGCTGGATGTGAATGAGTTTCGCGGCAAACGATCGCCACAACTGATCGTGGAGACAATCCTATCGACAAGCTAGATGAACAAGAACAGGGATTCGAAGGACCCAGCAAGAGCGAGATCAAACGTGAGATGTTGGCTCTGCAGCAGCTTGGTGAACGTCTCACCAAACTCCCGCCAACGGTGTTGACGCGTATGCCGTTGAGTGCTGCATTGCAAGAGGCGCTGGAAGAGAGCAGGCGGATCAAATCACTGAACGCCCTGCGTCGGCACTACCGACGCCTGGGTAAGTTGCTGCGCACAGAGGATCTTGACGCGATCGGACGGGTCATAGGTGAAATCGATGACAGGCGCCAGGCCGATGTCAGCCTGTTTCATGCCCTGGAGCGTTGGCGGGAGAGGCTGTTGGACGGGGAGAGCGAGGCGTTTGGTGAATTCATGCAGGCCTACCCGGAGGCGGATCGTCAAATATTGCGACAGTTGATCCAGGCTGCCCGCAGAGAACGTGAGCAGGCGCGTCCTCCCGCATCTTACCGTAAATTGTTCAAATTCTTGCGAGATGCGGCGGGGATCTGAAGTCGCGCCGGAATCGGCTTCAGTGACCAGCGCGGAACAGCCCATTGCCAGAATGCCTCGATCGTCTCGGGACGCTGAGGGGGCAGTGGCTGGTTGAGAAAGTCGAGGGCACGCAAGAGGATATCCATCGGCTGATTGGGATCCACCGGGGCATCCTTGAATTGCTTACTCAGCTTTCGGCCCTGATCGTCAACGGCCAGCGGGAGGTGAGCGTAAGTGGGGTGGGGTATCCGCAGCAGCTGTTGCAGGTAGTGCTGTCTGGGGGTGGAGCTGAGTAGATCCGCGCCCCGGACAATGTCTGTTATCCCCTGCCAGGCATCGTCGATAACCACCGCCAGCTGATAGGCATGAAAGCCATCGGCCCGCCGAATCACAAAATCCCCTATCTCTCTGTTGATCTGCTGGCCGATCCGGCCCTGTACGCTATCCACTATCGTGATCATCTCATCGGTGGTAAGGATGCGAACGCTCCTCTCCGCTCTTCCTTGCGGGACGCCATTGCGGCAGGTGCCCGGGTAGATCGTCCCCTCTGATCCATATTTGGCCTGTTCTTCGATCAGCTTGCGGGAGCAGCCGCAGGGATAGGCAAGCCGTGCCTGGATGAGCCTGTCGACCGCTTCGGCATAGGCGGCAGTTCTCCGGCTCTGGTAGATGATTTCACCGTCCCAGCAGAAACCGAGGTTTTCCA
This sequence comes from Candidatus Thiodiazotropha sp., assembly GCA_040506195.1. Classification (GTDB taxonomy): domain Bacteria; phylum Pseudomonadota; class Gammaproteobacteria; order Chromatiales; family Chromatiaceae; genus Thiodiazotropha. The sequence continues at coordinate 135,993 of JBEVXH010000001.1, read as the reverse complement.
AGGTCTGCAGGATTGATTTGGCGGCGCCTTTCACTTCCCGCGTTCGATCCAGGTCCTCCATTCGGATCAGCCACTCACCCTGATGGCTGCGGGCATCCAGATAGCTGCCCATTGCCGCCACCAGCGACCCGAAATGGAGTTCGCCGCTGGGAGAGGGGGCAAATCGACCCCGATAGCCGCTATTTTTGTCCGTATCTGGCATGTATGCCTCTTTTTTCCGATGGCTTGAGGAATAAGCGGCAGCCGTCATAAACAGAAAAACCGGCTACTGCCGGTTTTTCGTGAGGTAAATTGAAGATGGCGCTATCCCATCTGTTTTTCGCGAATCTCATCGAGCGTTTTGCAATCGATGCACTGAGTGGCGGTCGGACGGGCCTCGAGCCGCCTGATCCCGATCTCCACACCGCAGGATTCACAGTAGCCATAGTCATGGTTATCGAGCTTCTCCAGGGCCTCATCGATCTTTTTGATCAGTTTACGCTCCCGGTCCCGGGTTCGCAGCTCAAGGCTGAACTCCGATTCCTGGGTCGCGCGATCGTTGGGATCGGGAAAATTGGCGGCCTCATCCTGCATATGGTGCACGGTGCGATCAACCTCTTGCATCAAGTTGGATTTCCATGCATCCAGGATGGCGCGGAAATGAGTCTCCTGTCCCTCATTCATATACTCTTCGCCCTTGGCGGACTTATAGGGCTCTATGCCAAAGGATTTAGCCCCTTGGGTGTTGGCTTTCTTCTGGGCCATTCATGGTACCTCTTCAGTGAAGGCGCATATCTATACCAGAAAGGAAAGAACGAAACAACAAAACCGGGACGGCTTTGTTAATCGCTTTCCCAATAGATAAGATTGGTTCAATTCGACTGAAATAAAAGGTAGATATCTGAATAACAGTTGTCGCAGCTCATTAATTGTGCGGTTTTTTACCTTTCCAGACGGCTATGCACACTACCCTCCAATGGGTAAGCTAGTGCCCTGACCGTGAAAATAACCATAACTTGAGTGTGTCTATAGGATTCCAAGGTGCAGTAATGGTAGATTTTAAGGCATTAATATTCGATGTTGATGGTACTCTCGCGGATACTGAGCGAGATGGCCACCGGGTGGCTTTCAACAAGGCCTTTGAAGAGGCTGGGCTCGACTGGGAGTGGTCTGTAAAGCTGTATGGCAGGCTACTGGCAGTTACGGGAGGCAAGGAGCGCATCCGCTACTATCTTGACCACTTCAACCCCGATTTCCCCAGGCCCGCGGATCTGGACGGGTTCATCGCCGCGCTTCACGCCGCAAAGACCGACCACTATACCCGAATGTTGTCGCAAGGATTGATACCGATGCGCAACGGGGTAAAACGACTGTTGCAGGAGGCGCGCCAGGCCGGACTGCGTTTGGCGATTGCCACCACAACCACGCCGGCCAATGTAAGTGCACTGCTGCAACATAGCCTTGATCCCGATGCAGAGGGTTGGTTTGAGGTGATAGCGGCGGGGGATATCGTAGCGGCAAAAAAACCGGCGCCCGATATCTATCTCTGGGCACTTGATCAGATGGGCCTGCAAGGGGATGCCTGTATCGCTTTCGAGGATTCACACAATGGCGTACAGTCAGCCAGTCAAGCCTCGATCTCCTCGATTCTGGTTACCACCAATGGCTATACCGCCGAGGATGACTTTAACGGGGCTAGGCTCGTCGTCGATCAGTTTGGTGAGCCCGGGCAACCCTTTCATGTGAAATTCGGTGAGACTGGGGGGCGCCAATTCGTCGATCTTGCCCTGCTTAGGGCATTGCATGGCAGAGCAGCCTCATGAATCCCATCGCCCGGCGCATGCAGCGTATCGCCCCTTTCTACGTCATGGACCTACTGGCCCAGGCGCGCCGAATGGAGGCAGAGGGTCGATCGGTCATCCATATGGAGATAGGGGAGCCCGATTTCGATACCCCGGCGCCGGTCGTTGCCGAGGGGCAGGCTGCTCTGGCATCGGGTGATATTCACTATACCCCCGCGAAGGGTCTGGCGGCATTGCGTAAGGCTATCGCCAACCACTATCGCGACCAATATACAACCGAGATCGATCCCGGGAGGGTGGTTGTTACACCCGGTTCTTCCGGTGCGCTGCAGCTGATCATGAGCGTTTTGATCAATCCCGGGGAATCGGTACTGCTGGCAGATCCCGGCTATCCCTGCAACCGCCACTTTGTGGAGTTGGTCGATGGTCTACCCATAGCCGTGGCCGTAGGAGCGGAGACCGGGTATCAATTGACGGCTCAGCTGGTGGAGGAGGCCTGGCGGGATGATACCAAGGCCGTATTGGTAGCATCACCGTCCAATCCGACCGGCACCCTGATCCCCGATGAGGAGATGCGGATGCTGCACGCCACGGTGGAACGGCTGGGCGGGGTTTTGATCGTTGATGAGATCTATCAGGGGCTGGTTTATGACGAAGCATGCGGAACGGCGCTTCGATTTGCTGATAATTTGTTTGTCATCAACAGTTTTTCAAAGTTTTTCGGTATGACCGGTTGGCGGTTGGGCTGGCTGGTTGCGCCCGAGTCCTTGATCGATCCCATCGACCGTTTGGCACAGAATATATTTCTTTCGGCGCCGACACTCTCTCAACACGCCGCTCTCGGTGCATTCACACCGGCAGTGATGGAGATTCTGGAGCAGCGCCGCCAGGCTTTCCGGCAGCGCCGCGACTTCCTGCTGCCTGCACTGCGTGATTTGGGGTTCTCTATACCGGTGACGCCGCAGGGGGCATTCTATCTCTATGCCGGTTGTAGTGAATTGTGCGATGACAGCCGGGCCTTCGCCCAGAGGTTGTTACACGAGGCGGGTGTGGCGGTTACACCCGGGCTCGATTTCGGCTTCAATCAACCGGAATCGCATCTGCGCTTCGCCTATACCACCGACCTGGAGCGTTTGCAGGAAGGCGTGGATAGAATCAGTCGATATCTGCCGGGTTAAGTGTTTTCTGAAGAAGATTAGTCCGCAAATGAACGCGAATAAACGCAAATGCTGTGTAGGGCACAGCTTGCCGCACCCTGCTTATGAAATCTATATTTTTCACTCTTTGTTCTTTCCCACGTCCCTAAGTGAGAATGCATGGAATTAGAGAAACATTTGCGTTTTTCGCGTTCATTTGCGGACTTTTATAATCCATTAACCCTCGATATGACGCAGGCGTTCATGCCAGAACAGGGTGGCGCCGGCGACGGCCGTCGGCATGGCGATGAAGTTGAGGATGGGTACCATCATCATCAGGGTCAGTCCGGCACCGAAGGTAAGGGATGAATAGCGGGCCTGCTTGAGTCGCATGTGCTGCTTTTTAAAGGCTAAATTATGATTGGCCATCGGGTAGTCGCCGTACTCCACGGCGAGGAACCAGGCGCTGAATGCCATCCACAGAAAGGGTGCGACGATATTCAGGCCGGGTATAAGGAAAAGAATCAACAGAGGGATGGCGCGTAACAGGAAATAGAGCAGCTTGCGCAACTCCGACACAATTGAAGGCACCACATCCTTGACGATCTGTTTTGCGCCGGTTGGTTGACTCGGGATCTTTCCTCCCAGGTGGAGTTCGACCTTTTCCGCCAGAAGCCCATTAAACGGAGCGGCGATCAGGTTGGCAATGACGGTGAAGGTATAGAAAATGATCAATAGCAGGGTGATGGTGAACAGTGGCCACAATATCCACCTAAGCCAGGCCAGCCAACTCTCGTCGCCGGGAAGAAAACGATCCATCAGTTGCTCGAACTGATCGATACCGAACCAGATCAGTAAACTGAAGACGATGATATTGATAGTCAGCGGAATCAGTACAAAGGGTCTCAAGCCGGGTTTGGTCAGCAGAGCGAGCCCTCTCAATAAGTAGCTTGCGCCTGCGAGCGGGTTTTTCACCATGATTGAAATCCTAAACTTCGCGATCCACAGATATAAACCCCGAAATATAACCTATTGTCATGAAAGATGCGCACGGGTAGTGTGGGTTTAACCAAATTTCACCTGGTCAGCCGATGAAGTTTACAACACAGCATAGCGATACTCGTGCAACGCAGCGGAACGTGAATGTGGCGGCTGACAGGCCTCTGGTTATCGGTCACCGTGGTGCATGCGGATACCTTCCGGAACATACCCTGGCTTCCTATCGGTTGGCAATCAGGATGGGAGTCGATTTTATCGAGCCCGACCTGGTTCTGACGAGGGATCATCGACTCATCGCTCGACATGACAATGAATTGAGTCTTACCACGGATGTCGCGCAACATCCCGAATTTGCAGATCGCTACACCATCAAGCGGGTTGACGGGATGCAAAGAGAGGGGTGGTTTTGTGAAGATTTCGAGCTCTCGGAAATCAAAACCCTGGGTATCCGTTGGAGTGACTCCGACAGCCGCGAATGGCGGGAGTTGAATGAAGCGGAACTTGGCATACCCACCCTCGAGGAGGTGATTGCCCTGGTCAGGCATGAGGAACTGGCGCATGGATTGAAAATCGGTATCTATCCGGAAACCAAGTATCCAACCTACTACGCCTTTGAAGGCGGTTATCTGGATGGGTCGCCGATTCATCAATCGATTTCCCGTATTTTGATCGAGGTGTTGCAGCGAGAGGCGTTTACCGCCAAAGACCGGGTATTCATTCAATCCTTTGAAATTGCCAATCTGATCGAGTTACATGACCGGATCATGCCGTCGCATAATCTGGAGCTGCCGTTGATTCAACTGTTTGGCGATATCAAAGGCGAATTGACGCTTCCTGAGGGCGACTTTTCCAGCCCCTATGATTTTGCCTACCATCACAATCGGGGGGACGACCTCGGGCGCTATTATGGTGATCTTACCTCGATTTCAGCGGTTGTATCCCAACTAAACTATCAAGTACTCACTTCCTCTGCTGCTATCGATTGGATGGTAAACCGCTATGCAAGTGGGATAGCTGTATGGCTCGGGAGTCTTATGCCGGCTCTGTCTATGTACAACATCGATAGTGAAGACAGAAATACAACCGGTTATATTGATTCGGTTGATCGAGGAAGGGTTCCACCCTACATTGAACAAGCACTCAATCGAGGTATGCATGTGCATGCCTTTCCTTTGTGTGAGCGCTCATCCACGCCACAGACAGGAGATGGCGCATGGAGGGAGGGGTTGAAATCAGAAGCAATCCACCTTTTCAACCAGGGTGTGGATGGAATATTTTTCAATCTGCCGGATATTGGTGTTGAGGCGAAACGCCATTTTTTATTGCGTTAGGACGCACCAACAGGCCCTTAGCTGTATCCAAGCACGCACCGGCTGAGAAAATCTATATGGTCGCCGGGTTAACAACGATGCCATGAGTGGCCAGGAGAGCGATTGCATCTTATGCTAGAAAACCTGCTCGCACTGTTTGTCACGGCGGTGGTCCTGGCATTGGTCCCCGGGCCTGACAATCTGTTTGTACTGACCCATTCGGCATTGCATGGCCGAATGACGGGGTGGTATGCAACTCTGGGTTTCTCCACCGGGTTGATCGTGCATACTGCAGCGGTGTCCTTGGGCGTCGCGGCCCTGTTTCAGACATCCGAAGTGGCGTTCAATCTCCTCAAGCTGGTTGGCGCCGCCTATCTGTTCTACCTGGCATGGCGTTTTATCCAGCGATCCAACAGCCGGCTTCCGCTGCAGGATCAACCGTTACTCACACCCTGGTTGATCTATCGCCGCGGGATCATCATGAATGTAACCAATCCCAAAGTGTCACTCTTTTTTCTTGCACTGCTGCCTCAATTCATTCTGCCTGAATCCGGTCCGATAGTGCTGCAGATGATCAGTTTTGGCATGATATTCATTGTGGCCACACTAGTGGTGTTTGGCTCGATTGCAGAACTGGCAGGGGTAATCAGTCCCTGGCTCAAGCGATCCGACAAGGCTCAGCGGATAATGCATCGTGTGGCCGCAGTGATCTTTTGTGTTCTCGCCATGAAACTATTGTTGGCGGAGCGGTTTTAAAACCAAGCATCAAATCACCGATTAAGATCGACTTGTAGTAACGGATCGTCTCATGTAGAAGGCGCTGTCCGGTTTCATGGAATTAAGGTAGGTCCGTATGAAGTATGTTGGTGCCCATGTCAGTGCGTCGGGTGGGGTTATGAATGCGCCATTGAACGCGCAGGAGATAGGTGCCAAGGCGTTTGCCCTGTTTACCAAGAATCAGCGCCGATGGCGAGCTAAACCCTTGAGTGAAAAATCGATCCTGGCCTTTAGGGAGAATCTCGATGGTTCCGGTATCTCTCCCAGGCATGTACTACCCCATGACAGCTATCTGATCAACCTGGGACATCCCGAAACGGAGGGGCTGGAAAAATCGCGTGCGGCCTTTCTGGATGAGATGCAGCGTTGTGAGCAGCTTGGCCTGTCGTTGCTTAATTTTCATCCCGGCGCAACTTTGAGGAAGATCAGCGAGGAGGAGAGCCTGCAACGGGTGGCCGATTCGATCAACCTGGTGCTGGAGCGGACCCGGGGGGTGACTGCGGTGATAGAGAACACGGCAGGGCAGGGAAGTACCCTGGGGTATCGCTTTGAACACCTGGCGGCGATCATCGATGCAATTGAAGATAAAAGCAGGGTCGGAGTCTGTCTCGATACCTGTCATACCTTTGTGGCTGGTTACGATCTTAGAACCATTGCAGCCTGCGAAAAGACATTTACCGAGTTCGATAATGTTGTCGGTTTTCAATATCTACGTGGCATGCATCTCAACGACAGCAAACCCGACTTGGGTGCCAGGGTCGATCGTCACCACAGCCTGGGACTGGGTAAACTCGGATGGGAGGTCTTTCGTTATATCATGCACGATCCGCGTTTTGACGACATACCGCTGGTATTGGAGACCATTGACGATACCCTTTGGAAAGAGGAGATTGCCGCCCTCTATGCGATTTGATTCATAATCATATCTATCCCTTGTCAGCGAAATGGAATTCACATACCCTCACTGAATGGCGATTCATCAGCATAACCACAAATTATTGCTGTTTATTTTGATTCTTCTCTCACTCTGCGTCACACCGCTGAAGGCCGACTCCGAAGTGGTGCGCATTGGGGTGTTGAGTCACCGTGGCGATCAAGCCACCTTGAGGATGTGGGGACCTACCGCTGATTTTCTCTCCTATCACATTCCATCCTACGATTTCACCATCAAACCCCTGAAGTTCGATGAGGTCAATCCCGCTGTAGAGGGGGGGAATATCGATTTTGTCCTGGTCAACCCGGGTATCTATGTCAATCTTGAAGTCAAGTATCGCGTCTCCCGCATCGCCACGCTTTATAACCGGCGCAACGATGTGCCTTACAAAATTTTCGGCGGGGTCATCTTCACCCGGCAGGACCATCCGGAGATCAATACCCTGGAGGATCTGCGTGGCCACACAATGATGGCGGTGGATGCCACCTCATTGGGGGGATTTCAGATGGCAATGCGAGAGATGGTGGAGAAAGGTATAGACCCTTATAGTGACTTGAAGGCACTGCGATTTGGCGGCATTCACGACCGGGTGGTAATGGCGGTACGCAATGGCGAAGTCGATACCGGCACCGTGCGTACCGATATATTGGAACGCATGGCCAGAGCAGGCACGATCAATCTGGATGAGTTCCGAATTGTCAATCCACAAACCGTAAAAGAGTTTCCTTTTGCCCTGAGTACACGTCTCTATCCGGAGTGGCCATTCAGTAAGGTTGCGCACACCGCCGACAGCCTGGCGCAGGATGTTGCGATCGCGTTGATGAATATGCCCCACGATCATGCGGCGGCTTTGGCCGGTAACTATGCCGGATGGACCATCCCGCTGGATTACCAGCCGGTACATGATCTTTTCATGACCCTTAAATTACCGCCCTACCAGAATCTCGGCAAGTTTACTTTGTCAGATGCCATCAGTCGCTATTGGTACTGGTTTCTCGGCGGCTTGATGATGCTGCTGTTCATGGTGGTCATGACCCTGTGGGTGATGCGTCTGAACCAGGCGATCAAGAAGGCGAAAGACCGCCTGGAGATGCAGCACAAACTGATTCTCGATTCGGTGGCGGACGGTATTTACGGTGTCGACCTGCATGGCCGTTCCACCTTTTTCAATAGGGCAGCGGAGCGGATAACCGGTTGGAAGGCTGTCGATGTCATTGGACGCAATCAGCATGAGATTCTCCATCATACCCATGCGGACGGATCACCCCACAAGGCGGAGGAGTGTCCGGTCTACCAGACATTCCGTGAAAACCGGGCCCGCTATGTCTCCGACGATATTTTCTGGCGTAAAGACGGCAACAGTTTTCCGGTCGAGTACAGCAGTACGCCGATCTGGGATGATAGCGGCAAAACAGTGGGGAGCGTGGTGGTGTTTCGTGATACCACACGGCGTAAACGGGCAGAGGAGGAGGCGCGCCAGCATCAGATTGAACTGGCCAGGGCGGGACGTCTCAGTACCCTGGGTGAGATGGCTTCGGGCATCGCCCATGAACTCAACCAGCCACTGACTGCGATCTCGACCAACGCACAGGCGAGTATCCGCATCCTCGAGTCCGATAGCTCGAATGTCGATGTCTGCGTCGACGTGATGGAGCGTATCGCCTCTCAGGCTGATCGTGCAGGGGAGATCATTCGTCAACTGCGACGACTTGTCCGCAAAGAGCCGCTGGAGCGTACCGAGGGTGATGTGAATGACCTGGTGAATGCAGTGGCGGTGTTGATCTGGCCCGATATCAGAAGGGAATCGGTAAGACTGGAACTCGACCTGGAAGAATCACTGCCTTCGATTCCACTGCAACCGATACAGATTGAGCAGGTGATTCTGAATCTGGCGCGTAATGCCATCGAATCCCTGTCGGAAAAACGAAGCGGTGAGCGTAAGCTCTATATCGGCACCCAGAACAAGGGTTATAAATCTATAGCAGTGGTCGTTCGTGATAACGGACCCGGGGTAAATCCGGAGTTGGCTAATACCCTGTTCGATCCCTTCGTTACAGGAAAGCCGCAGGGGATGGGTTTAGGTCTTTCCATCAGCTATGGGATCATCGAGGCGCACGGTGGTAAACTCTCGCTCAATCCGGCCTTCCAGGAGGGCGCCGAGTTTAACTTCTACCTACCATTTGCGGAGGCAAGCTAATGGAGCAGTCAAAGCCGACAGTATTCGTCGTTGACGATGACGAGGAGGTGCGTGGCGCGCTGAAACTGCTGTTCGAATCGGTTGGCCTGCCTGTTATCTGCTACCCTTCGGCGGGCGACTATCTTGAACAGTTCGATGAGTCTCTGCCGGGGTGTCTGGTTGTGGATATCCGCATGCCGGGCATGAGCGGACTCGATATGCAGGAGAAGCTTGCCGAACGTCCCATCCATCCGCCGGTGATCATCATCACCGGGCATGGGGATGTGCCGATGGCGGTACGCGCGGTACAGGCCGGTGCGGTGGACTTTATCGAGAAACCCTTCCGCGACCAGATTCTGCTCGACAGTGTGCATCGTGCCATCGAGAAGGATGCGGAGCGGCGCGGTGAAGCCTCCCGTCTGTCGGAGATACGCGAACATCTGGATCAGCTTACGCCACGTGAGAGAGAGGTCCTCGATCTGGTTGTCGGCGGCATGCGCAACAAGAACATCTCCGAACAGCTCGGTATCACCCTTTCCACTGTTGAGGCCCACCGTTCCAGGGTCATGGAGAAGATGCAGGCCGATTCGCTGTCCCATCTGATGCGTATGATGCTTACCCTGGAAAAGGATTAAGGAAAACCATAACCAACACTCGCGTATGTCGGGGTTTTAATGCTCCCACAAAGAGTTACATAATAAAGAATCCCCATACCATGCCCGGAGCAGCTTGATGGGGATAGGCCGGCTGGATGGCTGGAAGGTTGATAAGAAACAGGCGCCTTCCGGTTATTCAGCTGGTGCTTTTTTCACCTTAGGAATGCTGTGTTACCGGGGCCAAGGCACTAGGGTAACCCACCGGTAAACGACCTTAAAAAAATAGTCTGAGAATCCTGCCGAGAGGTGTCAGGCGGTTTGATATGATCCGGTATCCAATAACTGGAGGATGAGAGAATGAGTATTTCGAGACGCGAATTTGTTCGCCTTATGAGCTTGGCTGGTGCGGCAGGTTTGATGCCTGCATCGGTTTTTTCGGCCAAAAAGCTGCCGACCGATCTCTATGAGGTGCCGAAGTTCGGCAATCTGTCACTGCTGCATATCACGGATACCCATGCCCAGTTGAATCCGATCTACTTTCGCGAACCGAATGTCAATCTGGGAATCGGCTACGCCTTCAATAAGGCGCCCCATCTGGTGGGCAAGCGTCTCCTAGACCATTTTGGAGTCGCACCCGGCAGTATCGAGGCCCACGCCTTCAGCTATCTCGATTTCGATGCGGCAGCGGGTAAGTACGGCAAGGTCGGCGGATTCGCCCACCTCAAGACCCTGATACAGCGTATCCGTGACGACAGGGGTTCCGGCAACAGCCTGCTGCTCGACGGGGGAGACACCTGGCAGGGTTCCGGTACCGCCTATTGGACCCGCGGCAAAGACATGGTCGGGGCCTGCAACCGGCTCGGTGTCGATGTGATGACCGGACATTGGGAATTCACCTACCTCGACGAGGAGGTGATCTCAAACATTGCGGACTTCAAGGGCGATTTTGTGGCCCAGAACGTGATGGTCCGTGAAGAGGCGTTGTTCGACTATAAATTTCCTGATTTCGAAGGCTTCAACGAGGATGAAGGCAACGCCTTCAAGCCCTACGTGATCAAGCAGGTCGGTGGTGCCAGGGTGGCGGTGATCGGCCAGGCCTTCCCCTATACCCCTATCGCCAATCCGCAACGCTTCATCCCCGACTGGACCTTCGGTATCCAGGACGAGCTGATGCAGGGCGTGGTGGATACGGTACGCGAGAATGAGAAACCCGATGTGGTGGTGGTGATCTCCCACAATGGCATGGATGTGGATCTGAAGATGGCATCCCGGATCTCAGGTATCGATGTCATCATGGGCGGCCATACCCATGACGGCATGCCTGCCCCCACCGTGGTGAAGAATCCCGGCGGCAAGACCCTGGTTACCAACGCCGGCTCCAACGGCAAGTTTCTCGGGGTCATGGATCTCGATGTCAAGGGCGGAAAGGTAAGGGATTTCCGCTATCGCCTGCTGCCGATATTCTCCAATCTGCTGCCGGCGGATAAGGCGATGCAGACCTACATCGATGAGGTGCGCGCACCCTACAAGGATAAGCTTGAAGAGAAATTGGCGGTCACGGAAGAGACCCTCTATCGCCGCGGTAACTTCAACGGCACCTTCGATCAGGTTATCTGCGATGCCCTGACTACGGTCAATGATGCGCAGATTTCCCTTTCTCCAGGTTTCCGCTGGGGCACCACAGTACTCCCGGGTCAGAAAATCACCATGGACAACGTCATGGACCAGACCTGTATCACCTATCCCGAGACCTATCGCCGTGAAATGAAGGGCAGCGACATCAAGGCGATCCTCGAGGATGTCAGTGACAACCTTTTCAACAAGGACCCCTACTATCAGCAGGGCGGAGACATGGTGCGTGTCGGTGGGCTCGACTATGTCTGTGAGCCTGGTGCCGGTTTCGGCAAACGTATCTCAAACATGACGTTGGACGACGGCACCAAGATCGAAGCGGATAAGAACTACGTGGTATCTGGTTGGGCAACCGTTGGCTCAAAGGCGCCCGGCGAGCCCATCTGGGATACGGTGGCGAAATACCTGCGCGATCAGAAGACGGTCAAGCTCAAGAAAATCAATACACCGAAACTGGTAGGTGTGAAGGATAATCCCGGTCTTGCAGACTATCTTGGATAAAGAGTCCGCAAATGAACGCGAATAAACGCAAATGCTATGTAGGGTGCGGCAAGTCGCATCCTACATATGCAATAATTTATTTTGATTCATTCGTGTTGATATGCAGACAAATTGGATGTGGTTAAAGAGTTAATCAGCGGATTGGCGGTAGCGGTAACCTTTATCGCCTTTTTTCCCTACATAAACTCCATCCTGGCGGGAAGAACAAAGCCCCATATCTTTTCCTGGGTGATCTGGGGAAGTACCACCTTCATTGTGTTTCTGGCGCAGTTGGAAGATGGCGGCGGGGCAGGGGCCTGGCCAATCGGCATATCCGGGTTGATCACGCTCTATATCGCCTTGCTTGCCTATCGAAAAAAGGCGGATATCACAATCACCAATCTGGATTGGGCCTTTTTTACGGCAGCCATGGCTTCCATACCCATCTGGTACTTCACATCGGATCCGACCTGGGCCGTCATCCTGTTGACGACCATCGATGTTATCGGGTTTGGCCCGACCATAAGGAAGGCCTTTGCCCATCCTTATGACGAGGACTTGAAGTTCTTTGCCCTGTTCGCATTGCGAAATCTGCTGGTTGTCATGGCGCTAGAGCGCTATACCATAGCAACAATGCTCTTTCCTGCGGTGATTGCAACTGTATGCCTGTTTTTTATCGTGTTGATCGTCTATAAGAGACGAACCATTCGATTGGATTAGTGTTAACAGGCCCTAGTTCAGGGTGTGCTGCGTCAATTGCCAACCACTTCTGATGAGACATCATCTTGCATACTATTCACAATCATCTGTAGATGACGGAGACTCCTCGGAAAACACCGCCGGTTCAAGAACAATTTCTATTGAAGTACTCTCTTGCTGTACAACAATCCCCCTGTTCCAGCCAGTTGTATAGTCAACTTTGAAGGCGCCAACATCATAGGTTCCCGGTTCTACCGCAAACTGAAATACACCGTTCTTGTCGGTATAGTCGCGATATTCGATGACCCTGCTATCGGTGTTTACCAGCATCACTTCAACATCCGATAACGCGGCCGATTCCTCTATCACCTGTCCTAAGAGGGTCGCGGAGTTGATAGAGCTGTGCCAGCTCATGCATAACAACAGAGTTAATATCCATCGATAATGGTGCCTCGCCATCTGTTTCACTCCTGTGAAGTGTTCGATAATAGCCGCAGTTGATGTGACTGCAACAGACTGTCGCGAATGCGAACAAGGTCGCCATCCAGCGCCGGTTGACCGTGCCACCATTGGTAATCCGGTGATTGATGCCCTACGCCATAGAGGACATTATTGCGATGCCGGATCAGATTCTGCCGCAGTGCCTGTAGGGTATAGTTCTGATCGTCAACGACAGTAGCGATCATTTTTTCTCCCTCGACAACCTTGAGATCGGCGATTTCCAACTGACGCTCTCCGTTGGCTAGCAGTTCGCGTACATAGCGTGGACTATGGCAGCCGGAACAGATCCATTGGCGCATTTCTGGCCCCCGCTCGTGCGTCATGGTGTCTTGATGGCCGGCAGCATGAAAATGACAGTAGCTGCAGCCCGGTGAGCGGTAGTTACCTCGCTGCAGGGACTGTTGCCAGCCATGCTCTTCTTCCTCAAGATGGTTGATTACCCCATGTTTGGATGTGGAATAGCTGTGGCTGACTGCGCCTTTATGGCAACCCTTGCAAGTTTGGTCGCTCCTTGCCTTGATGTTCGAACCCTCATGACGATCACCATGGCAGCTGCTGCATCCGCCTTCGGGGGTTGCTGCATGAGACCCTGACTGCCACTGCTTGATCAGCTCCGGATGCCGTTCGGTGTGACAGGCGATGCATTCATTATCGGTGAACGGGCCGTTATCAACCTGTGTTTCCGATAACAGGGGAGTCAGCCGTAGAGTGAGCATGAACATTATGCACATGCCGACTTTCAATCGCATAGTGTCGGCGCTTTGCATCAGTTATGTGTCCTGTTGAAGTCGGTGTACTCACCCTTCATCCAGAGGTCTGTCACCGCGGGATTGACGATCACGCTCTGCTCGGTTTCCGAACGATGACGCAATATTTGAGCCTTGGTTTCGATGCGCTCCAGAGCGGCTGCCATTCGCCGGTGACCCTCATCGACACCCTGCGGGTTTCCATGGGCCGCCGATTTGTAGGCGCCCAGGTTGTCGAAATACCACATCTCAAAGTAGTCACGCTCGATGGCCGACACATTGTAGAAGGCCGATGCCTGACCTTCGAAGAAACCTATACGTTCCATGCGAAAGAAACTGCCCATTGGGTAGCCGGGCCGCTCGTCGGCAGCGGGACGCAAAAGGTCACTGCTGCGCAGATCCTTGAGCACATCTTCAGCCCTGTAGAGCTTGGCCCAGGCCGATTTGCGTTCCCGGTCCAGTTCACTCAACCACTGCGAGGCCTTTTTCGCTTCATGGCAGTCGCTGCATAGCTCAATCCACTGCTCGCGCAGCAACTGGTTTTTGGAGGTGTAGGGATTGACTTCACGTAGGCCGAATTTCCACAACGATTTATGCGCCACCTGATGCCGTCCTTCATCCATGTGGCAGTAGGCGCAGGTCGGGGCCTTGTAGTTGCCTTTCTCCAGTTTTTTCGACCAGTCCCAATCCTTGCCCTCGGCGCGATAGATTTTGCCGTGGACGGAGGCAAAGTAGCTCTCATCGTCCGGGTGCGGCGGGCCGGAGTGGCAGGTGATGCAGGCCTCGGGGCGACGTGCCTCGGCGGCGCTGAAACGGTGCCGGGTATGGCAGGAGTCGCACTTGGTGGCCACCGAATGGCACTGCACGCAGGATTGGACTTCGGCCTTCGGCTTATCGGCAAAATGGGGTGCATCCACCGCTCGCTCCATGGCCAGCACATGGCTGGGGAAACCATAGCGTGCTTCATCACGGAATTCGCCATGCTGCCTTTCGTGGCAGTTGCCGCATACGACAGGGGTGGGAAGGCGCAGCTGTTGATGGTCGCTGCCGTGACAGTCGTTGCAGTAGATCGGCTCATCGATCCGGGCATGGCGGCTGGCGCGCCAGTCGTTGACAATGCCGGGCGTGATCCCCTCGTGACACTGGATACAGAGGGTGGCCTCGAATACCCCCTCGACCGACTCGCTCGGTTGATAGAAGTTATCCGGGTCCCAATAACCCTGAACCCCGTCAGGCGACCAGTAGCGGGAGTAGAGACCGGACCCGCTGCCCCCCTTGCTCCAAATGACATAAGCGGCACTTGCCGATAGGGTAAGTACGGCAACAACCGAGAGTGTGGCTGCTAGCGTTCGATAACCCATGATCGAAGATCGCTACGGTCCATTCGCCACCAGCGTACCAGGCCGAGTCCGACCAGCAGCAGCAAGGGGAGCAAGGCCTGAAGGCGTTTCAGTAATGACGGACCGACCACGCCATTTTTATTGGACTCATGGTTGATGTCTGAATCCCCGGCGTGGCGTTGCAGATAGGCTACTAAGGTTGCCCGAGCCTGCGACTGCATGGTCTCCACCCTGCCCATAACACCGCCAAAACGATGTGCAACATCCATCAAGGTAAACATTCTTGTTGTCACGTCATGCCATTCCGCAAGGGTATGTCGGTCAGGTCCGGGCAGGTTGTGGCATTGGGTACAGTAGCGATCAAGCAGCTCTGCACCGGGAGAACGGGCCTCGGGCAGGTGTTCGGCGGTCAGGCCGGGTGGCAGCTTATCTTTATAGACCTCGCACAGGTCGATATCTGCCCAGATATGACCGGCGACAACCGGGATTGGCATGTACAGGATCAGGAGCAGGGTCGCCAGATGCTTCATGCACGCCTCCGCCTGAATTCAAGGCTGCTGATACCGGCCAGGATCTCTTCAGCCGCTTTGCGTCCTGCCGCCATGGCCACTACCGCCAGATCGGGACCATGCGTATTGTCGCCCCCCGCCCAGATTTTCGGGTGGGTTGTACGGCCCCGCCCATCCACCCGGATCCGCCCATCCGATTCGGTGGAAATCCCAAAATTACTCAGCCATGCAGGCGGTTCGGCCTGCTGCCCCATGGCGAGAATGACACTGTCGGCACTGATGTGCGGGTAGCCCAGGGGGGTCTTGAAACGTACACCACACACCGTTCCACTGCCCGTGCATTCAAGCGGTGTGTGGTCGAAGTAGAATTCAACTCCCTCCTCCCGCGCCAGATCTGTCTCCAGGGGCGAGGCGCGCAGACACTCCTTCGGACCCCGATAGGCAATGCTGACCTTTGCACCCAGACGTATCGATGAACGAGCACAATCCATGGCGCTGTCACCTCCACCCAGGACCAACAAATGCTTGCCACTCAATGAAGCCCTGGTGCCACGATTGGTCTCATGCAGCCAGCCGATCGCCGGTTCGACACCTGGTAGATCCTGCCCGGGCAGATCAATCGAGCGGGATTGTTGTGCGCCGAGGCCGAGGAAGACGGCGTCATGTTTCTCCAGCAGATCCGCCAGCATCTCACCGTCGATGGATGTGTTGAGGGAGAAACGGATACCGACCTGTTCAAGCATTGTGTGCCGGCGCTGCAATAGCCGCTTGTCCAGCTTGAACGTGGGTACGGCACTCTGCAACAAGCCGCCGATCTTATCCGAGCGATCGTAGACGATGACCTCCATACCCGCACGGTTCAGACGTTCCGCACAGCTCAAACCCGCCGGACCGGCACCGATGACGGCGGCACTGTGACCGCTGCGTCGGCTCGGCTCGTGCATCCGCCAGCCTGCCTCCAGCGCCAGGCTGGCAACACTTTTTTCAACCATTCCGATGTGTACGGCGCCTTCCAGTCGCCCGCGGGTGCAGCCGCTTTCACACAGCCGGTGTTGCGGACAGATCGTGCCGCACACCTCCGGCAGGGGAGAGGTCGCATGTACCAGCTCTGCGGCCTGCCGCCAATCCCCCCTGGCGGTTGCCGCCAACCAGTCGGGGATGAAGTTACCCAGTGGACAGGCGTTGCGGCAGCCGGGAACGCCACAATCCAGACAGCGGTTCGCCTGCAGCTGCAACGCTTGCCGGGAAAGGGGTTGCGTCACCGTTTGCCAGTCATGTTTCCGTTCTACGGGGGGGCGATAAACGATTTCCCCACGGGGTATTGACCCGTTTGGTTCGCGCTTGAGCAGATGGCTCGCATTCTGACGAAGCGCAGGGTGGAACAGATTGCGCACGTCTCGAATCGCCAGAGCATCGGTCGGGCAGGAGACGACGCAACGGGCGCACCCCATGCAGTCCTCAAGACCGGTGACCTCACCGCTGGTCCTGCCTTGCTTCCATACCGGGATGCCCATGTCGCATGCCTGTTCACAGCGTCGGCAGTCGATGCATTGTCGGGTGTCCATCTTTATGCTGTAAAAGCCGGCATGATTGAGTAGGCCGAATGTCGAGCCGTAGGGGCAGAGGTAACGGCAATAGAAGCGGTTGCCGGTAATGGGGATGATGAAAAACGAACCAAAATAGGTGATCCCCACCACCAGTGCGAAAAGTCCGACCAGGGTTGTGGTCCAGGTGTTGGGCGGGAATTGGGTGGCGACCAATACCCCCAGGTACCAGATGAAGAAGAGCCATTTGGTATGACGCAGGCGCCAGGCCCATTCGCCCCGCAAGGTGAAGCGACGAAAGGGAAAACCGACGGTCTCACGAACAGCTACACAGGGACAGCCGAATCCACAGATTATCCTGCGTCCAAAAAGCAGCACCGACAGCAGCGTAAGGAAGAAGGTGATGGTGCCCGGGGTGTGCAGGGCGGGGAAGACCGGTTGACTCCAGACATAACCCACATAAGGTTCGAACACCGGTGTGAGCCACGGGATGAACCACCAGAACAGGGTTACGACGGTCACCAGAATGATCAGCCGCTTACGCGTATAGGAATTCTGTTCGGCGCGAATGCGCCAGACACCGAAAGCGAGGATAATCGCATATTCGGTATAGCGATTGAGCCAGATGGGATTCTCGAACAGATAGAGCCAGGATTCGTTGAGCCAACCCAAGAAGGCGATCGTAAAGCCTGTCATGGCGAGCGCTATGACCCAGCCACGATAGCGTCCCGGCAGAACAGACTGTTGCGTTGCTTGATTCGGTCTTGCCCGGTAGCTCAGAGGATGGGTTGTGTTCACACTGTCTCCAAGGAGAGGCATTTCTGCCGTGAAAACTAAAAGACAAGCACCTTATCCGCCGTCAGCGTCTTCTCACCCAGCTCCTTCATGCTGCTGCGGCGGGCGCCGGCCACGAGATCGTCATCGCTGACACCGCGAGCATCCATGCAGCTGCCGCAAAGCAGCACCTCGCCTTTACGGATGACCGAATTGAGCATCAGCTCCACGTTGTAAAAACCCTGGGGCACTTTCTGACCACGGTTTGCGCAGACCACGGCGTCGGCCATGAGGAATAGCGTGACCCTGGCCTCTTCCCTGCCAAGCGCCTTGGCCAGGCGCAGTCCGTTGTAGCTGCGCTCGGTGCCGTACGGGGGATCATTCAAAATGATGAGGATGCGCATGGAATCACCAGCGCCGGTTGATGGTGTATTCACCCAGCTCGCGCGCAAACGGCAGCATCAGCATGCCAGGGAGCCTGTTCACCTGTTGCGGGTCGCGGAACTCATTCAGACCGATCGCCATCTCCACATGCCCTTCGGGGGGCTGGGCTACATAGGTACCGAAAAGGCGATCCCACCAGGGCAGATTGAAGCCGAAATTGGAGTTGGCCATGGGGGCATGAACCGAGTGGTGAACCCGGTGCATGTCCGGAGTGACCACAAACAGCCGCAACACCCGGTCGACCCTTTCCGGGATCGAGATATTGCCGTGATTGAACATTGCGGCGGCATTCAGCAGAATCTCGAAAATCACCACCGCCACAAGCGGTGGACCAAGCAACATAATGGTAGCCATCTTGATCAGCATGGAGAGGATAATCTCAATGGTATGGAAGCGTGCGCCGGTGGTGATGTCGTAGTCGAGGTCGGCATGATGCACCCGGTGCAGGCGCCAGAGCAGGGGGATGGCGTGAACCATGACATGCTGCAGGTAGATGACGAAATCCATCGCCACCACGGCGATGATGACCGAGAGCGGAAAAGGGATCGCAACATAGTTGAGCAGTCCCCAGCCTTGTTTCTGGGCGAGGAGCGCCACGCCCACCGCGGCTGCCGGAAAGAGCAGGCGCAGAATCACTGTATTGAGCGCGACAAGCCCGAGATTGTTGATCCAGCGCGCACCCTTGGAAACAGTGAGCTGACGGCGCGGCGAGTGGATCTCCCACAGAGCGATGATCACAAACACGCCGAAAAAGAAAATCAGGCGGACCGGGAGTTCGTTGCCGAGTACCCACTCATTCCAATTCATGATCAGCTATCCTCCAATGCCTTTTCTGCTATAATTTTTTATATCTCTATAAATCAATAGATCACTTGAATTATTGAAGTTCATTGGAGCCAATATGTCAAGCACGCACTTCAAGCACGATCTGTTCAACGAATTTTCCCGGGTCGCAAAGGCGATGAGCAACGGTTACCGGCTGGAGCTGCTGGAGTTTCTGGCTCAGGGCGAACGCAGCGTAGACGCCCTGGCCCGGGTATCGGGGCTGACGGTGGCCAACACCTCGCAGCACCTGCAGCAACTGCGCCAGGCGGGCCTGGTGACTAACCGCAAGGAAGGGCACAAGGTTTTCTACCGATTGAGTGGCATGGATGTCTCATCCCTGCTCGCATCGTTGCGAGAAGTGGCGGAACGCCGATTGGCCGAGGTGGACCGTCTTGTGTATGACTATCTGAAGGTCAAGGACAGTCTGGAGCCCATACCCGCCAGCGAACTGCTTGAGCGTGCTAAACAGGGTCTGGTCACGGTATTGGATGTGCGTCCCAGCGAGGAGTATGAATCGGGACATCTGCCGGGCGCCATAAACATCCCGCTTCATGAACTGGAGACACATCTGGATAAACTGGATCCTGAGCGTGAAGTCGTGGCCTACTGCCGTGGCCCGCATTGCGTGCTTGCCTTCGATGCCGTTGCCAAGCTGAGACAGAAGGGATTGACCGCACACCGTCTGGAGGGTGGGCTGCCGGAGTGGATGTTAGAGGGATTGCCGGTGGAGAAGTGAATCCAGGTGCTGTTTGGCTACAGGGTAAACATCTTCTCGGGTTCAGGTTTCCCGTTTCTGTAGCTATCCAAACAACTGCACCCTTGATTGCAGGTTCTCTTTTCAATGGGCACCTCTAAAGCACACTCTTTCATGGCAAGCATCAAGGCACCGAATGCCATACTGAAGTAGTCTATCCGGTACCTTTCTGTCTGTAGCCTTGGATCGTCGAGTACCACCCTGTTGAGATGACCGAGTATCGGCAGCTTTCCTCCACAGTGGCGAAACACAATCATGTGATCAAGGCTTCCGTAATGAAAGCTGTCTTCCAGGTCATTCACCGAGACAAACCATTTCCTTTCGTGCGATGTGTTTGTATCCCATGTCGTGGGATTGCTTTTTGTCACCCAAACCTTTCCCGTATAGGTGTTTTTTATTATTTCGGTATCAAGCTCCAGCAGCGCCGGGCCGTAGTTATGCACACTATTGGCCTGTTTATGCAGGTCTATGGAGTCGGTGAATATATCGTTCCAGATACTATAGTTGTTGCTATTGTGGCTTGGTTTCGGTGATCTCTTTTGCGAGCTGAGTTTTTCAATGGTTTCACGTGACATCAAGCATCGATTTCTTAAGAATAGACAGGCATTCTCAACACTGTTTGCATGCAGTATTGAAGAAACGCCTTTTTCCTTGAGAATCTCATAGATCCTTTTGGGTAGAATTTCCATTGCATCATTCCAGGCTAAAATTATCGGTTATGCGGCATCGCCAGATGATGGGCCTGATTATCGAAATCTCATTTACGGCCTGATACGCAGCTGGCCTGCAGACGCCCTCTAAGAGCGCCCAGTATCATAGCCTGTCCCTATCCGGTGTGGATAGACACTCATCACAGGTTAAATGCGTTATCTGATCGTTTGGCTGGATTAGAAGAGGCACTGCTTTACTGACATGGCTAATCCGCATGGGGGTTTAATATGCGGTTATATTTGCGATCTAGTTGGGGCTGTTGAGGCTCGTGGAGTGTATCTATCAACAAAGGGGATTCCAATGAACCATGCATTTACGGTCTATGAATATGGCGGTAGCGATAGCTTGCTATGGCAGGAGGTTCAACTCGCCAAACCTGCTTCTGGTGAAGTGCGCATAAAACATAGTGCCGTCGGGCTCAACTTCATCGATGTCTACCATCGCACCGGTCTCTACCCTGCAGGAAAGCTTCCCTTTATTCCAGGACTTGAGGCGGCGGGCACCGTGGAGTCGGTAGGGGAGGGTGTTACGGAGTTTGCGCCCGGTGATCGGGTGGCCTATGCGGGCGGTCCCTTGGGCGCCTATGCGGAGTCTCGGAATTTTCCTGCTGAGCGATTGATCAAACTGCCGGAAGGTATCGGTGAGAGGCAGGCCGCTGCGATGATGCTCAAGGGCATGACGGCTGAGTACCTGATTCGACGAACTTACCCGGTGCAAGCGGGAGAGACCATACTCATCCATGCGGCTGCGGGCGGCGTGGGGCAGCTGCTCTGCCAATGGGCGCTGGCGCTCGGTGCTGAAGTCATCGCTACCGTCGGCAGTGAGAAGAAAGCGGAAGTGGTGCGTAATCTTGGTTGCCACCACATCATCAACTACCGCAGTGAGGATATCGTGGACCGGGTCCGGGCAATCACCGGCGGCGCCGGTGTCCCGGTAGTCTACGACTCGGTGGGAAAGGATACCTTTCAGGCATCCCTCTCTGTGTTGGCGCCCCGCGCAACCCTGGTCTCTTTCGGTCAGGCATCCGGAAAGGTGCCGCCCTTCGATATCACCCAGCTGAGCGTCAAGGGTTCCCTCTACCTGACCCGCCCCACACTCTTCGACTACACCAGGACCAGGGAGCAGCTGTTGCAGAGCTCAGGCGCGCTGTTCGAGGCGATCCTGGGGGGAGAGATCAAGCTGGAGATTGCCCAGGAGTATCCCCTCAGAGAGGCGGCGAGGGCTCACCAGGCTCTCGAGTCACGTATGACCAGGGGCAGCACTCTGCTTCTGCCTGACTGAGCGAAGAGACAGCAATATGTCGTCCAGCTTGAGTTTATTGCTGGATATGCCTCGCTTGATTGAAGCTCCGGACTTGACCTTGAGTGTGAACTGGTTCAGCGTTATCACTCTTTCCATCGCGATCAAGATGATGTCCGACAAACGATCAACACTAAAGCAGGTCTGCCAGGTGGCTGACAGGACCCAGGTTGCCGTTGAGCACTTCTGTGACGGCTGTAACTGTTCCCAGGCGGTATTGACCTCGTTTGCCGATCGTTATGATCTCGACGAGGGTCTGGCGATGCGTATCGCGTCCGGTCTCGGTGGCGGTGTAGGCCGCATGGGGGATGTTTGTGGTACCCTCACCGGCGCGGCGCTGGTGCTGGGTCTGGAGTTGGGGCCCAGGACACGGGAGGAGCCTGATGCCAAGGAGGCGACCTATAGGGCGACCCGAAAGCTGCAGGAACGCTTCATTGAACGCCACGGCAGCAGCCGGTGCAAGGAGCTGCTGGAGAAGGATCTGAGTATCGCGGAGGAGTATCAGCAGGCGAAGGCACTGGATCTGTTTAAAACCCGCTGTCCCGATTATGTGGAGACGGCGGTGACCCTGCTTGACGATTTGCTCAACGAAAAGAAGACCAATATGAAACAGAAAATCCTAACCATGCTTGAACTGCAGGATGCCATGAACCGCAAGGTGAACAGCGACTGGCTGGATGCGGGCTATCCCTGGTACCGGGCGATCTGGACCGAATGTGCCGAAATGCTGGAGCACTATGGCTGGAAGTGGTGGAAACATCAGAAACCCGACATGCAGCAGGTCCACCTGGAGATCGTCGACATCTGGCACTTTGCCCTGAGTGATCTGATCCTGCACAACACCACCCTCGAGGAGGCAGCGGAACTGGCTATGAAGGGGCTCGGCGAACCCTCTGAGGCGGTCGATTTCAGGACTTCCATCGAGCAGCTGGCGATGGCCAGTATTCAGACCCAATCCGCTGACATCAGCCGCTTCGCGGCTGTTATGCAGGCGGCTGAACTGGGCTTCGACGAGCTCTTCAAGACCTACGTGGGAAAAAATGTGCTCAATTTTTTCCGCCAGGATCACGGCTACAAGGAAGGAAGCTATATCAAGATGTGGAACGGGCGCGAAGACAACGAACACCTGGCGGAGATCCTGACCAGGCTCGATGCAGACAGCCCGGGTTTCAGCGATGAAGTCTATCGCCAGTTGGAGCAGGCCTACCCGGCCGAGTGACCGTGAACCCACGTCAGGAATCAGTGGTTCGACAGGCCCTGCAGTACTGGATGGTACTCACTGTTGAGCAAGCTATTGATATTGTCACACATCGAGTGGCCACATAGAGCATTTTTCCATTTTGTCCCATTACAAGTTAATCGGAACTTAATCACCATTGTGCTCATATGCCAGGTTGATTCAGTTGCTACGTTGCAGATGCTTCACTCTTATAGACGTAAGGGGATGTGGTAAGGCCCCGCGAGACCTTACCTGGAAGATTTATGCGTGAGCCGCAAAAGGATGTTCATTGCTCTCTTTGCCTAGCACTACCTCTGCCGCGGTTGGTTTACCGGCAATGGCGCGTTTGATGGATTGCTTTGTTGCTTCATAGTTGTAGTCTTGAATCTTGGCGTCGTCACTGGCCTCCCAATGAATGAATACACCAACACAAATGAAGAGATTCTCTGCTTCATCAGCAGGGATGGTACCGTCTTCAACACAATCGGCAACTGCCATGGCCACACCACGTTGAGCAGGACCAAACATCTGAACTGCCTGGGTAGCGCCCTTGATCGTCACTTTGTTGAACATCAAAGTATTCGGCTTACACGCCAGATTTGGAGCAACCACTGCCAATAGTGATGTAAACCCATCCTTATTGTTTACCAGGCCGTTACAGAAGGCAATCTCTGCTGCTGAGCCGCGTGGACCCATGATCAGGTCGATATGAGCGACTTCATTTCCATCACCTACCAGCGATTCACCTACCAAGGTATCATTAATTATTGCCATTTGTTATCTCCTACGAGTTGTTGGGTGGTTGTCAGATACGGTCGATAGGCTGTAATTGGCCTTATGTCCCGAGGTTTATACCAGGTCGCCTGGTTGAAAATATCGTCAGTGGTTGCAAACGGTTATTGATGAAGCGAGACACAGAAGTGCAACCGAATGCGATATACATTGCAACTCCCATGCCTGCTCTAATAACTGCAGAAATCCAGGTTTACGTGTTCAATATGGCTTCTAGCTGCACCTGAAATGTGTCACCATGTCACCTTCCGTCAACGAACTCATGACAATCTTTGTCGCATACTGTGCAATTAGTGCATGGTCGTTTGAGATATCATTAGCAGAAAGCATTTATTATGGTTTTTGCGTCCATTATAAAAAGTAATCTGGTGTCAATGGCCGGAATAATTAATGGTGCGAAAACATACGACATTTAGTTTGCCTCATGGATTACATAGCAACACTCAGATTCTATCGAGCAAACAAAAAAACCCAATATGGGGGCAAAAGGAGGGAAGAGAAATCCTGTCCAAATGAAAGTGATGAGCGTAATTGGATACGCAATAATCTGTAAGCTCGCTTCGTTATAGGTAAGAATCCTTCACCGGCAGTATTCCCATGCAGCAGTACTAGGGCCTGTTAACACTAAACTAATCGGTCCTGTTGCCCCTGAAAAAGCACCAATCAAGGCGTCCCCAAGGGCACTTGCTTCGGGGCGCACCCCGAAGGGCTGGGGCCATTTTTCCGCCCAGCGGCGTTATCATTCACTCATGTAGAATGACTACACATCGCTCATTCTGCCTTGCTGGACGAAAAAATAGTCCCAGCAGGGCCGATTGGATCAGTGTTAACAGGCCCTAATATCTACAGCGGTTCGGCTAGCGGCATGTCATGTTCAACTTAATTGTTCAAAAAACCACTAACATTCAGGTTGAAATTTCTGTTTGAGCGCAGTTTCATCTTGATTCATACCATCCTTACGCAACATTTCCCGAATACCACGAACCGCTTGGCGAGTTCGGTGCTCATTTTCAATCAGGCCAAATCGCACATGATCATCTCCAAATTCGCCAAAACCAATACCAGGTGAAACAGCCACCTTGGCATCACGGATCAATTTCTTTGAAAATTCCAGTGAACCCATGTTTTGATAGACTTCAGGTGTTCTTGCCCATACAAACATTGTTGCTTTGGGTCGTTCCACCGGCCAACCTGCGTTAATAAGACCGTCACACAGTACATCTCGACGGCGTTGATACATGTCACGAATCTCGTGGACACATTTCTGAGGCCCATCCAGTGCTGAGATTGCGGCAATCTGGATTGGTGTGAACATGCCATAGTCGAGGTAAGATTTAATACGAGCAAGAGCACTTACCAATATCCGATTGCCGCACATAAACCCGACGCGCCAACCAGGCATGTTGTAGCTCTTGGATAAAGAAAAGAATTCAACGGCAATCTCATCAGCACCAGAAACCTGTAATATGGACGGTGCCTCGTAACCATCGAAGACGATATCGGCGTAGGCGAGGTCATGAACCACCCAGATGTTGTGATCTCGAGCAGTGCTGATTACCTTCTCAAAAAAATTTAAATCGACACATTTTGCAGTCGGGTTTGATGGAAAACTCAAGACTAGCATTTTTGGACGGGGCCAGGACTGATGAATAGCACTCTGCAAGGCGGAAAAAAATCCCTCTTCACTCTGCATCGGAACGTGACGTACATCGGCACCAGCAATGATGAAACCGTATGGGTGAATAGGGTACGAAGGATTTGGCACCAACACTGAATCCCCTGGTCCAACACAAGCCAATGCCAAGTGGGACAGGCCCTCCTTAGAACCGATGGTTACGATAGCCTGTGTTTCAGGGTCCAAACTCACTGCATAACGTCGCTGATACCAGTCACATATTGCCCTGCGCAGCCGCGGAATGCCGTTTGACATTGAGTAGCGATGGGTGTCATCACGTTGTGAGGCATCAGTCAGTTTATCCACAATATGTTGAGGGGTTGGTTGATCGGGGTTACCCATACCGAAATCAATAATATCTTCACCACGTGCGCGCGCTGCAGCCTTTAATTCGTTGACGATATTGAAAACGTATGGTGGTAAACGCTTAATACGGCTGAAATCTTCAATTTGTTGTATCGTCATGGCGGCTTCTCAAAGTAGTAATGAATTATGAATAAGGTTATTCATTGTTTGTGTCTTTATTGAAAAGAAATATAAATGAGTTAGTAGCAATCTTCAGGGTGATGTAAAAAAGTGCTTGGTCGGATTTGCATATCCAGAAATGGTTGACATGGAGATAAAGTCATTCATACACGCAGTAATATGTCAGTTACAATATGACTCTATTTCAGACTAATCAAATTAACAATAACAATGAATACTGTCTCCCCCATATAATTTCGAAAATGTTAATTATGAGTAGCTGTGATAGCTTGTGTATTAGCTGTAATTGATGTCAACAATAATGTTGTTCTGAGGAAGAGCGCCTATCTGTATCTATCCATGACTAACTTGCATCTGACCACGCAACCTTCAATTATTATGATGTTTATGGAATCATGTTTATAACGCCAACATTAGCGACAGTTATTCTGATTATCGGAATAATGATTGGGGGTCTGGGGATCGGTGGTGTTTTGCTGGTTCCGTCACTTAAATACCTCGGGGGATTTGAACTGCACGATGTAATTCCGGCATGCATGATGAGTTATATGGTTACTGGGGTCGCAGGCACTATTATTTTCTCGCGACATGGAACAATCAACTGGAGGTTGGCGTTTAATGTCTGTGTCGGTGCTTTACCGGGCGCTTACATTGGAGCGTATTTTCTAGCAGAATTATCTGCACAGCTGATCGAGACAGGTATCGCTTTGCTGCTTATTTACAGCGGTGCAGACGCTTTATTCAAAACAGACTATAAAATCGATACATCCAAGGCAAAAGCTTTCAATGCATTGTATTTCCATGGGTTTATCGCTGCTATAGGATCATCATTAACAGGTACAGGCGGACCGCTTTTGTTAATACCTATGTTGATGTGGCACGGTGTATCGGCCCTTACAGCCATAGGTTTATCACAAGTTATTCAAATCCCAATTTCATTGATGGCGACCGTAGCTAACTATATTCATGGAGATGTTGATTTACAGTTAAGCTTAACACTTGCCTTATGTCTTGGGATCGGTGCTATATCAGGTGCCTGGGCGATTCATTTACTACCTGTAGTCAAACTTAAAAAATTTATGGCATTGCTCTTGATTCTGGTCGGCATACTGTTGTTGAACAGGATTGTGATGGTAACTTAATCTCTAAATTGAAGTTGATGAATAGCTGTTGATTTTCAACATGTATGGGCAGTCACTATATATCTATAAAAACCAACCGCCTTCAGATCACTCCTAATGGCGGTTAGTGTTTTTTGACGGGCAGATATACAATGTGTAAAAAGGTAAAGCTTCGAAAGTATACAATAACCAGAAAAGACGTGAGTGCTACTTGCGTTTACTAACTTTTTTCTTTCTAGACTTAGACCTGGACATTGCTGAAGTGGCTGGTAGATTTAGGATACGCTGTGCATTTTTGTATAACACATGATCAATGACGTCATCTTTGAAGCCTAGCTGTTGGTAATCTTCTATAGATTGTCCCATTGCTCTGAAAGGATATGAGCTACCAAAAAGTAACTGTTCCTTCATGAAACCATTTGCCGCTTCGACAAAAAGACTGCCTCCCGGACAAAAGATATACATATCAGCAGATATACTGATATTTTCATAACGAAACGCAGCTCCTATGATTTCATTCACATATGGATAAAATCCATGGTAGCAAATGATAGATAGATTTGGGAATTCACTTGCAATCTTGAATATTGATTCAGGATTTGTCATTTCAAGGCTTGGAGAAGTAGGTCCTGACATAATGGAAACGGGTACATTCAACTGGTCGCAAGTATCATAGATCGGGTACAATCTACGATCATCAGCCCGCATTGGTTCACTGCTATAACCAGGCTCTAGATTAATCCCTTTCATTCCAAGCTTACTAACTGCTCGATCAACTTCAATAGTCGCAGCTTTAATGCCTACCCTGAGAGGATCAACTGATCCAAGCCCTACAAGTTCCTTATGTCCGAAGGTTAGTTTGTAAATTTCATCGTTTGAGTGTTGGATGCCTGGGGTATCCCGACCTATTACTACGGATTCAGTAATGCCGTTTTCACGGATCTCATCGATGAATCCACTAATGTTGTTTGAGCGAATAAAATGCTCATCATCTTTTGAACCGACTTTACGATTCAGCCATTTAACGACTTCATAATCGTCTGTGCCTGGTGTGGCACCATAAAAATTATGCAGGAATGATGGCCTGCTACGCATATCAATTACTCTAGTATTCATAATGCTAAAACTCCTCTATTTTGGTTGTTCGATCAGAAATATTTAAGTCACAGTAGCAATTGATGTTTAATGCTGTTTAGTGAAAAGTTGTTTAATGTGCTACATCATGGAATGATCAGCTTGGAGCAATCGTTGATATGCTGAATATTGCCTGTTTAGATATTGTCAAAGCTCTATAACTGCTGTGCTTAGATATTTGATAATTGAGATATCGGTTAAGTTACTGTCATGTCTCTCCTGTGCTAAGTAAGCCTGCGCTGATGAACAGGATGATACTTATAAACATAAATGTATAAGATGCAGTGTTAATCCATTTGATGCTGTTATCAGATATCAAACCTCGAGATCGGAACCATGTTGCAAGTACAGATAAAATACCACCTATGACTGCAAGACTAATAACCGTAGCACGACTTAGTAATAAATCACTCATATCAAATATATTCATCACTCAGCTTATTAAGCGCGTTTTGAATAGGCATCCAGAAAATCCGCTGCAGCCTTACTACCGCCTGAAAATGACTTCATTGCTTCATCATGTAGAATTTTCATAACTTCGATTTTAATCTCATTAGCTCGTGAGTTATTGGCAAGGTCATCGATTGTACGTGGTCTTGGAATGTCTACTTCAATAACAGCGCGTGTGCTGGTAGGAAGATTAGTCATGATAAGCAGGCGATCTGCAAGAAAAATTGCTTCATCAATGTCAGTTGTAATAAAGAAGTTTGTGTCTCTTTTTTCTTCATAGAGCCCTGCGTAATACTCCCACATCAACTCTTTTGACATGCAATCCAAGCCACGAAAAGGCTCATCCAAAATCATTATTTCAGGTTTATTAATCATTGCTCGAGCCAGCTCTGCACGTCGCTGCATACCACCGGAAAGCTGTGTAGGGTATTTGTTACGGAAAGCAGTCAGACCTACCTTGTCAAGTAGATGATTTGCTGCATCATTGGCTTTATTAGTGTTCTCACCGCGGGTCTTTGGTCCATACATGATATTCTCAAATGTTGTCATCCATGGAAACAACGCAGATTCTTGAAATAGAACCAAACGATCCTTACCTGGCCCGGTCAGTTTCTTATTATTCATCATTATGCTGCCAGTAGTCGGGCTTTCAAACCCGGCTATCATTTGTATTAATGTGCTTTTCCCGCACCCGGAAGGACCGATCATCACTGTCAGTTTGTTTTTTTGAATTGTGAACGAGCAGTTATCAACAACAGTTTTGGCGAATGGTCCGCTACCATATACCTTGCTGATATTGCTTGCTACGATTTCACTGCCATTATGTAGTGTATTAGAATTAGTCATAGGTATATTTTAAAGTTGAGTGAATGTCATCATTAATGCCATCATCGTGTTTGCAGCCAGGGAGTAAAATATGTACCAATTTTTCGCAAGGCTTCACTGCTAATATATCCGGCGATACCAATACTCAACATTCCAACAACAATTTGTTCGTATGATCCGCCTACATAGGAATTCCAGATAAAAAAGCCAAGTCCTCCACCTGCGCCACCAGACCCGCCACCACCAGAAATCATCTCGGCAGCAACCACTACTTCCCAGGTTATTCCCATGCCAACTGCTGACCCGACCACAATTGAGGGCAGTGTTGCTGGTAATACAATGCGACGGAAAATATCCCATTGTGATGCACCCATTGATTGCGCCGCTTGAAAATAGCGAGTATCAATCGATTTTGCGCCACCGAGTACATTGATTACAATCGTGTAGAAGGCACCGAGAAAAGTAACAAATGCAATTGACATTTCCTGAGATGGCCAGAAAATGATGGACGCAGGGACCCAAGCCAAAGGCGGAATCGGACGTAGTACTTCGAATGACGGGAAAGCGATACCGTTAAATGTTTTATTTACAGCCATCATCAGACCAAATGGGATACCTATAAGCATTGCGGCAAAAAAACCGACCAGAACACGATATGTACTGAGATACCAACTTGACCAATAGCTTATATCGCCAAGCAAGCCGCCCCAGGCTATAAAAACTGCACTGGGAGCTGGGACAAGGCCCACCCACGGCAATGCAAAACCGAGTAACTCTTTTGAACGTGCGCCAAATTCCCAAAGCATTACAAAAGTGATTATTGCAAATGTGGCACGCAGGGTGGCACGAGAGTTCAGTCTCTTCTTTAAATCTTTCAGGGTCATTTCTACTATCCCTCCTTCTCACCGGCTTCAAATGACTTCATAGCCTCTTCAGTTACAAGAGCTTTTGTTTCTGTCATTATCTGATGGAAGCGTGGACTCGTGAGTACGCTGTAATCACGTGGATGTGGGATGTCTACCTCAACGATCTTCTTTGGCTTGCAAGGTCTGGATGTCATTATGATTAACCGGTGACCTAGAAATATCGCCTCTTCCAGGTCATGTGTTATAAAAAATACAGTTACTTTATTCTTGTAATATATTTCCAATAAAGCCTCATGCATAACCGACTTGGTAAGAGAATCTAGTGCACGGTAAGGCTCATCAAACAGAAGTATCTTCGGATCATTCATCAAGGCTCTGACGATTTCCACTCGGCGACGTAGCCCCGAGGATATCTCACCTGGATAACTATGTTCGGAGCCGCTAAGTCCTGCATCAGCCATCATGCTGTAAGCTTTGTCGTAGATATCCTTCTTGCTCATTTCTCCCTGCATCAAGGGCCCAAATGCCACATTGTCCAAATTGGTCTTCCAGGGAAATAAAGCACCATTTTGAAAAACAACAACGCGGTCAGCACCAGGATCCGCCTTAGGCTTATCAGGACCACATAAAAGCTCGTTATCGAGATAAATGCTGCCGGAAGTAATGCTGTGGAACCCCGCAATAGCATTCAAAAGAGTGGTCTTACCACAACCTGAGGGACCCACTATCATGCATATTTCACCGGCGGGAACATTCAGACTGCAATGATCGACAGCAACAACCGCTGCACCTTCAGGGTCATAGACCTTAACAACATCTTCAATCCGGATTGCACCTTGCAACACATCTTTGTCGAGTGACTCTGTTTTTTTCATAATTGCACTCATTTTAAGTCTCTCCTAAAGCAAGTTCTCGGACTCGCCACTGCATCATATAGTCGCCAAGCATGCGCACCATGGTACTGGTGATGTAGCCAACCACGCCAAGAGTAAACATGCCGATTACAATTGTCGGATAACGAACCATTGTGTACGACGTGTTGATAACATAGCCGAGACCGAACTGGCCTGATACCATCTCGCCAGCTACAAGAGAAAACCATGCAACACCAATTGATATTTGCAAACCCGTGAATATGTAAGGCATGGCGCCAGGCACAATCACTTCTCGAAATGTTTGCCACTGATTTGCACCCAGGCAGTAGGCTGCTCTGGTATAGGATTCATCAATTGAATGTACACCGAGCATTGTGTTCAAGGTAGTGGCGAAAAATGAAGCAAGAAACGTCAGAAAAACAACCGGTGTCTCAGATCCACTGAAAATAATTATTGCCAATGGAACCCAGGCAAGAATAGGTATAGGCCTAAAGATCTCAAACAGTGGAAAGATATATTCGCGAAATTTCTTCGACCAGCCTAGAAACAATCCCAGTGGAACCCCCAGCACAGTTGCCAGAAGAAATGCATAGCCAATCCGCCTAAGGCTGATCCCAATATGTTTGTAATATTCAGGAGTATAGATGGAAAGTCCATATTCTGGATTTTTACTGATAAATTCATTTACCACTTCGGTTAAACCTGGCATATCTTCGAAACGTGGCAATTTAAGGACTTCAACAGCAATGTACCAGAATCCTAAAACGAGGATAAACCCAGTCACCATAAGGTACGGTCTTGGACTTTTCAGCCAAGTCGATAGTCGAAAAAGAGTTAAACTCCACGAAGTAGTTTCAGATGGTTGCAACTCCGTGGCAGTGATAACTTGTTTAAAACTGTGAACACGTGAAGCCGTCCTTTCGGGAATTGTAAACTCCCTGTTTATCATGGTCGCAAAACGGGTCATGACAACATCACCAACATCCGGATTGTTGTTGAAAAGATCAATCAGGGCTTTACCGTTTATTCGAAGAAGTTCTGTCGTCTCCTGACAAACAGCCTTGGCTAAACGGCTATTCTGTTTGTCCAGTACGGCAGCCCATCCGAAAACACTGCCGTTGTGGAGAGTTTTCACATGCTCATTTGCGCCGGATGTCTCACCGAGTGTATGTAATACACTGCCGGTAGAGACTATATATATATCATCTGCGTCATCTCCGATGTTATATAGTAAATCTCCGCGGTTGTACGTCTGCAATATGGAAATATCAGTAATGGCAGAAAAGATATCATCCGATACCATACGGAAGGGCATCGCACTTTTCAATAAAGCTGCAATTTTGTCCATCATTGTTACCTGACAAGTCAATGTTAAGTCATTTAAGTGAATAGTGCTTCAACATCCACAGGTGTGTATCCATTATTGAGGTGATTTCAGTCACTCAGGCATCGAGACACACTCAATATGAAACAGCATATCGATAGTGGCTATGTTCAACTTAGCTGCAGCTATGATAAGCAGTATTATTCAAACTGTTCCGGTTATGCCTTCCATGGCGGTTAAACTCGTTGCAAACACTGTAATATTCAACAATATATCGTCTGGATATCTTCCTGCTCATTGAGTAGAAAAAAATACACAGAGTTCATCAATAAAATACATATTGCTGAATTACTAATGCTTGAATGGAACACCTTTATATTCTGAAGCCGGTAGTGACTTGACTTCACCAACAGGAGCAGTTATTCCACGCTCTTTCAGTATGGCTTCAGTAAATTCAGGCATCACAGCCTCTGGTCGCAGTGTGTCGACATTTATACTCTTGATGGTATGAAGGAACTTGGTTGCTTTATCGATTAAAAGCTGTGCTTTCTGCGTAATTCCATACGCGAGTACGACCCTTACAGGGGCACCACCTTGCGCGGGTGAATAGCTTTCATACAGTGATGACCATAAGACTCTGTCCTGGAAACCTGTAGTTTGGGATGCAGCCATTTTAACTATGGCGTCAGCATTATCCGGATTTGCCATAAATAGCTGCGCATCAAGCTCGGCATTCAGCCATGCCTTGACTACATCAGGGCGCTGTTTGATCAAATCACCGCGCATGGCGATAAAACCGCCATCATTTTCATCGATTGACGCACCTGATGCGATACGTTTTGCAAGGCCCTCTGCCACCAGGCGAGATGCAGTAGGTTCCCAGATAGCTGCCGCATCTAGCTTACCCGCACGAAACCCACTAGTAATGACTTCAATGTTTTGATTTAGGTAACTTGCAGGCTTAACACCCTCTTTTTCAAATACTGCAAGTGCGAAACGATCCGTACATGCACCTTTTGGAACCGCAACCTGTTTACCATCCAGCCACTGGATAGCCTCTTTAGCACTGGAAAAGTCTGGTGCATCGATTTTGGATAGAAAGATATTGCATTGATCACTTCCCAAACCAGCAGTCGCAACAATACGAATATCAGCAACTTTCTGTTTTGTTGTAGAAACAATCGCAGGCATGTCTCCCATGTAACCAATGTGCTGTTTACCTGCCAGCATTGCGTTGACAATCACAGAGCCTTGTAGGCCAATTGAAAATTCAACAGTCGATCCTTTGGGCAGGTATTTTTCGTAAAGTCTTTTGTCACGCATAATTACGCCAGACCATGCTTCGGTATAGTATGGCTGATAACCTACTACCAGATTGATCGGCTCTCCAACTTTACCGAAGTCGAGAGTGCCGGCGGATACTGAACCAGTGGTGCAAAAAATGAGCGTTACAATAAGTGCATTTATTGAAGTGGACAATCGATGTTGCAATAAATTAATCATGGTCGTTCCTCTTGTTAGAATAATTGAATTAATTGTATCAACTACCTTACTTCTCACCTGACGAAGTCAAATGCTTGGTGATCAATGATGACAGTTGGCGCATTACGATATAGCCAGAGTCCGGATCTGCCTCAAGGACTTCTAGCGCTTCTTTTCCGTTGAGCCGCAAAACTGCCGATTTTTCTACACAAACCGCCTTGGCAATACGCAGAGGTTGATATTCTAATAATGCAGCCCAGCCAAATACCTCGCCTTTCCGTAGAATGAAACCGGCTGCACTAGTTCGATCGTCTCGACCAATTTGAAATTCGATACGACCTGAATCGAGAATGTAGATATCATCCGCAGGATCGTCTATGTTGTAGAGTACACTGCCTCGATCGTACTCTTCGTATCGCGTGAGGTGCTCCAATCTGGATTGTGTGCTACTCAAAATATCGGTAAAGAGTTGTGCCTGTCTTAGTGTGCTGGTCTGACGGACAAATATTTCATTGTCCACAATCTTAAGCCGATAGTTTTCGAGCGGAGAATCAGCTACGCCAACAGGTTTTCCAGTCGTGATATCCCATTGCCACAAATGTTTGCGGCAAGTAAGTATAGCACCGTCATAAAAGCCATCGCTTAGACAAGTCCCTTGATGGGGACAGATGTTACTATATGCGTAAAAGCACTCACCGTAATTTGCCACTAAAATCTTAAACCCATCCTCGGCATCGAATGTTCTCATCCCATTGATGGGTACTTCGTCCAAATAACATATACGCATATACTTTTTCATGGCGACATCTCTAACTGAATTTATCATAGCGGATATTGTCGGTCGTCACTCTCGCTCGTAGTAACATACCAATCGATCCATTCACTACAGGTGGAGGGCCAGCCAGGTAGGCTCTGATATTTTGATAGTGACCCTCCATATGACGACCGGCCACCTCATGGACATATCCCCTGTCAAATATCAGTTGTTTGTAGTCAGACTGCATGGATGATGATGCATCCTCTTCGGACAGGGCAATAATTACATTCAGATTATCTCCGCACTCGGTACGAATAGCTGCCAGCTCATCGAGAAAAAATGTGTCTTTCATCGTACGAACACCGAAAAAAATATAACCCTTGTATTGAGTAAAATAACCATCCTGCAAAGCCCTGGACAAAATCGACATTATACCGGCAATGCCGCTGCCACCAGCGATACACAAAATATTTTTAGCCAAACTGGAGTAAAATGTCGCATTTCCCAATGGACCGTAAAGTTCGACTTCTACACCTTCGCAATTATTATTGAAAAGCCAATCTGACAAGGCGCCCCCAGGCTTTCTTTTAACGACAAATTCAAGTGTTTTGGTATGACGTTGATAATTCACCATTGACCATCCACGAAAGCCTTCGATGGCTGGGAATTGAACCAACATAAACTGACCGGCATCAAAGTCTACAGATTGATCCAGTTCAATTCGCAGAAACATTACGTCAGGCGTTAATAGCGTAGCAGTGTGAATACGACCATGAAGAGCGGCAGGCACACAGTCACCGGCTTCCATTGTCTGAACGAAACTCTCAACTTCAATAACGATGTCAGTTTCTGCTGTGCACTGGCACATTAGGAACTCACTCTTCTTTGATTTTAAATACTTATGACCTGGCGCCTCGGGCCATTGATCGTTTAACTCACCAGATATCAACCGGGCTTTGCACGTTCCACAAGTACCACTACCACATTCATACGGAAGGGCGACGCCACTACTCAGACCAAGGTTGAGCACCTTATCAACACTAGTGCCTTCAAAATGATACGCACGGTTCCTGGCATTGACCTGGATCTTAACGGTTTTATCTGTCATAGCAATTTTTCACATTGTTGTGAGGGTTATAGATGAAAATAAACACTCTTCAACTGAATGTAATCACGATGGCCTCGAATTATCTTGAAGTATATGCTGTCAATCGGCATTGAAGAAATCCTCTTCATCTTCTTCTTCAGCCTCCTCATCGTCCTCATAAACTAAAGCATTCTCGATGTAAACATGTATGTCGGAATTCTCAAGTTTTATGTCATACATCAGCAAATCCTTCTCAGCCATTCCCGCTATCTCACCAGTCTTCATATCCCATTGCCAAAGGTGTTTTGAGCAAGTCAATAAACCATCAAATAACATTCCTGACTCACAAAGTGGTTCATCCATGTGAGGGCATCTAGGAGGAAAAGCCCGGAAGCCTTCACCATAGTTGGCAATCAAAATTTCAATGCCGTCAGTCTCGAATTTCTCAAGAGAATTCTCAGGAATATCGGAAACTGCGCAAATCTTTCTCCAACTCATAGTATGTCACCTATTTACAATTCAATTGCAATCAATTTTCCAATATATGATTAACTCAAAAAAAATGTGAATGATTTAAAATAAAAGACTGGTGTTGATCAGCATCAGAAAATCCAATGCGTACCTTTGTCAAGCCGTCGTGTGTATATCCGTGATACTCGTTCGGTAAACTTCACGTCATCACCGTCAATCAACAATTTGTCATAGTATTTGCCGATCAAATAGAGGCGGTTTTCACCTGAATACAGTGCAGCATTGAGTCCATCAAGCAATTCAAGTGTTATCATGAAGGAAGTAACCGCTTCAGCAGACTTTCCGTCTTCGCTTATATCCACCGAATAGATTGTGGCATGACGCCGCATAGAGGAATTATCAGAGTTGTGTTTAGGTAATAGATCAAAATAGGGTTTCAATTCTTTATGGCTGAGAATTAGATATGTAAGATCCTTACGGATTTCATGGCTGTAGGTAACAACCGAGTACTTGAAATCCTCACTACATTGATCAATCCACTCATTCCAATTCTGTTCATCTAGATTCAGGATTGATTTGTAAATCTCTTCTCTAACCGCTTCTTTATTTTGCTGAGCGCTAGCATTCACTGTAAATCTCCTATACTGAATAATGTAAAATGTCTCTGCAAAGACAAGTAATTACTGATTCAATAGACTCTATCCGAAATTGGTTGGCTATAGCACTAAACCAGAAGATGCACAGCCAACCAATTTAACGGCAGACTTAACTAACTCGCAGTCTTGCCAGGAAACACTGACAAGCCCTTGGCAGGAGGCATATCCGGTCCGACGACCTTGCCTTGCTTGTATTTTTGCATGGGATCACTTGGAAGCCGATCCATCCATTTACCCCACACATCATAAAAATGACGCATGCCAACTTCATCGTGGATGTAAAGACCTTCATGTCTGCCATGCAAAATACGGCGTGTTTCCGATTTTGGCATCATGGTGACACCCTGACCGGCGATACCGACAAGATCTTCATGAAGATTGCGGCCCATAGGACCCCATATGGTATTGTGATGGTGAATACGTTGCGCACGATCCTCAGCAGAGTCGCTTTTTAATCCAAAACCACGGAACTCGATCATTACCTGATTGGCGCTCAAAGGTGTCATAAGGTCAAACCTGACAACAGAACCGCGAAGGTTGAAGTTGATACCGGGAAACATGTCAACCATATACCAGTTGTCAGGTGGTAGGTGAGGAAACGTTAGTTTTCCGCGGTCTTCCGCAACCTCATATTCTTCGTAATTTACGGTGAAGGTGCCAACATTAACGTGACCATTGTCGAACGCAGAGCATTTACGCTTGAAGTAACCGTCATCAAAGCCAGTGATGCGGTTATGGTAGTGCATATAATCGTGGTAAAATTCACTGTTCGTGTCATGCCACAATTTATAGTTACAGTCGATGATTGCCCTGTGGTAATGAATGATCTCGAGAGGTTCTTCATCGAGAGAATCTTTTATACAGTCCATTGCGCCAGCGGTCCAGCTTTCAACATTGAAAGGTGTCTGATCATCGAGGCAGACCCAGACAAAACCACCGTATTTGACTTCACAACGCAATGCCCGCAGTCCCTGACTCGATTTATCGAGACGATCCTGATAGCCTTCTTTCTCACGCGGAATGTCAACACAGTTACCTTTCATGTCAAATTGCCAGGCATGAAACATACAGGTCATATGCTTTGGATTTCCTGAGGGCTGGGCCGGAGCGAAACTGCCAGCGGGACGACGTTCAATCGCCATGCCGCGATGTGGGCAGACATTCAGAAATGCACGAATTTTTTTGTCAGGACCACGCACGATGATAATCGGTTCACGAGCTAATATCGCAGTACGAAAATCATAGGGTTCGGGAAGCTCGGATTCGTGACATAACGGGATCCACGATTTTTTCCAGATTTTCTCAAGTTCTTCTTCAAAAATATCTTCATCAGAATAAATGCGACTATCGACCCACTCCCCAAGCTCTAAATTGGGGGCCGCATTCCACTGCTTGTTATTTCTGGCCGGCATACTATTAACTCCTATTCTCAATCTACGGTGTGAAAAAATCGCCAATCTCAATAGTGCGACATAACTGAATAGGCGACTTAGTGCTTTAAAATTAACGACAGTTTGAAGTTAGAACGAATATTCGTTCGTGTCAAATATTTTTTTAACATTCAGCTTATGATTAAGTTAATGCATGACAAATCAGGAAGGACTATTTTGTATTGTAAGATAGGGGAAAATGAGTCATATTTTAGTTGCAATCGGGAAGACAGCTCTGGACAAGTAGCGGAATAACACTTGTATTGTTGCTAAATAATCATAGAGGGAAGGCGTATATCGGTATTCCCTGATAAACTGGTAGAAAACCATGTTTCTAAGCAAAGTTATAACGGAATCGGGTTAAATCGCCAGGGCAGCACAGATAGAGATTAGTGAAATAAGGAGCAACATTTGATGCCATACTTACTGAAGAAAGAAATTCAACCCGAAACTATAGACTGTAAGATTCTCTCTGCAGCTTTAGATCTTTTTGTCGAAAACAGCTACCACAACGTCACCGTGCATGATATTCAAAAACAAGCCGATGTCAGCATCGGCGCGATATACCACCATTTTGGTAGCAAAGAAGGAATTGCGAAAGCGCTTTTCAATCAAATAATCAATGAAGTAGATGATTTGATTGATAATATTACTCAAACAATTGACTCGCCATTGAAACAGTGCGAAGAAATTATCAGGCGCCTATTTGAGTATACAGAGACTCATCCTAATATTATTGCTTTCGTATTTCATGCAAAACACTCCGAATTCTTACCTGGCGAACCATTGATGTGCAACGCTTCCCCATTCTGGAAGATGCGTGAAATCATCAGGAATGGAATCGAATGTGGCGATTTCTTAGACACAGACCGTTGGGCTGCCGCATCATGTATTTATGGTGGTGCAATCAGAATGATGCAGCTCAGATTGGATGGCATAATAGAGAAACCAATTACGGAATATACTGAAATAATTATTAATGCGGCCTGGAAAGGATTAAAAGCGGAACCAAAACTTAAACTTGTCAAAAACTCCATCACAGAAAAGAAAAAGCAAGCAGTGAAAATATGTGATTAGCTGAAATGATTCAACTGAGGCAGCCGATGCTGAGTCATAGTCAATTGGCCACCATCCCTCTAACTCATGAAATTATGTGATGTAATCCAGTCATATCTGGTTAGAATCATCTAAGTAAACGAATGTTAAAAACAGTTTTGCAACCGCCATGTGGGGACTTCTCTAGCTAAGCGGTAAATGTAAAGT
Organism: Candidatus Thiodiazotropha sp.; assembly: GCA_040506195.1. Taxonomy (GTDB): domain Bacteria; phylum Pseudomonadota; class Gammaproteobacteria; order Chromatiales; family Chromatiaceae; genus Thiodiazotropha. The sequence goes on along the minus strand of JBEVXH010000001.1, from coordinate 96,113 downwards.
ATTGACTTCGCTGAGAATGCTCTACTGGGTAGAAGTCTCTCGCGTTTCCAAACATATACAGGGCGCAAGGGTTAAAACCTTGACCTGGGTATTCCGTTGGACTATATGCTATCTTTAGATAGAACGAATATTCGTTCTGAATTGGTCGCGGGCGATGGTATAGCAAACAATTCCTGCTCAAAGGTACAGCAATGATTAGTGACGATACGAACAGGACGCACTACGGATTGGTGAAGGCAGCTGTCCGCAATCCGGGAACTGTCGAGAGTGTGGTCAATGAACAGATAATCCGCTCCTGGGAGCGTTGTCTCAATGACCATATCCTGGACCCGGAGCACCAACCGGAAAAAATAGTTGTCGATCATGCAGACTTGAAGGAGCGGCAGGAAAAATACAGTAACCTTTCAGCGATCGCGTTTTCGGAAATGACCAATCTGTATCAGCAGGTTGCCGGGTCGGGCCACTCAATCCTGCTGACAGACAGCGATGGGGTGATAGTCAACTATGTGAGCGATCCGGTGTTCACAAACACTGCTGCCAATACAGGGTTGCAGCTGGGTGCTGTCTGGGCAGAGCATACACAAGGCACCAATGGCATGGGGACGTGCCTGATTGAAAAGCGACCGCTGATTGTTCACAAGAATGATCACTTCTTTTCACAAAATACCCATCTGAGCTGCTCTGCAGCGCCGATACTGGATCCAACTGGCGAGTTGATTGCCGTGCTGGACGCCTCTAGTCATTCACGTCAGGCTCAGCAACACACCATGGTGCTGGTCAATATGTCGGCCCAATTGATCGAAAACCGCCTTTTCCTACGCAGTATGCGTGGCAATTATATCCTCCGTTTCCATAGCCGTCCCGAGTTTATCAGCACCCTCGGTGAGGGAGTGCTGGCTTTCGATGGTGAGGGGTACATAAAGGCGGCAAATCGTAGTGCATTGTTTCAACTTGACATGACCAATATAAAGAGTTTGCTTGGTCAGCGGATTGAAACGTTATTTGACATCCACATGAGCAATGCCCTGAGCAATGCGCATAATTTGGCGGCTGTCCCTAATCCACTAAGGGATATTACACATGGACGGCGATTCTATGCCAGCTTTCAACCCCCCAGCTCGGACAAACGTCGGTCAAATGGCCGAACAAAAAGGTTTACCACCTCAATCTCAGATAACGAGGTGAATCCGGTAGTGGATGGGTTGGAGTTTGGCGATACCCGTATGCGCCACAATATCGAACGTGCCGGGAAACTGCTTGAGCGGGACATTCCCTTTATTGTACTTGGAGAAACGGGGACCGGAAAGGATGTGTTTGCCACAGCCATACACAAGTCCAGCCGCCGGGCGGATAAGCCGTTGATTGCAGTAAACTGTGCCTCATTGCCTGAATCATTGATTGAGAGTGAACTCTTCGGGTACCGCTCCGGAGCATTCACAGGAGCAAGTAAGGATGGTTATCGCGGTAAGATAGTACAGGCAAACGGTGGTACTCTGTTCCTTGATGAAATCGGTGATATGCCTCTCCACCTACAGGCACGCCTGTTGAGAGTTCTGGAGGAGCGGGAGGTTACTCCGCTTGGCAGCGAGGTCCCGATAAAGGTTGATATTCGTCTGATCAGTGCGACTCATAAGGATCTCAAGTTACTTGTCGACGAAGGCAGTTTCAGACTGGATCTCTATTATCGACTCAACGGTATCAGTCTGAAAATGCCTCCGTTGAGAGATCGCGAAGACCAAGATTCTCTGATTCAATCTCTTCTAAAGCAGGAGACAGGTGAACGAGAGCGGATCGTAATAGAGAATGAGGCATTGGAAGCGCTTCACAATTATTCTTGGCCAGGTAATATCCGTCAGTTGCGCAATGTTCTTCGTACCCTGATTGGTCTGTGTGACAATGCAAGGATTCGAATAGACGACCTGCCGGATGAAATTGTCAATATCTCGCATGGCAGAGAATCCAGTCAACGACTACGCCCGATCAATTCATTGGATATCGCTGCGCGTGACGCTATTCTGCGGGAATTGAAAGCCGCCCATTGGAACATCACCCAGGTTGCGGCAAAATTGTGTGTCAGCCGCAATACGATTTACCGAAAGATGAAACGTTTTGATATCCGTCCACCACGATGATTTTATTTTCAATCATTAAACAGGACAGGTAAATTTGCAGAAAATGGCGGTAAAAAGTCTGTCATGCGGCACTGGTTGATCTTATCAATGAGCCACTAAGCTGTTAATATCACCAGAATCATCACCATTTCATCGTAGCACACTCACTATCAGATCATTCGTATGGTGACACATTGACTATTTGTCCTGATATTCAACGAAAACGTCTTATCATCGAGGGTATCCACGGTCTGCCTGCTGTTACTGAAGAAACAGTACGGCAAGTGCTTGGTGGCTTGACCGACTGTCTTGCCATGACCCCGATCACCGATGCTCTGATCTTTTCACCTGATTCTGTCAGTGAGCTGCATCACGGCATGGGTGGTTTCCAAGCTTGGGCTGAGTCAGGTTGCTCTTTTTATACCTGGCGGGAAAGAGATCTATTTACTCTTGATATCTATACTTGTAAGAAGATTGAAGTTAAAGATTGCATAGACTTCATTAGCGATCTTTTACGAATTGAGAAACTCTCATGGCGAGAGGTCTGAACTTGTTTCAGGGATGGCCGAGGTGCAGATAGAGGGATCCGATACGACTGCCTTTTTACAATTCACATTACTGATGTCGAAGGGAGCCCGTCAGCAACATCGGCCTCCCTTCTCAGAAGGTAAAGCTAAATTAAAAAATTGAATTTATGCGGAAGCCGCCAAATCGACATTATTCAACATGTCGTTACTCTGCATAGCGTAAATGAGTATGTACCGAATCGTATCTGATGGGCCTGTCCGAGCTTCTTCTTATGGAAATCGATCTTGAACTGTTCAGTAAACTTGTTACCATCCCGGTGGTAAGCCTTCAAATACTGCTCGTCGTCGTTACCTTTCTTATCCGCGTTAGCCAGTAAAGTATACTACCGGGACATATTTTAAGTCGTAGTAATACGGATGAACATCCACTGATGTAATCACCTGCACCAGGCTCTCTTGGTGGCATGGTTAATCGGCCACATGATTGTCGGCAATGTGGTTAACCCGAAAACATCGAGGCAGACAGGTTAATAACGGCTATCAAAGGCAACTCGAATGCGGTAACCGGTTTATGTCAGTTACTTGTTGGTAAATGTAGCTTGGTTGTATGATGTTATCCATGGCGGATATGAGCTTCATGAAAATTACCAACTACACATTTCTTACTGTCTTTATTTGGCCCGCACTGCCCTATGCACAGGTGGAAGCCGGAGAGGTGAAGATTGCCGTGGCGGCCAACTTCATCGACGCAAACCGCGAGATTGCCCCATTGTTTGAAAAGGCTACCGGCCACACCACCCGAATCAGCCATGGATCTACCGGTAAGCTCTTTTCGCAGATTGCGCATGGGGCCCCATTCGAAGTCTTTCTTGCGGCCGACAGCCAGCGGCCGGTCAAGGCTGAGACTGAGGGATTGGCGATACCCGCTACACGTTTTATCTATGCCAGAGGCAAACTGGTGTTGTGGAGCTTGAAACCAGACCTGTTCACTGACGGTGAGCACTATCTTAAAAATGGATCTTTTGAGCATCTCTCACTGGCTAACCCAAAGACCGCTCCCTACGGTCTGGCGGCGGAACAGGTCATGCGGCGTGTGGGAGTGCTGGAAACCCTCACGCCGAAACTTGTGATGGGAGAATCGATAGCCCAGGCTTTCCAATTCACCGCCACCGGCAACGCTAAGCTGGGTTTCGTCGCCTTGGCCCAGATCAAGGATTGGGAGGGTGATGTGGGTACACTGTGGCAGATCCCGGCTGATTATTACGCACCCATTGACCAGGTAGCGGTGCTGTTGAAAAAGGGTAAAGACAATCCGGCGGCAATTGCTTACCTCGAGTTCCTTAAGAGCGAGGTGGCGCAGGAAGTGATCGAGCGCTATGGCTATGGGGTCGTGAAAGGGTCGGACGATCTCCTGATACAAGAACCGATGTAGGATAGGTCCTGTCCCACCAAAACAGCATATTATCGACATATCCAAGTAATTACGGTTTTACTTTAGCTGACAATCAAAGCCAATAACTACAACGGAGCTGACCATGGCATTCGACTGGCAACCCGTCTGGCTGACCATCAAACTGGCCAGCACCACAACACTGGTGCTGCTCATCGTCGGTACCCCGATTGCCTGGTGGCTGGCGCGCACCCATGCCTGGTACAAGCAGGCCCTTTCAGCGGTGGTTGCACTGCCGCTGGTGTTGCCACCCACCGTGCTCGGATTCTACCTGCTGATCATGCTCGCCCCCGACGGGCCTGTAGGACGCCTGACGGAGGCCCTCGGGATCGGTAGTCTCGCTTTTACCTTCGAGGGGCTTGTGTTCGCCTCGGTACTCTATTCGCTGCCCTTCGTGGTACAGCCGCTGCAGAACGCGTTCGAGGCCCTTGGGCCGCGTCCGGCGGAGGTGGCGGCCACCCTGCGCGCTTCTCCATGGGATCGTTTCGCGACTGTGGTGATGCCGCTGGCGAGATCCGGCTTTCTTACCGCCGCGGTTCTCTCCTTTGCCCATACGGTGGGCGAGTTCGGTGTGGTGCTGATGATCGGCGGCAGTATCCCCGGCGAGACCAGAGTGTTGTCGGTGGCGATCTACGAACAGGTTGAGACCCTGGAGTATGGCCAGGCCCATCTGCTGGCTGCCGGCATGCTCGCCTTCTCCTTTATGGTGTTGATGACCCTCTACCTGGTCAATGGGCGTATCTCCCGGAGTCATCAGCCGTGAGTGGTATTGAGGTCAAGCTGAAGCATCGTTTGGGTGACTTTGACATGGAGGTGGATTTCATCGCACCGGCACAGGGCGTCACAGCCCTGTTCGGCCGCTCGGGGTCGGGCAAGACCAGTGTGTTGCGGGCCGTGGCCGGTCTCGAGCGTACAACCCAGGGTGTGGTACGGGTAAATGGTGAGACATGGCAGGATGAGAACCGGTTTCTGCCGGTCCACCGGAGGCCCATCGGCTATGTATTCCAGGAGGCGAGTCTCTTTCCGCATCTATCTGTGCGGGAGAATCTGCGGTACGGCATGCGCCGGGTGTCTGAAGCGCAGCGGCAGATACCCTTTCACGATGTGGTGGAACTGTTCGGGTTATCAGCCCTTTTGCCGCGGTCTACCGCCCGGCTCTCCGGCGGTGAACGCCAGCGGGTCGCCATTGCACGTGCTTTGCTCACCAGCCCGCGATTGCTGCTGATGGACGAGCCGCTCTCCGCCCTCGATCATGCGGCCAAACAGACCATCCTGCCCTACCTGGAGCGGTTGCACGATGAGTTCGCCATCCCCTCCCTGTATGTCTCCCACGACCCCAATGAGGTGGCCAGGCTCGCTGACCATATGGTGGTGCTGGATGGAGGGCGAGTCACCGCACAGGGCGAGGCCGCGCCGCTGCTGACGCGGCTTGATATGCCCCTGTCCGGCTACGATGACGCCTCCGCGCTGCTGGTGGGCAACGTTACTTCCCATGACCACAGCTATCATCTGACCTGGATAACTTTGCAGGGCAACAGGATTGCCGTACCCCGGGAGGATCTGCCGGTGGGCCGCCACGCCAGGGTACAGATCCAGGCCAGGGATGTCAGCCTGTCCCTCAGTGCCCATACCGATACCAGTATCCTCAACATCCTGCCGGTGCGGGTCATCGACACCCGCGACATCAGCCCCACCCAGGTGCTGGTGCGTCTGGAACTGGAGGATGGCCAGACCCTGCTGTCACGCATCACCCGCCGCTCAGCCATGGGTATGGGGATTCGTGAGGGGATGCAGCTCTATGCACAGGTCAAGAGTGTGGCGTTGCTGACCTGAGATGGTTTTGAAAGAATGATCAAGAAATATCGGATGGATGGGTGTTGATCGAATCCCCACCTTTCTTAAGCAAGCCGGCATTAATCTAAATAACGATCCCGGGGCGTTTGATTTGCATAAGCAAGGCGAAGGTAAAGAGATAATGGTTGTCGGTCATCTGCCTGGAACGGGTGGATATTCGCGCTGTCGGTAGCGAAATGAATACCATAGATGGCGGCACCTCCCTCGTTGCAGAGAGAGTGGCGGCAGGGGTTTACCCTTGAGCATCGCAGTGACTGCAGTCTGAGAGTCCTGTTCATAGATCAGGAGGCGCCTTTTCTTGCCTGCGTGTGCAATCAGTAGACTGCCAACTTGATTTGCAAGGCATTGAAATCGATCGAATCACGTCTGGTTCGGTAGATATATGGATAGTGCTTTGGGTGGGCTATTATATATACACCACTCATTGCTCTGAAAAATTTATGTTGCTCATTCAACAACGCCTGCCATGGCTGTTACTGGCGGTAAGCGCACTTATCCTGGAGGCTGCGGCACTCTATTTTCAATATGGCCTGGAGCTTGACCCCTGTGTCCTCTGCATCTATCAACGGGCTGCGGTGTTGGGGATCTTCGTCTCGGCGCTTATCGGTATGAGTGCCCCCACTTCGTCGATCGCCAGGTGGATCGGCTATATCGGCTGGGGTGTGGCGGCCGGCTGGTGTCTTTATCTGGCACTGGAACTGTCAGGGTTGCAACTGGGTATCGTTCAACCTTCGCTGAGCTGTGATGTCAATGCCAAGTTCCCTGCCTGGTTCAAGCTGGATCGATGGCTGCCAGCGGTGTTTCAGCCGACAGGTTTCTGTGGCGATATTCAATGGCAGTTTCTCGGTTTGAGCATGCCGCTATGGATGGTTGTCGTAATGATGCTGCAATTGATTGTCTTGGGGATGGTGGTGTTCATTGAATTGCGAGCCATGCTGAACAGATAAATTAACTATGTTGTCAGGCATAAGTTGATGTTGTGTAACAGAGGGTGTGCTTCTGTTCGTTGCCCATTTACATAATATTTCAGCATCGAAAGACTATTTATGGGTTATTTCAATTCAACCATCGCTTGAACCTGTCGTTTGTTATCTTGCCTATACTTGAGATAGACAGACCGTCATAGGGGGCTGAATATCAAAGTGGGTGGTTTCTATGAGCGATAAACCGGTCACTGTCTATTTCGGTGAGACCCTGGGCCGCTACGGTTTTGGTGACGGGCATCCCTTCGGGCCCGACCGTATTCAGGCATTCTGGAAAGAGACCCTCAAGCAGGGATTAGACAAACAGGTATCTATCGCTATGCCACAACTGTGCAGTGAGCAGTTGTTACTCCCATTCCATACCCAGGCCTATATCGATCGGGTCAAGATCCAGTCGGAGAGCGGCCACGGCTACCTCGATGCCGGCGATACCCCTGCCTTTGAAGGTGTGTATGAGGCCGCCTGTACCGTGGTTGGTTCCGTATTGGATGGTATGCAAGCGATCCTTTCCGGAAGACACCCAAAGGTGTTTGTTCCCATCGCAGGCCTGCACCACGCCCGGCGGGATTCGGCAGCCGGTTTCTGTGTCTTCAACGATGCCGGGGTGATGATCGAAAACCTGAGGCTCAAGCACGGCATTCGTCGTATCGCCTATATCGATATCGATGCCCATCATGGCGATGGCGTGTTTTACGCCTTCGAATCAGACCCCGATTTAATCTTTGCCGATATCCATGAAGATGGCCGTTATCTCTATCCAGGCACTGGGGCGGTGGAAGAGACCGGCAAGGGAGAAGGCAAAGGCAAAAAATTGAACATACCCTTGCCGCCGTTGGCCAATGACGCCCATTTTCATCGTGTCTGGCCATCGGTTGAAGCGTTTATTCGACAGGGGAAACCGGAATTGATCATACTTCAGGCAGGCGCCGACAGCATTCAGGGTGACCCGATCACGCATATGGAGTTTACACCTGCCGCGCATGAATATGCCGCGGGCCGGCTGAGTAAACTTGCCGATGAATTCTGTAACGGTCGTATGATTGCACTGGGGGGAGGAGGGTATAACCGTTCCAATCTGGCGTTGGGGTGGAATGGTGTTGTCAGGGCAATGTTGACATGAATCCTACAATGAATCCCATATGGATACGGGGTCAGTCGGCGAGTGGAGTGTGGACGGTTGCTGAGCCTTATGTGTTTTGTATAACAAGATTGTCTTATATCTGTCTCTTGTTGAAAGGTAATGATCGATTGGATATACACTCAGGGCGGTCAGCTGAAATCACCCTTACTGAGATATAATTACACAACCCACGAACAACAAGCTAAACTAGACGCACGACCAATAAAGATAATAGCTTCGTCAAATACCATTCATTCACATGGTTTTTTTGCGGGCCAGCATAATCAATTACTAATATTAAGCCTTGTAGGCTTTTTTAGGCACGCTGTTTATGCCTGTGTTTAATAAAAACTTAAGAATTTGTGTTTTTCTCGGAGGCTAGAAGATGGAGACTACAGCATATACGGGCAGTACCCGGTGGCACGAACTCGTTGTCAATAAAATAAGATTTACCGAGCCTTTCGAGTGGTTGGCGAAAGGTTGGAGGGATATGATTGACGCGGCACGATACAGTCTTACCTATGGTGCCGTTATCGTACTGATCAGCGGTCTGCTCACATTTGTGCTGTTTTCAACAGACAGCATGTTTCTATTGCCATTTCTCGTTGCCGGTTTTTTCCTGGTTGCTCCATTCCTGGGTATCGGTCTATATCAGATGAGTGCCCACCTGGAAAAAGGGGAGCCACTTAAAACCTGTAACGCACTGGAGGCGTGGAAAAGCAATCATGCCCAGATCAGCATGATCACTGCAGGTTTTTTCATCATGATGCAGCTATGGATAGCCTTGAACTATGTTCTATTTTCTCTGCTCTACGAGGGTCTTTCGCCGCCGCTGGACAATTTCTTCAGTAATGTTTTCCTTTCCGAAAAAGGAAGAAACTTTACCATAGCAAGCATTATGGTCGGTTTTTTCTTTGCCTGGTGGGCCTATATGATCAGCGTAATAACGGTGCCTATACTTATCGACCGCAAGATTGACGGATTCACCGCGATTCGCCTCAGTGTCAAATCCGTTCTGCAAAACATGCCTGCCATGATGCTCTGGGCATTTATGATTGTAGTGATTGTGGGATTGGGGCTGATGACCTACTTCGTGGGATTGCTTATTGCTTTACCCTTGGTCGGACACGCAAGCTGGCATGCATATCGTTCCTTGGTGCCATCGGACTAGTGTTAACAGGCCCTAGATGGTTTGATCTGTGCATCGTCTATTTGCGTACCACTACTGTGGGGTAGGGCAAATGCTTAAGTATTTGCTTGATGGTGGGTCCCTGCAGCATTGGACTCTGTTCGCTGATCATCAATAAGTCGCATGCGGACCTCTTCAGTTGATTGACCAGGGCCATGGGCTCCAGGTCATTGATGTACACAACGTTGATGAGTTGATGTGGATCTTGTCGCGGCAGGTAACCCTGCAGGACTGCTTCCTGGGGTGTCTCTTCATCCGGAGTGAGAAACAGGGTTAATGCAATATCGGGACTCTTTCCAAGCTCGGTGATCGTTTCCAGCAGCTTTTGACTGGCCATGCCGGCATCGAGTATGGCCCCAACCTTGAGGGGCTTGGATACCGAGGAGGTCTGTCGCGGCTGGGTGGAAAGGCGGCGTGAAGTGAGGGCGCCCTGATTGCCCATCAACAGCATCTCGGAGTCTGTGGCCAGCTGTTGCAGATCGCTATCGTACTCACCACGCCAGACCCGGAAGCTCCAGTTCAATCCGGCACGCCTGGCTGATTCCTCCAGGTCTTCGCGGGCATGTTTCGCAATCGCCCGCCACTCCCGGATCAGCCTGGCGGGGTCGAGGCGCACCTCATTCCGGCTGTCTATCCGCAATTCACGCAGAAAGGGAAGGCCGGTGATCCGGAACAGCGCATCGTCTTCGACGAACACCCCTTCCAGCTCTGCCTGCAGCAGGGAGGCGATGGTTGTACCGAGCGACAGCAACTCCCGGCTCTGGGGTTTGTCGAGCAACACAACGGTGATGCGGCGACGTGCAGGGGAGTTCATTGATCCTCTCCGGTTACCATGATAGCCATTTCACCCGTTGACTGCATGCGTTCCGAGAAGCGGATCAGACTTGCCTCCACGCGGCCGTTGACGCTGTCCTCGGGATACTCGCCATTTTCGTCCCGCGTGCCGGCGGGGGCGCCAGTCAGCAACGCAATGCCCTGGTCGATGTTTTCGATGGGATAGACGGCGAACTCGCCCGCTTTCACCGCCTGCACCACATCCTCGCGCAGCATCAGATGTTTGACGTTGGCAGCGGGGATCAATACCCCCTGGTCACTGCTTAAACCCCGCGTCCGGCAGATGTCGAAGAATCCCTCGATCTTTTCATTGACCCCGCCGATGGCCTGAACCTCTCCCATTTGGTTGACTGACCCGGTGACGGCAAACTGCTGTTTTATGGGGAGGCCTGAGAGTGCCGAGAGCAGGGCGTAGAGTTCGGCGGATGAGGCACTGTCGCCCTCGACCCCGCCGTAGGACTGCTCGAAGACCAGGCTGGCGGAGAGTGACAGGGGGTAATCAGGGACATAGCGTCCAGCGATGAAACCTGAAAGGATGTAGACGCCCTTGGAGTGGATCGGACCGCCCAGTTCCACTTCCCGCTCGATGTCCACGACCTGGCCTTTGCCGAGTCGGGCGCGGGCGGTGATGCGGTTGGGATGGCCGAAGCGCTGATCACCGAGCAGTATCACAGAGAGACCGTTGATCTGGCCAACGACATCACCGTCGGTGGCAATCATCAAGGTGCCTCGGACAACCTCATCCTGCAGTCGCCGCTGTACCCTGTCAGCGCGGTGGATCTGGGCCTCGATGGCTTGTTGCACATCGTCCCTGGAGATCAGTTTATGTCCTTGTTCAGCGGCCCAGAAATCGGCCTGCTGGATCAGGTCTGTGAGGGAGCGCATGTGGCTGCTGAGGCGCTCGTTGTCGTCCGCCAGCCGCATGCTGTGATCGATCACCCGCGCCACCGCGTATCTGTCCAACGGGCGCAGTTTGTGCTGTCGTGCGAGGGTGGCGAGCAGCTGCCCATAATGGTGCTCGTTGTGACTGTCGCGCACCAGGTCATCGTCGAAATCCACCGCAACCTTGAACAGCTCGCCGAACTCCGGATCGAGGGCCTGCAGCAGGTAATAGATATGCCGTTCCCCGAGCAGCACAACCTTGACTTGCAGTGGAATCGGTTCGGGTTCGAGGGATTGGGTACTGATCAGGCTGGTGATCTGGGCCAGGGATTCAATACGTATTTCACCCGATTGCAAAACCCGTTTCAGGGTCTCCCAGGCAAAGGGCTGGAACAGCAGCTTGAGCGCGTCGAGAATCAGATAGCCGCCATTGGCCCGATGTAGGGCTCCTGGCCTGATCATGGTGAAATCGGTCTCCAGCGCACCCAGGTGAGCGCGATGTTCGATACGGCCCACCAGATTGTTGTAGCCTGGCAGGTCTTCATAGACGATCGGTGCGCCGCCATTGGCCTCGTGAGCCAACAGCAGGTTGACCCGGTAACGGTAGTGCCAGGGCGGCCCTTCCTCCTGCTGGCTCAAGGGGAGGCCGAACAGTGTGGGTTTGCGTTCATCACGGGGGAGGAACTGCTGATAGTTATTGATCACGTCATCCTCTACCCGGTCCAGATAGACGATGACTGCCTCGTTATCCCGGTATTTCTCCCCCACTGCATCGATCAGGTGGTGTACCGCCGAAGCGGTCATTTCCCTGTTCAGTTTGCTGATCTCCTCCCGCGCCTCTTTTTGCCACTGGGGTATGGCGTGCAGGGTTTTGCGCAGCTCCTCCTGTAGCGCTTTGACATCTTTTTCGATGGCCTCCTGTTGCTTCTCCGGGAGTTTATGGAACTGTTCCGGACCGAGGATCTTGTCATTCTGTTTTGGCCCCAGGGTAAAGCCTGTCGGGGTGTTGATCAGGGCGATATGCTTCTCCTCGGCCTTCTTCTGCATCGCCGCCATGGCATTTTCCTGACGTTCTTCGAGCCGGTCTTCCTTGGCCTGTCTGCGGGTATGGTATTCATCGCTTTCGAATACCAGGGGGATCGCCTCCTGCAGGTCGATGACAAGCTGCTCCATCTCCCCCTTGAACATCACCCCTTGACCGGCAGGCAGGGCGACCGCACGGGGTTTGCGGGCATCAGTGAAATTGTTGACATAACACCAGTCGGACGGGATGGGACGTTCCGCTGCCAGGGCCTTGAGAAATTTCCTGACCATAGCGGATTTTCCCGCCCCGGCAGGACCCAGTGCATAGAGGTTGTAGCCCTTATGTTCGACCCCGAGGCCGAAATGGAGTGATTCGGTGGCCCGTTCCTGGCCGATAAAGCCCTCCAGATCCTTCAGTTCATCGGTGGTGTCGAAGTTGAACTGATCCGGGTCGCAATGGCGGCACAGGGCTTCGGGGGGCAGTGCGCGTGTGGTCATATCAAGACTCCTTGTGGCACACAATCTTCATTGGCGTGAACGAGACGGTTCACAACCAGTCTGGAATTCCAGTCCCTATAAAAATTGTAGACCCATGCTGAGGCGGCAACATGACTTGGCGCAGTTTAACCATACCAGTCACATTGACATTGTTATGGAGGTTGATCGCCGGCCACAAGCTACAATTAAGGTAGAACAACAAGAAAAAGAGCACATTCACGCCATCTCACCAGGAGGTCGCCAAAATGTCTCAAAATACAACCTACACATCAGTCAAGAGAAGGGACAGACTACTCAAGGAACGAAGCATTGATGCCTATCGAAGTGAACGTAAACTGCCAGACCCCACGCTATGCCAGATATGTGGTGCGGTATTTACAGGTGGACGCTGGCAGTGGTGTGAGGCTCTCCCCATAGAGGCCAAAGAGACCCGCTGCCCTGCCTGCCAGCGCATCCATGACAGGGTGCCGGCCGGATATCTAACCCTCAGCGGGGCCTTTTTCAATGAGCACAGAAAGGAGATCATGCGGCTGGTTCACAATCATGTTGAAAGGCAGCGGACCCGGCATCCACTGCAGCGCATCATCGATGCGCATATGAAGGAATCCGGCGATATGGAGATCTCATTCACGGAGTTTCATCTGCCGAAAGGGGTTGGCGAGGCGGTCAAAAATGCCTACCGGGGAGAACTCCAGATTCACTTTCCGGAGGCATCCGGGCAGGTGCGGGCTGGTTGGTCGCGCTGAGGTGCAGCGAGACGAACGGGTTATATTGTAAACAGAGACGTTCTGTGGAGGGCCACGGGTTGCAGTGATGTCAGATCAGCTCCAGATGATAAGCGATATCGAGCGGGAAGTTGCCTACACAAGACATATGATTGGTCGTTCCGCATTCAGTGAGCCGGTGATGCAAGCGATTCGTGAAGTGCCCAGAGAGGTCTTCGTGCCGGCAGCAGAACGTCGTTTTGCCTATGACAACGGCCCTCTCCCGATCGGTTGCGGACAGACCATCTCACAGCCCTATATCGTCGCTTTGATGACTGACCTTCTTGAGGTCGACGAGGGTGCCGTGGTATTGGAGGTCGGTACCGGTTCCGGCTATCAGGCCGCCGTCCTCTCCAGAGTTGTGAAACATGTTTACACTGTAGAGATCATCGAAACCCTTGCCATGCAGGCCACTGAAACCCTGACAAGTCTGGGTTACGACAATGTCTCCTGCCGATGTGTTGACGGCTATTACGGCTGGCCTGAACATGCGCCCTACGACGCCGTTATCGTGACCGCCGCTGCGTTGGAGATACCACATCCACTGACCGAACAGTTAAAGCCGGGTGGTCGGTTGGTGATCCCTGTTGGACATCCTTATGGTTACCAGGATCTCATTGTTGCGGATAAGAGTCGGAGTGGTGTGATCAGTGAAAAGAGTGTCCTGGGTGTGGCTTTTGTGCCATTGACCCGTAGTGGATAGCGTCCGGGAGTGAGGTCGGCACACTAATCACGATACAAAGAAAGTGAGTTGATAGATATGCCGCAAACTCCTTTCCAAACACAGATCGCCCGTTTTATCTGGGATAGCAAATATCGCTACCGTCTTCATGGCGAACCTGTGGACGCAACCGTCGCTGATACATGGCGGCGGGTGGCAACAGGGATTGCGGGCGTTGAATTGCAACACCAGGATGCATGGCGACGCCGATTTCTGAAAATCCTGACAGATTTAGCTTTCCTGCCGGGGGGGCGCATCCTGGCGGGAACCGGTGTGGCCCATGACGCCACCCTTTTCAACTGTTTTGTAATGGGGTCTATCGAAGATTCCCTGGAGGGTATATTGGGCGCCCTCAGGGAGGGGGCATTGACCATGCAGCAGGGTGGAGGGATCGGCTATGACTTTTCCACTCTGCGCCCATACGGTTTACCGGCGAAACGAGTAGGGAATATCGCATCCGGACCGGTATCCTTTATGCGTATCTGGGATGCCATGTGCGACACATTGGTGTCGACAGGATCAAGACGGGGCGCCATGATGGCGAGCCTGCGCTGCGACCATCCGGATATCGAGCGTTTTATCGATGCCAAGCGTCAGCCTGGAGAGTTGCGCCATTTTAATCTTTCGGTTCAGGTCAGTGATCGATTCATAACGGCTGTCGATAAAGACGAGGAGTGGCCACTGCTGTTTCCCGTGAAGGCGATGGCGGATAGTAGCCGGACGAATGGTGCGATTATAGAGCGGGCCTGGAGTGGTCGCCGTTCCACCGAGCCCTGTCTTGTAGTACGTATTGTCAAGGCCCGTGAATTGTGGGAACGGATCATGCGGGCAACCTATGAATATGCCGAGCCGGGGGTACTGTTCATCGATACCATCAATCGCATGAACAATCTCTCCTTTCGTGAGCACATCAGTGCAACCAATCCCTGCGGGGAGATCCCCCTGCCGCCCTATGGCGCATGTAATCTGGGATCTGTGAATCTGTGCCGTTTCGTGAAGGCGCCGTTCAGTAAGTCTGCCAGCTTTGATCTGGCTGCAGTTACACAAACCGTCAAGGTGGCGGTCCGATTCCTGGATAACGTCATCGATCTGTCACGCTTCCCGCTACAAGCCCAGCAGCGGCAGGCACAGGGTACAAGAAGGATCGGTCTGGGTGTCACCGGTCTGGCGGACAGCCTGATCATGCTCGGCCTGCACTATGCCGATGAAAGGGCCAGGAAGGAGGTGTCAAGGATCATGGCCGAGATCTGCCATACAGCTTACCGGACTTCCATTGGGCTGGCGAAAGAGAAGGGTGTTTTTCCCTATTTCAAACGGGATAGTTACCTGCAAAGCCCGTTTATACACACCTTGCCGGATGACATCCGGCAGGGCATAGCGGAACAGGGAATCCGCAACAGCCATCTGACCGCTATCGCGCCGGCCGGTACCATCAGCCTGTTGGCGAACAACGTCAGCAGCGGGGTGGAACCGGTATACGCTTTTAACTACCAACGTAAAATCCGGCGGCCTGAAGGTGGTTACCAGAGTTATGATCTGAGCGATTTCGCCTGGCAACGCTGGCAACTTCTCCATCCGGGCAGGCCGGTGCCCGCTTATTTTATCGATGCAGGCGGTTTGACACCGATAGATCAATTGGCGATGCAGGCTGCACTACAGCCCTACATTGACAATGCCATAGCAAAGACCGTACTTATCCCAGTTGACTATCCCTTTGAGGTGTTCAAATCACTCTACCGATTGGCGTTCGGTATGGGCTTGAAAGGATGCACCACGTTTCGCCCCAATCCCGTTAGCGGAGTGATCCTCTCTGCCGGACATGCTACGGATCATCATTGCTCCGATTATGCGTGTGAGGCGGATTAGTTTCGACAGGTCCTAGCCTATTGACATCCTATTCTAGTGGCATGTCTCAGCTTGATCCGTCAATACGACTTAATCTCAGACCATGATATCGAGGTCGACAGCGAGATGAACGAAGATGCATAGTCTGCTTCATATCTCCGCATTTCTAATCTACTGGTAACCAGCTTTCCAGTTGTCTCCTCAGAAGTAACAAATCGATTACATCAGATTGATTATGCAGAGACTGTAAGCCTCACTAACATATTGAAATAAAAAAATAAAAGCATGAATGGCATAAGTGTTGCGTATTTCACGTCGCATATCTGGTTTTGTTGATTCGGAGGCAGAGGACAATGACCGAGACTTTTTATGATGTGATGCGGCGTCAAGGAATCACTCGCCGCAGCTTTCTGAAATTCTGCAGCCTGACGGCCTCTGCGCTCGGGCTTGGGCCCGCAGTTGTACCGCGTATCGCCGAGGCGATGGAGACCAAGCCACGCATTCCGGTGTTATGGCTGCATGGTCTGGAATGTACCTGCTGTTCCGAATCGTTCATCCGCTCGGCGCATCCATTGGCGAAAGACGTGGTGCTGTCGATGATCTCACTTGACTACGACGACACCATCATGGCCGCTGCCGGCCATCAGGCGGAAGCGATTGTCGAAGAGACCATTGAAAAGTATGACGGCAACTTCATCCTTGCGGTGGAGGGCAATCCGCCACTGGACGAGGATGGCATGTACTGCATCATCGCCGGCAAGCCATTCGTTGATCAGTTGAAGATGGCCGCCGAACACTGCAAGGCCATTATCTCCTGGGGTTCCTGTGCCTCATGGGGTTGCGTTCAGGCCGCACGTCCCAATCCGACCCGTGCCACGCCGGTGCATAAGGTACCGGGTCTGGCCAACAAGCCGATCATCAAGGTACCCGGCTGCCCTCCCATCGCTGAGGTCATGACAGCCGTGGTGACCTATATCTTGACCTTCGAGAAATTCCCCGAGCTGGATCGTCAGGGCAGACCCAAGATGTTCTACAGTCAGCGGATCCACGACAAATGTTATCGTCGACCCCATTTCGATGCGGGACAGTTTGTCGAGGCCTGGGATGATGACTCCGCCAGGAAGGGTTACTGCCTCTACAAAATGGGTTGTAAAGGGCCGACCACCTATAACGCTTGCTCAACTGTCCGTTGGAACGGCGGGCTCTCCTTTCCGATCCAGGCAGGCCATGGCTGTATCGGTTGTTCCGAAGACGGTTTCTGGGACAAGGGTAGCTTCTATCAGCACGTCACCGACACCCATCAATTCGGGGTTGAGGCGAATGCCGATAAGGTCGGCCTGGCCGCTGCCGGGATCGTCGGCGCCACGGCCGCCGCCCACGCAGCCGTTACCGCGATCAAGAATGCGCAGAAGAAAGGAGATCAGGATCAATGAGCACCAAGACCACTCCCAACGGTTATACCCTGGACGACTCCGGTCAGCGCGTCGTCGTCGATCCGGTAACCCGCATCGAGGGCCATATGCGCTGCGAGGTGAATGTGGATGAGGAGAACATCATTCGCAATGCGGTTTCCACCGGCACCATGTGGCGCGGGCTTGAGGTGATTCTCAAGGGACGTGATCCGAGAGATGCCTGGGCCTTTACACAACGTATTTGCGGCGTCTGTACCGGTACCCATGCATTGACATCCGTGCGTGCGGTCGAGGATGCGCTGAAGATCGAGATTCCGGAGAATGCCAACTCGATTCGCAATATCATGCAGTTGACCCTGCAGGCTCACGACCACCTGGTCCACTTTTACCATCTGCACGCATTGGACTGGGTCAATCCGGTAAATGCCCTGAAGGCGAATCCGAAGGCGACTTCAGAACTGCAGCAGAAGGTTTCACCAAAGCATGCCAAATCGTCCCCCGGGTATTTTCGCGATATTCAGAATCGCCTGAAGAAATTCATAGAGAGCGGTCAGCTGGGGCCCTTTAAAAACGGCTACTGGACCAATCCGGCCTATCTGTTGCCGCCGGAGGCCGATCTGATGGCGGTAACCCACTATCTGGAGGCCCTCGACTTTCAGAAAGAGATCATGAAGATCCGCACTATCCTGGGCGGCAAGGATCCCCATCCCAACTGGCTGGTGGGGGGCGTGCCCTGTCCCATCAATGTGGATGGTGTGGGTTCGGTGGGTGCGCTCAACATGGTGTCACTGAACCAGATCTCATCGATCATCGACAGCACCCGTGAGTTTGTGAAAAACGTCTATATTCCGGACATCCTGGCGGTGGGGCAGTTCTACAAGGGATGGCTCTATGGCGGTGGCATCTCAGGCACCAGCGTACTGGCCTATGGCGATATTCCCGATCGGGCCAACGACTACTCCCCAGGCAATCTGCTGATGCCCAGCGGCGCCATTATCGACGGTAATCTGAAGGAGGTGCACGAGGTCGACCTGCGCAATCCGGATGAGATCCAGGAGTTCGTTCCCCACTCCTGGTACAACTATCCGGACGGTGTCAAAGGCCTGCATCCCTGGGATGGTGTCACCGAGGATAACTTCCAGCTTGGGCCCAATACCAAGGGAACCAAGACCAACATCGAGCAGATCGACGAGAATGCCAAATACTCCTGGATCAAGGCACCGCGTTGGCGCGGTCACGCCATGGAGGTGGGACCGCTGGCCCGTTACGTGATCGGTTACGCCAAGGGCCACGAGGAGATCACCGAGCAGATCAATTTCGTGCTCAAAACCCTCGATGTGCCGGTCACGGCACTCTTCTCAACTCTCGGCCGCACCGCGGCGCGAGCCCTGGAGGCAGACTGGGCCGGCGATAAGATGCGCTACTTCATGGATAAGTTGATGTCCAACATCAAGGCGGGCGACTCAAGCACGGCCAATGTGGACAACTGGGATCCCGCCACCTGGCCCAAGGAGGCCAAGGGAGTCGGTATCAGTGAAGCGCCGCGGGGCGCGCTCGGTCACTGGATCCGCATCAAGGATACCCGTATCGACAACTATCAGTGTGTGGTCCCCACTACCTGGAACGGATCGCCACGCGACAGTGAGGGCAATATCGGCGCCTTCGAGGCCTCGTTGATGAATACCAAGGTGGCCAGAGCAGAGGAGCCGGTGGAGATCCTGCGTACCTTGCACAGTTTCGATCCCTGCCTTGCCTGTTCCACCCATGTGATGAGTGATGAGGGAAGGGAGTTGGCGAAGGTGAAGGTACGGTGATGGTACAAGTTTTGGGTTATGGGTTTTTTTAGTCTTGAGACGTATGCAGAGGATATGAAATGAAAAAGACTGTAGTTGGATTAGTCAGTACAACCATCCTGACAATAAGCGGCCCGCTGTCGGCTCATGTAGGTGAGCATGGACCGGCGGGTTTCCTGGTCGATTTGGGCCATCTGCTGGTGGAGCATGGCTACCTGTCGGCTCTATTTGGTGTTGTAGCGGGCGGTCTGATTCTGATGCGCTTAACCTGCCGTTGAGCCATCATAACTCCATCCCTGATTGACGTTCAGGAGTTACGCATATGCAGACAACCATCAAACGCACCGCTGTTTATGTCTATGAAGCCCCGGTCAGGTTGTGGCACTGGGTCAACGCGTTGGCAATCACGGTACTCGCGATAACAGGTTATTTCATAGCCAATCCTCTACCCACCATGCCGGGCGAGGCGAGCGATCACTTTCTCATGGGCTACATGCGCTTTGCGCACTTCGCTGCGGCATATATATTCACGGTTGGGTTTATCGGCCGGATCTACTGGGCATTTGTCGGCAATGAACACGCAAAGGAGTTGTTTCGCCTGCCGTTCTACCGCCTCTCTTTCTGGAAAGAGCTGATACACGAGGTTCGCTGGTATGCCTTCATGGAGAAGGAACCGAAGAAATACGAGGGCCACAACCCATTGGCCCATCTCACCATGGTCGCGATCATTACCGTGGGCGGTATCGCCATGGTACTGACAGGCTTCTCCCTCTATGCAGAGCAGACCGGGCTGGGCAGTTGGCAGGACCAGCTGTTCGGTTGGTTGATCCCCTTGGTGGGTCAGAGCCAGGATGTACGCTTGTGGCACCACTGGGGTATGTGGATCATCGTCAGCTTCGTCATCATTCATGTCTATGTGGCGATCCGGGAGGATATCGTCTCACGCCAGAGTCTGATCAGTACCATGATCAGCGGTTGGCGTATGTTCAAGGACGACAGACCCTGATTCAGTAACTCATGCCCTCTGGCGTCACCAGGGAAGGTTTTATACGCCAATTTTGAGTAAGCGCGGATTTCCCGCGCTTTTTTTTTCATGAGTCACAGGCTATAACGAGTGAATTGTGATTGAATAAACAGCAACCTTGAGAGGATATCATGCCTGAAAACTTTCCCGCCTACCTGATCTCGAAAACCGATAATGGTCAAATCACTGAATTGAAAGATATCACGCTCGATGAGTTGATGGATGGTGATGTCACTGTGAAGGTGGAGTATTCAACCCTTAATTACAAGGATGGCCTTGCCTTGACCGGCAGGGCGCCGGTCGTGAGGCGGTTTCCCCTGGTTCCCGGTATCGATTTTGCGGGTAGTGTCGTCAGCTCAGAGCATCCGGGATTCAAGCAGGGCGACCAGGTTGTGTTGAACGGCTTCGGCGTGGGAGAGGTTCATTCAGGCGGTTATGCCGGCATGGCACGGGTGAAAGGCGATTGGCTGGTCGCGTTGCCGAACGAATTTACACCACGACAGGCCATGGCCGTAGGTACAGCCGGTTATACCGCCATGTTGTGCGTGTTGGCATTGGAACAGCATGGATTGACCCCGGATAGCGGAGATATTTTGGTTACCGGCGCGGCCGGTGGCGTCGGCAGTGTGGCCGTCTCGCTCCTTTCGCGGCTCGGTTATCAGGTGACAGGATCGAGCGGAAGAGCGTCACAAAGGGAATACCTGATCGGTTTAGGCGCTCAGAAGATCATCGATCGCAGTGAATTCAACGGTAAGGTCAAACCCCTTGCAAAGGAGCGTTGGGCGGCGGCAATCGATGTGGCGGGTGGCAATACTCTGGCAAATGTCCTGAGCCAGATCAATTATGGCGGTGCTGTTGCTGCCTGCGGATTGGCAGAATCGATGGATCTTCCCACTTCAGTCGCACCGTTTATTCTACGGGGGGTTACACTGTATGGTATCGATTCGGTGATGGCATCCATTGAAAAGCGCCAACTGGCATGGAACAGGTTGGCAAGGGATCTGGATCTAGCTCAGCTGGAAGCGATGACTGTGGAACTTCCCTTCAGCGATTTGCCGACTGCGGCAGAAGAGATACTGGCCGGGAATGTGCGTGGCCGCACCGTGGTGAAGATACCGGGCTGAATTACTGATATTAAGGATATTATTTTGAACTCATTCTGAGTGTTGGAGTGTTTTGTGGCGAAAAAAAAAGATAAGAAAGTGAAGAAAAAACTCAAGCAAGGCAAGGGAAAACTGAAAGCTGCCGATGTTGTCTCGGATGATTCTGCAATCCAGACGCTAACATTAAGGATTCAGAAGCTCATGGCTGAGCTCGAAGAGCGCGATAATGTCATTGGCCGTTTGCAAAAACGTTTGAAAAAGGCAGAGCGCAAAAGCGGGAAAAAAGCCAAAAAAGAGAAGAAACTGAAAGGAGGGGGTGGCGCCGCCAGATTACTGCGAGCTCAACAGTCGACCCGAATCGGCGTCATACAGAAAGAGGCATGGAAGCAACACGGTTTTCTGCGTAACAGATACGAGTACCATATGGAGGACGGTCGGGACAAGGAGACGGCAAGAGCATTGGCGGATCAGGACCTGAGAGACGCTTTTGGCGACAAGGCGGGTTATACCAAACTGGAGTTGGAGGATATTCTATCCTGATCGTGATTGGATCATCACATGCGAAGCCTCAATTTAGGTTGCTTCGGCAGAGGATAGATCATCCAATCCTTTCGACCATCCTTGAACCTGAACCAATCAGCGGAAACAATTGAGCCGCCACTAAGGCGAACTGCGTTGCGTGAGCCGGCAGGTGCTATTTTTCTGTCTGGTCCCCGAAAGTCATCCTGGAATGTGTCCAATTGGCCGAATATCAGATTCAGGCCTGAAGCATCGACAAAAACACGGATGCCTGTCGAGTACCGTTTACTGGATATCGACCCACCCACCGTGCGATAGATGACCAGATGCATGTCCTGATCGGCACGCAGGCGTTTCAGCGACAACAAGACCTGATCAGCCAGCCGTTCTGCATTCAGTTCACTCATCAGATAGGTGGTTGCATCTTCCGCTGCCGATTCGATCCGGACGGAGGCAAACAGTTTTGCCAGCGAGAGCTGATCCACTCCATGAACCGGGTGTGCATTGCGGGCCTCATTTTCAGCAGCAACCGAATAGATTTCTGTCAGACTGGAACTGAAAAAAAGAGCGGCCTCTAATTGCCCGAAAAAAACCAGAGCTAAGGTTGCAATAGAGATCTTTAGCCCTGACATTCCGCGTTTGATCATATGCCTCACTCTTATGTATCGAATAATGATAAAGAAAAGGCCGGGATAAGTCACCCGGCCTGTCAATTCCCATCAACTCAGAGAAAAGTTATTGTTCTAATATGGGCGTAGATAACAATCAGAAGAATAGAATCGCTCCCACATTAAGGGCATTTGTGTCATCAGAGCCGACTGAAGTTTCACTCTCCATGTCGGAATACTCCGCCATCAACGTTAGCGCCGGTGTCAGATTGTGGTAGACACCCAATGTGATCCGGGTATTCTCAACCTCAGTGATTTTTTCCTGCTCGCTTTCGCTCCAATTTAAACCGAGTTTGGTGTTGCCGATCTTATAGGTGCCCTGCAGATAGTAGCCACTGGTTTCTTCTGCATCGCCTGTTGCGGCATCGAAACCGGGTAGCACCAAACCGCCAAGGGCCAGGCTGGACATGCCTTCGCCATCATAGACATAAGCTGCGAGTCCCAGATCACCGAAGCCAAGTTTACCGAACAGATCCCAGCCTCTCATTGTACTCTCAGAACCACCCGCCAGATCGACATCCTGTGTAATGAACGTTGCGGAGACCAGGCCGTTGATATCACCATCCCATTTATAGCTGGCCTTGCCATGTATGCCGGGTGAATCCTGTCCCTGCGAGGTGCTGCCGTTAGCATTACCGTTCATGGGATTGAAGATACCGATGGTGGCGGAGAAACCACCCATCGCCGGCGTAGTCCAGTTGATTTGCGCCAGACGATCAACATAGACATAGCCATAGCCGAGACCGCCCAGGGTGGTATGTCCGGGATTGTCGGCGGTAAAGGTCGGGCCGCTGCCGACGAGGCTGATATCATTCAGAATTGCGTCCAGGCCAAACAGTCCAAAGTTACGTCCCATCAGCACGGTACCCATACCGTCATTGCCAAATGTCAGATAAACCTGACGGGCATCGACCGTGGAAAAAGCCAAGGCATCACTCGAACCGCCGCCTTGTGATGCAATACCGTAGTAGACATTGACATGGGCGGCCAGGTCATAACCGTTTTGGTTGGTTGTGGCACTGAAATTGAGTGAGGCAGGCAGCAACCCATTTGATACAGAGTGTGCGTCATCATCCGTTGAGCCGCAAGCGAGTCCGGCCAGTGTCGTACCCCCCGAATTAAGATCGCCGGTGTCGCATGATGTCACTGTATAAAAGGCGTTGATATTGCCTCCCAGTCCTAATGTCCAGTCACCAGCCTGCCAATTGACTGCCTGGGCAGCGCTGGCGCCGGCCAGACAAGCTCCTCCCAGCATTGTCATTACGAGTTTGGATGTATTCATATCGAGTTGGGCTCCTCTCTTTCGTTTAATTTGACGGCCGGTGAAGGCCGCAATCGTCGTTACGACTAGAATCGTTATTTGCATCAAAACAATTACACAGCACTCTATTCAGGCGATTTTGCAATCACTATGCCACTATGATTATTGATAGGAATAACAGTAAGATAGGAGGAGAGTGGAACGATGCGGCAAACGTTATATGTGACGCACTGTCCCTCTTTTAAGACAATAATCGAGGATCAGCTGTGCTAATGTGGGACAGCTGAAAGAACCATGATGGGTTTGTGTAGACAGTAATCTTCCTCAATTGTTGCTATATGCTTTGATATTGCCAACAAGATGTTCTCTTGATCTAGCTGAGCCGTATCATCCAAATGTGAAATACCACTGCAGGACACACACTGGAATGCTGCATGTCGCATGGTGGTTATTCGGCGTCGGTGCATTGCCAAATCACTCTCCTGGAGTAGATACACGCTTTTCATGGTAGGGGAAGCTTTTACGTTTCAATTTGTCGAATCAATTGTATTCCCGATCATATTTCGCTGAATAGGGATTCGATATAAACACACTGTAGAAATGTTGAGCACTGGATTGATCTCCATGTCAATCGAAAACATAAGACATATAGTCTGTCACTATTTTGGTAAATTGATATATATTGCTAGAAGTTTGTCTGTCCACCCCAGTCTGTTATTCTTTTGGCGAACTGCGCAATTCTCACTTGCTATGAATATACTCCCCGCTAACAGTTATTCTGAAAGAGAGGCACATGTCTAGAATCATAACTTACTTGCTTTTCCTCATTGTTTGCTTCCCTGTAATGGCTGCGGAGCAGTTGCGGGTCGGCGTGCTTCAGTTCGGCACAGTGAATTGGGAAATGGATGTAATAATCCGCCATCAACTCGATAATAAAAACGGCTTTGCTATCAAAATTGTCCCATTGAGTTCCAAGAATGCGAACAGCGTTGCCTTGCAGGGAGGTGCAGTCGATGTGATTGTCAGTGATTGGATATGGGTCAACCGACAGAGAGCGGCAGGAAAAGACTATACCTTCTTCCCATACTCACTCACAGTCGGCGGATTGTATGTTCGCCCCGATTCCGGTATTCGGCAGATATCGGATTTAAAGGACCGTAAACTGGGTGTTGCCGGAGGTCCGGTCGATAAAAGCTGGCTATTGTTGCAAGCCTATAGTCGTAACCGGGGATTGGATATATCCACTTCTGTCGAACCCGCTTTTGCCGCACCACCGCTACTTAATCAACTGATGCTAAAAGGTGATCTGTCCGCCGTGTTGAATTTCTGGCATTACGGTGCACGCCTTGAGGCTGCAGGTATGTTACCGCTGGTCGATGTCAGATCGATGCTCGAAGGTTTGGATATCGTGGAACCCGTACCCATGCTGGGTTGGGTTTTCTCGTCCCAGTGGGCGGAGAAACATCAGCATTTGATTGAGGGATTGTTAAATGCCTCATATGCCGCGAAACGGATATTGGGCGAAAGTGATGAGGAGTGGGAGATTGTCGCGCCACTGACCAAGGCAAAGGATACAACCACACTCAATAATCTGAAAGAAGGTTACAGAAAAGGCATACCCCATGGTTTGAAGAAAAATGGAATGAACGTTGCTTCCCGAGTATTTGAAATGTTGGCCAGGGAAGGGGGGAAAAAACTGGTCGGTGAGGCGATGCAGATACAGGATGGAACCTTCTGGCAGGTTCTGGACAGCGAGGAGTTGATCAAAAACAATGTTGCAAGGCAGTAACTGGGGAAGGTGGCTTTTTCTCTCTGTTTTCATTCTTATCTGGCAGATCGCTGCGCATTTGCTTGAGAGTGATCAGCTGCCAGGTCCATGGGAGGTCATGCAGTCACTCTGGTATCACCTGACCGAAGGGGATCTGCTGACCAGTATTATTGTCACACTGCGGCGCGTTGTGCTGGCCTTTACCCTGGCCATGTTGGCGGGGATCGTGGTGGGATTTCTAATGGGGCGTTTTCCCCTGGTCGATACGATTCTGGATGGTGTATTGATCATGGGATTAAACATACCGGCCCTGGTCATCATCATTCTCTGCTATGTCTGGTTCGGGCTGATCGAAGCTGCGGCAGTGGCTGCGGTTGCAATCAATAAAATGCCTTTGGTGGCGGTGACCGTGCGTGAAGGCGTACGGGCGATTGACCACCAACTGCTTCAAGTAGGTGAGGTGTTTCGAGTGCCTCTTCTACGATCACTGTTTCGTATCTACATGCCGCAACTCTATCCATACCTTATAACAGCCGCCCGTTCCGGTCTTTCCTTGATCTGGAAGATTGTGCTGGTGGTAGAGCTGCTTGGGCGCAGTGATGGCGTTGGTTTTCAGCTAAGTACATTTTTTCAGTTTTTCGACATCACAAGTATCCTTGCCTATACACTGGCATTTGTCTTGGTGATCTATAGTATCGAATCGCTGCTGATGCGTCCCTTGGAGAACTATTTAAGTCGGTGGCGATCGTGAACGGTTGCCGAGTGAGGATAAACCACAAATCATTTGATGAGATGTCGGTGATTAAGAATCTCGAGTTCGAGATTGTAACCGATGCTTTTATCAGCCTGGTGGGTCCTTCAGGCGCTGGAAAGAGCACCCTGTTGAATATACTCAGCGGTTTGGATGGTAACTTTGATGGCAGCCTGGAGTGGATGGATGGCGGTCCCGGATGTGTCAGTTACGTTTTTCAGGATCCCCGTTTGATGCCCTGGCTGACGGTAAGAGAAAACGTCGAACTGGTCATGCACGACGCTAAAAAGGATAGTTCATGGGTTGATCACCTGTTGAATTTGGTCGAGCTCTACGAAAGGGCAGATGCTTTTCCGGGCCAACTCTCAGGTGGCATGCAGAGGCGGGTGGCGCTTGCGAGAGCGATGGCCATAAAGCCGGATATATTACTGTTGGATGAACCCTTTTCGTCACTGGATGCACCCACCGCGGCATCGCTACGAGAGATGGTGCTCGATCTCTGGCGTGATCACTCCAGTGCGGTGATACTCGTGACGCACAATCTCAATGAGGCGCTGGAACTGGCTGACCGAATACTTTTCCTGTCAAAGGGGCCGGCCAGTATTATCCATCAGGAAGCGTTGCAGCCGTCACGTATCGATCCCACTGTTGAGCGCGACTCGGATAATCTGGCTAAAGCCCTGCTGAAACGTCAACCAGAAATTCTGTCCGGCATTGTTTCAGATCAAGTCGAACAAGCTTAAGCCGCCAATGAACGCTATTCACCGTTAATAAGCGCAAATTTTTGTTGATGTTCGGTGTGGCTCGTATAGTGTAGAAGATCGAACTGCCGATTTTGGCGCCAAATCAATAAAGAGCGCGGCGCCGACAATTAATTACTGCTGCACGAGTGTCGGTTCGAAGACACGGCATACAAGCTTAGGGCCTGTTAACACTAATCCAATCGGCCCTGCTGGGACTATTTTTTTGCCCAGCAACGCAGAATGAGCGAGGTGTAGTTATGCTACATGAGCGAATGATAACGCCGCTGGGCGGAAAAATAGCCCCAGCCCTACGGGGTGCGCCCCGAAGGAAGTGCCCTTGGGGTGCGCCCCGAAGGAAGTGCCCTTGGGGTGCGCCTTGATTGGCACTTTTTCAGGCACAACAGGGCCGATTGGATTAGTGTTAACAGGCCCTAATGTGAACAGATCCTAATTGTCTTGCTTTATGTTGTGCTTTTGTATCTTCCGATAGAGCGTGTTTCTGCTCATGTCAAGTGCTTCTGCAGTACGTGTTATATTCCAGTTGTAGGTTTTCAACGCATTCAGAATTACCGTATGCTCAGCAGACCTGAGGGGATTGTCCGAGACCGCATCCACAGGAGGCGGATCTTCGATTCTCGGCGTGGAAGCGATGCTGTCCTGGGGACTGGCATGGGCATGATTATGGTTGCGTCCAACCAGGGTCGGCAGATTGATATGGGAAATATCGATGACATCTCCATCGCATAAGGCAACAGCTGTTCTTATGACATTGCGCAGTTGACGCAGATTGCCTGGCCAGGGGTATTTCAATAGATGCGAAATGGCTTCCGGTGTGATTTGCAGCTTTTTACCGGTGTCGTTTTCCGCTTCAAGGACTTTGAGAATGATGTTGCGCAGATCCTGGCGCTCTCTGAGGGGCGGTAAGTAGAGTGTAATGCCGTTGAGCCGATAGTAGAGGTCCTCGCGAAAAGCGCCCTCATTGATCAGATGTATAAGATCGCGATGAGTCGCAGCCACGATATTGAGATCAACCTTGATGAGTTGTTCCGCACCAAGAGGGACCACTTCCTCAGTCTCGAGCACCCGCAGCAGTCTTGATTGCATGTTGAGCGGCATATCGCCAATTTCATCCAGGAAAAGAGTTCCACCGCTTGACTCTATCAGCTTTCCACGGCGTCCTTCCTTGCGTGCGCCGGTAAAAGCGCCATGCTTGTAACCGAACAGTTCACTTTCGATGAGCGATTCCGGGATCGAGGCGCAGTTTAAGGCAACGAAGGGTTTATCCTTGCGTTTGCTTGCCTTATGCATTGCTTGAGAGAAGAGATCCTTACCGGTTCCGGTTTCTCCCTGCAATAGAATAGGGATGCGCTTATCAACAACCCGCAGAGCGCGTTTGGCAGCTTCAAGCATCTGAGGGTCTTCACCTGCAAGCTTGTTCAGGTTGCAGAGTTCACCGCGACACTCATCCGGGCTCTGAGTAGCGGGTTTAATCGTAAGACCGCGTAGTGGTGCAGGTTCCTTGTACTTGTAAATAAAGCCGAAAAAGCGCGCACCGCTCTCCTGATGGCGGAAGGGCAGTACAGTACCCTCATTAGACTTGGAAGCGAAGAGCAGACTGTCGAGATCATTACCCACAAGGTCGGAGAGGCTCATGCCAACCAGCATGTTTCGGTCCTGAATACCCAACAGCTGCAGCGCAACGATGTTGGCTGCAAGTATGCGGTTATCCTCGCTGAGGGCCAGCATCGCTTCATTGGGCAGAGCAACGCATTCGACACGACTGTGGAAGCGCAATACCCGCTGGTTGCGGAATTCGCGGAGAAAATAACGGCCCTCGATCAATCGTGCATAACTGACCACCAATGCGCGCGTATGAATCTGAGAGGCACGGGAGTCTTCAGTTCCACAACAAGAGGCGTCCAGCACAGTGAGCAGATTGCCGTGAGGATCGAGTATCGGTGAAGCCGAGCATGAGAGGTCGATATTCTGTCTGAGAAAATGCTCATCCCTATGTACTGTGACAGGCCGCATTTCCGATATACAAGTGCCTATTCCATTGGTGCCGACATGTTCTTCTCCCCAATCCGCGCCCTGCCACAGTCCGGCTTTTCTGAACTCATCAGCCAGGTTTTCCTCGACTTGATGGTGGAGTATGAGACCCTTGTTATCGGTCAGGATGACCGCATATCCGCTACCGGACAGGGCCGACGCAAGGTTGGCCAGTTCGGGTTCGGATAATCTGATGAAGGCTTCGAAACGGGATCTGAGTTCATGCAGTGTTTGGGGTTCGAGAACATTGGGACTGCGCGGCTTGAACGGGTCCAGGTGATCATCGCTCAGACAACGCTGCCAGGATCTGATAATCTCACGTTCAATACCGAGAAACTCAACTCCATCATTTAGTGAAGCCACAGAAGAGATTCGTTCGGCATGTTGCCGAAACTTCTGATTATGGGTCATTTCCACTCCATCCGGTCAAAGTTGCAGTGAGTCTGCTTTAATTATTATTTACAACAACAAACTGTAGTCGCTATTCAGCCATTTTTATATGCGAACTGTTCAGAAACGATACAGTGGACTGTTTAAAAATGGGCCAGGCAGTCAGGCCTGCTTTACCGCCCCCATAAGCCGTAAGCGTGATCTACAAGCAAAAAAGATCGGCTTGCAGCTCAAATCCGCCAGCTTGTTGAATCGATGAAATACCCCGGATTTCAAGTAGATAATGTTCGTCTACATGTTTGCCTGTCGCCTGTCGCCTGCGGGCTGCGATTTCACCGCCTTAGACATCCAGGCCTTTTGTAACCATTCAGGCGTTGTGCAACTGCAACAACATGGGTATCAGCCGATAACGTTTTTTAAATAACATCAATTTCTGTACCAACATGATGGCGCGTTTTTTGCGAGCGCTTAACTCAGATATGCATTTCTCGATCGAGACACTGCAGAGGTTCGGAAGCAGACCTGGTTTGCATGAACGAAATGGCTGGTTCCGGGTTGTTGGCGCAGGTTCAGGTGGATGATTGTATGTGGGGAGTTCCTCGAATTTTGAACATTTCAGACACAAAAGGAATATCCGGAACAGAGGCTTCATGCCTGGTTCGGGAGGGATTCGGAGCGGTTGTTGAACAGCCAGGATCTGCGCGGATCCTCCAATATTCAACATACAGGGAGTGGAGAGAGACACTATGCAGCACGTGATTATCGGTGCAGGCCCGGCAGGTGTGGTTGCAGCCGAATCAATCAGAAAGTTCGATAAATCCAGTACTGTCACATTAGTCAGTAATGAATCTGAAAGACCCTATTCACGCCTTGCGATACCGCAGTTTCTACAAGGTGTTATTGCTGAAAAGGATACCTATCTCAGATGCGGGCAGGACTATTTCGCCTCCCAGTCCATTGACGTTCGCAGGGGGTGTGTTGTCAAGGTGGATAGCCGTAACGATTCGGTGAATCTGGCGGATGGCACGCGCTTGGAATATGACCGTTTGTTGATTGCCACCGGCTGTCGGCCTGAAAAGCCGGCGATACCCGGTAGAGAGCTTCCTGGTGTTGTGAACTGTTGGACCCTCGAGGATGCAAGAAAGATCGTGTGTAATCTAGGCATCAACAGTCGATTGATTGTGGTTGGCGGAGGTTTTCTCGGCTTCGTTATTATCGATGCGCTCGCACGTACCGGCGCGCACATTGATGTAATTGAAAAGGGTAACCGTATCCTCCCTCATTTAATGAACGATGAATCGAGTCGTTTAATCCAATCGTGGTGTGATAAGAAAGGTATCGAGGTGAAAACATGTGTTGACATCGAGGCGATTGAAAGAAGAAGCGTAACCAGTGGTAATGCGGGATCGGGTTCGCATCTCAGTGTGTTATTGGACAATGGCGATACGCTCGATGCAGACATGGTGATTTTTACAACAGGTACCAAGATCAATACAAAATTTCTCGAAGGATCACAGATTGCATTCGATCATGGTGTATTAGTGGATGAACGTCTCAATACCAATATGCCGAATGTCTTTGCCGCCGGTGATGCCTGTCAAGGTCTTGGCTTTTCCACCGGCGGTCGAAGAGTGCAGGCTGTGCAACTAACCGCCAGTGAACATGGGCGCATAGCGGCTGCAAATATGTGTGGATTTAAAGCCAGATATTCAGGAAGCATCACAATGAATGTGCTTGATACGCTGGGGTTGGTATCCAGCTCCTTCGGTGCCTGGAACGGTGTTGAGGGGGGGGAGAGTGTCACCTATTCCCTGTCCGGCAACTACACATATCTTAACCTTCAGTTTAGTGAGGATAAACTTGTCGGCGGGTCTTGCATCGGGAATGGCGAGTGCCTGCAGCAATTACCCAGGTTGATTCATGCGCATACTCCGCTTAAAGAATGGAAAAAAAGGCTCATGGATGATCCATGCCGGATTGGCGAGGCGTATCATGCACTTTCTCAAGCCAACATCAGTAACAACTAGGGCCTGTTCAGAATCTAATCTATTCTTAACAGATCGCCCATCGAATACAACAAATGTGTTGAGTCTTGAACCACTGTCTCAAAACATGACAACTCATGGTGGGTGATCATAATCGATGATTGTTTCCTTTGGCTACCAGAGTATCGAGAGTTTTTTTAATAAAAATAAACGTTTATCAATAACCGATCGTTAAATGCAATGTTTGGCCTGGTTCTTGCTGAAAACCCGTAACGAGGAGTGGGATGTATCCAACGAACTGTTACGGGAACAGAACAATCCATTGAACTTGGAGGAGAAGAAATGATGATTTCCCTGCATCGAAAAAGGGTTTTGCTCAAAGCGGTTGCAATATCCGGCATCAGTGCCGCGGTTACCTTTACCGGTACGGTTAATGCGCGCACGACACAGGCTGAAATAGATGGTGATGCGGCCAGTACACAAGATGTTCTGAGCTGGGGTATGGGCCAACAAGGGCAGCGTTACAGCCCGCTTAAGAAAATCAATACAGGCAACGTTAAGAAACTGGTACCCGCATGGAGTTTCTCATTTGGTGGAGAGAAACAGCGCGGACAGGAGGCGCAACCGGTTATCAAGGATGGAAAGATGTTTGTCACGGCATCATATTCCCGTCTTTATGCAATTGACACGAAGACAGGTCAAGAGCTGTGGCAATATGATCACCGTCTGCCTGACGGCATCCTGCCCTGTTGCGACGTGGTCAACCGAGGTGCAGCGCTGTATGACGATCTGGTGATTTTCGGAACCTTGGACGCGCGGATTATCGCTCTCCATCAAGATACCGGAAAGGTCGTCTGGCGTGCCAAGATCGATGATTATAAGGCGGGCTACTCTTTCACGGCAGCGCCTCTGATTGTCAAGGACATGGTTATCACAGGTGTCTCCGGTGGAGAATTTGGTGTCATCGGGCGTGTTGAGGCGCGTGACGCAAAGACCGGCAAACTACGTTGGATACGCCCGTCGGTAGAAGGGCATATGGGTCATATCTGGAAAGGTGACAAAAAGATGGAGAATGGTGTCACCGGTAAGACCAATGCCAGTTGGCCCGGAGATATGTGGAAAACAGGTGGCGCCGCAACCTGGCAGGGCGGTACTTATGATCATGAAACCGATCTGATCTTTTACGGTACGGGTAATCCCGCACCCTGGAATGCGCATCTGAGGCCTGGCGACAATCTCTATTCGACATCGACCCTGGCCATCGATCCAGATACCGGAAAGATCGCATGGCACTATCAATACACGCCCAATGACGGTTGGGATTATGATGGTGTCAACGAACTCGTTTCGTTCAATAGCGGCAGCGAGAAGCTGGCGGGTCACGCTGACAGGAACGGCTTTTTCTATGTCCTGGACCGTACCAACGGTAAATTGAAAAACGCTTTTCCTTTCGTCAACAGGATCGATTGGGCGAAAGGGGTTGATCTGAAGACCGGCCGTCCACTTGAAACCGGTGTGCGTCCCGGCGATCCCACCAAGAGTAAAGACGGTAAAAAGGGTGATGTCGTATTCGTCGCGCCCTCATTCCTCGGCGCGAAAAACTGGATGCCAATGGCTTACAGTCCGGATACCGAACTCTTCTATGTGCCGGCCAACGAGTGGGGCATGGATATCTGGAATGAACCCATTACCTATAAAAAGGGCGCGGCCTACCTTGGTGCCGGATTTACCATCAAGCCCCTCAATGATGACTACATCGGTGCATTGCGTGCGGTCAATCCAAAGACTGGAAAAATCGTATGGGAATACAAAAACAATGCACCTTTGTGGGGTGGCGTGATGACGACTGCCGGCGGATTGGTATTTACCGGCACGCCGGAAGGTTACCTGAAAGCGTTCGATGCCAAAACCGGAGATGAGTTGTGGAATTTCCAGACCGGTTCCGGCGTGGTCGGTTGTCCGGTAACCTGGGAGCAGGATGGTGAGCAATACATCGCTGTTCCATCAGGCTGGGGTGGCGCAGTCCCACTCTGGGGCGGCGATGTGGCCAAGAAGGTCAAATATCTGAACCAGGGTGGATCCCTCTGGGTCTTCAAGTTGTCTGATGTCTGATTAGCGTGATGGATCGGATATTGAGTTTAATATCCGATCCTGGCCCTCGCTCAGCAGTTCTGACCAATCAACTTACAATCCAACACTGACAGACAAATAGCGAAAGAGAAATCTGCCGGATGGTTATCGGGCATGACGATCATTCTCAGGATTTCTGTTTGATTACCTGGAGTATCTCCACATGCAAATCTCAACATCAATTAAAGTCGGACTCGGTCTAGTATTATCGGCTATTATTGCGGGTAAGGCTTTAGCGCACGGCGATGTGGCGCCTCAGGCCGTTGATACCAAACACCTGCCTCAATTGGGTGAGGATTGGCTCGAGGTAAATCCATACAGAGATAATGCGGATGCCGTGAAGACCGGGGCTTCCGCCTATAATCAAAACTGCGCGCGATGTCATGGCCTGGGTGCCGTTTCCGGCGGCATCGCCCCTGATCTGCGTTTGCTGCCACCCGAAGATGAGGGCGATGAGTGGTTTATGTATCGTGCCCGCAACGGTGCCGTACGTAACGGAATTACCTACATGCCGAAGTTTGAGGGCATCCTTTCTCAGGAGGCGCTCTGGTCGATCAGGACCTGGCTGGTGACCCTGCCTGTTGAAGAGTAGTCATCGAGACATAACGGTGAGAGAGTGATATGTATAGGATCAAAGACATTTTAATCTTTGCGGCTGCAGTTGCCTCTCTTATGTTGGCGAGTCCGGCGACAGCCGAGGATGAACCCACTGCATTGGATCGCATTAGAGAGCGTGGTGTCCTGGAAGTTGCGGTATACACCGACTTCCCGCCTTTTTCCTATCGTGACGAACGGGGCAGGATTGTCGGAATAGATGCGGACATCGCCCATGCACTTGCCAAGTCACTGGGTGTGGCGGCGGCAATCAGGGCGGTGGGCGCCGACGAATCGATGGAAGACGATCTGCGCAATAATGTATGGAAGGGGCATTACCTGGGCGGAGGCGTAGCCGATGTAATGCTGCATGTTCCCTATGATGCCGCGTTTGCCGAAGAGAATGATCGTGTCGTCTTCGTTGCACCCTATTATCGGGAACAGGTCGTGGTGGCGGTTGCGAAAGGAGTCGGGGCCAATCTCGATCCATTGGACTATTTCAGTCGCGAAAAGGTGGGTGTTGAGTTGGATACCCTGACGGATTTCTATCTCCTGTCCGCCTACAATGGCAAAATCCGCAATCAGGTTGTCCACTTTTCGAATATCGGTAAAGCGGTTAACGCCCTGAAAAACGGTAAGGTTGCCGGTGTTGCCGGTCCGCGCAGTGAGATTGAGTTCGCACTGGGTGATCAGATGGCCAATTATGCTGTGGGACCGATACAGATGCCCGGCCTGAGTACTTCCGGATGGGATCTGGGTGCCGCGGTGAAGCAGGGTAACGGTGCCTTGGCTGAAGCAGTGGAGCAGGCAATGTCCCAGCTACGCCAGAGTAGTTCATTAAGAAAGATATTTACGCAGTATCGCTCCACCTATCAATTACCAAGCCGAACCAGGCTGGTACGGGTTGAATCTGATGGGCGCATCAGTCAGCGCGATTAACAGACCGGGTTGGCGCTGCCGGTTCGTTATCATTCTACTGTCCGGGATCGCAGAGGTAGGGACGGTGGAAGCCGTCGATGAGCGCTATCGTATACGTGCTGAAAATCAGCGGCAGGAGTTGATATCGCTTGGAACGTTAATATTGGCGGATAGCGCAAATGGCCAAGGCTATCGCATCGAATGGGATGAGACGCAGTTTGAAAATCACTTCCTCTCCATGCGTCCATTCAAGTGTCTCCCGCACCCGGTCCAGTTAATCTGCCATCTGCCTTATCCCTATGAAATCAAGCGCAAGATAGACCATGATGATCTGACCGACCTGGAATATGACATGTTGTTTCTGCACAAGACCCCCCAGGAATACAGCATTAATGCCTGGAACGGTCTCTACTTCAAATTTCAGCGCGACCTGAATGGATTCGTTGGGGAATTGAGAGAGACCGATCTGAATGTGCTCCAGGCTCCCCCGGAAGAGGGTGATCTCCGTCCCATCGATCCGGATGCCTTGTACGAACCGTCCGATAAGCATTGGTTGCGTCGCATCATAATCGAACCGGTCGGATCCTAGGGAGCCATAGTGTGAAGTCGATAGACCAACAGTTGTTTCTTTCCTGCATCTTCCTATATTGCGTCGTGAATCCAGGCTTCGCGCAACAGGGCCAAACCGACCCATTGAACTCGCCGATGTGGGAGGATATGCACCAATCCCTGTTGGGCGGCGCCTCGGTGGTGTTTGATGACAGGGTTCAGGTATTGGCGCCCGTCGATGCGGAAGATTCGATGAATGTACCGGTCCTGGTGGACGCATCGGCACTGGGTGAGGTCTTGAAGATCGTGGTGTTCGCGGAACTCAATCCCATCCATAAAGTGCTTGAATTGGAACCACTTCATGCCAAGCCCATCATCGGCTTTCGCATTAAGGTGCAGCAGGCTACACCGGTCCGGGCCGCGGCACTTGCAGGTGACGGTCGATGGCATGTAGGTGGACGGATTGTCGATGCGGCTGGCGGTGGATGCACCCTGCCCAGTATCGGCAGTGAAGACAGTGACTGGGCCAGCCGTATGGGAGAGGTTGCCGGCAGACTCTGGTCAAATCAAGATTCCATGCGCCTACGAATGCGCGTCATGCATCCCATGGACACCGGGTTAGTGCCGGGCATACCGGCGTTCTACATCGACCATCTGGAATTTCACGATGCGAACGGGGAGATACTCTCCCGCCTGTTCCTGCATGAACCCGTCTCTGAAAATCCCGTTCTCACACTCGAACTGCCGAGGCGTGATTCCGTAACCGTAGTGGGGGCGGATAATAATGGTAATCCAGTCAAAGCGCGGTTTTTACCTGGCATGAATGAGGTGGAGATGTAATGTCGCCGCGGCGAATTGTGATATTCCTATTCTGCATATGTTTCCTCACACAGGTATGGGGCGCCAAGGAATATGGCTTGAAACCACTTGAGATCGCACCCGATACCTACGTGCTGCTGGGTGAAAATGAACATTTCAATTTCAGCAACGGGGGTAATATCGTCAATGTCGGTTTTATCGTTACGGACGATGGCGTGATCGTGATCGATAGCGGGCCATCCCGCTTCTATGGTGAACAGTTGCGCGCAGTCATTGGCGGGATTACCGACCGACCGATTCTGAAGCTCTTCAACACTCACTTGCACCCGGATCATATCCTCGGTAATCAGGCCTTCGAGGATATCCCCATAGCCGCCCTGGCAGGTACCCTTGAAGGTATCCGTGAACAGGGTGAACTGTTCAACGACAGTATGTACCGTCTGGCGGGTGCGTGGATGGCGGGTACCCGGGTAGTGGTGCCGACCGAAACCGTTAAACCGGGTTTTGTGGAGATCGGAGGTCACCGTCTTGAATTGATTGAACTTGATGGCCACTCCCATGCCGATCTAGTGATTCTCGATCATGCGACCGGGGTATTGTTTGCTGCGGATGTTGTTTTTCATGGGCGTACGCCCACCACCCCCCATGCCGATGTAGGACAATGGTTACAGGCGCTTGATACGATAGCCGAGCTTGATTTCAAGCTGCTGGTACCTGGGCACGGCAGTGTAGTCACTGATAGCGGGGCAATCGCTCAGACGCGAAATTATCTGCAATGGTTGACAACCCGTCTGAACAAGGCTGCGGAACAGGGGATGAGCATGGCCGAAGTACTGCAACCCGATGCACCCCCATCTATTATGGAACTGGCGGTCTTTCACGAGGAGTATCAACGCTCAGTCGTCCATCTGTTTCCGGAGATAGAGGCGAAGGTGCTGGACCGGGGCAGGGTGGTGCAAGAGTGACCCGGCATGAGGATGCGTACCTTTGCCGAGACAATCCTATGCGCCATCCTTTTGCTACCGCCTAGCGTCACGCTTGCGACCGATAGTCCGCTCTTTTCATCGGAGGGTTACCGCATTGCGCGTTATCGAGCACCTCTGCCCGAGATGCCGCCCGCCGGAAAACGCCTCGATACCGGGTCGCTTGTCGAACTGATACGTCGGCAGAATCCGTTGTTGTTGGATGTCCAGGCAATCACCCTGCGTCCGGAGACGGAGGAGTTCGGTATCGCCTGGCTGCCGAGCAGACAGAGGTGGCATATTCCGGGAAGCACCTGGTTGCCGAATGTGGGATATGGCTATCTCGATTCACGCATGCATGCCTATATGCAAACCAACCTTGAACGCCTCACCCTGGGTAACAGGGATAGAGCGCTGGTCTTCTACTGTGTGGTCGATTGTTGGATGTCCTGGAATGCAGTCAAGCGGGCGGATGCCCTGGGCTATCGAAATCTCTATTGGTATCCGGAAGGCAGTGACGGATGGTATGAGGCGGGCTTGGAACTCGTCCCCGGCGTTCCGGTCCCTTTCAAATTGAGTGAAAAATGACGGGTATTTCCGATCTCAAACTGCCGCATTCACGATCCAGAGCCGGTTTACGCTCATCCAATTGGCCCTTATGCCTCTGAAATAGCGCCAATCAAAGCGCAAGTCGAGGGATTCGATTGTGCCAAATGAACCGCAAGCGATGCCGAGTGTCGATTTTTCAGGCACTACCCGTAGGCCTTATCGCCACTATCTCGCTCACCGAGGTCGGCATCATGCCGTGCCACATACAGTCGATCAGTTCCTCGTAAAGATTGGGCAGAGGCTCGTTAAGCACACCGTCCAGACGCAGATGGATCAAGCGTATGGCACCGCCGAAGATGTTGGAGGCGACGACCCAAGGGTCGCCTTGCCGGATCTCGCCCGACTCTATCCCCTTCTGCACAATGTTGCGCATTGCCTTGAAAGGGGTGGAGCTGCAGATCGGGGGCTCATCGGGCAGAAACTCATGGTGTTTGGCATGCAGTACGTAGGAGACGATATTGCGCTTTGTTTCGGTGTATTTAAAGAGCAGGTAGATGATGCGGTTGCAGCTCTCCCGGAAACTCAGTTCCTCGGCGATGACGTCCTCCACCAACTCCTCCATCTCCCTGATCAGACGGTAGAAGAGCGCCTTGGCAACGCCCTCTTTACCGCCGAAATGGTTGTAGATAGAGCCGATGCTGACGTTGGCCTGTTTCTGGATGTCGTGTATCGAGACGTTGTGAAAGCCCAGTTCGACAAAGAGGTCGAGGGCTGTGCTCAAAATACGGCAGTCCACGGGGGCGTCGGCCGGGGTGTCTTTTTTAAGATGCGGCATGCGGGTTCCTATAGGTTTATTTTGTCGGCAATTATAACCAGCATAGTAAAAAATTTGACAAGAATGAATATTCATTCTACTTTATTTTTAACCACTCACCTCACTGACTGCTGTACCGCAGCGGGACTAGAGAGCGTGAAGACGGTTTTCAAGCCGAAGGATCATCGGCAAACAAGCGTAACGAGTAGTAAATCAGGACTGTGCAGAGCAACGCGCAGGTCAAGATAGGCCAACTGCAGGAGGAGGGCTGAAGTAACGCACGATAGTAGTAATTAATTAATACCGACGGAGGTTAAAACTATGAGGCTATTCAAGAAAAAGCCCGCCAAATCCATTGCCTTGGTATCCGCCCTGGCTCTCGGGACCACACTTTTCGGTGCGGTTCTGCCCCTGCAAGCCGATGAAACATGCCAGTCACCCTACATGGCCAAGATTGTCGGCCAGGAGGATTTCGTCTATGTCTGGACCCTTGGCATCGAGGGATTGGGCGACGGACAGGACAAGCTGGTGACAATTGACGTCAATCCGAAATCATCCAACTACGGCAAGGTGGTCCACAGCCTGTCTGTAGGCGGACGCAATGAGGCCCATCACTCCGGCTTCACCGATGACCGGCACTATCTCTGGGCTGGCGGTCTCGACACCAATAAACTCTTCATCTTCGACGTTCACAGCGATCCGGCCAAGCCCAAACTGCACAAGGTCGTTACCGATTTTGTGGAGAAAAGCGGCGGCGTGGTCGGTCCCCACACTACCTATGCCTTGCCGGGACGCATCATGATCACCGGTCTCTCCAACAACAAGGACCACGGCGGCCGCACAGCCCTGGTTGAATACACCAACGATGGAGAGTATGTGGCGACCCACTGGATGCCCACGGATCAGAACCTGCGCGGTGCGGAGAAGACCGGCAAATACGCCGACGGCTACAACTACGATGTGCGTGTATTGCCGCGGCGTAACATCATGCTCACCTCCTCGTTCACAGGCTGGTCCAACTACATGATGGACTTCGGCAAAATGCTGCAGGACAAAGAGGCGATGAAACGCTTCGGTAACACCGTGGTGTTGTGGGACCTGCACAGCAAGAAGCCGAAAAAGGTCTTCGACGTACCCGGTGCGCCGCTGGAGATCCGTTGTGCATGGCAGCCGAACCATAACTGGTGTGTCACCTCCACCGCACTCACCTCCAAGCTGCACCTGATCTATGAGGATGAGAACGGTGAGTGGCAGGCCAAGGCCGTGGCCGATATCGGCGATCCTTCCAAGGTGCCGTTGCCGGTGGATATCTCCATCAGTTCCGACGATAGCCGGCTCTGGGTCAACACCTTTATGGACGGCAAGACCCGGCTCTTCGACATGACCGATCCGCACAATCCCAAGCAGGTCTACGAAAAGAAGATCGGCCGCCAGGTCAATATGGCCTCCTCCAGCTGGGACAGTACCCGTATCTACTACACCTCTTCGCTGCTGGCCAACTGGGATAAGAAGGGCGAGGATAACGAACAGTTCTTCAAGAGCTATGTCTGGGACGGCAAAAAGCTGGTGGAGAAATTCGCTATCGACTTCAATAAAGAGAAACTCGGCCGCGCCCACCAGATGCGTTTCGGTGCTTACTCCCTCTATGGTGCAGTCAGGCCTGAGGAAAAGGAGGTCTCCGTAGCCAGCCTGAAGTCCATCGTCAAGTGATATAGGCAGTTCCGGATGTCTGACTGGCATCCGGAGGGAGGCAACCCTGCCGGACAGATCTCTGTCGGGGTTGCCGCTGTCTGGGAGCGCCTATGTATAATCTTTTCATACGATCTGTCTGGCTTGCCGCCATCCTGATTTCAACGGCGTCAGCCGATCCGTTATCCGATTCAGCGCCGGGCTATGGTAAGTTGGGCTACACACTGCCGGCGATCGGCAGTTATTCCCTACCACCGCTAGGTGAGGCAGGGAATGGGTTGGTGCTCAACAGCGAAGGGAAACAGCAGCGTCTGCACGACCTCTTCAATGACCGCTATGTCCTGTTGGCGTTTATCTACAGTACCTGCAGCGACGTTAACGGATGCCCGCTCTCTTCCCATGTCTTCTATAAGATCAAATCGGCGATGAAAAGGGATGCGATGTTGGCCGACAGGCTGAAGCTGATCAGTCTGAGTTTCGATCCCGAAGTCGACACGCCGGAGGTGATGAATCTCTATGCCAATAATTTTCGTTATGCCGGAAATTCAGGTGAGTGGCAGTTCATTACCACCGCTTCGCATCGGGCGCTGCAACCCATATTGCAATCCTATAATCAGGTGATCCAGCGGGAGGTCGACAGCAGCGGAAAGGCAAGTGTTGGCTACAGCCATGTGCTGCGGGTTTTCCTCATCGATCCGCAAAAGCGTATACGCAACATCTACAGTGTCGATTTTCTCCATCACGATCTGATCATCAACGATGTGAAGACGCTACTGATGCAGGAAGAGAATCAAGGTCGGTCGTTAAAGGCTGCTCTCAGCTTCCCCGAGCCTTCAAAATTATCGAAACCGGGGGATGATAAACAGGGTTACGAGCAGGAGAGCTATGTTACTCGATCCCTCGATCTGGAGTTGAGGAAAGGCCAGGTTGCGGATCTGATGACCTTTATCGAACAGCCGCCACTGGGACTGCCCCCGGTGCCGGTGCCTGGAAACAATCCCATCAGCCGGGAAAAGATCGAGCTCGGCAGAAAGCTCTTCTATGACCGCAGGCTCTCGCTCAACGACACCTTCTCTTGCGCCATGTGCCATGTCCCAGAGCAGGGGTTCACCAGCAACGAACTGGCCATGGCGGTAGGCATGGAGGGGCGCAGCGTGCGGCGCAACTCGCCTACCATCTACAATTCGGCCTATGCCGCCCTGCTGTTTCACGACGGGCGCGAACAGACCCTGGAACAGCAGGTCTGGGGTCCGTTGCTGGCCAGGAACGAGATGGCCAATCCGTCGATCGGCTATGTTCTGGAGAAGATCCGCGAGATCGACGACTATAAAGGTAGCTTCGAGGCTGCTTTCGATGGCAGGGGAGTGAGTATGGAGACGCTCGGCATGGCCATCGCCAGCTATGAACGCGCCCTCGTTTCCGGAGGCTCACCCTTCGATCATTGGTACTATGGGGGCGACAAACTGGCGCTCTCCGCTTCAGCGCAACGGGGTTTTGAACTCTTTGTCGGCAAGGCGGGATGCGTGGCCTGCCACCACATAGGCGACAAGCATGCCCTCTTCAGTGACGATGGCCTGCACAACACCGGTATCGGGTACAGGGAATCGATGGGAATAGTGCCCGAGACGCAGCCGGTGACGCTGGCGCCGGGTGTGACCCTGCAGATCGATCGATCGGTCATCGAACAGGTGGGCGAGCCGGCACCCACTGACGTGGGGCTGTATGAGGTGACGCAAAATCCCAACGACCGCTGGAAGTACAAGACACCCAGTTTGCGCAATGTAGCGCTCACAGCACCATACATGCATAACGGTTCCTTCAGTACCCTGCGTGAAATCGTTGAGTTTTATGACAGGGGGGGTGTCGCAAACGAGCTGCTCGATCCCTTGATCAGGCCGTTGGGATTAAATGAATCTGAGAAACAGGAACTGGTCGCCTTTATGCGATCCCTCACCGGCGGCAATGTGGACACCCTGGTGGCCGATGCCTTTGCCGCGCCTGTTGGTGATGTGGGAAAGGGTGATCCGAGTTGGGTGCACGGTACAGATGTGGAGGTGCGCTGAATGGTGATACCCGCTAAACACTTGCTGTTTCTACTGATCTTCAGCACATTCTCGGTCACGGTGGCCTGGTCCAGCACCGAGGAGCTGGGTGGCGAATTCAGTCTGACCGATCATAACAACAATCCCTTTGAACTGCGCCAGCTGCAGGGCAAACTGGTGCTGCTCTTCTTCGGCTACACCTACTGCCCCGATATCTGTCCCACCGAGCTGGCGAATGTGGCTGCGGTACTCAATGAGCTGGATGACCAGGGGGATCGGGTGCAGGGGCTGTTCGTATCCCTGGATCCCGGGCGCGACTCCCCCGAAGTGATGCGGGACTATGTCCACTATTTCAATAAAGGGTTGGTCGGGCTGACCGGAAGCGAAGACGAAGTGGCGCAGGTGGCCCGGCAATACCGAGTCAATTTCAAAAGACACGAAAGAGAGGATGGCGGCTATAGCATCGACCATTCGGCCAACCTCTACCTGATTGACGGTCAGGGAAAGCTCACCGCGGTAGTGCCCTACGGTATGCCGCCGAAGCATATTCTCAATCTGGTACGAGGATTATTGGCTGAAAGTGGCTGATATGATTCTCCGGGCCAGAAAAACGCAGGGAGAAATGGTTGACAGAAATGAACATTCATTCTATTCTTTATCCCGGTTCGGCCATACGGGTTGGCCGGTCGATGGCTGTGGGCAAGCTGCACAGGTTACGAGTCCTTTCAGCTACCTCGGGTACAGTCTGACCGGTTTAACCTGGTCGATCCTGTTTGCGCTATTCATGTCAGTCGCATTGAAGGCATCGGCCGCTGAGGGTTTGCTTGCCGCAGTCAGGCCGCTACCAGCGCCTACTTTCCGCCTGCAGGATCTGGAAGGGAGAAACCAT
This sequence comes from Candidatus Thiodiazotropha sp., assembly GCA_040506195.1. Lineage (GTDB taxonomy): Bacteria > Pseudomonadota > Gammaproteobacteria > Chromatiales > Chromatiaceae > Thiodiazotropha. The sequence goes on along the minus strand of JBEVXH010000001.1, from coordinate 52,891 downwards.
CAACTTCCTGATTACAGGGGCAGGGTGTTGATAGTCAATTTCTGGGCCAGCTGGTGTGTGCCCTGCCGTCGCGAGCTGCCGTCGATGAACCGGGCCTGGACAGCGTTGAAGCCCAAAGGGGTCGCCATGCTGGCGATCAACCTGGGAGATGATACGGAGGCGGTCAAGGAATTCCTGAATGACTTCCCCATCGATTTTCCCGTGTTGCTGGATCACCGGGGACTGATCAGTCAGCGCTGGCAGGTTCGGGGATTGCCGACGACCTTGGTGCTGAATCGTCGAGGTGAAATCGTCTACCGGGCAGTCGGCGAGCGGGAGTGGGATGCTGCGGCGCTGCTGCATCAGCTGCAGACCCTGCAGCCGGAATCAAGAAAGCTTGACTGATTTTTGGTGGATTCCAGTCTCCGGCTAAGCAGTGTCAGAGTTCATTTCGATCAAATCACAGGTGCATATGATGAAAGATAAGTCGATACAAAAAAGAGGCTGGCGGGGTTTGCTGATGGGGCTCCTACTGTTCACCATGGGCTCGGCCAATGCAGCGGAAAAGATCAACGATGCGATGGCGCTGAATGGGGTGAAGGAGACCCGCAGTGTCTTTCTTATCGATTTCACCAATCCCCAGAAGACAGCATTCTATCTCGACATCATCCGCGGAACCCATGAGGGTCTGGTGAGACAGGGCGTGAAACCCAACATGGTACTGGTCTTCATCGGTGAAACGGTGCGTTATCTTTCAACCGAACCTGATGACGTCCTGGCCATGGAATTTGGCAAGCAGCTTGATTCAATTGCAGATACTGCCAAGGCCCTGAAGGCAAAAGGGGTGCGGATGGAGGTCTGTGCCATCGCCAACCGTGTCTTCGAGGTGGACAACGCTACTATTCTGCCGGAAATGGATGTGGTGGGGGATGGCTTCATCTCGCTCATCGGCTGGCAGACACAGGGACATAAGCTGGTGCCCATCTTTTAGCCGGAAACTTCCGGTGACAAGGGCTAATGCTGAATCGCTTTTTTTTCAGCAGCCCTTGATTCAGTGCCGCATAGATTTCAATTCGTAAACCACCTCGCCACCGGCAAACACATCATTCGATAAAGGCTCTTCCCGTAGCAACTTCACCAGGCCAACACCGGGTGCGTACCATTCGGTGGTGTTGATCAGTATCTCCTCGTATCCGCTGCGGGCGTCTGCGTAGAGGGTGAGATTTGCCTCGCCTTGAACCCGGATACAATTGTCGAAACGGCCGGCAGGTACCACCACCGTTTCATCATCGGCCATGATCTGGAAGGTCATCTTAAGATTCGTCCCGCGGGTCAGACCCTCTTCATAGGGATAGATGCGACGCAGTACGAACGGGTATGTGGGATTGCTCCATTGAGTACCGTTCCTGAGTGGATATTTGAGTACCCAATGGGGTGAGTTACCGATAGCAGGTTTACTTTCGATCAAGGTGCGCTTTGCAGTGCGGTAGATGCCGCCGCTGTTCTCGGTTATGTAATAGCGGGTGCCGTCACTGGTAATGCGTACTGCATGGGGTAGACTGTTGATCGACTCCCGCTCTCCCATGCGGATGGAAAAATCGGAGTGTCGGACCGAGTTCCCGACGCTGGTGGTAACCAGATAGTCCCATTGCAGTCCCTCCTGCAAGGGGAAATAGCTCGAGCTGTCCAGCGATTGATTCGAGCAGGATTGAAGAGCCAGAACGAACAGGCCAAGAACGGGGATGTATCTCATTTTTCCGGTAGCGCCGGATCGGGAAGGGAATAGATTTCAATCTTCTCCCGCTGTTTACCCATACGGGTGAAGTCGAGTGGTTGTCCCGGTTTCTCTGTGACTGCGGCTCTTCTGCCAAGTTGCATAATGCCGTTGCGCATATTACGCAGAGCTTCCTCCAGATCGGTGTGAAGTGCCTTGCTGTACTCCAGCTTGTAGGCACGCGGGTCATGCGCCGGCTCACCACTGCTGAGGTCGGTGGCCCAGATGGTGATGGTTCCGGGCGATCCTGTCGTTTTATCGGGTTCATCAACCACCGATGCATGCAGCAGAAACCGTTCCGGAACCTCAATCCATGCAGGCCAGCCTTGCACTGATTGCCATGCCTGATAACTGACGAAATAGAGTGCCGTTGCAAATACGACGATAAACAGTCTTATCAGGGTGTGGAAACTGCTTGCAATCAGCGCCGCGGCCACAAGCGCGGCCAATGCAACGTAAGCGAGCAGTATCAATAGTACCGATTCACTCATATCTTACCTACCTGGATAATCGATTTTTCTAGGGTGTTGATATTGCTGACTTGACCGTCGGTGCCGATAGTGAAGCGTATCGCAGTCTTCTCTTCGCCGAGCCGTTCAAGTATCAGGGTTGCGTAGTGCAAAACCTTAAGCGCGGGATTGACCTCAGCAAGATAGACGGTTACCGGAACAGGCTGCAGGGATTTGCTGTTGTAGTAGTGAATATTGATGACATACTCCCCGGGTGGACGGCCGCGTATGGTCACTATCTCCTGGTTGAGGGGGTTGATTATCGTTTTACCGTCAATCAGCAGCGTATCATTGGCCATCCCTCGGTCGTCTCTATCCAGGTGCATAAGACCGGCCTGGGGATTCTTGAACCAGACCAGATCACCGTTTGGCCCCTCAACCCAGGTGTCGATATCGTCCGGACTGTTATCGGTCCAGGTTACCGAGATCAGAAAGTCGGCCTTGGGATTGATGGTGCCGGTCTTGGCCGGCGGATTTAAAAACATCAAGGCGACAAGAAAAAGAAAGGTGAATGCAAGCAGAGCGTTGAACAGCAGATCGGTAAATGGGTCCGCATCGAACTGACGGCTTTTGCGAAACATCGCCACTGAATCACTGTTCCTTGTCAGCCGCTTTGAGCAAGCTTGTTTCGCTGAACTCCACCGCCTCTGCCACCAGGCGATCGGCGGCTCGATCCAGCATCAGGTACTGCATCCCGAGCAACATGCTGCAGCTGAGCCCCATCAGGGTGGTGTTCAGAGCCACCCCCATGCCGGTCGTCATCCGTTGCAGAAGGCCCTGTATGTCGGACAGGTCGAATGATTTCAATTCGGCCACTGGCGCCAGCATCATGACAAATCCTATCACGGTACCGAGCAGGCCGAGTTTTACGAGCAGTCCGCAGATGAACCAGCCAACTTCGTGCTGACCTCTCATATGCTCTGCCATCACCTGCGCCAGCAGGTGGCTATCCTGGTTTGGTCGATGCGCTTGCAACGAACCGCGCATTGCGGCTATCCCGGCAATAAACTGACCAGAGAGAGAATCTTTTACGGGTAGCTTGTTATCTATCCACCAACGATTGCTGCCTGGGCCGGGTGGATTCGCGGTCGTGAACCGAATGATCCGGTTGAGTGCACTGTTTTCACACGATAAAAACAGCGCCCTTGCAGCACAATGAGTGGTAGCCAGTACAAAGAGCAGCAGGATGATCAGTGTGATGTGGCTGGGATCTGACAGCAAAGCGGATTGCAGCAGACCTTGATCCCACAACAGCCAACTGATGAACGACAAGATGCCGAATAACAGTAGCCATTGTAATACTAAAGTATAGGGTGTTTTGGCATGTCGCACTTCAAGGTACTCGCTGTTGAATGGAATCCTGCTCCATGTTGTATAGATGAAAAGCATGCTCCGTGCCATCTCCGTGTATTACAACCATGTCACTCACCGTCAATTGCCACATGTTTGTGGCTGATAAAGGTGTTCATATATTGAGCATTGGCGACATTTATTGAACAATCGTGGTTGTGAGGCCTCGGTGGATGTGGGATCCGTCGTCGCTGTTGGCTTTTCAGCCGATGCCTTGTATGTCGATGACTATAGAGAGCAGGCACAAATGTTGCTATTACTTAACTCATTCAAATTCATTTGCTATCGGTGTCATACCAACCAGGGGAGATTCGAACAATGGCAAGGTTGAAGTTCTCTTTAGCCACACTATTTACGGTCGTAGTGCTTTTTGCAGTTCCTGCCGCGCATGCAAAGGATCAGCAAATGTTGGCTCTGGCCAATGCTTCCGGTTGTTTTATCTGTCACAAGATAGCGCCTGACGCAGGTAGCGATGAACTGCCGCTCGCGCCGAGTTATCAGGAGATCGCGTTACGCTACAGAGGTGAAAAAGATGCATTCAGCCGTTTGCTGGATCGGGTGCTGCATGGCACGGTCTATCAGGATCAGGTCTGGGAGGGTGAGATCGGGATGCGGTTCATGCCGCCGAATGTGAATGTCACGCGAGAAGATGCATCCTCGCTCGTTCACTGGATACTTGAGTTGGATATTGATCCACAAGTGGCGGAGAGGCTTATGCATCACGACAGAATGCTTGCGCTCTCCACCGTAAGCGGTTGTACAATCTGTCATCTGATAGATCCGCTCAAAGTGTCGCGCGTTATACCTCTCGCGCCATCATTCAGAGAGGTGGCCGCGCTCTATCAGGATCGACCGGGCAATAAGGACAGATTGCTGGAATCAATACTGCAGGGTACCCAGGGTAACCAGAAAATATGGCAAAACGTCAATATGCTCTATATGCCACCAAATGTGGCCTTGAAAAGAGAGGATGGTGTCAAGCTGATAGAGTGGATACTCTCTCTCGATACCAAAGGGGTACCTAGGCACATGGAGCCACCTGCGGGCATGGGGTCGTCAAGCCGGTGAGCAGTTATGACAGATGCGAGATCCGAACGACTACTGTCGGATATGCGCTCAACGGCGGAAAATCGATATTGATTCCCTGAGTGTACAGATTTCACGCGTTTCTGTTCAGAAACTGCACATATAGGCCGGTGTCGCTTCGACGGTTTTTCTGGAATAGACGATAACCACAGATATATATATCTGTAATTTAGGTATTTATAGGTAAATCACTGTAGAAATTGTGGTTGGATGTTGCGGGTGTTTAGTTGGTATGTATCTTGATAGTCGATCATAGTTGCCTCAGTGGTATTCAGGGTGACACTTTCATAAACCTCAAAAAACAGATAGGAGTGAGAACAACGATGCATAAATGGTCAAAACCGATGTATCAAAACATGCGATTTGGATTCGAAATCAATCTGTATGTGAACGTACGATAACTTCGGTCTTGCGTAGAAGATGATGGGGCGGGAGAGCGTTGCTCTCCCGCCTTTTTAGTTTCCGCTTGATCCCGGATCGGATTCAAAAGCCGCCGATATGCCAAGTGTATATTTTGGTTTCAGGCTGATGTTCCGGGTCATGACGAGCGATCGTCCCGTCGTGGAACCATCCGGTATATTCAGTAGACGCCTTGTGCATTGAGAAAGGTGCCGAGTTCTTTATCACTTTTGAAAATGTGGATAAGCACCCAGTCTGATGAGACATCGTAATCAGAGCGAAAGGTCGGGCTTTTTCCGCCCGTGACACCCGCAACCAGATTATTTAGATGCTGTAGTAATACATGGTGCTCGTGTAGATGCGTCTTATACTCCGGATAGTTATGCTTTTTCATCAACTCATCTTCGGTGGAGAAGTGAGTTTGCGTGTGTTCATACAGCTCAACCAGCAGTTTATGCAAAATCTCTTTAGCAGCACACTTTTCCACAGCGGTGTGGAGGCTATTGACGATATTGAGCATTTCCTGATGTTGGTCGTCTATTATTCTGACGTTGACACTGAATTCTTCGCTCCACGTAACGATCGGCATATTGTTCTCTCTATTGCATGATTTTTTGTGCTAGGGCCTGTTAACCGATGCTCTTTCCACAAATTTGTTTAAATGCATCAACAACTCTGCCAAATTATGAGGCATTCTGAAAGAAATCACCTTAATTTCCAGCGAAATTCTGTTACGGTCCGGGGTTATATCGAACCGGCGCAGTCGAATCCCAAACACCAAACGGGTGTCTGTGATGTGTAAAGCTGCTTACCTATCTATGGGGGGATTGGCAGATTTCCCTCATTAATCTGTGTAAATATACACTAACTTCAGTTTGTTGGACCTGAAGATTGGATAGTTATATTTCAAAAGTCATCTAAACTGATAAGCAACTATCCATTGCTGTAGGCCGTATCACCTCTACATCCTGTAAATTCTCAATGAAAACAATAGGTAATCCATGCGGTTGAGTTTGGCGCGTGGTTTGCAGATAGTGGTTTCACTGATCCCTGTTGGAGTCTGAAATGTCCAATCCTCCCAATGTATTGATCCTCGGTATAGGAAATCTGCTGTGGGCCGATGAGGGCTTCGGTGTTCGTGCATTGGAATCGCTTCAGCGTCATTACAGATTTTCTGACAATGTTCGTCTCCTGGACGGGGGCACCCAAGGTATCTATCTGGTTCAACATATCCGCGAGGCGGAGATACTGGTGGTCTTCGATGCGGTGGACTACGGTCTGCCTGGCGGCAGCCTCAAGCGAGTGGAGGATGATGAGGTACCTAAATTTATGGGCGCCAAGAAGGTGAGCCTGCACCAGACCGGGTTTCAAGAGGTGCTCGCCATGGCGGAGATGCTCGGCGATTATCCCAGTCATCTTCTCCTGATGGGTGTACAGCCTGTTGAACTGGAGGACTATGGCGGCAGTTTACGGGAACCTGTACGTGCGCAGATAGAACCGGCGATCGCAATGGTTCTGGACTATCTTCAGGGATTTGGCGTCGAGGCCCAACGACGAGAAACGCCATTATCACCGGATACAGGTTTACAGGGTGCGATTTCCGACATCCGGCGCTATGAGAATGAACGACCATCGGTGCAGCATGCCTGCCGGGTCGGTGATGCACGGGTTCTGACATCACCGCAATTTGATCTGGCCTATCGTCCTGTTCAGCTTGAACAGCACGCCATTCATGTGGATGTGGATGCGCATCTCGATAAATACCGTAGTAAGGGGGATCTGTGATGTGTATCGGCATACCGATGCGGGTCCTCTCCACGCTACCGGGTCAGGCGGTATGTCAGGGGTTGGGTGAGCGACGCAGGGTGGATACCCTGCTGGTAGGTGAGCAGCAGGTTGGTGCCTGGTTATTGGTATTTCTCGATACCGCCCGCGAGGTGCTGAGTCCGGCCAGGGCTAGGGAGATAAAACAGGCAATACAGGCCCTTGAGCTGACCATCCAGGGTGAAACGGAGATTGATTATCTGTTTGATGATCTGGTGAATCGTGAACCGCAACTGCCGGAACATCTTCGGCTGGATAAATAGCAGGAGAGAAACATGCCGTCATCGCTGATCAACGACCTCATCGAGGAAAAAGGTATTGCCACGGTCAATGAGCGATCGCTTGGGGATTTTGTCAAAGCGCATAAACAGTGTCTGCTCTTCTTCACCGAGAATCCGGTGCGGTTTCCCGAAAGCAATGATGTGGCAGTGGTGTTGCCGTTGCTGATGAAGACATTCGGTGACCGTTTTCAGGTGGCCGTCGTCGAACGTGACAGTGAACATCAATTGCATGCACGCTTTCCCTTCGATGGCTGGCCTGCGTTGGTAATGTTGCGTGAGGGCGTTTATGTCGGTGCGATTTCCCGCATGCAGGACTGGGATGTATACCTCACTGAGATCGAACGCCTGCTGAATACCCAACCTTGCGCCACACCGGGTTTCAAAATTCCTGTCGTTAGTGCCGTTGGGCAGCGCCATTAACTGGAGTGACATTCAACATGAATGAAATCGACATACCTATAAGTGTCACTGGTCCGGGTTCGCAGCCGGCGGAAGATGATGGGGCTTCACTCGACATCCTGCAACTCCCCGATGAGATGTCTACCTTCACCATGCCTGAGATGCCGGAACCCGATCAGGTGCAGGATCTCGATAGCGGCATGTCGGCATTGACCGAGCTGGATGCGGTATTGCAACACCAGGCAAAAGTGAGGGATATCAAGCCTGAAGTCGTCGATATCACACACCTGGACTGGGAGAACAGCAGCCTGGTAGATCAGGTTCTCGGTGAGGGCGAGGTAAGCATGGTCTACCGGAGTGCTGATACCAGCGCCAGAATACAGGAATCGGTCATGGCGGGAATCTGGCGAATCAGATATTTCAATCAGCAGGAAGAAACCACCGTGGACACGATTGAAGTGGCGCGGGTACCCAGGTTGTGTCGACGTCATGTCTTCAGTCAGGCAGCGCATCGGGCCAATAGCCAACTCAAGTCGATACCCGAGGGGGTTTTGAATGCGCCCCCGCTGCTTACTGAGATCAATGACAAGGTCTCTGAGTATCGACCCGGTAAGGAGAGTCATGTCATAAATCTAACGTTGTTGCCACAGACAGAACAGGATCTGGCATTCCTGGTTGAGCGTTTGGGTGAGGGACCGCTCACCATACTCTCTCGTGGTTACGGCAACTGCCGCATCACCAGCACAGCAGTGCAAAACGTCTGGTGGGTGCAATATTTCAACTCTCAGGATAAAAGCATTCTCAATACCCTGGAGATCGGTGATGTGCCGGCAGTCGCTGCCGCCGCCAACGAAGATATTCAGGAGAGTGCCCGGCGTCTGAATGAGATTATGGAGGCCTACCGGTGAGCGATGCCTTCTTTGCCGGTTCCTACGGTGGAAATGCCCAAAAGCTCGATGATGACAGCCGCTTGGAGTGCAAGATCTGTTGGCATATCTACGATCCCGCCGAGGGCGATACCTATTGGCAAATACCACCCGGGACACCCTTCTCTCAGTTGCCGTCACATTGGAGCTGCCCGAATTGCGATGGCAACAAGCGTGACTTCATGGTAGTGAGGGATGCATCGTGATCTGTCCAGACTATCTCATTCAAGGTCTCGAGAAACAGTTTCGGCGGATTCAGCAGGAACGAATGGAAGGACTGCCGTTGCTCAATCCGGCCCTGCGCGTGGAGGCAGTGGGATTTCGTGAGTGGAACGGCCTCTGTCTCGGTGTCTTGGTCACCCCTTGGTTCATGAACCTGATGTTGTTGCCGCCGGAAGGGGATAGCTGGAAAGCCACGAAGATTGGCGATAAACAGCTCTACCAAATGCCCTCCGGTCCCTACGAGTTCATTGTTTGCGAAGAGGAGGGGATTGGCCGCTACCAGATGTGTTCTCTCTTTTCGCCCGTCTTCGAGTTTGCCGACCACGCCGCGGCAGTGGCCACGGCAGAGGCTGTAATGGATGCCCTTATGCTGGTTGAGCATCGTGATACGGTTTCAACACGTGAAAGTGAAATCGAACGAATCTGGAAGGACGAACCCGATGAGCAGGTGGTCGACGGGCAAGACGGTTCAGCGCAAAAGGAAAGACCGACGATCAGTCAGCGCCTGGAACAACCGTTGAGTCGTCGTGAATTGTTGCGTGGCGGGGCGAAACAGAACCAGGATGCAGATGCATGAACGTTGAGGGTGAAATCCACATTAAGCTATATTGCCGGCAGGCGCGAATAGAAAAAATCGCCATTAGCTCGACTCGTCCATTGCAGTTAACCCATCTGTTCGAAGGCAAATCGGTGAAGGAGCTGCTGAGCATGCTTCCCATGCTCTACAGTGTCTGCGCCACCGCCCAGGCATCGGCCGCGGCTCAGGCATGCCGCCGGGCCATGGGTATGCATGGGAATGCCCGGATCGAATTGGCCGAGAGTATGCTAGTCACGGTGGAGACCGCCCGGGAACATTTGTGGCGCATCCTCATCGACTGGTCTAATTTTGTCGATACAGCGGTCGACCGTGCCTTGGTCGCATCCCTCTCAAATCTGCTGCCGATGGCGAAACATGCGTGCTTCAGTGATAATGACCTGTTCACTCTGCAGCCTCGCCTGGTGGTGGATCAGGAAAGGTTCTCCACAGTCATTGAACAGATTGAGAAAACAGCTGCTGATTCGATCTTCGCACTGGCGCCTGCCGATTGGTATGCATATGCTGATATCGAGGACTTCGATGTTTGGCTCGAACAGACAACGACACCCGCATCAAAACTGTTGCGGAGGATAAGGGACGAACAGTCGGCGCGACTGGCGGATGGTGGCTCCTACCCTTTACCCGCAATCGATCCGCAGGCGATATGTCAGCGCCTGTCCGAGGAAGATGCCGACCAATTTATCGCTACCCCCGAGTGGAAAGGCGCTGTCTTCGAGACGACACCTATGACCCGAATGGCCTCCCATCCACTGTTGCGGCAACTGACGAAACTGTATGGCTTTGGCCTGATGACACGCCTGGTGGCCAGGTTATTGGAGCTGGCTTCCATACCGGCAAGGCTGAACGGACAGATGCAGGCATTGATCGAAGATCGAATTGATGGCGGCACCACAATGGCTGGATCGGGAGTGGATGAGGGTTTGGGCCAGGTGGAAGCGGCACGCGGGCGTTTGATACACCGTGCCGTACTGGATAAGGGTATGATTTCCGGTTATCAGATAGTGGCGCCCACGGAGTGGAATTTTCATCCCCGAGGGGTGGTCGCCAGAGGATTGCTGAGTCTCCCCGCACGGGAGATCGATGTATTGAAACGGCATGCCGAACTTTTCATCAACGCAGTTGATCCCTGTGTTGGTTATCGGCTTGAGATCGTCTGATGCACGAGATGTCCCTGTGTGAGGGTGTGCTGCAGGTGCTGGAGGAGCAAGCCGTGACGCAAGGATTCAGCATGGTCAAGCGGGTCTGGCTGGAGATCGGTGCGCTTTCTGGTGTGGAGCCCGGAGCAATGCATTTCGGTTTCGAAGCGGTGATGAAAGGCACTCTCGCCGACAGTGCCAGACTGGAGATAATCCATCTGCCTGGCGAGGCCTGGTGTATGCAATGCAGTAAGCCGGTCCAGGTGGCGGCCCGCTATGAGGCCTGTCCGGTGTGCGGCAGTTATCAGCTGCAGGTGACCGGTGGTGACGAGATGCGGATCAAGGAGCTGGAAGTCGAGTAACGCATAGAGTTTTTAGTTTTGAGTTGTAAGGTGGCAGGGTTTGGTGCGTGCGCTTAACTAAAAACCAAGAACTCAAAAAATCATTATTCGAGGTGTTTATTATGTGTACGGTTTGCGGTTGTGGTGAAGGTGAGACACAGATCGAGGGTCAGGATCATCAACACGATCATGATCACCACCACCATCATCATGACGAGAATGGAAGGCAGGGGCATACCCATGACTACGGTCAGGGACCGGCCCATGCCCATGCGCCGGGACTCTCTCAGTCGAGAATGGTGCAGATCGAGCAGGACATACTCAGTAAGAACAATCAGTATGCCGCTGCCAACCGGAACTACTTTCAGCAGCACGGCATATTGAGTCTCAATCTGGTCTCAAGTCCGGGATCGGGCAAGACGACCCTATTGGCCCGTACCATCGGCGATCTGCAGGCGGAGTACGCCATCAGTGTCATCGAGGGTGATCAACAGACGGCGAATGATGCGGAGCGGATACGCGCTACCGGGGCGAAGGCAATACAGATCAATACCGGTAAAGGGTGCCACCTGGATGGTCACATGGTGGGCCATGCTCTGGAGACGCTGAAACCGGACCGGGGGAGTCTGCTGTTTATCGAGAATGTGGGTAACCTGGTCTGTCCGGCCGCATTCGATCTGGGTGAGGCGCATAAGGTGGCGATTCTCTCCGTGACCGAGGGTGAGGACAAGCCGATCAAATATCCCGACATGTTTCATGCCGCCGATCTGATGTTGCTGAACAAGATCGATCTGCTGCCCTATCTCGATTTCGATGTGCAGTGCTGTATCGAGTATGCCAAACGCATCAATCCCAAGATTAAGGTATTGCAGCTTTCCGCCACCACCGGTGAGGGGATGCAGAATTGGTATCGCTGGATTGCCGCCAGCCGGCAGATGGCGCAGGTCGGAAATCCGGCGGTGCCGGCTTAGATGATTAGCCGCAAATAGGCGCGAATCACCGCTAATGAACGCGAATATTATCTGGGTGTCGTCGAGACGCAGTATCATCGTAATGACAGTATATAGGATCAAGAATTAGCGAAAATTTGCGGTGATTCGTGTTCATCTGCGGCAGGATGCAGGATAAAAAAAATATCCATTACGCTTTATTTGCAATGACAAAATGACTGAGGAGTGACCGAACATGTGCTTGGCCATACCCGCAAAAGTGGTCGCTATCGACGAGCTGGGCGAGAACGCCACCGTGGTGTTGGGTGAGGTAAAGAAAGAGGTCTCTCTGGCGCTGCTAGACGATGTCTCAGTGGATGACTTTGTACTGATCCACGTGGGCTATGCACTCAACAAGGTGAGCGAAGAGGAGGCCGAGAAGACCCTCCGGCTATTTGCTCAAGCGGGAGTGACGCCATGAAATATGTTGACGAATTCCGCCAGCAAAAACTGGCCAGACAGCTGGCCGATGCGATACGCCACGAAGCGGACAGGGGGCGCGAATATCATCTGATGGAGTTTTGCGGCGGCCATACCCATGCCATTTTTCGTTATGGTGTGCAGGATCTGATGCCCGACAACGTGAGGTTTGTACATGGTCCGGGATGTCCGGTCTGTGTGTTGCCGATCGGTCGTATCGATGAGGCCATCCATCTGGTGGAGGCCCATGATGTGATTCTCTGTACTTATGGCGATCTGCTGCGGGTTCCGGCCAGTGGGCGCAAGAGCCTGATCCGGGTCAAGGCGGCGGGGGGTGATGTGCGCATGGTCTATTCCACCCAGGACGCACTTAGAATCGCACGTGAGAATCCGCACCGGGAGGTGGTCTTCTTCGCCATCGGCTTCGAGACTACCACGCCTCCAAGCGCGGTGGCGCTGCGTCAGGCAAGGGCGGAGGGTCTGAGTAACTTCAGCCTGTTCTGCAATCATGTACTGACCCCCGCAGCCATCCAGAATATCCTCGAATCCCCCGAAGTGCGGGAGTTGGGATCGGTCTCCATCCACGGCTTCTTCGGACCCTCCCATGTCAGCTCCATCATCGGCAGCCGACCCTACGAGTATTTCGCCCAGGAGTTCCGGCGTCCGGTGGTGATCGCCGGCTTCGAGCCGCTGGATGTCATGCAGTCGGCCCTTATGCTGATCCGCCAGCTTAACGAAGGACGTTATGTGGTGGAGAATGAATACACAAGAGTGGTCAGTCGCGAGGGCAACAGCAAGGCCCAACAACTGGTGGCGGAGACATTCGAGCTGCGTAGAAGCTTCGAGTGGCGGGGATTGGGTCAGGTGCCCTACAGCGCCCTGAAGATCAAACAGGACTATGCCTCGCTCGATGCTGAGCGGCGCTTCTCCATACCCGCCTCCCAGGCTAAGGATGTCAAGGGTTGTGAATGTCCGGCGATCCTGCGCGGTGCCAAGCGACCCACCGACTGCAAACTGTTCGGTACGGTCTGTACCCCGGACAATCCAATGGGCTCCTGCATGGTCTCCTCCGAGGGTGCCTGCGCCGCCTATTGGAGTTACGGCCGATTCCGTCAATCCGATAAGAAGAGCGCATGATGTCGAATACGCCAATAAGCGTTATCAGTCCGCGAATGAACGCAAATAAACGCAAATGTTTAAAAAGAGATGTAGGGTGCGGCTTGCCGCACCGCCCGGGGTTCCTGGTTCCCACGCAAAAGCATGGGAACCAGGAAAATCATTGTAGAACCATATGGGTGCTCAATAGGAATTTTTAGGAATGAGACTGTCAATAAACCTTAACGAACACAAATATATCACCAATGAATTTGCGTTTATTAGCGTTCATTTGCGGACCGTATTTATGCCGACTTACTACGGAGTGGAACGATGAATGCTGTGGTAAAACGCTTTCCCCTTCGCCTCGACACGCGCGGTACCAGGATCGATATGACTCATGGCAGCGGTGGTCGGGCCATGGCGCAGCTGATCGAAGAGCTGTTTCTCAAATACTTCGATAACGAGCTGCTGAGGCAAGGCAACGACCAGGCAGCCTTCGATGTCTCTGCAGGACGCATGGTCATGAGCGTGGATGGCCATGTCATATCACCGCTCTTTTTCCCCGGTGGCGATATCGGTTCATTGGCGGTACACGGTACGCTGAATGATGTTGCCATGTCCGGTGCGCGGCCGCTCTATCTGTCGGCGGGATTTATCCTGGAAGAGGGTTTTCCCCTTGCCGACCTGGATCGGATCGTCGCCAGTATGGCAAGTGCTGCCGGCGAGGCCGGCGTGCCGGTGGTCACCGGCGATACCAAGGTGGTGGAGAAGGGCAAGGGTGACGGCGTCTTTATCACCACCACCGGCATCGGTGTGGTACCGGAGGGTATCAATATATCGGGAGATCGCGCCCAACCCGGCGACAAGATCATCGTCAGCGGCAGCATCGGTGATCATGGGGTGGCGATCATGTCGAGCCGCGAGAATCTGGAGTTCGAGACTGCGATCGAATCCGACTCGGCGGCACTCCACGGATTGGTGCAAAAAATGGTAGAGACCGTCCCGGATATCCACTGCCTGCGGGATCCGACCCGCGGCGGTCTCGCCACCACACTCAACGAATTGGCCATGCAGTCTGCAGTCGGCATGCATCTGGTGGAAGCGGAGATACCCATGAAAGCGGCGGTTACTTCCGCCTGCGAATTGCTGGGGCTCGATCCACTCTATGTGGCCAATGAAGGCAAACTGATCTGTATCTGTTCAGCCGAGGATGCTGCCCGGTTGTTGCCGCTCATGCAGGAGGATCCCTTGGGGCGTGACAGCCGGATCATCGGTGAGGTGGTCGAGGATGAACACCACTTTGTCCAGATGGAGACCATGTTCGGCGGCAGCCGGGTGGTCGATTGGCTCTCCGGGGAGCAGTTGCCACGAATCTGCTGATATCGATATGAGATGAATGGTTAAGAGTAATAGTCCGCAAATGAACGCTAATGAACGCAGATGTTTAATGTGCGATGCAGGGTGCGGCTTGCCGCACCGATCGGGATTTCTCGATCCCACTCAGGAGCATGGGAACCGGGGAAAATGAAAACATTAGCGTTTATTAGCGTTCATTTGCGGACTGGTAAAAGAAATTGCAAGCGGCACTTTCTGTCAATTACGTTGCGGCATTGACCGGTCGGATACAACCATGCGCATTCTGTTTCTCACCCACGCCTTCAACAGCCTCAGTCAACGGCTCCACGTGGAGTTGCGGGCCATGGGACACGAGGTATCGGTTGAGTTCGACATCAACGATGCCGTGGCGTTGGAGGCAGTTGGTCTGCATCGGCCCGATCTGATCATCGCGCCCTTTCTCAAGCGGGCAATACCCGAATCGATATGGCGTAATCATGTCTGTCTTATAGTCCACCCCGGTATCAGAGGTGACCGGGGACCCTCATCACTCGACTGGGCAATCCTCAAGGGTGAGAGACGTTGGGGGGTTACGGTACTGCAGGCCAATGGGGAGATGGATGCGGGCGATATCTGGGCCAGTGTGGAGTTTGAGATGCGTGAGACGGCTAAAGGGAGTCTCTATCGCAACGAGGTAACCGAGGCAGCCGTTGAGGCTGTCATATTGGCAGTGGATCGTTTTCAGGCAGGTGACTACCAACCCCAACCCCTGGAGCAGGTTGATGCAACACAGCGGGGTGGATGGCGACCACTGGTCAGGCAGACAGACAGGGCCGTCGATTGGCAACGTGATACTACCGTGGAGGTGTTACGCAAGATACGTAGCGGTGATGGAGTCCCAGGTGTCCTGGATGAGCTCTTTAAGCGGCAGTTCTATCTCTACGATGCCTGGCCGGAGACGACCCTAAGGGGTAAACCCGGCGAACCGATCGCCCGCTGCGGGCCGGCAATCTGCCGCGCATCGGTTGATGGCGCAGTCTGGATCGGGCATATGCGGGAGAGGGAGGGCGAGCATCCTTTCAAGCTGCCCGCCACCCATCTGTTGGCGCGGGAGGTCGCTGACCTGCCGGAGATCGAAGCCGATGCTGATTCCGGCTACCGGGAAATCTGGTATGAAGAGGTGGCGGGTGTGGGGCTGCTCTATTTTCCCTTCTATAACGGCGCCATGGGTAACGCCCAATGTAAAGCGTTGTTGTCGGCCTTGCGCGATGCGAAACGCCGGGACACAAGGGCGATAGTGTTGATGGGCGGACCGGATTACTGGTCCAACGGCATGCACCTGAATATGATCGAGGCGGCCTCCAGCACTGCCGATGAGTCTTGGCGCAATATCAATGCCATCGATGATCTCGCCCGTGAAATCATACAGACAGAAAGCCATCTTACAGTAGCCGCGTTGCAGGGTAACGCCGGGGCTGGTGGCGTGTTTCTGGCCAGGGCCGCCGATGAAGTATGGGCACGTCGCGGAGTGATACTCAATCCTCACTACAAGGATATGGGCAATCTCTTCGGTTCAGAGTATTGGACCTATCTGTTGCCCCGCTATAGCGGCGATGAGAGTGCGACACATATTGTCGAGAATCGCCTGCCCATCGGGGCTGATCAAGCAAAGGCGTTGAAGCTGATCGACAAAGTGATTGATAAACCGGATACCGGTTTCCTTTCATCTGTTCGCCAACTGGCAACCAGCATGATCCGCACCCCGGCATTTACCGAACGTCTACATTACAAGAATGCACGAAGGCAGGCCGATGAGGCGATCAAGCCACTGGCCCGCTATCGTGAGGAGGAATTGGAACAGATGAAACGCAATTTCTACGGATTCGACCCGAGCTATCATGTGGCCCGCTATAACTTTGTCTATAAAGTTCCGAAGTCCCGCACACCCCTGACCCTCGCCAATCATCGTTGGACCAAAGCGGTCAGGAGGGTGTCATGAACACGCTGCCCACAGTCCTGATCGTGGATGATGAAGTGCGCAGTCTGGAGACGCTGCAGCGTATCCTGGAAGACGAGTTCGACGTGAAGACGGCGGAGAACGTCACTGAGGCGCGAAAGATCCTCGAGACCGACTGGGTGCAGATTATCCTTTGCGATCAGCGGATGCCGGAGATCACCGGTGTGAAGTTTCTCAAACAGGTGCGTGAGCAGTGGCCCGAGGTGATTCGGATGATTATCTCAGGTTATACCGACTCCGAAGATATCATCAGTGCTGTCAACGAAGCGGGCATCTACCAGTTCGTTACCAAGCCATGGCATCCTGACAGTCTGATTCTGTTGTTGAAGAATGCGGCCCAACTCTTCGAACTGCAGCGAAAGAATGAAATCCTCTCGGTTGAGCTGAAGATGTCGCCGAGCCGCCTGCAGTCCGCCATGGATCAGAAACGCAAGCGTCTGCGGGACGATTACCGTTGTGACGATCAGATCGTGCGCAGTCCCGAGAGTGGTATGAATCATGTGTGTGAAAAGATCCGCAGGGTTTCGCCATATGATGTATCGGTACTGCTCACCGGAGAATCGGGCACTGGCAAGGAGCTGGCGGCACGGGCGTTGCACTACAACAGTCAGCGTTGGGACCAGCCCTTTGTTGTGGAGAACTGCGGCGCGCTGCCGGATGAGTTGTTGGAAAGCGAACTCTTCGGCTATAAGAAGGGGGCCTTTACAGGTGCGGTGGAGGACCGGGCGGGAATCTTCGAGCGGGCCAACGGCGGTACGGTATTCCTCGATGAAATCGGCGAGGTCTCGCCGGCCTTTCAGGTAAAACTGTTGCGGGTATTGCAGGAGGGTGAGATACGCCCTTTGGGCAGCAGCCAGACACGGCAGGTGGATATTCGGATTATCGCCGCCACCAATCGGGATCTTGAGCAGGAGGTGCGCGAGGGGCGTTTTCGTGAGGATCTCTATTACCGGCTTGCCACCGTCATCATACATCTGCCCGCATTGCGTGAGCGCAGGATGGACATCCCGTTGATCGCCCAGTCCATCCTGGAGGTCTCGATGGGGCAGTTGGGTAAGCATGTAAAGGGATTCACAGAAGAAGCCTTGGCCTGTATGCAGGCCTACCATTGGCCAGGCAATGTCCGTGAGTTGCAGAACGAGATTCGGCATATGCTGGTTATGAGCGATAGTGAACTGCTGAGTGCGGACATGCTCTCGCCCCGGGTGCTGCAGGCGGCGCCGGAAGAGGACGAAGCCGACTTGAAAGTCATGAACGGACTGGACGGCACACTTAAGGAGCGGGTCGAATCTCTGGAGGCGCGCATCCTCAAGGAGTGCCTTATCCGCAATCGCTGGAACAAGAGCCAGGCAGCGAAAGAGTTGGGCTTGTCCCGGGTCGGACTGCGCAGCAAACTGGAACGTTACGGGCTTGAAAAAATCGAGCAGTTGCACGAGAGCCAGGACGTCGTAGGTAGTTGAATGCGTTTATTCAGTCCGCCAATGAACGCTAATAAACGCAAATGTTTAGATGATATGTCGATTCTTCAGCTTCCCACGCTCCCGTTGGGTAATGCGGATTTCAGCGAAACAACAGAACAAATTGTGGTTTCCCGCGGAGGAACGCAGGAGCAGGATAAATACAGCATAAAACCATTAGCGTCCATTAGCGTTCATTTGCGGACTCACTATACAGGGAGTAGTCATGGCTGAAACCAAAACACGCCTCAAAAACAGCCTGATAGATAAGGTTGTCATGGATGAATCGCTGCAGTTGAATGAGACTACCGAGAGTGCATGGATCGATGTTATCCAGAAGATGGATAAGGTATATGCCGATCTGGTTCACTACCAGGTGGAGTTGGAACAGAAGAACGCCGAATTGGAAGAGGCGCAGCAGTTCATTCGAAGCGTACTCGAATCGATGAGGGAGGTATTGATTGTCTGCGATACAGGCGGCCGGATTCTACAAGTGAATCAGGCGCTGGAAGACCTTACCGGGAGGCTGGAGAGGGAACTGCTGAATTGTCCGTTCAATGAACTGTTCGGCCTTGAATCGCAGCCGTTGGTTGAACAGTTCTCGGAAAAGCTGGGCAATGATGACGTTGTCGATTGCGAGGTCAATCTGCTTACCCAGGGAGGTGGGTTCATGCCGTTGGCGATGAACTGCTCGTCCCGTTACGACATCAAGGGAAAACTCTTGGGTATGGTGCTGATCGGCCGGCCGGTAGGTGAGCTGCGTCGTGCCTATGAGGCTCTGAACAAGGCTCATATCGATCTGAAACAGACCCAGGAACACCTGGTGCACTCCGAAAAGATGGCCTCGCTTGGCCGCTTGGTGGCCGGAGTGGCGCATGAGCTCAATAATCCCATCAGCGTGGTATTCGGGAATATGCACGCCCTGAAACGCTACGGTGAGCGTGTCAACAACTACATAGCGGATGTGAATAAACATCTCGACCCGGATCTGCATAAGGAGTTGAGAGAAAAGTATCGGATAGACAAGATCGAATCCGATATGGGGCCGTTGATCGAGGGGACCATGGAGGGCGCGGAGCGTATCAGTAATATCGTGCTCGATCTGCGTCGTTACTCAGGTATCCAGAAAGAGCAACCGGAACCCTTCGAGCTGAAGCATGTGGTGATGACGGCAACCGAGTGGGTGATGAAGGCCTCAAGGGAGAAGCCCGAGGTGCGTTATGATCTGCTTGACAGTTGTGTGATCAGGGGGCGCCAGGGCCAGGTGCATCAGATTCTGATCAATCTGATACAGAACGCTATCGATGTGATGGAGCTTCAGGCAGAGAAACTGATCACTATAGGTTGCGACAGAGACGACAAGGATGTCCGGATCCGAATTCACGACAGCGGACCGGGTGTCGCCGAGGGTGACATGAATAAACTCTTCGATCCCTTCTACACCACTAAGGAGGTGGGAAAGGGAACTGGTTTGGGACTCTATATCAGTTATGGGCTGGCCCGGGATATGGGGGGCGACCTGTCGGCTGAAAACAGTGCCGGCGGCGGCGCCATATTCACCTTAACCCTGCCGTTGAAGGTGGAAGCCGATGGCTGATGAGGATCGCCAACCCCTGAATCTGCTATGGCTGCAATCAGGCGGTTGCGGCGGTTGTTCACTCTCGATGCTCTGTGCAGAGGGGCCGGACCTGTTTACCGCATTGGAGAGTGCCGGTATTCATATCCTCTGGCATCCCTCCATCAGCGAGGCTTCGGGATCCGAGTTCATCGAACTGTTGGAAACCATCATTCGTGGTGAGCGGCATCTCGACTTGCTCTGCCTTGAGGGTTCCGTTGTGTGTGGACCCAACGGTAGTGGAAAGTTTCACCGACTTGCCGGTACGGGAGAACCGATGATGAAGTGGCTGGCGCAGCTTGCCGCCGTGGCCGGTCATGTCATCGCAATGGGAAGCTGCGCCGCTTTTGGCGGTATCACGGCCGCCGGTGGCAATCCCAGTGGATCCTGCGGGCTGCAGTACGACGAATCGGTTATCGGCGGGCTTCTGGGCAAGGAGTTCCTGGCGCAGCATGGCTTGCCGGTGATCAATATCTCCGGTTGTCCCGTGCATCCCAACTGGGTGACCGAAACCTTGTTGCAGATCGCCTCCGGAGAACTGCAGCGGGAGCATCTCGATGAATGGGGTAGACCGCGCAATTATGCCGATCATCTGGTCCATCACGGCTGTCCCCGAAACGAGTTCTATGAGTACAAGGCGAGTGCGGAAAAGCCATCCGATCTGGGCTGCATGATGGAGCACATGGGTTGCCTCGGTACTCAGGCCCATGCCGATTGCAACACCAGGCTCTGGAATGGGGAAGGCTCCTGCCTGCGTGGCGGCTATGCCTGTATCAACTGTACTGCCCCAGGCTTTGAGGAACCGGGCCACCCCTTCACCGAAACACCGAAGATTGCCGGTATCCCGGTGGGTCTGCCCACCGATATGCCCAAGGCGTGGTTCGTGGCACTGGCATCCTTGGCGAAGGCGGCGACACCCACACGCCTGAAAGAGAACGCCGTAGCCGATCATATCCGTGTGCCACCACGGCGGCGACCGGGTGGCAAGTCATGAGCCGTCGCATCGTAGGGCCCTTCAACCGGGTGGAGGGCGACCTGGAAGTGGAGTTGGAGATTGAGCAGGAGAGGGTGAGGTCGGCCCGGGTCTCCTCGTCCCTGTTTCGCGGTTTCGAGCAGATGCTTCAGGGCAAGGAGCCGGGGGATGCCCTGGTCTATACACCGAGAATCTGCGGTATCTGTTCCGTCTCCCAATCGGTCGCGGCGGCCCAGGCGCTGGCGGCCCTGCAGGGTGTGACGCCACCGCGCAATGGTGAGCTGGCCATCAACCTAATCCTGGCCAATGAGAACGTGGCCGATCATCTGACCCACTTCTACCTCTTCTTCATGCCCGATTTCGCCCGTGAGACCTATCGTGACGAGCCCTGGTATCCCATGATCGAGTCGCGCTTCAGGGCGCAGAGCGGCAGTGCCGTAAGGGAGATGTTGCCGGTCCGGGCGCAGTTCATGCACCTGATGGGATTGATGGCGGGTAAGTGGCCGCACAGCCTGGCCATCCAGCCGGGGGGCACCACCCGTGCCGTCGAGATGCAGGAGCGGGCACGGTTGCAGGCGATCCTGTATGGCTTTCGGCGCTTTCTCGAAACCACGCTCTACGGCGACACCCTGGAGAATATCGCAAGCCTGAATTCGATTGCTGCACTCGATAAATGGATCGAAGTACACGATCCAGGTAGCAGCGATTTCAGGCGTTTTCTCGAAGTGGCCAGGGCGCTCGACCTCCACATGCTGGGGCGCGGTAGTGACCGTTTTATGAGCTATGGTGTCTATCGGCAGCAGGGAGAGCCTAGATTCCGTCAAGGTCTCTGGGATGATGCTGAGCAGCCGTTGGAGACAGCGCTAATCACCGAAGATCTCAGCCACAGCTGGATGGTGCATCAAAAGAGCCCAAGGCACCCGTTCGACGGCATAACCTTGCCCGATGCGGATGTGTCGAATGCCTATAGCTGGTGCAAGGCGCCAAGGCTGGACGGGCGGGTGGTCGAGGTTGGCGCCTTGGCGCGACAGCAGGTGGACGGTCAGTCACTGGTCAGAGCGCTGGTCGCAGAGAGCGGCGGTAATGTGCGCAACCGGGTCATCGCACGTCTGCTGGAGATTGCCAGGGTGGTCATGCTTATGGAGACCTGGGCCAGGGAGCTCAAGCCGGGTGAGGCCTTCTGCAATCACAAACCCTTCCCTCATGTGGCCCAGGGATGCGGCCTGGTGGAGGCGGCCCGCGGTAGCCTGGGACATTGGATCAAGATTAAAAACGGTCACATACTCAACTACCAGATTATCGCCCCGACAACCTGGAACTTCTCTCCCCGAGATTACCAGGGTCAGCCTGGCGCCCTGGAACTCGCACTGATGGGTGCGCCACTCAGACCGGGGGAGAAGGACCCGGTATCTGTACAGCATATCGTCAGGTCATTCGACCCCTGTATGGTCTGCACGGTGCACTGATTACGGAAAAACGTAACCCTGCTCCCTCCACCACTCGACCATCTTGTCATTGACGGCACTCCGGTCCACCCGGTCGGAGGTATGGTTGTGTTGAGTTTTTTTGATTTATCGACCAGGCACTTTTCCGAATCAACATAGAAATCATAAGGTATTGCGCTGCTCCATTGCATACATGGGTATATTTTTTATCTATTGGCGCTTTAGGCATTTAGTGTTCGCGCCATTTGTCATTCAGAAACCGCCGAGTGGCTGTTGAAAGGGATTGTCTTTGCGGATTGCTGATACAATCCAAACCCTGCAGTTACACAAGACAATCCATGATGAAGAGTTGATGTTCGATGCAATACCAATATGAACTGATCGAGTCTGACCCGGTCTATCGGGGATTTCTCAAAGTTAACCGCTATCGCCTGCAGCACGATCTCTATCTGGGGGGTAAGAGTGAAGAACTGATACGCGAACGGCTCGAGCAGCTACGTGCGGTATCGGTCCTGCTCTATGATCCGAATCTGGATCGGGTCGTGCTTGTTGAACAGTTCAGAATTGGCGCGGTGGGTAAGGAGAAGATACCCTGGATACTGGAAACGGTGGGAGGTTTTACGCCAACTGGGGAGAGCGATGAGTCGGTGGCCAGACGAGAAGCGCTGGAGGAAGCTAATTGCGAGATTGGCCGTATCGAGCATATCTGTGAATTTATGGTCAGCCCGGGCATATCCGTGGACCGTATTTCTCTCTATTGCGGTGAGGTCGATGCATCCAACGCTGCAGGCGTGCATGGTCTCGACCATGAGGGAGAGGATATCCGCGTGGTAGTGATGGATACCGAAAAGGCTGTTGCAGAACTCTATACCGGATGCGCCAACTCGACCAGTATTATCATTGCCTTGCAGTGGCTGGCATTGAACCGAGAGAGGATCAGGAAGAAGTGGCTGACTTAGGGCCTGTCAACACTATTCGATTAGTGTTGACAGGCCCTAATCAAAGTTTTCCTAGAATTGAAAATAGATAAACACCTGGGGAGTAAGTGGCGGGAATATGATCAACCTAAAGATGAAGTAGCTATAGATCATCGCCTGCACCAGTCAGTGGGTGCGCAACACATAGAGCATATCGCCGGAGCGTTCGATAACCAGTTCCAATATCACAATCGGCAGTGCGAAAAAGCCCAGCATTCCGAGCGAATAGAGAGAGAACTCGGTCATCGAAAAGCTGTGGAACATTTGAGCGAACATGGATACCGCCTGGGTCAGGTTTTCAGCGCGGAACAGCAGCCATGTAATACATACCAGGTGGAAGAATATAATTGCACCGATAATCTTGCCGACAAGGCCGGGAATCAGGATTTTATTGGTTACACCTTCCAATGCGTGATAAACAACCAGGATGAAGCCATGCGCCAGTCCCCATACGGCAAAAGTCCAGTTGGCTCCATGCCATAAACCACCGAGAAACATTGTCAGCACAAGATTCCTGAATGTGTTGAAGTGACCGCGACGATTACCGCCCAGGCGAGTGGGCAGCAATTTT
The DNA here is from genome assembly GCA_040506195.1 of Candidatus Thiodiazotropha sp. Classification (GTDB taxonomy): domain Bacteria; phylum Pseudomonadota; class Gammaproteobacteria; order Chromatiales; family Chromatiaceae; genus Thiodiazotropha. Next base: position 29,170 of record JBEVXH010000001.1, on the reverse strand, counting down.
GATTGATCTGCAAGCTGGTTCCAGGCAAACCCAATAAACACTGTATTCGGTGGGTAGGCAAGACCCTGGGCTTCCAGGCCGGATTTCAATAGAGAGGCATCAATTCCATTATTGGTTAACGAGTTTCCGGGAACGAGCAGGCCAGGCTCGTTTGTTTGATCAAATCTTTCTGAAAGATGTTACCGGACAGAAAGCCTTCAACTGAGTGCAACAGGGTTTCGGCACCAAAGAGTACTACTGCAAGTGTTATCAGGACTTTTGCTACAGTCGGCAGATTTTTCATTATTATACCAATGCAAGCGTTAATGAGAATGCAAGTCCTTATGAAATGGTTGTAAGCAGCATAAAAAAGCATCATGCCACAATATTCATTCGGGGCATATTTTCTTGAAATGCTCTGATTATTTCAGAGTTCCTCCAGATCATTCCGGGTTTGATCAGAATTCCATTTATAGTCGTTATTCTAACCCGTTGCCCTACTCTACAGTGTTACAAAATACCATCCTTAGAGGTGAAGTCTGGCCAATTCACGGTCCGGTATACCGTATTCCCAGGCTTCATTAAAGATGGTTTGCATTCTATTGACTCTATGGCGGTCGTTGTAGCAAGCGGTGCCAAGTGGATTTTCGGCCTGTTTTCTATGCAGGTAGCCCAGTTCATCGACCAGTATGAAATTATCCGCATACTCCAGATATTCTTCTCCGGGTATACGGATTTCGATGACTGTGGACAGGCGTTGCGCCAATTCGACCAACCGATGGCCCTGTTGCACTACCAGAGTGTTGTCTTGCAATAAGATGCGGATACGGCTGAAACGGGAGCGCATTGCAAGCTGCTTGGCGGCGTCGACAAAGGGAGGGGTATCGAAAATCTCTGGATCGAGTGTCTGACTGAAGATTGCCAGGTGGCGTTTTGCCTGTCTCACCATGCTTGTGGTATGTATCTGGTGATCTTCGATGGTATGTAGATGATAGAGCTCAGTGGTACTGCCAAGCTGAGCCAGAAAGAGTTCCTCGGCCAAGTCCTTGTTGAGAGATAAGAGCATCATCTGATGTTCGATTCCAGCTTCCATAAAAGGCTCGCCGCTGGCTGTGAAACCCGCTTTGGCATAGAAGGGTTCAGCGCTGCTCTGGGCATGTAGGAAGAGGGTCTGCAAGCCGATTGAGTCAGCATGCTGAATGAGGTTTAACAGCAGCGCCGTACCAATACCCTGATTGCGCCACTCGGGGACTACCGCCATGCGCCCTATCTGTCCGTTACCCAGCAAGCGCGCGGTTGCAACGGGTCTTTGGTCCCGGTCCAGTGCAAGCAGGTGATGGGCCATGAGGTCATCGTCATCCCACTCCATGGCAAGAGGGACGCCCTGTTCCTCAACGAAGACAGGCTCTCTGACCTGACGCAGCAACTCCCGTTCTTCAGGCCATTTCGCCTTTCTGATCGTGTAGTCACTCTGTGTCATCTTTAAATTGTATATGTCCGTCGTTATAGAGCCTGCACAGCAGGGAGAGATAGACCGGCTGTTCGAGCCACTCCTGCAGATAGCCGAAATGGAGCGCTCGATAGTGGGTAACAACCGGCAGGAAATCACCGGAGTCGCTGGGCAGCGTATAGTGTTGTCCGTTCACGAACAAGGTGTCATAACCGTCATGTTCATTGCGGCTGAAGGCCATGCGGGCATAACTGTGGCGATGGATAACGGCCTGTTCCCGAAAACGGTTGTGAAACTCTTTATCAGTCAGCTGCTCAGAGCGCGGGTAGATCTGCAGATGCTCCTTAGCTTCAGTCACGAAGCGGCCGAACCAACGATCGTTTTCCTGCCCATGCCTGATGCACTCTTCAAGCATGGCCTTGAACTCATTCAACGAGGGGGGGAGTATCTCTCCCGGTGCGGATTGGGGTTTTAGAGGGGGATCCCGGTAGCGCTGTCGAGGCATGCGAGATTCAAGCGCAGCCTCGAACCAGGCGGTCGCCATCTCGTGCAGTGAAGGCGCGCGGAAACCGACCGAACAGGTTATGCACTCACCGTCGGCTATCCCCCAGTGGGCGACATTGGGGGGGAGGTAGAGCATGTCCCCCGGCTCGAGCAGCCACTCCTGTTCCGCTTCGAACTCAGGAAGGATGCGCAGATCGAGGTCGGGTATGAACTCGTCCTCTGATACGGGGCGTGTGTGGATTTTCCAGCGGCGTTTGCCTTTGGCCTGGAAGAGGAATACATCATAGTCATCAATATGGGGTCCGACAGAGCCTTGGTCAACGGCGTAACTCACCATCACGTCATCGAGCCGCCAGTCCGGAATAAAACGAAAATAGTCCAGCAGATTGGCTATCTCGGGCAGATGCTTGTCTATATCCTGTACCAGAAGCGTCCAGTGACTGTCGGGCAGATCTGAGAAGTCATTCTCATCGAAAGGCCCATAGCGCGCCTCCCAGGGCGTGACGCCATGTTTCTCAAGCACCAGGCGAGATTCAATCGCTTCTTCACAGGCCATACCGGCCAGTTCATCCGTTTCGAGACGGCATTGAAATTCGGCCAGCGGATTGCGAAACAGCAGGGGTTTCCGTTGCCAGTAATCGGCAAGAAACTTTTCCGCATTCAAGCCATTGGGAAAATGCAGTTTTTGCATCGAATCACGCTCTGTCCGTTCAAAACACTATGTAGATAAGGCTTATTTTATGCCGCAAATGGACGCAAATCACCGCTAATTTATGCAAATGACCTGATGAGCGAAGTCACTACTAAATAACAGGGATTATAAATAAGCCGGATATGTGAAACCTTTCTGGCCGAATCACAATATGTAGATTCATTGCCTAATCTATCTATTTAATGCGCAATCATAGAACTAGTATTTGCGAACGTTCGTGGTGATTTGCGTCCATTTGCGGCTGATCGGTTTTCATAATCCAAATGAAGCGGCCACGGAGATTTAGATCTCTGCGGTTTGTTCCTTGGCGTTGCCGATGTAGTTCATCGGGGTCATGCGTTTCAGCGACTCCTTGGCATGATCGGGCATATCCAGCTGATCGACAAAGGCCTGCAACTGGTCGGCTGTGATGCGTTGGCCACGCGTCAGTTCTTTCAGCTTTTCATAGGGTTTTTCGATACCGTAACGCCGCATGACCGTCTGAATCGGCTCAGCAAGCACTTCCCAGTTTTGCTCCAGGTCCTCCAGCATGATCCCGCCGTCGGCTTCGAGTTTGTCCAGGCCTCGTTGGATCGATTGCAGGGCAATGCTGGTGTGGGCAAGGCCGACTCCGAGGTTGCGCAATACGGTGGAGTCTGTCAGGTCTCTTTGCCAGCGGGAGATCGGAAGCTTTGCTGCAAGGTGATCGAAGATGGCATTCGCGATGCCCAGATTTCCTTCTCCATTTTCAAAATCGATCGGGTTGACTTTGTGCGGCATGGTTGATGATCCGACTTCTCCTGCGACGGTCTTTTGTTTGAAATAACCCAGGGAGATATAACTCCAGGTGTCACGGCAGAAATCGATCAAAATTGTGTTCATGCGCCCAATGGCATCGAACAGCTCAGCGATGTAATCATGGGGTTCGATCTGGATCGTGTAGGGATTCCAGCCGATGCCCAGGCTCTCAACGAACTGTCGGGCAAAACGCTGCCAGTCGACTTCGGGGTATGCGGCGAGGTGGGCGTTATAGTTGCCGACAGCACCATTGATTTTTCCCAGCAACGGGGTTGATGCGATCTGCTCGCGTTGACGACGTAGCCGGTAGACCACATTCGCCAGCTCCTTTCCCATGGTGGTTGGTGAAGCCGGCTGTCCATGGGTGCGGCTGAGCATGGGTTGATCGGCCAGCTGGTGGGCCAGTTGTCTGATGCTGCCGATCAGTTCGTCGATTTGCGGTAACAGTACCTGGCCGCGTCCTTCGCGCAGCATCAGTGCATGCGACAGGTTGTTGATATCCTCAGAGGTGCAGGCAAAGTGAAAAAATTCACTGATCCCTTCCAGTTCTTCGTTACCGGCAATCTTCTCCTTGAGGAAATACTCCACCGCCTTGACATCGTGATTGGTGGTTCGCTCGATGTTCTTTACCCTTCTGGCATCCTCTTCACTGAAGTTATCTACGATGGCATCGAGGATATTGACGGCATGCTCGCTGAGAGTGGGGATCTCCAGAATATCATTATGCGTCGCCAGGGCCTGCAGCCAGCGTACCTCTACCGAAACTCGATGACGGATCAGACCGAATTCGCTGAATATGGGTCGCAGGTCGGCACTTTTGCTACCGTATCGGCCGTCGATGGGGGATACAGCTGTAAGCGAGGAGAGTTCCATTGAGTCAGTCCACCTGGTTGCTGAAAAAAGCGTGGATTATACCCGATCGCGGGCGACAGTTGCACAGAAATGCGCGTCCACTGTGTTAGGCCCTGCTAACAGGCCCTGGAGTGATGTCATTGGCAGACCAGGCCGTTTTCCGGGCTTCACGACCGGTCTGCGTTCCCGGAAAGGGATTGGCAGTGCTCTCCCGCCATTAAATAATCAATCTGTTACTATTCGTTTTTCATATTATCCATGACTTCAGTCCCTGTCTCTTTCGTGGCGTCTACCATTTCACCTGTTTTGGTCTTTGCCGCATCATATACCTCAGCACTCTTTTCACCCACTGCAGAAACGATCTCTTCTGTCTCTTCCTTTATCGTGCTACCCGCTTCGCTTGCGGCCTGTTTCGTATTTTCATAGATCTCTTTGCTGGTATCGACAACGGCATCGGCAGCATCACTCCCCATCTGTTTTGCTCCCTCGTAAGCCTTCTTGCTTGTGGCGGCGATGGTATCCGCCGCATTACTGCCGGCTTCAGAGACTTTGTCAACCATGCTGGTTGAAGAACCTTGGGTCTCCTGAGATGTGGTGGCGCTTTGCTGGTTGTCGGATTGGCTGCAGGCTGCCAGGGTGAACAGTCCACTCAGGGCAATGACAAGCTTGGTATTGCTCATATTCGTATCCTCTCAACTGTGTTGTAAGTTATATATTCCACTGCGGCTCCGCAGCGGTTACTCTTTATACATTGAAATGCTGTCTGTTTTCTGTCATTTAGTATGCCGAATTAACGTTTTTTCACATTGGTTTGATAAAAGAAATCGATCAGGTGTGACTCAATCAATCTGATTGAATGATTGATTAAATTTCTTGATGGAGATCGTCAAGGAGTGCTTTGCATGCTTGGATGTAACGCTTGCGCACAAACAGCAATTGTCTCCTTCTACCCCCTGTCTGTCGCCAAAGGGTGGCCGCTCTGATGCCTGACAACAGCAGGGCACGGATTTTATTTACATTGTCGCTGTTCTGCAGGTAAACGGGCTCACCGCTTACCATGATTCTAGGTGAGAGCTGGCTGATATTATCTGCATAGATCTCCGCCAGGGTACCGAGAATATTGCTGTGTGTGGCGGGAAAGTGGGGCAGTCTTTGGGTGATTGTAGTGATACCTTGCTTTATCCTTTCCAGTCGGTCCAGATGGCGACTGAGTTTTCTTTCCAGTTGCACCAGGCCAAGCAGATAGCGTGTCAGCTCATCGTCACGCGCCTCTTCACCGCTCAATTGCCGATAGGCCAGTCGAAGGCCGGGTGCAATTCCTTCCAGGCCCCCATACACATCCTGCACACTCTCGGCATCGATCTGAAATAGGCTATGGATGTTCGCCGCAATGCTGTCTGCATCAACCAATCCGCGACGCGCAACCTGTTGTACCAGATTGGCTGCCTGATATATGCCCGATAGGGCTATTGCGCGATCGCTGTCTCTATATTGCATCTCTTTTTTACACTACTGGAACTGTATTGCTGAGCCTAGGGCCTGTTAACAGGCCCTAGTTTATCGATTCCTGATACTCTCGCCATCTTCAATGATACCCCCACCAAGACATCTTTTGTTGTGATAGAACACAATTGACTGCCCGGGTGTCGCCGCCCGTTGAGCCGAATCGAATACTATCAGATAGCGTCGATCGTCTCGGGGAAGGATGCGACAGGACTGGAGGGGCTGACGGTGACGAATTCTTGCCAGACACTGCAGGGGACCGGATGGCGGATGACCCGCCACCCAGTGCATCTGGTTGGCGGTCAGTTTCTGACACATCAACAGGGGGTGATCATGACCCTGTACTGCAATCAGGACGTTTCGACGAAGATCCTTTGCCGCCACGAACCAGGGCGCCTCGATTGAGTCGCGTCGGCCGCCTATGCCCAATCCCTGCCGCTGGCCGAGTGTGTAGTAGATTAAACCGTGGTGTCGGCCCAGCAGATTACCCTGGGGATCCTCGATATCACCTGGCTGAGCCGGGAGAAAGCGTTGCAGAAAGTCTCGAAACTTACGCTCCCCAATAAAGCAGATCCCTGTACTGTCCTTCTTTTTATGGTTTGGAAATCCCGCCTTATGTGCAATCTCCCTGACCTGGTGCTTATTCAGCTGTGCCAAGGGAAACAGGCTGTGACTCAAGGCTCTCTGTCCCAACATATAGAGAAAATAGGTTTGATCCTTATCCTCATCCTTGGCTCTGTGCAGATGATAGCCCTCGTCATCCTTCTCCACTGCGGCGTAGTGCCCGGTGGCGATTATGGATGCCTGCAACTGATCGATTGCATGGTCGAGAAAGGCCTTGAACTTAATTTCGCGGTTACATAACACATCGGGATTGGGAGTTCTGCCTGCACCATACTCTTCGAGGAAATAGGCAAATACGCGGTCCCAGTACTCGGTAGAAAAGTTGACCGTATAGAGTGGAATCTTTAAACATTCAGCTACCGCCTGGGCATCTGCCAGGTCTTCGGCTGCGGAACAGTAATCTTCGCTGTCATCTTCCTCCCAGTTCTTCATGAACAAGCCTTCGACCTGATAGCCCTGCTGTTGCAACAGTAAGGCTGCGACGGATGAGTCCACACCACCTGACAGACCAACGATGACTCTGCCTTTATCCGCCATGATGGGGCCTCTTTCTTCCTTGATCCGGTTCTTTACGGACACCATCGACGATGAGCCATTCACCAGGTTGGATATTCTTCAGACGCCAGCGGTCCACGGCTATACGGATCAGGCGCAGAGTAGGATATCCGACAGCTGCCGTCATACGTCGAATCTGACGATTACGCCCCTCCCGAAGCTGAATCTCGAGCCAGGATGTGGGGATTGACGCCCGGTAGCGAACGGGCGGATTTCTGGGCCAAAGTTTCGGTTCCTCGAGCTGCCTGACTTTTGCCGGCAGTGTCAGTCCGTCCTTTAGCTGAATACCTTGTCGAAGTCGTGCCAGGGCATCGGTACCCGGTATACCCTCAACCTGGACCCAGTATCGTTTCCATCGCTTGCTACCGGGATCTGTAAGACGGTGCTGCAGTTTACCGTCATCGGTGAGCAGCAGCAGGCCCTCACTGTCCCGGTCAAGCCGTCCAGCGGCATAGATTCCTTTCATGATGATGTAGTCGGCGAGGGTCTCACGCCCCTCGCTATCTGAAAATTGAGTGAGAACGCCATAAGGCTTGTTGAAAAGAATCAGCATTCAAGAATGACCGTGTTGGATTCCAATTCGTCCTGATAAAAGGCGCTATGATAGTATCCCGGCGGTTAAACTGGAACCTGACGATCTTCGCTGTTTGTAAACAGGGCAGACATATACGCACGCTACCCAGCAATAGACAGGATACACATGAAGAATCCACGGGGCGGCCCCCACCTCCCTTGTTTACCGCTTTGCAGAGGCATCAGTGTATTGGGGAAATAGAAAAGCCGGATCGGGATCACCGAGCCGGCTTTTGCGTTTACTTATTCAGGGACCAGCTCTATTCGCTTGCTGCAACCCGTTGGATATTGGTTGCATGAAGTCCTTTAGGTCCTTGACTGATTTCAAACTGGACCTTTTGACCCTCCTTCAGGGTTTTGTATCCATCCATCTCAATGGATGAAAAATGGACGAAAACGTCCTGGTCTCCATCTTCCGGGGTTACAAAACCGTAGCCCTTGGCGTTGTTAAACCACTTTACGACTCCAGTCGCCATAGCTATTGCTCCTCACTATCGATGACCCGGGAGGGTGGAGTGGTAGTAACGAAAGGGTTGAGATTTGGAGTATCGGAGAGATCAAAAACCGACATGAATATCGGTTCTGTACGGGATATTCGAGAATCTCCACGCAATGCCTCACTTTAGTCCATACACTCAACGTTTACCGCTACCTTTTATTCTGCAGAGAGGCTCAAAACTGCTCTGTCCACCTGCCCAAGTACCAGCCATTGAAAAAAAACAGTGGGCGTCAACATAACAGCCCGAATTCCAGTGTTCCTGTTCCTTCTAAAATGGGAACCATTATCAACACTGTAGGGGAAAGTATAGTGCTCTATCATTGTCGGTCAACAAATATGTAAATTTTCACAAACTTTCTAGGTTTGTATTGGTAATTACCCTAATAATGGCTGTCTATTAATACGAAGAATCCCTAGTCAGCTTATACCCATTGCGAGATAGTCAGAGATTTAACGCCTGATGAAAATGTGAGTGTGCCGCGTATCGGATGTGGCTAGTTTTTAACGGTTTGGTATTCTAATCAGGGCGTCAATTTAGGTAAAATGACAATAGTAATCTGCTCACACCATGCCTTCTGTGTTAAACAAATATCCTGAATATAATTCCACTTTTCAGACCGTTTAGGCCTGCTAGAATCAGCCATTATGAGTAATCGAGAACAAACATCACACGAAGACGGTCTAGCATTAAAGGAGGCAGTGCCAAAACTTAAAAAACCTCCCTTGTATAAGGTTATTATTCTGAATGATGACTATACACCGATGGAGTTTGTGGTTTTGGTATTGGAGACCTTTTTTAACATGGACAGGGAAAAGGCGACCCGAGTGATGCTTCATGTTCATACCCGTGGTGTGGGCGTATGTGGCGTGTTTACTAAAGACGTGGCTGAGACAAAGGTGTCACAAGTCAATGATTACTCTCGCAGCAACCAGCACCCGCTGATGTGCACCATGGAGGAGACGTAAGCGGCGCTATTTGGAGTTTCTGAGATGTTGAATAAAGAGTTGGAATTTACCCTTAACCAAGCATTCAAGAATGCCAAAGAACGACATCATGAGTTCATGACGGTGGATCATCTCTTGCTTGCCTTGTTGGACAATCCCACCGCCGTCGCGGTACTGCGTGCCTGTGGGGCGGATATCGAGAGCATGCGAAAGAATATCAGCAGCTTTGTTGAAGAGACAACACCACTGATTCCGGATGGTGATGAGAGGGAGATTCAACCCACCTTAGGATTCCAACGGGTGCTGCAAAGAGCAGTTTTTCATGTCCAATCTTCGGGCAAAAACGAGGTCACCGGCGCCAACGTGCTGGTGGCGATATTCAATGAACAGGACTCACAGGCGGTCTTTTTTCTGAATGAGCAAAATGTAAGCCGGCTGGATGTGGTCAACTATATCTCTCACGGTATTTCCAAGGTTGACGGCACGATTCAGGATGAGACGCCAGCCGAACTATCCAGCGAATCCAAAGGGGATGGTCAAACAAGTCCGTTGGAGAGCTATGCCACGAATCTCAATCAACTGGCGGAACAGGGTAAGATCGATCCCCTGATCGGTCGTCTGCAAGAGGTTGAACGAACCATTCAGATACTCTGCCGGCGGCGCAAAAACAATCCGCTGCTGGTGGGAGAGGCCGGTGTGGGTAAAACCGCTATCGCGGAGGGTTTGGCCAAGAAAATCGTCGACAAAGAGGTGCCTAACGTACTTGCCAATGCCACAATCTACGCCCTTGATCTCGGGACGCTGGTTGCGGGTACGAAATATCGCGGTGATTTCGAAAAACGCCTGAAGGCGGTTCTTGCCGAGCTGAAGCGGGAAATGGATGTGGTTTTGTTCATCGACGAGATACATACAATCATCGGAGCAGGTGCTGCATCCGGTGGGGTTATGGATGCCTCGAACCTGATCAAGCCTGTGCTCGCATCAGGCGAGCTGCGCTGTATCGGTTCCACAACCTACCAGGAGTTCAGGGGAATCTTTGAAAAAGACCGCGCCCTGGCACGGCGCTTCCAGAAAATCGATGTGGAAGAGCCTACCGTGGCAGAGACGGTGGAGATCCTGAAGGGCCTGAAGTCCCGATTCGAGGAGCATCATCATATCGAGTACACACAGGATGCCTTGAACAGCGCCGCAGAACTCTCTGATAAATACATCAACGACCGTCATCTGCCCGATAAGGCCATCGATGTCATCGATGAGGCGGGTGCGAATGTGCAACTGCAACCGCTGGAGCAGCGCAAAAAGGTCATCGACGTGGATGAAGTCGAGGCTATTGTGGCGAAGATTGCGCGGATCCCGCCAAAGAAAGTCTCCACTTCCGATACCGAGGCCCTGCGTAACCTCACGCGTGACCTGAAGCTGGTCGTATTCGGCCAGGATCCGGCCATCGATGCCTTGACAGCGGCCATACGCATGAATCGATCCGGACTGGTCAATGAAGGCAGGCCGGTCGGCTCCTTTCTCTTCACCGGTCCCACCGGTGTCGGCAAGACTGAGATCAGTCGTCAGCTGGCGAGGATCTTGTGTATGGAGCTGATCCGCTTCGACATGTCCGAGTATATGGAACGCCACACAGTATCCAGGTTGATCGGCGCACCGCCAGGGTATGTAGGTTTTGACCAGGGGGGATTGCTGACCGAGGAGATTGCAAAGCATCCCCATTGTGTGTTGTTGCTCGACGAGATCGAGAAGGCGCACCCGGATGTCTTCAATTTACTGCTGCAGGTGATGGATCACGGCACCCTGACCGACAACAATGGCCGCAAGGCAGACTTCCGCAATGTTGTGATCATTATGACTACCAATGCCGGCGCCCAGGAGATGAGCCGCTCGTCGATCGGTTTCACCAAGCAGGATCATAGCAGCGACGGTATGGAAGTGATCAAGAAAATGTTCACACCCGAGTTCAGAAATCGTCTTGATGCAATCATTCAGTTCGCCGGCCTCTCACCAGAGCATATCGCTAAGGTGGTCGATAAATTCATTTTCGAATTGGAAGGGCAGCTACAGGAGAAACATGTCAATCTGGTGGTCGAAGCGGAAGCCAGGGTATGGCTGGCAGAACATGGCTATGATCCGAAGATGGGCGCCCGCCCGATGGCAAGGTTGATTCAGGATGAGATCAAAAAGCCCCTGGCGGAAGAACTGCTGTTTGGCAAGCTGGCCGGTGGAGGGGTGGTTAAGGTCGATGTCGCGAATGACAAACTGCAGTTTGATATTGTCGGGGAGCAGGTACCCGATGCCACCCTGGATGATAACTGATCGTTCTCAACGGGCGCGATAGGTGATACGTCCTTTGGTCAGATCGTAAGGGGTCAACTGTACCGTGACCTTGTCTCCGGTGAGGATGCGGATGTAGTGCTTGCGCATCTTGCCTGAGATATGGGCTGTCACTACGTGGCCGTTCTCCAGCTCCACGCGGAACATGGTGTTCGGCAACGTCTCGATTACAGTGCCTTCCATCTCAATAAAGTCTTCTTTCGCCATACTAATGCTCAACCATTTTAAAAAACCGGGCGGATTATAGCACAGCGCCCGAGATAAAAATCCGCCATTATCAGTATATTTGCGCATATAGCAAGTAGTTCCGCTTTTCCGCCCTGATGCAGGGTGTTCGATGACGATATCCGGATCCGGGATCTTGCTGGCATCGCTTCATCACCCGACAACGGATCGTTGCCCCGGCTATTTTCGGCACAATCTGGTGTGTCCATGTGTGGCAGCTGGGGCCGGTTGACACAAATAGAGTCGGTACTGTTGTGTTTTTTCCGTCAAGCAAGGAAGAGTGATTCAACTGTAGTTATTCTAAATGAGCGAATGAGAGCATCGCCGGGCGAAAAACAACCTTACTTCTGCAGCCGCCAAGGAGTTGATTGGTTTGTGCTGACAGGCCGTAGATAAGTTGTTGAAAGACATGAATTTAAATAGTCTTCGCTAGGGTTTTGCAGTGCTTGTGGACTAATCGGCTGAGGACAAATGACTCTGCGATGGTTGCATCCGAAAATTGAACCAGCGAATGCTAAACGTCCGGATTTTTATGAATATTTGAATATAGGAAGAGAAGTGGAAAGTGGCAACAAGACTTAGGAGGGTTTGATTGCCTACCCTCCTTCATTAGAGGGTATGGTCAATGCGATAGGGTAAGGCCCAAGTTGTACCGTGCTGCAGAGTAAATAATTAAATCTGCGTTCATTTGCGGCTTGCTTTCACAATACCCCCCATAAGGAGGATGGGGGGAGTTGCTACAGGTATCTGATTTTTTCCAGCTGCACACGCAGGGTTTCGAGGGCGCCTTTGGCCTCCGCCAGTTTTTCGCGCTCCTTCTCTACCACGGCTTGCGGTGCTTTATCGACAAAGCTGGCATTGGCCAGTTTCTTTTCGATGCGGTCCACATCGGATTGCAGACGTCCGGTCTCCTTTTCCAGGCGCTTGATTTCAGCTTCCTTGTCGATCAAGCCCGCCAGAGGAATCAATACCTTCATCTCACCCACCAAAGCGGTGGCCGATTCAGGTCCTTGTTCGTCATCAGCCAGTACTTCGATAGATTCGGTTTTGGCAAGGAAGTCGAGATAATGTCGATGCTGCTTTGCCAGGGCCCTGTCATGCTCACTGGCATCGGCCAGGATTACCGGTACCGGTTTTCCCGGCGAGATGTTCTGTTCACCCTTGATCTTTCGAATGCCCAGGATGAACTGCATCACCCAGGCCATTTCAATCTCCGCTTCATCATCGATCAATGATTTACGTTGTGTAGGGAAGGGTTGTTGCATGATCGTGGCCCCCACCTGTTCTTCTCCGGCGACACCGGCGATGGGGGCGACACGCTGCCAGATCTCTTCAGTGATGAACGGCATGATCGGATGAGTCAGGCGCAACAGATTCTCCAGTACCCTGACCAGGGTGCGTCGTGTTCCGCGCTTCGCTTCGGCTGATGCATTCTCGTCATTGAGTACCGGTTTACTCAGTTCCAGGTACCAATCGCAATACTCGTTCCAGGTGAACTCGTAGATTGCCTGGGCGGCATGATCGAAGCGGTAACCCTCGATGGCTTCCGTTACTGTCTGCTTGGTTTTTTGCAGGCGCGACATGATCCAGCGGTCGGCGACCGATCGTTCCAGTTTGGCGGACGGCTCGGAGTGACCGGTTGTTACACCCTGCACACCGCAATCCTGCCCTTCCACATTCATCATCACATAGCGGGTGGCGTTCCACAGTTTGTTGCAGAAGTTGCGGTAACCCTCTATACGGCCCAGGTCGAACTTGATATCACGACCTGTGGCGGCCAGAGCGGCAAAGGTGAAACGCAGGGCGTCTGTGCCGAAGCTGGGTATGCCGTCGGGAAACTCCTTGCGGGTCTGCTTTTCAATCTTTTTAGCCAGTTGTGGCTGCATCATGCCGCTGGTGCGCTTCTCCACCAGCTTTTCCAGTTCTATGCCGTCGATAAGGTCGATGGGGTCGAGTACATTGCCTTTGGATTTTGACATCTTGTCCCCGTGACCATCGCGGATCAGACCATGGATATAGACCTCATGGAAGGGGACATCTCCCATGAATTTGATGCCCATCATGATCATCCGTGCGACCCAGAAGAAGATGATGTCAAAAGCCGTGACCAGGACACTGGTGGGGTAGAAATCTTTGAGTCGATCGGTCCGTTGCGGCCACCCCAGCGTGGAGAATGGCCAGAGTGCGGAGCTGAACCAGGTGTCCAGGACATCCTCGTCCTGTTGTAGGGGGTAGTCGTCATCAAGATTGTGACGAGCGCGGACCTCCGCCTCGGAACGACCGACATAAACATTGCCCTGATCGTCATACCAGGCAGGAATGCGATGCCCCCACCAGATCTGGCGGCTGATGCACCAGTCCTGGATGTTGCGCATCCATTCGTAATAGGTGTTTTTCCAGTTATCGGGTACGAAGCGGATCTTGCCGCTCTCCACCGCTTCGATGGCTGGTTTGGCTAGAGGGGCGATCTTGACGTACCACTGATCCGTCAGGAAGGGTTCGATGACTGCCCCTGAGCGGTCTCCTCTTGGTACCACCAGCTTGTGATCATCGATCTTCTCCAGTAATCCCTGTTCCTCAAGATCGGCAACGATCTGCTTCCGCGCATCATAGCGATCCATGCCGATATATTTTTTCGGGATCAGGCTGCCTTCAGTCTCGCCATTTTCGCGTATCGAGGCATCCACGGTGAAGATATTGATCAGACCGCCGTGGATCTGTTCGCTGATGGTGATCTCATCCCGGTGGCGCTGCCAGACCGCGTAGTCATTGAAGTCGTGGGCGGGGGTAATTTTGACGCAGCCCGTACCGAACTCCGGATCTACATGTTCTTCGTCGGCGATGATAGGGATGCGGCGCCCGGTAAGGGGTAGTTCGAGCAGTTCACCGATCAGGTGTTTATAGCGTTCGTCACTGGGGTTTACCGCCACTGCACAGTCGCCGAGCATGGTCTCGGGACGGGTTGTAGCGACGATCAGATGGCCCTGGCCGTTTGTCAGGGGATAGCGCATATGCCACATGTGGCCATACTCTTCTTCCGACAGGACCTCCAGGTCGGAGACTGCGGTGTGTAACTTGGGGTCCCAGTTGACCAGACGCTTTCCGCGATAGATCAAGCCCTCCTCATAGAGCCGGATAAAAACCTCCCTGACTGCATCGGAGAGTCCCTCGTCCATGGTAAAGCGTTCGTGCTGCCAATCCAGCGATGAGCCGAGCCTGCGCAGTTGGCGGGAAATATTGCCGCCAGACTCTCCCTTCCACTCCCAGATCCGTTCGATGAATTGTTCCCTTCCCAGATCGTGGCGTTTTCTGTTCTCTGCCTCCAGCTGGCGTTCGACTACCATCTGGGTGGCGATTCCGGCATGGTCGGAGCCCGCCTGCCACAGGGTTTTGTCGCCCTTCATACGGTGGTAGCGGATCAGCGTATCCATGATTGTGTTGTTGAATCCATGTCCCATGTGCAGGCTGCCGGTGACATTGGGTGGTGGAATCATGATGCAGTAGCTGTCACTGCCGGTCTGGCCTGGGGCGAAATAGCCGCGTTCTTCCCAGGTCTGGTACCAGCGTTGCTCAATGGCGTGGGGGTCGTAGGTTTTTTCCATGGATCTCGTTAATGGTTCGGCAACAAAAAGGGAGTATTATACTGCTTGGTGCGAATGTGGGTAGTTATCGAGTGCTTTAATCATGCGACAGACAAGCTAGTCGGTTTTTTCAGAATGAATTCGGTACCGGTCAGTTCAGATAATAAATAGAGGATATCTAAGCAAATGAGTCAAAAACGACATGTCTATGCATTTCGCGAGGGAGATGGCAAGAACAAGAAACTGTTGGGGGGGAAAGGGGCAAACCTTTGTGAAATGACCCAGTTTGGGTTGAATGTTCCACCCGGATTTGTGATCAGTACAGAGGCGTGTCTCGATTACCTGGCCAATGAGTCCAAGACCCTGCCCGATAATCTGATGAATGATGTACGCAACCACATGGAACAGGTGGAAACAGCCACAGGCAAGGGTTTCGGCGATGCGGAAAATCCCCTGTTGGTTTCTGTACGTTCCGGTTCGGCAATGTCCATGCCCGGTATGATGGACACCATTCTCAATCTGGGACTCAACAGCAATACCCTCGAGGGTGTGATCGAGCAGACCGGGGATCAACGTTTCGGATATGATGCCTATCGCCGATTCATCCAGCTGTTCGGCAAGGTTGCGCTGGGTGTGCCGGATGAGGCCTTTGACGAGGAGTTTGAGGCGGTCAAACAGAATGCCCATGTCACCGAGGACGTAGGACTCTCTGCGGGTGACCTGGAGGAGATCTGTGATCGCTTTCTCAAGGTCTTTGAAAAGCATACCGGCCGGCCGTTTCCCGAAGACCCCTATGATCAGCTGGAGATAGCTATCAAGGCAGTATTCGGCTCTTGGATGGGCAAGCGTGCCGTCGACTACCGGCGTCAATTCAATATCACCCCGGACATGGCCAACGGTACGGCAGTAAATGTCTGTACCATGGTGTTTGGCAATAGGGGGAATGATTCCGCCACCGGAGTGGCCTTCACCCGGAATCCGGGTACCGGTGAGAACAAGCTGTTCGGCGAGTATCTGGTGAATGCCCAGGGAGAGGATGTAGTAGCCGGTATCCGTACCCCCAAGCCGATTGCCCGTCTGGCGGAAGAGATGCCGGAAATGGCGAAACAGCTCGAGGAGCTGCGTCAGAAACTGGAGAGTCACTACAAAGAGGTGCAGGATTTCGAGTTCACGATCGAACGCGGCACCCTGTATTGCCTGCAGACACGGAACGGCAAGATGAACGCCACGGCCATGGTGCGCACCTCCGTGGAGATGGTCGAGGAGGGCTTGATCAGCAAGGAGCAGGCGTTACTGCGGATCGACCCCATCTATCTTGAGCAGATGCTCTATCCCCGGTTGAACAATGAAAACAAGGCTGAACCGGTGGCTCAGGGCCTGCCCGCATCGCCGGGTGCAGCCAGCGGGTTGGCGGTGTTCGATGCCGACCGGGCGGAGTTGATGGGCAAAGAGCAGGGACAGAAAGTGATTCTGTTGCGGGAAGAGACCAAGCCTGAGGATATACACGGTTTCTTCGCCTCGGAAGGGATACTCACCAGTCGTGGCGGTAAGACCTCCCATGCGGCAGTGGTGGCGCGGGGCATGGGTAAGCCCTGCGTGGCCGGCGCAGAGGGGATAAGTGTCGATGTACAGCGCCGGGAAGCTGTGGCCAAGGGCACTGTGATCCGCGAGGGCGACATGATCACCATCGACGGTAGCAGCGGAAACGTCTTTCTGGGACAGATTCCCATGGTCGAACCCGATTTCACCGAAGAGCTGAACCGGCTGTTGAGATGGGCCGATGAGGCCGCCTATCTGCGTGTCATGGCGAATGCGGACACGGCGACAGATGCCAGCCGGGCATTGAAGTATGGCGCCATGGGGATCGGTCTGTGTCGAACTGAACGTATGTTCAATGCGGTCGATCGCCTGCCGGTGGTGATCGAGATGATCGTTGCTGAGACGCCTGCTCAGCGCCAGGCTGCCCTGGATAAACTGCTGCCGATGCAACGCAGCGACTTCAAGGAGATTCTCGAAGTGATGTCGCCCAAGCCGGTTACTATCAGGCTTCTCGATCCCCCCATCCATGAGTTCTTGCCCACTGAACAACAGCTGTTGAGCGATCTGAGCGAATTGCACCATCTGCGCAATTCGGTGCGCGGCATGAATGTGCTTGCCGGCAGCATGATGTTGCTGCAGGACCCGGAACTTGCCAGACAAGAGGCCGATTCACTGCGTCACATGGTGGATGAGAGCCTGGTGGAACAGGCTATCGAGAAGAAAGAGACGATGCTGCGCAAGGTGCGGACACTGACAGAGACCAATCCCATGCTGGGTCATCGCGGTGTCCGTCTCGGTATCACATTCCCCGAGATCTACAGCATGCAGATCCGAGCCATCCTTGAAGCGGCTGCGGAGTGTGCCGCCAAAGACCTTGAGGTGCATCCCCAGATGATGGTGCCCCAGGTCTGTACCGCCGAGGAATTGAAGCGTGTCAAGGCGATGGTGGATGAGATTCGCGCCGATGTTGAGGCGAAATATGGGCAGAAGATCAACTTCCGTTTCGGTACCATGATTGAAGTAGTGCGGGCCTGCATGCGGGCCGATTCGCTGGTGGAGGAGGCGGAGTTCTTCTCCTTCGGCACCAATGATCTGACCCAGGCAACCTTCTCTTTCTCCCGGGAGGATGCCGAGAACAAATTTCTGCCGATGTATAACCAGAACGACATTCTCAAGGACAATCCCTTCGAAGTACTGGATGAGAAGGGTGTAGGCAAGCTCATGCAACTGGCTGTGGACTGGGGGCGCCAAAAAAACAAGAGCCTCAGCGTCGGCATCTGTGGCGAGCACGGGGGGCATCCCAGCTCGATCGCATTTTGTCATCGTGCCGGACTCAATTACGTCTCCTGCTCCGCACCAAGGGTGCCGGTCGCCAGATTGGCGGCGGCCCATGCCAGTCTCCAACAGCAGTAGTTTTGCATTCTGTGGGCCTGGGTAATCTCCGGCCCATCTGGTCAAGATATCGGCCAAACAGTCGACATAATCCTATGGAAGATAAAGAAGTACCGGAGTGTACCCAAGGGAGATTCTTGGCCATTCATGTCGTGGCTCAGAGAGAACCTCTACAAGCCTTCCTGATAAATTCCGGTCATTCACTAGTCTTCCCAGGGGCCTGTTAACAGGTCTCGCATCTCGGGAAATACCGGGATGAGGTGGCCTTCAAGTGGATTGAATACAGCCACCCTACTGCCAACCGCTGGAATGCAGGTGTATTGGTGACGGGTTATTTGCGTTTTAAGGAACATAGACAACGGTCGATTCCAGCCTTTCTGATCTCTGCGATACTCTGGCTGGGAGTAGCGATTGCCTTTGCTGAAAGCATCGATCTGACGGATGAGGCAGTTACCTGGGCGAAGCAGAATTTTGGTGATCAGGCGGGGGATCGAGTCGCATCCTGGCGCCGATTGATGCTGGAAAGCAATCATGTCGATGAAATCGAGAAGTTACAGCGTGTCAACGACTTCTTTAATCAAATCCCCTACCAGTCCGATGCCGACCTGTGGGGCAAGGAAGATTATTGGGCAACCCCATTGGAACTGCTGGTGCGAAAGGGAGGGGACTGTGAGGATTACTCCATCGCCAAGTATTTCACCTTGAAGGAGATGGGTGTCGCGGAAGAGAAGTTGCGTATTATGTATGTGAAATCGGTCAAGTTGAATCAATCCCACATGGTGCTGACCTACTATCCTGAACCCTCCTCCATACCCAAGGTGTTGGATAATCTCAATCCTCAGTTGTTGTCAGCCAGCAACCGCCTCGATCTCACACCGGTATATAGCTTTAATGCCGATGGTTTATGGTTGGCGAAAAGCCTGGGCAGGGGAAAGAAGGTCGGTTCTTCAACTCGGCTTAGCCTTTGGCAGGAGCTAAAACAAAGAATGCAGCAGGAGGCGAAGCGTTGATAGGAAAAAATGCAACATATATGGTTGATTACCAATTTATGGTTCCAATAGGCCATCGATGCTGTCATCATCGATGGGTATAGGGTGAAAAGCTCATGACGTTGTCGCGACAATTGATAATTTTGATCACTGTACTGCTGGTACTGGTCTTCGCCGGTACCTTCTACATCAGTGTGCAAAACACACGTGCCTATCTTGAATCACAATTGGAGTCCCACGCACAGGACACAGCAACATCTCTGGGTTTGTCGATTTCAAAGCATATGGCCGAAAAGGATCTTGCCACGGTCACGTCCATGACCGATGCGATCTTCGATCGGGGATACTACCGTCTTGTCGTAGTACAGGATATGCAGGGGGCGCCCCTGGTTGAACGCAAACTGGCAGTCACACTCGAGGGCGTGCCTGAGTGGTTTATTGAACAATTTCCTCTCAGCACGCCGATAGGTGAGGCAATCGTAATGTCAGGTTGGGTACAGGCCGGAAAAGTGGTCGTGCAGAGTCATCCCGGTTTTGCCCATCGACAATTGTGGCAGAATAGTGTCGAGATCTTCAGGTGGTTTCTACTCAGCGCATTGGTGGTTCTGCTTTTGGGTTTACTCTCACTGCAACTGGTGCTCAAGCCGTTGAGAGAGGTGGAACAACAGGCGAATGCCATCGTCAATCGGGAGTTTCCGATAATTGAGAGGCTACCCAGGACCTTAGACCTACGCCGCATCGTCCTGGCAATGAATCGGATGTCCACAAAGGTCAAGGGGATGATCGAAAGGCTGGAGCGATTGACCGAGGGCCTGCACCGCCAGGCGTCCCTCAATCCGGTTACCAATCTCACCAATAAACGTTTTTTCAACAACACCATCAAGAATCTTTTGGCATCGCCAGAGGAGTGCTCCTGCGGTTTACTGGCGCTGATACAACTCAAAAATCTTAAGGAAATAAACGAGAATCACGGCTATCAGGCCGGTGATGAACTGCTGAAACAGAGCTCCGAGGTGTTGCGGTCGGTAAGCAAGTCGCTAAACAAAAGTTATCTGGCACATTTGAGCGGCGGTGATTTCGCACTGTTTGTCGAAGACATGGATGTGGTCGAGGCAAGCAAGCTGGGCCAGGCCTTGTCTAGCGCGCTGTCCGGGCTTGCCGACACCGGCCATGCGCTCAGCCAGGATGTGGGGCATATCGGATTGGCTGCTTTCAACGGTTCTCAGAATCTTTCGGAATTGTTCTCGCAAGCGGATATGTCACTCCGCACCGCGCAAAGCGAGGGGCCAAATTCATGGCATCTCTATATGCCCGGTGAATTGGATAACACCAGGATCAAGGGGGCGACCGATTGGCATACAACGATAAAAAGCGCATTGGCAGCCGATAAATTTATCCTGCAATTCCAGCCGGTTTTTGCTTGTCGAGACAATACAATCCTGCACCAGGAGGTCTATGTGCGAATCAGGGAGGAGAATAAGCAGGGTGAAGCTCAACTCTTGTCCGCAGGCCTGTTTATTCCCCATGCGGATAGACTCGGCTTAACGTCTGAGATCGATAAGATGGTGATCGTGAAAATTCTTGAACGTTTGCGGGAAGAGGTTGACGATAATACCTGTTATGCCATTAATATCTCTCCTATATGTTTGAAAAACAGTTCATTTTTTGCCTGGCTTGAGCGGCAGCTGGGTGAAAATTCGGAACTTTCACAGCGCTTGATCTTTGAGATGCCGGAATACGGTGCTGTAGCGCAGCTGGAGAACGTCAGTCGATTTATTGATTTGATCAAACGATACGGAGCAGCCTTCTCCCTTGATCATTTTGGCCGTAGCCATAGTGCATTCGGCTATTTAAAGACAATAAAAGTTGATTTTCTGAAGATCGATGGCAGTTATCTCAGAGAACTCCAGGCAAGTGCCGAGAACCAGTTTTTTATTGAGGCATTGGTCTATATTGCGCATGGACTGGAGATAAAAGTGGTTGGAGAGAATGTGGAGGCGGAACAGACTTGGGAAATTCTGCAACGACTCAATCTAGTGGGTGGGCAGGGCTACTTTTTAGGCAAGCCAATGTAGTCGTCACTCTCGGGTATTATTCTCTCTGTTCTGCAATACCAAGGAACTTAAAGAATTTACTTCATGTGACGCTAAGGAATTAAAGGAGTCCGTCATCGTCGACGAGAAGTGGATCACCTGATTGAAATACTGATCGAATCTGGTTTCGCATCAAGATTTTTTGCTGGGCGGCATTAGGCAGATCGGTGAACATAATCAGGTTTTTCTGAATAAGCAATGCGATCAGATCCTCGACGATGCGGATCATCCCTGCATCTGTCTCAGAGAGTAACTTTTTAGAAAGAGTGGAGGAACTGTTGTTGAATATAAATCCGATAACCTCGTCATCTGTGGCGTTGACCTCCTCATCGGCGCCAGAAGAAGGGGTTTCCGAGAGATTGATGATATTGCCATCATTATCACGTTTCGCATACAACATAGAGATTCCTCGACAAGTAATTCTTTAGATCCTGGCAGTCATCTATTGAAAAGCAAGTGTCACGATACAATCCATGTCAGATATTAAAGCACAACAACAACAGGATGTGACAGAGGAGTGGAAACACCCCACAGATGGATCTGCATTTGATGATCCGCTACTGGATTGTCTGGTTTTTCTAACCCGCTATTATGGACGTGTTCACTCACATGATGCCTTGCGTGCCGGATTGCCGCTGGAGAATCATCGCCTGACACCTGAGCTTTTCCTGCGTGCGGCTCAACGTGCTCAACTCAGTGCAAGAATTGTTCGGCGTTCCATACAAAAAATCAGTTCTCTGGTGCTCCCCGCCGTATTATTGCTCAAGAACAGGCAGAGTTGTGTCTTGATGGAGCGTAGTGCAGATGGCAATCAATTGACCATTATGCAACCTGAAAGTGGGGAGGGTACGCATCAGATAACCATCGATGACCTTGAGCAACAGTACTCAGGATATGCAATTTTTATCCGCTTGGAACATCGCTTTGATGACCGGACTCCCGAGGTTTTGAGACTGAACACCCGCCATTGGTTTTGGGGAACATTGGTAAAATCATGGCGAATCTACAGAGATGTGCTTGTCTCGTCACTACTTATCAATTTGTTCGCCTTGGCAAGTCCCCTATTTATCATGAATGTCTATGACCGGGTGGTGCCGAATAATGCAATTGAGACTCTATGGGTGTTGGCGATTGGTATCTTTATAGTCTATTCCTTTGATGTAATTATGCGGAGCCTGCGTGGTTACTTTATTGACGTTGCCGGTAAAAAGTCGGATATTTTGCTTTCTTCCATGCTGTTCGAGCGTGTTCTCGGTATTAAAATGGCGGCACGTCCACCTTCTGTTGGTGCATTCGCCAATAATCTGCGTGAGTTTGAAAGTATCCGAGATTTTATTACGTCGGCTACTGTTGTGACCCTGGTCGACCTGCCCTTTGTTTTATTGTTTATCCTGGTTATTTGGTTTATTGGCGGGCCATTGGTATTCGTGCCTGTAGTCTGTATTCCAATCGTGATTCTGTATGGGATACTGATCCAGTCTCCACTCAGGCGGTCGGTTGAGGCCACGTATCGTGCATCGGCACAAAAGGGAGCGACATTGATCGAATCCTTGACCGCAGTCGAAACCATTAAGCATCTTGGTGCCGAGAGTGAAGTGCAGCGAAAGTGGGAACAGCTGACTGGTCATATCGCACAGTGGGGAGTTCGTTCACGTTTGCTGTCTGCTTCGGTTTCCAATGTGGCAACTTTCTTTCAACAGATGTCACAGGTGGGAATAGTGGTCCTCGGGGTCTATCTGATTGCTGAAGGAGAGCTCAGCATGGGTGCCTTGATAGCCGGAGTGATTTTGGTGGGACGAGCCTTGGCCCCAATGGCTCAGGTGGCTAATCTTGCTGTGCGTTACTATCAGGCGAAGACCGCGCTCGGAAGTCTCAACAGTGTGATGGAATTGCCTGTTGAACGACCGGAGGGGAAAACATTTCTCAGCCGTGAGCAATTCCAGGGTGATATTGAACTGGATGATGTCACCTTCACCTATCCTGGTGAGGAAAAGGTGACATTGAGAAATGTCTCCATGTCGATTTCATCCGGTGAGAAGGTCGCCATTATCGGAAAGGTGGGTTCCGGGAAGACCACGATCGAAAAGCTTATACAGGGGCTTTTCGATCCTGATTCCGGTGCTGTGCGTATTGATGGGGCTGATCTAAGACAGGTAGATCCTGCAGATCTCCGGCGCAGTATCGGTTACGTACCTCAGGACATTATGCTTTTTTACGGCAGTGTCAGGGACAATATTGTTCTAGGGGCGCCATACGCGGATGACAACGATATTCTACAAGTGGCGCAAATTGCCGGTGTGATGGATTTTGTCAATCAGCACCCACATGGTTTCGATATGCAAGTGGGAGAGCGGGGCGAACATCTTTCAGGAGGACAGCGTCAGGCCATAGCCATAGCACGAGCTCTTTTACTTGATCCTCCCGTACTGATGTTGGATGAGCCCAGCAATGCTATGGATAACAGCACCGAGGCGAACCTGAAACGCCAACTTTACAAATATGCAGAGGATAAGACCTTGATTCTGGTGACCCATCGTTCATCATTGCTTGAACTGGTGGATCGGCTGATCGTTATCGATGGGGGCAGGGTGATTGCCGACGGCCCTAAAGCACAAGTGCTTGAGGCCTTGAAACAGAGCCGGGATGACAATTCCGCCAAGCCGGCAGAGGTATCTAAATGAATGGCGTATGTTCAGATGCCGAGACACTTGAATTGAATGATGGACACTGAGTCTCAAACAATAGAAGTCGAAAGACAGGCAGATCCTTTGTCGTTCAGGTCTGAAAAACCAGGCAATTGCGACAACGATTTCATGGATGATAAGACTGCCGCACTACTGGTGCAGGCCCCTCGGGGTGGGCGGACTATTCTGTGGGTGGTGCTTTTGATAGTCATTTTGGCGATCGTTTGGGCAAGTTGGGCCGAGTTGGACGAGGTGACAAGGGGAGTTGGCAAGGTAATACCCTCCAGCCAGATACAGGTCATCCAGAATCTAGAGGGGGGAATACTTTCTGCATTATACGTACAGGATGGAGATACTGTTGAGCAGGGGCAGGTCCTGCTGCAGATAGATGACACACGATTCTCCTCCTCCTTGAGGGAAACACAATTACAGTTCTGGGCGCTGAAAGCCAAAGCTGCCAGGCTACAGGCGGAGACCGACAATAAGGCATTCGAGGCGCCGTCGGGTATGGCTGAAAAGTATCCAACTTTGGTAGATCAGGAGCAGGGCCTGTTCAATTCACGGCAGAAAGAGTTGCAGACCAACCGTTCAATTTTGTCTAAGCAGGTTGAACAGATTAACCAGGAGATAAGAGGGCTTGAGGTAAAAAGTGTAAGATTGAAGCGGAATCTGTCATTAGTAACAAAAGAGTTGGACTTGTCAAAACCGCTCCTGGAAGCAGGTGCCATTTCTGAAGTTGAAATCCTGCGGCTTGAAAGGGAGGTCAGCGAACTGGAAGGGGAACTCGAGACAACTAAATTGACTATCCCTCGTATGAAATCCCGCCTCGAAGAGGCAGAACAGAAGGTCTCTGAGATTTTAATTCGTTTCAAAAATGAGGCGCATGCTGAACTGAATGATGTACTTGCGGAACTCTCTAAGCTTAAGGAGACCAGCGTAGCGCTGGAAGACAGGGTAACCCGTACCGCAGTCCGTTCACCTGTGAAGGGTACGGTCAAACAGGTCATGATCAACACCCTGGGTGGTGTCATACAGCCTGGAATGGAGTTGATGGAAATTGTGCCATTGGACGATTCCTTGCTCGTAGAGGCGAAGGTCGGTCCAAAAGATATCGCATTTTTACACCCAGGCCAGAAAGCGATTGTAAAACTGACAGCCTATGACTTTGCCGTATATGGAGCGCTTACGGGTAAAGTTGAGCATATCAGTGCCGATACTATCAAGGAGGAGCATGAACAGGAGAGTTTTTATCTTGTACGGGTAAGAACCGATAAAACAGACCTGGGTACCCAGGAGAAGGCATTACCGATCATCCCCGGAATGCAGGCAGAGGTCGATATTCTTACCGGGAAAAAGAGTGTTCTCGAATATCTTTTCAAACCATTATTGCGCGCGAAAGGCAGGGCACTGAGAGAACGATAAGGTGATGCAATTATCGATCAATTCTAATACTGACGAGATTTCAGGTGTTGGTTCAGATGGGAATGAAAATCGCAATGCTGATGTGAGCAGCGATTTACAACAAAAGGTCATTCCCATCACCAACAAGATTATGCTTTGCAGCTCGGATGAGGGTATCGCGAAACGCTGGCATGAATCACTGAGTGAGGTGGGAGAATTGACGGCCGTATCATCCTGCGAAATGCTGATCAGCAACCTGAAAACCTACCAGACCGGTGTAGTGCTCGTTGATCTGGAGCTGTTCAACAAGGATTACCGGGAAATTCCACAGTCGCTCTGCCGACGATTTACAGATGTCGCCTTTATTATTCTCTCAGCCATACCAAATGATGAGGAAGGGCTCTACCTGATCTCACATGGTGTCAAAGGGTACTGCAATCGCTATATCTCCAAGGCGCTTCTGGTCAAGGCTGTTGAGTTGGTGCGGATGGGAGAAGTATGGGTTGGACGAAGCCTGTTATTCAAACTGATGAGCAGGTTAAGCTCGGTGAGTCCGCCCGAGGGTGAAGACCAGGCAAGGGCGCCGGATATAGAATCAACATTGTCGAAGCTAACTGATCGTGAGTATGAGATAGCGCAACTTGTAGGTTCCGGAGATAGTAACAAGGTGATTGCCAAAAAACTCGATATCACTGAAAGAACTGTCAAAGCCCATCTCAGCTCTATTTTTAGGAAAACATCGACTAAAGATCGCCTTCAGCTTGGCCTATTGATCAACAGTTGATCGCATTTTCCATAAATCTCAAAAAATTATCTATTAAATCAAAAAGATACATATTGTACCAAGGTACAATAGGCGAGCTGATGTTTTTTTACGAAAATTATCCCCGATAGGGTGACCAGGTATTCTGCCTGTTCCTCATAGCAAACTTAATTGATCTGAATCGTAGAGGCAAAGATGGCTACTCAAGCAACCCAGACAACCGGGCAGGTTATTGGTTTCGTTCGCCAGGTAATTGGTGAAGTGAAGGCAACCGGCAGTGATGGCGTTACCAGAATTCTCCAGGTTGGCGACCTTGTCTTTGCCGATGAGCAGATCACGACAGGCGAGCTCGGGAGTATCGAGATTGTTTTCAATGACGGTGGCAACCTGACCTTGGGCCGTAATTCACAGGGCCTGCTCGATGCTGACGTCTACCAGACAACCACTCCCGAGGATGGATCGGAATATGCAGCGTCAATCGATGCAATTCAACAGGCAATCTTGTTGGGTGAAGACCCAACAGCCATTCAAGAAGCTCCGGCTGCCGGCCCTGGTGAATCTCCAACAGGCAACGAAGGATCAAGTTTTGTCACCATTGAACGGACAGGTGCACAGACAACACCCGAGAGCGGATTTGAAACTGAAGGATTGGCAGTCAGTTTTGCCCAATCCGATGAGTCGTCAACGATTATCAACCTTTTGCCCACCATTGACCTGGATGGTGACGACAATTCACAGGTAGGTGTCGGTTATCTCAGCCACTTTACGGAGAATGGCGATCCTTTGCCCATCGCAGATGCGGATATCCAGGTCTCCAATCCGGATGGCGCGATACTGGAAAGTGCAAGAATTGTACTGACGAATGCTCAGTTTGGTGATCAGTTGGATGTTTCAGCGATTACCGGTTTGAATGTTGAGGTGGACAGCAGTGTGCCCGGAGTCATCACTGTATTGTTGAGTGGAACTGCTTCACCGCAAGTGTATGCCCAGGCGATACGCGATATTGGGTTTATCAATACCACAGAAAACCCTGACGAAACACCTCGAATTATCGAAGTGACTGTCAATGATGGTGAGTTCGACAGTAACACGGCTGTCACAACTATTACAGTTCAAGCAGTCAATGACCCCCCAGTTATAGACCTCGATAGTAATGATTCGACTGACGGTGGCTATGATTACCTGACAACCTTCACCGAAGGTGATGCCGCAATCTCGATTGCAGATTTAGATGCTTCTGTATCGGATGTCGATAATGAGACATTACAGAGTGCGACAGTAACGCTGACCAATCCCCAATCGGGCGATGTTCTGGCAGTTGGTAATATGCCGGCAGGCCTGTCAGCAGTGATCGATGGCCATGTCATTACAATCAGTGGTGAAGCTTCTTTGGCAGATTATCAGAGCGCCATACAAGCTATTACCTTTGAGAATACAAGCCAAAATCCGTCTGCTGAGACTCGTCTGATACAAGTGACGGTAAATGACGGAGAGTTCAATAGTGATATTGCGGTTGCCCACATTGAAGTTATTGGTGTAAACGATGTTGCAGCAATAGATCTGGATGCTGATGACAGCAGTGCCGCCGGAAACGGTTATGAAACAACCTTTATTGAGGACGGATCGGCAGTATCGATTGTAGACGAAGATGTTGTTATTACGGATGTCGATGATGCAAATATTGAGAGTGCAACCATAGTATTAACCAATCATCAGTCATTTGATCAGTTGATTGTGCGTGGTCTGCCGAATGGCATTACAGCAACAGTTGATGAAATCTCTGTAACATTAACGGGCACAGCAAGTCTTGCAGATTATGAACAAGCACTTCAGGCAATTCATTTTGTCAATACCAGTGACTATCCACAAACTGTTGATCGTATCATCAACATTACCTTGAATGACGGTGATGGCAATAGCGATACCGCAGTCTCCATAATTCACGTTATTCCCGTTAATGATCCACCCGAAGCTGAAAATGACATAGTCGCAACTCAGGAGAATACCCCGGTAGGTATTTTTGTGCTTGGGAATGACTCAGATCCAGAGGGAGACCGGCTCTTAGTTACCGGCAACACGCAGCCATCCAATGGTGCTCTGGTCCAAAATTCGAATGGCTCATATCAATATACACCTGATGCCGGTTTTACTGGGACAGATTCTTTTACATATACAGTCAGTGACGGAAATGGGGGGTTTGATACAGCCACAGTAATGATTGCGGTGGCAGGTGTAAATGATGGGCCTGTTGCCATTGGTGACAGCGCGAGTACAAGTGAGAATACTCCGATCACTATTGATGTACTCACAAACGATTCAGATCCTGAAGGAGATGCGCTGAGCATCACCTCGGTCACTCAAGGGACAAACGGATCAGTCACTATTGATCCTGTTTCAGGTAATCCGATTTATACCCCGAATGCGGACTTCAATGGTACCGACACCTTTACCTATACCATCGACGATGGGAATGGCGGTACCGATACGGCCACTGTGACCGTAACAGTGGGTGGTGTAAACGATGCCCCTGTCGCTGTCGACGATACGGTTGGCACGAACGAGGATACCCCGGTTACCGTTGACGTTCTGCCGAATGACAGCGATCCGGACGGTGATACGCTCACCGTGACTGCGGTCACTCAAGGTACCAATGGATCGGTTGCCATCGATCCGGTATCAGGAAACCCTGTATACACACCGAATGCGGACTTCAATGGTACCGACACCTTTACCTACACCATCGATGATGGGAATGGCGGGACTGATACGGCAACCGTGACCGTAACTGTGGGTGCCGTGAATGATGCCCCTGTTGCTGTCGACGATACGGTTGGCACGAATGAGGATACCCCGGTTACCGTTGACGTGCTGCCGAACGACAGTGATCCGGACGGCGATACCCTCACTGTCACAGCCGTGACCCAGGGAACAAATGGTTCTGTATCTATTGATCCGGTCAGTGGCAATCCGGTCTATACCCCAAATGCGGACTTCAATGGTACCGACACCTTCACCTACACCATCGACGATGGCAACGGTGGGACTGACACTGCTACAGTCACCGTAACTGTGGGCGCTGTGAATGATGCCCCTGTTGCTGTTGACGATACGGTTGGCACGAATGAGGATACCCCGGTTACCGTTGACGTGCTGCCGAACGACAGTGATCCGGACGGCGATACCCTCACTGTCA